>NZ_FNCY01000002.1 GCF_900099695.1 Propionivibrio dicarboxylicus | reverse complement strand
GCCGAGCCGCCGAGCCGCCGAGCCGCCGAGCCGCCGAGCCGCCGAGCCGCCGAGCCGCCGAGCCGCCGAGAAATCCGAAAATATTTTCGGAAATGTATTGACAGCATTTTTGCCGCAGGTGTAGCCTGTTTGTATTCCGAAACATTTTTCGGAATCCGAAGTTTCCGCGTTTTGGGCAATGCGACTACGGTTTCAAACAACTTTCAGGAGGAATCATGAAAAACGTCGGTTTCGATATGCGCGGTGTCAATCCCGCGCCGGTGACGCCGTTCAATCTGGACGGTACGGTGGATTACGCCGCGTGCAAGCGGATCGGCAAGTGGCTCGGCAGCATCGAAGGGGTCAAGAGCTTGACCGTCCTCGGTCACGCCGGCGAAGGCACCTTCCTTGAGCGTGACGAGCAAACGAAGGTGATCGAAGCGTTCGTTGAATCGACCGACGGCAAGATCCCGGTGATCGCCGGCATCACGCTGGAAGGGACGCAAGTGGCTGCCGACGAAGCCAAGCGCGCCGTCAAGGCTGGCGCCAAGGCAGGCCTGCTCTACCCGTCGCACGGCTGGCTGCGTTTCGGCTACCAGAAGGGCGCGCCGCAAGACAAGTATCGTCAGGTCTACGAAGAAAGCGGTCTGCCGCTGGTGCTGTTCCAGTACCCGGATGTGACGAAGTGCACGTACAACCTCGACACCCTGCTCGAAATTTCGGCCCAGCCCGGTGTCTTCGCGATGAAGAACGGGGTTCGCAACATGCGTCGTTGGGATACGGAAATTCCGGTGATCCGCAAGGAGCGTCCGGATCTGCAGATTCTCAGCTGCCATGATGAATACCTGCTGTCGACGGCGTTCGACATCGATGGTTTCCTGGTCGGTTACGGCAATATCGCGCCGGAAGCGCTGTACGAAATGCTCCTGGCCGGCAAGGCCAAGGACTACAAGAAAGCGCGCGAAATTCACGATCGTCTGCTGCCGGTGACCAAGGTCGTCTACCATCGCGGTTCGCATATGGAAGGTACGGTTGCGCTCAAGCATGGTCTGATCGCCCGCGGCCTGCTCGATCATGCCACGGTGCGCTCGCCGCTCCTGCCGCTCGAACCGGGTGCCGACAAGGAAATCTACGCGGCGATGGCCGCCGCGGGTCTCGGCAAGGTGGCCTGAGCCGGCGTCCGACTCGTCGTTTGAAGGACGCGGGCGGCGCAGCGTCGCCCGCTTCCCGATCCGACGCAATACCGGCAGCCTGCGAACGGCTGCCGGTCGAGCGATTGGCCGACAACCCCGGAGAGGGTTGGCCTATTACAATTCAGGAGGAGTCAGCACCATGTCTGCCCATGTACTCGACAGCGATGCTCATCGCGCTGCCAACGCCGAACTCGTTGCACGCCTTGAGCGGCTGCCGGTGACGCGCCGATTGTTGCTTGTCCGCGTCATTATCGGTATCGCCACGTTCTTCGATGCCTATACCGTGCTGTGCATCGCCTTCGCCATGCCCAGCCTAGTGTCCGAGTGGAAACTCTCGCCGGCGGAAGTCGGCCTCATCATTTCGGCGGGCTATATCGGCCAGTTGTTCGGCGCCGTGATTTTCGGTTCGCTGGCCGAGAAATTCGGGCGTTTGAAAGTCCTTTTCTTCACCATCGTCCTCTTCGTTTCGATGGACATCGCCTGTCTCTTCGCCTGGAGCGGCATGTCGATGCTGGCCTTCCGTTTCATGCAGGGTATCGGCACCGGCGGCGAAGTCCCGGTGGCCAGCGCCTACATCAACGAATTCATCGGTGCGCACAAGCGCGGGCGTTTCTTCCTGTTGTACGAAGTCATTTTCCCGATCGGACTGATGTTCGCCGGCATGGCCGGATTCTTTCTGGTGCCGATCTACGGCTGGAAAGCGATGTTCCTCGTTGGACTCGTACCGTCGGTGCTGACGCTTCCCTTGCGCTGGTTCATGCCGGAATCCCCCCGCTGGCTGGCATCGAAGGGCCGGATTGACGAAGCCAACGCCGTCGTCGGAATGCTCGAAAACGACGCGATCAAGCATGGTTTGCCCTTGCCTGAACCGGTGATCCGTACGCTCGATCCGAAGGCCACGGCCAAGTCCGACTGGCGCGAACTCTTTCAGGGGATTTACCTGAAGCGCACCTTGACGATCTGGAGCCTGTGGTTCTGTGCCTACATGGTCAATAACGGTTTGATCACCTGGTTGCCGACACTCTACAAGTCGGTCTTCAAGCTGCCCTTGCAGACCAGTCTGGCCTACGGCTGGATCACCTCCGGCGTCGGCGTGCTGGCGTCGATCGTCTGCGCCCTGCTGATCGACAAGGTCGGCCGCCGGCCCTGGTACAGCTGGGCCTTCCTGCTGGCGATGCTGCCCCTGATCCTGCTGACGACGCTGGGCGCGACGTCGCCGGTCGAGGTGCTGATCCTGGCGACCTGCGCCTACGCCATCCTGCAGACTGTCACCTTCTCGCTGTACCTGTATTCGTCGGAGCTGTACCCGACGCGCTTGCGTGCCCTCGGCACCGGTTTCGGCAGTGCCTGGCTGCGTGCCGGTTCGGCCACCGGCCCGATTCTCGTCGGCTTCGTCGTCGGCGACCTCGGCATCCGCTACGTGTTCTCGGCGTTCGCGGCGATCGCGCTGATCGGCGGCATCATCACCGTGCTGTACGCCATCGAAACCAAGGGCAAGGTTCTCGAGGAACTCTCGCCTTAATCACCGTGCGGCCCCGTCCATCTGTGAGCGTACAGACGGGGCCGTCGTTCATCCTGTCCGGAGTCTTACATGCAAGCCATCTTCCCTCCCGCGCCCCCGATGATCCTTCCGATTCTCGGTGCCGACGCCGGATTTCCGGTCCGCCGCGTTTACTGCGTGGCGGCCAATTACGCGCAGCATGCGCTCGAAGTCGGCGGCGACGGACGCGAACCGCCGGCATTCTTCGGCAAGCCTACCGACGCCTTGGTGCCATTGGGCGGAAATGTGGACTACCCGTCGCGTACCGACAAACTGCAGCATGAGGTCGAACTGGTGGTCGCGATCGGGCGCGGTGGCAAGGATATTCCGGTTGAAAGGGCGCTCTCTCATGTCTTTGGCTATGCCGTAGGCATCGATCTGACGCGCCGCGATCTGCAGGCGCAAGCCAAGGAGAAGGGCAAGCCCTGGGATCTCGGCAAAGGCTTCGACCAGAGTGCGCCGATCGGTGCGATCGTGCCGGCGACGCAGGTCGGTCATCCCAATCGGGGGAGGATCTGGCTCTCCGTCAACGGCGACTCCAAGCAGGACGGCGATCTGAACCAGATGACATGGAACGTCGCCGAGGTGATCGCCAATTTGTCGAGCTACGTCGCCCTGGCCGAAGGCGACCTGATCTTCACCGGGACGCCGTCCGGCGTGTCGACGATCGTGCGCGGCGATGTCGTCGATTGCGGCATCGAGGGATTCCCGCCGCTGTCGATCCGCCTGGTTTGATTGGGCCGGTCTCCGGCGACAAGCGCAGCAGTGCCCGATCCGTCTGTTGAATTGACAGGCGTTCTGGCCCTGCCATACTGTCGCCGGTCATTCGGACTATTTCAAACTGCGACATCCCCACGATTATGGTTCTTCCCGGAAAACCTCGGAAAATTGCGCCGCCGCCATCGCTGACTGCCATCAAGAAGCTCGATCCCAAGGAAGGGAAAAGCGCGGTACAGTCGCTCGTCAAGGGACTGCGGGTGCTTGAGACCTTTTCCAGCGCAGCCGAAGAAATGACGCTGACGGAGATTTCCACCGCGTCCGGATTCGATGCCGGCACCACTTTTCGCATGGTCAATACGCTGGCAGACGCCGGCTACCTGGTGCGCATTCCCGACAGTACGCGCTTCCGTCTTTCGCTCAAGGTGCTGGAACTCGGCTTTAACGCCATTGCCCACACCGATTTGCGCGCGCTGGTGCGGCCGCTGCTGCAGTCACTTGTGGACCAGGTCAATGAGGCGGCGAGCTTTGCCGTGCTGGAGGGGGGCGACGTGCTCTACATCGAGCGCGTCCGGGCCGGTTTTACCCGGATCGGCGCCGACATCCGCATCGGTACGACGATCCACGCGCCGATTACCTCGATCGGACGAACCATCCTGGCTTTCCTGCCCGAGCATCAACTCGAGCGTGCGTTGTCGATTCCGCCGCGTCATTCGATCGCGACGGTGCCGGTGCCGGATCGGGCGACGCTCGATCGCATGCTTGACTCGATCCGCCAGGACGGCTATCTGGTCGGCGAATCCGCGATTACCGCCGACCTGCGCTTGCTGGCCGTTCCGGTGATCGGTCCCGACGGTTGGGCGACCGGGGCCATCAGCGTCGTCGCGCCCTCGGTGCATTCGACCGACGAAGACCTCAAGGCCCGGGTGCTTGCGCCGATGCAGGAGATCGCGCATCAGATCGCCCTGGCGCAGGAAGCGATCGGCACGACCAGCATCGGCACCTAGCGCGCCCGGCGCTAGGCGCGACGGCGCGTCGTCGCGTGTATTGCGCGGGTACAATCCTTCGTCATGAAATCTTTCGCGCCGAATTTCCGTCTTGCCGCCTGCGGCTGCGTCCTTGCGGCGCTCGCCATGCTCGCGTCGCCGGCGCGGGCGGAGGTGGCGATCGGCGTCTTCGCCTATCAGGGCGAGCGCGCGGCGATGTCGGACTGGGCGCCGATGGTCGCAGCACTCAACCGCGAGTTGCCGGGACACGGCTTCCATCTCGACAGCTATGATGCCGATGGACTAAAGGCCGCGCTGGCCGCCGGGCGGGTCGATCTGGTGATCACCAATCCGGGGTATTACGTCACGCTCGAAACGTCCTTCGGGCTGAGCCGCATCGCCACGCTGCAGTCGCGCAATGCGGCGCACGACGGTGCCGCGCTGGGCTCGGTGGTGCTGGCGCGCGCCGACCGGACAGACCTCTCGACCCTCGCCGATCTCGCCGGGCGGCGCGTTGCGGCGGTGGCGCCCGAAGCCTTCGGCGGCTATCTGATCGCGGCGCGCGAGTTGTTGCAGGCCGGCGTCGATCCGGAATCGGCGCTTGGCGAACTGCGCTTTCTCGGTCTGCCGATGACCCGCATCCTCGACGCCGTGCGCGACGGCGAGGTCGATGCCGGCATCGTCCGCGCCTGCCTGCCCGAGCAACTGGCGCGCGAGGGCGCGCTGCGCCTCGACGATTTCCGCATCCTGTCGCCACGGCAGGTGGACGGTTTCGATTGCGCGCTCTCGTCGGCGCTCTATCCCGATTGGCCGATCGCCGTCACGCGGCGGCTCGATCCGGCGCTGGCCAAGGCGGTCGCGCGCGTGCTGCTGGCGATGCCGGAGAACGCCGAGCACGTCAGCTGGTCGGTGCCGCGCGACTACCAACCGGTCTTCGATCTTTATCGCGAGCTGCGCCTCGGGCCGTATGCCTATCTGCGCGAGATCACGCCCGAAGGGCTGGCCCGGCGCTTCTGGCCGTGGCTGCTCGGCTTGCTGGCGGTGCTCGTCGCTGGCGTCGCGCACACGGTACGCGTCGAGCATCTCGTGCATCGGCGCACGCGCGAGCTCAAGGACTCGCTGGTTGCGCGCGAGGCGGCCGAGCACCGGGCGCGCGACCAGCAGGAGAAGATGGAGCATCTGTCGCGGCTGTCGATCCTCGGCGAGCTGTCGGGGAGCCTGGCGCACGAGATCAACCAGCCGCTGGCGAGCATCGCCACCTATGCCAATAGCTTGCTGCGGCGCGAGGCCGCCGGCACGCTGACGCCCGAGGCGCTGCGCGAGGCCTGCGGCGAGATCGCTGGCGAGGCCGAGCGCGCCAGCGGTGTCGTGCAACGCATTCGTCATTTCGCGCGCAAACGCGCGGCAGTGCGCGAGCCGGTCGATCTCGTCAGTCTTGCCGGCGAAGCGCGGCGGCTTGTCGCCGGCATGTTGGTGCAATGCCCCGAGATCGCCATCGCGGCGCCCGTATCTCCGTGCGTCGCGCTCAGCGACGGTCTGCAGATCCAGCAGGTGCTGGTCAACCTGATCAAGAACGCGATCGACGCCGCACGCGGCCTGCCCGAGGCGCGGCAGGGCATCCGCCTGGGCTTCGCGCGCGCCGGCAATCGCGTCGTCGTCGAGGTCGCCGATCGCGGCGCCGGGCTCGCTGCCGACCAGCGCGAACACCTGTTCGAAGCTTTCTTCACGACCAAGCCCGACGGCCTCGGCCTCGGGCTGCCGATCTGCAAAAGCATCATCGAGGCCCACGGCGGCCGGCTGTGGGCCGAAGTCAATGCCGATGGCATCGGGATGCGTTTCCTCTTTCAATTGCCGTGTCATGAGCCGAGCGATGAATCCGCTGCCTGAAAACTGTGTTGTCCATGTCGTCGATGACGACGGCGCCTTGCGCCGTGCCCTGCGCTTCCTGCTCGAATCGGTCGGCTGGCAGGTGCGGCTGCACGCTTCGGCCGAGGAATTTCTCGAGGCGCTGGCGCCGCTCGAAGCGCCGGCCTGCGCGCTGCTCGACATCCGCATGCCGGCGATGAGCGGGCTGGAGTTGCAGCAGATCCTGCGCGAGCGCGGCGTGACCTTGCCGATCATCTTCATGACCGGCCATGCCGATGTGTCGATGGTCGTGCAGGCGATGAAATCCGGGGCGGCCGATTTCATCGAGAAGCCGTTTCGCGACCAGGTGCTGCTCGACGCCGTCTCGGTCGCCGTGCGCCGCAGCGCCGAACAGCTGGCCGAGGCACGGCGGCGTGCCGATGCCCTGCGCCTGTTCGAGACCTTGTCGCCGCGCGAACGCGAGGTCGCCCGCTGTGTCGCGCTCGGCGAGCCGAACAAGCTGATTGCCGCGACGCTCGCGATCAGCGAAAAGACGGTGCATATCCACCGTCAGCACGTCATGGAAAAAATGGGCATCGCCTCGGCCGCCGAACTCGCCCGGCTGATGCTGCGCGTCGATCCGGCGGCCCTCGACTGAGGGCGCGGCACGCCACTTCTTGAGTTGACGCAGCAGGGGGGGCGAGCGCGGAGCAATGCGACCAAGATTTTTTGCAAGGAGACGCCGTCGGCATTAAGCTCGACGCACGCTATGTATATTGCCGAGAATGCGCATTTATGCGAGCATGAATATGTGTTTTTGTGAGATTTCCCGATGCTGACCCGTCTTTCCACGCCTGCGCCAAGAAAAGCGACCAACGTGACCTTGCCTGAAACCTTGCTGGCCGAAGCAAAGTCGCTCGACATCAACATTTCGAAAGCCGCCGAGTTGGGCTTGATGCAGGCTGTGGCAGAACGTCGAGCCGAAATTTGGCGCCAGCAGAATCAGGAAGCGATTGCCAGTTCCAATACGTATGTGGAAGAACGAGGCCTTCCCCTGGACTCCCTGAGAATGTTCTGATGGCTCGATTCGATGTCTTTCTCGGATCGGGCAATGCCCCCTATCTGCTCGATGTTCAGGCGAATGAGTTGAGCGATCTCAATACCCGGGTTGTCGTCCCGCTTATTCCGGTCAGCGAAGCGCCCAAGCCAGCTCAGGCGTTGAATCCGATATTCAAGGTCGATGGCGCGCAGTGTGTGATGGTGACGCAATACCTGGCGGCCATTCCGGCTAAAACACTGAAGAAGGCCACCTGTTCGCTGGCGGATCGCCGGGACGAGATTACTGCTGCGTTGGATCTCCTGTTTTTTGGGTTTTGAAGGTCGTCGGTGATCGCCGGTCTTTCCCGCATTCCGTAGCAAAAATACAAAGGGTTGAGCATGTTGCCCAACCCTTTTGATCGCGCTCCCATTTGCGGTCTGCCGGAGGGGCTTAGAGCCGCTGCACCGACGCCGGCAAGCCGTTGCGCACGGCGGCGCCGGAGATCGCGTCGACCCAGGGCGCACGGTCCGGGCGAGTCGGGTCGATCAGGCCGATGTCATTGAGGTTGATGCCGGCGGCGAGCGCCGGGTTGTCCGGTTGGCGCTGCGTGCCGATGCGATGCGCGCGGGCGCCGAGTTCGCGGTGGCCGAAGCCGTGCTCGCAGGCGATCGTCCCGGCCATGACGCCAGGATGGACCGTGACGCGCGCCGCCAGCGTGCCGCCGGGGGTGCGGATCTCGGCCCGGTCGCCGGTACGTAGTCCGAGCCGACCGGCGTCGTCCGGATGCATCAGCACCGGGTTTTCCGGATGCAGGCGCAAGAGCCGCGTGGCGCCGACCGAGTGGGCGCTCTGCAAGGCCGATTTGTAGCTGACGAGCAGCAGCGGCCAGCGTTCGGCCGGATAGCGGGCGCGCATCGGCGTGCCGTCGGCGAAGGACGGTTCCTGCCAGCGCGCGCTGCCGTGGAAGCGTTGGCCGGAGAGACTGTTGCGGGCGCCGCCGACCGATTCGTTCCAGAGATGGCACATCGCCTTCATCGGATTGCGCATCCACTCGGGCTGTTCCTCGTCGAAGGCGTCCTTGGCCGGCTGGTAGCGGCCGCCGCGACTGTAGAGGAAGCCGACCTTGGCGACCTCCTCGGGCTTGAGCGTGCGTTCGAGCAGCGGCCGCAGGCGTTCGACGCCGGAGTAGACGAGGTCCTCGTCGCTGGCGTCGCCCACCGGTTCCTTGCCCTGCCAGGCGACGTTGGCGCCGGCACGCAGGTACCAGTCGGCTGGCGTCGTGAGCGCGCAGGGATTGCCCTCGGCGTCGCTCAGCGCGCCCTCGCCGAAGCCCGGTAGTTTCATCTCGTGGGCGAGGCCGATGAAGAAGGTCTCCATGCCGATCGCTTCGCCGTCGGCGGTCTTTGCAGCCTTCGGTTCGACTACCGGCCAGCGCGCGGCCATCGCCTTGGTCGGCACGCCGTTCCAGGCCGATACCCAGCCCCAGCTCTCGTAGAGCAACGAATCCGGGACGATGTAATCGGCATAGGCGTTGCTCTCGTTGATGAAGGGATCGATCGAGACGATCAAGGGCAGCTTTTTCGGGTCGGCGAGCTCGCGGCCGATGCGCTGGCGCAGGCCGGGGATGCCGTAGAGCGGGTTGGCCGACCACAGGATCAGCGCCTTCATCGTATAGGGGTAGCCGGCGAGGCCGCCGGGCAGGATCTCGGTGGTCAGCCCCGGTGCGTTCGGGAACCAGGGCGCACCCGCCGGGTAGGCGGCGCCGGCGCCCTTGCGCCTGGCGAAGTCGCTGCTCTTCTCGTACGGCACGTTGCGCCCGAGCGGCGTGCCCTTCGGCTGGACCATGCCGGGGAAGGTGTCGAGGTTGTAGCGCGGGCCGGGACCGTCGTCGCGGAAGCCGCCGCCGTTGGCGACGAAGCCGCCTTTCCAGTTGAGGTTGCCGAGCAGGGCGTTGATGCTCATCAGCGCGTAGGCGTTGTAGAAACCGCTGCCGCTCATCATGCCGCCATGGGCGATGACCGAGGCGCGCTTGCCGTGGCGGGCGAGCTGTTCCGCCAGCGCGGCGAGCGTGTCGGCGGGAATGCCGCAGGCCGCGGCGTAGTCGGGCAGGTCGAGGCGCAGGGCTTCCTCGCGCAGCAGTTGTAGCGAGGATTTGACGCGCAGCGGCGTGCCGCCGACGTCGATGACGCGGTCGACGAAAAGCTCGGCCGCGCCCGTCGCCTGATCGTGCGCGACCGGGCGCCCGCTCGCGTCGAGGCAGATGAAGGCGTCGCCGTCCTTGTAGCGCTGGTCCTCGGCGATCGCGGCGCCGAGGTCGGAGGCGCGCAGCATGCGGCCTTCGCGGGCGTGGCCGGGCTCGACGACGACGAGGTGGGTGGCGTTGGAGAAGGACGGCTCGCCGGCCTTTTGCGCGGCTTTTGCGTTCGGCTGGGCGAGGAAGGCGCGGTCGATGCGATCGTTTTCGAACAGCCAGCGGATGATCGCCATCGCCATGGCGCCGTCGGTGCCGGGGCGGATCGGCACCCAGCGGGCGCGGTCGCCGCTGGCGCGGCTGTCGGCGTGCGTCATGACCGGATCGACGACGACGTAGCTGAGCGTGCCCTCGGCGCGGCTCTTGGCGACCAGCGCGCCGGTGCGCTTGAAGGGGTTGCCGGCGTGGCCCGGTGCGGTGCCGACGAAGAGGATGAACTCGGCGTTGGCGAAGTCCGGCTTGGCGTGCGGCATCGTCTTCATGTTGCCGAACAGCGCGCCCGAGCCCGAGCGGTAGGAGCCGCCGCAATACGAGCCGTGGCCGACGAAATTGAGCGTGCCGTAGGCTTTCTGGATAAAGCGGCGGGCGAAGCCTTCGCGCCCGTCATTGACGCTCGACAGCGCGACGACCTGATTGACGCGGGCGCCGAGTTCGGGCTGCGCCGGGTCGATCGGCGTCTTCAGGTCGCGCAGCGCGGCGAGGCCGGCGACCGGACCTTCGCCGAAGAGGTCGCCGCCGTGGACGACTTCCTGGATCAACTGCTCGAAGCTGATCGGCTGCCACTGGCCGGAGTTGCGCGGTCCGACGCGCTTGAGCGGCGTCAGTACGCGATACGGCGAGTCGAGTTGCTGGGCGATCGCGTTGCCGCGGCCGCAGGCGGTCGAGCGCCCGTCGAGGCCGCGTTCCCGGGCCGCCGAGACCGCCGCGAAGCTGTCGTGCACCGAGGCCTTCATCGGCAGATGCGGTTCGGTCGATAGCGGGCTGTAGGGATTGCCCGAGACGCGCAGCACCTTGCCGCTCGCCTTGTCGAGCCGGACGCGCACGCCGCATTGCGTCGTGCAGCCGACGCAGACGGTGTAGCTGACCTGCTGCGCCGGATTGAGCGTGACCTTCCCGTTCGCGTCGACGCGGTATTCGGGGGCCGGCGCGTCGCCGGCCGTCTTGTGTTTCGGTGCGTCGCGACCGAACAGTGTGCCGACGACACGGCCGGCGGTTTCCGCGTAGCCGGCGGCGAAGGCGGCGAGTCCGCCGGCGGCCAGGAGTTTGCGGCGCTTATCAAATGCCATGGTTTTCTCCCATTTCATTTCGTGCGTCCCAGGGGACGAAGGCGGTCAGGGCGACATACAGGAACAGCGCGAGGCCGAGCGATCCGACGATGCCGAGCAATCCGTCGGCGCCGATGCCAAGTGAATAGGCGTACCAGGTGCTGCCCATCTTCGGAATGCCCTGGCCGCCGATGAAGACGATCCAGCGCAGCAGCCAGGCGCCGTGCAGCGCCAGCAGCGCCGGCGCCCAGAGTGCCTGCGGGCGCGCCGCCGAGAGCCAGAGGCTGAAGAGCGTCGTGGCGAGGAACCACAGCCCGGTCATCGCCCAGACGCGCGATCCAGCGAGGGCGGCGAGCGCTTCGGCACTGTGCGACGCGCTGCCGGAGGCGGCGAGGACGAACCAGACGGCGATCAGGACGAGGCTGGCGCCGAGGCAGCGGACCAGCCAGCGGTTGAGCAGCGGCGCGAGTTCGCGTCGTCCGGCCAGCGCGGCGACGAGCTGCGTCATGCCGAGGCCGCCGACGCCGGCAGACGCGGCGAAGACGAGCGGCAGAACCGGTGTATGCCAGAGCGCGCGGGCGCTGACGATCATCGTCTCCATACCGGTGTAGAGCAGCAGCAGGACGGCGCCGAGACCGCAGGCGAGCGCGGCGAGGCGGATCGCGCCGGGGCTGTCGTGGCCGCCATAGGCGAGTTGCCGGTAGAGCGGCGCCAGGCGTCCGCCGTCGTCGGCCAGCCGGGCGAGCGCCGGGCGCAGGCAGAGCCAAGCGTAGAGCAGCAGCCCGCCGACATAGAGCGGAATGAAGAAGGACCCCCAGGCCATCCACGAGCCGAAATTGGGATGCAGGTAGAAATTCAGGAAGCGGCCGGGCTGGTGCAGGTCGGCCATCAGCGCCACCGGCGCGGTCAGGCCGCTGACGAGCGCGGCGAGCAGCGCGTAGCGTGACAGCGCGCGCCACGCTGGCCGGCGCCAGGCGAGGCCGGGCAGCGAGACGAAAAAGGCGGCGCAGGAAACGCCGATCAGGAAAAAGTACTGCACCGCCCAGGGCAGCCAGTCGGGGCCGCGCGCAAAGCCGAGCACTTCGACGGTTGTCGTCATGGTCATCCTCCGTGGTGGTCAGGGCGCCACATCAGGTCGGCGGCCGAAACGCCGGCGACATGGCCGGTCAGCGCGTCATCGAGGCCGATGTAGAACACATTGGGCGCGGTGCCGGCGTCGGGTTTGAGCACGCGCAGCGACGTGCCGGCCGCTTTCAGGCGCCGCGAGATCTCGCTGTCGGGCGCGTCGAGGTTGCCGAAGATGCGCGCGCCGCCGACGCAGGTCTCGACGCAGGCGGGCAGCAGTCCCGCCTCGAGACGGTGATGGCAGAAGGTACATTTGTCAGCCTTGCCCGTGGCATGGTTGATGAAGCGCGCGTCATAGGGACAGGCCTGGACACAATAGGCGCAGCCGACGCAACGCTCGCCGTCGACGAGGACGCTGCCGTCGCCGTGCTTGAAGGTGGCGCCGACCGGGCAGACGTCGACGCAGGGCGGTTGGGCGCAGTGGTTGCAGAGGCGCGGCACCACCGACAGGCCGGTGCTGCCGTCGGCGTCGCTGACGGCATAGGTGGCGACGACGGTGCGGAAGGCGCCTTCCGGCGTCGCGTTTTCCATCGCGCAGGCCATGGTGCAGGCCTGGCAGGCGATGCAGCGCCGGGTGTCGACGAGCATGCCCCAGCGGGGCTGCCGGCTTGGGGTGTCGGCCGCGCGGGCCGGTGCCGCCAGGCCGACGGTCAGGGTGGGCAGTGCCGAAAGGAAAGCGCGGCGGCTGCGGTCGGGGAGATCGCTCATGATCCGCTCCGGAAAAATGGGAACGGGCAGAGCTTAGTGCGCGCGGCGGCGGGCGGATATTGGAAGAACCGCCGAGGCGACTAGGGAAAAATCCCTATTGCCGGCGATGTTTTTGCGGCGGGAGTGTCTTCACGGCGTCGTCGCCAGCGCCTGCGCCGTTTCGCCGGCGACGTCGAGGAAGGCCTGCTTGAGACGGCTTTCCGGCTCGGTCCAGGCAAGGCCGACGCGCGCTTGCAGGTCGGGGCCGGTGAGCGGGCGGATGGCGACGTTGTCATACTTGGCCGACATCGCGTATTTCGGCAGGATGCCGATGCCCATGCCGGCGCTGATCAGCGCCGCCATCGTCGTGAATTCGCCGAATTCGCGGGCGACCTGCAGCGCGTACCCGGCGCGGCGGAACGCGCGCATGACTTCGTCGTAGTAGCCGGGGGCGAAGCGGCGCGCGAGAAAGAAGACCGGGATGTCGGCGAGCGCCGCCGGGGTGATCGCTTCGGCCTGCGCCAAGGGGTGATCGTCGGGCAGGGCGACGACGAAGGATTCGGTCAGCACCGTCTGCGTCGTGACGCGGCGGTCGTCGATCGGCAGGCGAACGAAGCCGATATCGATGCGGTTGCTGCGCAGTGCGAGCAATTGCTCGGGACTCGGCATGTCCTTGAGTTCGAGTTCGATCGCGGGATAACGGACGCGCAGACGGCGGATCAGTTCGGGCAGGTAGAACGGCAGGATCGACGAAACGAAGCCGAGGCGTATGACACCGACTTCGCCGGCATCGGCGGCTTTGACAAGGCCGACGGCGCGCTCGGCTTGCGCCAGGATCGCCTGCGCTTCGGGCAGGAAAGTCCGCCCGAGCGCCGTCAGTTCGACGCTGTGGCGGTCGCGCTCGAACAGCGTGACGCCGAGCTCGCGTTCGAGTTTCTGCAACTGCATGCTGAGCGCCGGCTGGACGATGCACAGGCGCTCGGCGGCATGGCCGAAATGCAGCTCTTCGGAGAGCACGACGAAGGCACGCAGCAGTTTGAGTTCCATGGGTCGATCCGGTAATCAACAATAGTGATAACAAATATTATCAAAGACTATTGGCGAGCGGAAATACGCCGCAGTATAACGTCATGAATCCTGCCAGGAGGCGGGTTATCGTTGAATACGTATCTCTTCTGAATATTTATCACTGACATGCAAAACTCACTCTTCTGCCTCAAGAACAAGCGCGCGCTGATTACCGGATCGACGCAGGGTATCGGCCTTTCGCTGGCGTACGGGCTCGCCGCGTCCGGCGCCGCGATCGTGCTCAACGGTCGCAACGAAGAACGTGTGCGCGAGACGGCAGCGAAGATGCGCGCCGAAGGGCATACGGTCGACTACGTCGTCTTCGACGTCACCGACCAGGCGGCCGTGCAGGCCGGCATCGAACGCGTCGAGCGCGAGATCGGGCCGATCGACATTCTCATCAACAACGCCGGCATCCAGCGCCGGGCGCCGCTCGAAGACTTCGCGGCGGAGAGCTGGGCGGCGATCCTCGAAACCAATCTGTCGAGCGTCTTCTACGTCTCGCAGGCGGTGGCGCGGCACATGATCCCGCGCGGTCGCGGCAAGATCGTCAATATCTGTTCGGTGCAGAGCCTGCTCGGCCGGCCGACGATCGCGCCCTACACGGCGGCCAAGGGCGGCGTCGCCAACCTGACCAAGGGCATGTGCGCCGACTGGGCCAAGTACGGCATCCAGGCCAACGGCCTCGCGCCCGGCTATTTCGCCACCGAGATGAACCGCGCCCTCGTCGAAAACGAGGAGTTTTCCGCCTGGCTGTGCAAGCGCACGCCAGCCAACCGCTGGGGCAAGGTCGAGGAGCTGCAGGGCGCGGCGATCTTCCTGTCGTCGGCGGCTTCCGATTTCGTCAACGGCCAGATCATCTATGTCGATGGCGGCATGACGAGTTGCGTCTGAACGCCGCGTTTATGACCTCCCTCGGGAATTGCCGCGCCTTCGGGCGCGGATTTTTTTAACTACGACCCCCCAGCGCTTGCCGGTGCGCGCGTCTCCGCCTTCATCAGACTGGCAGCGCAGAGGGCCAGGACGAAGATGGCCGTCAGCAGCAGGAAGCCCTGTGCGTAGGCGGTGAAGACGCCGGGGGCGACGTGGCCGTAGATCGTCTCGCGCCATTCGACGAAGACGGCGGCGACGGCGACGCCGAGGACGCCGCCGAGTTGCCGGGTGTAGCTGACCACTACCGAGGATTGCGATAGCTGCTCGGGCGCGAGGTGGCGCAGCGTCGCGAGGCTGAGTGCCGGCAGGATGAGGCCGAGTCCGATGCGGCCGAGTACGGTGGCACCGACGAGTTCGGCGTGGCTGATGCGGCCGCCCCAGAGCGCGAAGAGCAGGAAAGAAAGGGCGAAGCAGCCGAGTCCGCCGGCGGTGATCCATTTCGGCGCGTGGCGGTCGGCCATGCGGCCGGCGAGCGGGATCGTCAGGGCCAGCGCGACGCCGGCCGGCATCAGCGCGAGTCCGGCGGCGGTCGCCGAAAAATGCAAGGCGCTCTGCAGGAAGACCGGGATCAGGTAGGTCGAGGCATAGAGCCCGAAACCGTAGGCGAAGGAGACGAGGCTGCCCATCAGGAAGTTGCGGTGAGCGAACAGTTCGAGTCGGATGATCGGTTCGGGCGCGCGCCGGGCGTGGCGCAGGAAGAAGGCCGTCGCCGTGCCGGCAACCGCCAGTTGGGCGAGCGTCCAGGGCGCCAGCAGGCCGTGGTTCTGCAGGCTGACGGCGCATTCGACGAGCGACAGCGTGAGGACGACGAGCAGCAGCGTTCCGGTCCAGTCGAAGGCGCGGCGCAGGCGTTCCTTCGGTGTCGGCAGCAGGAAGAGTCCGGCGATGCCGGCGATCAGGCAGAAGGGCAGGTTGATCAGGAAGATGGCGCGCCAGCCGAAGAGGTCGAGCAGGCCGCCGCCGAGCGCCGGCGCCACAGCCGGCGCCAGGACGATGCCGAAGCTCAGCATGCCCGAGGCCTTGCCCTGGCGGTGCGGCGGAAACAGGCGCATGACGGCAAGCACGCCGAGCGGTTGCAGCACGCCGGTGGCCATGCCCTGCAGGATGCGCGCGCCGACGACGGCCGGGAAGTTGGGCGCCAGACTGCCGAGCACGCTGGTGGCGGCCAGCGCCATCAACGCCGTCAGGAAGACGCGGCGGAAGCCGAAGCGGTCGAGCAGCCACGAGGTCGGCAGCATCGCCAGCGTCATCGCCGCCATGAAGCCGGTGATCGCCCACTGCACCTCGTGCTGGCCGAGGCCGAAGGCGCGGATCAACGCCGGCACGGCGACATTGAAGCTCGTCGTCGACAGGACGCCAGCGACGGTGCCGGTGCCGACGATCCACAGCACCAGCCACTTGGCGCGGCGCCCGTAGCGGGTTTGCAGGTCATCGTAGGAGCGGGCGGGCGGCAGAAAATTCATGTGGACGAACGGCGGCGAAAAGTGCAGCATATTACCAAGATAATTGTTAGTAAGCTAATTATGTCGAAAGTTCAACGGAAGATATCCGCCGGGGGCACGTTACCGCGGACGGAAGCGGGGCGGGCGGATGCTTGCCAGACGACCTGTGCCGACCCGGTCGCGGCGCTGGCCGATCTTCGCCAGGATTTTGCGACGCTGTTACATCGCAGTGCCGGGCTTTGGCGCAACCGCCTCGACGAACGTCTGCGCCCTTGGGGCATGACGCAGACGACCTGGCGGGCGCTGTGGATTCTGCGCAGCGATGCCAGGCCTTATAACCAGCGGTCGCTGGCGGCGCGGCTCAACATCGAGACGCCGACGCTGGTGCATATCGTCGATCGCATGGAAAACCTCGGCTTGCTGCGCCGCGTGCCGGACAAGCAGGACCGCCGCCAGAAGTACATCGAAATCACCGACGCCGGGCGGGCGCTGGCCGCCGAGATCGAGGGCGAGGTGCTGGCCGTGCGCGGGCAGATGCTGGACGGCATCGATGCGGCTGAACTCGCGCAGGCGGTAGCGCTGCTCGGGCGTCTGCTCGACAACGCGGAGACGGCGGCGTAAGGAACGGCGACGCGGTATCAGCCGCTCAGGCAGTGGCTGCGGCGGTACCGTGACCGCCTCTCCGACGGCAATGACGCCGCTGCCGGTGCGCGCGATCGGCAGTGGAGCGCTGTAGCCCTTGGTGATTCCCTTTTGGCCACGCTGACGTTGGCAGCGCGTGAGCGTTGAGAATGCCAGCTCCGTTCTCGCGTAACCAGTGGTGCCCGCTATGGCAGAACTCTCGCGAGCCTTGGAGAGCGATCTGCCATGACTCTGACAGCAATGCATCGGTTCGTCGGGGAGGGGAGTATTAGAACTGCATATTATGTCCATTGCCGTGCTGCCTATTCGGTGAGCTAATTGTGCGGTGCATCTAATTTTCTTTTGGTATGTGTGCAAAAAAAGCTAATTAGTGTCTGATTTTTCGATGGGTAATAAGCCTTCTTCCGGTCGGGAGCGCTGTGGTAATTTTTAACAGTATTCGACAAAATATCTTGTTATTCTCTTAAGGTGCAAAACGGATAGAACTTTCAACAATCCAATTTAGACTGCACAAATTGGGAGAGGGCAGTGGCATTCAAGGTGCAAGCCAGCATCAATCGTGGCGCTGATTATTTATTGCGGGATGACGCGTTGTCCTTGCGACAGCCTCGCCGCGTTGAAAATCTGCTTTGTCGGCGGTGTCGGCGTTTTTCTCAAGAACAGCCTGGTTACACCGACTGATGCTGCGCCGGCTCCTTAAGCGGGTGGCGGGCCCGCTGGCAACGCCTGCACGGACTGCCTTGCCGCCTTACGTGTTCACTACCGAAGATTTTGTCTGGGTTATGGGTAGCTTTTGCGCCCTGAACCGCAAGCCGTTCGATCCGCAACTCCTTGTTCGTCAGTTCCCGCCGCCGTACGGTGGCGAAGCGCTAATCCATGCCGCCCGCGCACTCGGGTTTCGCATCCGGCAACAGGAAACGTCGGCCGAGTTACTCAACACCTTGCATTTTCCCTGTCTTGTCGTTCTGCATGACGCCTCGTCCGGTGCCAAGGGAATCGCGATGCCATCTGCATGCAATTGCGATATCGATGACGAACCGGATCGGAATGCGGCAAGTGAAACAACGCGTGCGGATGTTGTGGGCGATAAAGCTGATGGCACAGACAGCAAGCACGACGTAACTGAAGCCGACGACGTTCCCGAAGACGATACGCCCTTGCCGGCAGCCTCATCCGTTTCAAATACGCCCGCGAAAGTGCGCCCGGCTATTGTGGTCGACGCCACCGCCGACAAGATTGTTCTCTTCGTCGCCGGTACCAATGCTCCCAGGACACTGACTCTCGTCGAATTTTCCGAGCGCTTTACCGGCACCGCCTGCCAGTTGGCCCTGAACCCGAAGCAACTCCGCGATCCCGATGTCACGGCGTCCGGGCAGTCGGGCTTTGGTTTCGGCTGGTTCGTCCCCGAACTCCTCAAGCACAAGCATGTCTGGCGTGACGTGTTGCTCGCTTCGCTGGTCATCCAGTTGTTGGCCTTAGGTACTCCGCTGTTCACGCAAACGATCATCGACAAGGTCGTCGTCCATCGCACCGAAAGCACGCTGATCGTCATCGGTATCGGTCTTGCCGTCTTCATGGTTTTTTCGGCCGCGCTGAGCTGGGTGCGCCAATATCTCGTTCTGCATACAGGCAATCGCGTTGATGCCGTTCTCGGCGCCGCCGTCTTCGAGCATCTGTTCAAGCTGCCGCCGCGCTACTTTGAACACCGCCCGACCGGCGTTATCGCCGCGCGCCTGCACGGCGTTGAGACGATCCGCGAATTCGTCGCCGGCGCCGCTGTCACGCTGATGCTCGACCTGCCGTTTCTGTGCATCTTCGTCGGCATCATGTTCTATTACAGCGTTGGTCTTACGTGCCTGGCGCTGGCGTTGATCGGCGCCATCGTCGCCCTCAGCTTGATCGTCGCCCCGATGTTCCGCAATCGCCTCAACGAGCAATTCCTGCTCGGCGCGCGCAACCAGGCCTTCGTTACCGAATACGTCTCTGGACTGGAAACGGTGAAGAGTCTGCAAATGGAACCGCAGCTCAATGCCCGCTACGGCGATTACCTCGCCGACTACCTGCGATCCGGCTTCCGCATGAAACAGATCGCCAACAGCTACAACGTCGTTGCCAATGGCATCGAACAGCTGATGAGCACGCTGATCCTGATTGTCGGTGCCTATGCCGTGATGACCAGCACCGATTTCACCATCGGCATGCTCGTCGCCTTCCAGATGTTCGCCGGCCGGGTCTCGCAGCCGATGCTGCGCCTCGTCGGCCTCTGGCAGCAGTTCCAGCAGGCCAATCTTTCGGTGCAGCGGCTTGGCGACATCATGAATGCACCGAAGGAACCGTACTCGATCCTGCCCAGCCGTCTGCGCGAAGGCAAGGGCAAAATCGAAATCCACGATCTCGCCTTCCGCTATGCCGAGAATCTGCCGTTCCTGTACCAGCGCTTCAATCTTGCCGTCGAACCGGGCCAGGTCGTTGTCATCATGGGGCCGTCGGGTTCCGGCAAGAGTACCTTGGCCAAGCTGCTGCAAGGTTTCTATGCGCCGACCGGCGGCACGATCAAGCTCGACGGAAACGATATCCGTTATCTCTCGGCCAACGAGCTGCGCGCCACTTTCGGCGTCGTGCCGCAAGAGACGACCTTGTTCTCCGGCACGCTTTACGACAACCTCCTGATGGCCAACCCGCATGCCACCTTCGACCAGATCACGCACGCCTGCAAGATGGCCGAGATCCACGACACGATCGATCGGTTGCCGCAGGGCTACCAGACCGAGATCGGTGAGCGGGGTGTCGGCCTTTCCGGTGGGCAGAAGCAGCGGTTGGCGATCGCCCGTGCCTTGCTCAAGCGCCCGCGGATTCTCGTTTTCGACGAGGCGACCAGCGCGCTCGACCCCGAGACGGCGGAACACTTCGCGGCGACGATCA
Organism: Propionivibrio dicarboxylicus; assembly: GCF_900099695.1. GTDB lineage: Bacteria > Pseudomonadota > Gammaproteobacteria > Burkholderiales > Rhodocyclaceae > Propionivibrio > Propionivibrio dicarboxylicus. The sequence goes on along the minus strand of NZ_FNCY01000002.1, from coordinate 330,974 downwards.
ATCAGCTCAGGGGCAAGGTGACGATGCTGTTCATCACGCATGCGTTGCCGAAATCGCTGCAGGTGGATGAGGTGGTGAGGATAGGCGGAGAAAGACGGCCGGGCGGATTTGATCGATGCGTGCCTGATGCGGCATCGTCGATTTCCCAAGGCCTGGCCCCAGGTGGGCGGAGTGTATGACAATCGCCAAAGCCCCGACGATTGCCGCGCCGACTCAGTCGGCTTGGGACGAAGCCAAGGTCGCGATACACGATGTCCGGCTGTCCGACGAGTGGGCGGCTTTACGCCGCCAAATTTACCGTCGCGCCTTGCGCATGGCCGACAATGCGGTTTTCGATTTCCGGCTCCTGCTGTCCGATGCACGCAACATCGAGATGGCCGGTCGGCTGATGTGGCAGATCATCAAACCGTTTGCGCCGCAAGTGCTGGTGGGGCCGGGCTTCGGTGCGGCGTCGCTGCTGACCGGCACGGCGCTGGCTGCGCTGGCCGACGGCACGTCCTTGTCCATCCTGATGGTGCGCGACAAGCGCAAGGCGCACCACCAGAAGAAATGGGTCGAGGGACAGCGTCAGCCCGACGGCAGTCGTGCCGTTGTCATTGACGACTTCATGGAAGGCGGCTCCGCGCTTCCCTTGGTCGAAAAGGCGCTCAAGTCCGACGGGCACGTGCTTGCGATCCAGGCGATCGGCGTGTTTTTCGACATGTGGCAGCCGCTCGGTTCGCGGCAGATTTCCACCGGGCGCTACCCGGTTGTCTCCTTGTTCAGGCGCCACGAAATCGGTCTATCTCGGGACTGTTTCGATGCCGCGCCGCCTCTGATGAAAGGTGGCTGTCCGGATTTCGTCGACCAGCCTCGTTGGTGGCGCTACGACCTGAACGACAAGACGGCCCATCCCCGGAAATGTGTTCCCGTTATTGCAGACGATGCCGTCTTCGTCGCCGACGATCATGCGCGCGTATGGCGTCATCATGCCGGCGACGGCGCCATCGAGTGGCGCTACGACAGTCTGGCTGACCCGGCCAAGGGCATCGTGCAACAACTGCAATATGCCGATGGCAGCCTGGTGTTCGGCTGTTACGACGGGACCGTGACCCGGCTCGACGCCGCGAGCGGTGACATCGTCTGGCGCTGGCGGCAGGATTCGAGCGTCCATGCCACGCCCGAACTCGATCTGCCGCGCGGCCGCCTGTTCATCAACACCGAACAGTGGAACGACGGTCGGCCGTTCGGCCGCCTGATCGCCATGGACTGGCGGAGCGGTCGTCTTCTCTGGTCGCGCGACCATGCGTGGTGGCCTCCGGGTAGCCCGGTCTACGACGCAGCGCAGAATATCGTCATCGCCACCTGCAACGATCAGAGCGTCCTCTGTGTCGATGCCGACACCGGTTCGTTGCGCTGGAAGAGGAAAACTCAAGGCATGGTGCGCGGCAAGCCCGCCGTCGCCGAAGGACGGGCGTATCTCGCCACCGAGCAAGGGCGCCTGCATTGCCTCGACTTGGCTACCGGCGAAACCGTCTGGCAAACCCGGTATGGCCGTCCGAACGCGCACCAGTTCACCCAGCTGCGCGATGACGTCGTGCTGACCGTCGACGGCAAGTGGCATGGGACTGCATTCGATGCGCAAACCGGCGAAATCCGCTGGATAACCCGATTGCGCAGTCCGGCCTGCTGGAACCCTGTGCGCTGTGGCGAACACTGGCTGCTGCTCTCGCAGGGCGGGCATCTCGCTGTCTTTGATCCGGTGCGCGAACTCAAACTGTGGGAGGGCGCGATCGGCGGACGCTACCACCAGCCGCCTGCCGTTGGCACAACCGGCTACGGCACGCTGCTTGCTGCCGCTAGCAATAACGAGGGGCTCAAGGTTTTTGATATCCACCCTTATTATCACCTACGGAGCCCAACGGCAGCGCTGTTGAAGCGCCCGTCAGCCGATCTTCAAAAAGAGGCCCCCGCATGAGCGATATGAACGATATGACGTTTACGGAGCAACCCATTCCGGCGGCCGCGGCGAACGTGCCGCGATACACGATCGTCAGCCAGGTTAAATCGAATCGGGTCGTCTACTTCACCGACGACCCCGATTACCGGCCGCCAACGGACGATGACTGGTACTACGTCAGTGGCTATGCCGGAGCGTTACCCGAAGCGATGACCCTGCGCAACTGCTGGGGCTGGCGCTTTAACGGCGGTGTGTTCATTGATGCGCGTGAAGCGCCAAGGCAGTCGGCCGCCGAAGCGCTTCTGGAGGCCAACCGCAAAGCCTTGATGCGTATTCTTCATGAAAAGATCGGCGCGGTGCGCAAGCCGTTCCTGTCATCCTGCGCTTATGGAGATGTAGTGCGCCAGGCAAAACATCGCGAGGCTTGCGAATTTCTGGCGCAACCGGAACGCCCGAGTATTGGCGCGTCATTCAAAATGCTTGAAGCCGTTGCCGTCGCGCGCAATTGTACGATGCTCGAAGCTGCCAGACTGGTCGCCGCCAAGGCCGAAGAGACGGAACGCGTGCTGCTTGAGAGCGAGCGCTTCCGTGAACAGATGAGCCAGGCCATCGCCAATGCCAGGGATGAAAAGACCCTGTTGCAACTGCGTGAATGGCTGCTCGACAAGGTGTATCCGGAATTGACGAAAGAGTTCAAATACCGCATCGACAACACCGAGCCGATCGATCTTGACGCGCCTGTCGCCGATACGCATCGTTTGCACGAAATCGCCCGCCTCAAGGTGAAATTGCGCGAGGCGATCAATCGCAAGCGGGAACCCCTCGGCTCCGGTTATTGCGGTAATGAGGAGATTCGCCGGCATAAGGCAATGCTCGCCCAGAGTCTGCTCGACAACGACGGTCGGCCGTGCGACGGCGTTGACTATGACGCACTGAGCATTTATGCCGAAGCGCGCGGCCTATCGCTTTTCGATGCGGCGCGATTGCTCGTTGGCTCGGTTGCCGAAGGGCGCGAATTGCTGCTGCAAACCGAGCAAATCAAGGACAGGATATTGGCGCGTATTGACGCCATAAAAACGCTGAGGGATATTCAGGACCTTGAAACGAGACTTGAAGAACTCTGAGCGACGCCGCTCCAGGCGCAACGCGGCGCGGGCTGCAACGCCATCCTCCAAAAGCAGGTGCCGATTGACCCGTCGGGATCGCTCGTGAATCGACAGTCGGGCATCTCGCCCGACGACATGAGGTACGCACAGGCCGACACAGCCCCATGACGAGGCGAATGGCTCGATTCACTACAACCGGAAGAGCCGGCCGACCGACGCCGGCGCCGGAATGCCGGAGTGCTTCGGTAGGACGGAACTTTCGCCAGGAGAAGGCAAGCATCGACGTCGACTGGACAATCAATATCACGCTGCCCGGAAATGACAATGGTGATTACCTCAAGGCGACGGCATGGGCAGGAGCGGACGACGCTTACCTGATGCTCGACCGCAATACCAATGGACTGCTTGACGATGGCGGCGAACTCTTCTCGAACGGCAAGGTGGTGGACGGCGCGCGGGGTCTCGCGAGCCTCAGCTGGATCGATGCCAATGGCGACGGCGACATCACGGCAAGCGACCCGGTGTTCGACAAACTGCAGGTCTGGCAGGACAGGAATGGCAACGGCGCGGTAGATGACGGCGAGGCGAAACGGCTGGATGACATGGAAATCACGGCGCTGCACTACAGGCGCGGCAGTTATGATGTAGGGGGAAGGACGCTGCAGATGGCGAGCCCGGCGCTGGAATCCGATGCCGTCGGCACGCGAGTGCAAGCGGTTATCCTCGGCCCCGCACTTTGGTTATACGCGCGTGATCCGTTCAAGAGGTTCCTGTTTATCGGTGATCTCGACTGGGCGGTGCTACCGCCGGTCGTTCTCGATCAATGTCGGCTGTATACCCGGGGCGCCTTGCCTTACGCCTTTTTTACCTGGGCATTGGCCAACGAGCACGTCGCCGCGCGTCTGCGGTCGGCTCAGCCAAAGATTGCGCCGCACGAGTGGAAATGCGGAGATGAGGTCTGGATCATCGACGCGGTGGCGCCGTTCGGGCAACTCGAAGAGACGCTTAAGGGTCTGCGTGAAACGATCTTTGCCGGACGCAAGGTCTGTGCCCTGATTCCCGATCCAGCGAAGCCGGGCGCGACTACCGTTCGCGAGTATCCGCCTGCGGATCTGCCGACGAAACACTAAGCCGCCAATGGGAGGGCGGAAACGATGAATCAAACGGCAAGTAAAACGCTGTCTCCAGCGGCGCTTGACTTCGCGCCGGGCCTACTCTCGATTCAGGAAAGCCCGCCGGCGCGGCTGCCGCGTACCGTGATGTACGCAGTGACAGGGCTGTTCGGCGTCCTTCTTGCCTGGGCCGTTTTTGGTCAACTTGACATCATCGCGAGTGCGGAAGGGAAACTGATCCCTCAGACCTACGTCAAGATCGTGCAGCCCGCTGATGCGGGCATCGTGCGGGAGATTTTGGTCAAGGAGGGTCAGTCCGTGCTGGCGGATCAAGTCCTTATCCGCATGGATATGCACGTCGCCCAGGCGGACCAGAAGGTCATCGAAACGGACCTTGTGCTTCGTGGGCTGCAACTACGCCGGATTGATGCGGAGCTTGCCGAAAAATCGCTGTTGCGTAAGGCCGATGATCCGGACGATCTTTTCCGGCAGATTGAGGCTCAATGCCGAGAGCACCGTCGCGTCTTCGAAGATAGTACGGGTCAGGCGCGTGAAGCGCTGCGTAAAGCGCAGCGCGACTATGAAGCCGGTAAAGAGGTACTCGCCAAGCTGCGCGAGGTCACGCCGATCTTCAAGGCGCAGGCTGATGCCTTTGCTGACATGGGCAAGGAAGGATTCGCCGCGCAGGTGCAGGTGCGCGACAAACAGCGGGAGCACCTCGAAAAAGCCCGCGACCTGCGCGCCCAGGAAGAGACCGTCGCAAGTCTCGAAGCTGCCGTCGCCCAAGCGGCCAGGCAGCTCAGTCAAATCGCCTCGAAGTATCGCAGCGATCTTCAGAACGAGCGCGTCGACGCGGAAGGGCTGCACCGCAAGCTACAGCAGGAACTCGTCAAACAGGAGCGCAAGAGTGAACTCCTGGAGCTAAGAGCCTCGCAGACCGGCGTTGTCAAGGATCTCGCGACTCACACGATTGGGACAGTCGTTTCGCCGGGAACCGTCATCGTGTCTCTCGTGCCCGAGAACGAACCGTTGGTTGCCGAAGTGATGGTCAAGAACGACGATGTTGGCTTTGTCTTTCCAAGGCAGGCGGTAAAGTTAAAGTTGTCGGCCTATCCCTTCCAGAAATACGGGATGCTCGATGGCGAGGTGATCCACGTTGGCCCCGATGCCAGCGAGGCGGCCAATCTTCCGGCAAAGGACGGCAACAAGGATAAGGCATCGGCGCAACAAGCTCTCTCTTATAAAGCGTTGATCTGGCTTGACTCGCAGGTTCTTGAAGCCCAAGGCAAGCAACTGAAGCTTGTGCCAGGCATGCAGGTTGTTGCAGAGATTAATCAAGGGCGACGTACCGTGATGGAATACCTGCTCTCGCCGGTCCGGAAAGCCTTGCACGAAAGTGGACGAGAGCGGTGATCGAGGGGGCGAAAGTTACCGGTACGACGGAGCGGACAGACGGTTCTGTCGGCGCTTGCATGACTTCAACCGGCACTTGACGTCAATCTGCTTGAGGTGTGTCATCCGGGGCAAGGCAACGCCGCTGTTTTCGCAGTGGCACGCTACAGGTGCGAAGTAGCGGAGCGGCGCTTGCTTTAAGCTCACGCAGGCTTGTCGCCAAGGGCGGTATCAGCCGCTCAGGCAGTGGCTGCGGCGGGTGCTGGCCGCATCAGGCTGAGGCCGGCGGCGCCGATGACGAGCATGCCGGCGACCGAGAAGGCGTCGGGCGCTTGCCCGAAGATCGCGAGGCCGAGCAGCACGGCCCAGATCAGCTTGGTGTAGAGCAGCGCCGAGAGCGTCGATACCGGCGTGTCGCGGGTGGCGCGAATGAAGAGGAAGTGCCCGGTGGCGACGCTGAGGGCGGCGCCGACGAGGAGAACCAGCGAGATGGCGTCGGGGATCTCGCCGGTCCATTCAGCCGGCACGGCAAAGGACATGCTGAACGTGCCGAGCAGCGTCAGGTAGAAAAGCTGGCGTAGCGGCGGCTCGCTCGCCGACAGATAGCGCGTCGATAGCTGGTAACAGGCGCTGCAGAAGGCGGCGCCAAGCGCGAAGACCAGTCCGGCGGTGTCGACGTTGCTGCCGGGGCGGGCGATCAGCAGGACGCCGCCGAAACCGCCGAGGATCGCCAGCCAGCCGCGCCGGCCGGGTTGCTCGCCGAGCGTCGGGCCGGCGAGAAGCGCCACGATCATCGGTGTCAGGAATAGCAGCGCCGTCGTTTCGGCCAGCGGCATCGTTCGCAGCGCGAGTTGGACGCCGAGCGCGCTGCCGACCTGCATCAGCGCCCGAAAACTCATCAGCGCCGGCCGTCCGGTGACGACGAGGCTGCGCCCCATCGTCGGCCCCAGCACGATCAGCATCAGCACCATCTGGATCAGGTAGCGCGCCCAGACGAGCAGCGGCACGGCATAGGTGAGGCTCAGGTATTTCATGGTCGCGTCGTGCAGCGCATAGAGCAACGTCGTCAGCGACAGGGTGGCGATCAGGGCGAGGGGCGTGGGCATGGCGGTGCTTATCGCAAAGAGAAGGGCACAAAGGGGTGTTCACAATCAAGCGTTGGTTGCGCAAGGGAGTGGCAGGGGGCAGCGCTAGGCAGCGGATGCGCCGCATGGCCATCCATGCAAGCATCCGGTAACAACGTGATGCCTCCTGCCAGTCCCTTGCCCTTCGGGTTGCGCCCTGCGCCGGTCGTCTGCGGCGTTGCGTGTCTTGCGAAGGGAATGCCCCTTCGCTGCGACACGCGCCTTGCAGCCGCTCCAGCGCGGGGTGCAGCGCAATCCAGCGGTTGATTGTGAACACCCCTTAGGTAAGCAACACGCTTGCCACGCCGGCAGGAAACGCTGCCATGCCCTGCCATTACTGAGATTGGCCGGGAGGGCTGCAGGCCGCTCGGGGCGCCGCCGGTGCCGTGATGTGCAGTGTATGCAACAGTTTGTGCCACATGTTGTGTTGCATGAGACATCCGCCGTCGCCCGCCTTTCCCCGTTGTTGGTATAACCCTATGAACATTCGTGTTTTTTGGCTGGCCGAAGGTTTGGCACAGTGTTTGCGTTTCTGCTCTTCAATAAATGTCCCGCCACGCGGACATCATAAAGAGAGGAGCGGTCCATGTTAAGTCTCAGACAGTATGGTGTCATCCGGAAAACGGCTGCGGCGCTGGTGGTTGGCGCCGTCACGATGGGAAGCGCGCAGGCCGAGTGGTTCGTCTCGGTTCAGGACGGCAAGCAGGTGCTCGATAACGGCGTCATCCGGACGGCGCCCGGTGACGATGCGCTGGTGCTGATCGAAATGAAGGACGGGCGCCCGGCGATCCGGGCCGAGGTGGCAGTGCCGACCTCGGTGATCGGCCCGCCGACCTCCGTCGCGGTGTCGCCGGACGGCAGCTTGGCCCTGGTGACGGCGGGGTTCAGGCGCGATGCCGCTGATCCGGGCAAGACCGTCGAGAACGACCAGGTGTCGGTCGTCGATCTCGCGGCACTGCCGCCGCGACTCGTTGGCAGCGTGCGTGTCGGCAAGGCGCCGGGCGGCGTCTCGATCAGTCCGGACGGCCGTCTGGCACTGGTCGCCAACCACAACGATGGGACCGTGTCGGTCCTGGCGATCGAAGGCAAGACGGTGCGCGAAGTCGATCAAGTGCGCCTCGCCGACGCCAAGGCGGGGCCGATGCATGCGGTCTTTACGCCGGATGGGCGCCGGGCGCTGCTGACGCGCGACGGCGATCATCGCGTGACGGTCCTCGCCGTCGATGGGCTGCGCGTGACGGCGACGTCGCGCGACCTCTATCCGGGACAGCGGCCCGACTGCATCGATGTGCGTGCTCAGGGAGATTTCGCGGTCGTCGCCAACATCGGCAAGGGGCAGGGCGATGCCGATACGCTCAGCCTCATCGATCTTTCCGTCGAACCGCCCCGCGTGATCGACACCGTCAGCGTCGGGCAGACGCCCGAAGGCGCTTTCTTTTCACCCGACGGCCGCTTCGTCGGTGTCAATGTCATGGAAGGCAGCAACAAGCCGACGAGTTCGCCTTTCTACCAGTCGCGCGGCAACTTCGCGCTGCTCAAGGTCGAGGGGCGCCGGCTGGTGCCGCTGGCGCGCGCGCCGATCGGCCGCTGGGCGCAGGGCCTGGCGTTTTCGAGCGATGCGCGCTTCGTGCTGGTCCAGAACACGGCCGAGCAGGAAATCCAGGTGCTCCGCATCGATAACGAGCGCCTTGTCGACGACGGCCAGCGCCTGCCGCTCAAGGGATCGCCGGCGGCGTTACGCCCGGTGTTCCGCTGAATCCTTTTCTTTTCCAGGTCTTCGATCAATTTCTTACTTTCGCGAGGTGACATCATGAAATCCCTTTGCATTGCCATGTCGATCTGCGGTCTGCTGACGACGCCGGCGGCGTTCGCGCAGGATCCCGCCTTCCCGAGCAAGACGGTGACGATGGTCGTGCCCTTCCCGCCGGGCGGCGGTACCGACACCGGTGCGCGCTGGGTGGCCCAGAAGCTGTCGGAGAAATGGGGGCAATCGGTCGTCGTCGACAACAAGCCGGGCGCCTCAGGCACCATCGGCGCCGATTACGTCGCGCGCGCCAAACCCGACGGTTACACGATCATGATGGCCAACGCCCAGACGGTGGCGATCAATCCCGGCCTGCTCAAGAAGATTCCGTACAACACCGAGAAGGCCTTCGCGCCGATCAGCCTGGTCGCCGAATTGCCGCTGGTACTGCTCGTCAATAGCGAGGTGACGGCGAAGACGACCAAGGAGTTCATCGCGCTGGCCAAGCAGGACCCCGGCGAGCTGACCTATGGAAGCGCCGGCAACGGTTCGTCCACGCACCTCGCCGCGTCGCTCTTCGAGGACGCGACCGGGACGAAGCTGATGCACGTGCCCTACAAGGGCGGCGGTCCGGCGATGCAGGACGTGATGGCCGGCCATATCAAGCTGACCCTGCTGACCGTGCTGGAAAGCGCATCGGCGCTCAAGAGCGGCAAGGTCCGGCCGGTCGCCGTCACCAGCGACAAGCGCTCGCCGGCATTGCCCGAGGTCCCGACGCTGGCCGAGTCGGGCGTGCCCGGCTATTTCTCGATTTCGTGGATCGGCCTGCTCGCACCGGCCGGCACGCCGCCGGAGATCGTCGAGAAGATCGCCAAGGACGTACAACAGGTGGTCAATGCGCCCGAAATGCGCGACCGCCTGGTCGGCCAGGGCGCGACGCCGGTCGGCGGCTCGCCGGCGCAATTCAAGGCCTTCATCGATTCGGAGACACAGCGCTACCGGAAGCTGATTGCCGACAAGGGCATCGTCGCCGACTGAGCCGGGGCCATCATGAAACCGAAAATCTTGCAGTTGGTCCGCTTCACGCCGCTTGTCGAGGCGGCGTTGGCGGCCGAATACGAGGTCTGTCCGTTCCGGGCGGAGACCGATCCCGAGGACTTTCTCGTTCGCCAGGGGCAGGACATCGTCGGCATCGTCACCAACGGTCTCGTCGGTGCCAATGCTGCGTTGATTGCCGCGCTGCCGTCCTTGCGTGTGATCGCCAGCCGTGGCGTCGGCATCGACGGCATCGATCTCGCCGCGGCGCGGGCGCGCGGCATCGCGGTCAGCAATACGCCGGGCGTGATGAACGAATGCGTCGCCGATGCGGCCTTCGGCGCGCTGATCGCGATCGTCCGGAATTTTGCCGCCGCCGATCGTTTCGTGCGCGAAGGCGCCTGGCTCAAGGGACGCTTTCCGCTGGCGCCGCGCCTCAATGGCAAGCGACTCGGCATCCTCGGCATGGGGCGCATCGGTCGTGCCGTGGCGGCGCGCGCCGCCGGCTTCTCGATGGAGGTGCGCTATCACAACCGTCGCCCGGTGAGCGACGTGCGCCATGGCTACGAGGCGTCGGCGCAGGATCTCGCCGCCTGGGCGGATTTCCTGATCGTCACCGTCGTTGGCGGCGCTTCGACGCGCCACCTCGTCGATGCCGGCGTGCTTGTCGCGCTCGGCGAGAACGGATTCCTCGTCAATGTCTCGCGCGGCTCGGTCGTCGATGAGGCGGCGCTGATCGCGGCGTTGACGCAGCGGCGTATCGCCGGGGCCGCGCTCGACGTCTTCGAGCGTGAACCGGAGGTGCCGGCGGCGCTGCGGACGCTCGATAACGTGCTGCTGCTGCCGCATCTGGCGAGCAGCACACGCGAGACCTTCGCGGCAATGGAGGATCTGGTGCTCGACAACCTGCGTCGTTTCTTCGCCGAAGGAGCGCTGGTGACGCCGGTCTGAGGCGTCGGTTCGGGGGCTTGGCGGGGGGCGTGGAATACCGCCGGCAATGACGATTGCACAGGGAGGATAAAGAGATGTCGATCACGATCAGGAGTCCGAAAAACTTCTGGACCGGCGTGCTGTACGTCGGTTTCGGCGGCGCGGCCTGGTGGCTCGCGCGCGACTATTCGATGGGGCTGGCGAGCCGTATGGGGCCCGGGTACTTTCCGACCATGCTGTCGGCATTGCTGGTGCTGTTCGGCGTACTGGCGATGTGGCGGGGTCTGCGCACGCCGGGTCAGGCGTTCGGCGCCTTCGCCTGGAAACCGGTGTTACGCATCGTTGCGGCAACGGCGGCATTCGCCTGGCTCTTGCCGCGTGCCGGCTTTGTCGTCGCGCTGGCGGTGCTGATTCTCGGCAGCGCATCGGCAAGCACGCGTTTCTCGGCCGACCCGAAAGCGCTGTCGCTGGCGGCGGCGCTGATCGCGTTCTGCGTGCTCGTTTTCGTCAAGGGGCTCGGCTTGCCGCTGCCGCTGCTCGGCGAGTGGTTCGGCGGCTGATTCGGCGCCCGGAAGGAAAGGACAAAGTCATGGAACTCTTCGGCAACCTGCTGCTCGGCATCGAGACTGCGTGCAGCATCGTCAATCTGCTCTATTGCCTCGCCGGCGTTGCGCTCGGCACGGCGATCGGCGTGCTGCCCGGCCTCGGGCCGGCGGCGACGATCGCCATGCTGTTGCCGCTGACCTTCGGCCTGCCGCCGGTGTCGGCGCTGATCATGCTGGCGGGGATTTTCTACGGCGCCCAGTACGGCGGCTCGACGACGGCGATCCTCGTCAATTTGCCCGGCGAGTCCTCGTCGGTCGTCACTGCGCTCGACGGCTACGAGATGGCGCGGCGCGGCCACGCCGGCAAGGCGCTGGCGACGGCGGCGATCGCGTCGTTCTTCGCCGGTACCGTGACGACCGTGCTGATCGCGCTGTTCTCGCCGCCGCTCGCCGAAGTCGCGCTGAAGTTCGGGCCGGCCGAGTATTTCTCGCTGATGGTGCTCGGTCTCGTCGCCTCGGTGGTGCTCGCCCACGGTTCGCTGCTCAATGCGCTCGGCATGATCGTTTTCGGCCTGCTGCTCGGTATCGTCGGTACCGACGTCAATTCGGGCACGGCGCGCTTCAGCTTCGAGTTGCCGGAACTGATGGACGGGATCAATTTCGTCATCGTCGCGATGGGCGTCTTCGGCCTCGGCGAGATCATGAGCAACCTCGAAAAGGAGAGCGAGCGCAACCTCAGCATCTCCAAGGTCACCGGCCTGATGTTGAGCCGCGAGGACTGCAAGGCGATCGCCGCGCCGGTTTGCCGCGGCACCTTGCTCGGTGCCATCCTCGGCATCCTGCCCGGTGGCGGTGCAATGCTTTCGTCCTTTTCCGCCTATGCGATGGAGAAGAAGCTGTCGCGCAACGCCGCCAATTTCGGCAAGGGCGCGATCGAAGGCGTTGCCGCGCCGGAGGCGGCCAACAACGCCGGCGCGCAGGCATCGTTCATACCGATGCTGACGCTCGGCATTCCGTCGAATCCGGTCATGGCGCTGATGATCGGCGCCATGATCATCCAGGGCATCCAGCCGGGACCATCGGTGATGACCGAGCAGCCCGAGCTGTTCTGGGGCCTCGTCGCGTCGATGTGGATCGGCAACCTGATGCTGGTCGTGCTCAACCTGCCGCTGATCGGCTTCTGGGTGCGCATGGTGTCGGTGCCCTACCATCTGCTGTTTCCGGCGATCATCGTCTTTTGCGCGATCGGCGTGTTCAGCCTCGCCAACACGACCTTCGACGTCTATTTCATGGCCGGATTCGGCTGCCTCGGCTATCTCTTCCGCAAGCTCGAATGCGAGCCGGCGCCGATGCTGCTCGGTTTCATCCTCGGGCCGATGATGGAGGAGTTCCTGCGCCGCGCGCTGCTGCTTTCGAAAGGCAGTCCGGCGGTACTGGTGACCCGGCCGATCAGCGCGACGATGCTGGTCTTCGCCGTGCTGATCATGACCTCGATCCTGCTGCCGGCGCTGCGCAAGAAACGCGAGGAGGTGTTTGTCGAGGAGGATTGAGGCGGGCGGGCGCGGCGGTCCCGCGCCGTTCCTGCCGGTTCAGCGACCGCGCGTCTCGGCAAGCGCCTTGTCGACAAGGTCTTTCAGTTGCTCGAAGCCGAAACTCGGCAAGGGCTTGCCGTTGACGAAATACTCGGGCGTCATGGTGACGCCGAGCGCCTTGGCGTCGGCGAGGTCCTGCGTGATAACGTTGGCGATTTCCGGCGAGCGCATGTCGAGCGCCAGTTGTTCCATGTTGAGTCCGACGCGTTCCAGGTATTTCCACGCCCGGTCGATGTTGGCCGTGTGGTTCTGCGCCCAGTCGGACTGGTTGGCCAGCAGGATTTCGAGCGCCGGCCAGAACTTGCCTTGCCGACGCGCGGCTTCGAGTGCCGCGACGACGTTGTCGGAGCCCCGGTGGAACGGCGCGTGGCGTAGCACCAGGCGAATCCTGTCGGGGTGCTCGGCCATCATTTTCTTGACGCGCGGATAGAAGGCGCCGCAGGTTTCACAGGCCGGGTCGAGGAACTCGACGATGACCACCGGCGCGTTGGCGCTGCCAAGGGTCGGCGAATGCATGCGGGTGAGAATGGCGCGATTGGCTTCTGCCTTCTCGTTGGCCGCTTTTTCCTGCTGGTTCTGGTAGAACAGCACGCCGGCGACAAAGGCAAGCAGCAGGGCGATCGCGGAGGCGATGAAGACGGTTTTCTGTTTCATTTGGATTCCTTGAAATGAGTCGCCAGGAGCAAGGCGGCGATCAATGAAAATGACATCGCGGAAAGCAGCGGAATGGAGACGAAACCGAACCAGAGCGATTGCGCGTCGGAACACGGCACGCCTTGCTGGCAGGGCTTGAGCGCTTCGGGAATCCAGCCGGCGACGAGTGCCAGATGGTAGAGCGCCAGGCACTCGCCGAGCATGGCGAGCGGCAATGCGTAGCGCACGACGCGCGGGTCGAAGGGGAACAGTCCGGCCGGGAGGATCAGGACGAGCGGATACATGGCGATGCGCTGGTACCAGCAGAGCACGCAGGGCGTATGACCCATCACTTCGCCGAGGAAGAGCGATCCCAGCGTCGAGACTGCGGCAATCAGCCAGGCGGCGAAAGCCAGCGCCCAGCCGACAGATACCGGGTTTTCAGGCGAATCGGAGTGTTTGGGCGTGTTCATCGATGAAGTGGCTTGTTATTCGGTCCGGTGCGCGAAGATAAAACGCGTGCGCCCGCTTGTCGAGCCTGTTGCTATCTTAGGGGCTCGCGGCCGACAAACGGGTGACGCCAAAATGACAATTTTGTCAGCCGGCGCGGGCGGATGGGCGGAAGCGCCTCATCCGGCGTCGATGCCATGCTGCCGCAGTTTGCGATAGAGCGTCGAGCGGTCGATGCCGAGCGCGGCGGCGGCACGTTTCTTGTTGTGCCGGCAGTCCTGCAGGGCGGCGAGGATGCGGTCGCGCTCGTTTTCCTCGGGCGCGGCCGGCGAGAAGCTCGGCTTCTTCAGCGCGTGCGGCGCGATGTCGTCGTCGCTGTCTTCCCAGTACTTGGTGATGACCTCGGGGGTGACGATCTTTTCGTTGGCGATGACGACGAGTCGCTCGATGAAGAACATCAGTTCACGGACGTTGCCCGGCCAGGCGTAGCGCGCCAGTGCGTCGAAGGCGTCGCGGGTGATCTTGAGCCGCTTGCCGTGCAGCTGGTTGTATTTGCGGGCAAAGGACTCGGCCAGTAGCTGGATGTCGCCGGTGCGGGCGCGCAGCGGCGGCAGCTTCAACGTCAGGACCTTGAGCCGGTAGTAGAGGTCCTGGCGGAACAGGCCTTCGTCGATCGCCGTGCCGAGGTTGCGGTTGGTGGCGGCGATGATGCGCACATCGACCGGGATGTTCTTGTCATCGCCCAGGCGCATCACCTGTTTTTCTTGCAGTACGCGTAGCAGTCGGCTCTGGCCGTACTTGTCCATCTCCGAGATCTCGTCGAGGAAAATCGTGCCGCGGTGCGCCATCTCGAAGAGGCCGGGTTTGCCCTTCTTGGTCGCGCCGGTAAATGCGCCTTCGACATAGCCGAACAGCTCGCTCTCGAGCAGGTTCGGCGGCAGTGCCGCGCAGTTGAGCGCGACGAAGGGGCCGTTGCGGCGTGCGCTGGCGTTGTGGATGCTCTGGGCGAAAAGCTCCTTGCCGGTGCCCGATTCGCCGCTGATCAGCACCGAAGCGTCCACTGCCGCCATTTCGGCGGCGATCCGCCGGGCTTCCTCGATGCGCTGTGAGCTGCCGGCGATGTGATCGAAGGTGTAGCGGGCGACGAATTTTTTCGCCAGCACCTCGTTGCGGTAGCGGGCCTCCATCTCCTGGACGCGGGTGACGTCCTGCAGCGTGATGATGGCGCCGGTGATCGCATTGTCGACGCTGATCGGCGCGATGTTGAACGAGAGCCAGCTCTTGCCCCATTGCACCGTCTGGCCGATCGTCTCCTGCGCCTTTTCCAGGCAAGGATCGATGTTGGCGAAAGGCAGGCAGTCGTCGAGCCGCTGCCCGATGATTTCGTCGGCGCTGCAGTTGAGGAAGTGCTCGGCCGCCGGGTTGAGCACCTGTATGACTTTGTCCTGGTCGACGCTGATGATGCCTTCCGAACTCGATTGGACGAGCGTGGTGAAGCGTTGCGCATGCTCCTTCTCGAGCTTGCGGCCGAGGGCGACGCGCTGGGCCTCGAGGAAGGCGCTCTTCATCGCCACCATGCCGGTGCTCGGCGGCAGGGTCTTGAAACCGCGCTTGGCAGCGGTGATCAGCGTGCCCTTGCCGGCGATGACGATGTCGAAATCGGTCGGTGCCAGGCGGGCGATGCGGGCGATGGTGTTGTCGGTCGCGGCACCGCTGCTGCGCGGAAAAACGGTCAGTTCGATGCCCATCACTTCGGCCACTGTCATGGCGTCGCGCAGCCAGTTGCTGAACACTGCGATCAGTACGCGCGGATGTTCCTTCTGCGTCAGCCGCTTCGCTTCGCGCATCATGAAGACGAGGTCTTCGGCGGTGACCGGGATTTCGACGACCGGGATGCGGATGTTGGCTTCGACGATCATCCGCGCCGTGCCGCCGCGCGAGATGATGACCGCCGTGTCGCTGTTCTCGAGCTTGCGGGCGAGCGAGACGGCACGGTCTTCGCGGGCGAGGAAAAGGTCGGTTTCGATCTCCGGATCGAGTTCGCCGATGACTTGTTTGCCTTGCAGGAAGACCTGCTTGTCGGGGGCGATCAGGACGATTTTCGGCACGGCGTCTCCTTTTTCGGATGTGCCGCATTATCTGACACAAAGTGTTGCACGCGCTACAGAGTTGTGTGGCGATAGGCCGGGTGTCGCTGTGGCGAATACCGGTGCTTTCGGCGCAAACCCGCATGTTTCCAAGCGTGGCATGGCCCTTGCTCGTTTTTTCTCGACTTTATCGATGCGATCTTACGACCAGGAGGTTTCTGTGCAAAAAAATCAGCTTAAAGCGCGCCTGCGGCGGGGCGAACGTGTTCTCGGAACGATGATCACGGTGTTCGACAATCCCGAAATCGCCAAACTGCTCAAGGTGTGCGGTTTCGATTACTTCATCGTCGATTGTGAACACGGCGCCTTTCATTACGGGGCCGTTGCCAACATCCTGGCGATGGCGCGCGAGATCGGTATCGCCGGCGTCGTTCGGGTGCCGGAAGCCAAGCGCGAAGTCGTGCTCAAGTTCATGGAGATGGGCGCCGCCGGCCTGCTCCTGCCGAACACCGACACGCCCGAACAGGCGCGCGCGCTCGTCGAATATTCGAAATACACGCCGATGGGACGGCGCGGCGTCTCTCTATTGCGTCCGCATACCGGCTTCGAGAAGATCGAGAGCGCGGTGGACTACATGCGCCAGAGCAACGACGAGACGCTCCTGATGGCCCAGATCGAGTCGCCGCTCGGCGTCAGCAACGTCGAGGCGATCCTGTCGATCGACGGCATCGATGCCGCCTTCATCGGCCCGAACGATCTCAGCCAGAACATGGGCATCTACGGTCAGCTGACCCATCCGGACTTCATTGCTGCGCTCGATCATGTTATCGCCACGGCGCGCCGGTTCGAGAAGTTCTCCGGCATCCACCTGATGGCGTCGGCCGGTCTCAAGCCATGGATCGAGAAGGGCATGACATTGAATTTGTGCGGCAACGACGTCGAAATGATGATGCGGGCGGCGCGGGCGACGATCGCCGAGGTGGCTGGCTTCGCGCCGGCGAAGTAGGCGGCGGAAAAGAACAGGGATTGGTTGGATTGCCGTCACGGGGATCCGGCCTGGGGGGCACGCGCGTCCTGGCGGCACGCGTGCCCAAAGTGTCGTCATCAACAGGGAGGCGGGCGAGGCAATGAACGAATCGATGCGTGCGTATATGCGGGTAGGCCTGATTCATTTCATGGCGTATCCAAACGTAATCAAGGGGGAGGGACCGATCGAGGAAACGTTCCGGAAGATCGCGGTGGATGACTATTTCGATGCCGTCGAGATCACCTGGATCAAGGACCCGGCGGTGCGCCGGAACGTCCGCAAGATGATCGACACGTCGCATATCGATGTGGCCTATGGCGCGCAACCGCGCCTGCTGACCACCGGAATGAATATCAACGACCTCGATGAGACCGGGCGGCAGCAGGCGCTCGCCAATCTCAAGGCTGGCATCGACGAGGCGTATGAAATGGGCGCCAAGGGCTTCGCCTTCCTCAGCGGCAAGTACCCGGAAGACCGACTCGAGGACGCCTATCGCGCGCTCGTCGCGTCGACGCGCGAGCTTTGCGCCTATGCCAAATCCAAGGGCGACCTGAAGGTGGCGCTCGAAGTCTTCGATTTCGACGTCGACAAGAAGTCGCTGATCGGACCGGCGGCGCTTGCCCGGCGCTATGCCGAAGAGATATGTGCCGAGTTCGACAACTTCGGCCTGATGGTCGATCTCAGTCATATCCCGCTGCTGCACGAGACGCCCTTCGAGTCGCTGATCCCGATCAAGGACTTCATCATTCACGCGCACATGGGCAATTGCGTCGTCAGGGATCCGAGCTGGCCGGCGTATGGCGATGCGCATCCGCGTTTCGGCTTTCCCGGCGGCGAGAACGACGTCGACCAACTCGTTGAATATCTGCGCGTCCTGCTGGCGATCGGCTTCCTCAGCAAAGAGAAGCGTCCGATCGTCAGTTTCGAGGTGAAGCCAGTCGGCGACGAAGATCCCGATCTGGTCGTCGCCAATGCCAAACGGGTGCTGAACCTGGCTTGGCAGCGCGTCTGAGCGGCATGCCGGTCGAACCAGAAGAACACGTCACAGGGAAAGGGATGAATATGGAAAGCGTTGAACGCCTCAAGGAGATCTGTTGCGACGTCCGCGCCGACATCGTCAGGATGACGAATGCGGCGGCCTCGGGCCATCCGGGCGGCAGTCTGTCGTCGGTCGAGGCGATGGTCGCCTTGTACTGCAATGTCATGAATCACCGGCCGTCGGATCCGTCATGGTCCGAACGCGACCGGTTCTTCCTGTCGAAGGGCCATTCTTGCCCGGTCGTCTATGCGACGATGGCGCGCACCGGCTATTTTCCGGTCGAGGAACTCCTGACGCTGCGCAAGCTCGGCACGCGCCTGCAGGGGCATCCGTCGTGCAAGACGCTGCCGGGCATCGAGGTGTCGAGCGGCTCGCTTGGACAGGGACTGTCGGTTGCCAACGGCTTCGCGCTGGCTGCCAAGATCGACGGCAAGCCGTACCGGGCCTACTGCCTGATGGGCGACGGCGAATTGCAGGAAGGGCAGATCTGGGAGGCAATGATGACGGCCGCCCACTACAAGCTCGACAACGTCTGCGGCATCGTCGATTACAACGGCCTGCAGATCGACGGCGACATCGAGAAAGTGATGGGACTCGCGCCGCTCGCCGACAAGTGGCGCTCGTTCAACTGGCACGTCATCGAGGCCGACGGTCACGATGTCGCGGCAATGCTGGCCGCTTATGACGAAGCCAGGCGCACCAAGGGCAAACCCTCGGTGATCGTGATGAAGACGGTCAAAGGCAAGGGCGTTTCGTTCATGGAGAACGTCGCCGGCTGGCACGGCAAGCCGTGCAATCAGGAAGAAATGGCGCAGGCGCTGGCCGACATTTACGGGAAGGGGAACTGATCATGAGCGTGAAGATGTTGCCGACGCGGGATGGCTACGGCCATGGGCTTGTCGAACTCGGGGCGACCAATCCGGATGTCATCGTGCTCGATGCCGATCTCGCCAAATCGACGCGGTCGGACTGGTTCCAGGCCAAGTATCCCGATCGCTTTTTTGACATCGGCATCGCCGAGCAGGACATGATCGGCACGGCGGCGGGCCTCGCGCTGGGCGGCAAGATCCCGTTCGCGACGACCTACGCGGTGTTCGTCGCCGGGCGCGCCTGGGATCAGGTGCGCACGACGGTGTGCTATTCGAAGCTGAACGTCAAGATCGCCGGCGCCCACGGCGGCATCTCGGCCGGCGGCGACGGCGCAACGCACCAGTCGCTCGAGGATGTGGCGCTGATGCGCGTGCTGCCGAACATGACGGTGATTCTGCCTTGCGATGCCAATGAAGCGAAACGGGCGACGCTTGCCGCGGCGAAGATGGACGGGCCGTGCTACCTGCGTTTCGCGCGCGAGGCGACGCCGGTGTTTACCGACGAGAACGATACGTTCGAGATCGGCAAGGCCGTCGTGCTGAAGCCGGGCACCGATGTCAGCATCATTGCCGCCGGGCCGCTCGTCTACGAAGCCTTGCTGGCGCACGACCTTCTGGCTGCGCAGGGGGTTTCGGCGCGGGTGATCAACATGCACACGATCAAGCCGCTCGACGAAGCGGCGGTACTGGCGGCGGCGAAGGAAACCGGTGCGATCGTGACGATCGACGAGGCGCAACTGGCCGGCGGACTCGGTGGCGCGGTGGCCGAGTTGCTCGTCAGCCATCGGCCGGTGCCGGTCGAGATGATGGGCATCCGCGACACTTTCCTTGAATGCGGCCTGCCCGAGGAACTGGCGGCCAAGTATCAGCTGACGGCCAAGGACGTGGTTGCGGCGGTCGGCCGGGTGCTGGCGCGGAAATAGCAGGTGGTGTTGCCCGGGCGCTCCGGCAACCGCCGGGGCGCGACGGGCGTGTGCGATGACGACAGGCCGGCGCGGCCGGGGAGCGCGTGTCATGACGTATCAGCGGGAGTTCGCCGAGCCGATCAATGTCGGTGTGATCGGTATCGGTTCGCATTGCTATCGGAATATTCTGCCGGCCCTGAACTATCTCCCGGTCCGGCTCAAGGCGGTTTGCAACCGCGATGCGGCGGTCGGTGGCGTGACCGCCGCGCAGTACGGCTGCCGGCATTACCGGACGCCGGCCGAGATGTACGACGCCGAGGCGATCGATGCTGTCTTCATTTGCGTGAGTCCACAACTGCATCCTCGTTTGATGATCGAGGCGCTCGATGCCGGCAAGCACGTCTGGGTCGAGAAGCCGATCGGCATGCGTGCCGACGAGGTGCGGGAAATCATGGCGCATCGCGGCGACCGCGTCGTCGTCACCGGTTACAAAAAAGCCTTCGCGCCGGCGACGCGAAAGGCTGTCGAAATCGTGAACTCGCCGAAATACGGTGAGTTGCAGTCGGTGCTCGCCGTCTATCCAATGACGATTCCTGCCGACGGCGCTGCCGTACTCGATAGTCCGCAGGTCAGCAACTGGCTCAATAACGGCGTCCATCCGCTGTCGTTCCTGCAAGCCGTCGGCGGTCGCGTGGCGAGCGTGACCGCCTTGTGCAACGCCAGCGGACATGGCGTGCTGATGCTGCAGTTCGCCAATGGTGCGGTCGGAAATCTCCATCTCGCCTCCGGACCGTCGCCGCGCTTCGAGCGTTATGGCGTCTACGGCAAGCACTGGCAACTCGAGATCGACAACGCACGCGTGACGCTGCAGCGGGGTATCCCGTTCGTGTACAAGGAAACGACGAACTATGCGCCCGAGGGGGACGACAGCGGCGCCGTCGTCTGGGAGCCGTCGAACTGCCTGGCGACGCTCGAAAACAAGGCGCTATTTACCCAGGGTATGGTTTTTGCAATGATGCACTATTGCGATTGCATTCGAGCGCGCCGCCAGCCCGAACTGGGGACGCTCGAGGACTCGCTCGAACTGATGCGAATTTACGAGGCCGGACTGCTGTCGGCCGGCAAGACGCTGTATCTCGACTGATGCGCGTCGATCATGTGGCTCAGGCGTTGGGAGAATATTATGGGTTTGACATTGAAAACGGCTCAGGCGGCTATCGACAAGGCGATCGAAGTGGCTCGCGCCGAGTATGACAAGCCGGCGTGTGTGGCGGTCTACGATGCCAACGGTCTGCTGATGGCTTTCAGCCGGGTCGAGGGCGGTCTGTTTCGCAGCGTCGAAATCTCGCAGGCGAAGGCCTACACGGCGGTGCGCATGGGCGTCGATACGGACATTTTCCTCGCTCGCTTGCAGCGCGAGAACCTGTCGATTGCCTATTTCTGCGATGCGAAGATGACGGCGCTGCCGGGCGGTGTCGTGCTGCGCAATGCGGCCGGTGAACTCGTCGGCGGGCTTGGCGTGAGCGGCATGAAGGCTGACGAGGATGCTTTCGTCGCCCGCGAGGCGGCGGCGTTCGTCCAGCCGCTGCTGGGCTGATCACACCCGTTAGAAGCCGCTCCAGGGACTCATTGCGAGATTCGTCAGCGGTTTCTTGCGTTCGAGAAAGCGCGCGTCGCAGCGGTCGCAGACCCGATGCACGGTCAGCGTCGCTTCGCTGCGCCGCAGTATCGACGTTGTTCCGGCCTCGAAACAGGTCGGGCACAGGAAGGATGCTTCGTCTTCGGTGTTGTGGGCGCGATAGACGAAGACGCCGGGGCTGAGTTCGAAACGCTCGATCGGTGTGGCGCTGTCGCTTGCAGGTGTCGATGTCGTGGTCATTGCAGTGTGCTGGCGTCGATCTGCTCGTCATTGGCGGACTGGCCGAGCGGGTCGGACTCGGCGACCGTCTGGTTCCTTCCCTGGCGCTTGGCTTGGTACATGAAGCGGTCGGCGCGGCGCTGGATGTCGGCGATCGAGCGGTCCGCGAGGCGATGTCCGGCGACGCCGATGCTGACCGTGACATGGATCGACTGGCTGTCGTCGAGACGGTGGCTATGCTGGGCGATCTCCTTGCGCAGCTTTTCGGCGAGTGCGGTGGCGCCGATCAAGGGCGTGTCGGGCAGGAAAATCGAGAATTCCTCGCCGCCAATGCGGCCGAGCACATCGCTCTGGCGCAACTGGGTGACCAGCGTATTGGCGACATTGCGCAGGACGGCGTCGCCGATTTCGTGGCCGTAACCGTCGTTGATCGCCTTGAAGTGGTCAAGGTCGATGAACAGCAACGAGTACGGCTTGCCGTTACGCTGCGCCAGCGAAATCATCTTGTGGGTGACCTGGTAGTAAGCACGCTGGTTATAGACGCCGGTCAGCGGGTCCTTTTCGGCGAGTTCGCGCAATTTGATCGTGGTGGCGCGCATGCGATCGAAGAACGACAGCGTACGCAGCGTATAGGCGCAGGAAATCACGCTCATGGTGCTCAGGCTGATGAGTAGCGTGGTCATGGCGTTGCCGGAAAACGGCGCGTCGATGAGCCGGTTGGCGAAGACGATGCAGACGATCGTCAGCAGCGTGACGCCGATGCCGGCACGAACCCCCAGCAGGATATAGACGGAGATGACGCAGACGAAGAACCAGATGACCCGCAATTCGTCGGCCAGGGCGAAGACGAGCGCTGAAAGGAAGGTCAGGAAATTGACGGCGACGAACAGCGCCGCGACCGGCAGGAAACGCTTCTTGTGGTCACGCAGGGTCAGGAAGAGGGCGACGGACGCGGCACAGTTGATCTCGGTGGCGACCAGTTGCCGGTAGCCGAGGCTGTTGATGCCGGCGAGATCGATGGCGACGAAAAGCGCCGAGAAGAAGATGCCGGTCAGCATCACGGCATTGAGCAGGCGGAAGCGGAATTCCAGATATTCTTCGCTATCGTCGAATTCGACCTTGCCGTTGAGAAGCGCGCGGAAATTCACGGGAGTACCCCCGCGGCAGGCACGAGGCAATGCCGGTGGGCCGAGGGGCGGTGGCGCATGGCGGTGTCGGCGGAAAGCCCGGATGGCAGTACGGCAGCAGCATCGCAGCGCGATGTGTCTTGCCGGCTTCTTGCGCAATCCTTGCCTGATTGAAAACCCACCGTGTCGAACCCCTGAAAAATACCTGCGCATTATAGCGGCGCCCGCGCCGGCGCAACGCTCGTGCGAGGACTCTTTTGTGCGTGATCGCGTTGGCTGGGGGGTAGCGATGCTGATATGATAACGGGGTCAGTGTTCCGGGCGCCGGACGCGTTCTCACAAAGGAATTTCCCTGTGGTTCGGTATAAAGAGACGATAGAGCAGAGTGCCGAATACCTGAGACTCGCCATTCCATTGATGTCGAGGCAGGCGGTGCCGTTTCATCCCGTTTCCTATTGCCTTTGGTACGAATATGTTGCGGGCATAAATCCGCCATTGCGGGCGGCCATCGACGAGTTTATCGGTCGCGGACAGACACTCACTAACGCAAGCGCCGAAGAGCTGTTCCGGACTTATGTGGCCGAACGCGACCAGCGCGTCGCCCACCACGTCGCCACCGGTTTCAAGAAAGTCATGGACGATGTGTCGCAGGATGCCGCCAGCGCGGGCGCGTCGGCGCATCGTTTCGGCACGACGCTGGCCCGGTGGACCGAAGAGCAGGAGGCCGCATCGGCCGTGCCGAGCGCAGAAATCGACACGCTGTTGTCAGGCACGCGCGAAATGCAAGAGGCGATCACGACGCTGCAAGCGCGCCTCGATGCCAGTCAGAAGGAGATCGAAAAGCTCCAACAGGACGTTACCCGCGCCCGCGAAGAGGCGCTGGCCGACGAATTGACCGGGCTCATGAACCGCCGCGGATTCGAAATGACGTTGGCGTCGTGCCTGGGCGACGAGGCGTCCGAGGGGCATGGCACCTGTCTGCTGTTCGCCGACATCGATCATTTCAAGCGGGTCAACGATACGTACGGACACCTGATGGGAGACAAGGTGCTGCGGGCGGTGGCGCAGATCCTGCGCGCCAACGTCAAGGGCAAGGATACGGCGGCACGTTTCGGTGGAGAGGAGTTTGTCGTGCTGCTGCCCGATACGCGGATCGATGGTGCGCTTTCGGTTGCCGAAAAGATCCGTTCGACCATTGAAGGCTGTCGTATACGACGCACAGATACTCAACAGGAAATGGCGCAGGTGACGGTGTCGTTCGGCGTGGCCAGCTATTGTCCGGGCGAGTCGGCCGAGACCTTCCTGGCGCGGGGTGACGCCGCCCTGTATGCGGCGAAATGCAAGGGGCGAAACTGCGTAACGCTTGCGACGGCCTCCTGAGCGCGGTATGGCCGGATGTCGTGACGTCGTGATGCTCGTTCAATCGAGCAAACCGAGCAGCGTGGCGCGCACTGCGGCAGCGGTCCGGTTGGCGCAGTTCATTTTTTTCAGAATGTTGGCGATGTGGAAATTGACCGTACGCTCGGTGATGTTGAGGAGGTCGGCGATTTCCAACGAGGATTTGCCTTCCGCAGTCCAGCGCAGGACATCCTTTTCGCGTAACGACAGATCGACATGGGCTTCCGGAAGCAGTCTGGCCGAGAGCAGTTTGCTCATGGATTGATGCACCACTTGCGTCAGCCAGACCAGTTGGTAGCCGTGCGCGTTCATTTCCGACGCGGTCAGCGAACCGTGTCGACGCGACAAGGTCAGCATTCCGCGCAGACTTTGCGGTCCGACCGTCGATTGTGACCAGCCGTAGCGCAGGCCATAGCCGCGCGCTTCTTCCCAGAATTCCCGTGTGTTGCGAAAGACCTCGTCAGTCCAGATGAGTGGCGTCTGGGAGCGTACGCCATGCTGAATGGTTGGATCGATACGTTGGTAGTTCCGTGACTGGTATCGTTTCTGCCATGTCATCGGATACGTATTGAACATGATGATCTTGGGTTTGCTCAGTTGCAGGGGAAGGCGAACGCCATAGTTGCAATGGTCAAAGCCGAGGTTGCCCGCTTCTGCCTTGAGTTCCTCGATCAGTTGCTGCTCGAAACTTGCCTTGCGCAAGCGGTGCAGCAGTTCGTTTTCCCATTCTTTTATCATGTGACTTCTCCTGCTTTTCAGCCCTTAGGGTTGTTAGTATTGGCACTGGCTTCCGGCTGGGCAGTCAGGTAGTGTGTGCGTGAATCCCATGAGACGGTGACTAGAAATGACGCAATCATTCTTGAAAAACATGTCCGACGATGAGCCAGTTTCTCTTCCAGTCTTGTCTCAGGATGGGTATGTGCGTCTTTCGACTTCGGAGTTTCTGTCCATGTCCATGAGGCATTTCCTCTCAGGGGTTGATACGGATCCGGTCGAACGTGTTGCCGAATGTGGCGCTCGGGCGGCAATCACTGGGTATACGGAATGGGTGTCCACCTCCCAGCCCGCGGTATCGATCGGCTGGGATTGGTCGTTGCGGATTACCGCCGGGGTGCCGAGATACGTTCGTGATGGCTTGCCGCGATCAAACATGATGCTTATTGATCCGGTGAGTGGTCGCGATTTGGGTGACGAGGCGACTGCAACATGTATTGTCCTCTGGATCGACCGACAGGCATGGGAGGCTTCTGTCCGGGATCATATTGCCATGCGGTATTCCTGATAAATAGGAAATAGTTGGTACAAAATCACAGTTATTGATACTTCGCGGATCTCCGTGTTGTTTTGTATGCGCTGTAACAAATTGATTTTTTGTAAATAATTTGTTCTCCTGTCAGATCTGTCAGTTTCGGACAAGCGCAGAAAGGTACTCTAATGAAGCCTCGTTAAGCATTGCGGCGAGGTTGAAATGGATATTCTTTCTGGAATGCGCGCTGGTTTGCCGGCCGGTTTGTATCGTGGCTTGGCGTCGTATCGTCATGAGGTTTTCGTCGAAATGCTCGGCTGGTCCGATCTGGCGACGCCGGATCGCCTCGAACGGGACCAGTTCGACCGTGAGGATACGGTCTACGTCCTTGCCCGGGATGACAGCAATCGCATCAGCGGGTGCGCGCGCTTGTTACCGACGGTTCGGCCGTATTTGCTCGCCGAAGTCTTTCCGGAATTGCTCAACGGTGCCGTTCCGCCTTCGTCTCCGGATATCTGGGAGCTTTCTCGCTTTGCCGCCGTCGATGTTTCTGCCGCTTCCTGTATTCAGAGCGGCCAGTTCTCGTCACACATTGCCGTCGCTCTTCTCAAAGGGGCGATCGAGACGGCTTCAGGCTTGGGGGCGAAAAGGCTGATTACTGTTTCTCCGCTGGGCGTCGAGCGCTTGCTGCGCCATGCGGGTTTTCGCGCCCACCGCGCCGGGCCGCCGTTGGTTGTCGGTGGTCACCCTCTTTTTGCCTGTTGGATTGAGATCGATCAGTTGTAACGCAGTAACGATCGCCCAGTCTGACTTAGAGCCTATTTCGGTAGGGCTCGCGGCCCACGATCCCTATCGAAATAGGCTCTTAGGGGCATGAACATCCCCCGAGTTCATGCCCCGTCTTTTTTTGCCAATATCATCGCTTACGTCGATACGCCAGTGCGCTATAGTGCGAACGTCCGGCGGGTGCGCCAACGCTAATTTTCGGGGCGGTTCCGGGCATTCCATTTTTTGTGGCTTTTGCCTTGGGATGGCATTGGATGAAATCACTTCGCGAGCTTTTTCGGGTGGGAATCGGTCCGTCGAGCAGTCATACGATGGGGCCGCGGTTTGCTGCCGAATCCTTTCGTTCAGACTTGCCCGGCAATGCCTGCAGGATTCGCGTGTCCCTGTTCGGGAGCCTCGCCGCAACCGGGCGAGGACACCTCACTGATCGGGCGGTCAGCGAGCCGTTCCTGCCTCTGCCGACCGAGATATGCTGGCGGCCGGAAACGGTTCTCCCGCGCCATCCCAATGGCTTGCAGTTCGAGGCGCTTGATGATGATGACAATGTGCTCGCCGCGCGTGTCGTCTATTCAGTCGGTGGTGGAGCGCTGATGGATGCCGAGGGGCGTGCCGGTGGCGGCCCTGCCGTCTATCCCTTCGCCTCGTTGCAGGAAGTGCTGGCGCAGTGCGACCGCGACGGCCTGTCCTTGTGGGAAATCGTCGGGCAGTGCGAGGGCGAGGCCATCTGGCCGTTTCTTGCTGATATCTGGTCGACCATGCAGGCGACCATCGCACGCGGACTCGATGCCGAAGGCAAGTTGCCGGGCGACCTGAACGTGCCGCGCAAGGCCGCGTCCTACCACGCCCGGGCCGGCAGCATGGCCGGGTATTTCGGCCAGACGGCCTTGCTCTTTTCCTATGCGCTGGCGGTGTCCGAAGAAAACGCGTCGGGACGGACGATCGTCACGGCGCCGACCTGTGGGGCTTGTGGGGTCTTGCCCAGCGTGTTGTTCTTCCTCCAGCAGCAATCGGCGCTTTCCGACGAAAAGGTCGCCCGCGCATTGGCGACGGCCGGCCTGATCGGCAATCTTGTCAAGCGCAATGCTTCGATTTCCGGCGCTGAAGTGGGGTGCCAGGGTGAGGTCGGTACCGCGTGTGCCATGGCGGCCGCCGCCGCCGCCCAGTTGCTCGGCGGTTCGTCGCGTCAGGTTGAATATGCCGCTGAGATGGGGCTCGAACACCATCTCGGCTTGACCTGCGATCCGATTGGCGGCTATGTGCAGATTCCCTGCATCGAGCGCAACGCGATTGCTGCCGTGCGTGCCGTCGACTGTGCCGCCTATGCGCTGCTCTCTGACGGGAGGCATATCGTCTCGTTCGATGAGGTGGTGAAGACGATGTGGGAAACCGGGCGCGATCTCAATTCCGGCTATCGCGAGACGGCCGCCGGCGGGTTGGCGAAGATCGTTCGCCTGCAGCGTGACTTGAAATGATTTTTGCATGAAGGCCGCCCGCCCTGCGGCGGGCGGCCTTCAGTGGCGAGCGGCGATCGACGTCAGGCTTCGAGCGCGGCCGAGAAATCGGCGATGAGGTCGTCGCCGTCCTCGATGCCGACCGAGACGCGGATCAGCGATTCGGCGATGCCGAGTTCGGCGCGGCGCGCCTGGCCAAGTTCGAAGTAGATCGTCTGCGCGACCGGGATCGCCAGCGTCCGGTTGTCGCCAAGGTTGGTCGATGAAATGACGACGCGGAACTTGCGGAAGAGGTCGAGGCAGTCGCGACCGTCGACGAGTTCGAACGAGAGGATGCCGCTGTTGCCCTTGAACAGCGTTTTTGCGCGCTCGTACTGCGGATGCTCGGCAAGACCGGGGTAGTACACGCGGCTGACACCGGGATGAGCGTCGAGAAATTCGGCTAGGCGTTGGGCGTTGGCGCAGATGCGTTCCATACGCAGTGCCAGCGTTTCCGAGCCGACGGCGAGGTGGTGCGCCGCTTCCGGTCCGAGCGTGGCGCCGGCGTCGCGCAGGCCCTTCTTGCGGATCTGCGTGATGCCCCAGGTCGCCGGGTTGCCTTTCTTGTAGTAGTCGTAAAGGTTCGGATAGCGGCTCCAGTCGAAACGGCCGGTTTCGGTGACGGCGCCGCCAAGGGCGTTGCCGTGTCCACCGATGTACTTGGTCAGCGAGTTGATGACCAGCGAGGCGCCGACCGATTGCGGCTGGAACAGGTAGGGCGAGGTGATCGTGTTGTCGACGATGTAGACGAGTCCGCGCGCTTCGCAGAGTTGGCCGATACCGGCGAGATCGGCGACCTGCGTGCAGGGATTGGCGATCGTTTCGACGAAGACGAGGCGGGTTTCAGGCCGGATGGCAGCTTCGACCTGGGCGGTGTCGGTGGCATCGACGAAGCTGACGGCAACGCCCATCTGGGCGAAGGTCTCGAACAGGCTGGTGGTGTTGCCGAAGAGGAAGCTGCTGGCGATGAAGTGGTCGCCGGCGCGCAAGAGCGCAAGCAGGGTCGACGAAATGGCGCCCATGCCGCTGCCGAAGGTGGCGGTGGCGATGCCGCCTTCCATGCGCGTGATCTTTTCTTCGAGCGCCGCCGTCGTCGGCGTGCCCTGGCGGCCGTAGACGAAGCCGGCCTGTTCGCCCTGGAAAACGCGGACGAGGTCGCCGACATCGGCAAAACCGAAGGCGGCGGAATTGTGGATCGGTTTGTGGATGGCCCCGTGCTCAACCGGCTTGGCGCGGTCGCTGTGCAGGGTGGCAGTAGTGAATCCGAATGCTTTCATGGTCGACGTGAAGTGCGTGAGGGGAAAAGACAAGCGCGTATTGTCGTCTATTTTTTGCCGCTGTGCGTTGCCCGGGCCATTTTTGCCGCGTCGGCTTCTTGCTGCGGATCGGGACTATAAGCTCATAAGAAATACATCGTTCCGTCGATCCGGCCTTTTTCCTAGACTCGCTCCAACATCTTTTCGCACAGGAGTCGGATCATGGAATTTCGCAAACTGCTTGCCGGTCTCGGCGTCGGCATTCTTCTTTCGGCGGCGTTTTCGCCGGTGCGGGCGGAAACCGCCTTGCTGAACGTCTCGTACGATCCGACGCGGGAACTGTATCAGGACTATAACGTGGCCTTTGCCCGCCACTGGAAGGAAAAGACCGGGGAAGTCGTGTCCGTCAAACAGTCGCATGGCGGCTCGGGCAAGCAGGCGCTCGCCGTCATCGACGGCCTCGAAGCCGATGTCGTGACGCTGGCGCTCGGCTACGATGTCATCGCGCTGGCGGACAAGAAGCTGATTCCCGAGGATTGGCAGAAACGCTTGCCGCACAATGCCTCACCCTACACGTCGACGATCGTCTTTCTGGTGCGCAAGGGCAATCCCAAGCAGATCAAGGATTGGACCGATCTCGTCAAGCCGGGCATCGGCGTCGTGACGCCGAATCCGAAGACCTCGGGTGGCGCCCGCTGGAACTATCTGGCGGCCTGGGCCTATGCGCTCAAGCAGCCTGGCGGCAATGAGGAAAAGGCGAAGGAATTCGTCGGTGCGTTGTTCAACAACGTCAAGGTGCTCGATTCAGGCGCGCGCGGCGCGACGACGACCTTCACCGAACGTGGCATCGGTGATGTGCTGCTGGCCTGGGAAAACGAGGCGTATCTCGCGGTCAAGGAACTCGGGCCGGAGAAATTCGAGATCGTCACGCCGTCCTTGTCGATTCTGGCAGAGCCGCCGGTATCGGTGGTGGATAAGGTGGTCGACAAGAAGGGAACGCGCAAGCTCGCGCAGGCCTATCTCGAGTACCTGTATTCGCCGGAAGGGCAGGAAATCGCGGCCCGGCATTACTACCGGCCGCGCGATGAAAAGGTCGCCGCGAAATATGCGAAACAATTCGGCAAGGTCAATCTGATCACCATCGACGCTGTCTTCGGCGGTTGGCAAAAGGCACAGAAGGCGCATTTTGCCGAGGGTGGATCGTTCGACCAGATCTTCGCGCGGGGCCGGCGGTAAGCGCTGGCGGGCATGCCCCGGCGCCGACTTGACAGCGGCGCGGACGGCGAAGAAAATGCCGGCTCCTTGAGATTCGATCAACGGAACACGGTGTGAATCCGTGGCGGGCCCGCCGCTGTATCCGGGGACGAAGCTTGCTGGGTCGCAAAGACCAGTCACTGACGAGGCAGACCTCGCCGGGAAGACGCAAGACTTCGGCTGATCCGGGAGCCAGAAGACGGATCGAATCGATACGGAGCCATGGAAAGGGCTCCGGCTGGATGCGTGCGTTTGCGCGCCGCCAGCCGGAGCCCTTTTTGTTTTTTTGATTCAGAGCCTGTTTCGGTAGGGCTCGCGAGCCGCGTTGTCGATACGGGCGGATGGATGCAAGGCGCGAGGTGCAGCGCATGGTTGTTCCATGCGCAAGCCGAGCAACGCCGCAGACGCCGTCCATAGCGGCAACCCGGAGGGCCGCCGGCGCGGCCCGCGATCCCTGCCGAAACAGGCTCTCATACCCGAGGAGCGGAACCCGATGTCCACTGCAACCCAATCCCAGGCCTGCACGGCCCTGAAATTCACTATCCGACCCGTCAGCGATGCCTTGACCGCCGCATTGCAGGACAAGATCGACAACAAGACCAAGCCGATCGGCTCGCTTGGCCAACTCGAAAAGCTCGCGCTGAAGATCGGCCGCATCCAGAACACGTTGTCGCCCCGTCTCAACTGCCCGCAGGTGATCATCTTCGCCGGCGACCACGGCGCCGCCAAGGCCGGCATTTCGGCCTATCCGCAGGACGTCAGCTGGCAGATGCTCGAGAACTACCTGCGCGGTGGCGCCGGCGCCAACGTTTTCTCGCGCCTCAACGGTCTCAAGATGGTCGTCGTCGATGCCGGCGTCGCGCATGATTTCGGCGAGCGCGAGGGACTTATCAACGCCAAGATTTCTCCGACCGGCACGCGCAATTACCTCGAAGAAGCGGCGATGACGCGCGAGCAGTGCGAGGAGGCGCTGCGCCGCGGCGCCGGCTTTGTCCGCGCGGCCGTGGCCGAGGGCTGCAACGTCATCGGGCTGGGCGAAAAAGGCATCGGCAACACCGGTTCGGCCTCGCTCATCACCCATTTCCTCACCGGTACGCCGATCGCCGAATGCGTCGGCCGCGGCACCGGTCTCGATGACGCCGGTCTGGCGGCCAAGCG
Source organism: Propionivibrio dicarboxylicus (assembly GCF_900099695.1). Classification (GTDB taxonomy): domain Bacteria; phylum Pseudomonadota; class Gammaproteobacteria; order Burkholderiales; family Rhodocyclaceae; genus Propionivibrio; species Propionivibrio dicarboxylicus. Next base: position 299,872 of record NZ_FNCY01000002.1, on the reverse strand, counting down.
CCGGCTGATGCAACAGGCGCTTGATCGGGCGCAACTGCCGGCCGATGCCGATGTGATGACCGTGCTGACCGAGTTCGGCGGCTTCGAGATCGTCATGATGGTCGGCGCCTATCTGGCCGCGGCCGAAGCCGGCATCACCATCCTGGCCGACGGCGTCATCGCCACCTCGGCCTTGCTCGCGGCCGTACGCCTCGAGCCGCATGTCCTCGACTATGTGATCTTCTGCCACAAGTCGGCCGAGGCCGGTCATGTCGTGCAGTTGCGCGCGCTCGACGCCGACCCGATTCTCGATATTGGCATGCGTCTGGGCGAGGGAACCGGCGTCATGGTCGCCTATCCGATGCTGGAAGCGGCGATGGCGTTCATGAACGAGATGGCGAGCTTCGAGTCGGCCGGCGTCAGCAAGAAGGTACGCTGACCCGGGCGCGGGGCTTTTCGGTCGGGCAGGGGTACGGAACGGCGTTCTGGAGGATAATGGGCGCCATTCCTTCCCGATTATCATAACGATGCCCCTGACCCAGACCCTTCCCGATTTCATTCGCGGCCTGCCCAAGGCTGAATTGCATTTGCATATCGAGGGCTCGCTCGAGCCGGAACTGATGTTCGCGCTGGCCCGGCGCAACGGCGTGGCCCTGCCGTATGCCTCGGTTGACGCCGTGCGCGCCGCCTACGATTTTTCCGATCTGCAATCCTTTCTCGACCTGTATTACGCCGGCGCTGCCGTGCTCCGTACCGAACAGGATTTCTACGATCTGACCGCGGCCTATGTGGCCCGGGCGGTGGCCGACAATGTTCTCCATGCCGAGATCTTTTTCGATCCGCAGACGCATACGGTGCGCGGCGTGCCGATGGCGACGGTGTTCGCCGGTATTGCCGGCGCCCTGCGCGACGCGCAGGTGGCGCACGGATTTTCGAGCCGTCTGATCCTCTGTTTCCTGCGTCATCTCAGCGAAGAGGACGCACTGGCGACCTTCGCCGAGGCACTGCCCTTGCGTGAGGCGTATGCCGACCTGTGGATCGGTGTCGGTCTCGATTCAGGCGAAGTCGGCAATCCGCCGGAAAAATTCGGCCGCGTGTTCGCGCAGGCGCGTGCGCTCGGGTTCCGCGTCGTCGCCCATGCCGGCGAGGAAGGACCGCCGGCGTACATCTGGGGCGCGCTCGACGCCCTCGGCGCCGAGCGCATCGACCACGGCGTGCGTGCCGAGGAAGATGCGGCGCTGATGACGCGTCTGGCGCAGGATCAGGTGCCGCTGACCGTCTGCCCGCTCTCGAACCTGAAACTCCGTGTCGTGCAGGACCTGCGCGATCATAATCTGGCGCGGCTCCTGAAAGCCGGGCTGTGTGTCACCGTCAATTCCGACGATCCGGCCTATTTCGGCGGCTACATGAACGCCAACTTCCTGGCGACGGCCGAGGCGCTGGGACTTGACCGGAACGACCTCGTGCAGCTCGCGCGCAACGCCTTCGTTGCCGCATTCGCGAGCGATACGGAGAAACAGGGGTGGCTCGACGCGCTTGAGCGCTATCAGCGGGGATGACATGGCGATGAACCCGGAAGCGGCGCGTAGCTGCCGCGAAATCGCCGCGCTGCTGGAGACGGCGCAGCGTGTGCTGTTCGTCACCGGCGCCGGTATTTCGGCCGATTCCGGCCTGCCGACGTATCGCGGCGTCGGCGGTCTCTACAACGGCGAAGCGACCGAGGACGGGCTCGAGATCGAGGAAGCCCTGTCCGGCGACTGCCTGGCCGTGCGTCCCGACATCACCTGGAAGTACCTGGCGCAGATCGAACGCAATTGTCATCACGTCGAACCCAACGCGGCGCATCGGGCGATCGTTGCGCTCGAGCGAACGCATGAAGTGGTGGTCCTGACGCAGAACATCGACGGCCTGCATGCGCGTGCCGGCAGCGGCGATCTGATCGAGATCCACGGGACGCTGGCGCGGCGCTATTGCCAGGAGTGCGGCGCCGAGGCCGATCTCGCCGATCCGCAGGTGCCGCCGCATTGCCGGCGTTGCGGCGGTGTCGTGCGGCCTGCCGTCGTGCTCTTCGGCGAACAATTGCCGGGGCCGGCGATCGAGCGCTTGTACGACGAACTGGCGAAGGGTTTCGATCTCGTCTTCATCATTGGTACGACGGCGGTATTTCCCTATATTGCCGAACCGGTGCTGCAGGCCGTACGGCGCGGCGTGCCGACGGTCGAGATCAATCCGGCGGCGACGCGGCTGAGCGGCAGTGTGCGCTATCGGTTGGCGATCGGCGCGGCCGAGGCGATGACGGCGATCTGCGGCGCATTGGCCGCAGGGGGCTGATCGCCGACGACCGCGCTCAGCGGTTTCCGTGACGGAGCCACTGGAGCAGCTTCTCGAACACGACCTCCGGTTTGAAGGGTTTGGCGATGAAATCGTTCATGCCGGCCGTCAGGCAGCGGACGCGATCGTCATCGAAGGCATTAGCCGTCAGGGCGATGATGACGAGGTTCTCGAAGCCGGGCAGGGCGCGTAGTTGCGGTGTCGCGTCGAGGCCGTCCAGTTCCGGCATCTGCATGTCCATCAGCACGATGTCGTAGCCGGTCTGGCGGGCTTTCATCAGTGCTTCCTTGCCGTCCCCCGCCGTGTCGATCTTGAGTCCAATGTCATCGAGCATGTAGCCGATGATTTCGCGATTGATCGGTTCGTCATCGACCACCAGGATCTTGCGTCCCCGATAGTCGCGCGCCAGAATGGCCTCGGGCACTTCGGCCGACGGCGCGACGACCGGTTTGGCATGTTCTCCCTTGGGCAGGCGGCAGGTCAGCCAGAAAGTGCTGCCGCGGCCGGGGGCGCTGATGACGCCGGTCTCGCCGCCCATCAGTTGCGCGATGCGTTGGGTGATTGCGAGGCCGAGTCCCGTCCCCTGATATTTTCGGCTGGTGCCGCTGTCGGCCTGCTCGAAGGCGTTGAAGATCCGTGTCTGCTGTTCCTCGCTCAGTCCGATACCGGTGTCGGTGACTTCGAAACGGAGCAGGTAGCCGGTGCCCGAGTCTTCTTCCACCCTGCAGGCAAGCGTGACACTGCCCTTTTCGGTGAACTTGACGGCGTTGCTCAGGAAGTTGACCAGCGCCTGTTTCAGTCGGGTCTTGTCGCCGCGCAGGATCAGCTCGGGTTTCCAGCAGATGGTCCGGCGTTCCAGTCCTTTGGCCGTGATTCGGTCGCCGACGAGCGTCCAGGATTCGCCAATGAGGTCGGCGAGGCGGAAGTCGTCGCTGGCGAGTTCGATCTTGCCGGCTTCGATCTTCGAAAAATCGAGGATGTCGTTGATGATGGCGAGCAGGTGTTCGCCGGAGGTCTGGATTTTTTCGAGGTGGCCTTGTTGCTTCGCGTTGAGCGGGCTTCGCCGTAGCAGGCTGACCATGCCCAGGACCCCGTTCATCGGGGTGCGGATTTCGTGACTCATGGTCGCGAGAAAGGCGCTCTTGGCGACATTGGCCGCCTCGGCCGCGACTTTTGCCTCTTCGAGCGCCTGGTTGGTGGTCTTGAGCAATGCGCTGGCCGCCGCGACTTCGCGGGTGCGCTCGAAAATCTCCGCTTCCATCTGCGCGGCCTGTTGGTTCAGGCCTTCGTTGCAGCGCAGTTGCTCGAGACCTTTCTGTTTGAGGCGAATGAATTCAGTGACGTCTTCGGCTTTGTGGATGACGTAGCGGACCCGTCCATCCTTGTCCAGTATCGGGGAATTGATCGGGGTCCAGTAACGCTCCTCGAACCCGCCGCCATCCTCCGGTGGTTTGCGGATGTCGTATTTCTGCACGGACATGGTGTCCGGAACGCCCGATTTCAGCACGCGTTGCAGCGAGGCATGAAGATTGCGCACGCCGTCGGCGGCCGGGTCGTCCGGGTTGTCCGGAAAGACCTCGAACATCGTCTTCCCGAGGATCTCGTCGCGCCGCGTCATGGTCGACCGGGTGTAGGCGTTGCTCACGCCGATGATCCTCAATTCGGCATCCATGATCACGAACAGGCCAGGCAGGCCGTCCACGATCGCCCGGTAGTCAATATTTTCTTCGCAAAAATTGGTCGTCATGCTGGTGTGACTGTCAACAAATTGGTCATTGCCAATGCTAAAAGGATACGAAGTCCTGCTCGTACCCCCCTTCGGCGAAAGCCGAGGCCCCGTTGTTGATTTGTCTCAATTCCAGTCTGCGCAGGAATGACGGCTCCGGATTCTTGCGAGCATCCTTAAGCCAATTACATGTATGCCAGTAGCAGTAGTCATAGTATGAAGCCTCGCCATGAAAGGCAAGGGCGATAATTTTCGTCTTGTGAAATCCGGTGCGGCGATGTCGTATTTTTTCTCTTTGACGAGATGTGCGGACAGGGGCGACAAGCGTCTTTGTCATGCCTATGGGCTAGAGCGGATTTCACTTCTCCGACATGCCGGTGTCACCGCCGGCGGTCGGCGACGCGGCGCGGCTTTGCATGTCCTGAACTGCCTCGAGATTGCCCGGCATGGCGCTCGCGCCAACGAGGCGGGGAAGGGGGTAGCGCTCATGCTTGCGTTGAAAATCGGACTCTTGAACGAGGGCTGGTATCAAGAAGTCGGCCGCTTCGCCGTTAATGTCGCTACGGTATGCCTGCGGTCGGGAGCATGCGACCCGTGATCGAGGAACTATGCTGAATGTTCATGCCATTCGCGAAAGGAGCGGTAGATGTCGACGGAATCGATTGCTTCGTCCACCTCTTATGTGATTGCTCGTCAACAACAGTCGATTGCTTCGACGGCAACGCCAGTCAGAAGCGAAACACGAAACGATGCCGACAAGGATGACCGGGCGATTGTGTTCGCAAGTCCGTCGCCGACAGTCAATTTGAACGGCCAGGTCGTCGGCACGATGATCGATACCATCGCCTGATTCAAGCATCAGACTTTACACATGCCATGAAAGCGATTTCCCTTGTCATTCCCGCGACTCCAGGAGATGCGCACTACTTGCCCGAACTTCTGAGGACGATCAACCGCGGAAGCTTTGTTCCCTTCGAAATCATCATTTCCATATCAAGCGGCAAGAGTGTTCCTGCCGAATTGGTCCGCGAGATCGAGAACGAGTTCGGGCGAGCCAAGCGCGGCGGCGTTATCCTGAATCGGGAAATGCTGTTTGCCGCGGGCAACAGAAACCGCGGCGCCGCCCTGGCCACCGGCGAGGTCGTCGCCTTCTTCGATGCCGACGACATTCCTCATCCGCATCTGTTCGAGACCGTGTCATTCATGTTCTCCAGTCTCGACATCGTTCATCTCAATCATTGCGGCTGTTTCGAGGTAATGCGCAACGACCCCGTCGGCCCGATCACTTACGTCAATTCCGATGTCCTGTACCCGCTTTATTTTCCCAGCGGCGATTTTTCCGAATGCATTCGCCTGACGCCCATCTACGGCGGCGGATTGCCCGACAACTTCAAGAACGTCATCACCGGTCATACCTATGTCGATCGTTCGGTGCTCGATCAGGTGAAGTTCCGGGATCCCGGCGATCTGCCTTTCAAAAAGGCCGAGGACTATGTGTTTTGCATGGAAGTGCTGCATCGCTTCAGGAAGTCGGCGATCATAAATGCCGTCCTTTCCTGCGTGCGCCCGAGCAAATCGAGAGGGCCGAATCGCCATGGGTATGAGAATATGAGGTATGTGTCGCTGGCCTGAACGGGTTGAAGCATCCGGCGCCCGGACTGCCGCGCGGGCTTCATGGGTTCAACTGGCGGGCAGCCGGATTGGACACGCCCTGTCGATGCCTTTATAATCCGGCCCCGTCATTGGGGAGTAGCCGCTCTTCCGCGCGAAGAGGCTTGCGTCAACACACTTGCCGGTCACGGCATGGCGCAGGCAGTGTTCCCGCCTGGCAAGACCTTTGACCACACGACCTCCCATCGGGCCGGAGAAGTCGCGTGGTCATTCGTCTTTTCCGGCCTATGGTATTGTCATGGAATCCCTTCTCGTCTCAACGGGTATCGTCGCCCTCGCCGAAATCGGCGACAAGACGCAACTCCTCGCTTTCATCCTCGCCGCCAAGTTTCGTCGTCCGCTGCCGATCTGTCTCGGCATCCTCGCCGCGACGATCGCCAATCACGCTTTTGCCGGTGCCGTCGGCGCTTGGCTGACGCGCATGATCACGCCGGAAACGCTGCGCTGGATTCTCGGCATCTCCTTCCTGGCGATGGCCGCCTGGACGCTGATTCCAGACAAGTTCGACGAAAAGGATGCGAAGTTCGCGCGCTTCGGTGTCTTCGGCACGACCTTGCTGGCCTTCTTCCTGGCGGAAATGGGCGACAAGACGCAGGTGGCGACGGTGGCGCTGGCCGCCCGCTATCACGCCTTCTACACTGTCGTCGCCGGGACGACGCTCGGCATGATGATCGCCAACGTGCCGGCGGTGTTGCTCGGCGACCGTGTCGCCGAACGCATGCCGGTCGCGCTTGTGCATCGCATTGCCGCCGGCATTTTCGCCGTGCTCGGCGTCGCCACGCTGATGGGCGTCGGCGAGGCCTTCGGGTTTTAGCGGGGGAGTCCCTGGTCGAGTTGTCGATGCGCCAGTTGTCCGAGCGTGACCAGTGCGTGGATGTGACGATCGGAGAAATTGTGGCAGCCCGACAGCCGGATATGCCGGGTATGCCGTCCGGATGGTGAGAAGACGCTGCCCGGCGTGATCGTGATGCCCTGTGCCAGCGCGGCGTCGCACAGGCGGTTGCCGTCGCAGCCCGGTGGCAGTTCGATCCAGACGAGAAAGCCGCCGGTCGGCCGGGCGATGTGCGTCCCCGTGGGGAAGTGCGTGTTGACGAGTCCGCAGAGGCGATTGACCTGCGCCGCGCTGAGGCGCCGCAAGCGGCGCAGATGCTGGGCGTAACCGCCGGTGTCGAGGTAGGCGCCAAGAACTTCGCCGAGGAAGGCGGGTTGGGCGATCGAGGCGCTGAACTTGAGCGCGGCGATGCGCTGATGAAAGCGACCGGCGTGCATCCAGCCGATCCGGAGCCCCGGCGCCAGCGTCTTCGTGTAGGAGGTGCAGACGATGACCCAGCCGTCGGCGTCGAAAGCCTTGACTGTCGGCGCTAGTGGAATGGCATATTGCAGCTCGGCGTAGAGAGCGTCTTCGATGACCGGCACGCGGTAGTCGCGCACGAGCCTGGCCAGGCGTTGCTTGGCGTCGAGCGGCATGCCGGTGCCGAGCGGGTTGTGCACGTTCGGCATGCTGACGACGGCCTGGACGCGTCCTTCGGCGAGCAGCAGTTCGAGCGCATCGAGCGCCATGCCGCGATCCGGGTGTGTCGGGATCTCGATCGTCCTGAGACCGAGATGGTCGGCCAGCGAAAGCAGGTTGAAATAGGTCGGCGATTCGATCGCGATCGTGTCGCCGGGACGCGTCACGCCGCGCAGGGCGAGCTGCAAGGCTTCCATGCAGCCGTTGGTGAGGATGATCTCGCCGGCGTCGAGCGTCATGCCCAAGTCATGAGCGTGGCGGCATATCGCCTGGCGCAGGCGCAGCGGTCCGGGCGGCAACGAATAGTCGGTCAGGAGTTCCGGTTGTCGCCGGGCGAATTCGGCGGCGAGTCGGCTGAGCGTCTTGTCGGGGTAGGCATCGCTACGCTTGGGGCAGGCGAGCGACAAGTCGATCGTGTCCGGGTTGGCCTGGGCCGCAACGACGGCGGCAATGCGGTCGAGCACAGCGCTGTCGGGCAGGGCGGGCGGTTCCATCGGCAGGGCGGCCGGTGTCGGCGCCATCGCCGCAGCGGGCCAGCGCGCGCTGACGAAATAGCCGGACTGCGGCCGTGCCTCGACCTGGCCGCGGGCTTCGAGCTGATGATAGGCAGCGACGACGGTGTTGATGCTGAGTCCGTGGCTCTGCGCCGTTTCGCGGATCGAGGGCAGGCGGCTCCCAGGCGGCAGACGGCCGTCGTCGATCGCCGCCAGGAATTCTTCGGCGAGGCGCTCGTAGCGGGGGCGGGTGTCGCCCGTGGCGGTGGATACAGTCGACATGAGATGGTAGGGGTGCAGACCTTAAATATTGAAATTGTATCCAGTATATATCGATATTTTTGGTTCTGTATCTTTGTTGCCGGGCTGGCTACAGTGGCACATCCCCTGTCGATGTCGAGGAGCCTGCCATGCTGACCGATCTTCCCCTGATGACCTATGTCGCGACGATGTCGGTGACGCCCGGTCCGAACAACCTGATGCTGGCCGCGAGCGGCGTCAATTTCGGTCTGCGGCGCACTGTGCCGATGATGCTCGGGATCACCGTCGGTCACGCCTTTCTCGTTGGTCTGGTGGCGGCACTGATGGCCTGGGCGATGGCCTGGCTCGATGCACTGCGGCCGGCGCTGGTGCTCGGCGGCTGCGGCTATCTGTCCTGGCTCGCCTGGCGTCAGGCGCGGGCGGCGCGCCCCGGCGCCGGGACGGCGTCACGGCCGCTGGGCTTCGTCGGCGCGGCGCTGTTCCAGTGGGTCAATCCCAAGGTCTGGGTGATGGCGCTCAACATGGCCGTGCTGTTCCTGCCGCAAGAGCGGAGTGTCGGCACCATCCTCTCGCTGATGGCGACCTGTGTGCTGATCAATCTGCCGTGCATCGCCGTCTGGGCGGTTGCCGGCGACCGCTTGCGCGACGCCCTGCATGCGCCGCGCGCGCTGCGCTGCTTCAACCTGGCGATGGCGGCGCTGCTGGCCGGGACGGCGCTGTGGATCGTTGTCGATGAACTCTTCTGATGCCGGCTCCTAGATGATCCGGTAGCAGGGCGTGTAGGCCTTGCCCGAGAGTTTCATGCGGCGCTGGGCGGCGAAGGATTTCAGCAGGGTATCCATCGTCGCCATGATGTCGGCATCGCCGCGGATCTCGAAGACGCCGTGCCGCTCGATCTCGCGGATGCCGTCGGCCTTGACGTTGCCGGCGACGAGTCCGGAGAAGGCGCGACGCAACTGGGCGGCGAGGCGATGCGGCGGCTGGTCGCGGTGCAGGTCGAGCGCGCGCATGTTGGCGTGCGTCGGCTGGAACGGTTGCTGGAAGTCGTGATCGATCTTGAGCGACCAGTTGAAGTTGTAGGCGTCGTGCTTGTCCTTGCGGAACTCGCGTACCGCCTGGATGCCGGTCTTGAGCTCGCGGGCGACGCGTTCGGGGTCGTCGACGATGATCTTGTAGCGGCGTTGCGCCTCGACGCCCAGGATTGCGCCGATGAAGGCGTCGATCTGGCGGAAGTAGGCTTCGGCGCTGGCCGGGCCGGTGAAGATCAGCGGGAAGGGCAGGTCGGCGTTGTCCGGATGCAGCAGGATGCCGAGCAGGTAGAGGATTTCCTCGGCCGTGCCGACGCCGCCGGGGAATACGATGAAGCCGTGACCGACGCGGACGAAGGCTTCGAGCCGTTTCTCGATGTCCGGGAAAATGACGAGTTCATTGACGATCGGATTCGGGGCCTCGGCGGCGATGATGCCGGGTTCGGTGAGGCCGAGGTAGCGGCCGTCGAAGCGTTGCTTGGCGTGGGCGATCGCGGCGCCCTTCATCGGGCCTTTCATCGCGCCGGGACCGCAGCCGGTGCAGATGTCGAGGCCGCGCAGGCCGAGCTGGTAGCCGACATGCTTGGTGTATTCGTATTCGTCGCGCCCGATCGAGTGGCCGCCCCAGCAGACGACGAGCTTCGGGTGCAGCGTCGGCTTCAGGATGCCGGCATTGCGCAGCAGGTGGAAGACGATGTCGGTCGTGCCTTCGGAGGTCGCTTCGTCGAAGCGCACGGCATTGCGGATTTCCTCGCCGAGATAGACGACGTCGCGCAGCACGGCGAAGAGGTGCTCCTGGATGCCGACGATCATCCTGCCGTCGACGAAGGCGCTCGCCGGCGCGTTGCGGATGTCGAGCTTGATGCCGCGTTCGCGCGGGATCAGGCGGATATCGAAGTCGGCGTAGCGGTCGAGCAGTTCCTTGCCGTCGTCGGTCTCGTTGCCGCAGTTGAGGACCGCCAGCGCGCAGTCGCGGAAGAGCCCGTGCAGGCCGCCGTGGCCGCGATCGAGCAGCATCGCCGCTTCGGCGCGGGAGAGGGCTTCGAGGGTGCCGATCGGGGCGACTTCGGCGTCGACGCGGGCGAGGGTCATGACAGGCTCCGGGAAAATCAGGTGTTTTCGAAGTGTTCGATCATGAGTTGCGGCGATTGCACGCCGTTGTACTCGTTGATCGCCAGACGGTAGGCGACGCGGATGCGGCGTCCCGGCGCGGTGCTGAAATTGAACTGGATCGCGTCGATGCTGAGCGCATCCTTGCGCAGGCGCAGCTTGAGGTGTTTTTCCTTGAGCACGCGCTGGCTGTCGACGAGGAATTCGTCGTCGAACAGCGGCGGCGGGAAACCCTGGCCCCAGACCTCGTCCTCGAGCAGCCGGACGGTCTGGATCGACAGGTAGCCGGCTTCGAGCGGGCCGTCGGTGTCGAGCGTGCGGGTGCGGTCGGCGACGTCGAGGAGTTCGTCGGCGATGCGCGCGAAGCCGTCGCGGAAACGCGGGAAATCGGCTTCGAGGATGGTCGCGCCGGCAGCCATCGCGTGGCCGCCGAAGCGCTTGAACAGGCCCGGCTCGCGTTTCGACAGGAGGTCGAGCGCATCGCGCAGGTGCAGGCCCGCGATCGAGCGGCCCGAGCCCTTGATCTCGCCGTTGTCGCCGCGTGCGAAGGCGAAGACCGGGCGGTGATGCCGGTCCTTGATGCGCGAGGCGAGGATGCCGATGACGCCCTGATGCCAGGTCGGGTCGAACAGCGCCAGCGCGGCGGCTTCGCTCGGGTCGATGGCGTCGAGATGCGCCAGCGCCGTTTCCTGCATGCCGGCTTCGATGTCCTTGCGCTCGCGGTTGAGCGCATCGAGTTGCTGGGCGATGTTGAGCGCGCGCGCCGGGTCGTCGGTGATCAGCGCCTCGATGCCGAGCGACATGTCGGCGAGGCGTCCGGCGGCGTTGAGACGCGGGCCGATCATGAAGCCGAGGTCGAGGCTGCCGGCCTTGGCCGGATCGCGTCCAGCGGCCCGGAAGAGCGCTTGCAGGCCCGGATTGATGCGTCCGGAGCGCATGCGCTTGAGGCCCTGGCTGACGAGGATGCGGTTGTTGCCGTCGAGGCGGACGACGTCGGCGACGGTGCCGAGCGCGACAAGGTCGAGCAGGTTGGCGAGGTTCGGTTCGGCGATCGTCTCGCCGAACCAGCCGCGCGTGCGCAGTTCGGCGCGCAGCGCCAGCATGACGTAGAACATGACGCCGACGCCGGCCAGGTGCTTGCTCGGGAATTCGCAGCCGGGCTGGTTCGGATTGACGATGCACTCGGCCGCCGGCAGCGTGTCGGCCGGCAGGTGGTGGTCGGTGATCAGCGTGGCGATGCCGAGCTCGTTGGCGCGCGCGACGCCCTCGATGCTGGCGATGCCGTTATCGACGGTGACGAGCAAGTCGGGACTCTGTTCGGCGGCGAGATCGACGATCTCGGGCGAGAGGCCGTAGCCGTAGGTGAAGCGGTTCGGCACCAGATAGTCGATGACGGCGCCAGCGTCGCCGGCCATCGCCCGCAGCGCGCGCACACCGACGGCGCAGGCGGTGGCGCCGTCACAGTCGTAGTCGGCGACGATCAGGATGCGGGCGCCGGCTTCGATGGCGTCGGCGAGCAGCACCGCCGCGTCGGCCGCGTGTGTCAGCTGGGCGGGCGGAATCAGCTGCTTGAGGTCGTAATCGAGTTGGCTGCGGGTGGTGACGCCGCGGGCCGCATAGAGGCGGGCGAGCAGCGGGTGGAGGCCCTGCTGTTCGAGTTGCCATTGCGGCCGCGGCGGGACGGCGCGGGGCTTGAATCGGGTCATTGGCGGTCCTCGGCCAGTCGCGTGGCGACGCTGGCCAGTGGCGTGTTCCTTTTCCAGAAGCGCCAGAAGTCGGCGCGGCGGAGCGTCCAGCAGAAAGTGCCGTAGGCGGCGGGGACGATCAGTTCGAGCCGGTCGACGCGGCCGGCGCGCACGGCCGCGGCGAGCGGCGCAAACCAGTCGGCGTCGAGCCGGGCGAGCGCGTCGCGCCAGGCATCGGCATCGTCGTAGCTGGCCGGCGTGACGAGGTCGTCGAGGACGACCAGGCTGCGTCGCTTGGTCGAGGCCTCGGCGAGCAGCGTGGTGGCGCTTTCCGGGATCGGCTGTGGCTTGAGGCCGGCGCTGCGCGCCAGTCCACGGGCGAGCGTGTCATCGCTCCAGAGGCGCTGCCAGCCGGCATTGGCCGGGGTGTCGCTGGCGGAGGCCGTGTCGTTCTGGTCACCCCACAGCCACAGGCTGTTGATCGACAGGCGTCCGTTGCCGGTGCGCGCCTGATTGACGGGATGCGCGTGCAGCACCGTCTGCAAGGCGGTGAAGCGGCTGCGCCAGGCGCGGTCGGCGAGAACGTCGGGCAGCAAGGTGCCGACGTGGCGGCCGGCGACGGCCGAGAGCGGCGGCGCGTCGAGGCGGGCCGCCGGTGCCGTGTCGGCAAGGTCGAGGTACCAGCGTCCGTCGGCGGCGGCATGAAAACGGCCCAGTTCGGGGAATTCGGCGTTGAGCGCGGCGACGAGCGCCTCGGCTTCTTCGGCCGAAATATCGAGCCGTGTCGCGTCGGCGAGGATCAGGCGGTCGTCGTCGAAGCGCAGATGCACGGGGTCGGCGCAGAGCCAGCGGCGTCCGCCGACCGCCGGGGCGTCGTCTTCGCCGTGCCGGCGCAGGGCGGCCAGTGCTGGCCGTTCCGGATGACCGAAAAGGGCGCAGAGCACATCTTCGCTGGCCTGGGCGGGTGCCCGGCGCAGACTGCCGCGGGCGAGCAGGCGTTCGAGTGCGGGGCAGGCGGGTGGTTCGGGATGGACGCCCGGTTCCGGCCACAGGAGCTCGGGGGCGAAAAGCGTGATCGACATGGGGCCGGAGAAGGAAAGAAGGCCGAGAAAGTGTACCATACGGCCTTTCTCCTCTTCGGATACGAAAGCCGGCTGCATGGCCTCTCCTTACGAGCTTCTGATCGGTTTGCGCTACACGCGGGCGAAGCGGCGCAATCATTTCATTTCGTTCATTTCGCTGATTTCGATGCTCGGCATCGCGCTCGGCGTTGCCGCGCTGATCGTCGTGCTGTCGGTGATGAACGGTTTTCAGACCGAGTTGCGCGGGCGCATCCTGGCCGTCGTCTCGCATATCCAGATCGGCGGGGCGACCGGCGAAATGGCCGATTGGCAGGAAGTCGCCAAACAGACCGAAGGTCAGCCGCACGTGCTGGCGGCGGCACCCTATGTGCAGGCGCAGGGCATGCTGTCGTTCGGCCAGTCGGTGCGCGGCGCCATGGTGCGCGGCATTCTGCCCGACCTCGAGGACCGCGTCGCCGATTTCGGCCCGCACATGAAAGCCGGACGTCTCGATTCGCTGACGCCGGATGCGTTCAATATCGTCCTCGGCAGCGAACTCGCCAATGCCCTCGGCGTCTTCGTCGGCGACAAGGTGACGCTGATCGCGCCGCAGGGCGTCGTCACCCCGGCCGGCGTCGTGCCGCGCCTGAAAACCTTCACCGTCTCCGGCCTCTTCGAGGTCGGCATGTTCGAATACGACAGTGGCATGGCGCTGATCCGGCTGGAGGACGCGCAACGGCTCTATCGCATGGATGACCGCGTCTCCGGCGTACGTCTGAAGCTCGACGATCTTTTCAAGGCGCCGGCGGTGGCGCGCCAGCTGGCCGGCAAGATCAACACGGCGGCCTATCTCAGCGACTGGACGCGCAGCCACGCGAACTTCTTCCGCGCCGTGCAGATCGAGAAGAACATGATGTTCATCATTCTCTCGCTGATCGTCGCCGTCGCCGCCTTCAACATTGTCTCGACGCTGGTCATGGCGGTCACCGACAAGCGCGCCGACATCGCCATCCTGCGCACGCTCGGCGCGAGTCCCGGCAGCATCATGGCGATCTTCATCGTCCAGGGCGCGCTGATCGGTTTCATCGGCCTCGGCCTCGGCATCGTCGGCGGCGTGTCGCTGGCGCTCAACGTCGACGTCGTCGTGCCCTTCATCGAGCGCGTGCTCGGCACGCAGCTCTTCGACAAGCAGGTGTATTACATTTCGAGCCTGCCGTCCGAACTGCAGTGGGGCGACGTGATGACCGTGACCGGTGTGTCCTTCGTCCTGTCGCTGGTGGCGACGCTCTATCCGAGTTGGCGCGCGTCGCGCGTCAATCCTGCGGAGGCCTTGCGCTATGAATGACATCGTCTTGGCCTGCGAAGGGCTCTCGAAGATTTACCGACAGGGTGCCGGGGAAGGCGCCGAGGTGCCGGTGTTGACGGGTGTGGACCTCGCGGTCGCGGCCGGCGAGCGGGTCGCCATCGTCGGTGCCTCCGGTTCCGGCAAGAGCACGCTGCTGCATCTGCTCGGCGGTCTCGATGCGCCGAGCGGCGGCAGTATCCGGCTGATGAACCGCGATCTCGCCACGATCGGCGATGCCGAGCGCGGTGTGCTGCGCAACCGGCATCTGGGCTTCGTCTATCAGTTCCATCACCTGCTGCCGGAATTCACAGCAGTCGAAAACGTTGCCATGCCGCTGCTGATCCGGCGTCTGCCGAAGGCCGACGCCGAGGCGAAGGCGGCGGCGATGCTCGAGGAAGTCGGACTCGGACACCGGTTGTCGCACACGCCGGCGGAACTCTCCGGCGGCGAGCGGCAGCGTGCCGCCATCGCCCGCGCGCTGGTCACCGAGCCGGCCTGCGTGCTTGCCGACGAGCCGACCGGCAACCTCGACCGGCAGACGGCGGCGCATGTCTTCGACCTGATGTTGGCGCTCAATCGCTCGCATCGGACGAGCTTCGTCATCGTCACCCACGATCCCGGTCTCGCCGCCAAGGCCGACCGCATCCTGAGCCTGCGCGACGGCGTGCTGATGGCGGATGCGCCGGTCGGCGCCTAGCCGTCCGTTCCTGCGCTTTTCCCCGCGCTGACACGGTGAATACGGCACCGTCGCGGGGCCGTCGGCCTGGAACGGTCGTGCGCGCACGCCGCCGGAATGACTCACAAACTATGGAGGCGTCGCCTTGTTATGCCCATGGGATTATGTTTCTTGGTTAGCATGACGTCTGTGCGGCCTTGCCGATTGTCAAAACACTTTGGGGAATCCTGCCATGAAGCTTTCCATCGCCCGTCGCCTGAGTGCCATGATCGGCCTTGCCATTCTGAGCTTGCTGACGGTTGGCGTTACCGCCGCCTGGGTGTCGGGCTCGCTCTCGAGCAAGCTTGACGAATCGACGAACACCACCTTGCCGGCCATCGAGGCGCTCGACCAGATCCAGATCAATTTCCTGATGGCGCGCCTGTTTGGCGCGCAGCATTCGGCGACGACCGATCCGCAGCGGCAGGCGCCGCTGGAAAAACAGGCGGCCGACGCGTTCTCGAAGCTCGACGCGGCCATGGGCGCGTATGAACGCCTGGTGCGCAACGACAAGGATCGGCAACTGTTCGCCGACGTGCGCAGCATCATGGCCGAATACAAGACGTTTTACGCGGAAATCCAGCAACGGTCGCGCGAGAACAAGAAGGATGAAGTTGCCGCGATGATCGCCAACCAGGGCACGCCGCTCGGCAAGCGGCTGGCAGAGGCGCTCGGCAAACTGATCGAATTCAACAAGGCGACGGCGGCGCAGCAGCAACAGGACGCGCAAGCGGCGACGCGGATGAGTCATCTGCTCATCTGGAGTCTGACAGCGATCGGCGGCGCGCTGATCGGCCTGCTCGGCTGGATGTTGATGCGCAATATCACGGGACCGGTCAACGCGATGCTCGATGCCGTCACCCGCATCGAGCGCGATCTCGATTTCAAGGTGCGCGTGCCGGTCAAGCAGCAGGACGAGATCGGCACGATGGCAGGCGCCTTCAACCGGCTGGTCGAGAAAATGCAGGGCAACCTGCGCAGCATCGCCGAATCGACGCATGCGGTGGCCGAGTCGTCGGGCGAGTTGTCGGAGAACGCGCGGCAAGTGGCGGAAGCGTCGTCGCAGCAAAGCGAAAAAGCGTCGAGCATGGCCGCCAACGTCGAGGAGATGACCGTCAGCATCAACCATGTCGGCGATCGCGCCAGCGAAGCCAATGGGCTCGCCACCGATGCCGGGAAACTCGCGCTCGACGGGCAGCGGGTGATCAGTCAGACCGTGCAGGACATTAACGACATCGCTGCGACGGTTGGCGCCGCAGCATCGCTGATGAACCAGCTCGAAAGCCAGACGCAGCAGATTTCCAATGTCATCCAGGTGATCAAGGAAGTCGCCGATCAGACCAATCTCCTGGCGCTCAACGCGGCGATCGAGGCCGCCCGCGCCGGCGAACAGGGGCGCGGCTTCGCGGTCGTGGCCGACGAGGTGCGCAAGCTGGCCGAGCGTACCGGCCTGTCGACGCAGGAAATTACAGCGACGATCGATGCGATGCGGCTGAGCGCCCAGCAAGCCGTCGATAGCATGAATGTCGCCGTCGCCCGGGTCTCCGATGGCGTCGGTCGCGCCCGGAATGCCAGCGAGGCGATCAGCCGGATCGGCGCGAGCAGCCAGGAAACCGTCGGCATGGTCAGCGAGATCACCGACGCGATTCGCGAACAGAGCACGGCCAGCAGCAATATCGCGCGCATGGTCGAGGAGATCGCCGTCAAGGCCGAAGAGAGCAGCGCCGCCTCGCAGGCGTCGTCGCAGACGGCCGAGAAACTCGATGCGCTGGCGTCGCAGGTGCGCAGGATCGTTTCGGAGTACCGTCTCTAGGGGGCGTTCTTCTCCCGGCCGGGAGGCTTCAGCGCCTCCCGGAGACGTTCAAGGCATCCTGCGCGTGCGTGATTTGGCTGGGCCAGGGGGTTTCAGGCCGTGTCGTTGATGGCCCGGATGGTGTCGCGCAAGGCCGGCAGTTGTTCGGGTTTCTGCGCGCCGACCAGCGGCAGCAGTTCCTTGAGCACGGCGCGCAGGGCGCTCACGCTCTTGCAGGCGCGCAGGTCGTCGGTGAATTTTTCCGCGGCCATGCCGAAACAGTCGACACAGAAATCGATCAACAGAAAACGCGCTTCCGACAGGAGGATGTCGTCGCCGATGGCGAAGTCGGCGGCCTTGGTCTCCGGCGTGGCAATGGCTGATTGAGGCGACGCAATCGAAGCGTTGTGGCGCGGTGCCGCCGCGGGCGGCGCTTCGACGACGATGAAGCCGTCGCTGGCGAGCTTGTCGATGGCGTCGAGGATATCGGCTTCCGGAAACACCGATTTCTGCAGCGTGAACGCGATGCTCTGCGGGTGTTGCAGGAACAGCAGGACGCTGCGCAGCTTGATGCCGAGCTTGCAGGTCCGGTGGGCGACCTCGTCGGCGCCTTTTTCGGTGAGATGCAGTACTGCCGAGTGATCCACGTGCGTATCCTTTGGCTGCTGGGTTCAGGAAGCGGCTGAGCGCTTTTCGCTTTGATCGTCGTGCGCTTGCAATTGTTCAGAATTTGAAGCGCGCGATCGAGCGCTTCAGGATTTCGGAGGTCTTGCCGATGCGTGATACCGCCTTCATCAGCGCCGGCCATTGTTCTTCGGAGCGGGTGTCGGCGTAGGCGCGTGCCGCCTCGTCGAACTTGCGTACCTGGTCTTCGAGCGCCGTCGTGTTGTCCTGGATGGCGGTGGTGATGTTGGTCAGCTTCATCTGCATCAGCTTGAGCGAGGCCATCATGCTGTCGTCGTCGCCGCGGGCGAGGCGGATATTGACCGAGAGGTCGCCGCCGGCGATCCGGCGCATGCATTCGGCGGCGTCATGCGGTTCGCCACCGAGCTGGCGCAGGATGCTGGCGCGCATGCGCAGCAGCAGGAGGGCGACGATTGCCAGCAGGAAGGCGCCGATGGAGAGGAAAAGCGCGGCCTGGTCGCGAAAGCGTGCCTCGATGTCGTCGATGAAGAAGCCAATGCCGGGCATCCATCCCCAGGGCTCGAACTTGAGCACGCCGTTGAGTTTCGGGAAGCTCTTCTGCGTCGGCACACCGGGTTTGGGCGCCTCGAGTTCGACGAAGGCGCGTCCATTCGGGTTTCTTTCCAGTCCGTCGCGATAGGCCTGGACGACGGTGCGGCCGTCCGGCGTCTTGCCGCCGTCGTCGGAGCGACCGAGGCGGCTGGCGATCGGATGGAGGATGAAATAGTCGTCCCTCAGGTTACGGATGAAGAAGTAGTTGTTGCCCTGTTTTTGCGCCGCGATGGCTTCCTTGGCGCGTTGCTGCGCTTCTTCGCGCGAAAGAATGCCGGCGGTTTCCAGGCCGTAGTAATGCTTGATCATTGCTTCGGAGAAGTCGAGAAGCTGGGCGATCTGCGCGCGGCGTTCCTCGTACAGGCTCTGACGCAGCGCGTGCAGGCCGGCGCCGGCCATGACGAACAGGCCGACGAGCGATGCCAGGATGATGATCAGGACCCGGGTTTTCAGGCGCATGAAGGGCTCCGCAGGGAAGGGCGGCCAAGAGCCTATTTCGGTAGGGGGCGTGAGCCCTACCGAAATAGGCTCTAATCCGTGAATTCATCATACGCACAGGCGCCGATCTTTGGCAACACGGGCGGCGGCCGTCCGCCGACCGCGTTCAGACGAGTGTCGCGCCGTCCGCCGCCGAGCTGGCGCGGTCGCGGTAGAGTTCGAGGATGCCGCGCGGCACGGCCTTGTTCACCGGTTGCCACTGCTGCCGCCGTGCTTTCAGCACATCGTCATCGACGCGCAATTCGATGCGGCGCGCCGCGATGTCGATGAGGATTTCGTCGTCCGTCTCGACCAGCGCGAGCGTGCTGCCTTCGAGGGCTTCGGGCGAGAGGTGGCCGACGAAGAGGCCGCGGTTGGAGCCGGAGAAGCGGCCGTCGGTGATCAGCGCGCAGGCGTCGGCGAGTCCCATGCCTTCGAGCACTTTCATCGGCCGGAACATCTCGGGCATGCCGGGGCCACCCTTGGGACCTTCGTAGCGCAGGACGAGCACGCTGCCGCGGGCGATCTCGCCGCCGAGGATGGCAGCGACGGCGTCGTCTTCGGCGTCGAAGACGCGCGCCGGTCCGGCAAAGCGCTGCAGCGATTCGGGAACGGCGGCCGGTTTGACGATGGCGCCGAGCGGCGCGAGATTGCCGTAGAGCACGACCAGCCCGGCCTCGGCGCGGATCGGCGCGGCCAGCGTGCGGATCACTTCGGGGCGCGGCGTCGCCGGTGTCTCGGCAAGGATTTCGGCCTTGCGGCGCCCGTCGACGGTCAGCGCGTCGCCGCGCAACAGGGGCGCCAGCGCTTTCTCGACGGCGCCGACGCCGCCGGCTTCGTCGAAATCGAGCATGTCGTATTCGGAAGCCGAGTAGAGCGCGGCGAGCAAGGGCGTCTCCCGGCTCAGGCGGTCGAATTCGGCGAGCGGCAGTTCGCCGAGTCCGGCCTCGCGGTGGATGGCCTGCAGGTGCATGACGGCGTTGGTCGAGCCGCCGGTGGCGAGGAGCAGGCGCAAGGCGTTGTGGAAGGCGTCGGCGTTCATGATCCGGCGTGCGCCGATGCCGTCCTGAACCAGTGCGACGGCGCGGCGCCCGCTGCGTTCGGCGAGGTCGAGGCGTCGCGACGAGGTCGCCGGCGCCGTCGCCGCACCCGGCAGGCTCATGCCGAGCGCTTCGGCCAGCGCGGCCATGGTGTTGGCGGTGCCGTACATCGTGCAGGAGCCGGGTCCGGGTTCGGCCAGGTCCTCGATGCGCCGGAATTCCGCCGCATCGATGAGACCGCGCCGCTTCCAGCCGATCGCCTCGACGACGATGTTGCCGTCCCAGTGCTTGCCGCCGTATTCGGCCGGCGCCATCGGCCCGCCGTTGAGGAAGATCGCCGGCACGTCGAGGCGGGCGGCCGCCATCAGTTGTGCCGGCACGATCTTGTCGCAAGAGCCGAGCAGGACCATGCCGTCGAAGCGGTGCGCGCGCATCATGATCTCGATCGAGGCGGCGATGATGTCGCGGGCGGCCAGCGCGTAACGCATGCCGAGGTGGCCTTCGGCGATGCCGTCGCAGGGCGCGATCGTGCCGAAGCTGAAGGCGTGGCCGCCACTCGATTCGATGCCGGCGACGACGCGTTCGGCGAGGGCGTTGAGGTTGACGTGGCCCGGCGTGGCGTTGGTCCAGGTGTTGACGACGGCGATCAGCGGTTTGCGCAGTTGCGCGTCGCTGTGGCCCATCGATTTGTAGAGCGCGCGTTTCAGGGCGCCGTCGTCGCCGCGCAGGATCGGGTTGAAATGGTCACGCTGGCAGTCGTGGCAGTCGGTCATGGCTCAACGGGAAAAACGCGTAAACCGGAAACTATAGCGGAAGATGTCACAGTGATGGGCGTGAAACCGTGGAAGAATCGCCGCCGACCTCGTTCCTTGGGAAGTCGTGCCGATGCGCGCCTCGATTCTTGCCTTCGCCGCCGGTGTCGTGTTCTTGCAACAGCAGGCGCAGTTGCCCGGCCGTGCGCTGCTGGCGGCGCTGCTGTCCGGCGCGGTCGGCTGTTTGTGGGTCGTCTGGCGGCGATGGCGGATGCCCGCGCATCGGGGCTGGCGCGTGCTGCTCGCGCTGGCGGTTTTTGCGCTCGGCTTTGCCTACGCGGCCTTGCGCGCCGACGCGCGTCTCGCCGACGCGCTGCCGGTCGAGTGGGAAGCGCGCGATATTGTGCTGACCGGTGTCGTCGTCGCCTTGCCGCAACGCATCGAACGCGGCGAGCGCTTCGAATTCGCCGTCGAGGCGGTGCATACCCCCGGCGCGCGGGTGCCGCCGCGGATACTGCTGGCCTGGTATCACGCGCCCGACGCGCATGACGATCCCGAGTCGGGTTTGGGGCCGGCCGTGCGACCGGGCGAGCGCTGGCGCCTGACGGTGCGCCTGAAGCGGCCGCACGGCAACGCCAACCCGCACGGTTTCGATTACGAGGGCTGGCTGCTCGAACGCGGCCTGCGTGCGACCGGTTCGATCCGTCCGCGCGGCGATCTGACGCGTCTCGATGCCTTCGTCTGGCGACACGATACGGTGGTCGAGCGCTTGCGCGACGCGGTACGTGCACGTTTTCTGTCGGTACTGCCCGAGGCGCCGTATCTGGGCGTGCTGGTGGCGCTGGCGCTCGGCGATCAGCGGGCGATTCCGGCGGCACAGTGGTCGCTCTTCAATCGCACCGGCGTCACGCATCTCGTGTCGATCAGCGGCCTGCATGTGACGATGATCGCCGCGCTCTTCGGTGCGCTGGGCGGTTGGCTCTGGCGGCGCAGCGAACGCGCGATGCTGCGTTGTCCGGCGCAGCGCGTGGCAGTCATGGCGGCCTGGCTGGCGGCGCTTTGCTATGCCTTGCTCGCCGGGTTCGAGGTGCCGGCGCAACGCACCTTGTACATGCTCAGCGTCGTCGCACTGGCGCTCCTGTCCGGGCGCAACTTCGGCGCCAGCCGCACGCTGGCGCTGGCGCTGCTGGCGGTGTTGCTGCTCGATCCCTGGGCGGTGCTGGCGATCGGCTTCTGGCTGTCCTTCGGTGCCGTCGCCGTGCTGCTGTTTGTCGCGTCGCCGGCCATCGGCCGTTCGTCCGGCTGGCGCGCCGGACTGAAGCGCTGGGGCATCGCCCAGTGGGCGGTGACGTTGTTCAGCGCGCCGATGCTATTGTTCTTTTTCCAGCAGTTCTCTCTGGTGTCGCCGCTGGCCAACGCGCTGGCGATTCCCTGGGTCAGCTTCGTCATCACGCCGCTGGCCCTGCTGTTTGCCGTTCTGCCCTGGCCACCGTTGCTGGCGCTCGACCATGCCGTGTTGGTGCCGTTGATGGATTGCCTCGGTTGGCTGGCGCAATGGCCGACCTGGCAGCGCCCGGCGCCGCCCCTGTGGAGCCTCCCGATCGCGCTCATCGGCGTCGCCTGGCTGTTGCTGCCGCGCGGTATGCCGGCGCGTTGGCTGGGCATCCTTCTCCTTTTGCCGGCGCTGGCCTTCGAGGCCGAGCGGCCCGTTGCCGGAAAGGCCTGGGTCGATGTGCTCGATGTCGGCCAGGGGCTTGCTGTCGTCATTCGTACGGCGAGGCACGCGCTGCTCTACGATACCGGGCCGCGTTATGGCGCCGAGACGAATGCCGGGACGCGCGTGGTCCTGCCGTTCCTGCGCGCGGTCGGTATCGACCGGCTCGATGCGCTGCTCGTTTCGCATCGTGACGCCGATCATGCCGGCGGTGCCGACGCGGTGCGCGAGGACATGCCGGTCGGGCGTCTCCTGACCTCGATCGCCGAATGGATTGGCGGCAGCGGCGAAGCCTGCGTCGCCGGCGACGATTGGTGGTGGGATGGTGTCCGCTTTTCCCTGCTGCATCCGGTCGCAAGCGAAGACCGGACGCGGGGCAGCGAGAATCATCGCAGTTGCGTGCTGCGCGTCGAAGCCGAGGGCCGGGTAGTGCTTCTGACCGGGGATATCGAGAGCGCCGATGAACGGGCGCTGATCGCGCGTGCCGGCGATCGTCTGCGTAGCGACGTGCTGGTGGTGCCGCATCATGGCGGGCGGGGATCGTCGTCGCCCGAGTTCGTTGCCGCGGTGGCGGCCAAGGAAGCTGTATTCTCGGTCGGCTACCGCAATTCCTACGGGCATCCGCGCGCCGATATCCTGGCGCGCCATGCCGGCAGCCGCGTTTGGCGCACCGACCGCGACGGCGAACTACGCTTCGTGCTCTCGGCGACGCCGGAGGTGCGCGCCTGGCGGCAGGTGCAGGCACGTTACTGGCGCCAGGAAAAATCACTTTGACATTGTGACGGCCGGCGAAGATACTGCGTTGGAGAGCGATGGGCGATGGGCGAAGATGAATAAAAAACCGGTCATGACCCTGCGGTTTTTCCTGGCGCTGTTTTCCGCTGTGCTGGTCTGCGTCGCGCTGGCCTATGCCGTCGAGGATTTCTGGCGAAACCGGGCGCTGGTGCAGAAAGTGGCGATCCTCGCCCAGCGCAATCGCCTGGCTGACGATTGCCTGCAGTCGGTCGCGAGTTTTGCCTTCGAGCGCGGGCGAGTGAACATCGTGCTGCGCGGCGCTGCGGCGGTCAGTGCCGATAATCGCAGCTTCATCGACGCCCAGCGCGAACGTGCCGATCGTCATATCGAGCGGGTGCTCGCGGCGACGCCGAATTCGGCGGAGGTCAAGGCGCAGGACGTGCGCCGCGCCTGGTCGTCGATCCAGTCGCTCCGGGACGAGGTCGATCGCGACATCGCCTTGCCCACGCCGCAGCGCGATCCTTCACTTCCCGTGCGCTGGATGGATCTCAGCGACGATCTGATCGACCGTCTGGAACGTCTGCTGGTGGCCTCGACGGAAAAAATCGGCGACGGCGACCCCTATTTCGACCGCCTCGCAGCCTTGCGCGTGTCGGCGCTGCATTTCCGTGTTCTCGTCGGAAAACTGGCGACGCAGGTCGGTGCGCAGTTGTCGTCCGGAAAGCTCCCGGGACGTGCCGCCTTGCGCGAAGCCTATGAGACGCGCGGTCGGATCGACCAGTTGTGGTCGGTCCTCGAAGCAAGTGCCGAGGGGCTCGGCGATGTCGCAGTGTTCCAGTTCGTGGCGCGCGCCCAGGCGCAGGTGCTATGGGTGTTGCGTCCCTTGCAGGACGAAATCCTGCTGGCCGGCGAGGCTGCAGTGGTGGCGCCGATGCCGGTCGAACGCTACGTCGCCGCGGCCGTTCCGGCGCTCGAGGCGACGGCCGCGCTCGCCGATTCGATCAATCGCAGCGCCGAAAAGTACGTTCAACGACAGGCCGATGAGGCGCGGCGCAGCATGGTCTTCTCGGGCGGCGGCATCGTCTGCGTTCTCGTCGCCTGCAGCTTCGCCGCCTGGTTCTATCGGCGTCGTTTCGCGTCGCCGCTCGACGAAATCCTGCGGCGTATCGACGTCCTGCTGATGACGCAGGCCGGGAATGGTGGAAAAGGCAGTGGAAAAAGCGGTGGCAAGAGCGGTGATGACAGTGCCGGAGGTGGTGTTGTGGAGCAGGCAGGCGCGGGCGGCGACGAACTGGACAAGGTGCAGCAAGCCTTGTCGATGCTCGACAGCGCCATTGCTGCCCGCATGGCGACCGAAGCCGCGTTGCGCGCGAGCGAATCGGTCAATGCGTCGATCCTGGCGTGTGCGCCGCAGGCCATCATCAGCACCGATCTTGACGGCGTCATTACCGTGTTCAGCCCCGGCGCAGCAAAAATGCTGGGGTACAGCGCCGCCGATGTCGTCGGCAAGCAGACGCCGCTGTTGTTCCACGATCCGGACGAGATCCGCGAGCATGCGGAGCGCCTGGCGCAGGAAAGCGGCATGCCGGTCGGCCAGGGTTTCGGCGTGTTCGTCGCGCGGCTGCGCGCCTTCGGTGAAATCGACGAGAGCGAATGGATCTATATCCGCCGCGACGGGCATCGGCTCAAGGTCATGCTGACAGTGACCTTTCTTCGCGACGCCAGTGGCGATGTCTGCGGCTGCCTGGGCGTCGCCACCGACGTGACCGAGCGGGCCGCGGCGGCGGCGCGCATGTCGATGATGGCCTATCACGACCCGCTGACGCAGTTGCCGAATCGCCGGCTTCTCCACGACCGTCTTCAGGTGGCGATAGCGCAAGCCCGGCGGTCCGGTAATCGTCTGGCGATGATGCTGATCGACCTCGATCGCTTCAAGCCGGTCAACGACCAGTTCGGCCATGAGGTCGGCGACATCGTCCTGAGGACCGTGGCGGGCCGGATGCGGGCCTGTCTGCGCGAGTCGGATACGCTGGCGCGCGTCGGCGGCGATGAGTTTGTCGCGGTGGTGCCGGGGATCGACGCGGTCGAAGATGCGTTGGGCGTGGCCGAGAAGATCCGCGCCGAACTCGTTACGCCGATCGTGATCGATAACGGGCCGAGCGTGTCGGTCGCCGGCAGCATCGGCGTGGCGCTGTTCCCGGATCATGGCGAAAGCGAGCGGGTGCTGCAGAACCGCGCCGACGAGGCGATGTACGTTTCCAAGAGTCGCGGACGCAATTGCGTGACACTGTACGAGCACGCCATGCAGCCGGTGGTGACGGCAAGCGTCGGCGAGAATGTGCCGGTCCTGCGCCTGGTCTGGCATGGTACCTTCCAGTGCGGGGTGGCGATGATCGACAACGAGCATCGCGGGCTTTTCGAACGCGCCAATGCGGTCTTCGACGCGATGCTGCGCAGCAGTCCCGGCGACGGGGGGCGCTTGTCCTTGCTCGATCCGCTGATCCGCGACGTCGAACAACATTTCGCCCACGAGGAAGCCTTGCTGGAAAAGCTGGTCTATCGCGGTGCGCCAGCGCATGCGCTGCGCCATCGCTTGCTGCTCAAACGCGTGCATATGCTGCATCGGCGCGTGTCGATCGGCGAGATCGGCGTCGGCGATCTGGTCGCCTTCCTCGTTCAGGAGGTTGTGTTCCGGCACCTTTTGCACGAGGATGTCGCCTATTTTGAATTTGTGCGACAGGCGATGCGAGAGAGCGACGAACAACAGGAAGCGGCGGATGCGTGAGCTCAAGGCTGAGGCCGTAGCGGTGGCCTGCGTGCGCTGGCAGGAAGGTGGCGACACGGTCGCTGCGCCGTGGCGTTCCGAAGCGGGGCTGGCGGCGCCGTCACGCGTCGAAATCGCCGATGACACGCTGCGTGCCGATGACGCCTATCGGCTGGCGTGCGCCGGGACCGCGCTGCTCTGGCGTGGTGATTTTCATAATGCGCGGCAGTTGCTGCAGGCGATGGCGCGGCGCATCGATCGGCGCAACGCCAGCGCCAAGCCGGCCGCCAACCTGACCGACGCCTTTCACCGCAATCGCATGGCGCAGGCGCAGCGCGCGCGGATTCTCGGCAGCGTGCTGATTCCGGTCGATGCCGACTATCGAATTCCGCTGCGGCGTGCCCCCGACGTGCGCGCGGCCTGTCTCGCCGCCTGGGGCGATGCGGCGGCGCCTTGCGTTGTCTCCTTGCGCGAAGTGCTCGGCTTGGTCGGCGCCTACGAATGGCGGCGGCGTGGCGTCGAGATCCCGGCGCTCGGCGATCGTATCCATCCGCATTACGGCGTGTTCTCGCCGGTGCGCGGCGAGTATGTCGGTCTGGTGGCGCAGGCGCCCTGGCCGGGCGGCAAGCTGCCGGCGTCGGCGTTTGACATCGGCACCGGTACCGGCGTACTGGCGGCCGTGCTGGCACGCCGGGGCGTCGCGCAGGTGGTCGCCACCGACCAGGATGCGCGGGCGCTCGCCTGCGCGCGCGACAACGCCGAACGGCTGGGCTTGTCGGCGGCGATTGCGGTCGTCGAGGCCGATCTCTTTCCGGCCGGACAGGCGCCGTTGATCGTCTGCAATCCGCCCTGGGTACCGGGCAAGCCGAGTTCCGCCCTCGAATACGCCGTTTACGATCCCGACAGCCGCATGCTGCGCGGTTTTCTGGGTGGCCTGGCGGCGCATCTCGCGCCCGGCGGCGAAGGCTGGCTGATCTTGTCCGATCTTGCCGAACATCTCGGCTTGCGCACGCGCCAGATCTTGCTCGACTGGATCGCCGCGGCGGGGCTCAGGGTGCTCGGTCGGCTCGATGCGCGGCCGGAACACGGCAAGTCGCGCGACGCCGACGATCCCCTTTATCTGGCGCGCGCGGCCGAGGTCACGTCGCTCTGGCGGCTGGGCGCCGCTTAACCCGGGGCCGACGGAGGCATCGCTTGGATTCGTGGAAAATGCGCTGGGGCATCAATCAGTGGGCGGCGTTTTTCGAGAACCAGGCCTTGCCGGTGATGGTGCGCTCCAAGGAGTGGCTCGAACGTCTCGACGCGGAGGAAGGCGAGGCGCCGTCGCCGAAGGACCTGTCCGACATCGTCCTGCAGGATCCCTTGCTGTGCCTGCGTTTGCTGCGCGAG
Source organism: Propionivibrio dicarboxylicus (assembly GCF_900099695.1). GTDB lineage: Bacteria > Pseudomonadota > Gammaproteobacteria > Burkholderiales > Rhodocyclaceae > Propionivibrio > Propionivibrio dicarboxylicus. The sequence goes on along the minus strand of NZ_FNCY01000002.1, from coordinate 273,057 downwards.
GCCGAGCGGCGCAAGTCGCATCGCCTCGATCGTGAAACGACGACGGCGCTGGCGGCGATCCTGCAATTGGGGAGCGACGAGTTTCGCGCCTTGTTGCAGTCGAGTCCGACGGTCGATGAGAACAACGCCGGATTGCTCCTCGTCGAGCAGCGCGCCCATATTGCCGCGCGTCTGGCGCTGGCCTGGTCGACCGGGCGAGGCGACCTCAATCCCGACGAGGTCGCGCTGGCGGCCTTGCTCGGTGGTGTCGGCGACCTGCTGCTCTGGGTCTATGCGCCTGAAATTCCCGAGAAGGCGGCCGAGTTGCTGCGCTCGGGACGGGCGGCGCGCAGCGCGCAGGCGCAACTCCTGGCCTGCGGTTTTGCCTTCAAGGATCTGACCTTGCAATGCGCCGAGCGCTGGCGTCTGCCGGCCTTGGTGATCCAGTTGCTGCGCGGTTCGGAGTCGGCGCGGGCGCGGATGACGCGCGTCTGTTCAAACGCGGCGCGGCATATTCTGGACGAATCGGAGACTTCCGAGCTGGCCCTGGCGGCCGATCTGGTCGAAGCCGCGCGGCTGATCCCGAATGCCGGGGTCGACTGGCTGGCGAGTGCTTTGGTGATGTGCCCGGAGGCGCGCCGGACGCGGGTGGCGGAACTGGCGCAGGCGCAGCATGGCGCCGAGTTTGGAGGGTGATGCGGACCGCTGGTGCGGTCGGGTGATTCAGGGGGTGATTCGGACGGCTGACGCGTCCCCGTGTTAGCCTTGGGGAACCGTCAGGGAAGACAGGCGCCGCGATACCCGTGACCGCGGCCGGTCGTTCCCTTACTTGCCGAGTTGAACGTAACCGGTCGCGGCGTTCGCGACGGCGCTCGGGGATACGTTGCTTTGCAGGGTGCCGAGTTGTCCGGACAGGGCGAAGCCGATGTAGGCGATGAGGAGCATCGAGCGGAGAATGCGGTTTTTCATGTAAGACTCCTTGGACAGTTGACAGTGACTTTTGTATGGAGCGGAGTCTAACTATTTTTCGCTGGTTTACAATATACGTATAGGCAAATTTTTAGTTACTACAGGTTAATAATGGATTCCGTCTCCGATCTCGCGTTTTTCGCCTTGCTAATCAAGCATGGCAGTCTGTCGTCCGCGGCGCAGGAACTCGACGTGACGCCGCCGGCGGTGAGCCGCCGCCTGTCGTCGCTGGAGAACCGCCTGGGCATCCGCCTGCTCAACCGGACGACGCGGCGGATCTCGCTGACCTACGAGGGTGAATTGTATCTTGAGGAAGGTCGGCGCATCCTCGACGACCTCGACGAGCTCGAGCAGCGCGTCTCAAGTGGGCACTCGGTGCCGCAGGGCTTGTTGCGCGTCAATGCGACCTTCGGTTTCGGGCGCGAGTATGTGACGCCGATCATTGCCGATTTCCTGCAGATGTATCCCGATGTCGAGGTGCAACTGCGCCTGACTGACCGGCCGATCAATCTGGCGGAGGAGGGCTTCGACGTCTGCATCCGTTTCGGACACATTCCCGACGCCCGCATCGTCGCGCGCAAGATCGCCACCAACCGCCGCTATCTGTGCGCGTCGCCCGAGTATCTGAAGAAATACGGCATGCCGCAGTCGCCGGCCGACCTGCAGAACCACAAGTGCATCGTCATCCACCAGGCCAATTCCAGCGTCGGCACCTGGCACCTGAGCAACGGCGTCAGTTCCGAGACGATCAAGGTGCGCGGCACCGTCGTCTCGAACGACGGCGAAGCCGCCGTGCTGCTCGCCTTGCGCGGCCTCGGCATCCTCGAACGCTCGGAGTGGCACGTGGCGCCGTACATCCGTTCGGGACAGTTGCAGCTCTTGCTGTCCGACTGGGAATTGCCGGCGGCCGATATTTACGTCGTCTACCCGGTCAAGAAAAACCTGTCGGCCAAGGTGCGCGCCTTCGTCGATCACCTGGCAACGGCGATCGCCCACCACGAGGTCGTCACCGACGGCGTCAGCAACAAGTGGTAGGCGTGGCGCCTGGCGAGCGCGGCGCGGGCAGGGCGCCCGCCGCCGCTTCTTTCTCCGCCTCCTAGCCCAGTTCGACGGCCAGATCGCCCTTGGCGCGGCTGCTGCAGGCCAGCACGTAGCCGGCGGCCTGTTCCTCGGGCGTGAGCGGCAGTGCGCTGGCGCTCTCGACTTCGCCGTCGACGAGGCGGCATTTGCAGGACCCGCAGACGCCGGTACGGCAGGCGCCGATGATCGGCAGGCCCTCGCGTTCGAGCACGTCGAGCAGCAGTTCGCCGACGGCGATCTCGGCGCTCCGGCCGAAGGACGGGACGTCGAGCCGGAAGCGCTCGTCGCTTGTCGGCGCTTCGCTGCAGATCGGCGCGAAATCTTCCTGGACGATCGCGTCGTCGGCGACGCCGGCCGCACGTAGCCAGTTGGCGACGTCGGCCATGTAGCCGGTCTGGCCGCAGAGGTAGGCGCGCAGTTCCTGGGCCGGGGGCAGCAGCGCCTGCAGGCGTGCCGCGTCGAGGCGGCCGTGCTGGCAGGCCAGGTCGCCGCGCGGGCGGGTCAGGAAGACGTGCAGCTTGAGGCGCGGATGATGCTCGGCCAGGGCCAGCACGTCCTTGCGGAAGATGAAGTTTTCCTCGTCGCGGGCGCTATGCACGAAGTGGATGTCGCAGTCGGCATTCGTGTCGAGCAGCCAGCGCGACATCGCCATCATCGGCGTGATGCCGCAGCCGGAAGAGAGCAGCACCAGATGGCGCGGCGGCGGGCCGGGTGGCAGCGCGAATTCGCCGGCCGGTGCCAGCGCCGGCAGTGCCATGCCGGGCTGCAGATGGTCGAGCAGCCAGTTGGAAACGAGCCCGCCGGCGACGCGACGGACGGTGATCGAGACGGTGTCGGGCGTGGTCGGGCTCGACGAGATCGAATAGGCGCGCCAGTGGCGGCGTGCGTCGATGTCGACGCCGACCGACAGGAATTGCCCGGGCAGGAAGGAGAACGGCGCGCCGTCGGGCCGAGCGAGCACGAAGGTCGCCGTGTCGGGCGTCTCTTCGCGGCGTCCGACGCAGGCGAGCGGCGTGTCGTTGTACGGGGGATTGGCTGAGGTCATGATGTTTGGATTCGATGCCAGGAGAAAAAGCGCCGGGTCCAAGCCCGGCGCGTGAGTTGCTACGAAAGACGGGACGCGCCGGTGTTACGCAGCCAGCATGTCGCGCAGGTCGTCCTCGACGGTCGAGATGAGGCGCAGACCGAATTCGCGGTTGAGCGTGGCGATCAGGTTCGGCGTCAGGAAGCCGGGCGCGGTCGGGCCGACGCGGATGTCCTTGATGCCGAGCGAGAGCAGCGTCAGCAGAATGACGATGGCCTTTTGCTCGAACCACGACAGGACCAGCGACAGCGGCAGGTCGTTGACGCCGCAGCCGAAGGCGTCGGCGAGGGCGAGGGCGAGCTGGATCGCCGAATAGGCGTCGTTGCACTGGCCGATGTCGAGCAGGCGCGGGATGCCGTTGATGTCACCGAGGTCCATCGTGTTGAAGCGGAACTTGCCACAGGCGAGCGTCAGGATCAGCGCGTCCTTCGGCGCGGCGGCGACGAGGTCGGTGTAGTAGCTGCGCTCGCGCTTGTCGCCGTCACAGCCGCCGACGAGGAAGAAGTGGCGGATGTTGCCGGCCTTGACCTGGTCGATGACGGCCGGGGCGGCGCCCATCAGCGCGTTGCGGGCGAAGCCGGTGGTCGTGTAGACCGGCGCCGCGTCGGTGGCGAAGCCCGGTTGGGCGAGCGCGGCTTCGATCGCCGGCGTGAAGTCGTTGCCGTCGATGTGGGTGACACCGGGCCAGCCGACGATGCTGCGCGTGAAGATGCGTGCGCCGTACTGGCCGAGGTTCGGGTCGATGATGCAGTTCGAGGTCATGACGATGGAACCGGGGAAGGCAGCGAATTCCTTCTGCTGGTTCTGCCAGGCGGTTCCGTAGTTGCCGACCAGGTGCTTGTACTTCTTGAAGGCCGGGTAGGCGTGCGCCGGCAGCATTTCGCCGTGCGTATAGACGTTGATGTCCTTGCCTTCGGTCTGTTGCAGGATGAGTTCGAGATCGTGCAGGTCGTGTCCCGAGACGACGATGGCACGGCCCTTGATCGGCTGCGTGTTGACGCGGGTCGGCTCCGGGTGGCCGAAGGTCTCGGTCTCGCCCTTGTCGAGCATTTCCATGATGCGGTAGTTGAGCGTGCCGATGTCCATCGCGCACTGGAACAGCGCGCCGGCGTCGGCCGGTTGCGTGCCGAGGAAGGCCATGATTTCGTGGAAGCGGCCGGCGACCTCGCTGTCGGTCTGGCCGAGCACGCGGGCGTGTTCCATGTAGGCAGCGGCGCCCTTGAGGCCGTAGAGGCTGAGCAGACGCAGGCCGATGACATCTTCGCCGACGTCCTTCTTCTGGCGGTTGAGCGCGAACGACAGCGCGTCCGAGAGCATCACCGTCTTGGCGTCGGGCAGGCGGTAGTGGGCAGCGGCCGGCAGCGTCTCGGCGACGATGCCTTGCGCGGCGCAGGCGGCTTCGTAGCGGGCGCGCAGGTCGTTGCGATAGTGGTCGGCGCGACGGCTGAAGTCGATGATGCGTTCAGCATCGAAGTTGACGTTGGTCAGCGTCGAGAAGAAGGCTTGCGGCACATAGGCGTCGATCTCGGCATCGACGACGCCGACCTTGCGCGCGGCGACGGCGTAGGTCGACACGGCTTGCAACAGGTGCACGAGCATGTCCTGCAGGTCGGAAACCTCGCTGGTCTTGCCGCACATGCCGCGGGCGAAGGTGCAGCCGGCGTCGCCTTGGGGGGTTCGGATCGTGTGTTCACATTGCACGCAAAACATGGGGTTGCCTTTCTCGAAAAATGGGATGGGTTGGAAAACGGAAAACCTTATTGCGAGGATCGTGCCAGGGACGCTGCGGCCTTTTGCGTCAATGACTTGTCGCCAACTCGGGAGGAGGTGGAGTCGAAATGACTCGGCCGGTGTTGGAGTCAAAAACACTCCGGTGAGTCGTTTTGACTCTGCTGTGTGGCCGTAGTCAGATCGCCCGGCGACGGTTAGGATGTCGCCTTTGTTGGCCGGGATCGGCGGAGAAATGATGGGGTCGGGCGGGGAAGGCAGGACGACAGCATGGCGGCTGACGCCGCGGCAACAGGGCATCGCGCTGGTGCTGGTGACGATGGTGATGTTCGCGGCGTACGACGCGATTTCGAAGTATCTGGCGCGCGGGTATCCGATTCCCGAACTGCTGTGGATCCGTTATGTGACCCACGTCACCTTGCTCGTCGCGCTGTTCGGCCGCCGCATGGGCTGGGATATCGTCCGCACCGCGCGCCCCGTGCTGCAACTCCTGCGCGCGTCGATGCTGGTGGCGGTTTCCTTCCTCGTCATGCAAGGCTTGCGTCATATTCCGCTGGCCGAGACGACGGCGATCATCTTCCTGACCCCGCTGCTCGTCACGGCCTTGTCGGCGCCCTTGCTCAAGGAGCGTGTCGATGCGCGCCAGTGGGGCGCGGTGCTGGCCGGTTTTATCGGCGTCCTGGTGATCGTCCGGCCGGCCGGTTCGTCGCTCAATCTGGCGATCATCTTTCCGCTGGCGTCGGCGGTCTGCTACAGCCTCTACCAGGTGCTGACGCGCAAATTCAAGGGCAGCGAGCATCCGGTGACGACGCATTTCTATACCGGCCTCGTCGGCTTCGTCGTCTGCAGCTTCGCCTGGCAACCCGGCTGGGTGATTCCCGCCTGGGGACCGGGCTGCCTGATGGTCAGCCTTGGCCTGCTCGCCGGCATCGGCCACTACATGCTGATCCAGGTCTTCGAGCGCATGGGGCCGGCGATCGCTGCGCCCTTCACCTACACGCAGCTCGCCTGGGCCGCGTTGTTCGGCCTGGTGTTCTTCGGTGAAGTGCCGGATGTCTGGTCCTTGCTCGGCATTGCCATCATCACCGCCAGCGGTCTTTACGTCGCGCTGAGTCCCGGCCGTCCGGACGGCGCGGCGCGCTGAAGGGCTTGCCGCCTGGCGTCAGCTGCCGATGCCGAGGCGGCGGGCAAGGCGCTGCAGATTGGCGCGGTCGATACCCAGTTGTCGCGCTGCTTGCGACCAGTTGCCGTCGCAGGCAGCAAGGGCGGCGGCGATGCGTTGTGCCTGGAAAGCGTCGATGGCCTGGCGCAAGGGCAGGCTGTCGGTCGGTGTCGCTTGCGGTGCAGCGGTGGTCTCGGTGCGCGCCGTCGTGCCGTTGCCGAGGCCGAGGTCTTCAGGCTGGATCAAGGTGCGTTCCGGATCGCGCTGCATTGCCTTGAGGCTCGCGCGCAGCAGCAGGTGTTCGAGTTCGCGCACATTGCCGGGCCAGTCGTAGGCCGCCAGGGCCGCGAGCGCCAACGGATGCAGGTCGACGCGGGCGAGGCCGAGCTTGTGGCGGGCCAGATCGAGGAAATGGCCGGCGAGGACGGCGAGGTCCTCGCGGTGTTCGCGCAGCGGCGGCACCGCCACCGGGTAGACGTGCAGGCGGTGATAGAGGTCGCTGCGGAAGCGTCCGGCGTCGACTTCGCGCTGCAGGTCACGGTTGGTCGCGGCGATGATGCGGACATCGACACGGATGATCTCGTCGGCGCCGACACGCTGGATTTCGCCCTGCTGCAATGCGCGCAGCAGCTTGGCCTGCAAGGACAGCGGCAATTCGCCGATTTCGTCGAGGAAGAGCGAGCCGCCGTGCGCCAGCTCGAACTTGCCGGGCCGGTCGGCGGTGGCGCCGGTGAAGGCGCCCTTGCGGTGGCCGAAAAGTTCGCTTTCGGCGACGGTTTCCGGCAGCGCCGCGCAATTGATCTGCACCAGCGCCTGCTCGCTGCGGCTCGACTGGGCATGCAGCGTGCGCGCGACGAGTTCCTTGCCGGTGCCGGTTTCGCCGGTGATCAGGACGGCGAGGTCGGTGGCCGCCACCGTCGCGATTTCCTGGCGCAGGCGGCGCATGGCGCGGCTGTTGCCGACCAGGTTGCCTTCGCGGCGATAGGCTTCCTGCATCAGGTCGCGAGCGATCGCGCGTTGCCGTTCGCTCGCCTGTTCGAGGGCGCGGATCAGCGCGACGTTGCGCAGTGTGGCGGCGGCGAGCGCGGCGAAGGCGGCGATCGTCGAGTCGCCGATGCGGTCGAAGGCTTCTTCGTCGAGCGCGTCGAGCGTCAGCGCGCCGACGAGTTCGGCGTCGACGTGTAGCGCGCAGCCGAGGCAGGCATGGACCGGCAGGGCGCGATCGGCGTCGGTGGCGATGAGTCCGTCGAACGGATCGGGCAGCGTGCTGTCGGCGGGAAAACGGACCGGCGTCGGGCTGTTGATGATCGCCGCCAGGCGCGGATGCGCGGCCGGATCGAAGCGGCGGCCCATGAGTTCGGGCGCCAGGCCCTGGCTTGCCATCGGAATCAGTTGGCCATCCTGCAGGTGCAGCAGCGCGATCGCGTCACAGGGCAGGACCGAGCCGATGGCGGCGACGAGGCGCTGGAACTGGACCTCGCCCGGCATGGTGTTCGAGAGGTCGACGGCGATTTGCCGGAGGGCGCGGTCGATGGCCTGTTGCGAGGGCATGGCGGGTGCGGGAAATAGAATTGAAGGTGGAAATATTGGCGTCAAGGCGGCCAGTATAGAAGGAACCCGGGCGATTGCGAAAAGCGACGCCGGTCGGACTAGGACGATGCGCGCGGCGGTGTTCGCACGGCGTTGACGAGAAAGTCGACAAATGCCCGGACTTTTGCCGACAGGTGACGGTTCTGCGGATACAGGATAGAGAATGGACGGCTGCGGCCGCCGTAGCGGCCGAGGACTTCGACGAGTTCGCCGCGTGCCACGGCCGGTGCGGCGATGAAGTGGTAGATCTGGAAGAGGCCGCCGCCGGCAGCGGCCCAGCTGATGCAGCCGAGGGCGTCGTCGAGGACGCGCAGGCGGCTGCGGAAGCTGTAGTCGATGTCGCGGCCATCCTCGTCCCGGAATATCCACGACATCGCCTGGCCCGTGCTCGGCAGGATGAACTGGATGCAGTCGTGCGCGGCGAGGTCGGCGAGGGTTTGCGGCGTGCCCTTGCGGGCGAGATAGTCCGGGGTGGCGAAGACGCCGACCGGCGCGTTTTCGAGCGGATGGGCGATCAGGCGCGAGTCGTCGGGGACGCCCAGGCGGATGGCGAGGTCGAAGCCTTCCTCGACGAAATCGACAAGCTGACTCGAGAGGCTGAGTTCGAGTTCGATCTGCGGATAGGCCGCCGTGAAGGCCGGCAGTAGCGGCATCAGGCGGTAGTTGGCGTAGAGCGTGCCGACGCTGACACGCAGTGTGCCGGACGGCGTCTTCTGTCGGCCGGTGATGGCGCGCTCGGCTTCGATGATCCGTTCGAGTGCCTGCTGGCATTCCTGGCGATAGAGTTCGCCCTCGGCGGTCAGGCGGATGCTGCGCGTCGTGCGCGAGAAGAGACGCACGCCGAGTCGGTTTTCGAGCCGGCTGATCGAGCGACTGACCGAGGCCGGCGTCAGGCCGAGAAACTCCGCCGCCGCGGTGAAACTGCCGAGTTCGGCGGCCTTGCAGAACTGTTCGATGCTGCTCAGTTGGACCGGGTCGATGCCGCGCATATGTTCAACAATGTAATAAATAAAATGATTCTACCGGTCTTTATTCGCTTTGCGGTGCCGAATACAGTGACGCCTGTCGGGAAACGGCGCCTCTCGCCGCCTGGCTTCGGCCCGGGCTTCCCGGGTTAATCCGCAATCTTGAGAAAAGGACGTATTGCATCATGAGCGAAATCTGTTGGCCCGACGCTTATCTGCCGGGTATGAGCGACAACTATGTGTCGAACGAAGTCATCGTCGCCGGTCTATCCGTGGCCGAGGTTTGGCCGTTTCTGGTGACGCCGTCGCGCTGGCCGGGCTATTACGACAACGCCTCGGCGGTGCGGCTTCATCACGACGGTGCTGCCGAACTCGGTCTCGGCATGCGCTTTCGTTTCAGCACCTTCGGCTTCCTGGTCGAGGCCGAGGTCAATGAGTTCGAGCCGCCGGTAGCGGGCAAATCGGCGCATGTCGCCTGGCACGGCTGGGTCAAGGGCGACGCGACGGCGCGTCTCGATGTGCATCATGCCTGGTTGCTCGAAGATCTGCCGGGCGGTCGCGTGCGCATCCTGACGCAGGAGACGCAGAACGGTGTGCCGGCGAAGGCGCTTGCGGCGACGACGCCGAATCCGATGCTCAACGCGCATCAGGCATGGCTCGACGGTTTGGTGCGCGCGGCCCGGGCCGGCAAGGTTTGAGCGAGAGTGAATGCAAGAGCCCGATGCGGCCAGTGTTGCAGGAATTTTTTCTTGCGTGAGCGTGTCTGAGCGCCGGCGTTTTCAGTATCGATGCTTTTGTCGTTTTTCGTAGCACAATGACGGCATGCCGGAACGCCTGCCGTTCGATTTTGAGGAGAGAAGAATATGTCTGCCCTGTTTTCACCGTTCAAGCTCAAGGATGTCACCCTGCGCAACCGCATCGCGATTCCGCCGATGTGCCAGTACAGCGCTGTCGATGGCCTGAGCAACGACTGGCACCAGGTCCATTACGCCAGCATGGCACGCGGTGGCGCCGGGTTGGTCATCGTCGAAGCGACTGCCGTTGCGCCCGAGGGCCGCATTACCCCGGCCTGTCTCGGTCTCTGGGATGACGCGCAGGTCGAAGGCCTGGCGCGCATTGCGCGCGCGATCAAGGCGGCCGGCGCGGTGCCAGGCATCCAGATCGGCCACGCCGGCCGCAAGGCCAGCGCCAACAAGCCATGGGAGGGCGACGATCACCTTGCCGCCGACAATCCGAGTGGCTGGACGCCGATCGCACCGTCGGCCGTCGCCTTCGGCGCCAATCTGCCGCGCGTGCCGCAGGCCATGAGTCTCGCCGACATCGACCGCGTGCGTGGCAATTTCGCCGCCGCGGCGCGGCGCGCACGGGCGGCCGGCTTCGAGTGGCTCGAACTTCATTTCGCCCACGGCTATCTTGCCCAGAATTTCTTCTCGCCGCATTCCAACCGCCGCGACGACGCCTACGGCGGCAGCTTCGCCGGGCGCAGCCGCTTCCTGCTCGAGACGCTCGCCGAGGTGCGTGCCGTCTGGCCGGAAAATCTGCCGCTGACGGCCCGTTTCGGTGTCATCGAATACGACGGCAACGATGAGGCGACGCTGGCCGAATCGATCCAGTTGACCCGGCAGTTTCGCCAGGGCGGCCTCGATCTTCTCAATGTCAGCGTCGGCTTTTCGATTCCCGATGCGAAGATTCCCTGGGGCCCGGCGTTCCTGGCGCCGGTGGCCGAGCGCGTGCGGCGCGAAGCCGGGCTGCCGGTGGCGTCGTCGTGGGGGATCGAGAATCCGCAGACGGCCGACCGTGTCGTGGCCGAGCAGCAGATGGATCTCGTCATGATCGGTCGCGTGCACCTCGCCAATCCGCACTGGCCGTATCAGGCGGCGCTGGCGCTCAAGGAAGACAAAGCCGCCTGGGTCCTGCCGGCACCGTATGCGCATTGGCTGAACCGCTATCGGCCGGGTTGAGATCGTATTTCAAGGGCGTCGCAGGCGTGCCTTCGGGCGCGCGGCAGCGCCATTTTTCATTGATCATGGAGTGACTGAATGATGCAAATTGCATTTCTCGGCCTCGGGGCGATGGGGTCCCGCATGGCTGCTCATCTGTTGTCGGCCGGCTATCCGCTGACCGTCTGGAATCGCACGCCGGCAGCGGCCGCCGAACTCGTCAGCCGGGGGGCTCGTCTGGCCGCAACGCCGCGCGAGGCTGCGCTTGGTGCCGATATTGTCGTTGTCATGGTGCGTGATGACGAGGCCGCGCGGGCGGTCTGGCTCGATGCCGGGCAGGGCGCGCTGGCCGGCATGAAGGCCGGCGCGGTGGCGATCGACAGTTCGACCTTGTCTTTCGAGGGCAGCCGCGCGCTCGGCGCCGCCATCGAGGCGCAGGGCGTCCGCTTCCTCGATGCGCCGGTGTCCGGCTCGCGTCCACAGGCCGATGCCGGGCAACTGATCTTTCTCGTCGGCGGCGATCAGGCAGTGTTCGCGCAGGTCGAGCCGGTGCTCAAGGCGATGGGGTCGGCGGCGCATTACGCCGGGCCGGTCGGCAGCGGCGCCTTGGTGAAGCTGGCGACCAACACCTTGCTCGGCGTGCAGGTTACGGTGATCGCCGAACTCGTCGGTGTGCTCCAGCGCAATGGCATGGACCCGGCGCGCGCGCTTGAGATCGTCGGTTCGACGGCGGTCTGGAGCCCCTACGCGTCGCGGGCCTTGCCATCGATGCTCGCGGGCGATTTCCGTCCGCAGTTTCCGGTCGAACTGGTCGAGAAGGATTTTGGCTATGTGCTGCGCGCCGCCGGTTCCGACGCCGCAGCACCGACGATCGCGGCGGCGCGGCAGGTATTTGCCGATACCGCGGCCGCCGGTTTCGGCGCCGAACAGCTGACGGCGGTCGTCAAGCTGTTCGCGGGAAAGTAGGGCGCTATACGGCAAGCCGCTTCGGGCGGCTTGCCTTCAAGTGCTCGGAAACAGTACTTGGGAGCACGACGCAAAAGCCGGACTCAAAAGCGGAACAGCTTGGCCGGCGTTTCCGTCAGGATGATGCGGCGGGCTTCGGCGTCGGGAACCCAGCCGTCGAGTTGGGCGCGCAGCGTGCGGTGCGAGACCTTGCCTTCGAAAGCCGTATGCGGCCAGTCGCTGCCCCAGACCAGGCGCTCGGGGCCGAAGGCCTTGAGCAGCAACGGCGCCGCGTCGGCGGCGATGGCGTCGCTCGAGCGGTAGGGCGCCGAGAGCTTGACCCAGACCTGGCGCGTGTTTGCCAGTCCCAGCAGGTATTTGAAACCGGGGTCGTTGATGCCTTGGGTGACGTCGGGCTTGCCGAAGTGGTCGATGACGACCTTGGCGCCCTGGTCGAGCAGCGGCGTCACGGTCTGCGCCAGACGTGCCGCATCGTCATAGACTTCGATCTGCCAGTCGAGGCGGCGGCAGGTGGCGACGAGCTCGCGCCAGACGCTGCTCTTCATGTCGTCGACCGGCTTGCCGATCAGGTTGAGGCGGATGCCGACAATGCCGCCGGCATTGAGTGCGTCGAGCTTGCCGATGTCCTTGGCCGGGTCGATGACCGCCAGCCCGCGCACGCGTCCGCCGCTCTGGCGGATGACGTCGAGCGTGTAGTCGTTGTTGGTGCCGAGTATGCTGATCGGGACAATGACGCCGTGGCTCATGCCGTTGCTGTCGAGCATGCGCAGATAGTCGGCGGGCAAGGCGTCATAATCGGGCGTATAGCGCCGGTTCGGCACGAAGGGCAGGCCGCGGTGAAAGACGTGGGCATGCGTGTCGACGCCGGTGACGGCGCGTTTTTCACCGGTCGCGCCGGTGGCGCAGGCGGCCAGTCCGAGCGGCAGTGTCGAAGCGGCCCCGAGTCCGAGCATTCCGAGATTGAATTGACGGCGGTCCATGCTGATGTTCTCCCCTGTGCGTTGGCGACAGGGGAACTCTAGCCGGGCAAGCTTGCAAACAGCTTTCGTTTTTCCGAAGCGTTGCGGAGGCCTAGTGCACCGATCGCGGCGAGTCGGAGACGTTGCTGAAGATCTCGTCGATTTTTGCCTTGTCGAAGCGGTAGGTGTGGTTGGCGAGGTCGTCGCGGATGACGACGGCGCCGTTCGCCGCCAGCGTCCGGTAAACGTCTTCGCGGCCGAGCGTGCGCAGCATGTTGCCGACTTTCTCCCAGTCCATCGGGCAATGGTGGGTGATCTCGCGCGCGTTGAAGAGACGTACCGTTTCTTCATGGAACAGCCGGGTCAGCAGCGCTTCGCTGCCGAGCGTCAGCAGTTCGTCCTTGGTAACCGTCGCGGCCAGTGCCTCGATGCGCGCCCAGCCGTCAGCGTCGCGTTGGTCGGTCGAGGGCATTTTCTGCAGGAAGAGGCCGGCGATGCCCGTGGGCGTTGCGGCAAGGAAGAAGCGCGAAGCGAGCTGTTCGGACTGCCCCAGGTAGTGTTCGAAGATCGCGGCGATGCTGTCGCCGACGACCGGCACCACGCTCTGATACGGTTCTCGCATCGAGGCCATGTCGAGCGAGAGCAGGAGTTGGCCATGGCCGAGCAGTTCGACCAGCTTCGTCGAACTGCCGATGTTTTCGCCGACCTGGGCCATGCACCGCAGGTTGAGCGTTTCGCTGCAGTCGATCACGAGTAGCGAAAGCGGACCGTTGCCGCGCAACTGGATGGTCAGCCGCCCCGGTTGTTTGAGCGCGTCGGCAAGCAGCACGGTGGTGACGCTGATCTGTCCGAGCAGGTCGATGATGGTTGCCGGGTAGTCGCGACCGGTCAGCAACTGCTGCCAGACAGTGTCCAGGCGAACGACGGCGCCGCGGATGTCGAGGTCGTCGAACAGAAAACGTTGGACGATATTGGGCATCGCTTCAATTCACTTTCTTGGCTAAACGGGCGACTATTCTACTGTAATTTCCGCCCCGGCCGTTCGGCCAGGAAGCGTTCGAACGCTTCAGCTTCGAGCGGGCGGCTGATCGGGTAGCCCTGCGCCTCGTTACAGCCGAGCGTTTTCAGTGTCGCGAGTTGTTGCGCAGTCTCGACGCCTTCGGCAATGACCGAGAGCTTCAGGGCCTGGCCGAGCTGAGCGATGGTCTCGATGATGCCGCTACCCACCGGTGTCGATCCGATGTTGCGGATGCTGGCGAGAATGGCATCGCCGTTGTTATGTTTCGGAGTCGGTCTTGCGTCTGCCTGTGATACGCCGTGACAAGGAAATCAAGCAGGCACTTGGCCGGCTTCGCAATGTTTTTTTCGTTGTCCGCCGGGTTCGTGCGGGGAGGGTCAGATCAGCGTGTCGCCATAGGTGTCGGCTGAGAAGCCCACCAGCAGCGCTGTGCCGGTATCGAGTACCGGGCGTTTGATCAGTACCGGATAGCGCTTCATCAAGGCCAGCGCCTTGTCTTCATCGAGATCGGTGCGCTCCGCCTCGGAGAGCTTGCGCCACATCAGACCGCGCGTGTTGAGCAGCGTCTGCCATCCGGCGCGGCGGTTCCAGTCGGGCAGGCGACTGTCCGTCACGCCGGCCTGCTTGTAGTCGATGAATTCGTAGGCGATGCCATTCGCGTCGAGCCAGGCAAACGCCTTCTTCATCGTGTCGCAGTTTTTTATGCCGTAGACCGTGATCATGGGATGCGGTAAGTGTCGGGCTCAGGTCGACAGCGTGCGTCCGAGATGGTTCTCGACCGAGGCGATCTTCGTCTTCATCCGGCTTTCGCCGCCCGCGCGGTAATCGACTTTGAGCTGTGTGCTGATGCGCGGGCAGTCGGCCTTGAGCGCCTCGAAACAGGCGGTGACGACGCCCATCACTTCAGGCCACTCGCCTTCGAGGATGGTGCCCATCGGCGTCAACTGATAGGTGACGCCACTCTTGTCTATGATGTCGATAATGCGGGCGACATAAGCGCTCTTGCTTTCGCCGACGGAGGTCGGGAACATCGAGAATTCAAGCAGGACCATGCGGGACTCCTTTCGTTGGCGGGGAGGCGGGGCAGGCGCCCCGCCCGGGCTCAGCGCTTCAGTTTAGCAAATGCCGCCGCCATGGCGCCGGATTGCTCCGGCTGGCGCGCCTGCTGTTGCCGCGCCTTGCCACTCATCGGCACGTTGCCGGTTTTCGGTCCGGCCGGCACGTCGTCGGTCAGGCGCATGGTCAGCGCGATACGCTGGCGCGGCAGATCGACTTCGAGCACCTTGACCTTGACGACGTCGCCGGCCTTGACGACTTCGCGCGGGTCCTTGACGAACTTGTTCGAGAGCGACGAGATGTGTACGAGGCCGTCCTGGTGCACGCCGATATCGACGAAGGCGCCGAAATTGGCGACGTTGGTGACGACGCCTTCGAGCAGCATGCCGGGGCGCAGGTCCTTGACTGCCTCGACGCCGTCCTTGAAAACGGCGGTCTTGAATTCGGGACGCGGGTCGCGGCCCGGCTTCTCGAGTTCCTTGAGGATGTCCTGCACGGTCGGCAGGCCGAACTTGTCGTCGGTATATTTGACCGCTTGCAGCGACTTGACGAGGCGCGTGTCGCCGATCACGTCCTTGATGCCTTTCTTGATGTCGGCAAGGATGCGTTCGACGAGCGGATAGGCTTCCGGGTGCACGGCCGAGGCGTCGAGCGGGTTGTCGCCGCTGATGACGCGCAGGAAGCCGGCGGCCTGTTCGAAGGTTTTCTCGCCCATGCGCGGTACTTCGAGCAGCGCCTTGCGGTTGGCGAAGGCGCCGTGCTTGTCGCGGAAGGCGACGATGTTGCTCGCCAGCGTGCTGTTGAGGCCCGATACGCGCGTCAGGAGCGGGATCGAGGCGGTGTTGACGTCCACCCCGACGGCGTTGACGCAGTCCTCGACGACGCCGTCGAGGGCGCGCGCCAGCTTGGTCTGGCTGACGTCGTGCTGATACTGGCCGACACCGATCGATTTCGGTTCGATCTTGACGAGTTCGGCGAGCGGGTCCTGCAGGCGGCGCGCGATCGAGACGGCGCCGCGCAGGCTGACGTCGAGTTCGGGAAATTCGCGGGCGGCATATTCGGAAGCCGAATAGACCGAGGCGCCGGCTTCGGAGACGACGATCTTGGTCATGTGCATTTCCGGCAGGCCGCGGATGAGGTCGGCGGCGAGCTTGTCGGTTTCGCGCGAGGCGGTGCCGTTGCCGATGCTGATCAGGTTGACATTGTGCTTCTTCGCCAGCACGGCCAGGGTGTGCAGCGCGCCGTTCCAGTCGCAGCGGGGCTCGTGCGGGTAGATCGTCGCCGTTTCGAGCAGCTTGCCGGTGGCGTCGACGACGGCGACCTTGCAGCCGGTGCGGATGCCGGGGTCGATGCCCATCGTCGTGCGCGGCCCGGCCGGCGCGGCGAGCAGCAGGTCGTGCAGGTTGGTGCCGAAGACGCGGATGGCTTCTTCCTCGGCGCGTTCGCGCAAGGCGTTCATCAGGTCCGATTCAAGGTGCATGAAGACCTTGATGCGCCAGGTCCAGCGCACCGTGTCGGACAGCCATTTGTCGCCCGGACGGCCCTGGTCGCTGATGCCGGCACGCTTGGCGATGCGCGCCTCGCAGGGGTTGTGGCCGACCGGCTTGTTGGCTTCGTCGAGTTCCGAATCGAGTACCAGCGCGACCTGCAGCATGCCTTCGTTACGGCCGCGTAAGAGCGCCAGCGCGCGGTGCGAGGGAACGCTGGCGAGCGGTTCCGAATAGTCGAAGTAGTCGCGGAACTTGGCGCCTTCGGTTTCCTTGCCCTCGACCACGGTCGATTTGACGACGCCATGATCGTCGAGGTAGGCGCGCAGTTCGCCGAGCAGGACAGCGTCTTCGGAAAACTGCTCCATCAGGATCTGGCGCGCGCCGTCGAGTACGGCCTTGGTGTCGGCAAAGCCGGCATCGGCATTGAGGTATTTTTCGGCTTCGCTTTCCGGCGACAGCGTCGGGTCGGCGAGCAGCGCTTCGGCGAGCGGCGCGAGGCCGGCTTCGCGGGCGATCTGCGCCTTGGTGCGGCGCTTCGGCTTGTACGGAAGATAGAGGTCTTCGAGGCTCTGCTTGGTTTCGGCGCCGTCGATCTGGGCGGCGAGTTCGGGCGTCAGCTTGCCTTGCTCCTCGATCGAGGCAAGGATCGCGGCGCGGCGGTCTTCGAGTTCGCGCAGATAGGTCAGGCGTTCGTCGAGCAGGCGCAGTTGCGTGTCGTCGAGCCCGCCGGTGACTTCCTTGCGGTAGCGGGCAATGAACGGGACGGTCGCGCCTTCGTCGAGCAGGGTAACGGTAGCCACCACCTGTTGCAGGCGGCAGCCGACTTCTTCGGCGATTTTCTGGGTGATGCGAAGTTCTGCAGAGGACATCGGTGGTTCTTGTCGAGGGGAAAAAAGGGCGAACACTACGCAATCATGTTTGAAAAGACAAGTGTTCGCCCGCGTTACCCGGAGGTTTCGGGACGGGGGGTCAGGTGTTCGGCCGAGTCCTTGCGGCGGATTCCCTGACTGACGCGATGAATCCAGGCAGAATTTCCTTGCCGATGTACTTGACGAGCTTTCTCTCCAGCGCGTAGACCAGCGATGCGCTGGGTGCCCGGAGTGCTTCCGTGAGCGGCCCGGCGAGCGCTTCCTGGTATTCTTTGGGAATAATGTCCCGAAGCAGTGAGTAAGCGCCTCCCCGGGTGAACATGTACGCGCGTAGTCGTCTGAAGCTAATCGGGTCCGGAGTGTCGATGAAAGCACTGATGTGGTTCCGGAGAGCGACCGCTGCGTTTTCGTAACGAGCGAAGTGTGGATCGCCAAAGACAATTTCCAGGCTGCCGTCCACGGACTTCAAGACGTCGCAGAAGGGCTTGGCATTGAGTTGATCGAAGAGCATCTGCTCGATCTCGAGGAATGCGGGCTTCGCGTCATTCAGGCAATCCAAGGCGCCGGTCGCGATGTATGAGTCATAAATCAGATACGCCCGCTGGAACGAAGGCTGCGCCCGGTAGTCATGGATGACGTCGAGTGCCAGAATCAGGTCGAGCTGGCTTTCGTTCCCGGACGACGCAACGTAGTGCAACAGATCGTCATGGGCCGCATACTGCAGATTGTATAAGTCCCCCGGTATCGGCCGCGGATAGTTGTCTATCGGCCAGTTGTCGGGCATCAGCAGGTACTCAAGTTTCATCGGTGCCTGCGGGACGATCCGTCCGTTGGGGCTCAGTGTAACCAGGCATTCAAGCGATATCTGGCTTTTGTCCACGTCCATCCAGTGCCGCTGGCGACGCGTGTTGGTGGCGCTACGAAGCCCGTGACTCGAGTACTCGAATCGAATCGGCAAATGACCGTTGTCTTTGCGCATCAGCGTGACGATGCATTGCGTCTGGTTGAAGTTTGTGCCCAGATTGATCACGGCGTTTTCCGGGCCCAGGTTGATCGGATCCGACGCCGGGGTTGTGGCGCATACCGCCAGGACGGCCGGAAGAAAGGCCATGATGTTGTTCATGAAGGTGGCGGCTTTGTCTGCGTTGCCCCCGAATATGGTGTTGACGATGTTCTGGTAGGCGATCTCCAGGCGCTTCAACTTCGTTTCGTCGCCAAGGTCGTGCCAGTCTGTGAGGTTGATGAAGGATTGTAAGTTGCCGGCTTCGAGCTGCTCCAGTGATTCCTCCCATCCGTAAAAATCGATGAAAGCCGTATCGTTATCCTTGCTGAGGATCAGCGTGTTATCGCGCACGGCTTCCCAGAAAGCTTTCGGGATGCGGAGTCCGCAGAGAAGCTGAAAAGGCCCGGCGGGGTTTACGACGGTGTTGCGAATCGTTTGGTCGAGCGATGTGAGCATCAGGGCATGAATGTCGTCCCCGACCTCTATCCGCCGTCGGGCCAGCGCAGTCATGAGGCTGCGGTAGATAAGCCCATAAAGGGGGTCTAGCTTATCGAGGTGCTCGTTCAGGAATGCGACGACCGACTCCTTGGATAGCAGGGTCGCCAGGGCTCCTGCGTCGTCCGTGCTGAGTCCGGCGGCCATGAAGGCCGCATGAGCCTTGCAATAGCTCTCGATCATCTCGGCGCGTAGGCTGTCGTCGGAATCGTCCCCCTGCGGTTGTGCGAGAAAGTCACCCATTGCTTCGTCCACTTCCTGCAGGGCTGTCTTGGCGAGTGTTTCCACCCAGGCGTTGAAGACGTAGACAACGTGGTCGACGAAAAAACGTTCCGGATCGAGGAGTGAGTTCAAGCGCTCCGCAAATTCGTTTCCCATCCATGTGGCCAAGTTCACAAGTAATTTCAGTCGTTCGGGAGGCAGGCGTCCGTGGTCGAGCGATTGGTGGAGCATCGTCTTCTGCCGTTGCGTCAGGACGGTCGAGGTTTCGATGAGACTTTGCAGTTCGTAGTGATCTTCGAAGAAGCGCTCGAGGGTGAGGCGTCCCTGTGCGATCTGGTTGGCGAATATGGTCGCCATCGAGTCGTTCTCGGAAATTTCCTGGCAGGCCGCCATTTTCTTGATTTCGATCGTGAACTTGTTCGCGGCACAGGAGATGAACATCTCGGACAACGGCGGGAGTCCCGGATCGCGGGCGGCAGTCTGCAGGGCTTGATGCATGAACGAGCCAGGATCCCGTGGGTCGAGTTTGTGGCAAAGGCAGGCTGTGGCGGCGTAGACCGGGAGCCTCCGCACGGCGTGGCTGATCCCGTGTCTCAAGAGATCTTCGTAGGCCATGGCAAAGGTCAATTCCAGCGTGGCGGGTGGGATTGCCGACAAGTGCACGACGTTGTCGTACAGATTGAGTGCGGTCTGCGCGACATGGATGAATTCAATGAGCGTCAGCGCTTTCCGGCTGTAGTCGGGGTGACGCTCGCACATTGTCGTGATGAGCGTCGTGACGAATTGTGCGGCACGCTCGCCAAGGATCCCGCGAGGGACGGCCGTGTGCAGATGTTGGCTGCCCCCGGTTGTCTTGGCCGAGGGCAGGATGCCCGCCCACATATCATGGTCAAAGTATGCGGACAGGTTGCTGTCGTTGGCCATTTGCATGGCTCTCCGTCTGTTTTCGGCCATGTCGATGACATTCTTGACGGTGCGGGCCGTGATCGGGGTGTCGCCGGCCAGGTGATGATGGTCAATGCATTCCATCGTGATGCTGGCGCCGAACTCTCGTTGCAGATCCGTGCGGAACGTGGCGAGTGAGAGTATCGCCGACGGCGGGGGGGCGTCGCCGGGCGAAGGGCTGCCGCCTTCAGTCCCTGTGTCTCCCGCTGCGTTGATGATTGCACCCTGTACCCGTTGCCAGCGCTCGGGCGGCGCCGTCGCCGCTTGAAAATGCACGGAGGTTCCCGTCTGCGCGGCGATAAGTTTGTCCATGTCCTTGATGTCAATCTGGGCCAAAGCTGCCTTGTATTCGCTGATTCTCATGGTGCGTTCCTTTGCGTGTCGGTGCGATAGCGAGGGGGGAGCCGTCGTGTGCGTGTTTTGGAAAAACTGTCTTGCACGGAATGAGTGGGGATGGGTGAAAAACGGTTCCATTTGCCCAGAAAAAGCGGCTTTTTTGCGCGGATAATCGCGATGACTTGTTTGGAACGGTTGGCAGAAATGTATTGACAAGTCGTCCGGAATCACGGAAGCCCGGACCTGTCCTGTCGTCAGGCAAAAGACACGTCTTCGCCGGCGTCGCCCGGAGGTTTTCGAGAGCGCAGGCGGGTCCTTGCCGGTGGTGTAAGGAAGCGGTGTTGCCTGCGTCTACCACTGAGACGAAAATGAGCGGGTGTCAGGTCATCGTGTTCGAATGACACGTACCCGCCCGGGTTGCGCCGGCGTTCCGACGCGCTTCCAATCAGGTGTTTGCAAAAGTGCTTGTGGCCGACGCCCTGACGGACTCGATGAATGAAGGCAGAACCTCGTCGCCGATGTAATTGACGAGGCCTTTCTCCAGTGCGTCAACCAGCGATGCGTCAGCCACCTGGGATGAATTCATCGGCGGACCTGAGAGCACAAGTTCAATAGCATCAGGTATCACCGTCTTAAGCGCTGCGTATGGACTGTCTGGAGTGTGTAATTCCTCGAGCAGCCGGTTGAAGATATCCGGGGTCGGACTGGCGATGAAAGCGTCGATATGGTTCCGGAGCGCGAGCGCTGCATCTTTGTGGTGAGCGAGGCTGGGGGTGCCCAAGACAATGTCCAGGGTGTTGCGTAAGAAATTCAATTGGCCGAGGCGGATTTCGTCATACTCCTTGTCGGAGAGCTTCTGCATTATTGCGCAGGTTATAGCACTGAAATCTTCCAGATTCGCCTGGTTGCCGGCGGTAATGAAGTGGTGATAAACCAACAGCGCCTGCTCGGCCGAAGGATGTTCCTTGAATCGATGCACGGCGTCGAGCGCCAGCATCAGTGCGAGCTCGCTTGGGTTCCCTTTCAATGCGACGTAGTTCAACAGATCGCCGTGGACGGGACGTCGCGGACTGTACAAGTCACTCGGTATCGGTTGCGGGTAGGCGCTTTCCGGCCAATCGTCGAGTTCCAGTCGGTACGAGAGCGTCATCGGCATTTGCAGGGTGAATCGTCCGTTGGGGCTCAGCGTGAAGAGGCTGCTAAGCGATATCGCGCTTCCCTTGCTGTCCAGCCAGTACCGGTGGTTATGCATGTCAGTGGCGACTCGAAGTCCAAGACTCGACAGTTCGAACCGGATCGTCAGGTGGCCGTTGTCCACGTGCAACAGTGTGACTTTGTATATTGTCTTAGCGCGATTTGTTCCAAAACCACTCACGGGGATCTCTCCTCCCAGTTTGATCGGGTTCAAATCCTCGTTGGCGGTGACTGCCATTAGAATGGCCGGGAAGAAGGTTATGATGTGGCGTGTGAAAGTGGCAGCCTTGCCTTTGTCGCCGTCGAATACGGTGTTGACGATGCTTTGGAGGCCGTCATCCAGGCGCCGGAGTTTCGTCGCCTCGTCGATATTGTCCCAGTCCTCAAGATCGATGTAGGATTCGGTGAGGTCTTTGGCGTCGGCTTGCCATCCTTCGTCCCATCCGTGAAAACCGATGAAAGCCGTGTTGTCATCATTTTCGAGCTTGAGTATGCCATCGCGCACCGCTTCCCAGAAAGCTTGTGCGACGGTAAGTCCGGAGGGAGTCTGGACAAAGTTGTCGTGATTGGATTTGATTTGGCGAATCGTTTGATCGAAGGTCTTGGCCATCAGGGCGTGAATGTCGTCGCCGACCTCCCTCTGCCGTCGGTTCAGTGCGCTCTTCAATGTGCGGTAGGCTAACAGAATAGCTGCCTTATCCTGCGTGAAGCGTTCTTCCGGGAAGACGTTGACTGGGGTGCTGGATAGCACTTCCGCCAGGATTTGCGCGTCATTATTGCTGAGTCCGGCGGCAAAGAAGGCCATCTGCGTCTTGCAAAACCACTGGGTAATCTCGCTGTGAAGCGTTGCGTCCGACCGGAGCTTCGGATATTGCGCCTGAAAGGCGTTGATGTCTTCCTGGCTTGGAGAGGCGAGATCGTCCAGCAAAGTCAGGATGTCAGTGACGTCGTTGCCGGATTTTCCTTTCCGGTCATCATTCAACCGGGTCATGCGTGGAGCAATTTGCGTATTCATCCATTCGGCCCGCCGCAAAATAAAGGGCAGCCGTTCGCGCGGCAGTTGTCCATGGTCGAGCGATTGGTGGAGCATCGTCTTTTGTCGTTGGGTAAGGACCGTCGAAGTTTCGATCTGGTGTTGCAGCCAGTAGTGTTCTTTGAGAAGGGAGTCGAGGGTTTGCGTCGCCAGTTCGGTCAGGATTTGGAAAACGATGCGTATCGAGGCCTCTTCTGCGATTTCGTGTTCGTCCGTTGCTTTCGCTATCCTGGCCGTTAACGCGGATTCGATACGGGTCATGAATATGTCTGAAAGCGGCGGGAGGGGCGGATCGTAGTCGTGGGCTTGCACCGCCTTATTCATTAACGAATCCGGGTCGTCGGAGTCGAGATTGTGGTGAATGTAGGCCGTGGCGGCGTAGCTCGCGAGTCTCTGCGTGACGTTTTCGATCCCTTCCATCCGAGAGTTTTTGTAGGCCATCTCAAAGGTCGTGTTCAGCATGGAGCCGGTCATTCCCGGCAAGCGCAGGACCTCCTCGTACAGCTGGAGTACGGGTAGCGCGATATCGTTAAAATCGGCGTGCTGCAGTAGGCGCCGATCGTAGTCGGGGCTAGCCACGCATCTATCAATAATGAGGGTCTTGACGAATTCTGAGATATTGTCGTCAGGGATTCCGTGATCGCGGTTTGTTCTCAGATTTGGGTTGGCCGGGGGCACGAGACCGACCCACGTGACACTGCCAAGATATGAGGTCAGGCGGGCGTCGTTTTCCAATTGCGTGAATTTCCGAGACTCTTCGGCGTTGTCGATGACATTCTTGACGGTGCGGGCTGAGAGTGGGGTATCGCCGGTCTGCTTGAGACGATTAATGCAGTCCGTTGCGATGCTGGCACCGAATTCGTCTTGCAGATCCAGGAAGAACTTGGTGAGAGTGAGAAATATCGGCCGAGGGAACTTGCTGTCGGTTGGATGGTTATTGCCTTTGGGCGCTCGCGGCCCCGGCATATGGGTGATCGCGCCCACTACTTTCTGCCATTGCTTAGGCGGCCTTCTTGGGCGCTCGAAATGCATGATTGTGCCCTTCAGCGTGGCGAACAAGCGGTCCATCTGGTGGTCGTCAACTTGTGCCAAAGCCGTCTTGTATTCGCTGATTCTCATGGTGCGCTCCTTTGCGTGTCGGTGCGGCAGCGAGAGGGTCGCCGTCGCGCACTGTTTTCGGAAAAAATGTCTTGCCGGGAATGAGTGGAATCAGACAAAGAACAGTTCCATGCCCAGAAGGAAAAGCCTTTTTTCCGGTGATGTCGTGAGAACCTGCCTCAGGGCGCTTGCGAGAGCGTATTGATATTCCGTCCGGAAGTGCGGAATTCCGCCACTGTCGGATCGCGGATCGGAGTGAAGCACAGGCATGCCACCTTGGTTTTGGAAAGGGAGAGCGTCCGCCTGCTGATTCGCCGAATCGATCCGCGTCGACGCAATTCGGCGTGCCTGGCATTTGTCGTGCGCGCCCGTCATAATTGCGAGGATCGGGTGCGGTCCGTGCGCTCGGCAACCTATTCATTCCGGGAGTGGGCATGAAAATCGATATCGACCGACTGGGGCTCAAGAACGTGGACGTGGACCCCGACACGCTGTTCAATTTCCCGCAGGGGCTGGCCGGATTCGAGGCGCATCGCCGTTTCAAGCTCTTCCACCAGGAAGGCGGCGGCACGGTGTTCTGGCTGCAGTCGGTGGATGATTCGCTGGTGATGTTTCCGATCGTCGTGCCCGAGGCGCTCGATCTCGCCTACGAAATCGAACTGTCCGACGAAGATTGTGCCTTGCTCGGTCTGTCGGACCCGGCCGATGCCGCGGTGGTCGTCATTGTCTACCGCGATGCCGCCGCCGACGGCGCGATCGGCGCCAACACCCGTTCGCCGGTGATTCTCAATCTCAAGTCACGGCTCGGTATGCAGAAGATTCTGCACGAGATCCACCCGAGCGTGCTTTACCGCGGGCGCTGAAACAGGCGTTTCCCGATCAATAGGACGAGGCGGCGCGGGCCGCCTGGTCGTAGCGGCCGGAGAGCGTGCGCAGGAGTTGCGCGACCTCGCCGAAGCGACCGTTTTCTTCGGACTCGCCGGAAAATCCCGGTAACAGACAGGCCTCGCGCACGTCGCGGTAGCGCGCGCAGAGCGCCGCGCCGGCCTCGGTCGCCTTGAGGAAGACTTCCTTCCCTCGTTTGGTGCTCTGCACCAGATCCATGCCGAGCAACTTCTTCACCGAGTAGGAGACGACATGCGTGTCCTCGATGTTGAGGACGAAGCAGATGTCGGCCAGGCGCTTTTCCGATCCCCGGTGGTTGATGTGGTGCATCACCATCACGTCGACCGGCGTCATGTCCTTGACGCCTGCGGCGCTCATGCAGCGGATCATCCAGCGGTTGAAGGCGTGCGAAAAGATGATCAGACCGAACTCGATTTCCGACAGTTCGGGGGATTTTTCCGAGACCAGGTGCGCCGAGGAGACGATGCGCGGTTGTTCCTTTGCATGATCCTTGCTAGAGGGGGTTCGGGCAGTCATGTGGTGTTCCCCAAGAGTGGTGCGAAAGTTTCAAGATGTTATACGGAATTTTCATTGACATTATATTGATGTTTTATTAGCGTTGTGTTTGCTCGATTGGTCAGGCCAGTATGCGCATTTTCTAAGCGCCTGAAATAAAAGCATTGCTCGTGTTTATGGTTGGCGTCCCGGGCGGGTTGTTTTCCGTGCGGATTCTTGTTGATTCGATTTTTCTCGTGGGAGAACTCTATGTTCAAGAAGCTCGTTGTCGCCGGTTCCGTTTCGGCGATGCTCTGTTTTGGTGCCTCGGTACAGGCGCAGACCAAGTGGGATATGCCGACCGGTTATCCGGCGAACAATTTCCACACCGAAAACATCCGCCAGTTCGCCGATGATGTCGACAAGGCGACGCAGGGCAAGCTGAAGATTACCGTGCATGACAGCGGCTCGCTGTTCAAGGCCAACGAAATCAAGCGCGCCGTTCAGGGCGGGCAGGCCGATATCGGCGAAATCATCATCTCCGGCTTCTCGAACGAGGATCCGATGTTCGGCGTCGATTCGATTCCCTTCCTGGCGACCGGTTATCCGGCGGCCAAGAAGCTCGAGGCTGCGGCCAAGGCGGCGACCGAGGCGCGGCTCGCCAAGCAGGGCCTGAAGGTGCTGTTCAATGTGCCGTGGCCGCCGCAGGGGATTTTCAGCGCCAAGCCGCTCAATTCGGCGGCCGACCTCAAGGGCGCCAAGTGGCGTGCCTACAACCCGAACACCAGCCGCATCGCCCAACTCGTCGGCGCGCAGCCGGTGACGATCCAGGCGGCCGAACTCACCCAGGCGCTGGCGACCGGCGCGGTCACGACCTTCATGACCTCGGGCGCGACCGGCTATGACAGCAAAGTGTGGGAGCAGGTCAAGTACTACTACGAAGTCAATGCCTGGCTGCCGAAGAACCTCGTCATCGTCTCCAAGAAAGCCTTCGACAAGCTCGACAAGCCGACCCAGGACGCGGTGCTCAAGGCGGCAGCCGCTGCCGAGGCGCGTGGCTGGAAGGTCAGCGAAGAGAAGAACAAGTGGTACAAGGAGCAACTCATCAAGAACGGCATGACGGTCAGCGCCGGTTCCGACCAGTTGCAATCCGACTTCAAGAAAATCGGCCTGACGATAATCGGCGACTGGACGACGCAGACGGGCGCCGAAGGGCAAGCCATCATCGATGCTTTTCGCAAATAAGTAGCTGACCGGACGCCCCTCGGGGCGTCCGTCCTTTTTGGGGATTGTTTCGAATGCGAACTTTTTTTGATCGCCTGTTTGAGGCGACCGGCTGGCTGGCCGGCCTGTTCATGATCGGCACCTTGCTGGCGGTGCTTTCAAGCATCTTCGGCCGCATCCTGCCGGTGCTCGATCTGCACGGCGCCGACGCCTACGCCGGCTATTGCATGGCGACCTCGGCTTTCCTCGCGCTGGCGACGACCTTGCGCCGCGGCGAACACATCCGCGTGACGCTGATCATCAATCGTCTGTCCGACGCCGGGTATCGCCGCATGGATATCTTTTGTCATGTTGTCGCCCTGGTGGTGTCCTCGGCGCTGGCCTGGTACTCGATCCAGCTGGTGCTGCAATCGCTGAACTACAACGACATCTCCACCGGCCTCGATGCGACGCCGCTGTGGATTCCGCAGATCGGCATGGCCGTCGGCACGACCGTGCTGGCGCTCGCTTTCGTCGCCGAACTCGTCGATCTCCTGGCCGGACGCAAGGTCCGCGAGGAATCGGGCGAAATGGCCCGCACCGAATAGCCAAAGCGACGGGGAAAACTTCATGGAACTTTACGTCACCGCATTTCTCATCCTCGCGCTGTTCGTCATTCTCGGTAGCGGCGTCTGGATCGGTCTGACCCTGACCGGCGTCGCCTGGATCGGCATGGCGCTGTTTACCAACCGCCCGGTCGGCGACAGCATGGTCATCACCATCTGGGGCTCGGCCTCCTCGTGGACGCTGACGGCGCTGCCGCTCTTCATCTGGATGGGCGAAATTCTCTTCCGCACCAAGCTCTCGGAGGACATGTTCAAGGGCCTGGCTCCCTGGCTCGACCGTCTGCCGGGTCGCCTGCTTCATACCAACATCATCGGCTGCACGATTTTCGCGGCGGTGTCGGGCTCGTCGGCAGCGACCTGCGCGACGATCGGCAAGATGACGCTGCCGGAGCTCAGGAAGCGCGGCTATCCCGAGTCGATCTCGATCGGTACGCTGGCCGGCGCCGGTACGCTCGGCCTGCTGATTCCGCCGTCGATCATCATGATCGTCTACGGTGTCATGGCCAACGTCTCGATCGCCAAGCTGTTCATCGGCGGCGTCTTGCCGGGCATCATCCTGGCCGGCCTGTTCATGGGCTACACGATCGTCTGGGCGCTGATGAATCCGGAGAAGGTGCCGCCGGCCGACCAGCAGCTGAGCTTCATGCAGAAGGTATACGAATCGCGTCACCTGATCCCGGTCGTCTCGCTGATCGTCGCCGTGCTTGGTTCGATTTATACAGGTGTCGCCACCGCAACTGAAGCGGCCGCGCTCGGCGTCGTCGGATCCCTGATCATCGCCGGTGTGCAGGGCGATCTGACCTGGAAGACCTTCATCGACAGCCTGATGGGCGGGACGCGGCTCTATTGCATGATCGCCATGATTCTCTTCGGCGCCGCCTTTCTGACGCTGTCGATGGGCTACATCGGCCTGCCGCGTCATCTGGCCGAGTGGATCATCGGCCTGCATCTGTCGCCGCTGGCGCTGATCGCCGTGCTGACCGTCTTCTTCATCGTCCTCGGCTGTTTCCTCGACGGCATCTCGATGGTCGTGCTGACCATGGGCGTGCTGCTGCCGACGATCGAGGCGATGCAGTTCGATCTCATCTGGTTCGGCATCTTCATCGTGCTGGTCGTCGAGATGGCGCAGGTGACGCCGCCGGTCGGCTTCAACCTGTTCGTACTGCAGGGAATGACCAAGAAAGATATCGGTTACATCGCCAAGCACGCCTTCCCGCTGTTCGTGCTGATGGTGGTGATGGTACTGCTGATGTATTTCGTTCCCGAAATCGTTAGCTGGCTGCCGAAACATATGGAGGGGTGAGGACCGTCATGACCAGCGAGATGTCGCAGGAAAAGGCCGTGCGCCTGCTGCCGCTTGGGGACACCGCCTGGACGGTGGAGTTCGGCGATCGCATCGACCCGGCGCTGCATGCCCGCGTCATCGGCCTGCTCGATGCGCTCGAAACGGCGCGGGGCCGCGGCGAGTGCGGCGCGGTGGTCGACGTCGTGCCGACCTACCGTTCGCTGACGGTGCATTACGATCCGCAGCGGGGCGACGGCGAAGCGCTCGGGCGCACGTTGGTGGCGCTGGCGCAGTCTGCCGGCGCGGTGCGCCGCGAAGGGCGCCGCTGGTGCATCCCGGTGTGCTTCGACGACGACCTGGCGCCGGACCTCAATGACTTGGCCGCCACCAAGGGCCTGACGCGCGCGGCCGTGATCGAGAAAATGACGAGCACCTGCTTCGAGGTGTACATGATCGGCTTCATGCCCGGTTTTCCCTACATGGGCGGGCTGCCGGCCGAACTCGAGATGCCGCGTCTCGCCTCGCCGCGCAAGGCGGTGCCGGCGCGTTCGGTGGCGGTGGCCGGATCGATGTGCGCTGTCTATCCCTGGGAAAGTCCCGGCGGCTGGCGCCTGCTCGGGCGCACGCCGATGCCGATGTTCTCGGCGGCCGACGAGACGGCGCCCGCGCTGCTCGCCTCGGGTGACCGGGTGATGTGGCGGGCGATCGACCGGGCCGAGTTCGATGCCATGGAAGCGGCGGCGCAGCGCGGCGAGATCGCGCGCGACAGTCTGCTGGTGCAGGAGGGACGGCCATGAACGGGCTTGTCGAAGTGGTCAACGCCGGCATCGCCAACAGTCTCCAGGATCTCGGACGGATCGGCTTCCGCCACATGGGGATCGCCGTGTCGGGCTGTCTCGATCCCTGGCTGGCGCGCTGCGCCAATGCGCTGGTCGGCAATGACGCCGACTGCGCCTGTATCGAAATCCGCGCGGCCGGGCCGTCGCTGGCGGTGTTGAGCGGGCCCCTGCGTTTCGCCTTGGCCGGTGAGGCGACGGCGACGCGCGTCAGCGCCGAGGGCGACGAGACCGAGGTCTTGCCCTGGCAGAGTGTGACGCTCGATGCCGGCGACGAGTTGCAGGTCGGCTTCCAGCCGGGCGGGACGGCGTATCTCGCGGTCTCGGGCGGTTTCGCGACGCTGCTGCAACTCGGCAGTCGTTCGACTTACCTGCGCGCCGAGATCGGTTCGGCGATCAGCTTCGGGCTGCAGATTCCGTGCGATGTGGCCTCCGGGCCGGAGCGCGCTGCTGCGCCTTGGTCGGCGGGTAGCGGGCTGGTTCGCGTCATGCTCGGGCCGCAGGACGATCATTTCACGCCGGCGGCGCTTGAGGATTTTCTTGCCGGCGAGTATCGCGTCACGCCGCAAAGCGACCGCATGGGCCTGCGTCTGGAAGGAAAGGCGCTGGTGCATCGCAGTCCGGCGGCCGCCGATATCGTCTCGGACGGCGTCACGCCGGGCGTGATCCAGGTGCCGGCCAACGGCCAGCCGATCATCCTGTTGGCCGACTGCCAGACCGTTGGCGGTTATCCGAAGATCGCCACGGTGATTTCGGCCGACCTGCCCCGGCTCGCGCAGTTGCGGCCGGGCGAGGCGATCCGCTTCGCGGCGGTCGATGCGGCGCAGGCCGCGGCGGCGCGGGCGGAACTGGCGGCACGCTGGCAGGCGTGGGTCGGCGACCTCGGCTAGAGACTGTTCGATGGCGGCGGTCGTCGGACCGCCGCCACATTTTCCCGGCAAGGAGATGGCAATGACAATCAAGTTGAACCTCAATTCGGACCTGGGCGAAAGTTTCGGCGCCTGGGAAATGGCGGGCGACGACGCGATGCTGCGCACGGTCAATTCGGCCAACGTCGCCTGCGGTTATCACGCCGGCGATCCGCTGGTGATGATCAAGACGGTGACGCGCGCCCGGGAAAACGGCGTCAGCATCGGCGCGCATCCGTCCTTCCCCGACCTGCAGGGTTTCGGCCGGCGGCGCATGGACATTCCGGCGCCGGAACTCGAAGCCATGCTGATTTACCAGATCGGCGCGCTCGATGCCTGCGCGCGGGCGCAAGGGACGCGCGTGACCCACGTCAAGCCGCATGGCGCGCTGTCCAATATCGCCAGCGCCGACCGCAAGGTTGCCGATGCCGTCGCGCGCGCCGTGCATCGGCTCGACCCGTCGCTGATTCTGCTGGCGCCGGCGGCCTCGCAGATGGCCTTGGCCGGACAGGCGCTCGGGCTGACCATCGTCGAAGAGATCTTCGCCGACCGCGCCTATCTCGACGACGGCAATCTCGTGCCACGCAGCCAGCCGGGGGCGATGGTCCACGGCGCCGAGGCGAGCCTTGCCCATGTCATGCGCATGGTCGAGGAGCGGGCGCTGATCTCGATTACCGGCAAGCGCATTCCGGTCAATCCGCAGAGCATCTGCGTGCATGGCGACAACGAGGAAGCGGTGGCCGTGGCCGAGGCGATCCGCGACGGCCTGCGTCGGGCCGGCTATTCGCTGGTGACGATTCCGGAACTGCTGTAGTCCGGGGGGCACCCGGGGCGCCTGTCCCGCTGTCTCGCGGCGTGACGGGCGCCGGGCGCAATCGTTGCAAAATATTCCACTCCGGTAACCGGTGCCGTTGCGTTTGCTATAGTGGCACTCTGTTGACCGCCCGGTATTTTCGCGCCGTTCAGGTATGCCCCGTTGGTATGCCGTGCGAATCGGACGGGATTGTCTGGGACTGTAGACATGAAGAAGAAAACCGTCTGGGCGCTGTCGGGTGTCCTGCTGGTGGCAGGTGCCGCCGCCTATTACGGACTGTATGGTCTGCCGTGGCAAGCCGGCGCGCCTGGCGCGGCGGTGAGCGGATCGGGTGGGCCGGGCGGCCCCGGTGGCCCCGGCGGTCGGCGCGGCATGGATGGCCGTGCGGTGCCGGTGATGGCGGCCGAGGCGGTGCGCGGCGATATCGATGTCATCGTCAACGCGCTCGGCACCGTGACGGCGCGCAACACCACCGTGGTCAAGCCGCGCGTCGATGGCCAACTGGTGCGCATCGCTTTTCACGAGGGGCAGATCGTCAAGGCCGGCGAACTGCTTGCCGAGATCGATCCGCGTCCCTTCCAGGCGGTGCTCGAACAGGTCAACGGCCAGTTGGTGCGCGATCACGCGCTGCTCGCCAATGCGCTGATCGACCTCGAGCGCTACCGCGCGCTGCTCGAAAAGGATTCGATCGCGCGCCAGCAGTTCGATGCGCAGGAAGCGCTCGTCAAACAGTATCGCGGCACCGTGCTCGCCGATCAGGGCAACCTCAACACGGCGCGGCTGCAACTCGATTTCACCCGCATCACCGCGCCGATCTCCGGCCGGCTCGGCCTGCGCCAGGTCGATCTCGGCAACATGGTCAAGGCCAGCGATACCACCGGCATCGTCGTCATCACCCAGACGCAGCCGATCCTGTTGGTCTTCTCGATTCCGGCCGACAGCCTCGGGGCGGTGCTGCAGCGCATCAACGCCGGCGAGACCCTGCAGGTCGAGGCCTGGGATCGCGAGAACAAGACGCGGCTGGCGGTCGGCAAGCTCGCCTCGGTCGATAACCAGATCGACACGACGACCGGCACGGTCAAGCTCAAGGCCGAGTTCGCCAACGACGATCAGGCGCTCTTCCCCAACCAGTTCGTCAACGCCGCATTGCGCGTCGACACCCGTCGCGGCGCGACGCTGGTGCCGGTTGCCGCCGTGCAGCGCGGGACGCCGGGGACCTTCGTCTATGTCATCGACCCCGCCGAGAAGAAGGTGGCCGTGCGGCCGGTGACGCTCGGCGCCGGCAATGCCAACGTCGTTGCCATCGAGAAGGGCCTGGCGCCGGGCGAGCAGGTCGTCGTCGATGGCGCCGACAAGCTGCGCCAGGATGCCAAGGTCGAGATCATGACGCCCGAGTCGCGCCAGGTGGGTGGGGCGAGTGGCAAGCCGGCGGGTGAGCGGGGCGGTGCGCGTCGTGGCGAAGGCAAACGGCCGCCGGAGGGCGCGCCGGCCGAGGGGAGCGAACGCCGCGCCCCGGATTCGGCCGCGACGAAAGCCGCGCCGGCGGACGCCAAGGGCCGCGAATGAATCCTTCGCGTCAGTTTATCCTGCGGCCGGTCGCGACCTCGCTGCTGATGCTGGCCATTCTGTTGGCCGGCCTCTTGGCCTACCGCTTCCTGCCGGTGTCGGCGCTGCCCGAGGTCGACTATCCGACGATCCAGGTGACGACGCTGTATCCGGGCGCCAGTCCGGATGTCATGACCTCTTCAATTACCGCGCCGCTCGAACGCCAGTTCGGGCAGATGCCCGGCCTCAACCAGATGTCATCGACGAGTTCGGGCGGTGCCTCGGTGATCACGCTTCAGTTCACGCTTGAGGTCAGCCTCGACGTGGCCGAGCAGCAGGTGCAGGCGGCGATCAACGCGGCCAATTCCTTCCTGCCGACCGACCTGCCGATGCCGCCGATCTACAGCAAGGTCAATCCGGCCGACACGCCGGTCATGGCGCTGGCGATCAGCTCGCAGACGCTGCCGCTGCCGAAGGTCGAGGATCTCGTCGATACGCGGCTGGCGCAGAAGTTGTCGCAGCTGCCCGGTGTCGGTCTCGTCAGCCTCGCCGGCGGACAGCGTCCGGCCGTGCGGCTGCAGGCGAATCCCAAGGCGCTTGCCGCCAACGGGCTCAATCTCGAGGACCTGCGCACGGCGATCGCCGCCGCCAACGTCAATTCGGCCAAGGGCAGCTTCGACGGCCCGACGCGCGCCTCGACGATCGATGCCAACGATCAGTTGCGCTCGGCCGACGAATACCGGCAACTGGTGATCGCCTGGCGCAACGGCGCGCCGATCCGTGTCGCCGATGTCGCCGACGTCGTCGATGGCGCCGAGAATGCCCGCCTGGCCGCCTGGGCGGCGGTCGGCGGCCGGCAGCAGCCGGCGATCGTGCTCAACATCCAGCGCCAGCCCGGTGCCAATGTCATCGAGACGGTGGATCGCATCAAGCGCCTGCTGCCGCAGCTGCAGGCGGCGCTGCCGCCGTCGGTCGACGTGCGCGTCCTGACCGACCGGACGACGACGATCCGCGCCTCGATCGACGACGTGCGCTTCGAACTGCTGCTCTCGATCGCGCTGGTCGTCATGGTCATCTTCGTTTTCCTGCGCAACGTGCCGGCGACGATCATCCCGAGCGTCGCCGTGCCGCTGTCGCTGGTCGGTACCTTCGGCGTCATGCACCTCGCCGGCTTCTCGATCAACAACCTGACGCTGATGGCACTGACGATCGCCACCGGCTTCGTCGTCGATGATGCGATCGTCATGATCGAGAATATCGCCCGCTACGTCGAGGAGGGCGAGTCGCCGTTGCAGGCGGCGCTCAAGGGGGCGCAGCAGATCGGCTTCACGATCATTTCGCTGACGGTCTCGCTGATCGCCGTGCTGATTCCGCTGCTGTTCATGAGCGAAGTCGTCGGTCGCCTCTTCCGCGAATTCGCCATCACGCTGGCGGTGGCGATCCTGATTTCGGCGGCCGTCTCGCTGACGCTGACGCCGATGATGTGCGCACGCCTCCTGCATCACACGCCGGAAGCCGAGCAGGGCCGCTTCTTCCGCTGGAGCGGCGCGGTCTTCGACGCGATCATCGCCGGCTATGGCAAGGTGCTGGCCTGGGTGCTCGACCGCCAGGCGGCGACGCTCTTCGTCGCTTTCGCCACGCTGGCGTTGACCGTGTTGCTCTACCTCGTCGTGCCCAAGGGTTTCTTCCCCGTCCAGGATACCGGCGTCATTCAGGGCGTGACCGAGGCGCCGCAGTCGATCTCGTTCCCGGCGATGGCCGAACGGCAGCAGGCGGTCGTCGATGCGCTGCTTGCCGATCCGGCCGTCGATAGCCTGTCGTCCTTCATCGGCGTCGATGGCGCCAATGCCACGCTCAACAGCGGTCGCCTGCTCATCAACCTGAAGCCGAAAGCGCAACGCGACGCCGATGCCAGTGCCATCATCCGGCGCCTGCAACCGAGGCTCGCCGGGGTGGCTGGCATCTCCGTCTATCTGCAGCCGGTGCAGGACCTGACGATCGAGAACCGTGTCAGCCGCACGCAGTACCAGTACAGCGTCGAGGACGCCAATCCCGACGAGCTTGCCGTCTGGGTGCCGAAGCTGCTTGAGCGTCTGCGCCGCCTGCCGGAACTCGTCGACGTCGCCAGCGACGTGCAGGACAAGGGTCTGCAGGCCTACGTCGACATCGATCGCGCCAGCGCCAGCCGGCTCGGCATCAGTGTCTCGGCGATCGACAATCTGCTCTACAACGCGTTCGGGCAGCGCATCGCGTCGACGATCTTCACGCAGTCGAACCTCTATCGCGTCGTCCTCGAGGTCAAGCCGGAATTCAAGCAGAATCCGCTGTCGCTGGCCGATCTCTATCTCGTCTCGACGACGAGCGGATCGGCCGTGCCGGTGCCGCTCTCGGCGATCGCACGGATTTCCGAACGGACAATGCCGCTGTCGGTCAATCACATCGGCCAGTTCCCGGCGGCGACGCTGTCGTTCAACCTGGCGCCCGGCGTCTCGCTCGGCCATGCCGTCAAGGCGATCATGGCGGCGCAGCAGGAACTCGATCCGCCGGCCAGCGTGCAGACCGCTTTCCAGGGGGCGGCCAAGGCCTTCCAGGCTTCGCTCGACCATACGCTGCTGCTGATCCTCGCGGCGATCGTCGTCATGTACATCGTGCTCGGCGTGCTGTACGAGAGCTACGTGCATCCGGTGACGATCCTGTCGACGCTGCCCTCGGCCGGCGTCGGCGCCTTGCTGGCGCTGCTTCTGGCCGGTGCCGACATCGACATCGTTGCGATCATCGGCATCATCCTCTTGATCGGCATCGTCAAGAAGAATGCGATCATGATGATCGACTTCGCGCTCGAAGCCGAACGCGAGCAGGACAAGACGCCGCGCGAGGCGATCTTCGAGGCCTGTCTGTTGCGCTTCCGGCCGATCCTGATGACGACGATGGCGGCGCTGCTCGGCGCCTTGCCGCTGATGCTCGGCACCGGCGTTGGCGCCGAATTGCGGCATCCGCTTGGTCTCACCATGGTCGGCGGCCTGATCGTCAGCCAGGTGCTGACGCTCTTCACGACACCGGTCATCTATCTCGCCTTCGATCGGCTGGCGCGGCGTTTCGGTCGTCGCATCCACAGCCGTTTCGTTTCTGACGACGCTCTCGAAGACGTCGATTCGGCGCACTGAACGGCGATGTTCATCTCGACGACTTTCATCCGGCGCCCGGTGGCCACCACCTTGCTGACGGTGGGCATTGCGCTGTTCGGTGCGCTGGCCTTCGGCCTGTTGCCGGTCTCGCCCTTGCCGCAGGTCGATTTTCCGACGATCTCGGTGCAGGCGTCCTTGCCCGGCGCGAGTCCGGAAACGATGGCGGCGACGGTGGCGACGCCGCTCGAACGGTCGCTCGGCACGATCGCCGGCGTCACCGAGATTACCTCGACGAGTTCGCTCGGCTCGACGCGCATCACGCTGCAGTTCGACCTCGATCGCGAGATCAACGGTGCTGCCCGCGACGTGCAGGCGGCGCTCAACGCCGCGCGCAACCTCCTGCCGACGGGACTGCCGAGCAATCCGACCTATCGCAAGGTCAATCCCGCTGACGCGCCGGTGCTCATCCTCGGTATGACGTCGGAATCGATGACGCGCGGCCAGATGTACGACGCGGCGTCGACGATCCTGGCGCAGAAGATCGCGCAGGTGAAAGGCGTCGGGCAGGTCAGCGTCGGCGGCAGTTCGTTGCCGGCGGTGCGCGTCGAGGTCAATCCGGGCGTGCTGGCGCGTGCCGGCATCGGTGTCGAGGATCTGCGCGCGGCGATCGTCGCGACCAACGCCAATCGGCCCAAGGGCGCGCTCGAATCGGGCGACCGGCACTGGCAGGTCGTCGCCAACGACCAGGCGATGAAGGCCGCCGACTATATGCCGCTCGTCGTTTCCTGGCGCAACGGTGCCGCCGTGCGCCTGTCGGATGTCGCCAAGGTCGAGGATGCCGAGCAGGACGTGCGCAACGCCGGCCTTTTCAACGGTAAGCCGGCGGTCATGCTGATCATCAACCGGCAGCCGGGCGCCAACATCATCGAGACCGTCGATGCCGTCAAGGCGCTGCTGCCGCAGTTGCGTGCCTCGATTCCGGCGACGATCGATCTCGAGGTGGCGAATGACCGCACGCCGACGATCCGCGCCTCGCTCATCGAGGTCGAGCGCACGATGATGATTTCGATCGCGCTCGTCGTGCTCGTCGTCTTCCTCTTCCTGCGCAACGCGCGCGCCGCGCTGGTGCCGATCGTCGCTGTGCCGGTCTCGCTGGTCGGCACCTTCGGCATCATGTATCTCGCCGGCTTCAGCCTCAACAACCTGTCATTGATGGCGCTGACGATCGCCACCGGCTTCGTCGTCGATGATGCCGTCGTCGTGCTCGAGAACATCTCGCGCCATATCGAGGACGGCATGGAACCTTTCCAGGCGGCGCTGCAGGGCGCGCGCGAGGTCGGTTTCACGGTGTTGTCGATGAGCCTGTCGCTGATCGCCGTCTTCATTCCGATCCTGCTGATGGGCGGCATCGTCGGCCGCCTCTTCCGCGAATTCGCCTTCACGCTGTCGGCCGCGATCCTCATCTCGCTCGTCATTTCGCTGACGACGACGCCGATGATGTGCGCACGCCTGCTGCGTCGGCGTGGCGGGCCGGCCGGGAACGCGGCGGCCAAGGAGGCTCCGGCCGGCAGCGGCCGCCTCTTCGCGGCCATGCTTTCCGGGTACCGCCGTTCGCTCGACTGGGCACTGGCGCACGGCCGCCTGATGCTGCTTCTGTTGCTCGGCACCATCGCCTTCAACATCTATCTCTACAGCATTGTGCCGAAGGGCTTTTTCCCGCAGCAGGATACCGGCGGCATCGTTGGCAACATCCAGGCCGACCAGAGCATTTCCTTCCAGGCGATGCGCGACAAGCTCGCCAGTTTCATTGCCATCGTGCGCAGCGATCCGGCGGTCGAGCGTGTCATCGGCTTCACCGGCGGTGGCCAGCGCAATTCCGGCTTCATGTTCGTCTCGCTCAAGCCGCGTTCGGAACGCGACGTCTCGGCCGACCAGGTGATCGGCCGCCTGCGCCGCAAATTGGCGCAGGAGCCGGGCGCCAACCTGTTCCTGCAGCCGGTCCAGGACATCCGTGTCGGCGGCCGCGCGGCCAACGCGCTCTACCAGTTTACCTTGCAGGCCAACACCATCGAGGAGCTGCGTACCTGGGAGCCGCGCGTACGGGCGGCGCTGAGCGGGTTGAAGGAACTCGCCGACGTCAATACCGACCAGCAGGACAAGGGCCTGCAGACCTCCCTCGTCGTCGATCGCGACGCGATCGCCCGGCTCGGTCTCAACCAGCGGCTGATCGACGCGACGCTCAACGATCTCTTCGGCCAGCGCCAGGTGTCGACGATCTACCACCCGCTCAATCAGTATCGCGTCGTCATGGAGGCGGCGCCGGAATACTGGCAGAGTCAGGAAAGTCTCAAGGATGTCTATGTCGTTGGCACGACCGCCGCCGGCGGAACGGTGCAGGTGCCGCTCAAGGCTTTTGCGCGCTGGGAGACGACCTCGACGCCGCTGGCCGTCAATCACCAGGGGCAGTTCGCCGCGTCGACGATTTCCTTCAATCTGCCGGTTGGCGTGTCCTTGTCGCAGGCGACGCGGGCGATCGATACGGCGATGCAGCGCCTTGGCGCGCCGGCGACGCTGATCGGCTCGTTCCAGGGCACGGCCAAGGTCTTCCAGGCCTCGCTCAGCAGCCAGCCGGTCCTGATCCTGGCGGCGTTGCTGGCCGTCTATATCGTGCTCGGCGTGCTCTACGAGAGCCTCGTGCATCCGCTGACGATCCTGTCGACGCTGCCCTCGGCCGGCGTCGGCGCGATTCTCGCGCTGCTCGCTTTCAAGACCGATTTCTCGATCATCGCCTTGATCGGCGTCATCCTGCTGATCGGCATCGTCAAGAAGAACGCGATCATGATGATCGACTTCGCCATCCAGGCGCAGCGCCAGCGTGGCCTCGATCCGCGCGACGCGATCCGCGAAGCCTGTTTACTTCGCTTCCGGCCGATCATGATGACGACGATGGCGGCGCTGTTCGGGGCCTTGCCCTTGATGCTCGGACGCGGTGACGGCGCCGAGATGCGTCAGCCGCTGGGTATTTCGATTGTCGGCGGCCTGATCCTGAGCCAGTTGCTGACGCTCTATACGACGCCGGTCGTCTATCTCTCGCTCGACCGCCTGCGCCTGTGGCGCGAACGCCGCCGCGCCGCGCGCTTGGCCCGCCGTGCCGCCTCGGCCGCGGCGGAGGTTTTGCCATGATTTTCGGATGGAATGCGCAATGATGAGAACGAAGCCTTGCCTGATCGCCGCCTGCGTTTTTGCCCTGCTCGGTGGTTGTGCCGTCGGGCCTGACTATGTGCGTCCGCAGGCGCCGCTGCCGGCCGCCTTCAAGGAATCGCGCGACTGGAAACCGGCGCAGCCGGCCGACGATGCGCCGACCGGACGCTGGTGGGCGCGCTTCGGCGATGCCGAGTTGAACGCCCTGGTCGAACAGGTCGATCTTTCCAACCAGAACGTGCTCGCCGCCGCCGCGCAATTCCGCCAGGCCGAGGGCGTGCTTGGTGCCGCCCGCGCCGCGTGGTTTCCGACGCTCGGCAGCAATTTCACGGCCTCGCGCGCGCAGGGCGTGTCGAGCACGACGACGAGCGGCAGCACGGTATCGCCGGGGACGCCGATCAAGAACACCGATCGTCTGACGCTGACCTCAAGCTGGGAGGCGGACGTGTGGGGGCGCATCTCGCGCAACGTCGAAGCGAACCGGGCGAGCGTCGCGGCCAGCGCCGCCGACCTGCAGGCGGCCAAGCTGAGCGCGCAGGCGACGTTGGTACAGAACTACCTGCAGTTGCGCGTCAACGATGCGCAGCGACGTTTGCTCGAAGAAACCGCGCAGGGGTATCGCCGCTCGCTCGAGATCACGCGCAACCGTTTCGAGGTTGGCGTCGCCGGGCGTATCGATGTGGCGCAGGCAGAATTGCAACTGCGCACGACCGAGGCGCAGGCCGTCGACCTCAAGGTGGCGCGGGCGCAGTACGAACATGCCATTGCCGTGCTGGTCGGCAAGGCGCCGGCCGATTTCTCGATCGCGCCGACCGGCGCTCTGCCGCGTCTGCCGGCCTTGCCGGAACTCTTGCCGGCGCGCCTGCTGGAGCGTCGTCCCGACGTTGCCGGTGCCGAACGCCGGGCGGCGGCGGCCAACGCCCAGATCGGCGTTGCCCAGGCCGCCTTCTTCCCGGCGCTGACGCTGAGCGCGAGCGGTGGTTATCAGGGGACCAGCCTGTCGGAACTGACGACGCTACCCAACCGTTTCTGGTCGCTCGGCCCGGCGCTGGCGCTGACGCTGTTCGATGCCGGCGCCCGGTCGGCGGTGAAGGAACAGGCCCTCGCTGCCTATGACAAAACGGTGGCAACGTACCGTCAGAGCGTGCTGACGGCCTTCCAGGAGGTCGAGGACAATCTCGCGGCGCTGCGCGTGCTCGCGGAGGAAGACGGCGTCCAGCGCGAAGCGGCGGGCTTTGCCGCCGAAGCCTTGCGGCTGACGCAGAACCAGTACCAGGCCGGCACCGTCAGTTATCTGAATGTCGTGACGAACCAGACGGCGGCGCTGTCGGCCGACCGTAGCGTCGTCGATGTCAGCGGTCGCCGCCTGGTCGCGGCGGCGGCGCTGTTCAAGGCGCTGGGCGGCGACTGGGACGGCTTGCCGGCCCGCGAGTAGAACCGGCGTCGGCGCTCAGTCGATGCCGGCGGCGGTGAAGGCCGCGCGCGCGGCCGGCGTCGCCAGCAGCTTGAGCACGTCGGCGGCGGCGCTGCCCTGCTTGGCGCCGGTCATGATGGCGGCATCGTAGCGGGTGTAATTTTGCGTTTCGGCCGGCAGCGGACCGACGTAGCGCAAGCCCTTGCTCGTATAGAGGCCGATCTCGGTGATGGCGCCGAAGCCGATCTCCTGTCCCTTGCCGTGGATGACGTGTTCCATCACCGAGGCACCGTCCGGGTAGCGCGTCGTCTTCGGGCGCAGGGCGTCGCTCAGCCCGAGTTGTGCGAACAGCCGGTCGAGATAGAGTCCGGTCGAGGCCGAGTTATAGACGACCGAGTCGGCACGCATCAGCGCCTCCTTGAGCGCTTCGGCCGAGCCGATGACCGGTGCTGGCAGCGCCTCGCGCACGACGATGCCGACGCCGACGCGTCCGACCTGGGTGCGGCCGTCGGCAAGGATCTTGCCGTCCTTCTGCGCCGCGTCGATCACCGCCGGCGGCGAGACGAGGATGTCCCAGGTTTCCCCGGCGGCCAGGCGTTTGGCGATCTGCGGTGCGGTATTGAACTGGATCTTCAGGTCGTGGCCGAGTTCACGTTTGACCAGCGCGGCGAAGGCGACGATGCCGGGTTCGACGGCGCCGCCGCTCAGCAGGCTGATGTCGGCGGCAGCGGCGGGCAGGGCGCAGGCCAAGGGCAGGGTGATCCACAGCGACAACAGCAGCGAGAGTTTCGGCAGGCGTTTCATGGCGGACTCCTGAGGGTGATGGGCTTCGGACCGTGCCGGCGTCGGATCGTTCGTCGCCGTTCAGGCGGTGCCGGTGTCCGACAATCCGTACTTGCGGATCTTGTCGTGCAGGGTTGTCTTCGGAATGCCAAGCGCTTCGGCGCTGCGCGCGAGGCTCCCCTGATGGCGCTTGAGCGCGTCGGCGATCAGCGCGCGCTCGAAGGCTTCGACCGTCTCCGAGAGCGGGCGCGGCTTGTCGTCGCTGTCGTTGCCGAAGGGCGGGGCGCTGGCTTCGATGCCGAGGACGCAGCGGTCGGCGACGTTGCGCAGTTCGCGCACGTTGCCGGGCCAGTGGTAGCCGAGCAAGGTGTTGCTGCGCGCCGCGTCGGTTGGCGGCACCGGGCGTCCGTGACGTGCCGCGGCCTGCATCAGGAAGTGCTGGAACAGCAGCGGGATGTCCTCGCGCCGTTCGCGCAGCGAGGGCAGCATCAGCGTCGCGACGCTGAGGCGGTAGTAGAGGTCGCTGCGGAAACGGCCCTGTTCCGAGAGCGCCAGCAGGTCTTCCTTGGTGGCGGCGATGACGCGGCAATCGATCGGAATCGTGGTATTCGAGCCGAGGCGTTCGAGCGAGCGTTCCTGCAGGACGCGCAGCAGCTTGATCTGCATCGGCATCGGCATGCTCTCGATTTCGTCGAGGAAGAGCGTGCCGCCGTTGGCGTGCTCGATCTTGCCGATGCGGCGCTTGCTGGCGCCGGTATAGGCGCCCGCTTCGTGGCCGAAAATTTCGCTCTCGAACAGCGTTTCGGGCAGGCCGCCGCAGTTGATGGCGACGAAGTTTCCGGTCTGGCGCGGACTCGCTTCGTGCAGGCAGCGCGCGACGAGTTCCTTGCCGGTGCCGGTTTCGCCCTGAATCAGCAGGTCGGCGGCGCTGTCGGCGAGCCCGGCGATCAGCTGGCGCACGCGCTTCATTGCGCCGGAGTCGCCGATCAGGCGGGCCTCGATCTGCTCGCGGCCTTCGAGCCGGTGGCGCAGTTCGCGGTTCTCGAGGATCAACTGGCGCTTTTCGAGCGCGCGGCGGACGACCTCGACGAGATATTCGGGCGGGAAGGGCTTCTGGATGAAGTCCTGGGCGCCATCCTTCATCGCCTGCACGGCCATCGAGATGTCGCCGTGGCCAGTGATCAGGACGACCGGCAGTTCCGGATCGAGCGCCATGATCTGGCGCAGGAAGGTCATGCCGTCCATGCGCGGCAGACGGATATCGCTGACGATGATGCCGCGGAAGTCCGGGCCGACGCGGCGTTTGGCGGCCTCGGCGCTGTCGACGGCCTCGGTGGCGATACCTTCGAGTTGGAGCGCCTGTTCGCAGCCGAGGCGGACATCGGGGTCGTCTTCGATGATGAGGACTTTGAGCGTGTCGGTCATGATGGATTCAGTGCTATGACTTTGGAATGACGAGCGTGAAGCAGGCGCCGCCATCGGGGTGGTTGTCGCCGGTCAGTGTGCCGCCGAAGTCGCTGACGATGCCGGCGGAAATGGTGAGTCCGAGCCCGAGTCCGACGCCGACCTCCTTGGTCGTGTAGAAGGGCTCGAACAGCCGCGCCAGCGCCTCGTCGCTGAGGCCAGGGCCGTGGTCGCGCACTTCGAGGCGGATCATCATGCCTTCTTCGCAACCGTTGATGTCGATGCGCGGCGAAGCCAGTCCGGCCATGGCGTCGAGGGCGTTGCCGAGAAGGTTGATCAGGACCTGTTCGAGGCGGTTCGGGTCGCACCAGGCTTCGAGCGGACTGTCGGGGAAATCGGTGCGGATTTCGGTAGCGCTGGTTTTCAGGCGCTGGTCGAGCAATGCGACGGCATGGGCGACGACCTGGCGCACATCGACGGCTTGCGGGCGGCCGCTCGATTTGTGGGCAAAGGCCTTGAGCTGGCCGGTGATCTGGCCCATGCGATCGACGATCTGGGCGATGCGTTCGAGATTGGAGCGCGCCGTCGTCGCGTCGCCGCGTTCGAGGAAGCGCATGGTGTTGCCCGACAGCGTGCGCAGCGCTGCCAGCGGCTGGTTGAGTTCGTGGGCGATACCGGTCGACAACTGGCCGATGACCGCCAGTTTGCCGGCCTGGATGAGGCCGTCCTGGGTCGCGCGCAGGCTGCGTTCGGCGCGCACGCGCTCGACGACTTCCTCCTGCAGTTGGCGGTTGGCCGACGACAGGTCGGCAGTGCGCTCCGCCACCTTGCGTTCGAGTTCGTCGTGCGCTTTCTGCAGCGCCTGGCTCGCCGCGAGCAGGTCGCGCAGATGACGGCGGCGTTGATTGACGAGCAAGGCGAGGATGCAGAGCAGCAGCGTCGAGACGGCGGCGACGGCGGCGCGCGTGGTGCTCATGTCGTCGACGGCGTCGAGCGGGGTGAATACGGTCAGCGACCATTTGGTCCCGGGCAGCGGCAGCGACTGTTCCATGAAGCGGCCCGATACCGGGTAGGGCGAGACGAGTTCCTGCTTGTGGCGGGCGACATTGACGAGGCGCGCGCCGTTGCCGAGCCGGCTGATCTCGCGCACGCCGAGCGATTGCAGGGCGCGGCGGTTGTACTGCTGCGTGCGGTCGAAGGCTGTGCGCGTCCTGTCGTCGAGCGGCAGCAGCGTCGTGAATTTCCAGTCGGGGACCGAGGTGAGGATGACGACGCCATTTTCGTCGGAAACGAGCACCGGCGTCTCGACGGTCGTCCAGGATTTTTCGAGTTGTTCGAGACTGACTTTGACGATGGCGACGCCGAGCGTGCCGTTGCGGTTTTCGACGGCCGAGGAAAGGTAGTACCCGGGTTCGCTGCGCGTCGTGCCGATGCCGAAGAAGCGGCCGGTGCCGGTTTCCATGGCGTCGCGGAAATAGGAGCGGAATGACAGGTCTTCGCCGATGAAGCTGTCCGGACGGCGCCAGTTGCTGGAGGCATGCACCTGTCCTTTGTTGTCCATCACGTAGATCGATAGCGTGCCGGCGCGTTCATTGACCTGTTCGAGAAAGCTGTTGACCTTGGCGACGAGCTTCGGGTCGTTGGGGTGGGTAAGCAATTGCAGGACGCTTTGTTCGAGTCCCAGCGTCGAGGGGAAGTAGGCGTATTTGACGATCTCCCGTTCCAGACTGGCGGCGTAGAGGTCGAGCCGGTGCCGGCCGGTGATCTGCATCTCGGCGAGGCCCATCTGCTGGCTGATGCGGTAGGTCGCGAAGGCGATCATGGCAATCAGCAGCGCGCAGGCGCTGACGAGGGCCGTCAGGCGCAGCGGGTGGCGGATCTGCAGGTGCTGTCTCAGGGTCAAGATCGTCGTCGGATCAGGTGTCTTGAGTGAAAAAACGGCCCCGGAGTTGCCCCGGGGCCGTTGCTTGAAGCGTTTGCGTATTCCTGGAAAATCAGGAGGCGTGAAGCTGGTCGATGGCTTCCTGGCCGACCGATTCCGTGATCAGCTTGGCGATGACCAGGTCACCGGCAACGTTCAGGGTCGTACGGCACATGTCGAGGAAGCGATCGACGCCGAGGATCAGGCCAATACCTTCGGCCGGAACACCGACGTTAACCATCAGCACCACGATCAGCGGCAGCGAACCGCCGGGGATACCGGCCGTGCCGACACCGGCGAGCATGGACATCAGAACGACCTGGACCTGTTGTCCGACGGTCAGATCAACGCTGAAGACCTGGGCCATGAACAGCACGACAACGCCTTCATACAGGCCCGAACCGTTCTGGTTGGCGGACGCGCCGATGGTGATGACGAAGCGGGCGATGCGGGGCGGGATCTTGAGCACGTCCGTGGCGCACTTCAGCGCGACCGGCAGCGTGGCGTTCGACGATGCCGTCGAGAAGGCATAGACGTAGACCTCGCGGCACTGCTTGTAGAAGGCGAACGGATTGGTCTTGCCGATCGTGATCAGGACGATGCTGTACACCACGAAGAACTGGATGAGCAGACCGAGCACGACGACGAACGCGAAGTAGGCGACGTTGCCGAGGAAGCCG
Source organism: Propionivibrio dicarboxylicus (assembly GCF_900099695.1). GTDB lineage: Bacteria > Pseudomonadota > Gammaproteobacteria > Burkholderiales > Rhodocyclaceae > Propionivibrio > Propionivibrio dicarboxylicus. Next base: position 228,751 of record NZ_FNCY01000002.1, on the reverse strand, counting down.
GCGCCCATGCGGTAGGCGGTGTTGAAGACGATACAGAAGATGGCGACCGGCGCGAGTTGGATGGCGACGGCGATGATCTTCATGCAGGCCTGGAAGATCGCGTCGAGGACCTTGGTCATCGGGTGATTTTCTTCCTTGATGACCGTGCTGAGTGCCCAGCCGAAGAACAGCGCGAAGACCATCATGGCGATGATTTCGCCCTGGAAGGCCCGTGCCGCCGAGTCGATCGGGTTTTGCGGCAGGAGGTCAACGAGGTACTGGAACCAGGGCTTGTCCTTCGCCGCGGTCGCGTTCTTGGCGATGGTCAGCACGCCAGAGTTCGCAGCCAGCGCAGCCTTGTCGAACACGAGGCCGGCACCCGGCTTCAGGGTGTTCGTGGTGAACAGCGCGATACAGGCGGCGATGCCGCTGAGCACGACCGTGAAGATCAGGCAACGGCTACCGACTTTGCCGAAACCGCCCGTCCCCTGGCTGAGTTCCATGGTGCCGAGCATCAGCGCGGCGAGGATCAGCGGAATGGTCACCATGAAGATCATGCGCAGGAAGATCGCACCGACGAAGGTGAATACTTCGGTCACCCGACCCATGAAGACCATTTCCTTGGCCGGGAAATAGTAAAAGCCGATCAGGCCGAGGGCTACGCCGAAGATGAAGCCCAGCAACAACTTGGTATGTTGCTTCATTGACACTCTCCTAAGTTAAATTGTTTTACACACAAGGTTGCTGGCCGACCAGAGCAGCCCGACCTGCAGCACAATTCATTAGAGCACGGTTTATGCCAGTTGTGTTGTATTTGCAAGTCGTTGAAGCGGTTCCGGTTTTCTGTCTGGACCAATACAGTTGTTCGGAAATCCGTATTTATGACGCTATAATCATTCGGAAAACCGAATGATTTTTGTTCAAACGGGCGTCAGTTCGTTGCGGTAGCGGTTCCAGTTGACGATATAGCGTTCGGCGCTGTCGGGCAGTCGTGCCACTTCCTCGTCGGTGAGTTCGCGTACGACCCTGCCGGGCGAACCCATGATCAGCGAGCGCTCGGGGTATTGCTTGCCTTCGGGCAGCAGCGAATGGGCGCCGACGATGCTGTTGCGGCCGATGCTGACGCGGTTGAGGATCGTCGCCCCCATGCCGATCAGGCAGTGGTCGCCGATCGTGCAGCCGTGCAGGATGACGCCGTGGCCGACGGTGACGCGGTTGCCGAGCGTGACGACGATGCCGCGATTGGTGTGGATGATGCTGCCGTCCTGGATGTTGGTGCCTTCGCCGATGACGATGCGGTCGGTGTCGCCGCGGACGGTGCAGTTCCACCAGATCGAGGCGTCTTTTTTCAGGACGACCTGGGCGATGACCGTGGCATTGGGGGCGATCCAGCTTTGCGGATCGAGTTCGGGGGCGAGGGAGCCGAGGGCGTAAACAGGCATGGTGTTGATGATGTTTTGAGTGGAGGGATCGCGCCGGCATGGCGCGCCGGGCGGGCTGGGGAGAGTGAGTATAGCGGTCGCTGCCGATGCCGGCAAAGCCTTGCCGTGCCTGGTGCTAATCCGTGTCGCCGACGTGGCTTTTGGCGTTGCGGCCGTTTCATGGTACGGTAACTTGTATGGAAGTTCGAATGTGGTAAACTGGTCAGGCCATTTGAGGCGAGTTCGGCCGGCAGGGTCTGCCGGGTCTTGCTCCGCGCCCGGGTGCGTGGAGGGTGATGTTTTCTTGTTATGTTGATTGGATGCGAACTATGGATGTCGCTGCAAAAGCAACTGTGTCGAATGCGCCTTCCCTGTGCGGGGAGGATCTTCATGCCGCTATCAATCTGCGCTTGGCGCTCTTGGATCTGCCGCTGAGCGATGGCGCCCACGGCGCCGATATTTCGAGCCTGGTTTCACCGATTCTGGCGCGCCAGCGCGAACTGAGCCGGCGCCTGTCGGATCGGCTCTGCGCCACCGATGCCCGGATTCAGAACTTCCTCAAGGAATACCTCGCCGACACCGGTTCGGCGCCGTCGCTGCCGCGGCGGACGCTGGTGCTCGATCAGTCGGGGCTGGCACGCGGGCTGTCGCTGCCGCATGACGCCGACAAATTCAAGTCGCCGCTCTTGTCGAGCTATCGCCTGCGCAACGGCGTGCTGCACAATCCGGCCAACGACCGGCGCACGACGGCCGGTGTTTTCCACGTCGTCGAGGGCGGTCTGCCGACGCCGGACGACAAGCTCGAAGTGCCGAAAGTCGCCTTCTCGAAACTCCTCGCGATCGCGCTGACGCCGCCCGAGGATTCGATGCGTCTGCCCTACACGGCCAATGCCGCGACGCCGGGCGCCTGTTTCGTCTCGCTGCTGCTGCGTCCGCTGGTGGTGCCGGCGGTGCCGGGATTCACCACCGAGAAGCGCATGGAAGTCCGGTTTTTCGTGCCGGGCGGACTGGTTTCCAACCTCGATTTCGTCGAGAGCATCTTTGGTAACGGCGGCGATCCCTACCTGCCCGAGAACGACGCTTCGCTCGACCCGGACGGCTGGACCGGTCACACCGGCTGCGTCATCCTGGCGCCGCACCTCACGCATGTGCCCAAGCACCTGCTTGGCCTGCCGCACTGGGACGACGCGACCGAGCGTCAGCGCCGCGACGGCATGTGCTACAAGAGCGACACCGAGCTTTACAACAATGGCAGCGCGTTCAAGATCTGCGCCCGCGATGCGCGCGGCGTCATCGTCACGGTGATCGCCGACAACTACTTCGGTTATTGCAAGAAGGAAGTCAAAACGCAGATCAGCTATTCGGCCAACCTCTATGGCCTTGCCGAAGAGGAGCACGCTGGCGGCGCGCTGGTTTTCCCGAGCTATAACGAAGGGCTCGAATACGTCGACAATTCGGCCGGCGACGCGTACAAGTTCGCCGACGTGCTGGCGCGCGACCCGCAGCGTTTCGCGCTGCAGCCGGAAGGCTACGCGCTCGACCGCGAACAGTCGCATATCGTGCTGGTGCCGGAAAAGTCTACCTACAGCCTGCGCACGCAGACGGTGTCGTGGGCCCAGGCCGACGGCACGCGCGCGTCGATCAAGCTGCGCGCCGACAAGACCTACATGGGGCCGAACGGCTACCGCATCCACATGGAGCCGACGAGTCCCGACCGGCGCGTGTGGAGCCTCGTCGGCACCTCGCCGGAAGTCACGTCCTGCCACAAGCCGAGCACCGTCTCGGGTGGCGGCAAATCGGAAATCTCGAAGGCGCTGTCGGACGCGATCCTGGCCGGCGCCGTCTATGTCGCCGACCTCGAGAAGGACATGGATGCGGTGACCGAGATCTTCGCCCGCGATTTCTCCGATCGTTTCCGCGATCCCAAGAAGAACGGTGTCGACCACCGCCTGATCCTCAGCGCCGCGCGCTCGATGGGCAGCGTCATCAAACTCTTGACGCCGAGCGCCGACTACACCGACGAATACAACGCCTGGCTCAACGCCATCCCGCAGCACGTCAAGGAACTCGTCTTCGTCGTCAAGCGTTACCACAAGCCCGAATGGGGCAACGACTGGCGCAGCCACTACTCGGTCGACATCATCAACGGACGGCTCGGCAACGCGTTGCGCCTCGACGGCAACAAGCTCGTTGCCAACACCTTGCGCGTCGGTTTCCAGAAGGACGGTTCGTGGCGGATTTTCTGCCTGCGCCATGACTTCCACCCGGCCTGCAAGGTGCAGACCGAGGACGACATCACCGCCAGCGTCGTCGCGCCGGCCGGCGTCGTGCCCGGCACCGCCGGCAACCTCTCGCGCAAGATCATCGAGAACTGCGAGCGGCGCCTGTTCCAGCGTCCGGACGACGCGATCCATCGCGGCTACGACCACCAGGCCGAAGCCGACATCGCCGAACCCGATACCTTCATCTCCAACTTCGAGCCGCTCAACAAGAACGACGCGCAGGAACTCGTCGACGACGTCATCGGTTTCTCGGCCTACACCGAACCGATGCAGCGACTGATCGCCGGTGCCGCCGGCGCGCCGGACGGCACCTCGCCGCAGTACTTCGTCTCGTCGGCGCATCCGCGCATGGTCGATGGCAAGCCGTCGAAGAACCCGCGCTATCTGCAGCTGCGCCCCGATGTCGCCAATCCGAAGGCACCCGCCTCGGCGGAACTGGCGATGCGGCTCTTCCGCAAGCAGTCGGTACAGGCGCCGATGGTGACGCCGGTGCACGTCGTCGCCGCCGGACGCCGCAACAATCCGCCCGAGGAGGGCGTGCGGCCGCTGTGTACCTACAACCCACTGCACTACATGGAACTGCCCGAGCTCTTCATCGAGTTCATCAGCTCGATGACCGGCAAGTCGCCGTCGACGACCGGCGCCGGCTCCGAGGGCGCGCTGACCAAGGGGCCGTTCAACGCCCTGCCGGCCGTCATCGACCTCAACGCCGCCTTCGTCTCCTTCGCGCTTACCGGCTATGACGGCTGGGTGTCGAGCGCCGGCTACGTTGGTCCGAACGTGCGCGTCGATCATGACGTCAGCCTGCTCGTGCCGGAAGTCTTCGCGCGCATGAGCCCGGAAGAACGCAGCGCCGAGAACCTGATCGCGCTGGGCGCGCTCGAACGCGTCGCCGATTTCGAGCACGAGGGCAAGCCGGTGCTGGCCAGCCGTCTCGGCTATCGCATGACGGCGCGCTTCGCGGCGATCTATTTCGGTCGCATCTTCCTGCATCCGCACTCGGTATTCACCGACGAGATGCTGCGTCCCGAACTGCAGGACATGGACGTGTTCGCCGAGAGCATGGCCAACATCGTCGCCACGCACGAACGCGTCGCCGAGAGCTATTTCAAGGACGGCACCATCGCCCTGGCCTGCCCGCCGCTCAAGGCCTTGCTCGAAATCATGGCCTACGGCAAGACGGCCGAGGGCTACGGGCTCGACGCGCCGCAGGTGCGTGCGCAATTCACGCGCGAGAGCGTGCTGGCGAGCGACTGGTATGCGGCGCGGCTCGATGCCAAGCAGCAGGCCGACGAGGCGCGACTCAAGCAGGCGGTGGCGAGTCTCTATGACTTCATCGACGCGGCCGACAATGGCGAAGTGGTGAACCGGCTTGGGCTCGTCGCCCGTCGCACGCAGGTGCAGGCGGAGCGCGTGCGGGTCGGTGGCGGCGATTACCGCAGCAGCCTGATCGGTACGCTGGGCGTGCAGCCGCTCGCGCAGAAGTCGTAATTCGTTACTGAGGAAGCTCCCCACGAAGGGGCCATGCCGTTTGCGGCGTGGCCCCTTCGTGCCTTGGGCGGGAGTCAGGAAGAGTCGATGCGGTCGGTGCTATGCCGATTGACTCGGTGCTGCGAATGTCAGGGGCGCTTGCCCGCCGACGCGGCGGGCTGCGCCGGGGCCGCGGCCTGTCCCGGCATGTCGGGCAGGAAAACGAGTTGGCAACTGCCGCGCAAGGCGCGTCCGTCGGGCATGCGCAGTTCGACCACGGTGCCGGGGGCTTTGCCCTGGCAGAGCGCCGGATCGAAGGGGGGCGGGCCCTTCATGTCGCCATGCCGGTGATGCGGTGGCGGACTGTTCGGCGCCGGGGCGCCGGTGTTGGCCGGGGCCGGTTCGGCGGCATGGGCCACGGCGGCTGCGAAAATGCTCAGCGGGATCAACAGGGAAGGGATCAGTTTCATCGGCAATATGCTCCATCGGAGTTGCGGGTGTTCGTCATGTGGACACCCGTACTATGCGCTGGAAATACCGGTGCGGCACCGCTATCAACCGACTCTTACCGTGATTTACGCGATGCCACCGTCCTTAACCGGAATGGCCGTTCCGCTTCGATGCCCGTAGCATAACTGCGGGGCCTATTGGTAGCGCAGTGCTTCGATCGGGTCGAGCGCGGCCGCCTTGCGGGCGGGGTAGAAGCCGAAGAAGACGCCGACGCCGGCGGCGACGACGAAGGCGACGAGCACGGCACTGCCGGAGATGACGATGACCATGTCGGTGAGCGCATTGACGGCGAGCGCGCTGCCGATACCGAGCGCGAGGCCGATCAGGCAGCCGGTGATCGAGATCATGATGGCTTCGAGCAGAAATTGCGCGAGGATGTCCTTCTGGCGCGCGCCGATGGCCATGCGCACGCCGATTTCGCGCGTCCGCTCGGTGACCGAGACGAGCATGATGTTCATGATGCCGATGCCGCCGACAAGCAATGATACCGAGGCGATGGCGCCGAGCAGCAATGACATCACGCGCGTCGTCTCGGCGGCGGAGTCGGCGGCGGCGGCGAGGTTGCGGATATAAAAATCATTGTCCTGATCGGCGCGCAGACGGTGGCGCTGGCGCAGCAGCGCGGTCACGGATTTTTCCACCGCCGGCATCGCTTCGTTCGATTCGGCCTGCACGACGATCTGGCGGATCGAGCCGGCGAACGGTACGCCGAAGACCTTGCGCTGTGCCGTCGTCAGCGGCACGATGATGGTGTCATCCTGGTCGCGGCCGTCGAGGTTCTGGCCCTTGGGCGCGAGCGTGCCGATGATGGTGAAGGGCGTGTTGCGGATGCGGATGGTCTTGCCAAGCGGTTCCTCGTCGGCTTCGAACAGGCTCTCGACGACGGTCTTGCCGACCAGCGCGACGCGCGTCGCCGAGCGCACATCCGAGTCGTCCATGCCGTAGCCGCTGGCGACCGACCAGGCGCGCGCTTCGAGATAGGCGGGCGTGGTGCCGACGATGACCGAGCTCCAGTTCTTCGAGCCGTAAACGACCTGCTGTGTCCCCTGGTGCGCCGGCGCCACGAGCGAGACGCCGTCGAGTTCCTCGATGGCGTCGGCATCGCCGAGACGCAAGGTGAAACCGTAGCCGCCGCCGCTGCGTACGCCGGCCTGCTGCGTCCAGCCGGCGATGATGACATACAGGTTGCTGCCCATGGTGCTGATGGTCTGCGCGACCGCGTACTGGGCGCCCTGGCCGATGGCCATCATCAGCACCACCGAGCCGACGCCGATGACCATGCCGAGCATCGTCAGCGCCGTGCGCAGGCGGTTGCAGCCCATCGCGTGCCAGGCTTCTCCGAGCATGACGCTTAGCATGTCGGCATCTCCATGCGCGGCGTCGGCCGGTCGCTGACGATCAGGCCGTCGAGAAAACGGACCTGGCGCTCGGCGTGCGCGGCGATGTCGGCCTCGTGCGTGACGAGGACGATGGTGATGCCTTCGTCGTTGAGCTCGCGGAAGAACGTCATGATCTCCTCGCTGGTGTGGCTGTCGAGGTTGCCGGTTGGCTCGTCGGCGAGGATCAGGCGCGGCCCGTTGATCAGCGCGCGGGCGATGGCGACGCGCTGCTGCTGGCCGCCGGAGATACGCGCCGGCAGCGAACGGGCGTAACCTTCCAGTCCGACGCGGGCGAGCATCTCGCGGGCGCGACGGCGGCGCTCCTCGCGTTCGACGTGGGCATAGACGAGCGGCAGCGCGACATTGTCCTCGAGCGTCATGCGCGGCAGCAGGTTGAAACCCTGGAAAACGAAGCCGATCGTGCGGTTGCGCAGCGCGGCGAGTTCGTCGCCGGGCAGGTGGGCGACATTGCGTCCGACCAGCGCGTATTCGCCCGAACTCGGCGTGTCGAGACAACCGAGCAGGTTCATGAAGGTCGATTTGCCCGATCCCGACGGTCCCATGATGGCGACGTATTCGCCGCGGCGGATGTCGAGATCGACGCCACGCAGCGCCGGGAACGGGCCGGCGGCGGTTTCGTAGGTTTTCGTCAGCCGCGCGACGCGGATGACGTTGTCCTCGGCGTCGACGCGCATCAGAACAGTCTCACGCCGACACTGCTTGGTTTGCCGGCGGCGCCCGGCGCGTCGCCGACGACGACGCGGTCGCCGGCCTTGAGGTCGCCGCCGCTGATCTCGGTGTTGCGGTTGTCGGTGATGCCGATCTGCACGGCGACCGGTTTGATCGTTTTGCCGTCGACGACGTAGACGGTGCCGCTGCGCTGATCGCGCTTGCGGCCTTTGCCGCGTCCTTCCTCGCCGGCGGCGGCGCCGTTGCCGTTGCCGGCAGCGTCCTCGCGCTTGTCGGCGGCGTCGGCCGGTTTGAAGCGCAGCGCGGCATTGGGGACGACGAGGACATCGTCGCGCCGGGCGACGGCGATGTTGACGTAGGCGGTCATGCCGGGCAGCAGCATGTGATCGGGATTCTGCAGCGAGACGCGCACATTGTAGGTGACGACGTTCTGCGTCACCGTCGCGTTCATGCGCACCTGCTGGACTTCGCCGGTGAAGCTGCGGTCGGGGAAGGCGTCGACGGTGAAGCGCACTTTCTGGCCCTCGCGGATCTTGCCGACGTCGGCTTCGGCGAAGCTCGTGTCGATGCGCATTTCCGACAGGTCCTGGGCGATCTTGATGAGCGTCGGTGTCTGCAGGCTGGCGGCAACGGTCTGGCCGAGATCGACGACACGGTCGACGACGATGCCGGAGACGGGCGAGCGGATCGTCGTGTAGCCGAGATTGACGCGGTCCTTGTCGGCGGCGGCCTTGGCCTGGGCGTACTGGGCTTCGGCCGAGCGGCGCGCCTGCACGGCCTGGTCGAGATCCTGGCGCGAGACGTATTCCTGCGCGAACAGCGCCTGCATGCGCGCTTCGGTGGCGCGGGCGAGGTCGAGCGAGGTCCGGATGTTGATGACGTTGGCTTCGGACTGGCGTGCCTGGGCGGCGAACAGCGACTGGTCGAGTTCGAGCAGCGCCTGGCCTTTCTCGACCTTGTCGTTGAAATCGACGAAGAGCCGGGTGACGGTGCCGGAGACCTGCGTGCCGACGTTGACGAGGACGATCGGGTTGAGCGTGCCGTTGGCCGAGACCGACTGGACGATGTCGCCCTTTTCAACGGTTTGCAGGCGATAGCGCTGTTCCGGTGTCGGCGCGCTGGCGAGTCGGTAGGCGATGACGGCGCCGGTGCCGAGGGCGATGACGACGAGGGCGGCGAGAGCGAGGCGTGCGATCGGTTTCATGGCAGGGTGAGTTCGGCGGAAGTGAGCAGGCGGCGGTCGAGCGTGCCGACGGCCTTGGCCAGCGTCGCACGCGAGACATGCCAGTCGAGTGCGGCCTGGATGCGCTGCACGCGGGCGGCGGCGAGCGCGCTCTGGGCGTTGAGCAAGTCGATGAGGGTGCCGACGCCGGCCCGGTAACGGCCGAGTGCGACGCGTTCGGATTCTTCGGCGCTGGCGAGCAGGTCGGCGGCGGTACGCAGCGATTGCGTCGCCGTCTGCAGCGCCTGGTAGGTCGACCAGACGTCGAGCCCGACTTGCAGCGCCAGGCTGTCGCGCTGGGCGAGTGCGACTTCGGCCTTGGCTTCGGCCGAGCGCACGCGGTAGGTGGTGTCGTAGCCGGAGAAGATCGGCACGGTCAGCGTCAGTCCGATGGCGTTGGCATGGGTGGTTAAAGTATCGCCGCCGCTGCGCGTGCCTTGCCACGAGGGGCCGGCGCCGAGCGAGAGCGTCGGCAGGCCGGCGGCGCGGGCGGCGTCGATCGAGGCGCGGGCGGCGCGGGCCTGTGCTTCGGCGGCGCGGAGGTCGGGGCGCAGGCCGCGGGCGGTGGCGATCAGCGCGTCGACGTCGACGCTGAAGGCGGTGTCGGGCGTGGCGTCGGGGATGGCGTCGAGCCGGAGCGAGGCGCCGGGATCGCGGCCGATGGCGCTGGCGAGCGTGCCGAGCGCCGTGCGCAGCGTGCCCTCGGCTTTGATGCGGTTGAGTACCGCTTGCGACCAGGCGGTGCGCGCCTGCAACTGATCCGCCGGGGTGGCGGTGCCGACGCGATAGCGCGTTTCGGCGGCGTTGAGGCTTTCCCGGCTGGCTTTCTCGGCCTCCTGCGCGGCATCGACGGCGGCGCGCGCGGCCTGGGTGTTGTAGTAGGCCTGCAGGGCGTTGAGGAAGACGCTCTGGACCGTGGCGTCGAGCGTCGAGGCGGCGGCGACGAGCAACTGCCGGGCGTTTTCGAGGTTGGCCGAACGCGTGCCGAAGTCCGCCAGCAGCCACGATAGCGTCATCGCCGTGCTGCGCGTCGTTGCATTTTCGCCGTCGCTGCGGCTGCGATTCAGCGTACCGCTGGCGCTGACACCGGGCAGGAAGGTGGCCTGGCTGACGCCGACGAGCGCCGCCTGGTTGCGCGCACTGGCCCAGATTTCGAAGGTCTTGGGGTGGCGGCAGAGCGCCTGGTCGACGACGTCGAGCACGCCGAGAGCGGCATCGGCGGCCGGTGGCGGGCAGGGTGCGAAGCGGCCGTCTTCGCCGGCGACCGGGGGGCGGGGCGGCAGCAGGGCGTCGGTGCCGAGTGGGTCGAAACCGGTTGCGGCGGCCGGTGTGGCCATCAATGCCATCGACGCGGCGACGAGCGCCAGCGCCCTGCGGATGGCCGGCAGGATGCCGGATGCGTTGTCCGGGACGGGGGGGAGGGCGACGTCGAAAGCGGTCGAAGCGAGCGGCATAAAGTGGGCGAATCCGGATTTTCCGCTAGTATAGCGGCCTTCCTTTCCCTCGCAGCGGGTCGGATGACGTCGGCGTCGTGTCGATGTGATCGCGCCCGCGTTTTGCGGAGCACTGCAGACTTTCATGGCACTCAAGGCAACGATTTTCAAGGCCGAGGTGGCGATCGCCGACCTCGACCGCAATCTTTATGACACCTTCACGCTGACGCTCGCCCAGCATCCGTCGGAAAATGACGCGCGGATGATGGTGCGGCTGTTCGCCTTCATGCTCTTTGCCGATGCGCGGCTTGAATTCGGGCGCGGCCTGTCGTCCGACGACGAGCCCGATCTCTGGCAGAAGGATCTCACCGGCGCGATCGAGCTGTGGATCTCGCTCGGCCAGCTCGACGAGCGCTGGCTGCGCAAGGCCTCCGGCCGGGCCGGGCGGGTGGTCGTCATGTCCTACGGCGATCGCGTCGCCGAGGTCTGGTGGGAGCAGAACCGGGCGACGCTCGAAAAATTGCCGAACCTCAGCGTTTATCGCATCGGCGCCGACGATGTGCAGGCGCTGGCGGGGCTCGCCAGCCGTTCGATGTCGCTGCAATGCACGATCCAGGAAGGCGAGGCGCTGATCACCGGCGGCGGCGACCCGGTCCGCATCACGCCGATCGTCGTTCGCGCCTGAACACTCCCTAGAAATTCGCCGTTACTTCGATGGCGCCGCGTTCGCCGAGATGGGCCGTGTCGGCCCATTGTTCGATCTGCCAGTCGTCGCCGGCGATGTTGAGCCAGCAGATGCCGGTGTTGGGAATCGGGAAGTCGCGCGGTTTTTCGATCGGCGTGTCGGTAGCGCGACGGTAGATGAGGTCGAGCACGCCGCCGTGGGTGACGACGACGACCGTCTCGCCGGCGTGTTTTTCGGCCAGCGCGTTGATGCACGCCTCGATGCGCCGGCGGTGCTGGTTGAGGCTTTCACCGCCGGGCAGCACGTAGTCAGGGGTACGCTCGCGCAGGGCGGTGGCGTCGTCGGGATAACGCGCCGCGACTTCGTGACGGATCATGCCTTCGCAGCGGCCATAGTTGCGTTCGCGCAGCGCCGTGAGGCGCGTGATCGGCAGTCCGAGTGCGGCGGCGATCGGTTGAGCCGTCTGCCAGGCGCGCTGCAGGTCGCTGCTGTAGAGGGCGGCGGCCTTGAGACCGACGAACAGGCCGCCCGCTTGTTCCGCCTGCTCGAGTCCTTCGGGGCTGAGCGGCAGATCCTTGTGGCCCTGCATGCGTTGTTCGGCATTCCAGGCAGTTTCGCCGTGCCGGACGAGGCACAGGCGCATGGCGATGGTAGTCATAGGCCGGGTGGGTAAAAGGGCGATAGTGTAGCAATGCCCGGCCGGCCTGTCGCCGAAAAGGCCGGTTCGAATGCCGTGTCCGTGGGTCGATGGTTCAGCCAGCCCGGCAGAACGCGTATACTTCGGCTTTTTCGCTGACCTGGAACCCCGCCCGATGCCGACCATCCTGCCCTTGGCGCTCGTCGCCGACGAACTGGCGCGCTTGCGCTCCGTCAATCCGCTCGTTCATGTCCTGACCAACGAAGTCGTGCAGGAAATTACGGCCAACGTGCTGCTGGCGGCCGGTGCGTCGCCGGCGATGATCGTCGCCGAGGAAGAGGTGACGCCGTTCGCGGCGATGTCGGGGGCGCTGCTCATCAATGTCGGCACGCTCTATCCGGCGCGGCTGGCGGCGATGCGCCAGGCGATCGCCTCGGCCAATGCCGCTGGCGTACCCTGGACGCTCGACCCCGTCGCCGTCGGGGTGCTCGACTATCGCAGCGAGGCGTGCCGCGAGTTTCTCGCCGCCGGTCCGGCGGCGATCCGCGGCAATGCGTCGGAAATCCTCGCGCTGGCGGGTTTCGCCGGCAGCGGTCGCGGCGTCGATACGACCGCCGGTTCCGAGTCGGCGGTGACGGCGGCCGAGCAGTTGGCGCGGGCGACCGGTGCCATCGTCGCGGTGACCGGCGAGACCGATTACATCACCGACGGCACCGATACCTGGGCGACGCCGTGGGGGAATCCGATCATGACGCGCGTCGTCGGTACCGGCTGTGCGCTCTCGGCGCTGGTCGCGGCGTTTACCGCCAAGGCCGACAGCCGTCTCGACGCCGTCGCTGCCGCCTGCGCCATGGCCGGGCTCTGCGGTGCGCGGGCGGCCGGCGAGTGCCATGGCCCCGGTTCGTTCAAGTCGGCCTTCCTCGACGGCCTCTACCAGGTGACGCCGGATCTCTTGCGGGAGCTGGTGAAATGAGCCGCAATCCGATCGATCTCTCGCTCTATCTGGTGCTCGATCCCGACCTCTGCGGCGGTGTCGAAGGCATGGTGCGCACGGCGCGGGCAGCGGCCGAGAACGGCGCCACGGTCGTGCAGTTGCGCGCGCCGGGCTGGAAGAAAAAGACCTGGCTCGAAGCCGGTCGCGCGCTGAAGGCGGCGCTGGCGCCGTTCAAGGTGCCACTGATCGTCAACGACCAGATCGACGTGGCGCTGGCGATCGATGCCGACGGTGTACATATCGGCCAGGACGATCTGCCGGTGGCCGAAACGCGCCGCCTGATCGGGCCGGGCAGGCTGCTCGGCGTGTCGGTCTCCGATTTTGCCGAGCTCGCATCGGTGCCGGCCGAGGGCGTCGATTACATCGGCATCGGGCCGATCTTCCCGACCGGTACCAAGCCGGATGCCGGCGCGGCCACCGGCGTCGCCGGCTTTGCCGCGCTGGCGGCGGCGACGACGCTGCCGACGGTGGCCATCGGCGGCATCAAGCCGGGACATTGCGCCGACCTGTTCGCGGCCGGTGCCGGCGGGGTGGCGGTGGTGTCGGCGATCTGCGGGCAGCCCGATCCGGGCCTGGCGACGGCGGCGATCGCCGCCGAGATCGCCCGGCTGAAGGCCTGAACGTTCAGCCGGCGGCCGGCGTCGGCCTGGTTTCGTCGGGATAGAGCCCGCGCGTCCGGGCCATCAGGCGCGTGAGCCCGAAGATCCCGTCGATGCAGGGCGTTTGCATACCGAAGTGGTGGCCGATTTCGTAGGTTGCGCCGACGATGCTGTCGAGTTCGATCGGACGTCCGGCCTCGACGTCCTGCAGCATCGAGGTCTTGAAGGCGCCGAGCCGGAAGGTGATGGCGTGGCGGTCTTCCGGTTGCTGATCGACGTGGCAACCGATGCGGTCGCCGATGACGGCGGCTTCGCGCATCGCCGCCGAACAGAACTCGCTGACCAGCGGATCGCCAAGCAGGCGGTCGATGGTCGCACCGGTCAATGCCGAGACCGGATTCATCGTCAGGTTGCCCCAGAGCTTGTACCAGATGTCCTGGCGGATGTCGGACGAGCGCTTGATGTCGAGGCCGGCGCGTTCGAACAGCGCGGCGATCGCCTCGGTGCGCGGCGAAAAACCGCCGCGGGCGTCGCCGAGAATCAGTTCCTTGCCCATGGCATGACGCACGACGCCAGGCGCGTCGCAACTCGCGCCGATATGCACGACGCAGCCGAGCGTCTGCGCCGTTGGCAGGTGACGGGCGATGCTGCCGTCGGGGTCCACGCTTTTCAGCGCGAAGGGCGTGTAGCCCTGGCCGGTCTGGCAGAACCACCAGGGCACGCCGTTCATCGTCGGCAGGATCGTCGTCTGCGGGCCGATCAGCGGACGCAGCGACGGCGCCAGCACCGGCAGCGACGGTCCCTTGACGGCGATGATCAGCAGGTCCTGGACGCCGAAATCGTCGGCCGTGTCGCTGGCCTTGACCGGAAGGTCGCGGCAGCTATCGCCGGTGACGAGACGCAGTCCCTGGCGTTGCAGCGTCGCCAGCGTCTGGCCGCGCGCCAGCACGTTGATCGGTGTCCCGGCGGCGGCGAGGCGGGCGGCGATGAAACCGCCGATCGCGCCGGCGCCGGCGACGGTGATGCGCAGGTCGGCGGAGGTGCTCATCAGCGACCTGCCTTTCCGAGGCTGTTGCCGAGTTCCTGGATCGCCTTGCCGCCGAGGCTATCGACCTCGCGGGCGAAATTTTCGAGCCGTGTGCCGAGTGCGGCGGCGAGCGCGCTCGCCAGTTGCCGGGCGAGTTTTTCGTTGAGGGCGAGCTGCGGGTCGTCGAGCCGGCCTTCGAGGACGAAGCGCAAGCGGAGGCTGCCGTCGCGCCGTTTCATTAGGTTGACGACCGCCTGGCGTGGCATGCCCATCAGCGTGCCATTCATCGTCGCCAGGTTCAGGTTCCTGAGCGTCAGTGTCCCCGGCGCATGCAGCAGTCCTTGCCGGACCGATGCGTTGATGTCGAGGTCGAGTGAGCCGGTCTTGACGCCGCCTTCACCCGCCTTGAGCAGGTAGGGCTGCAGGGCGACGAGGTCGAGGCTGCGCAGGCGGACGGTCAGGCCCGATTCGCGCGTCGCCAATTCGGCGGTGCCGGTGATCGACAGCGTGCCGTTTTCCTTCGGGCCCTTGAGAGCGGCGACGAGGTCGATGGTGCTGACGCCGGTCAGCGACGGCAGTCTGACGCGGCCGATGGCGGCGTTGATCTGTTCGAGACGCAGCACCTGCGGCGGCGTACGCACGCTGGCGTCGACGAGTTCGAGCGTGCTGCCGACGATTTCGATGCGGCGGATGAAGACGTCGGCATCAGGATTGCGTGCGTTTGCCGGTGTGTTGGCCGCGCCGGGGGCCGCTGCCCGGCCGGCCAGTCCGGGCAGGACGATCAGTTTGCCCTGGCGCGTGCGCAGCACGGCCAGTCGGGCGTTTTCAATGCGCACGGTATCGATCGAACGCTTGCCGGCAATCAGATTGATATAGTCGGGGGAGATGAAGACCCGGTCGGCGCGCAGCGGTTCGCCGGCCGACCAGGTGGCATCGGCCGGCGCCTTGAAGCGCAGGTCGATGAGTTCGATGCCGGTCAGGTCGACGCGGATTTCGCGGGCTTCACCATCGGGGCCGAGCGCCCGTTCGATCTGTTCGCGGAGGGTCCGGACGGCGGTCTGGTAGCCGGCGAATCCGCCAGCGACGAGAAGAGCGACCAGGATCGTGGAAATGAGCGGCCAGCGGAGAGAGCGCATGAGGGATTTCTGCTGAAAATGACACCAGACCGAATTATGCCTCGCCTGCGTCGGGGTGTGTTCGCAAATGCCCGCAAGCGGCGCTGCCCTCTCGGCCGAATGACGGTCTGCGCTTTTTCCCGTTTGGGCTATGATGGAACCGTCCGGGCTTTCTTCCCGGAATGAGGGAGTCGATGATGGACGTCGGATCAGTCAGTGGGTCGCCGGTTGCCGCCAACACCAACACCAATGCCAATGCCGCTTCAGGGCAGTCGCGGGCGCGGTCGGCCGACCAGGAGCAGCAGGCCAAGCAGGCGCAGGACGTGCAGCAGGAGAAAAACGCGCAGGAAACAAAGGCCGCGCAGCAGGCGCAACAAAGCGATGCAAGCCGCCGGGTGAGCGAGGAAAAAGCAGCCGCCGAACGTGCCCGTGCCGAAGCCGAACAGAATCGTCCGAGCGTCAATAGCAGCGGGCAAACCGTCGGCACGCGCGTCAATACCACGGCCTGATCGGGGATCGCCGGGCGTGCCGCCCGACGTGTCGCGTGGCGCCTAGCCGCGCTGCAGCGACCAGAGCACGCCGGAGCTCGTTGCCGCCAGCAGGGCGATGATCAGCGCGGCACGCAGCACCGCATACCGGCGCGGATGCGCTTCTTTCTCGCCAAGCGCAAAAAGATGCAGCGCGGCGACGCCGACACCAATACCAAAACCGAGCGAGGCGGCCAGCACCTGCAGTTCGCTGGCGCTGAGCGCGAGCAGCCGGCCGGCGCGCCAGGGAACGACGACAAAGACGCCGAAGGTCCAGAGCAGACCGGCGCTGCCGGCGAGACAGAGCAGCGCGACGAAGCGGATGATCCAGCGTTCCATGTCATTGTCCTTGCGGGAGGAAGCGCTCGCGCAACTCGTCGAGATTGAGCGCGTGCAGGATCGCCTGCAGCCGTTCGGCGGCGTTGCGGCGCGCTTGCCCGGTGTGCCGCGCGACGATCAGTTCGTTCTTCATCGAGTGCTCCCAGCCGACGAGTTCGGTCACCGTGACCTGGTAGCCGGCGGCTTCGAGTTCGAGACAGCGCAGGGCGTTGGTGACCTGGCTGCCGAATTCGCGGGTGTGGATCGGGTGGCGCCAGAGTTCCGAGAGCGGGGTCAGCCCGAACGAGGCGTTCTTGTGCTTGCGCAGCACGGCGGCGACCTCGGCCTGGCAGCAGGGGACGAGCACGATGAAGCGGGCGTTCTTGCGCAGGGCGAAACGGATCGCGTCGTCGGTGGCGGTGTCGCAGGCATGCAGCGCCGTGACGATGTCGATGCGTTCCGGCAGCAAGGGTGAGGCGATCGAGGCGTCGACGCTGAGGTGATGGAAATCCATGCGCGTAAAACCGAGGCGTTCAGCGAGTTGCTTCGATTTGTCGACGAGTTCGGCGCGTGTTTCGATGCCGACGATGCGGCCTTCGGCGCGTTGTTTGAAAAAGAGGTCGTAGAGCAGGAAGCCGAGGTAGGACTTGCCGGCGCCGTGGTCGACGAGCGTCGGCGCGTCGCTGAGCGTGCCATCTTCGGCGAGTTCGGCGAGCAGCGGTTCGATGAACTGGAGCAGATGATAGACCTGCTTGAGCTTGCGCCGGCTGTCCTGGTTGAGTTGGCCGTCGCGCGTCAGGATATGCAGTTCCTTGAGCAGTTCGATCGACTGGCCGGGGCGCAGTTCGGCGGGCGGGGTGGGGGCGGTTTTCTTCATAGGCGCTCATTCTAGAGCCTATTTCGACAGGGCACGCGATCGCGTTGCCGATAAGGGCGGTGTCTGCGGCGTTGCTCCGCTTGCGCATGGAACAACCATGCGCTGCGCCTCGCGTCTTGCATCCATCCGCCCGTATCGGCAACCCGGAGGGCCGTCGGCGCGGCCCGCGATCCCTGCCGAAACAGGTTCTTTAATACCGATGCGGAGAAATCGCCCGACAAATGGGATAATGACGTTCTTTTCGAATAATCGGGTTGGGTATGGCGATTCAGTGGTATCCCGGGCATATGACCTCGGCGCGCAAGAAGGCGGCCGAGACGATGGCCAACGTTGACGTCGTCATCGAAGTGGTCGACGCGCGTCTGCCGGCGGCAAGTACCAATCCAATGGTGCATGAGCTGCGCCTGCACCGTCAGCGTCCTTGTCTCAAGGTGTTGAACAAGTCCGATCTTGCCGATCCGGAGGCGACACGGGCGTGGATCGAATTCTACAATCGCCAGCCGGGCGTCAAGGCCGTGGCGGTGTCGAGCAAGAAGGCCGGCGAGGTGGCCCGTCTGCCCGGCCTGTGTCAGACGCTGGCGCCGCATCGCAGCGACAACGTCAAGCCGTTGCGGATGATGATCATGGGCATTCCCAACGTCGGCAAGTCGACGCTGATGAATGCGCTGGTCAAGCGCAAGATCGCCAAGGTCGGCGACGAGCCGGCGGTGACCAAGTCGCAGCAGGTGCACCAGATCAGCGTGCGCCAGACGATCATCGATACGCCGGGAATGATGTGGCCGAAGATCGAGCACGACAGCGACGGCTTCATGCTGGCGGCGAGTCACGCCATCGGCCGTAACGCCATCATCGACGACGAGGTCGCGATCTTTCTTGCCGGCGTGCTGAAGACGCGCTACGCGGCGCAGCTGGAAGCGCGCTACGGTTTTCCGGTCAAGGAGATCGACGCCGTTGCCATCGTCGAGGGCATCGCCCGTCGGCGCGCGCTGAGACTGCGCGGCGGCGAGCCGGACCTCGAGAAGGCGGCGCTGATCTTCTTGCAGGACTACCGCGACGGCAAGCTCGGACGCATCAGCCTGGAAACGCCGGCGACGCGGGCAGCCATGCTGGCGGCGATGCGCGCGGCGGAAGCGCCGGCGGCGTCTGCTGACGATGGGGACGATGCGGGGAATGATGCGTCGCCGGCCTGAGCGCCGTCGACCGTGTGCCTATTTCTCGGTTTGCGTCTGCTCGACGGCGGCCGGCTTGTTGAGCAGCTGACGCAGCATCGGGATGCCGACGTTCCAGCCGTACCAGGCGGCGGTGCCGAGCAGGGCGATCCAGAGCACGGTCTGGACGATGAAACTGCGGAATTCGCGCTGCTGTCGGCTGATTTTCTTCGCCGGGTCGGTGGCGCCGCACCGTGGGCAGGCCTCTGCCGAGGTATCGACCTGATGTTTGCAGGCACGGCAGGAGACGAGCGGCATGGCGGTTTCCTCAAGGGGCGGGATAGCCCGATTATAATAGCTGGGGGGTGTTCGAACACCCCCTACGCCGCAGCCTGTGACGCTCGCGGTTTGCCTGTGAAGACGCGCCATGACTGATCGCATCACCGAACTTGAAATCAAGCTGAGCCTGACCGAGGACCTGATTGAGGAACTCAACCGCACTGTTTTCCGTCAACAGGAACAGCTGGATCTTCTCCAGGCGCAGTTGCGCCACCTTTATCGGCAGATGCAGTCTCAGAACGAGACGGCCGACCCGACGGCGGTGACGACGCCGCGCGACGAGATTCCGCCCCACTACTAGTACGCCGGTCTGTTCTTTCCGGCGGGCGTGCTCCGATTCACCGTCTGTCAGGAATACCATGGCGATCATTCGTCTCGAAGAACCCCGGGTCATGCCCAAAACGCCGCCGAAGGGCTTTGCCCTGTTTGCCTTCGGCTTTCGTCCCTTCTACCTGTTCGGCGCCGCCTTCGCGGCGATTGCCGTGCCGCTCTGGATCGTCGTGCTGGCCGGTGGCCTGCCGCTGCAGCCGGTGTTGCCGGCGATGCTCTGGCATGGCCACGAGATGCTGTTCGGCTTCGTCGCGGCGATCATCGTCGGCTTTCTGCTCACTGCCGGGCACAACTGGACCGGCCTCGCCACGCCGACCGGCGCCCCGCTGGCGGCGCTCCTGGCACTCTGGCTGGCTGGCCGGGGGGCGATGTTCTGCACCAATCCGGCGATCGCCGCCGTCATCGATCTCGCCTTTCTGCCGGTCGTCGCGCTGATTCTGGCGCGTCTCGTCCTGCGCGCCGGCAGCCGTCGCAACTACTTTGTGCCGGTGCTGTTGCTGGCGCTGGCCGGTTGCAACGCCGTCGTTCATGCCGGCGTCAATGGCTGGCTCGACGTTTCGCCGCAGGCCGGCTTGCATCTCGCCGTGGCGCTGGTGACACTGCTCGAAACCGTGATCGCCGGTCGCATCGTCCCGAGCTTCACGGCCAACGCGCTGAAGACGGTGCCCTGGCGGCATCGCGGTGTCGATCTCGCCGCGGTGACCTTGACCGCAGCGGCGCTGGCGGGCTGGGCGCTCGAACTGGCGCCGGCCTTGACCGGCATCGTCGCCGCCGGCGCGGCGCTGCTGCAGGCGGTGCGCATCCGGGGCTGGCGTCCCGGCGCGACGGTCGGCACGCCGCTGCTCTGGATCCTGCACGTCTCGCACGGCTGGATCGTCGTCGCGCTGTTCTGGCTGGCCCTGGCCGGAAGCGGCGCGGTGGCAGCGACGCCGGTGCTGCATCTCTTGACCGTCGGTGCCACCGGCGGCTTGATCGTCGGCATGATCACGCGTACCGCACTCGGCCATACCGGCCGTCTGCTCAAGGCCGGGCGGATCGAGGCCGCGGCCTACTGGCTGATGCAGGTGGCATTGGCGCTGCGCGTGCTGCCGCAGTTCGGTCTGCCGGCGAATTACCACGCCTTCCTCGGTGCATCGTCGCTCGCCTGGTCGCTGGCGTTTGTGCTCTATCTGTGGAAATACGCGCCGATCCTGATTAATCCGCGCGTCGACGGCCGACCCGGCTGAATCGCCGCCGCACCGCATTGACGTCGGGCCTTGGCCGCCCGACCCCACGGATGCCGTTTTCGCGGCATTCGTCTTTTTTCGGTGAAATTCAAACGGCATCTTCTGCGACGAGGTAGAATCTCGCCCCGGAGTCTGATCCGACCTCGTTGTATCGCATGTTTCAGGCATTTTTCGTTTGCCGGAATATGATTGGGGAATTCCGGCCGAAGTGATTCCGCATGGTGTCGGCCCGTCGCGTTTGCATGGCGGTCTCGTCGATATTCCTGCTGCGGTGGCGCCGATTTCAGTCGCGCGGCCGCGCTGCGCCCGATTTCTCCCGGTGAGCAGCGATTTCGGCACATGCGCAAACGTCGCGACGCGCGTTTGATGCTCATGTCCTGTTTGCGTCAGCGCCGGCCTTTGCCGGGTCGATAGGAATCGTATGTTTGAAAAGCTGAGTTTGAAAAAACGTCTGTTGCTGATCGCGACAGTGCCGCTCGTCATCGTGCTCGCGCTTGGCGCGAGCGGGGCCTGGCAGAAATATTCGGAATACCAGGCCCGTGCAGCGGCGGATGTGCTGGTCAGGCTGGTGGTCGAACTCGGTGAGACGGTTCATGAACTGCAGAAAGAGCGCGGCATGAGTTCGGGCTTTCTCGGCAGCAAGGGCGGCAAATTCGCCGACACGCTTCCGGCGCAGCGGACCCGGTCGGACGCGGCCATCGCGCGCCTGAACGAGAATATCCGGCGCGTCGATCTGGCGCGGATCGGGCCGCGTTTCGTCAAGCTCCTGGCGGCGACCGGGGAGCCCTTGGGCGAGTTGGTGAATAAGCGCGAACAGATTTCCAGGCTGACGCTCGCGCCGAGCGAGTCCTTCGATTTTTACAGCCGGACGATTTCGCAGTTGCTCGAAATCGCCGCGCGGACGGGGAATCAAATGCCCTCGTCGAAGCTGTCGCGCTTGTCGAATGCCAAACAGGCCCTGTTGTTCCTGAAGGAGCGCAACGGCCAGGAGCGCGCCTTGTTGACCGGCGGTTTCAGCGCCGGGCGGCTGACGCCGGCGCAGTTTGCGACCTTCGGCACGCTGCTGGGCGATCAGGCGACCTATTTGCGGATGGCGATCACCTATGCGACGGAAACGCAGGAGGAATTGCTGAAAGCCAAGCTGGACGAGCCGATTGCCAGGGAGGTGGCGACGATCGAGCAAATGGTCGCGGACAAGGGCGCGAATGGCGAACTCGTCTATTCGCCGGAAGACTGGTTTGCCAAGATCTCCAGCAAGATCGACCTGTTGAGAAGCGTCGAGGAGCGCTATACCGAAGACATTGAGCGTGAAATCCGCGCCAACATGAAGGCCGATCGCGATGCCTTGCTCAGCTACCTCGGCCTGCTGCTGGCGTCGCTCGGCGTGACCTTGTGGATTTGTTTTGCGATCGTCCGCAACCTGCTGCTGACGCTGGGCGGTGAGCCTGAATATGCCGCTCGCGTGGCGCGTCGCATCGCCCAAGGCGATCTGTCGGCGGCGATCCGCCTCGATCATGACGATTCGACGAGCCTGTTGGCGTCGATGAAGGTCATGCAGGATGGATTGCGTGAAATGATCGAGCAGATCATCGTCGCGACCGTCCAGCTGGCCGGGTTCGCGCGGCAGTTGTCGGCGTCTTCGCATCAGGTGCAGGAAGCGAGCAATCGCCAGACCGATGCAGCGGCGAGCGTTGCGGCGACGGTCGAGGAACTGACCACCAGTATCGGCCACATTGCCGACAATACGGCCGACGTGAACCGGCGCGCCGTCGCGTCGAAGGAAATGGCCGAGGAAGGCGAGCAATTTGCCGGGAAGACGATTGCTGAGATGAATCGGATCGTCGACAACGTCAATCAGTCCTCAGTATTCATGAAGACGCTGGACGAGCAGTCGCACAAGATCGCGGACATCGTCAATGTCATCAAGGAAATCGCCGAACAGACCAATCTGCTGGCCCTCAACGCAGCGATCGAAGCGGCGCGGGCCGGCGAACAGGGGCGTGGGTTCGCCGTGGTCGCCGACGAAGTGCGCAAGCTGGCCGAGCGTACCCGGCTGTCGACCGAGGATATCGCCGTGATGATCGAGGCGGTCCGCAGCGGCACCTTGCAGGCGGTGGCGAGCATGACCGATGGCGTGGTCATGGTGAATGAGGGCATGCAACTCGTCGGGCATACCGGCGAGTCGATGACGACGATCCACGGCAGCACGGACCAGGTGCTGGTGGCGATCGACGGCATTTCGACCTCATTGCGCGAACAAAGCCATGCGAATGGCGAGATCGCCAGGAGTGTCGAACACATCGCGCAGATGTCGGAGTCGAATTACGCGGCGATCTGCGAGGTGGTCTCGTCGGCCGACCAGTTGCAGATGCTTTCCGAAGCCTTGCGGCAATCGGTGGCCCGCTTCCAGATTCGCTAGACGGCCCAGTGCTGGCGCAGCACCGAGAGCAGGCCGATGATGCTCGGGTCGGCTTCGCTGCGCAGGCGGTAGAGAAAATTCAGACGCGCCTCGATGCGGCCGTGCGGCCAGAGCGCGACTTCGCCTTTTTCGACGGCGGCGAGCGCCAGATCCTCGCGCAGCAGGCTCAGGCCGAGGCCGGAGCGGACGAGATCGAGCGTTGCCGAAAGCTGGTCGCATTCGATCGCCTCGTTCAGCCGGACGCCGTGCTGGGCGAACAGGGTGCGCGTGAAACGCGCGACATGGGAGCGTTCCGGTGCCGCTATCCAGGGAAGCTGGGCGATGTCTTTCCAGCTCGCGCCGGCGAGGCGGTCGCTCAGGGACCGGGGGCCGACGGCCTGATAGACGAGCGTACGCAGCGGCAGGACGCCGATATCGGGATGATCGGCACTGCCGATGTGGAAGCCGGCATCGATCTCTTCGTTGAGCAGGCCGTCGAGAATGTCGTCGGCGAGCATCTGCCGCGTCTTGAGTTGCAGTAGTGGCAGGGCGCCGCGCAGCGCGTAGAGCAGTTCGCCGAGACGCAGAAAGTCGGAGTCGTCGACGGTGGCGATGAGCAGATTTCCCGAGACCTCGCCCTTGATCTGGCGCGCTTTGCCGGCGAAAGCTTCGACCGTGGCGAGCACATGCTCGGCTTCGGGCAGCAGGAGTTCGCCGTGGCGGGTCAGGCTGATGCGTCCCGGCGCGCGGTCGAAAAGCGCGAGGCCGAGTTCCTGCTCGATCGCCTTGATGTGGGCGGTGACGGCCGGCTGCGTCAGGCACAGGCGTTCGGCAGCACGCGTCAGGTGCCCGAGTCGGGCGACCATGACGAACGAGCGGAGGCGCACAATGTCCATGGCGTATTATCGGGCCGTTTCCGTCGTTTCGTCGAGAACCGGAAACAGCCGGGCGAGCGTCGGGTCGATGCCGACCAGCATCGGCGTACCGACCGGCGTCACCGGGGCGCCGAGCGCGTGGGGCTGCTGCACGGTCAGGCGCGTCTCGCCGATGGCGACGCGGTAACGCACCGCCTCGCCGAGAAATTCGCTGGCGCTGATTTCGCCGGAGACCCACAGGTAACGCGCGTCGCGGAAACTGTCGATGGGGCAGAGGCAGAGCGCGTTCGGCCGGATGCTGAGAATGGACGGCCCGGCCGGCGGCGCTTCGCGCATCGACCAGCGCAGCGTGCCGAGATCGGTGTTATGAAATTCGACGCGGACGCGGTCAAGCGGCGTCAGTGTGCCCGGCACGAAATTCTCGATGCCGACGAAGCGCGCGACGGCGACCGAGTTGGGAAAATCGTAGATCGCCATCGGTGTGCCGACCTGACGGATCTTGCCTGCATCGATGACAGCGACACGGTCGGCAATGCTGAAGGCATCATCGAGGTCGTGCGTGACGAAGATCGTCGTCAGTGAGAGTTGTCGCTGCAATCGGCGCAAGTCCCGGCGCAACAGCCGGCGCAGGGTCGGCTCGAGATTGGAGAACGGATCGTCGAGCAAGAGCAGGCGCGGCGCGCCGATCAGCGCACGCGCCAGGGCGGCGCGCTGGCGCTGTCCGCCGGAGAGGCAGTCCGGTCGTGTGTCGCGCGTGTCGGCGATGCCGAGCGCCGCCAGAAGCTCCTCGGCGCGCGCCTTGGCCGATCCGTCGCGAAGCGCCTGCCGTGGCATGCCGAAAACGACGTTTTCATAGACGGAGAGGTGCGGCCAGAGCGCGAAATCCTGGAAGACCATGCCGACGCAGCGTTCACCGTCCTCGCGTTTGGCGTCGGCCGGGATGCCGCCGATGGTGGCGCTGCCGGCGTCCGGCCGTTCGAGTCCGGCGAGGATGCGCAGCAGCGTCGTCTTGCCGGCGCCCGAGGGGCCGACGACGGCGAAGAGTTCGCCGGCCTCGACGCTGAGCGAGAGGTGACGCAGGACCGGCTTGGCCGCGAAGGCGAAGTCGATGTCGGAGAGTTCGATGCGACTCGGGCTCATGGCGGGGCTCCGTGCTCCGACCGGGGGGCTGCCGCGCCGGGGTCGCGGCGCGCGATGAGCGCCGCCGTTGCCGTCAGCACGATGGCCACGGCGGCGATGGCGAGCACTGCCAGCGCCGAGCCGGTGCCACGTCCGGTCGAGGTCTGCATGTTGAGGTAGATCGTGTAGGCAGCGGGGGCTTCGGTTTCGCTTGGGATGAGCAGCATTGCCGACGACAGGTCGACGGCGGCGATGCCGAACGAGATCAGGAAGGCGACGACGAGGCCGAAGGCGAGCGCCGGCAGGACGATGCGCCAGGCGATCAGGAAAGTCGAAGCGCCCGAGAGGCGTGCGGCGTCGAGGTGTGCGTCGGGCAGGCCGCGCAGCGCGTAGCTGCAGGCCGGCAGCGCGAAAGGCAGGCCACGCAGGGCAAAGGCCAGCGCCAGCAGTACGCCGGTGGCATCGAAGGGAATGGCGATGCCGCTGTCGACGCACTGCAGGTAGGTGATCGCCAGCGCCACGCCGGGGACGCCGAGCAGGCCGGCAACGCCCTGCGTCAGACGCAGTTCCCGCCGCGCCGGCGCCCGCCGCAGGACATAGGCGATCGCCAGACCGATGACGACGTCAATGAGCGCGGCAGTGCCGCAGTAGCGCAGGGTGTTGATGAAGCTGGCCGATTCGGTCGCCAGTGCCGCGGCAAAATGTTGCAGTCCCCAGGACTCCGGCCAGAGCGTGTGGCTCCAGACGCCGGCGAACGCGGTGACTACCATGCCCGAGTAACAGAGCGCGGTGAAGCCGGCGACGGCGGCGAGCAATGTCGCGGCGAGGTGCTGTTGGCCGGGGCGGGCGGCATCCGGGCGCAGGTGCGTCCCATTCCATGTCATCGGGATTTGTCGCATGCGTCCGGCGCCAAGCGTCCAGGCCAGCATCGAGACGGCGATCAGCACGAGGGCGAGGGCGGCCGCGACAAGGTCGCCGGCGCCGTGGGTGCCGACGCGGAAATAGGCGAGCGGTGCGATCAGGTTGGTCAGCCCGAGCGAGAGCGGCGTTGCCAGGTCGTCGAGCGTCTTGAGGAAAGTGATGGCCATGCCGAAGGCGAGGCCGGGCATGCCAAGCGGCAGGAAGACGCGCCGCGTCAGACGCGCCCAGCCGTCGCCGAGGTGGGCGGCGATGCCGGCGTCGCGCGCCAACGGCGCCGTGCTGAGCACGACGAGACTGAGCAGCAGCGGCGCGTAATGGATCGCTTCGATGACGATCAGTCCGGCGAGTCCCCATTGCGACGGGTCGAGGTCGATGCGGCCGGCGAGCCAGAAGCCGAGTCCGCCGCCGCGCCCGAGCAGCGACTGCAGCGACAACGAGAGCATGAACGGTGGCACGAAGAGCGGCATGAAACCGAGCAGTTGAACGGCCAGCGGCGGCTGCCATTGCAGGCGCCACAGCGTCCAGGCGGGCGGCAGCGCGAGCATGGCGGCGAGCAGCGCGGCGCCGGCCGAGGCAGCGAGGCTGCCGATCAGGCTGTCGAGGTAGAGCGGGTTGGCCAGCAGCAGAGCGAAGGTCGAGTGTCCGCTGGCGTTGTCGCCGAGGGCGCTCAGCACCAGCCGGCCGACCGGCAGCGCGAGGAAAAGCAGAAGAAAGAGGAAGAGCAGCGCCACGGCGAGGTGCACGAGGGGCGGCTCACGGCGTCCGGCGGCCTTCATGGTGCCACCTGTGCGAAAGCGCGTTCGAGCCGCGCGTCGACGTCGGTGAGGTCGCGGCGGCGCTGACGCGACCAGTCGGCTTCGCGCGCGGCCATGTGGGCGCCCTCGTCGGCGTGCGAGGCGTCGGCCCTGGCTTCGGCGGCGGTGACCGGTGTCCGGTAGGCGAGCTGTCGCGCTTCGTCGAGGAGGGCGGCTGCGGCGGCGTTCGGAGTGCGCACGAGACGCGCTTCGAGCGTGTGCATGCGTCCGGAGATGCGCACGAGAGCGCGGTGCTGGAAAGTGATCAGCTGATCGAAGAGCGCGTTGACGCTGCGGTAGCGTGCTGCCGACAGTTCAGCGGAATAGTCGGGCAGGGTGCTGCGGGCGACCTCGGAGAGGTCGGGAAAGCCGCTCGGCCGGTCGGCGCTGGCGTAGGCGGCCGGCAGCACCGGCAGCCGGCTGATCTCGGGACGCAGCAGCAGGCGCTGACCGGCTTCGGAGAGCGCGAAGGCGACGAAGGCACGGCCGCCCTCGGGGTTGCGCGCGCCGCGCAGCCGGGCGATGCCGGCCGGCGTGACGACGTTGGGCCAGGGATAGCGAAAATCGACGGGGAAGCCCGAGTATTTGCCCGAGAGCGCCAGGAAGTCGACGACCGGGCCGAGGCCGAAGCGTCCCCGGGTGATGGCGTTCGGGACGTCGAAAGTGCGCTCGGTCAGCGTCGCCGCGTTGCCGGCGAGGCGCATGATCAGCGACCAGCCGGCATCCCAGCCCTTGCCTTGCAGGATCGATTCGACGATCAGGTGGGTTGTCGACGAGCGCGACGGCGGCGCCATGACGAGGTGGCCGAAATAGCGCGCTTCGGCAAGTTCGTCCCAGCTTTCCGGCGGTGTCAGCCCGCGTGCCGCCAGATAGCGCGTGTTCCACATTATGCCGTAGCCCGACAGCGCCTGGCCGAGCGCCGTGCCGTCGGCGGCGTTGATGCGGACGCGGCCGATGTGCGTCGGGATGCCGGGATTGGCGGCGTCGGGCGACGGTTCGAGCAGATCCTCCCGTTGCAGGGCGCGGAAGGCCTCCGGCGAGGAACCCCAGAAGACGTCGGGACGTGCGCCGGGCGGACGGCCGCGCACGAAGGCGAGGATCTGCGTCGCCGGAAAATTGAGGAACTCGACGCGCGTGTCCGGGGACTGCGCGTCGAAAGCCTGCTTGTAGGCCGACAGGATTTCCTTCGGGAACGGCGAGGCGACGAGCACGACATTGTCGCCGCGGCAGACGCCGGCGATGAGCGTGGCGCAGAGCATGCCGACGGCGAGCGCCTGCCGCTGCCAGGTCCTGGTCATGGCTGGCGGCGCCGGAACGTGCCGTCCATCTCCCGGATCGACCGGTTGGCGGGCATGGCGCTAGGCGGTCGGATACCAGTGCGGCCGCGGGAAGGCGAGGCCGACGGCTTCACCGATGCCCGGTCCGGGAACGCGCCGGCCTTTCTGGACGCGGATCTCGGCGTCGCCGACCATGACGCGGTAATCGACGGTTTCACCGAGGTAGGCCTTGCGCGAGACGATGCCGCGCAAGCCGCCTTCGCCGACGAAATCGATCTCGCTGGGACGCGCCGCCAGACAGGCGCGTCCGGCGGCCAGGAGTTCCGGCGCCGGTGCGATGCCGGCTGGCCAGGCCGCGTCGACGCCGTTGATGCGCATGCCGGTCGGCGTCAGGTCGGCGTCGAGGAAGCAGGACAGGCCGATGAATTCGAAGACGAAACGGTTGGCCGGTTCGCCATAGACTTCGAGCGGGGTGCCGACCTGCTGGACGACGCCCGACCGCATGACGAGGATGCGGTCCGAGAGCGCCATCGCTTCCGACTGGTCGTGCGTGACGTAGAGAATCGAGAAGCCGAAACGGCGTTGCAGGTCCTTGATCTCGAAACGCATCTCCTCGCGGAAATGCGGGTCGAGGCTGGACAGCGGTTCGTCGAGCAGCATGACGTCGGGGCGGATGGCCAGCGCCCGCGCCAGCGCAACGCGCTGCTTGCCGCCGCCGGAGAGGTCGTCGGGGCTGTCGCCGGCGGCCTTCCACAGGTTGGTGTGCTTGAGCGCTTCCTCGGTGCGCGCCGCGATCTCTTCCTTCGGCAGCTTGCGGATGCGCAGCGGGAAGGCGACGTTCTCATAGACCGAGAGATGCGGCCAGACGGCGAACGCCTGGAAGACCATGCCGAAATTGCGGTGCTCGGGCGGCAGATAGAAATTGTCGCGCTTCGACGAGATGATGCGTTCGCCGACGCGGATCGCGCCGTCGTCGAGATCCTCGAAACCGGCGACCATGCGCAGCGTCGTCGTCTTGCCGCAACCCGACGGGCCGAGCATGGCGACGCATTCGCCCTGGGCGATGTCGAGGTCGAGGCGGTCGACGGCGCGGACCGCGCCGAACAGCTTGGTGACTTGCTTGAGTTCGATATAGGCCATGACGTATCCCTCAGGCGGCGTTCTTGCCGGTGACGAGGCGCTTGATCAGCACCTCGCCGGTGACGATGATGATCAGCGCGATGCCGGCCAGCGCCGCCGAATAGACGGTTTCACCGTCTTCGTTGAGCGTGTAGATGGCGACACCGATGGTGCGTGTCGTCGGGCCGTAGAGCAGGACCGAGACGGTCAGTTCGCGCAGCGCCGGCAGGAAGATCAGGAAGAAGGCGGCGACCATGCCGGGGCGCACCAGCGGGATGACGACGTCACGGAGCGCCTGCGCCATCGTCGCACCGGATGCCCGCGCCGCTTCGACGAGCGAATCGTGCACCTGTTCGAGCGCGGCCGAGTTGGCCTTGAGCGAGAAGGCCATGTAGCGGGCGATGTAGGCGATCAGGATGATCCAGACGGTGTTGTAGAGGCTGACGCCGAACTTGCCGCTCCAGGCCAGGATGACGCCCAGCGCGATGACCGAGCCTGGCACCGAGAAGGGCAGCATGCCGAGGAATTCGAGCAGGCCCTTGCCGCGTACCTTCATCTTGACGATGACATAAGAGATGATGACGCCGGCAAACATCGTGACGAGCGCCGAAGCGAGGCCGAGGCTGATGCTGTTCCAGATCGAATCGCGCGTGAGGTCCCACTCGAAGAGGATGTGCGAGTAGTTGGCCCAGGTCATGTTCTCGAGCGCGAAGGGCAGGCCGTAGGTCTTGAGGCCGCCGACCATGAAGATCGTCACCGTCGGCAGGACGATGGTCAGCGCGATGTAGGCGAGGCAGAAGATCAGGATCGGGATGCGCAGGCCGCGCAGCTTGAGTTCGCTCGGCCGGAAGCTCTTGCCGGCGATGATCTGGTAGCGCCCCTTGCTGAGGATGCGGTTCTGCAGCCAGAGGATCGCCGCCGCGGTGATGACGAGCACGGTCGCCAGCACGGTCGCGGTGCGGATCGAATCAAAGCTGCCGGCGCTCTGGTGGATCTTCTCGTAGATCAGCGTCGGGATGTTGTAGATGCCGGTTTCGATGCCGAGCACGGCGACGGTGCCGAAGTGCGCCATCGAGTAGAGCATGATCAGCAGCGCGCCCGACAGGATCGAGGGCATGACGAGCGGGATGGTGATCTTGCGCGTGATGGTGAACAGGTCGGCGCCCGAGATGCGAGCCGATTCCTCGAGCGTCGGGTCCATGCGCTCAAGCGCGCCGCTGACCTGGATGAAGACGAAGGGAAACAGGTACATCGTCTCGACCAGGATGATCCCGGCATAGGAATAGATGTTGAAGATCGGGCTGTCGAAACCCAGGTAATCCATGAAGAAGCGGTTGATGTAGCCGGCCCGGGGCGACAGCAGCATTTTCCAGGCGAGGGCGCCGATGAATGCCGGAAGCATGAAGGGGACGAGGAACAGCAGCTTCATCGTCTTCTTGAAGGGCAGGTCGGTGCGGGTGACGAGCCAGGCGAAGAGCGTGCCGACGAGGGTGCCGGTGACCGTGACGCCGCCGGAGAGGACGAGCGAATTGCCAAGCGCCTGGTAGGTTTCCTGGCGCTGCAGGACGCGCAGCACGTCGGTGACGTTGAAGTGACCGTCGACCCAGAAGGCGTTGAAGAAGATGAGCAGCATCGGGAAGACGACCACGATGAGCAGCACCGCCACCGAGAGCGTGAACAGCAGCTCGGGTGTGCCGAAGTTGAAGCGTTTGGTCGCGATCATCACTTACACCTTGTCGGAAGTCGGGATGGCGCGGTCGAACCACTGCACACTGTGGAAGCCGACGCGGCAGGCGTCGCCTTCGTCGAACAGCAGGCCGAGCGCGAGGGCGTCATGGCTGGGCAGCGCGGTGCGGATCAGCGCGCCGCCGATGTCGATGAGATAGTCGAACTGGGCGCCGAGAAAGCTGGCGCGGCGAATCGTGCCGGTGAGGCCGGCGCCGTCGCGGCTGAGCTGCACGTCGCCGGGACGGAAACCGGCGGTGAGTGTGTCGCCGTAATGCGCGGGCGGCAGCGACGGCCAGTCTCCGGCTTGGTCGCCGACGCAAAGCGCGCCGTCGCGGCGGCTGACCGGCAGGAAATTGGCGATGCCGAGAAAGCGGAAGACGAAGTCGTCGACCGGGCGCTCGTAAACCTCTTCCGGCGTGCCGAGCTGGCGCAGGCGGCCGTTCTCGTCCATGACGGCGATGCGGTCGGCGATCGCCAGCGCGATTTCCTGGTCGTGCGTGACGTAGAGGATGGTGATGCCGAGCTTCTGTTGCAGTGCCTTGATCTCGAAGCGCATTTCCTCGCGCAGGTTGGCGTCGAGGTTGTTGAGCGGTTCGTCGAGCAGGAGCAGGCGCGGTTCCGACACCAGCGCGCGCGCCAGGGCGACACGCTGTTGCTGGCCGCCCGAGAGCTGCGAGGGCAGGCGCGCATCGAGCCCGGCGAGGCCGACGAGTTCGATGGCGCGCAGCGTCCGCTCACGCCGCGCCGATATTTCGATGCCGGCGAGCTTGAGCGGATAGGCGATGTTGTCGAAGACGCTCATGTGCGGCCAGACAGCATAGTCCTGGAAGACCATGCCGAGGCCGCGCCGGTCCGGCGACACCGAACTGCCGTCGCCGGCGTCGGTGACGACCTGGCCATCGATCCGGATCGTTCCGGACTCGGGTTTTTCAAAGCCGGCGATCAGCCGGAGCAGCA
The DNA here is from genome assembly GCF_900099695.1 of Propionivibrio dicarboxylicus. Lineage (GTDB taxonomy): Bacteria > Pseudomonadota > Gammaproteobacteria > Burkholderiales > Rhodocyclaceae > Propionivibrio > Propionivibrio dicarboxylicus. The sequence continues at coordinate 197,355 of NZ_FNCY01000002.1, read as the reverse complement.
CGGTCTTGCCGCAGCCGGACGGGCCGAGCAGCGTGAAACATTCGCCGTCCGTCAGGTCGAGCGAGAAATCCGCGAGCACGGTCTTGTCGCCGTAGCGTTTGCCGAGGTGGTCGATCTGGATGTTGGCCATGGCGTCACTTCTGCATGATGTCGGTGAACTTCTTGATCGTCGCTTCCTTGTCGCTGAGCTGTCCGGCCGCTTCAGGCTTCTTGGTGCCGCGCACTTCCGCTTCTTTCTCGGCGGCCATCTTGCGGTAGTCGACCGGCAGCGCCCGCTTCATGGCCTGGTCGGCCGGCGGCAGTACGGCGCGGAAACGCTCGGGGATGCTGACGTCGGTGCGGACCGGGATGGTGCCGTCCTCGGCGATGATCGCCTGGCCTTCCCTGGAGACGAGGAAGTCGACGAATTTCTTGGCGGCGTCGGCGTTCGGGCTGTTCTTGAAGATCGCCACCGGGCTCGGGATGACCAGCATCTCGGGCGGGAAGACGAGCGCGAGGGTAGCGCCCTTTTCGACCTTGTCGAGCGTGATGTAGTCGACGCCGAGGCAGCCGACGAGGTCGCCCGAGGCGGTGTCGTCGACGACCTGGCCGGAACCCTTGCCGATCTTGGCGCCGTTGGCGCGCAGTCCTTCGAAGAACTGCCAGCCGAATTTCTGAACGAGGACGTCGACGCTCATGAAGGCTGTGCCTGACAGCGCCGGGTTGGCGATGCCGAAGGCGCCCTTGAAGGCCGGCTTCTTGAGATCGTCCCAGCTCTTCGGCGCTTCCTTGACGAAGCGCGTGTTGTAGGCGATGCCGATGGTACCGAGGCGGGCCGGGGTGAAGGAGCCGTCATAGTCGGGGATCGGATTGGTCAGCGACTTGATCTCGGTCGGCACGTACTTGAGCAGCAGGCCGTTGGCCTTGAGTTGATAGAAGTCGGGGATTTCGCTGGTCCAGAGTACGTCGGCGAGGATCTTGCCGGATTCGCGTTCGGCGGCGATCTTGGCCATCAACTTGCCGGCGCCGGCCGACTGGAAGTCGATCTTGATGTCCGGGTGTTTTTTCATGAAGGCGGTCTTGAGACCGCTGACCATCGATTCCTTCATCGAGGTGTAAACGTAGAGCTTCTGTTGCGCGTGTGCTGTCATCGACAGCGCCGTGAGACAGACCGCGGCGGCGCAGAGGGAGACGAGTTTCCGACAATGCATGATTTTCCTCCTTGGGAAGTGAGCGACCGGTCGACGCGGAATGGCCGCGCCACAGTCGTCGTGGGACGCAATCTAGAGCGGCCCAGACAGGCAGGCAAATCACATTTGATAATCGGTGCGATCACTCCGGCTTGGGGAGTGTTGCGGACGGTCCGACGGCGGGGCTAGCGGCGAACCGGTTTCAGGCGTCCGAGGACGTGCATTTCGCAGGCGCGACAGTCGAAACGCAGCATCAGGCGGTCCTTGCCGTGGATCAGTTGCAACGGTTCGGGGCGGATGCCCTTGACCTGTTTCGGGCAGAGCGTGAGGCTGAAGCGCAGGCAATGCTTGGTCACCATCAGCGAGACCTCGCCGGTTTCCTCGCCGCATTCGTAGGCCGGTTCGATGCGTGTGACGCCGTGTTTTTCGTAGAAGGCGCGCGCGCCGGCGTTGAAGACGTTGCCGAGATAGGAGAGCGCCGCTTCCGGGTAAGGCGCCGGTGGTATTTGTGCCGCGACCCGTTCGGGCCGGCGATAGGCGGCGGCGCGTGCCGCGTCGAGCGCTTCGACCGCCTCGCGGCGCAGTGCATTGAGCAGCGAGGCCGGGATGAAGCGCGGCGTGGCGATGTCGAGGGTGATCGTGTCGGCCGTGTAGAGGGTATTGCCGAGCTTGGCGAGACCTTCGCGCAGCCCCGCCAGCGCCTGCTCGCCGTCGCGGGCCGGTTCGAGCGGCTGGGTGATCGTCGCCGTGGCGCTGACGCCGCGGTCGTCGGTCAGGCCGAGCACGAGTCCGTCGGCGCTTTCGTCGAGCCGGATCTGCAGCGGGATGCGGCGCTCGGCCGACTTCTTCTCGAGCGCCCGTTCGAACACCTGGTCGTGGTTGCGGAAGATTTTCGTGCCGACCGCGAGACCAGCCGGCAGGCGCCCGTCGGTCAATGAGGGCGACAGGCGGAAGCCGCCGTCGATCGGCTCGGCGATATTGACGCGCAACCCGGTCAGTTCGCCGTCGGCGGTGAAGAAGCTGAGGCCGTCGCCGTTGTTCAGCGTAATTTTTGTCGCGAGATCGAATTCCTTGCGCCCAAGCCGGGCAATTTCGCCGATGGCTTCGCCGGCGAATTTCGGCGAGTCGAAGGCGCCGATGTCGATCTGGCGGCCGGTGACGAAATAATCGGTGGCGCCGCGATGGAAAGTCTTGTCCGGATTCGGCGTGAATTGAAAGGTGCTGCGGCCCGACGAGGCGCGGCGCAAGGCCGGTTGTTGCTCAAGGAGGGCGTCGAGCCGCTGGCGATAGTGGGCGGTGACGTTCTTGACGTAGGAGAGATCCTTGAGGCGGCCTTCGATCTTGAACGAGCGGATGCCGGCGTCGATCAATGCGGCGAGATTGTCGGTCTGGTTGTTGTCCTTGAGCGACAGGACGTGTTTGCGTTCGAGCAGTACGGTGCCCTGGCCGTCGGCGACGGTGTAGGGCAGGCGGCAGGCCTGCGAGCATTCGCCGCGGTTGGCGCTACGCCCGGTCTGCGCGTGGCTCAGGTAGCACTGGCCGCTGTAGCTGACGCAGAGGGCGCCGTGTACGAAGAATTCGAGTGTTGCCGTCGTCTGCGCAGCAATGGCGGCGATTTGGGCGAGCGAGAGTTCGCGCGCCAGCACCATCTGCGAAAAGCCGACGGCGTCGAGAAAACGGGCTTTTTCCGGTGTGCGGATGTCGCATTGCGTGCTGGCGTGCAGCGCGATCGGCGGCAGGTCGCATTCGAGCAGGCCCATGTCCTGGACGATCAGCGCGTCGGCGCCGGCGTTCCAGCTTTGCCAGGCGATGTCGCGCGCCTGCGCGAGTTCGCGGTCGTCGACGATGGTGTTGAGCGCAACCAGCACACGGGCATTGAAGCGGTGGGCGTGGCGGGCGAGCCGCTCGATGTCGGCGATGCTGTTGCCGGCCTCGCTGCGAGCCCCGAAACTCGGGCCGCCGATATAGACGGCGTCGGCACCATGGGTGATGGCGTCGATGCCGAAATCGGCGTTCTTGGCCGGGGCCAGGAGTTCGAGACAGGGGGGGCGCGTGGTCATGGGTTGGGATTTTCAAACGGGCGCGTATTTTAAATCATTCCTAAGTACTTGATCGAAAAGTGGCAAGAGGGCGGCGCCGGCGGTTCTGGTAAAAATTTTTCAAAATTATTAAAAACTGTGTCAACCGGCCTCAATAGGACGCGTTATTTGGCGCATGGTGGGAAATCCACTGTTTCTGACGGAGCAAATTATGGGCAGTCTGAGTAACGAATCCTTCGATGAGTTTCTGGATTCCTTGAAGCAGGCGGGTGTTGCGATCAGCAACGAGCGCGAATTGCGCGAACGTCTGGCCGAAGCACAACGCTGGCGCTTTGCCTTTGCGACCCTCGCGTCGAACGGGCGGCCGCTGGGGATCAGCTTCCAGGATGCGACTTCCGGCGTCAATCACGCCGAGATCCATCGCACCTTCAGCCAGTTCGAGTTCCCCGAGAGCATGGAAGCGGCCTTCGCTGCCAGCCTGCGCGCCGAACACTGAAATTTTGTTTTCGGCCGCCCGGCCGAAAACCCGGATCGTCAAAATAACCCGCCTCTGTGGCGGGTTATTTTATTTCGGCAGACCATTCGCCGCGCGGTCCATGTCGGCCTGAGGTATGATGTCCGCCTTTCCGATCCGACTGCCATGCCCCCGATTGCGGGGGCCGACCCCGATGTCCGATACCCCTTCGCCCCGAATCGCCACAAAGCCCGTGCTCTTGTGGCTGTTGCTGTTTTCCGTGTCCCTGCTTGCGGGCGCAGGTCTCGTCTGGCTTGATGTCCCCGCCGCGTTTTTCGTCGGGGCGGTCGTCTGCGGCCTGATCTTCAGCCTGTCCGGCAGCGGCCTGAAACTGTCGCGTCGTTTCTTCTTCTGTGCCCAGGCATTGGTCGGCTGTTCGGTGGCCAAGAGCATGTCGCCGCAGATTTTCGGTGTGCTCGCCGCCAACTGGCTGGTCTTCGCCGGCATGGTCTGCAGTTCGGTCGTGGCCGGCGGCCTCGTCGGCTGGTGCATGACCCGTTTCCATATCCTGCCGGGCAATACCGCCGCCTGGGGCTCTTCGCCAGGTGGCGCGGCGGCGATGGTGGCGATGGCCGAGTCCTTCGGTGCCGATGCGCGCCTGGTGGCGATGATGCAGTATCTGCGCGTGCTCGTCGTCGTGCTCTCAGCCTCGATGGTGGCGCATTGGCTGACGGTACCGCAACCGGTCGCGTCGGCATTGGCATCGCCGTGGTCGTTCGCCGCGCTGTTTCAGGGACAGCCGGTGCAGATGGCGCTGACGCTGGCGATCGCCGTCGTCAGCAGCCTGATCGCCGTTCGCCTGCGCATTCCGGCCGGTCCCTTGCTGGCGACGATGATCGTCGGCGCCGTCCTCAATTCGGCTGGCGTCGTCGAGTTCCGCCTGCCCAATGCCTTCCAGATCGGCGCCTCGGTGCTGGTCGGGTGGTACGTCGGCCTGGGCTTCAATCGCGCGCTGCTGATCTCGACCTTGCGCAAGCTGCACTGGCTGTTCTTCTCGGCTTTCCTGCTGATCGCGCTGTGCGCCTTCTTCGCCTGGTCGCTCTATCACTTCTCGCATTGCGATCCGCTCACCGCGTATCTGGCGACGACGCCGGGCGGCCTCGATTCGGTGATCCTGCTGGCCATGGGCGCCAATACCGACGTCCCCTTCGTCGTCGCGGCGCAGACCTTGCGCCTGTTCCTGGTGATCCTGACCGGCCCCTTCGTTGCGCGCCTGATCTGCCGCTTCGCTTGATGCTGGCGCAAAATGAAAAAGGCCCGCGTCCTGCGGGCCTTTTGCTGGGCAAGCCGGTAATCAGCGGCTGATCGGCTTGTAGCGGATGCGCTTCGGCTTGGCGCCTTCTTCGCCGAGCCGCTTTTTCTTGTCTTCCTCGTATTCCTGGTAGTTGCCGGCGAAGAAGCTCCATTGCGATTCGCCTTCGCAGGCGAGGATGTGCGTGCAGATACGGTCGAGGAACCAGCGGTCGTGCGAGATGATCATCGCGCAGCCGGCGAATTCGAGCAGCGCATCTTCGAGGGCGCGCAGCGTTTCGACGTCAAGGTCGTTCGAGGGTTCGTCGAGCAGCAGCAGGTTGCCGCCGGTCATCAGCGTCTTGGCCAGATGCAGCCGGCCGCGTTCGCCGCCGGAGAGCTTGCCGACGATCTTCTGCTGATCGCCGCCCTTGAAGTTGAAGCGGCCGATGTAGGCGCGGCTCGGCATCTCGAATTTGCCGATCTGGATGATGTCGCGGCCTTCCGAGAGTTCGTCGAACACGGTCTTGGTATCGGAGAGATCCTCGCGGCTCTGATCGACGTAGGCCATCTTCACCGTCGGGCCGATGTCGACGCTGCCGCTATCCGGCGTTTCGGTGCCGGTGATCATGCGGAACAGCGTCGATTTGCCGGCGCCGTTCGGGCCGATGATGCCGACGATGGCGCCGGGCGGAACACTGAAGCTGAGGTTGTCGATCAGGAGACGGTCGCCGAAGCCCTTGCTGACGCCGTTGAATTCGATGACCTTGCCGCCGAGTCGTTCGGCGACCGGGATGAAGATTTCCTGCGTTTCGTTGCGTGCCTGGTATTCGACGCTCGACATCTCCTCGAAGCGGGCGATACGCGATTTGCTCTTGGCCTGTCGGGCCTTCGGGTTGGAGCGCACCCACTCGAGTTCCTGCTTCATCGCCTTCATGTGAGCGTCGAGCTGCTTCTGCTCGGTTTCCAGGCGGGCTTCCTTCTGCTCCAGCCAGGAGGAATAGTTGCCCTTCCAGGGAATGCCGTGGCCGCGGTCGAGTTCGAGGATCCACTCGGCGGCGTTGTCGAGGAAGTAGCGATCGTGGGTGACGGCGACGACCGTGCCGGGGAAGCGGCAGAGATACTGCTCCAGCCATTCGACCGATTCGGCGTCGAGGTGGTTGGTCGGTTCGTCGAGCAGCAGCATGTCGGGGCGCGAGAGCAGCAGCTTGCACAGCGCGACGCGGCGCTTTTCGCCGCCGGAAAGCTTCCCGATCGCGGCGTCCCAGGGCGGCAGGCGCAGCGCGTCGGCGGCGATTTCCATCTGGTTTTCGGTGTCCGAGCCGGCGGTGGCGATGATCGCTTCCAGACGTGCCTGTTCTTCGGCGAGCTTGTCGAAATCGGCATCGGGCTCGGCGTAGGCGGCATAAACCGCTTCGAGCTTGGCCTGCGCTTCCATGACTTCGCCCATGCCCGATTCGACTTCCTGGCGGACCGTCTTTTCCGGGTCGAGCTGCGGTTCCTGCGGCAGGTAGCCGATCTTGATGCCGGCCAGATGCTGGACTTCACCGTCGTATTCCTTGTCGACGTTGGCCATGATGCGCAGCACCGTCGACTTGCCTGAGCCGTTGAGGCCGAGCAGGCCAATCTTGGCGCCGGGGAAGAAGGAGAGCGAGATGTCCTTGATGATCTGACGCTTCGGGGGAACGATCTTGCTGACGCGCAGCATCGACATTACGTATTGGGCCATGGGCGTTGATTTCGAGAATGAAAATGGAAAAACCGCAAGTTTACCCGAGCCAGCCGCTGTGTGGCGCGTTGCGATGCGGGAATAAAAAAGGCGGACCGCTTATCGGTCCGCCTTCTTGCGTTACTTGAATCAGCTTACTTGCTGTCCTTGACCATCTTGAGCGCGTTGGCGCCGGCGATGCGGCCGAAGGTGATCGTCTCGGAGATCGAGTTGCCGCCGAGGCGGTTCTTGCCGTGCACACCGCCGGTGACTTCACCCGCCGCCAACAGGCCGGCAACGATCTTGCCGTCCTTGCCGATGACTTGCGTGTCGCGGTTGATCTTCAGGCCGCCCATCGTGTAGTGGATGCCGGGCTTGACTTCGATGGCGTAGAACTTCGCCGTGCGGATCGCGCGCGGCATGTCCGGACGGCCGAATTCGCTGTCCTTCTTGGCGTCGAACGACTTGTTGTACGTGTCGATGCTGCGTGCCAGCACATCGGCCGGGGCGCCGATCGCCTTGGCCAGCGCCTCGACCGAGTCGCCTTCCTTGACGAGGCCGAGTTCGAAGTAGCCGTCGATCTGCTTGAGGCTCTTGTGGATCACCGAGTCGAAGACCAGGTAGGCCGAGCCGCCCGGCTGCGCCAGCGTCGCCTGCGAAGCCTTGTCGCGCGTCGTCAGCTCGTTCACGAAGCGCTTGCCGTCGCGGTTGATCAGGATCGCACCGTTGCCGCGCACGGCTTCGGTGATCAGGATGCGGCTGCCGGCTGCGACGGTCGGGTGGATCTGGATTTCCTTCATGTCGATCAGCTGGCCGCCGGCCTGTTCGCCGATCAGCATGCCGTCGCCGGTCGCGCCCGGCTGGTTCGACGTCGTCATGCCGACGTATTGCGGCTGGTACTGGCCGATCATTCCCTGATTGGCCGAGAAGCCGCCGGCGGTCATGACAACGACTTTGGCGAGGATGGTGTAGGTGCCACTGTGCTTGCCTTCGATGACGGCGCCGATGACGCGGCCCGAGCCGTCTTCGACGAGCTTGAGCACCTTGCTATTGACGCGCACGTCGAGCTTGCGGTCGGCAGCATTCTTCTTCAGCACGTTGGTGATGTGCGAGCCGACGGCCGCGCCGCCAGTCGGACGGTGCGTGCGGTAGTTGGTCGCGCCGGCCATCTGGCCGATGTCGCTGATGTCGGCACCGATCGAGGTCAGCCAGTCGACCGACGAGGCCGACTTGGTCGCCAGGATCTTGACCAGTTCGGCGTCATTGGCGTTGCCGCCGCCCTTCATCGTGTCGCTGATCATCACGTCGACCGAATCCTTGATGCCTTTCTTCTTCTGGAAGACGGTTTCGGTCGCGTTCATGCCGCCGGCCGACAGCGCGCTGTTGCCGCCGGTGATCGGCTGCTTTTCGACCAGGATGACTTTGGCGCCACCGTCATGCGCGGTGATCGCGGCGGTGAATCCGGCTGCGCCGGCGCCAATGACGAGGACATCGGTCTTCTCGACGCCGCGGGCGTTGATCGCCAGGCGCTCGACCTTCTTGACCGGCGCCTTGCCGCCCGGGATCGACATGTCGAAGGTGTGGCAGTTGTTGCAGTAGACCTTCGACTGGCTGTGTCCGCTATGGCAGGACGTGCAGGCAATCTGACCCAGGTGCGAACGGTGCGGGGTGATATGCCCCTTGGCTGAGGCGGCGAGTTCGCCGAGCGTGCCGTGGCATTCGACGCAGGTCGCGTTCACGACCGTTTCGTTGTCGTCGACGGCGATCTTGTCCTGCTGCTTTTCTTCATGACAACCGACACAGGTCACCTTCTTACCCTTGTGCAGTTCGTCGAGGGATATGTTGCTGTATTTGTTGGTGGTGGCATCGGAGGCCGCCGCGGTCCCTGCGCACAACAGCCCGAGCGAGGCAAGTGCTATGGCGGCGATACTTCTGAGTGTTGTTTTTTTCATGGAATGTTTCCTCTTCCTTCAGAGTGAGGCATTGCGAAGATTGACGTTGTGCAAGCACAAAACGCCAATCCCATAGGTATATCAAAAATGGGTAGGACAATGCTATTGCGGAAATCCGAAGCCGGCGGTCGGGAGCGGACTCAGTTCGATTCGATCGGCTCGCGGCAGACCCGGTTGCGGCCTTCTTCCTTGGCACGCTGGAGCATCGCTTCGGCACGGGCGACGAAGTCGTCTACCGTCTCGCCGGTGCGGAAAAGCGAGACGCCGGCGCTGACGCTGACGCGCAGCGCTTCGTTCTCGAAGAAATACAGGCTGTTTTCGATTTTTTCCCTGAGCGTACAGGCGACTTGCGTGGCCGCCTCGAGGTCGGTATCGGCCAGCGAGATGAGGAATTCTTCACCGCCCCAGCGGCAAGCGACGTCAGACGCGCGCAGGTTGTTGCGCAAGGTTTGGGCGATCTCGCTGAGGATGCGGTCGCCGGCGAGTTGGCCGCGCGTGTCGTTGATCGTCCGGAAATGGTCGATATCGATCAGGATGGCCGTCAGCGGCGTTTTTTGACGGCTTGCTTCGTGGATTTTCTGCTTCAACAGGACGTCGAGCGCGCGGCGGTTGGCGAGGCCCGTCAGGCGGTCGGTAGTGGCGATGACTTCGAGTTGCTGCTGATGGCGCAGGAGTGCGAGATGAACGATCCCCAGCACGATCATCGTGGTGGTGAGGCATAGCAGCAGGTTGATCAAGAGGCTTCGCTGTACCGCGCTGTATGCCTGGTGCGCGGGCTTGTCGACGATCAGGAACCACTTGAGTTCGGGAAGGGCGCGGACGTTGATGAAGTGGCGCTCGCCGTCGTTCGTGTATTCGAACGAGGCGCTGCTGGCCTTCAGGATCGCCGGAGCGATGTCGCGCAATCCCGGGGTCTTGAAGATGTCGGAGGCAGGGGCGGACTGGCCGCCGGCGTTACGGGGTGCCTTGCCGCGCAGGATGATCTTGCCTTCGGCGTCGGTTAGAAGGATGTTGCGGCCGTAGCGCTTCTGGTATTCGTCGACCAGGCGAGTGACCGTATCGGCGGAGAGGCTGACGCCGGTGACGCCGATGAAATTGCCGTTGTAGTCGAGCACTCGGTGGTTGATGGTGATGGACATCGCTCCGGGGGGGGGCTCGTCCGAATCAACATTGATCTCATGCGTTTCCTTCATGCTGCGAACACGGGCATACCAGGCGTCGCGCGGATCCTGGTCATTGACCTTGCGGAGAATGCCGCGCGTCGAGTAGTACGCGTGTGTTCGGTCGGAGACGAAGAAGCTGCTCGTGGCGCCGTAGTGGTTCCGGATCTCGTTCAGGTAGTGCGTCATTTGCGGGGTGTTGCGCTCGCCGACGAGCACCCAGTCACGCAGGAAGGTGTCGCGCGCCATCATCGAGGCAATCAGCGTCGGGCGGACCAGGTCTTTCTGGATTTCCGAATAGATGTTGTCGGCGGTGAGCGGCAGTTCCGTGTTAATGATCGCGTCGCGAATTTCAGCCCGGGAAACGTAATAGGTGCTCAACGAGGTCAACACGAAGCCGCCGCACATCAGGAAAAAGATGACGACAATCAGGCGCGAATGGGTTGTCAGGCGTTGCTGGGCGGGGGCCATGAAAGCGCGGCGCTGTCAGTTGATGGTTTCGTCGAGCGTGATATCGACCATGAGGTCGTTCGAAAGCGTTTCGAGTTCGTGCTTGAGCGCCCGCGCGTCGAGCGAAGGCGCCGCGGTGAGTTCGGCGACGGCGTGGAACAGCGTGCTGGCCGACATCGCGGCGCTCGAGGTGAAGGTGGTCAGCGACTCGACGTTGATCGCTTGTCGCGCCAGTACTTGCGAGACCTCCTTGACGATGCCGATCCGGTCGTGGCCGACAAGCGAGAGCTTGAGCTTGCGCTGGCCGCTTTCTTTCGCTGCGGCATCGGAGATTTCCGCCGTGACCCGAAGCCCCTGCAGCGTGGCAAGGTCGGCCTTGAGACCGTCGATCCGGTCGGCCGGCAAGGCAATGTTGACGATGCCGGCGAATTTTCCCGCCAGATGCGACATCGACGATTCCAGCCAGTTGCCGTCATGACGGGAGATTGTCGCGGCCAGGGATTCCACGAGGCCGGGGCGGTCGTCGCCGATGGCGGTGAGGATGAGAGAGGCGGTGGGGGCGTTCATGGGTATCCCTCTTTATCTACGACCGGCATTGGCGATCCGCCGGTGCAAGGAAACTGCCGACGAGTATAGCATCGCGGTCCGTCCGCTAGCCCCTTTTGCCGGCGTTTCGCTTAAGGTGTGGTTTCGACGCCGATATAATGTGGTTTTGCGACCGTCATGGTGCGCGTTGTTGAAACGAAAGGAATGCGATGGGACTGAATGCGACATTTGTGGCCGTCGAGCCGGTACGTAGCGAGATCGACGCCCTGGCCGGCGCGACGCTGCTCGAGTTTGGCGCGCCGTGGTGCGAGCACTGCCAGGCGGCTCAGCCGCTGATTGCCGAGGCGTTTACCGGGTTTCCGGGCGTTCGCCATATCCGCGTCGAGGACGGCAAGGGACGGCCTCTCGGCCGCTCGTTCACGGTCAAGCTCTGGCCGAGCCTGATTTTTTTGCGCGACGGCAAGGAAGTCGAGCGCCTCGTGCGTCCGCACGACGCCGAATCGATCCGCGCGGCGCTGGCCCGGATCGCGGCGCCTTGATGCCGAAGGCCCTCGCCTGACGACGGGGGCCTTCGTGTTTCAGCGCTAGCCGAGGTCCTCCATCGGCGTGCAGGCGCAGAACAGGTTGCGATCGCCGTAGACGTCGTCGATGCGGTTGACGCTCGGCCAGAACTTGTTGTCGCGCACGAACGCCAGCGGGAAAACCGCCTCTTCGCGGCTGTAGGGGCGGTCCCAGTCGGCGACGATGTCGGCCTGCGTGTGCGGCGCGTGCTTGAGCGGATTGTTCCCCGCCGGCCACAAGCCTTGCTCGATTTTCCGGATTTCCTCGCGGATCGAGATCATCGCCGCGATGAAGCGGTCGAGTTCGGCCTTCGATTCCGATTCGGTCGGTTCAACCATGATCGTGCCGGCGACCGGGAAACTGACTGTCGGCGCGTGGAAACCGTAGTCCATCAGGCGCTTGGCGATGTCGATCTCGGCGATTCCGGTGGCCGCCTTGATCGGGCGGATGTCGAGGATGCACTCGTGCGCGACGCGGCCCTGGCTGCCGGTGTAGAGCACCGGGTAGTGCGGCTTCAGTCGCGCGGCAATGTAGTTGGCATTGAGGATGGCGACTTCGGTGGCGCGCGTGAGACCGCGTCCGCCGAGCATGGCGATGTACATCCACGAGATCGGCAGGATCGAGGCCGAGCCCCAGGGGGCCGCCGACACCGCGCTCTGTCCTTCGTGCGGTCCGTCGATCGGCTGCACGGCGTGGTTGGCCATGAACGGTGCGAGATGCGCCTTGAGACCGATCGGACCCATGCCGGGGCCGCCGCCGCCGTGCGGAATGGCGAAAGTCTTGTGCAGGTTCATGTGGCTGACGTCGGCGCCGATGTGGCCGGGCGAGGTGAGACCGACCTGGGCGTTGAGGTTGGCGCCGTCCATGTAGACCTGACCGCCGTGGGCGTGAATGATCGCGCAGATGTCGCCGATCGCTTCCTCGAAGACGCCGTGCGTCGACGGATAGGTGATCATCAGGCAGGCGAGCGTGTCGGCATGCTGCGCCGCCTTGGCCGTCAGGTCGGCGACATCGACGTTGCCATTGTCATCGCAATTGACGACGACGATCTCGAGCCCGCACATCTGCGCCGTCGCCGGGTTGGTGCCGTGCGCGGAGCGCGGGATCAGGCAGATGTTGCGGTGACCTTGGCCGCGGCTCTCGTGATAGCGGCGGATGGCGACGATGCCGGCATATTCGCCCTGGGCGCCCGAGTTCGACTGCAGGCTGATGGCATCGAAGCCGGTGATCGTCTTAAGCCAGTTTTCGAGCGTACCGATCATCTCCATGTAGCCGCGCGCCTGGTCGAGCGGCGCGAACGGATGCATCTGGGCGAATTCCGGCCAGGAGATCGGAATCATCTCGCTTGTCGCGTTGAGCTTCATCGTGCACGAACCGAGCGAGATCATCGAGTGATCGAGCGCCAGATCCTTGTTCTGCAGGCGCTTCAGGTAGCGCAGCATCTCGTGCTCGGTGTGGTAGCGGTTGAAGACCGGATGCGTCAGGATCGCATCCTGGCGGCGCAGGGCGTCTGGCAGCAGCGCTTCGCCCTCGGCGAGGCGTGCGTCGATGGCGTCGAGGTTGGGCGGGAAACCGACGACCAGCGTGATCATCGCGGCGACGTCATCGCGCGTCGTCGTCTCGTTGAAGGCGAAGCCGAGCACACCGTCGGCGACGCGGCGCAGGGTGTAGCCGGCCGCCAGCGCGCCTTCATAGACGAGCGGTGCGTGGCTGCCGAGGTCGACCCAGACGGTGTCGAAAGCATGCGTCGTCAGCACGTCGACGCCGGCATGTGTCGCCGCGGTGACGAACAGCTGGGTGAAACGGTGGATGCGTTCGGCGATCGTGCGCAGCCCCTGCGGTCCGTGATAGACGGCGTACATGCCGGCCATGTTGGCGAGCAGCACCTGCGAGGTGCAGATGTTGGAGTTGGCTTTCTCGCGCCGGATATGCTGTTCGCGTGTCTGCAGCGCCATCCGCAGCGCGCGCTTGCCGCGCGCATCGACCGTGACGCCGATGATGCGGCCGGGGACCGAGCGCTTGTGTTCGTCGCGCGTGGCGAAGAAGGCGGCGTGCGGACCGCCGAATCCCATCGGGATGCCGAAGCGCTGGGTCGAGCCGAGCGCGATGTCGGCGCCCATTTCGCCCGGCGACTTGAGCAGCACCAGCGCCAACAGGTCGGCGGCGACGGCGGTAACGCCGCCCTGCGCCTTGACCGCGGCGATCGGCTCGCTGAGGTCGATGACTTCGCCGGAGTCGTTCGGATACTGGAAGAGGGCGCCGAAGACCGCTTCGTCGGCGGCTTCCTCGGGCGCGCCGAAGACGAGTTCGAAACCGAAGTAGCCGGCACGCGTCTTGAGCACGTCGATCGTCTGCGGGAAGCAGCCGGCATCGACGAAGAAACGGTTCGACGCCGACTTGCTGATGCGCCGTGCCATCGTCATCGCCTCGGCGGCGGCGGTGGCTTCGTCGAGCAGCGAGGCGTTGGCGAGTTCGAGGCCGGTCAGGTCGATGACCATCTGCTGGTAGTTGAGCAGCGCTTCCAGGCGCCCCTGGGCGATTTCTGCCTGGTAGGGCGTATAGGCCGTGTACCAGCCCGGATTCTCGAGCACGTTGCGCAGGATGACGGTCGGCGTCCGCGTGTCGGCATAGCCCATGCCGATCAGCGACTTGTACAGCTTGTTCTTGCGCGCCATCGCCTTCAGTGCCGCCAGCGCCTCGGCTTCAGGGCGCGGCTCGGCGAGCGGCAAGGGCGCCGGCAGCCGGATGGCGGCCGGAACGGTTTCGTCGATCAGCGTCTCGAGGTCGGGTGCGCCGATGGCCGCCAGCATGGCCGGGATGTCGTCGGGCGACGGGCCGATATGACGGGCGATGAATTCGTCGCGCTGCTCGAGCGCGGAGAGCGGTGGCATTGTGGGCATGGCGGAAGCGTCAAAAAGCGCAAAGAGGGTGGCGGGGCGAAGAAAGTGTCATGGCGGCGACGGCCGGAATCCGGGGCCTCAAATCGCCATGCACCGGCTTGCGCCGGTGCGACAGAAATCGACGGAAATCGGCCGGATTATTCGTCGGCGCAGGCGGCGTAGGCAGCGGCGTCGAGCAGGGCATCGACATCGGCGGCGTTGGCCGGCTTCAGCTTGAACAGCCAGGCGGCGTAGGCATCCTGGTTGACGCTCTCGGGCGCGTCGGGGACGGCGCCGTTGACCTCGATCACCGTGCCGGCGATTGGCGCGTAGACGTCGGAGGCGGCCTTGACCGATTCGACGATCGCGGCTTCCTGTTCGGCCGCCAGCGTTTTTCCGATATCCGGCAGTTCGACGAAGACGAGGTCGCCGAGCAGTTCCTGGGCGTGGTCGGTGATGCCGACGGTGACCGTGCCGTCGGATTCGACGCGCACCCATTCGTGGCTCTTGGTGTACTTCAGGTTGGCGGGAATGTTCATGCGGAACTCCTGGGGATCGGTGGTTTAGACGAGGGCTTTGCCGTTGCGGACAAAACAGGGTTTGACGACCTTGGCGGCGAGCAGCTTGCCGCGGATATCGACCTGGACGGTGTCGCCGATGGCGGTGGCGAGCGGCAAGCGCGCCAGTGCAACGGACTGTTGCAGCGAAGGCGAGAAGCTGCCGCTGGTGATCTCGCCGTCGCCCTGCGCGGTGACGACCTTCTGGTGGGCGCGCAGCACGCCCTTGTCGAGCAGTACCAGACCGAGAAACTGTTTCTGCTGCGGCTGGGCGAGCAGCGCCGGTTTACCGACGAAATCGCGCGGGCTGTCGAGATCGACGGTCCAAGCGAGGCCGGCGTCGAGCGGTGACACGGATTCATCCATGTCCTGGCCGTAGAGGTTCATGCCGGCTTCAAGGCGCAGGGTGTCGCGGGCGCCGAGGCCGATCGGCGCGACGCCGGCATCGAGCAATTGCTGCCAGAACGTTTCGGCCTGGCTGGCCGGCAGCGTGATCTCGAAACCGGTTTCGCCGGTATAGCCTGTCGTGGCGATGAAGCAGTCGCCGACACTGACCGAGTAGAAGGGCTTCAGCGCTTCGGTGGCGGCACGCGCGTCGGGCCGGACCTGCCAGACACGCGCCTTGGCGTTCGGGCCCTGCAGGGCGATGATCGCCAGGTCGCGGCGCGCCACGACGGCGACATCGAGCTGCCAGTCGGCGAGGCGGGCAGCCATCCAGGCGAGATCCTTTTCGGCGGTGCCGGCGTTGATGACCATGCGGTACTGGCCGTCGGCGACGAAATAAACGATCAGGTCGTCGACGACGCCGCCGGATTCGTTGAGCATGGCGCTGTAGAGGGCCTTGCCGGGTTCCTTGAGCTTGTCGACATTGTTGGCGATGAGGCGCAGCAGGAAGGCTTTTGCGTCGGCGCCGGCAATATCGACGGCGCACATGTGCGAGACGTCGAACATGCCGCAGTCGCGGCGCACGGCGTGGTGCTCCTCAATCTGCGAACCGTAGTGAAGCGGCATGTCCCAGCCGCCGAAATCGACCATGCGGGCGCCAAGCCGGCGATGGGTTTCGTTGAGGACAGTTTTCTGTGTCATTTCAAGTCCTTGGAAAAGGCGTTGAATTTCGGAAACAAAAAAAGGGCGAACTCGTCTCGAGTTCACCCCCCTGTCCTTGGTACCTGAGAGATTATCACGGCCCGCAGGCGGTGCCGTGTTGCCCCATCGGTGGGCGCTCCGTGCAACTGCCGGGCGCCGCTCTCCAGAGTTCATTGCACGAACGGTCCTTTTGCCTGAGCGTTTTCGGGTGGATTGCGCCTTCGGCGGCGGGGATCGCTCTTTCCGCTCTCTCCCGTTCGCGGCCGAACTATAACGCGAGGGGGGCGGTGACGGCAAGCCAGCGCCGAAAATCGCCCGGGAGGAAAAAGTCATTTCAAATTATTTCCGTTGCTACGGCCTTGTTTTGCCGTGCTCATAATCCCGTCATTACATTTTTCTGATCAAATCGCCATGACCGTCAGGAATTTCTGGGTCGTCGTGCTCGGCGTGTTTTGGTTCTCGTTGTCCTGGGCGTGCCAGGAGGCCCGGACGACCGTGCCGTCCCATATCCATATCCAGGGCGATTCGGTGATGATCGTCGTGCATGAGACGTCGACCTATGACGCGCGGTATTCGACGAAACGGGGCGTGGACGAGGCCGTTCGTTTTGCCAAGTCGAAACGGATACCGGTGATCTATCTCGTCGATGAGTCGCCGGAAAAATTCTATTTCATGGAGGACTGCAACCCGGACTACTGGGTCTCCTCCGCCGGTGGCGAGATCAGCTTCGATCTGTCGGCCGATCATCTTTATATCGTCGGCGGGCATCTCGAAGCCTGCATGTCGGCGTCCTTGCACGACATCCTCTACCAGTGGGCCAAGCGGGCGCCGAAGAACCACACGGTGACCTATTTCATGGATGCCATTTATTCGAATGGCAAGCTCGTCGAACCGAGTGACAAGTTTTACCGCAGTTTCAACCGTTTTCTCAGCATCGTTTCCTACGGGCGTCCGGGCGGCGAGCACTGGCCGAAGCTGAGCCTGCTCGAAACCATGGGCGTCATTCGCGACGAAAGCCTGCAACTCGACTATCTCAAGAAGGTTCTTCCGCGCTGGGACACAACTTTCCCGGCCTCGTACCGGATCGAACTGCAGCTCGACCAGTCGGTCAAGAAAGTCCTGCGCCCGGCGTCTGGCTGGTTCCCCCCGACGGTTCTGTTCCACTTCGTCGATTCGGCGCTGAAGTTCGCCGAAACCAGCCCGTTGTGACGTGAGCCGGTTTCGCTGACGCTTATCTCATTTTGACTGGAAAACAGTCAGTGTGGCCGCAACTCAGGGAAGTGGAAACCGTCGGCAGAGCGCGCCGGTTTCCGCTGCCACCGTCGTGATGACACTTTCATCGAGTCCGGAGTCGACCACGCGGGCGAGCCATCGGGCGATCTGCCGGAATTCCGTTTCGCCGAATCCGCGTGTCGTCATCGACGGCGAGCCGAGGCGCAATCCTGACGGATTCTGCGGTGGCTGGTCATCCCAGGGGGCCGCGTTGTAATTGGTGACGAGGCCGGCGCGGTCGAGCGCCGCCGCCAGCGGTTTGCCGCCGATGCCCTTGTTGCGCAGGTCGATCAGGATCAGGTGGTTGTCGGTGCCGCCGGTGACCAGTTCGAATCCGTTTGACATGAGTTCGTCGGCGAGCGCACGGGCATTGGTCACGCACTGCGCCGCATAGGTGGCAAACTCGGGGCGCAGGGCTTCGTTCAGCGTCGCCGCGATCGCCGCGGTGATGGCGTTGTGCGGACCGCCCTGCAGGCCGGGAAACACCGCCTTGTCGATCTTTGCCGCATGTTCGGCGCGGCACAGGATCATGGCGCCGCGCGGACCGCGCAAGGATTTGTGCGTCGTCGTCGTGACTACATCGGCATAGGGAACCGGCGAGGGATGGGCGCCGCCGGCGACGAGGCCGGCGAAATGGGCCATGTCGACCATCAGGAGGGCGCCGACCTCGTCGGCAATCGCCCGGAAAGCGGCGAAATCGAGCAGGCGCGGATAGGCGGAGTGGCCGGCGATCAGCAGTTTCGGCCGATGTTGCAGCGCCAGTTCGCGGATCGCCGTGGTGTCGAGCCGCCGCGTCTGCGGGTCGAGGCCGTAATGCACGACGTTCCAGTGTTTGCCGGTGATCGAGGCTTTCGAGCCGTGCGTCAGGTGGCCGCCATGGGCGAGTTGCATCGCCAGCACGGTGTCGCCGGGCTTGAGAAAGGCGAGGTAGACGGCGAGGTTGGCGGGCGAGCCGGAGTGCGGCTGGACATTGACGTGCTCGGCGCCGAACAGCGCCTTGGCGCGGTCGATCGCGAGACGTTCGACCTGGTCGACGATCTGCTGGCCTTCGTAATAGCGGGCCCCGGGATAGCCTTCCGAATACTGGTTGGTGATGACCGAGGCACAGGCTTCGCGTACGGCGCCGGAAACGTAGTTTTCCGAGGCGATCAGGCGGATCTTGTCGCGTTGACGATGTTCTTCATCGACGAGCAGCGCGGCGAGTTGCGGATCGGACGAGGAGAGCAGGGGAAATGCGGATTGAATGGACTGCGATGATTGTTGCATGGCGACCTCCACAAACGTGTTGGGCTGGTCGCAACGGGGAGAACCGGTGGGCGCTCCCTGCTGTCGGCCAGCAGGAATACGCCCAGACGCGCGGCTTTACCGGGTTTTCACCCAGGTCCGCACTCCCTCGGGGTGTCGCCTCCCCTGATTCGCGTCAGTCATGCGGACAAGGGCCAGTGTGACGCAATCGATGGCCGATGGCAAGCGACCGACCCGATCCCTCACTTGCCCGGGAACTTGGGCTTGCGCTTCTCGCGGAAGGCGCGGATGCCTTCCTGATAATCCTCGCTGTCATAGACGATCCGGCGCATGCCCTGGATGCGCTCGAAGAGTTCCGGACTGACTGCGTGCGCGCTCGACAGCAGGCGTAATGCATCCTTCATGACGCCGATGCTGAGCGGCGAGTTGAGTGCGATGCGGTCGGCGATGTTGCCGACGAAGGCCTCGATTTCGTCGGCGGGTTTGACGTAATTGACGATGCCGAGATTGAAGGCCTGGTCGGACGGCAAGGGTTCGGCGGTGAACAGCATTTCCTTGACGATCGGCAGCGGGATCATGTTGAGCAGCGTCAGCAGGCCGCCGATGTTGTAGGGTACGCCCATCTTGGCCGGGGTGATGGCGAAGCTGACGTCGGGCGTGATGACGAGGATGTCGCAGGCCATCGCGACCTCGCAGGCGCCGCCCCAGACGCTGCCCTCGATCAGTCCGATGATCGGTGCCGGGTATTCCTGGAGGGTGCGGATCAGGATGCGCAAGGGGTCATTCCAGCCGAGCGGGTCGCGGCCGCGACCGGGCAGTTCGTTAACGTCGTGTCCGGCCGACCAGACCTTGATGCCGGGCTGGGCGCGCAGGATGACGGCGCGGATTTCCCGATGCCGGAAGTCGTCGAGCACTCCGATCAGTTCGTGGACCAGCGCTTCGCTCAGGGCGTTGCGCTTTTCACTGTGGTTGAGCGTGATGATGCCGGTGTGCCCTTGCGTTGCGGAGAGAACGAGTGCCATGTGACCCCCTTCTTCTGGTTGTGCGGCGTATCCGGACGTCGGCGAACGGCGGAGGGTGATGCGAGAGGCGTCGGCCGGATCCACTCCCGATGGTAGATGGATTTCGGCGACTTTCCAATGACAGGTTGGCGTCGCCGGGCTGGGTCGGGGTACGCGCCGTCCTGCGGTCCCGCGCCGGGCGGGACGGTCAGTTGGCGGGCGTCGGAGCGGGGATGGCGGGGGCAGCCGGGGCTGCGGCCCGTGGCAGGATACTGACGCTGTCTCCGGGCGTCAGTGTGTCGATCTTGTCGGCAAGCACGCGTGTCTTTTCGTCCAGCGGCGAGAGGACTTCGACGAACTTGTCGCGGCGTTCGCCGGTCTTGATTTCGACGATCTCGATCCTGTTGTCCTGATTTACCGTCAGCACGGTCTCGACCCCGTTGCGGCTGCGAATGACCGAGGCCGGCAGCGCCAGCACCTGGCGTTTTCCGGCATTCAATGTGCCGCTCACGGACAGTCCCGCCTTGAGGTTGCTGTCGGTCGGGAGGTCGACGAAGACCGCGCCCTTCTGGGTGGCGACGTCGATGGTCGGGGATACCTGGCGAACGCGGCCCTTGATGGCTTCGCCGAGCGGGCTCTTGACCAGTACCTCTTGTCCCGGTGCGACCCTCAGCAGGAGGTCGCCGGGGACTTCGGCGCGCCATTGCAGGCGGCCTTGCCGGATCATCCGGAAGAGTTCGTTGCCGGTCTGGACGATGGCGCCTTCGACGACCGTGCGCGACGAAATCACGCCGTCATCGGGAGCGCCGATCGTCGCCTGTTCGAGCCGGAGCTGCTGCTTTTTGACGAGGGCGAGCGCGGCCGAATAACGTGCGTCGGCCGTGCGTTTTTGCGTTTCGTAGAGCGTCAGTTCCTGCTTGCTGATGCCGCCCGAAGGCGCCAGCCGGGTGGCGCGTTCGAGCGTCGAGGCGGCTTGCGCTTGCGCGGCTTTGGCTTCGTTGAGCTGCGCCGTCGCCGAATCGAGTTCGGCTTCGACCGAGGCCGAATTGAGGCGGGCCAGCACCTGGCCTTTCTTGACGACGTCGCCCAGACTGGCGAGCACGCTGTTGACGCGCAGGCCATCGACTTCTGCGCTGATATGAATTTCCTGCCAGGGCTGGATGTTGCCCTGAGCGTCGACCGCCGCCGGCCAGCTCTGCTGCTTGGGGCGGACGATCGCTACCTGCGGGATGACCGGTTCGGCACTGCTGCTCGGGGGCGTCGTCGATTCCTTGTTGCTGCGTTCCGGGACGGCGCTTTTCGCCGGCGCTTCGGCGGGGGGATGCGTCTGCGCCACCACGCCGCTGATCAGGGCAGAGGCGAGGGCGATCAGGAGTGCGGCGCGTCGGGCAAATCGGAAAGTCAGGTCGCTGTGTTCAGGTGAGCGCATAAATCGGGGTCCGGTCAATATTCATCGCTTGTCGGAAAGAGGGCCCGGCGTCGCGGCGTCCGGGTCGAATTGGGCGGCACCGCCAGTGGCCCGGTTGAGCGCGATCCAGGCCTGCAGGCGCTCGTGCTGGACGCCAAGCAGCGTCTTTTGCGCTGTCAGCATGGCGCGCCGGGCGTCCTCGAGTTCGAGCAGGTTGTTGGCACCTTCGCGGTAGCGGAGTTCGACTGCGTCGAAAAAGTGTTGGTACTGGTCCGCCGACTGTCGCGCGTTTTCGGCGCGTTCGTGCGTGGCAGCATAACGGGTCAGCGCGTCCTCGACTTCCTGGATCGCCCGCCGTGTCGTCGATTTGTAGTTCGCCAGCGACTCGTCGTATTTGCTCCTGGCGATCTCCACCGCGGCCTTGCGGCGGCCGCCGTCGAAAATCGGCAGGCTGATCGAGGGGCCGAAGGACCAGGTGCCGAACGACAACGCGCCGCTGCCGCTGGTGCTGTTCGCGGCATACCCGAGGGTGCCGTTGAGGGCGATGCGCGGATAGCGGTCAGCCTCGGCCAGGCCGATGTCGGCCGAGGCCGCGGCGACGGCACGCTCGGCGGCGCGGATGTCCGGCCGCTGCATCAGGGCATCGCGCGGAATGGCGATGCTGAAGTGTTTCGGCACCGGCAACCGGGCGAGTCCGGTCGGTCGCTCGGCCAGCAGTTTCATCAATCCCGGCCGCGCCATGCCGGTCAGCCGCGTCAGCAGGTTCTCGATCTGTTCGCACTGGGAACGCGTTGCCGCTACCTGGGTCTTGGCCTCGGCCACCGAGGCCGTGCTGCGAATGCCCTGGTAGGGCGCGGTAAAGCCGGCGCTGATGCTGTCGGCCGTGAGTTTTTCCGTGGCTTCGCGCGAAACTAGGTCCTGTTCGGTCAGTTCGAGGCGCGACTGGCAGGCGCGGTGACTCAGGTAGGCATCGGCCACGTCGGCCGAGAGGCTGACCCGGACATCGGCCAGCGTCGCCAGCTGGACGCCTTCGCGGGCCAGGGCACCTTCCTTGGCGCGGCGCACCGAGCCGAAGAAATCGAGTTCCCAGGAGGCATTCATCGATAGCCAGGATTCGGTCGCCAGCGTGCCCGACGAATCCGTCGCCCGTTGGCTCGACGCGCCGGCGCTGGCCGCGGGCGATCCCGCGGCCGCACTCTGGGTATAGGCCGCGCGCGATTGCCGCAGGCGGGCGATGGCCGCCTCGATCGTCGGGTTGTTGGTGAAGGCTTCGGTAACGAGCTGGTCAAGCACCGGGTCGGAAAGTTCGCCCCACCATTGCGGCACCTGTTCGGGTTTTGCCGTGGGCGACGTTTCCGTTGCCGGCGGGACGTCGGTACGTGAGGTCCATTGGTCCGGGACCTCCTTGCCGCTGAGCGTCGGGGCGACATAGTCGGGGCCGACCGCGGCACAGCCGCACAGGCTGAGGATCAGGAGAGAGGCAAGGCATTTGCTCAGGGATGCCGTTGTGTCGTGCATGACCAACCTATTTTTCTAGGGGGTGTTCACAATCAAGCGTTGGTTGCGCAAGGGACTGGCAGGGCGCAGCGCTAGGCGTCGGATGCGCCGCATGGCCATCCATGCAAGCATCCGGCAACAACGCGATGCACCCTGCCAATCCCTTGCCCTTCGGGTTGCCCCTGCGCCGGTCGTCTGCGGCGTTGCGTGTCTTGCGAAGGGAGTGACCCTTCGCTGCGACACGCGCCTTGCAGCCGTTCCAGCGCAGGGTGCAACGCAATCCAGCGGTTGATTGTGAACACCCCCTGATGTTGAATTCGATGTGAAGCGCTCTGGTCGTCGCAAACTACCTGTTTATCACATTTATCGTGGCCGGTATGTAAGCGTTCGTAATTGCACGGGCTGTATTTTGCCGTGCAAGCCGGGCTGTCGGCGTCCCGAATGGCGTGCGTATCTACTTCGCTTCTTCGTTTTTCGGTGCTGGCGTGCGCTGGCAAGGACAAATGGGTACCATGACGTATTGTTATTACATCGTCTTGATTCCCCATGCCTGTCATCGACCTTGCGAATCCGCCGACGCCCGACCAGATCGAAACGATTTCGCGCTGGCTTGGCGGTGCCGATTATCGCCTCATCCGACCACTCGTTGCGCGTGAGTCCTTCGCTGTCGGCGAGCGCCCGGAGAAACTCGTCACGGTCGCCATTCTCGATACCGAAACCACCGGCACTGATCAGCAGGCCGACAAGGTAATCGAACTTGGCATGGTGCTCGTCGAGATCGCGCCCGATACCGGCCAGGCGTATCGCGTGCTGCAGGTCTTCAATCAGCTTGAGGATCCCGGCATGCCGATTCCGCCGGCGTCGACGCAGATCCACCACATCACCGACGAGATGGTGGCCGGCAAGCGTATCGACGATGACGAAGTCGCCCGCCTGCTGGCGCCGGTCGCGCTCGTCGTCGCGCACAATGCCGGCTTCGACCGGCCCTTCGTCGAAAAACGCTGGCCGGTCTTTGCCACTAAGGCCTGGGCGTGTTCGTTCCAGCAGGTGCCGTGGAGCGATGAAGGTATCTCTTCGGCCAAGCTCGAGTTTCTCGCCTATCGCTGCGGCTTCCACTTCACCGGCCACCGGGCTTCGATCGATTGCCAGGCCTTGCTCGAAGTGCTGCAGGCGGACTTGCCGACGTCCGGGACGAAGGCCATGCAGGCCTTGCTGGTCAATGCCCGTGAGGCGGAGATCCGGATTTCCGCGCTGGGCTCGCCGTTTGAATCGAAGGATGTACTCAGACAACGCGGCTATCGCTGGAATCCGGACAAGAAAGTCTGGGCCAAGGCGATCCGGAAGGCGGTTTTCGACGAGGAAATTGCCTGGCTGTCGGCGTCGGTGTATGGCGGACGGCCCTTTCAACTGGAGCAGGAACGCCTGACGGCGATGAACCGTTTTTCGGAGCGCGCCGGCGAGCGACAGCTCGTTCGCTATCCGCAGTGATTCTTCCCGGATAGGGGCGTGCCGGCCGGTCTTCGCGACGCTGAGATCGGCATCCTGCGTTTGGGTCGGCCGACCCGTTTCCGCTCTTCCTTGCCGAAGGAAACTTTCGTGACGCTAGCCGCCAGTGCTCGCCGGCAGGCGCGTCGTCGCCCCGTCGCCGGGCAGTGTGCGGCGTGTTCGGAGAGGGGTCTGTGCTATCATCGAGGGTTTAATTTTCCGGCGATTCCTGGTGCAGCTCATCGTTGATCTTCATTGTCATTCCACCGTATCGGACGGTTTGTTGTCGCCCGAGGCGCTGGTGCGCCGCGCCGCCGGCAACGGCGTCTCGTTGCTGTCGCTGACCGACCACGACGGTGTCAGCGGACTGGCGCGGGCGCGTCAGGAGGCTGAGACGGTCGGCATGCGCTTCGTCAATGGCGTCGAGATCTCGATCGAATGGGGCGGCGCGCAGGTGCATTTGCTCGGTTATCGTTTCGATGCCGACGACGCGGCGCTGACCGGGGGGCTGGCATCGATCCACAGCGGACGCCTGGTGCGTGCCCGGAGCATGTCCGAGTCGCTTGAAAAAATCGGGATTGCCGGGTGCTTCGAGGGCGCCATGCGCTTTGCCGAGAATCCCAAGCTGATCAGCCGCGCGCATTTCGCGCGCCATTTGGCGGCTACCGGTGTCTGCAAGGATGTTCGCAGCGTCTTCGATTCCTATCTGGTGCCGGGCAAACCCGGTTATGTCGAACATCGCTGGCCGACGGTGGCCGAAGCCGTCGGCTGGATCGTCGGTGCCGGCGGCATTGCCGCCGTCGCACACCCGGCCCGCTATGCGTTCTCGCGCGGCGAGATGCGCAAGCTGCTGGACGAATTCAAACAATGCGGCGGACAGGCTATCGAGGTCGTGTCCGGCAGTCATTCGGTCGACGATGTCGGCACCTACAGCCGCATCGCCCGCGAATATGGCTTCATGGCGACCAGCGGGTCCGATTTTCACGGGCCGGACGAGAGCTATGCCGATCTCGGTCGGGTGGCCAGCCTGCCCGAGGGCTTGACGCCCGTGTGGGAGTCTTTCTGACATGGCACGTTATCTGTCGATTCATCCGGAAGATCCGCAGCCGCGTTTCCTGGCGCAGGCGGCGGAGGTCTTGCAGGCGGGCGGCGTCATCGCGATACCGACCGATTCCTGTTATTCGCTCGGTTGCCGCGTTGGCGACAAGGACGCGATGGAACGCATTCGCCGCATCCGCGCGCTCGACGACCGGCACCACCTGACACTGATGTGTCGCGATCTCTCGCAGATCGCCCAGTTCGCGCGCGTCGATAATGCCCAGTACCGCCTGCTCAAGGCGACGACGCCGGGCAGTTATGTGTTCATTCTCGAAGGGACGCACGAGTTGCCGCGCCGGGTGCTGCATCCGAAGCGCAAGACGATCGGTTTGCGTATCCCGGATCACAAGGCCGTGCTGGCGCTGCTCGAGGTGTTCGACGAACCGATCCTGACCTCGACGCTGATGCTGCCGGGGGACGAAGCGCCCTTGACCGAAGGCTGGGAGATCCAGGACCGGCTCGACGATCATGTCGACCTGATTCTCGATGGCGGCTGGTGCGGTACCGAGCCGACGACGGTCGTCGATCTGACCAGCCTGCCGCCGCAGCTGGTGCGGGCCGGGCGCGGGGCGCTCGAACCTTTCGGCCTGGAGTGAGCATGGAGTTCGCCTCGATCATCCAGACGCTGTCGATCGCCGCGCTACCGGTGGTGCTGGCCATCACGCTGCACGAAGCGGCGCACGGTTATGCCGCGCGTTATTTTGGCGATCCGACCGCCTGGCTGGCCGGGCGCATCAGCCTGAATCCCTTGCGCCACGTTGAATTGTTCGGGACGATC
Source organism: Propionivibrio dicarboxylicus (assembly GCF_900099695.1). Classification (GTDB taxonomy): domain Bacteria; phylum Pseudomonadota; class Gammaproteobacteria; order Burkholderiales; family Rhodocyclaceae; genus Propionivibrio; species Propionivibrio dicarboxylicus. Next base: position 171,720 of record NZ_FNCY01000002.1, on the reverse strand, counting down.
CTGCTGCCGATCCTGCTCTATCTCGTCAATAGTCCCTTCCTGTTCGGCTGGGCCAAGCCGGTGCCGGTCGATTTCAGCCGGCTGCGCCATCCGAAGCGCGACATGCTCTGGGTCGCGGCGGCCGGGCCAGCGGTCAATCTCGTCATGGCGCTCGGCTGGGCGGCGCTGCTCAAGGTCGATACCCTGATTCCGGTCAATCAATTCAGCTATCCGCTGGCGCTGATGTGCCAGGTCGGTATCGGCATCAATCTGGCGCTGATGGCGCTCAACCTGATTCCGCTACCGCCGCTCGACGGCGGTCGCATTGCTGTCAGCCTGCTGCCGTGGTCGCTGGCGATCCGCTTCGCCCGCCTTGAGCGCTGGGGCTTCTTCATCCTACTCGCGCTGATGTATTTCAATGTGCTCGACGTCACCGTCTGGCCCTTGGTTTCGCTGCTCAAGCAGACTATTCTTTCCCTCTTCCAACTCAACTGAAACGAACCGACACCATGTTCGCAGAACGCGTCCTCTCCGGCATGCGCCCCACGGGCAGCCTGCATCTCGGCCACTATCACGGCGTGCTGAAAAACTGGATCAAGCTCCAGCATGAGTATCCCTGCCTGTTCTTCGTCGCCGACTGGCATGCGCTGACGACCCAGTACGACGATCCGCAGGGTATCGAGAAGGCGACCTGGGACATGATCATCGACTGGCTGGCGGCGGGTGTCGATCCCGAGAAGGCGACGCTGTTCATCCAGTCGCAGGTGCCCGAGCATGCCGAACTGCACCTCCTGTGCTCGATGATGACGCCGCTCGGCTGGCTCGAACGCGTGCCGACCTACAAGGATCAGCAGGAAAAGATGTCGGGCAAGGACCTGACGACCTATGGCTTCCTCGGCTATCCGTTGCTGATGAGCGCCGATATCCTGATTTACCGGGCCGACAAGGTGCCGGTCGGCGAAGACCAGATTCCGCACGTCGAATTCACCCGCGAACTGGCGCGGCGCTTCAACCACATGTACGGGCGCGAACCGGGCTTCGAGGAAAAGGCCAAGGAAGCCGTCGCCCGGCTCGGCAGCAAGAACAAGCGCTCCTTCGAACATTTGCGCACGCGCTTCCAGCAGGACGGCGACAAGGAGGCGGTGGCCAAGGGCCGTGCGCTGCTGGCCGAATTGCCGCAACTCTCGGCCGACGACCGCGAGCGCTTGCTCGGCTATCTCGAAGGCACCGGCAAGACGATTCTCGTCGAACCGGGCTATCTCCTGACCGAAGCCTCGAAAATGCCGGGGCTCGATGGCCAGAAGATGTCCAAGTCCTATAACAACACGATTACGCTGCGCGAGGATGCGGCGTCGGTGACGCAGAAGATCAAGCGCATGCCGACCGACACCCAGCGCGTGCGCCGCACCGATCCGGGCGAACCCGATCGTTGCCCGGTCTGGCAACTGCATCAGGTCTATTCCGATGCCGAGTGCAAGGGCTGGGTGCAGAAGGGCTGCCGCAGTGCCGGCATCGGCTGTATCGAGTGCAAGCAGCCGGTGATCGACGGCATCCTGCGCGAACAGGCGCCGATGCAGGAACGGGCGCAGAAATACCTGGACCAACCGGCGCTGGTGCGCGACATCATCGCCGAAGGCAATCGCAAGGCCGGGGTGCTGGCGCGCGAGACGATGCGCGACGTGCGCGCGGCGATGGGCCTCAATTACGCCTAAACTCCACGCATGAGCGAAACGACGATCAGCGCGCCTTTGGCGGACGACGCAGCGGAGATGCCCGCAGAGGGCACGGCGGAGGCCGTGGCCGAGGCGCAGGCGTCCCCGTCTCTCGAGACCGAGGCGGAGCCGCTCGCGCGCATCTACGGCGAGCCGATGCAGCAGATGCCGCTCGACCTGTACATCCCGCCCGACGCGATGGCGGTGATGCTCGACGCTTTCGAAGGGCCGCTCGACCTATTGCTGTATCTGATCCGCAAGGCCAACGTCAATGTCCTCGACATTCCGATGGCGCCGCTGACCGTACAGTACCTGACCTACGTCGAGGCGATGCGCTCGCAGAACCTCGAACTGGCGGCCGATTACCTGGTCATGGCGGCGATGCTGATCGAGATCAAGTCGCGCATGCTGTTGCCCAAGCCGCGCCTCGATGAAGATGGCGAGGCCGAGGACCCGCGCGCCGAACTCGTGCGGCGCCTGATCGAGTACGAGCAGATGAAGCTCGCGGCAGCGCGGATCGACGACTTGCCGCAGGCCGAGCGCGATTTCGACTGGGCCGAGGTCTGGGTCGAGAAGTCGCTGATGCAGCGATTGCCCGAAGTCCAGCCCGAGGATTTGCGCGATGCCTGGAATGCGATCCTGCGCCAGGCCAAGCTGCACACGCACCACACGATCCAGCGCGAGGAATTGTCGGTGCGCGAGCACATGGGGCAAATCCTTCGTCTGCTGCGCGACAACGGCGGCTTCGTCGAATTCACACAGATGTTCGATGCCGCCAAGGGGGCGCCGGTCGTCGTCGTGCATTTTCTCGCCATGCTCGAACTGGCGCGCGAGCATTTGCTCGTATTGACCCAGGAACAAGCTTTTGCTCCCATCTATGTGAGGTTGGCCGATGGACGAAACGAACCACACCACGGAAACGATGCCGAGCCCGATGAACCCGCCGACAGTGGAGACGCCGGAGACGATGACGGACGCAGCGACGGCGCCTGAGGTGCCGGCGGCGATGATCGCGCCGGACGGGCAGGTGATTCCGGATGCTTCCGAATTCGCGCTCGAACCGTCGCCGCCCGATCCCCCGGACAACACCCGCGAAATCAAGCGCATTCTGGAGGCAGTGCTGCTGAGTTCGACGCAGCCCTTGTCGATGTCGGAGTTGCGGCGGGTTTTCGACGGCGAAATGTCGGGCGACGCGCTGCGCGTGCTGCTCGACGAACTGCGCGCCGAATGGGCGACGCGCCCGCTCGAACTCCTGCAACTGGCGAGCGGCTGGCGTTTCCGGATTCGGGCCGAGTTCATGCCCTACCTCGAAAAGCTCCATCCGGAAAAGCCGCCCAAGTACTCGCGAGCCGTGCTTGAAACGCTGGCAATCATCGCCTACCGTCAGCCGGTAACCCGCGGTGATATCGAGGATATCCGGGGTGTGACGGTGTCTTCGCAGGTGATCAAGGCGCTCGAGGAGCGCGGCTGGGTCGATGTCGTCGGGCATCGCGATACGCCGGGGCGCCCGGCGCTGCTGGCGACGACCCGGCAATTCCTCGACGATCTCGGCTTGCGCAGCGTGTCCGAGCTTCCGCAACTCGATATGATGAATCAAACACTGGACCTCGTTCATGCCGAATAATCAGAAGAAAACCCCGTTCCGGTCGCCTCAGGCCGATTCCCGCCGCACGACCGGGCGTCGTGGCGGCCCCGCCGAGCGCGTGCCGGCACCGGCCGGGCGTCCGACGCCCGAAGATGCTGCGCCGGCAGTCGAGCGTCCGCGCCGTCCACCCACCGATCTCGGCAAGCGCGAGCGGCACATGGTGGCGCCGGCCAAGCCCGAGCGCCTGCAGAAGCTGCTGGCGCAAAGCGGGATCGGCTCGCGTCGCGAAATGGAGACACTGATCGGCGAAGGGCGGGTGACGGTGAATGGCGAAACGGCGACGCTCGGGCAGTCGGCGAGTCCCGGCGATCGCGTCAAGGTCAACGGTCGGCTCGTCAATCTGAAGTTTTCCAACCGCCTGCCGCGCGTCATCCTGTACCACAAGCCGGAGGGTGAAATCGTCTCGCGCGACGATCCGGATCGCCGTCCGAGCGTGTTTACGTCGCTGCCTCGGCTTTCCGGGGCGCGGTGGGTAGCGGTCGGCCGGCTCGATTTCAATACCAGCGGTCTTCTGCTATTCACGACGTCGGGCGAGTTGGCCAACCGCTTGATGCATCCGCGTTACCAACTGGTCCGGGAATACGCGGTGCGGGTGCTCGGCGATCTCGGCGTCGAGGCGCAAAAGCGCCTGCTCGACGGTGTCGAACTCGAGGACGGGCTGGCGCAGTTCTCGTCGTTTCAGGATGCGGGCGGCGATGGCGCCAATCACTGGTACCGCGTCTCCTTGTTCGAGGGACGCAACCGCGAGGTGCGCCGCATGTTCGAGGCCGTCGGCGTGACCGTCAGCCGGTTGATGCGTGTGCGTTACGGTCCTTTCGTGCTGCCGCCCAACCTCAAGCGCGGCCAGGTGCAGGAACTCGATGACGCGGTCGTAGCCAAGCTGATGGCCGAGTTCGGTCTCGAGGCGCCGGAACGGACGCCGGTGAAGCGACGTCCGCGCTGACGACGGGCTTCGGTGCGGCGCTGTTTTGATGCCGCCGCACCGATGGAAAATTGCAGAAATCGAAAAAAAGGGTTTTTTCAACAGCAGCTTAATTGCATGTTGGCATTGTCGGGGCGAAGAATAACGGGTATAATCCGTCCGATTTTTCGGAGCGCCCTTTGCGGGCATTTTTTCTGGATGGGCATTTGCCCATTTTTTATTTGTGGCCATGGATTTGCACGAACTTCTCGAAAAAACGGTGACCGGCTTGGGATTTGAGCTGGTAGACGTTGAACAAAGCCCGCGCGGTCGCGTCCTGCGTCTGTTTATCGACAAGCCTGAAAAAGAGGGCGGCATCGATGTTGAAGACTGCGCGACGGTCAGCAACCATCTGACGCGCGTGCTGGCGGTCGAGAACGTCGATTACGACCGCCTCGAAGTGTCGTCGCCGGGGCTGGATCGGGTTCTGAAGAAACTCGCGGATTTCGAACGTTTTGCGGGGTCGGAAGTGAATCTCAGGTTGCGGCTGCCGCTGGCCGGGCGGCGCAACTTCAATGGCATTCTGCAGGGCGTCCGTGACGGCAAGGTCTGTCTGACCATCGACACGGGCGACGTTGAGCTGGAGTTGTCCAATGTGGACAAGGCCCGGTTGGTGCCGAAATTTGATTGAGCGCGGCGTGCCTGAGGGTGCCGAGCGAATACTGAGTGCGGAAGAGGGGGTAGTGAGCGTATGAGCCGTGAAATTTTGCTGTTGGTCGACGTGTTGGCGCGCGAAAAGAACGTCGCCAAGGAAATCGTCTTCGGAGCGCTGGAGTTGGCGCTGGCGTCGGCGACCAAGAAGCGCCTCCACGACGAGGCGGATGTCCGCGTCGTCGTCGATCGTGAGTCCGGCGATTTCGAATCCTTCCGCCGCTGGGAAGTGGTCGCCGACGGCGACTATCTCAATGAAGCGCTGACGGTCCCCCTGTCGGAAGCGTGCAAGCAGGATCCCGATGTCGAGGTCGGCGATTTTCTCGAAGAAGCGCTCGAGCCGATCGATTTCGGACGAATTGGTGCGCAGGCGGCTAAGCAGGTCATCCTGCAAAAGATTCGCGACGCCGAACGCGATCAGATCCTCAACGACTTCCTTGACCGCAAGGAACATCTCGTTACCGGGACGATCAAGCGCATGGAACGCGGCAACGCCATCGTCGAGGCCGGCAAGATCGAGGCGGTCCTGCCGCGCGATCAGATGATCCCGCGTGAGAACCTGCGCATCGGCGACCGCGTCAAGGCCTATTTGCTGCGCGTCGATCGCCAGGCACGCGGCCCGCAGTTGATCCTGTCGCGGACGGCGCCGGAATTCATTGTCAAGCTGTTCGAGATGGAAGTGCCGGAAGTCGATGACGGCCTGCTCGAGATCAAGGCGGCGGCGCGCGACCCCGGTCTGCGCGCGAAGATCGCGGTCAAGTCGAACGATCAGCGGATCGATCCGATCGGTACCTGCGTCGGCATGCGCGGCATGCGTGTGACGGCGGTAACCAACGAACTGGCCGGCGAACGCGTCGATATCGTGCTCTGGTCGCCGGATCCCGCGCAATTCGTGGTTGGCGCGCTGGCGCCGGCCGACGTGAGCTCGGTCGTCGTCGATGAAGACAAGCACAGCATGGACGTGGTGGTCGACGAGGCCAACCTCGCCGTCGCCATCGGCCGCGGCGGCCAGAATGTCCGTCTGGCGTCGGAGATGACCGGGTGGACCATCAACCTGATGACCGAAGAAGAGTCGGTCACCAAGGTCGAAGCGGAATCGGCGGCGATCCGCGTGCTGTTCATGGAAAAACTGGACGTCGATGAGGAAGTGGCGAACATCCTGATCGCCGAGGGCTTCTCGACGCTGGAAGAAGTCGCCTATGTGCCGCTGCATGAAATGCTGGAAATCGAGTCCTTCGACGAAGAGACGGTTCAGGAATTGCGTGAGCGGGCCCGCAACGTCCTGCTGACGGAGGCCATCGTCACCGAAGAGCAGATCGGCGATGTCGCCGACGATCTGCTTGGCATGGACGGCATGGACAAACAACTGGCCGGAAAGCTGGCGACGAACGGGATCAAGACGCTCGACGACCTGGCGGATCTTGCCGTCGATGAACTGACCGAGATGACCGGCATCACCGCCGATCGGGCCAAACAACTGATTACCACGGCGCGTGCGCACTGGTTCGAGTAAGCGGAGAAGAGGATTCTATGGCGCAAACAAGCGTTGCCCAATTTGCCGATAGCCTAAAGATGCCAGCAGTCGTCCTGCTGGAGCAATTGCAGAAGGCGGGTGTGGTCAAGACCAAGACCGACGACCTGCTGACCGAACAGGACAAGACCCGTTTGCTCGACTACCTGCGGCGTTCGCATGGCGCGGTCGAAGCGAAGACGAAAATTACCCTGACACGCAAAGAAACGTCGGAGATCCGATCGCAGGATGCGCAGGGTAAATCGCGGACGGTGCAGGTCGAAGTGCGCAAGAAGCGCATCCTCGTCAAGCGCGATATTCCCGAAATCAAGGCTGCTACGCCTGTCGAAGCCGCGTCGGCGCCGGTCGAGGAAATCAAGCCGGAAGTCGTCGTCGAGATTTCGCCGACACCCGTCGAGGTCGTGCCGGTTGCGCCCGTCGTCGCCGAGGCGGTGGAGGTTGAGGCGCCGAAGGAAGTTGTGGTCGAAACGCCGAAGGTCGAGTCGGTCGTCGAAAAAGCGGTCGAGCCCGTGGTCGAGGCGCCAGCGCCGGTCGAACCGGTGGCTGAAGTGCCGGTCGAGAAGCCTGTCGTCGTGGAAGCCGCGCCTGCCAGGAAAACCGAGAAGGCGCCGGAGGCGAGAAAAGCTGAGGACGGTCGTCCTGCGCCGCAGCGTCATGCCGCCAAGCATGCCGGCGATGCGAAAAAAGCGCCGGAAACGAAACCGGTTGGCGAGACCAAGGTGGCTGTCAAGAAAGTGGTTTCGCGTGCGTCGATTATCGGCGAGGAGCAACAGCGTCTGCGCGCCGAGGAAGAACGGCGCAAGGCGGAACTGCGCGCGCGCCAGGAAGCCGAATTCCTCGAGAAGCAGCAGCGTGCGGCTGAACTCGTTCGCCTGAAGCAGGAGGCCGAGGCCAAGGCTGTGGCGGCGAAGGCTGCGGAAGCTGCCAAGCAGGTCGCGGCGAAGACGGCATCGGACCGTCCTGCCGAGGACAAGACCTTGCACAAGCCGGCCGGAAAAGCCGGCGTGGCAGACAAGAAAACCGACAAGAAGGGTCCGGGCGAGAAGAAGGGGACCTGGAAGGATGAGGGCGGCGCCAAGCGTCCGGGTCTCAAGACGCGCGGCGGTGCTGCGCCGACCGGTGGTTCCGGCTGGCGCGACGGACGGCAGGGCAAGCGCTCCGGGCGCTCGCACGAGGCCGATGAGTCGCATGGCTTCCAGCAGCCGACCGAGGCGGTCGTGCGCGACGTGCATGTGCCCGAAACCATCTCCGTGTCCGATCTGGCGCACAAGATGGCGATCAAGGCGACCGAAGTCATCAAGACGCTGATGAAGATGGGTTCGATGGTCACCATCAACCAGGTGCTCGACCAGGAAACGGCGATGATCGTCGTCGAGGAAATGGGACACCGCGCCTTTGCTGCCAAGCTTGACGATCCCGATGCCTTCATCGACGATTCGGAACACAAGGATGCGGAGCAACTGCCGCGTGCGCCGGTGGTGACCGTGATGGGCCACGTCGACCACGGCAAGACCTCGCTGCTCGACTACATCCGTCGTACGCGTGTGGCATCCGGTGAAGCCGGTGGCATCACGCAGCACATCGGTGCCTACCACGTCGAAACGGCGCGCGGCATGGTCACCTTCCTCGACACCCCGGGTCACGAGGCCTTTACGGCAATGCGTGCCCGCGGCGCCAAGGCCACCGATATCGTCATCCTGGTTGTCGCTGCCGATGATGGCGTCATGCCGCAGACGCGCGAGGCCATCCACCACGCCAAGGCGGCAGGAGTGCCAATCGTTGTCGCGGTGAACAAGATCGACAAGCCGGAAGCCAATCCGGATCGTGTCAAGCAGGAACTCGTCGCCGAGCAGGTGGTGCCCGAGGAGTATGGCGGCGAATCGCCGTTCATCTCGGTGTCGGCCAAGACCGGCCAGGGCATCGACGAGCTGCTCGAAAACGTCCTGCTGCAGGCTGAAGTTCTCGAATTGACGGCGCCGAAGGAAACGCCGGCCAAGGGTCTGATCATCGAAGCGCGGCTCGACAAGGGGCGTGGTCCGGTGGCGACGATGCTGGTGCAATCCGGCACGCTGCGCCAGGGCGACGTGCTGCTGGCAGGGCAAGTGTTCGGTCGTATCCGCGCCATGCTCGACGAGAATGGCGGCTCGATCAAGGAAGCCGGTCCGTCGATCCCGGTCGAAATCCTCGGTCTGTCGGACGTGCCGACGGCCGGTCAGGAAGCCGTGGTGCTCAATGACGAACGCAAGGCTCGTGAAATCGCGCTGTTCCGTCAGGGCAAGTTCCGCGATGTGAAGCTCGCCAACAAGCAGGCGGCGAACCTGGAGAACCTGCTCGAACAGATGGGCGAAGCCGAAGTCAAGTCGCTGGCGTTGATCATCAAGGCCGACGTCCAGGGTTCGCAGGAAGCGCTGGTGCATTCGCTGCAGAAGTTGTCGACCGACGAGGTCAAGGTCAATGTCATTCACGCTGCGGTCGGCGCGATCAGCGAATCCGACGTGCATCTGGCGCAGGCGTCTAAGGCCGTCATCATCGGCTTCAACACCCGTGCCGATGCCGGTGCGCGCAAGGCGGCCGAAAGTGCGGGCGTCCAGATCCGTTACTACAACATCATTTACGACGCTGTCGATGATGTGAAGTCGGCTTTGTCCGGCATGCTTTCGCCCGAGAAGCGCGAGGATGTCACCGGTCTCGTCGAGATCCGGCAGGTGTTCCGTGCCAGCAAGATCGGCACGATCGCCGGTTGCTACGTGCTCGAAGGCGTCGTCAAGCGGACTTCGCGGGCCCGTCTGCTGCGCGACAACGTCGTCATCTGGGAAGGCGAGTTCGAGTCGCTCAAGCGTTTCAAGGACGACGTCAAGGAAGTGCGCGCCGGCTTCGAATGCGGTCTGTCGCTCAAGAACTACACCAATTACGAGTCGGGCGACCAACTCGAGGTGTTCGACGTCACCGAAGTGGCCAGGACGCTCTAAGTGGCAGGCAACAAGAGCTTTTCCCGCAAGGACCGGGTATCGGAACAGATCCGCCGCGAACTGGCGGAGCTGATCCGGGCCGAGGTCAAGGATCCGCGCGTCGGCATGGTCAGTGTCACCGAAGTGCAGGTGACGCCCGATTATGCTCATGCCAAGGTGTTTTTCAGCACCTTGTCCGGCAGTGCGTCGGTTGACGGCGTGCTCGAAGGTCTGCAAAAAGCCTCGGGTTTTCTGCGCCGCGAATTGGGCAAGCGCATCCGCATCCACACGACGCCGCAACTGCACTTCGTCTTCGATCAGTCGCTCGAACGCGGCGCCGATCTGACCCGTTTGATCCAGCAGGCGGTCTCGGTGTCCGGTGGCGACGAGAGCGAAGCTGCTGACGGCGCCGGTTCGGGCGAGCGCTGAATTGACGGTGGCAGCGCAGGCGCCCCGGAAAGTCTGGCGGCGCGTCGATGGTGTGCTGCTGCTCGACAAGCCGCAAGGCATGACCTCGAATGCGGCGCTGCAGAAAGCGCGTCGCCTGTTTTCCGCTGCCAAGGCCGGGCATACCGGCACGCTCGATCCGATGGCCACCGGCTTGCTGCCGCTGTGCTTCGGTGAGGCGACCAAGTTCTCGGCCGATCTGCTCGATGCCGACAAGACCTATGAAGCCGATGTGCTGTTCGGTGCGACGACCGATACCGGCGATGCCGATGGCGTCGTCGTCAAACGCCGCCCGGTGACGTTCTCGGCCGCCGATCTGGTGACCGCGCTGGCAGCGTTCCGCGGTCCGATCCTGCAGGTCCCGCCGATGTATTCGGCATTGAAACGCGACGGGCGGCCCTTGTACGAACTTGCCCGGCAGGGCGTCGAAGTCGAGCGCGCGCCGCGTGCCGTGACGATTCACGAATTGACGCTATTGTCATGGAGTGGCGAGCGCTGCCGCGTCCGTGTTCGCTGCAGCAAGGGCACCTATATCCGCACGCTGGCCGAGGATGTCGGCGAGCGTCTCGATTGCGGCGCGCATCTTGTCGCCTTGCGCCGCATCGGCGTCGGCGATCTTGATGTGACGATGGCGGTAACACTCGAACAGATCGAGGCGTTGGCTGAAGAGGTCCGTGCTGCCATGCTGCAGTCGCCGGATGCCTTGCTGCAGTCGCTGCCGAAAATCATGCTGCCGGAAGGTCTGGCGCGTCGCTTCACGCATGGCAATCCCGTCGAGGTCGGCGTCGGCGACAACAACAGGGCGGTCGGCAAGTGCCGGGTGTATGCCGATACGGTACTGCTTGGCGTCGGCGATCTTGGCGATGACGGCCGACTGGCGCCGCGTCGTCTTGTCTCGGCCTGACAAGTCCCGAACGGCCGAGGGGTTTCTTGCCGGCGGGCGTCCGCTGCGCTATAATCCGCGGCTCGCTTCGCCAAGCGATTTTATTTTCATCAACCAGGCGTCCGGCTCTATCAAACCGGGGCGGCGTCGTTTTCTCAGAAAGAGAGTTTGACATGGCGATTACCGTTGCGCAAAGAGCGCAGATCATGAAGGATTATCAGCGCGACGCCGCTGACACTGGCTCGGCCGAAGTTCAGGTCGCACTGCTGACGGCGCGCATCAATGACCTCACGGGTCACTTCAAGGAACACGTCAAGGATCACCACTCGCGTCGTGGTCTGCTGCGCATGGTCAGCCGTCGCCGCACCCTGCTGGACTACCTGAAGCGTACCGATGTTGATTCGTATCGTACGCTGATCCAGCGTCTCGGTCTGCGTAAGTAATCTGTCTGCCAGACCGCGATGCGGTTCGTGTGCAGATAGTCGAATGAAAGACAGCGGCCAGCCCGGGCGGGTTGTGCCGCTGTTGTCGTATTGGAGTTTTTTGCCATTTAGGCACGTTGCATTGCATGCCGGTGTCGTGGGTATGCGAAACCATTGAGAGAGGAAAACATGTTCAATATCGCCAAGAAGACGTTCACCTACGGGGCACACCAGGTGACGCTTGAAACCGGTGAGATCGCCCGGCAGGCCGGCGCGGCTGTCATGGTGTCGATGGGCGACACCGTCGTTCTGGTGAGCGTGGTCGGCGCCAAGTCGGTCAAGCCCGGTCAGGATTTCTTCCCGCTGACCGTTGATTACATCGAGAAGACCTATGCCGCCGGCCGCATTCCCGGCGGTTTCTTCAAGCGCGAAGGCCGTCCTTCGGAGAAGGAGACGCTGACCTCGCGTCTGATCGACCGTCCGCTGCGTCCGCTCTTCCCGGACGGTTTCTACAATGAAGTCCAAGTCGTTGCGATGGTTGTTTCGCTCGATCCCGAGATCGATGCGGACATCCCGGCGATGATCGGCGCCTCGGCGGCGCTGGCCGTTTCCGGCATCCCGTTCAACGGCCCAATCGGCGCTGCGCGCGTCGGTTATGTCGACGGCCAGTACGTGGTCAACCCGACGCGCACGCAACTGCAAACCAGCCGTCTCGACCTCGTCGTCGCCGGTACGCAGGCAGCGGTGTTGATGGTCGAGTCGGAAGCCGATGTCCTGCCCGAAGACGTCATGCTCGGCGCCGTGGTGTTCGGTCATGAGCAACTGCAGAGCGTTATCAGCGCCATCAACGAATTCGTCGATGAAGCCGGCAAGCCCGAGTGGGTCTGGGCGCCCGCGGCGAAGAACGAGGAACTCGTGGCCAAGCTCGCCGCGCTCGTCGAAAGCGATCTGCAAGATGCTTATCGCATCACCAGCAAGCAGCAACGCACGCACCGCGTCAATGAAATCGCCGCCAAGGCTGTCGAAACGCTGACCGCGGGTGAAGGTGCGCCGGATGCGACGACGATCGGCAACCTCTTCTTCGATCTGGAATCGCGTATCGTCCGCGGCCGCATCCTGGCCGGCGAACCGCGTATCGACGGTCGCGACACGCGCACCGTTCGCCCGATCGCGATCCGTACCGGCGTGCTGCCGCGTACGCACGGTTCGGCCCTGTTTACGCGTGGCGAAACGCAGGCGCTGGTGGTGGCGACGCTGGGCACGGGCCGCGACGAGCAGATCATCGATTCGCTCGCAGGCGAGTCGCGCGATCGCTTCATGCTGCACTACAACTTCCCGCCGTACGCTACCGGCGAATGCGGTCGCGTCGGTTCGCCGAAGCGTCGTGAAATTGGTCACGGCCGCCTGGCCAAGCGCGCGATGATCGCGGTGCTGCCGAAGGCTGAGGACTTCTCCTACACGATGCGCGTCGTCTCGGAAATCACCGAGTCGAACGGTTCGAGCTCGATGGCGTCGGTCTGCGGTTCGACGCTGGCGCTGATGGATGCGGGCGTGCCGCTCAAGGCGCATGTCGCTGGCATCGCGATGGGCCTGATCAAGGAAGGCAACCGTTTCGCCGTGCTGACCGACATCCTCGGTGATGAAGATCACCTGGGCGACATGGACTTCAAGGTGGCCGGTACCGATTCGGGTGTGACGGCGCTGCAGATGGATATCAAGATCCAGGGCATCACCAAGGAAATCATGCAAGTGGCGCTGGCGCAAGCCAAGGAAGCCCGCATGCACATCCTTGCGCAGATGCAGGGTGCCGTTGCCGCGCCGCGTCAGGACGTGTCGAACTACGCGCCGCGTCTCTACACGATGAAGATCAATCCGGAGAAGATCCGCGACGTGATCGGCAAGGGCGGTGCGGTCATCCGCGCCATCACCGAGGAAACCGGTACGACGATCGACATCAAGGAAGACGGCACGATCACCATCGCGTCGGTCAACGGCGATGCCGCGAATGCCGCCAAGGCCCGTATCGAGGCGATTACCGCCGACGTCGAGGTTGGCAAGGTCTATGAGGGCACCGTGCTCAAGCTGCTCGACTTCGGCGCCATCGTCAGCATCCTGCCGGGTCGCGACGGTCTGCTGCACATTTCGCAGATCGCCAACGAGCGCGTCAATGCCGTGTCCGACTACCTCAAGGAAGGCCAGAAAGTGCGCGTCAAAGTGCTCGAAGCCGATGAGAAGGGTCGTGTCCGTCTGTCGATGAAGGCGGTGACGGTTGAAGAGGGTGGCATGGCTCCGGCGCCGGCGCCGGCTCCGGTGGTTGAAACGCCTGCCGCACCGCAGTAAGTATCAGGTAATGAAAAAGGACGCCATGCGGCGTCCTTTTTTTTTTTGCCCGGATGCTGAACTCGACGGGCTGTGTCGGCGGAGCGCTCCCCTCGTTCCGCGCGATATTACTTGGCGACTTGCTTTTCGCGGACTTCCTCGAGCGTCTTGCAATCGATGCAGAGCGAGGCCGTCGGACGCGCTTCGAGGCGCTTGATGCCGATCTCGACGCCGCAGCTGCTGCAGTAGCCATAATCGCCGCTGTCGATCGTCCCGATCGTTTCCTCGATTTTCTTGATCAGCTTGCGTTCGCGGTCGCGGTTGCGCAGTTCGATGGCAATATCGGTTTCCTGGCTGGCGCGGTCGTTCGGGTCGGCAAAGACTGTTGCTTCGTCCTGCATCGTGTGGACGGTACGCTCGATGTCGTTCATCAGTTCCGTCTTGAGCGCTTCAAGGATGGTGCGGAAATGAGCCAGTTGCCGAGTGCTCATGTATTCCTCGCCCTTCTTCGGAACGTAGGGAGCAAATTGTTTATGGAGCATATCTTCAGGCATGTCTGAGACCATCCTCTATTTTTTGCAAAAAGGCGACTTAATATCAGAATTTTTCGAGCGCCGCAAGCGCCTGTGTTGTCGCGCGCCCATATGCGAAGAATAGTCTTTGGCGCAAATTCTGTCTCCAACTATTTCCTACTTTTTGGGCTGGGTGTTGCGCAATTCAAATTTGATGAAATGACGATTGACCTGACCGGTCAGTCTCTGTAGAATGCGCGCTTCTTCGGGGCGTAGCGCAGCCTGGTAGCGCATCTGCTTTGGGAGCAGAGGGTCGTGAGTTCGAATCCCACCGCCCCGACCAGAATTAAGCAGCAAAGCGTTGCCAGCAGGAAGCGAAACTCCGAGAGATGCGTGCCTCGCGCCCGTAGCTCAACCGGATAGAGCACCGGCCTTCTAAGCCGGGGGTTGTGAGTTCGAGTCTCGCCGGGCGCGCCAGAACAATGGCGGTGTTAGCTCAGTTGGTAGAGCATCGGATTGTGATTCCGAGTGTCACCGGTTCGATCCCGGTACATCGCCCCAGACAAAGCCCCGCAGTTCAAGCGAACTGCGGGGCTTTTTCTTTCATGGTTTCTTTGCGCGTGATGCCAATGGCGTATTTCTTACGGGCGTTCGATGCCTCCGTATTTGGCCTGTGCGCGGAAAAACACTAGACTTGCGGCTGGCCGTTCGAACGTAAGGATTGTTGGTGAAAATTCTCGTGCCTGTCAAACGTGTGGTGGATCCGTGTGTCGCCGTGCGGGTCAAGCCCGATGCGTCGGGTATCGATGCCAGCGGCGTGCGTATGAGCATGAATCCGTTCGATGAAATCGCCGTCGAAGCCGCTGTCCGTTTCCGTGAAGCGGGGGTGGCGGCCGAGGTCGTCGCGGTTTCCTGCGGTGTTCCTGCGTCTCAGGAGGTACTGCGCACCGCCATGGCAATTGGTGCCGATCGCGGCATCCTGGTCGAGACCGCGAACGAATTGTCACCGCTGGCCGTCGCCAAATTGCTCAAGGCCGTCTGCGCCGAGGAAAAGCCCGATCTCGTCATCTGCGGCAAGCAAGCGGTCGACGATGACGCCAACCAGACCGGGCAGATGCTCGCCGCACTGCTTGGGTGGCCACAGGCGACGTTCGCGTCGGCGCTCGATATCGTCGATGGCCGCGTCTGTGTCACGCGCGATCTCGATGACGGTCGGGAAGCGCTACGCCTCCCGATGCCGGCCGTCGTGACGACTGAGCTCGGACTCAACGAACCGCGCTATGCGACGCTTCCCAACATCATGAAGGCGCGCAAGAAGCCGCTGCGCGTCGTTGCGCCGGGCGAACTGGGCGGCGAGCCGTCTGTCGGGGTGATGACAATCGAATGGGCCGAGCCGCCGGTACGGCGCGCCGGCGTACGCGTCGAGAGCGTTACCGATCTCGTCGATCGGCTTCGCGCGGCCAAGGTCTTGTAAGGAGAGGGCAGCGTGAGCGTTCTTGTCATTGCCGAGCACGATCATCGGCGTTTGTTTCCGGCGACGCGGCATGCGGTCTTCGCCGCGCAACAACTCGGTCTGGATGTCGATGTGCTGGTGGCCGGCTGCGATTGCCGCGACGTCGCTGTCTCGGCAACAGCCCTGGCTGGCGTGCGCTCGGTGTTGCTGGCAGAGGCCGCGCATTATGCGGCGCAGACGGCCGAGAATCTCGCGGCCTTGGTCGCGGCGCAAGCCGGGCCGTATTCGCATGTCCTGACATCGGCGTCGGCCTTTGGCAAGAACCTGTTGCCGCGGATTGCGGCGCTGCTCGATGTCGAGCAGGTTTCCGACGTCTGCCGCATTCTTTCCGCCGACACCTTCGTGCGCCCGGTGTATGCCGGCAACGCGCTGGCGACGGTGCGCAACGCTAACGCGAAGAAGGTGCTGAGTATCCGCGCGGCGGCGTTTTCGGCGGTCGAGGAGGGCGGCAATGGCACTGTCCTGGAGATCGCCGCGTCGCCCGATCTGGGTCTCGTCGAAGTGTTGCGCCGCGATCGGCGCGATGCCGGGCGCGCCGAGCTCGGTCTTGCCCGCGTCGTCGTCGCCGGTGGGCGCGGGGTCGGTAGCTGCGATGATTTCAATCGCCTATTGACGCCGCTGGCCGACAAGCTCGGTGCCGCGCTCGGCGCGAGTTATGGGGCAGTGAGTGCCGGCTATGCCGCTCCCGACTTGCAGATCGGCCAGACCGGAAAAATCATCGCGCCGGATCTCTACGTTGCCGTCGGCATCTCTGGCGCCATTCAGCACTTGGCTGGCATCAAGGATGCCAAAATCATCGTCGCCATCAACAAGGATCCCGAGGCGCCGATTTTCAAGGTGGCCGACTACGGCCTCGTCGCCGATCTGTTCGAAGCGGTGCCGGCGCTGGTCGCCGCGCTCGGATAAACGGCAAGCGTCGCAGGGACGGGACAATCATGACGCGAGAATCGATCGAGTTCGACGTGGTCGTCGTTGGCGGCGGCCCGGCCGGGCTGGCGGCGGCGATTCGTCTCCGGCAACTGGCGCAGGCTCAGGCGCTCGATCTGTCGGTATGCGTCCTCGAGAAGGCGGCCGAGATCGGTGCGCACGTCCTGTCCGGAGCGGTCATGGATCCGCGTGCGCTCGACGAGTTGTTGCCGGAATGGCGGCACGCCGGTGCGCCGTTCGATGCCCCCGTTGCCGACGCGCATTTTCTCTGGCTCGGCGCATCGCGCAGTCTCTGCCTGCCGACGGCGCTGTTGCCGCAGTGTTTTCATCATGACGGCGGGTTCGTCGTTTCGCTCGGCGAGGTGTGCCGCTGGTTGGCGCAGCAGGCCGAGGCGCAGGGCGTCGAGATTTTTCCGGGCTTTGCCGCCATCGATGTGCTCTTCGATGCCGACGGCGCCGTTGCTGGTGTCATCACTGGCGATGCCGGCCGGCAGGCAGACGGCAGCGCCGGGCCGAATTTCCAGCCGGGGATCGAGGTGCGTGGCCGTTACACGATCTTCGCCGAGGGTTGCCGCGGTCCGCTCGGCAAGCGTCTGATGGCGCAGTATCGCCTGCGTGACGGCGTGGCGCCGCAGACCTATGGCCTTGGCATCAAGGAGTTGTGGGAAGTGCCGGCAGCGCAATCGCATCCGGGGCGTGTCGTTCATACCTGCGGCTGGCCGCTGCGCGCCGATACCTACGGCGGTGGCTTCGTCTATCACCAGTCGGGCGGGCGTGTTGCCGTCGGGTTGGTGGTCGGGCTCGGCTATCGCAATCCGTATCTGTCGCCTTTCGAGGAATTCCAGCGCTTCAAGACGCATCCGGCCCTCCGCGGCGTGCTCGCCGGCGGCCGGCGCGTAGCCTTCGGCGCCGCCTCGGTCGTTTCCGGCGGGATTGGCGCTTTGCCGGCGCTGGCCTTTCCTGGTGGTGTGCTGGTCGGCGACGAGGCCGGTTTCCTCAACCCAGCGCGCAGCAAAGGCTCGCATACGGCGATGAAGTCCGGCATGTTGGCGGCCGAGGCAGTCGTGACGGCGGTGCAGGCAGGCCGTCACAACGATGTCTTGGTCGAGTATCCGCAGGCGGTCTGCGACAGCTGGCTGTACCGCGAGCTTTGGGGGGTACGTAACTTCAAATCCTGGCTGGACAAGGGCCTGTTTGTTGGCGGCGCCCTGTTCGGCATCGAACAGAAGCTGTTCGGCGCGTCGGCGCCGTGGACACTGTCGCCATGCCCGGCCGATCATCTTCGGCTCGACAAGGCGTCGGATAGTGCGGCCATCGTCTATCCGAAGCCGGACGGTGTCTTGAGCTTCGATCGTGCCTCCTCGGTCTTCCTGTCGAACATCCGCCACGACGCGCAGCAGCCCTGCCATCTGCGACTCAAGGATCCTGAATTGCCGATCCGGGTCAACCTGGCCGAATATGACGCGCCCGAGCAGCGCTACTGCCCGGCGGGTGTCTATGAAATCCGGCACGAGGCCGACGGGCGTGCCGTTTTGCAGATCAACGCGCAGAATTGCCTGCACTGCAAGACCTGCGATATCAAGGACCCCTCGCAGAATATCGAGTGGACGCCGCCGGAGGGCGGCGACGGGCCGTCGTATCCTGCCATGTAGTGTCGCCGGCGGCGAGGCGCTACAATCCGTCCCCCTGCCATTATTTTGTCGATTGAGTTGCCGATGGACGCACCCAAGCCCCTGTTTTCTTACCGCAAGTACTGGGCGAAACGCTTCGGCACCGCGCCGTTCCTGCCGATGTCGCGCGAGGAGATGGATGCGCTCGGCTGGGATTCGTGCGACATCATCATCATTTCCGGCGATGCCTACGTCGACCATCCGAGTTTCAGCATGGCGCTGATCGGGCGCCTGCTCGAGGCGCAGGGCTTCCGTGTCGGCATCATCGCGCAGCCGGACTGGCGTTCGGCCGAGGCTTTCCGGGCGCTCGGCCGGCCCAACCTGTTTTTCGGTGTGTCGGCCGGCAACATGGATTCGATGGTCAATCGCTACACCTCCGACCGCAAGATCCGCTCCGACGACGCCTATACGCCGGATGGTGCGTCCGACAAGCGGCCCGACCGTGCGGTAGTGGCCTACGCGCAGCGTTGTCGCGAGGCTTTCCCCAATGTCAATGTCGTCATCGGCTCGATCGAAGCCAGCCTGCGACGCATTGCCCATTACGATTACTGGTCGGATACGGTGCGGCGCTCGGTGCTACCGGACGCCAAGGCCGATCTGCTGCTGTTCGGGAACGCCGAGCGCGCCATCGTCGCGCTGGCGCATCGACTGGCCGCCGGC
Organism: Propionivibrio dicarboxylicus; assembly: GCF_900099695.1. GTDB lineage: Bacteria > Pseudomonadota > Gammaproteobacteria > Burkholderiales > Rhodocyclaceae > Propionivibrio > Propionivibrio dicarboxylicus. Next base: position 152,940 of record NZ_FNCY01000002.1, on the reverse strand, counting down.
GAGCCGATCGCGCAGATCCGCGATTTGCGCGGTTCGGCCTTCATGGTGCCGCCGGGGTGGCGCCCTGATGACGAATGGGTCGAGATCGACGCCTCCGACGTCGATATGCCGGGGCCGTTGATGCGGCATCCCAATCCGTATGGCGAGGCCGATGCGGCGGCGCCGGCGCCCGCTGCAGCCACTACGGCGGCGGTGCGCTTTCATCCGCCGGCCAGTCGCGCTCGCGCCGATCGTTCGCACACGGCGGTGCGTCTGCCTTCGTACGAACAGGTCAAGGACGATCCGGTGCTGTACGCGCATGCCTCGCGCACCTTCCACCTCGAATCGAATCCGAATAACGCGCGGGCGCTCGTGCAGGCGCACGGCGGCCGGGATGTCTGGCTCAACCCGCCGCCCTTGCCGCTGTCGACCGCCGAGATGGACGGCGTCTATGGCCTGCCGTACCAGCGCCGGCCGCACCCGTCGTATGGCGAGGCGAAGATTCCGGCCTACGAAATGATCCGTTTTTCGGTCAACATCATGCGTGGCTGCTTCGGTGGTTGCACCTTCTGCTCGATCACCGAGCACGAGGGCCGGGTCATCCAGAGTCGTTCCGAAGAATCGGTGTTGCAAGAGATCGAGGAGATCCGCGACGAGACGCCGGGATTTACCGGTGTCATATCCGATCTCGGCGGACCGACCGCCAACATGTACCGGCTGGCTTGTCGCGACGATCGTATCCAGGCGGCTTGCCGGCGTCTGTCCTGTGTCTATCCGGACATCTGCGAGAATCTCGGTACCGATCACGCGCCGCTGATCGAGCTGTATCGAAAGGCGCGGGCGCTCAAGGGCATCAAGCGCATCCTCATCGGTTCGGGGCTGCGTTACGACCTGGCGGTACGCTCGCCGGCGTATATCCGCGAACTCGTGACGCATCACGTCGGTGGTTATCTCAAGATCGCGCCGGAGCATACCGAGCCGGGGCCGCTGGCGCACATGATGAAGCCGGGCATCGGCACCTATGACACCTTCAAGCGCCTGTTCGACCAGTTCTCGAAGGAGGCGGGCAAGGAACAGTACCTGATCCCGTATTTCATCGCCGCGCATCCGGGTACGCGCGACGAGGATATGGTCAATCTCGCGCTGTGGTTGAAACGCAACGATTTCCGTCTCGACCAGGTGCAGACTTTCCTGCCGACGCCGATGGCGATCGCGTCGGCGATGTATCACAGCGAGCGCAATCCGCTCAAGAAGGTGACGCGTAACGGGCCGCTGGTCGGCACCGTGCGCGGCGCGCGCCAGCGGCGCCTGCACAAGGCTTTCCTGCGCTATCACGATCCGGAGAACTGGCCGCTCCTGCGCGAGGTGCTCAAGCAGATGGGTCGGGCCGACCTGATCGGCAACGGCAAGAAACATCTGGTGCCGAACTTCCAGCCGGCGGGCACCGGGCTGCGTTTCGGCGCCGTCCGCGAAACCGGATCGGGCGCGGCGGGCAAGAAGGTCGATCGCGCGCCGAGTGGCAAGGCGCCGAGTGGCAAGGCGCCGAGTGGCAAACGGCCGGGGCCGGCGGTGCGGCGCGGGCGCTGAGTCCTCGTCTTGGGCAGGGGCCGAGCGACGGCGAAGCTACTCTGAAAATACCGAAATCGGAATCCGGGAAGCTTCAAGCAGGTGGTCGTTGAGAATCTTGGCGAGGGTGCCGTCGGCGGTCAGTTGTGCGAGTTTCCGGTCGATTTCGGGGAGCAGTGTCCGATAGGGCGAGCGCTTGCTGAATCCGAGATGGATCGCTTGGTCGGAAACGAAGGGGCGTAGCGCGACGATGTGATCCTTGATTTGGGCGCTGCTCAGCATTGCCATGCCCATGTAGTAGCCGGTGACGAAGTAGTCGATGCGTCCGCTGTCGAGTTTGCGGAAATTGTTGAAAGGGCTGGCCGTCGGCTCGACCTTCAGATTGGCTTTGAGGAATTCGTCGAAGCCGTTGCCGAAAGCGTCGCCGATGGTGACGCCGCCGGTCAGCGGTTTGAGTTCGTTCCACGACTTGAAGGTAATGCTCTGATCCCTCCGCATGAAGATGGCGATCGGGTTGCTGAAAGTGGGATTCTTCGAGAACTCCAGCCAGGTCGAGCGCTCCGGTGTGACCCGCAGATTGACGAGCAGATCGATGCTGCCTTCCTCGGCCATTTTCTGTGCTCTTGCCCAGGGGACCAGGACAGGGCGCAGGGTGTATTCCTTTGGAATGACGAGTTCGAGGAGGTGGGTGCAGGCGCCCTCGTACTGTGTGCCGTTGATGCTCCAGTCATAGGGCGGATATTTCGGGTTGGTCGCCCAGCTGATGACTTTGTCTTCGGCGTGCCCCGAGGGTGCGGCCAGGCCTGCCAGCAGGGCAAGCGCAAGGGTGCGCAGCGATTTGCTCGGGTTCATCGGTCAGATCCTTTGCGGATGCACGGCGTCATTATAGGAGATATCCCCGTGCTTGCTGGCGCTGCGTCAAGGGTTTCGGTCGCGCCACGGCGCGATAATGCGATCATGCCGGGCGGTGATGCTTGGCTTGTGGTAGAATTGCCGCCTTTTTCAACGAGTTAGGCCCTCATGTCCCGTTCCGTCCGCAATATCGCCATTATCGCCCACGTCGATCACGGCAAGACCACGCTCGTCGACAAGCTGCTGCAGCAGGCTGGCACCTTCGCTGCCCACCAGCATGTTGCCGAGCGCGTCATGGATTCCAACGATCTGGAGCGCGAGCGCGGGATCACGATTCTGGCCAAGAACCTGGCCGTCGATTATGAGGGTGTGCATATCAACATCGTCGATACGCCGGGACACGCCGACTTCGGCGGCGAGGTCGAGCGCGTGCTGGGCATGGTCGATGGCGTGCTCCTGCTCGTCGATGCGGTCGAAGGGCCGATGCCGCAGACGCGCTTCGTCACCAAGAAGGCGCTGGCGCTGGGTCTCAAGCCGATCGTCGTGGTCAACAAAATCGACCGCGACGGCGCCCGCCCGGACTGGGTGGTCGACCATACTTTCGATCTCTTCGATAAACTCGGCGCGACCGACGAACAGCTCGATTTTCCGGTGATCTACGCGTCGGCAATCAACGGCTACGCGATGACCGATCTCAAGAATCCCGGTACCGACATGCGTCCGATGTTCGACGAGATCCTGAGATACGTGCCGCCGCCCGAGGCTGACGACATCGAGGGCGCGCTGCAACTGCAGATCGCGGCGCTCGATTATTCGTCCTATGTCGGCCGCATCGGTATCGGCCGCATTCAGCGCGGCAAGTTGAAGCCGGCGCAGCAGGTTACCGTGATGTACGGCCAGCCCGATGCCGATGGCAATTTCGCGCATGGGACGCCGAAGACCGCCAAGGTCAATCAGGTGTTTGGCTTCCGCGGTATCGAGCGCACGCCGATGGCCGAGGCGGTGGCAGGCGACATCGTGCTGGTGACCGGCATCGACGAACTGTCGATCGGTTGCACGATTACCGATCCGGCCGCGCCGGAAGCCCTGCCGATGCTCAAGATCGACGAGCCGACGCTGAACATGACCTTCATGGTCAACGATTCGCCGTATGCCGGGACCGAAGGCAAGTTCGTCACCAGCCGCCAGATCCGCGAGCGCCTGCAGAAGGAACTGCTGACGAACATGGCCCTGCGCGTCGAGGATACCAACGAAACCGATTCCTTCCTGGTGTCGGGACGCGGCGAACTGCACCTGACCATCTTGCTCGAAACGATGCGGCGCGAAGGCTATGAACTGGCGGTCGGACGTCCCAAGGTGATCTTCAAGACGATCGACGGCGAGCAGTGCGAGCCGTATGAAATGCTGACGCTGGATGTCGAGGAAGCGCATCAGGGCGGTGTCATGGAAGCGCTCGGTTATCGCAAGGGCGATCTCGTCGACATGGTGTCGGATGGTCGCGGTCGCGTGCGTCTCGAATACCGCGTGCCGGCGCGCGGCCTGATCGGCTTCCAGGGCGAATTCATGAACCTGACGCGCGGTACCGGTCTGATGAGCCACGTCTTCGACGACTATGCGCCGATCAAGGGTGACATTCCCGGACGTCGCAACGGCGTGCTGATTTCGGCCGAACACGGTGAAGCCGTCGCCTATGCCTTGTGGAAGCTGCAGGATCGTGGTCGCATGTTCGTGGTGCCGAACGACCGGCTGTATGAAGGCATGGTCATTGGCATCCATTCGCGCGAGAACGATCTCGTCGTCAATCCGATCAAGGGCAAGCAGCTGACCAACGTGCGGGCGTCCGGTACCGACGAGGCCGTGCGTCTGACGCCGCCGGTGCAACTGACGCTCGAAAGCGCGGTCGAGTTCATCGACGACGACGAACTGGTCGAGATCACGCCCAAGAATATTCGCATCCGCAAGCAGTTCCTGTCCGAGCATGAACGTCGGCGGGCCCAGCGCTCGGAGGGCTGACGCAGAACCTTCTTTCGGAAGGCTTGATTCCCCGGATTTATCTCCTACGCTGAAAGTACGGGATGGGTCTAGGGGCGAAGGTCATCTGGACGAAAGGAGGTTCATGATGTTCAAGGTAATTCTTAAACGGACAGTTCCTGCCGGCAAGGAAAAGGAATTGCTGGCACTGGTCACGCAGTTGCGTATTGGCGCTTCCGGGCAGGAAGGCTACATTTCCGGAGAGACCCTGCATAACTCGGCCAAGCCGGAAGAGTATGTCGTCATCAGCATCTGGGACAGTGAAAAGAGCTGGCTCGATTGGCTTGCGAGCGAAGCCCGGATTGCCGTGCAGACGCAGATTGACGAATTGCTGGGAACGCCGACGATCTGCGAGTCCTATGTCTATCCGCATATGACGCACACCGTCTGATTTACCGAGCGGCAGCCGTCGTGCCGCAGAAGCTTGGCCCGGAACAGGTTTCCGGGCCTTTTCATGTCCGCGGCAGTGATCCGATGCGCGTTGCGCTGTAACGATCGCGTCGAAACACGGTATAGTCTTCGTCCTTCGTTCCGCGGTGCGGATCGCGGAGTCATAAAAACGCACAGAGAGGATGAACGATGCTTAGGCTAGATTCCCACCCGTCCGGTCAGCACTTTCTGCATATTCCGGGACCGAGTCCGGTGCCGGCGCGGATTCTGCGCGCGATCAGTTTTCAGACGATCGATCATCGCGGCCCCGAGTTCGGGCAATTGGGGCTCAAGGTACTCGAGGGCATCAAGCAGATCTTCCGCACGCAGCATCCGGTTGTCATTTATCCGGCGTCGGGGACGGGGGCGTGGGAAGCCGCGCTGGTCAATACCTTGTCGCCCGGCGATCTCGTTCTGATGTACGAGACCGGGCATTTCGCCTCGCTGTGGCGCAAGCTCGCCGACCGGCTTGGCCTGCAGACCGAATTCATCAGTTTCCCCGGTATCGAGGGTTGGCGTCGCGGCGTCGATCCCGAGCGGATCGCGGCACGTCTGCGCGAGGATACGCAGCATCGCATCAAGGCGGTCTGCGTCGTGCATAACGAGACCTCCACCGGCGTCGTTTCGGACATCGCCGCCGTGCGCCGGGCCATCGACGCGGCCGGACATCCGGCGCTGCTGATGGTCGATGCCGTTTCCGGGCTTGGCTCGGCCGAATACCGCCATGACGATTGGGGCGTCGACGTCACCGTCGCCGGCTCGCAAAAGGGGTTGATGCTGCCGCCCGGACTCGGCTTCAACGCCATTTCGCCGAAGGCGCTCGAGGCGTCGCGGCTGGCGCGCCTGCCCAAGGCTTTCTGGGCCTGGGACGAGTATCTCGACATGAACCGCAACGGCTATTGGCCGACGACGCCGGCGACCAATCTGCTCTACGGCCTGCACGAAGCCATCGACATGATCCTCGGCGAAGGACTGGACAATGTCCTGGCGCGTCATCAGCGCCTGGGCGCCGCCTGCCGGGCGGCGATCGATGCCTGGGGGCTGGAGAATCTCTGTCTCGATCCGTCACAGGTTTCGCCGGTATCGACGGCGGTCCTGCTGCCCGAAGCCTACGATGCCGATGGACTGCGCCGCTTGATTCTCGAACGCTACAACCTGTCCCTGGGGACCGGGCTCGGCAAGGTCAAGGGCCGCGTCTTCCGTATCGGCCATCTCGGCGACTGCAATGCACTGACCCTGCTGGCAGCCTTGAGCGGCTGCGAAATGGGCATGCGCGCCTTCGGCGTGCCGCTCAAGGCCAGCGGTGTCGTCGCGGCACAGGAATGCCTGCAGTGACCGGCAGCGTTCGGGGGCGAATCCAGAGTAAAATCCGGCTATGAGCTATCAAGTCCTGGCGCGCAAATGGCGGCCGAAATCCTTTGAAAGTCTCGTCGGGCAGGAGCACGTCGTGCGCGCCCTGACGCATGCGTTGAGCGATCAGCGACTGCACCACGCGTACCTGTTCACCGGCACGCGCGGGGTCGGCAAGACGACGCTGGCACGTATCCTCGCCAAGTCGCTCAATTGCGAGACGGGTGTGACGGCGACGCCCTGCGGTGTCTGTTCGGCCTGCACCGAAATCGATTCCGGCCGTTTCGTCGATCTGCTCGAAGTCGATGCGGCAACCAACACCAAAGTCGATGAAATGCGGCAGTTGCTCGAAAATGCCGTCTATGCGCCGACCCGTGGCCGCTTCAAGGTCTATGTGATCGATGAAGTCCATATGCTCTCCAACTCGGCCTTCAACGCCATGCTGAAGACGCTGGAAGAGCCGCCAGAGCATGTCAAATTCATCCTGGCGACGACCGATCCGCAAAAGATTCCGGTGACGGTGTTGTCGCGCTGTCTGCAGTTCAACCTCAAGCAGATGACGCCGCCGCTGATTTCCGGTCATCTTCGCCACATTCTCGATGTCGAGGGCATTACCGCCGACGCGGCGGCGCTGAACCTGCTGGCGCGGTCGGCCTCGGGCAGCATGCGCGACGCCTTGTCGCTGCTCGACCAGGCCATCGCCCATGGCGCCGGCAAGGTCGACGAGGACCAGGTGCGCGACATGCTCGGTACCGTCGATCTCGACTACCTGTATTCGATTCTCGACGCCCTGCTTGCCGATGATGTCAGCGGAATGCTGCAGGTGGCCGACGCGATGGCGACCCGCAGTCTGTCGTTCGACGAGGCGCTGCAGGAACTGGCGGCGTTATTCACGCGCCTCCAGATCGCCCAGTTGGCGCCGCAGGCGATCGCCGACGAGTTGCCGGAGCGCGAGCGATTGTTGGCGCTGGCCGGGCAGTTCGATCCGGAGTTCATCCAGTTGGGATATCAGATCGCCGTGCATGGGCGCAAGGAACTGCCGCTGGCACCGGACGAGCAGGCGGGGTTCATCATGACCCTGTTGCGACTCCATACCTTCCGTCCGGCCAATGACGGCGACGTATCGCCGCCGCCCGCGGCACGGCCGGCAGCGCCGCCGACGGCGCGTCCGGCGCCGGCAAGAGCGCCGGTCGTCGCGGCTGCGGCACCGGTCGCCAATCCGGAGGCGGGGGTGCCGACGACCAAAAGCATGAGTGAGGCGCCGGACTTTGCGCAGCGTGCGCCAGCGGCGGCTGCCGAAATTGCGGAAGCGCAGGACGTGCCGCCAGCGGTCGTTCCCGTGGCGCAGAAGACATCGGCGCCGAAGCAGGTTTCAGGCGACTGGCATGATATCCTGCCGGCGCTGGGGGTGAGCGGCATGGCGCGCGAACTCGGACAGCATTGCTTGCTGCAGAGCGTCGAGGAAACGCGGATCGTGCTCTGTCTGTCGCCGGCGCATCGGCACCTGCAGATCAAACCGGCGCAGGACAAGCTGCAGCAAGCCTTGTCCGAGTATTTCGGTCGTCCCCTTTCGCTCCGTATCGACCTCGACGAGGTCGCGGGGGACACGCCGGCCGTCACCGCGCAGCGACGGCGGCAGGAGCGCCAGGAACAAGCGGTGGCATCGCTTGAGCAGGACGAATTCGTCCGCGAGGCGATCGATCTGTTCGATGCCACTGTAATCGAATCTTCCATCAAACCCATTTCAACGAATTGAGGCAATCGCAATGATGAAAGGCGGACTCGCCGGCCTGATGAAACAGGCTCAGCAAATGCAAGAAAACATGAAGAAGGCGCAGGAGCAACTGGCGCAAGTCGAAGTCGAGGGCCAGTCCGGCGCCGGCATGGTCAAGATCGTCATGACCTGCGCCCATGATGTCCGTCGTGTTGCCATCGACGCTTCGGTCATGGATGACAAGGAAATGCTCGAGGATCTCGTCGCTGCGGCCGTCAATGACGCCGTGCGCCGCGCCGAAGCGGTGTCGCAGGAGCGCATGGCCGGGTTTACTTCCGGTCTCAACCTGCCGCCCGGCATGAAGCTGCCGTTCTGATGACCCATCCATCCAGTCTCGATTCCCTGATCGAGGCGTTGCGCTGCCTGCCCGGGGTTGGGCCGAAGTCGGCACAGCGCATGGCGTACTACCTGTTGCAGCGGGATCGGCCGGGCGCGAGGCTCCTGGCCGATAGCCTGCAGCGCGCGCTTTCCGCGCTGCGCCATTGCCAGCGGTGCAACACCTTCACCGAGGCGGAGATTTGCGAGCGTTGTCTGTCCTCCCGGCGCGACCCGACGCAGCTTTGTGTCGTCGAAACGCCGGTCGACATGAATATGATGGAACAAACACACGCCTACAATGGTCTTTACTACGTTTTGATGGGCAGGGTCTCTCCGCTTGACGGCGTCGGGCCTCGCGAACTGCAGCTAGAACAGCTGATGACGCGGGCGTGCGACGGCATTGTGCAGGAAGTCATTCTGGCGACGAATTTCACCAACGAAGGTGAAGTCACCGCGCATTATCTGACTGAAATGCTGAAGAGTCGCGACCTTCGCGTTTCGCGCATCGCGCGCGGCGTGCCGGTCGGCGGGGAGCTTGAATATGTCGATGCCGGAACGCTGGCGCAGGCTGTCCGTGAACGCCGGGCAGTGACGCAATAGCGGCGTCGCAGAATAGGTCTTTGGCATGAACGCTGCCTTGATCGCTAGGGGCTTTTGCGTATAATCGGCTGCTAATGCTTACCACATCGGCAGCGTCGTTCAGAGGATGGGTCTGATGAGTCAAGAAGGCAAGGTGGATTGTGGCCGGCGGCGTTTGATCGTCGCGACGGCGGCCGTGGGCGGTGCGGGTATGGTGACGGCGATGGTGCCGTTTCTTTCCAGCATGTTGCCGTCGGAACGTGCCAAGGCGGCCGGTGCGCCGGTCGAGGTCGATGTCGGCAACCTGGCCCCGGGCCAGTTGATGACGGTCGAATGGCGCGGCAAGCCCGTGTGGATCTTTAACCGCAGCCCCGAAATGCTGGAAACGTTGCCGAAGCTTGAGAGCGCGGTGGCCGATCCCAAGTCGGAGGTCAAGCAGCAGCCGGAGTATTGCAAGAACGCGACGCGTTCGATCAAGCCCAACATGCTCGTTGCCATCGGCATCTGCACGCACCTCGGCTGCTCGCCGTCGTCGAAATTCAAGAAGGGTGCCGAAGACGGTATGCCGGCCGACTGGCAGGGCGGTTTCCTCTGTCCGTGCCACGGTTCGACCTTCGACTTTGCCGGGCGTGTCTTCAAGAGCAAGCCGGCGCCGACCAACCTTGAAATTCCGCCGCACACGTATCTGTCGGATACGCGCATCCTGATCGGCGAAGACAGGAAGGGAGCCTGATCATGGCGTCGAATTCCGGCTACGAAAAATACAAATCGGACGGTTCGCTGCTCGGCAACGTGCTCGAGTGGTTCGATGCGCGCTTCCCGGCCACCTCTTTGTGGCGCGGGCATCTTGCCGAATACTACGCACCGAAGAATTTCAACTTCTGGTACTTCTTCGGTTCGCTCGCCATCGTCGTGCTGGCCATCCAGCTGACCACCGGCATCTTCCTCGTGATGTTCTACAAGCCCGACGCCGCGCTCAATGCCAACGGCGTGCCGGCGGCGTTCGCCAGCGTCGAATACATCATGCGCGACGTCAATTGGGGCTGGTTGATACGCTACATGCATTCGACCGGCGCCTCGGCCTTCTTCATCGTCGTCTATCTGCACATGTTCCGCGGCATGCTCTACGGGTCGTACCGCAAGCCGCGCGAGCTGATCTGGGTGTTCGGCGTGCTGATCTTCCTGGTGCTGATGGCGGAAGCCTTCATGGGCTATCTGCTGCCCTGGGGGCAGATGTCGTTCTGGGGCGCGCAGGTGATCGTCAATCTGTTCTCGGCCATCCCGCTGATCGGCGATCCTCTCTCGCTCTGGATTCGCGGCGACTACGTGATCGGCGATGCGACGCTCAACCGCTTCTTCTCCTTCCATGTCATCGCCGTGCCGCTGGCGCTGCTCGGACTCGTCGCCGCGCACGTCATGGCGCTGCACGAGGTTGGCTCGAACAATCCCGACGGCATCGAGATCAAGGAACACCTCGATGAAAAGGGCATTCCGCTCGACGGCGTCCCCTTCCATCCGTATTACACGGTCAAGGACATCGTTGGCGTCGTGGTCTTCGCCATCGTCTTTGCCGGCGTCGTTTTCTTCGCTCCGGAAGGCGGCGGCTACTTCCTCGAGTACAACAACTTCTTCCCGGCCGATCCGCTCAAGACGCCGCCGCACATTGCGCCGGTGTGGTACTTCACGCCCTTCTATTCGATCCTGCGCGCCGTCGTCTGGCCGATCTTCGGCATCGATGCGAAGTTCTGGGGCGTCGTCGCGATGGGCGCGTCGGTGATGATCATCGCCTTCCTGCCCTGGCTCGATCGCAGCCCGGCCAAGTCGATCCGCTACCGCGGGCCGATCTACAAGTCCTTCCTGGCGGTCTTCGTCGTTGCCTTTCTGACGCTCGGCTATCTCGGCACGCAGCCGCCGTCGCCGGCGAGCGAACTGATTTCGCAGATTTGCAGCCTGATCTATTTCGGATTCTTCCTGGCGATGCCTTGGTATTCGAAGATCGACAAGTGCAAACCGGTTCCGGAAAGGGTGACCTTCTAATGAAAACTCGCATGCTGAAGTCTTTCCTGACGGCGATTCTCCTGCTGCCCCTGGCGGTGTTCGCCGCGGGCGGCGCGCACCTCGATCGGGCGCCGGATGTCCAGGGCGATCAGGCCGCGCTCCAGAATGGCGCACGCCTCTTCGTCAATTATTGTCTCAACTGCCACGGCATGAGCTTCGTGCGTTACAAGCGGCTGACCGAGCTTGGGCTGAACGAGCAGCAGGTTCAGGACAATCTCATGTTCAGCGCCGACAAGATCGGCGAGCCGATGCGCGTTGCCGCGCGTACCGGCGAGCAGAAGCTCTGGTTCGGCGCGGCGCCGCCCGATCTTTCGCTCGTCGCCCGTGCCCGCGCCTCGGCGGACGGTAGCGGCGCCGACTGGCTCTACACCTATCTGCGCTCCTTCCACCGCGACGCGCAGCGGCCGACCGGCTGGAACAACACGCTTTTCCCCAATGTCGGCATGCCGCATGTGCTGTGGGAATTGCAGGGCCAGCCTGAATTCGACGCGACGGCCAAGAAGATCGTGCCGGGCGTTCCCGGCCAGCTTTCCGAAGCCGAATACGACAAACAAGTGGCCGATCTCGTCGGTTTCCTGGTCTGGGCGGCGGAGCCGTCGGCGGCCTTCCGGCGTCAGGTCGGGGTCGGCGTTTTGCTCTTCCTGCTCGTGCTTTTCGGGGTTTCCTACGCGCTGAAAAAGGAATTCTGGAAGGATATCAAGTAGATCGGGTATCATTACGGCTGTAAGCCACCTGCTTTCAGGTCTCGGCATCGCCGGCGAGCGGAAAATCACCGCCCGCTGTAGCGATGCCGGTTTGTTTTTTCGGGATATTGACCATGATGAACCTTTATTCGGGCACGACTTGCCCGTTCAGTCAGCGTTGCCGCATCGTCCTCTACGAAAAGGGGATGGACTTTCAGGTAATCGACGTCGACCTCTTCGGCAAGCCCGAGGATATCGCTGTCACCAATCCGTACGGCAAGGTGCCGGTGCTCGTCGAGCGCGACCTGATCCTGTATGAGCCCAACATCATCAACGAGTACATCGACGAGCGTTTCCCGCATCCGCAGTTGATGCCGCCGGATCCGATCATGCGCGCGCGGGCGCGCCAGTTGCTGATCACGATGGAACGCGAAGTTTTCGCGCACATCGAGGCGCTCGAGAAGAATCTCAAGACGGCCGACAAGTCGCGTCAGATCATTCGTGACCGGCTGACCGAAATGGCGCCGATCTTCGTCAAACAGAAGCACATGCTGGGCGAGGAGTTCTCGATGCTCGACGTCGCCATCGCTCCGCTGCTCTGGCGTCTCGACCACTATGGCATCGAACTGCCGAAGTCGGCGGCGCCGTTGATGAAGTATGCCGAGCGGATCTTCAGCCGCCAGGGCTACATCGACGCGCTGACGCCGTCGGAAAAGGCCATGCGCCGCTGATCGACGTATCGACGTCCGTCCGGGTGACCGGGCGGACGTTTTTTCTTCCGGAACGCCATGAATCTGCCATCGACCAAACCCTATCTGCTGCGCGCCATTCACGAGTGGTGTTGTGACAACGGGTTTACCCCCTACATCTCAGTCTTTCCGGATGGGCGGGCGCGGGTGCCGCGCGAATTCGTCAAGGACGGCCAGATCGTCCTGAACGTTGGCCTTGAGGCGACCGGACACCTGCATATCGGCAACGAGGAAATCACCTTCCAGGCCCGTTTTGGCGGCGTCGCGCGCGAGTTGTACGTGCCGATCGACAATGTCGCGGCCATCTACGCCAGGGAAAATGGCGTCGGCATGTCCTTCGAGACCGAGTCGAAGCCGTCGACGGAAACCGGCGACACGAGCCCGGAATCCACCGAGCCCACCGAGCCGCCGCCGTCGCCGAATCGCCCGAAGCTGCAGCGCATCAAGTAAGCGCATCTTTTGCCCGGTGCGGGTCCGATGCCGGACCGGCGTCCATTGGGCGCACCGAGTCGGCCGTCTGGCCGAGTGGCGCACCAGAATGGCGCGTCGCGGTACCGAAAATTCCGGTTTTATGACTTAAATACCTGTTTTTGATGGGTGGCACGTCTGTTGCTGTGTTTTTTGCGAAACCAGTACGCAGCAAACAGGTCTTTGTCATAGACAATCCAAGAGCGGAGCGGACATGAATTTTGCACATTTCATCCGGGAAATCGGGCGCGGCCGCGAAGGCGCACGCGACCTCGAGTTTGCCGAGGCGCAGCAACTCTACGGCGCGATGCTCGATGGCGGCGTTCCCGATATCGAGCTGGGTGCGATTCTGATCGCGCTACGCATGAAAGGCGAGGTCATCGACGAGATGGCCGGCTTCATGGCGGCGGCGAACGAGCGCCTGACCACGTTCGACCTGCCGCGCGACCGCCTGCGTCCGGTGGTCATCCCGAGTTACAACGGCGCCCGCAAGGGGCCAAACCTGACGCCCCTGCTTGCGCTGTTGCTGCAACGTTTCGGCGTGCCGGTACTGATCCACGGTCTGATCGAGGGCTATGGTCGGGTGACGACGGCGCAGATCCTGCGCGAGCTCGGCATCATGCCGGTGACCAGTCGGGCGCATGCCAATCAGCATCTGAAGGAGGGGGCGGTGACCTTTGTGCCGCTCTCGGTCATATCGCCGGGCCTGGCGCAACTCCTGACCGCCCGCAGCCGCCTCGGTCTGCGCAACTCGGCGCACAGTCTCGTCAAGATGCTCGATCCTTTCGCCGGCAAGGGCTTGTTACTTGCCGCTGCGACGCATCCGGAATATCTGGAGTTGATGCGCGAGTTGCTGTCCAAACTTGGGGCGACGGCATTGCTCCTGCGTGCGACCGAGGGCGAACCCGTCGCCAATCCAAAGCGTCGGCCGCGTATCGAGTACTTGCATGACGGCACCATCGATCTGCTTTTCGACGCCGAGCACGAAAGCCTGCGCGCGATGCCGCATCTGCCCGAGCAATGCGATGTGCATTCGACGGTAACGTGGATGCAGGCGGTACTGGCCGGCACGGTGGCGATGCCGGCACCGTTGGCGAATCAACTGGCGTGCTGTCTGTACGCCAGCGGCTATGCCGATGACTTCAACCAGGCCAAGGCCATTGTCGCCGTCGAAGCGCTGGCATGATGCGCTCTTGTTGATCGCCGCCCGTGCCTTTGTTTCGCGCGTGCGGCGCGATCCCCTATAATCAAGGCCTGTCCTTTCGGAATCTGCCTTCTTGATGGAATTGCTGCTGCTGGTTTTCCTGGTGCTGCTCAACGGCGTGCTGGCAATGTCGGAAATCGCCGTCGTGTCGTCGCGCAAGGCGCGTCTGCAGAAACTGGCGGATGACGGCAGTCTCGGCGCGCAGCGTGCGCTCGAACTTTCCAACGAACCGTCGGGCTTCCTGTCGACGATCCAGATCGGCATCACCACCGTCGGCATTCTCAGCGGCGCGATCGGCGAAGGCGCACTGGCCGACCCGCTGACCGGCTGGCTCGAGCAATTCGCATTTCTCGCTCCCTATGCGCGCGGCATTGCGCTGACGCTGGTGGTCGTCGGACTGACGTATTTTTCCGTCGTGATCGGCGAGCTGGTGCCAAAGCGTCTTGGTCTGCTGGCGCCCGAAGCGATCGCGGCGCTGGTGGCGGCGCCGATGAATTTCCTGGCGCGCGCGGCGCGGCCGCTGGTCCTGCTGTTGTCGTCGTCATCGACCCTGGTGCTGCGCGTGATCGGCACGCGCAATCGCGACGAGCCGCCGGTGACCGACGACGAGATCAATGTGCTGATGGAGCAGGGCGCCGAGGCGGGCGTCTTTCACGAGAGCGAACAGGCGATCGTTTCCAATGTCCTGCGCCTTGACGAGCAGCGCATCGGCGCGATCATGACGCATCGCAACGACATCTATGTGCTCGACCTCGAAGACTCGGAGGAGACGCTGCGGGCCAAAGTGGCCGAGTCGCCCTTCACGCGCGTCATCGTCTGCCGCGACGGTCTCGATCATGTCGTCGGGATACTGCGTACCGCCGATCTGCTGCGGCCGGCATTGGCTGGCGAAAAGCTCGACATCGAGCAGCATCTGCGTTTGCCGCTGTACGTGCCGGAAGGCGTCAGCACGACATTGTTGCTCGAGAGCTTCCGTTCCTCGCGGCAGCAATGCGCGCTGATCGTCGACGAATACGGCGAATTGCAGGGACTGGTGACGCTGACCGATGTGCTGACCTCGATCGTCGGCGAGTTGCCTTCGTCCGATAGCGGCGAGGCGCCCGACGTCGTGCAGCGCGAGGACGGTTCCTGGCTGGTCGATGGCGGCTTGTCGATCGAACGGCTGAAGCAGGTGGCCGGGATCGAGGAGAATTTGCCGGGCGAGGACGAGAACGCCTTCAACACGCTGGGCGGGCTGGTGATGTTCGTGCTCGGCCGCATCCCCGGCGTTACCGATCATTTCGAGGCGGCCGGTTGCCGTTTCGAAGTTGTCGATATGGACAAGAACCGGGTCGACAAGGTGCTGCTGACACGCTTGCCGGACGACGACGCGGCGATCTGATTTTCCGTTTTCTGGAGCCTTGCTCATGGAATTGCATGTCAATGATATTTCGCATGTCATCCAGCTGTCGGTGGCGCCGGTTTTCCTGCTGACCTCGATCGCGACGATGATCAATGCGATGAACACCCGTCTCGGCCGCATCGTCGATCGTCGCCGCAAGGTGCTCGAACAGCGGCGGGGCGAGAATCCGGCGATCGACGAGGAGTGCGACCTCGAGTTGCGGACCTTGAGCCTGCGTGCCCATCTGTCGTATCTCGGCATTTTTTTCGCCGTGCTGTCGGCGCTGCTGATTTGTCTCGTGATGATCGGCGCCTTCCTCGGTGCGCTGATTTCGGTCGATCTTTCGAAGGGCGTCGCCATCGTTTTCATTCTCGCGCTGTGCGCCGTCATTGCCGCGCTCGGGCTTTTTTTGCGCGAAGTCTATCTCGGTGTCAGCGTCGGTACACACGTGACGCATTAGGAGCCTATTTCGGTAGGGATCGTGGGCCGAGCCGCTTCGCTGCGGGCGCATCGCTGCGTTGCGGTCGATTCGTGGAGAGTAACTCCACCTCATCGCCCACGCCTTGCGCTGCCTCCCGCAGCGAAGCGGCCCTTCGGGTTGCCGATAGGGGCGGTGTCTGTGGCGTTGCTCCGCTTGCGCATGGAACAACCCTGCGCTGCGCCTCGCGCCTTGCATCCATCCGCCCCTATCGACAACGCAGCCCGCGAGCCCTGCCGAAATAGGCTCTGAGCGTCGGCGTCGTGCCGTCATAGTCGTTCCGATTACGCTAGAATCCCGGCTTTGACCGCAATTGCGATGGCATGAGGCCGTGCGTGGGTTGCGGGAGGAGCCCGGTCTTGGCGTGTGACGATCGACCCCGGCCGACCTCGTTGTCGGACCTCTTCTTTTCTTTCACCTGGCTCGCCTTGCAGGGCTTCGGCGGGGTGCTCGCCGTCGTTCAGCAGGAACTTGTCGAACGCAAGCGCTGGATGACGAACGAGGAATTCGTCGAGAACTGGGCGGTCGCGCAGATCCTGCCCGGCCCGAATGTCATCAATATTTCGATCATGATCGGCAGCCGCTATTTCGGGCTGCCCGGCGCCTTGGCGGCGATGTCCGGCATGATTGTCCTGCCGCTGCTGCTCTTGCTCGTGCTGACCGTCAGCTACCAGCAGTTCTCCGATATTCCGGCCGTCGCCGGTGCCTTGCGCGGCATGGGCGCGGTCGCCGCCGGGCTGATCATGGCCACCGGTCTCAAGATGCTGCCGGCGCTGCGCAAGAACCCGCTCGGCGTACCCTTGTGCGCGCTCTTCGCCGGCGTTTGTTTCGTCTGCATCGCGCTGCTGCGCGTGCCGCTGGTCTATGTGCTCTTCGGGCTTGGCGGCATCGCCTGCGTCATCGCCTACTGGAGGATCGGTCGATGACCGCCCTGATGATCGATCTGCAGTGGCACGACTGGTTGTCGCTGTTCCTGCACTACGCGATGCTCTCGCTGATTTCGATCGGCGGCGTTATCACCACGGTACCCGAAATGCATCGCTATCTGGTCGATCAGCATGCCTGGCTGACCGACGCGCAATTCAACGGTTCGATCGCCATCGCCCAGGCCGCGCCGGGTCCCAATATGCTTTTTGTCGGCATCGTCGGCTGGAATATCGGGCTCAATGCCGGCGGTTTCGCGTGGGCGGCGTTCGGCTTGTTGCTGACGCTGCTCGGCACCTTGTTGCCGAGTTCTCTGCTGACGTACTTCGCTGCGCAGTGGGGGCACCGTAATCGCGAACTGCGCGCCGTGCGCGCCTTCAAGCTCGGCATGGGGCCGATCGTCGTGGCGCTGCTGGTGGCGACCGGCTGGATCCTGGCGGGCGCGCATCGCGATGCGCAACAGGACTGGCGGCTGTGGCTGCTGTCGGCGCTGACCGTGGTCCTCGTTGCGCGTTACCGCGTTCACATCCTCTGGCTGCTGGCGCTCGGCGGCATCCTCGGCGCCAGCGGCTGGATATAGCAGCTGGATATAGCAGCTGGATATAGCAGCTGGATATAGCGGCGAAAGCGGGATATAGCGCTCGCGCTGGGAACGGCAATCAGTTGTTCTTGGCGCCCTGGTCGACCCACTTCTTGATGATGTCGGTCTTTTCCTTGGGTAGCGCAGTCTTGTGGTGGGGCATGCGGATCGACGGCGCCGCACGGCCTTCGACCAGCATGTTGAGCGCGCTGGTCAGGCTGTCGCCGGGTTTGACGATGGCGCCGAAGCGCGTCCCCTTCATCAGGCTGTCATAGCTTTCCATGACCAGGCCGCTCTTTTGCGCGCCTTCGCCTTTTTCGGTGTGGCACTCGAGGCAGTTCTGCAGCAGGATCGGCATGACGTCGGCTTTGAAGCTGACATCCTTCTGGCCGCAGGCGGTGAGGGCAAGAGAGCCGATCAGGCACAGGCAGTACGGGATTTTGCGGTTCATGGGCCACCTCCGTCGCGGTGTTCGTCGATGTGGCGATGTCGCTGGAATAGCGGGGGTCGCCAAGCTCAGCGTAGCCTACACCAAAGCCCGGCGACAGAGAAGATGTCGGCGCAGCGAACTCAAAGCAGTCCTGGCGCGGTGTGCGAAACCCGTCGTTTCAGGCGCCGCTCACCATTCGGCGATCGATCCGTCGGCGTGGCGCCAGACCGGATTGCGCCAGTTGGGTGCGTTGGCGCTGCGTTCGATCACCCGCGCTTCGTTGATCTCGACGCCGAGTCCGGGCCGTGACGGCGGCAACAGGTGGCCGTCATGGAAGCGGAAATCCTCGGGGTTGAGGACATAGTCGAGCAGGTCGGCGCCCTGATTGTAATGAATGCCCATGCTCTGTTCCTGCAGCACGGCGTTGCGCGCGACGACGTCGATATGCAGGCAGGCCGCCAGCGCCAGCGGGCCGAGCGGGCAGTGCGGCGCCAGGGCGATGTCGTAGGCTTCGGCCATTGACGCGATCTTGTGGCACTCGGTGATGCCACCGGCATGAGAGAGATCGGGCTGGGCGATGGCGAGGCCACCGGAGGCAAACAGCGCCTTGAAGTCGAAGCGCGAATAGAGGCGTTCGCCGCCGGCCAGCGGGATCGAGGTGGCGGCGGCCAGGCGTGGATAGTGTTCGGCCTGTTCGGACAGTACCGGTTCCTCGACGAACAGCGGCCGGTAAGGTTCGAGTTCCTTGAGCAGGACGCGGGCCATCGGCGCGGTGACGCGTCCGTGGAAATCGAGGCCGAATTCGATGCTGTTGCCGAAGGTCGCGCGGATTTCGGCGACGGTGGCGATCGCGGCATCGATCTGGCGGCTGCTTTCGATCAGGGCCATCTCGCCACAGCCGTTGAGTTTGAAGGTGTCGAAGCCGGCCGTTTGCAGGCTGCGGATAGCGGCGATGACCTCGGCCGGTCGGTCGCCGCCGACCCAGCTGTAGGCTTTGATGCGATCACGGACGAGGCCGCCGAGCAACTGATAGACGGGCACACCGAGTGCCTTGCCCTTGATGTCCCAGAGCGCCTGGTCGATGCCGGCGATGGCGCTCATCAGGATCGGCCCGCCGCGATAGAAACCGCCGCGGTAGAGCGTTTGCCAGAGGTCGTTGATGCGTGCCGGGTCCTTGCCGATGAGGAGGTCGGAAAGCTCATGGACCGCGGTTTCGACGCTGCGCGCCCGGCCCTCGACGACCGGTTCGCCCCAGCCACTGATGCCCTCGTCAGTCTCGACCTTGAGGAACATCCAGCGCGGCGGCAGGCGGTAGGTGGTCAGGCGGGTGATCTTCATGGCAACTCCCGGCGCGGGCGTGACTAATAAATGCTACAGCACGGCGAGCCAGCCGCCGTCGACGTAGATGATCTGCCCGTTGACGTAGTTCGAGGCTTCCGAAGCGAGATAGACGGCCGTGCCGGCCAGTTCGTCGGGCTTGCCCCAGCGTCCGGCCGGGTTGCTGGCGCGCACCCAGGCGTCGAAAGCGGCGTTCTCGATCAATGCCGTGTTCATTTCGGTGAGGATGTAGCCGGGGCCGATGGCATTGGCCTGGATGTTGTGCGGCGCCCATTCGGCCGCCATCGCCCGCGTCAGCATCTTGATGCCGCCCTTGGCGGCGGTGTAGGGCGCAACCGTGGCGCGTGCGGCTTCGCTGGTCAGCGAACCGATGTTGATGATCTTGCCGCCCTGGCCGCGCGCGATCATGCGTTTCGCCGTGGCGCGCGCGACGATGAAGGCGCCGGTCAGGTTGGTGTCGATGACGCGTTGCCAGTCGGCGACCTCGAGTTCGACCATCGGCTTGCGGAACTGGATGCCGGCGTTGTTGATGAGGATGTCGACGGCAATGCCACGGGCATCGAGATCGGCGAAGGCGGCCTCAACGGCGGCTTCGTCGATGACGTCGAAGACGCAGCCTTCGGCGGCGTGTCCGGCGGCACGCAGCTTGGCGACGGCCTCATCGACGGCGGTTTGCTGGCGGCCGTTGATCAGGATGCGGGCGCCGGCGGCGGCGAGGCCTTCGGCCAGCGAAAAACCGATGCCGCGCACCGATCCGGTGATCAATGCCGTGCGGCCGGAGAGATTGAAGAGGGGAGACATGATGTTGTCTTTCCTTCGTGTCAGGGTGTCAGGGCGTCTGCAGCGAACCGTCGGCGAGACGCGTCTGCGTCCAGGTCGTCACGGTTTTCTCGCAGGGGTATTTGGCGGCTTCGGCTTCGTTCAGCTCGATGCCGAGGCCGGGCTTGTCGTTGGCATAGACATAACCGGCGCGGAACTCCGGCAGGCCGGGGAAGACGTCGAGCAGCGCCTCGCGCGGACCCTTGAGTTCCTGGATGACGAAGTTGGGCGGTTCGGTGCCTGACCATTCCTGGATGCCGAAATTGCGCGCGGCGAGATCGATATGGATGTTGGCGGCATGGGCCAGCGGCGACATGTCGCCGGGGCCGTGCCAGGCCGTGCGCACGCCGAATTGCTCGGCGAAGATCTGCAGCTTGCGCGCCGGCGTGATGCCGCCGACCTGGCTGAGATGCACGCGGATATAGTCGATCAGGCGCTCGACGATCAGCGTCTTCCATTCGAGCGGATGATTGAAGAGCTCGCCTTGTGCGAGCGGGATCGAAGTCTTCTCGCGCAGTTGCCGCAGCCAGTCGCCTTCCTCGAGCGGAATCGCGTCCTCGAGGAAGAAGAGCTCGAAGGCTTCGAGTTCCTGGGCGAACTTGATCGCCTCGATCGGTTTCAGGCGCTCGTGCACATCGTGGCAGAGCGCGACGTCCCAGCCGACGCGGTCGCGGATGCCTTCGAAGAGCTTGATCGTCTCGCGCATGTAGCGCTTGCTGTCGAGATAGACGCCTTCCGGCGCGCCCGTCGGCGCCGTCGTCGGCGCCGGGCCGTAGGCGCCGCCGCCGTAGCCGCCGCTCTGGCAGCGGATATGGGTGATGCCCTGGGCGCGGTAGCGCTGGATGTTGTCGCAGAGTTCGGCGAGGTCCTTGCCGTCGGCATGACGATAGATCGGCACGCCTTCGCGCACCTTGCCGCCAAACAGCTGGTAGAGCGGCATGCCGGCGAGCTTGCCCTTGATGTCCCAGAGCGCCATGTCGACGCCGGAAATGGCGTTGTTCTCGATCGGGCCGTTGCGCCAGTAGGCGTTCTGGTGCATCAGTTGCCAGAGCTCCTCGATCGCTTCGGCATCGCGGCCGACCAGCAGCGGCTTGAGGTACTCGTCGACCAGGCATTTGACCGCCACATGCCGGTAGGCGAAGGTGGCGCAGCCGAGGCCGAACAACCCCGGCTGGTTGGTCTCGACCTTGACGACGACGAGGTTGATGCCTTCCGGCGCCGTCAGGATGACTTTGACATCGGTGATGCGGATGCTCATGGGGCGGACCTCGTTGCGGTTCAGAACGTCAGTTGGACTTTCATGTGCGCCTTGCGGTCGGAGGCCATCTCGAAGGCTTCGACGGCGCGCTCGAAGGGTACCGTGGCGGTGATGATCGGCTTGACGTCGATGCGGCCTTCCTTGATCAGGCGGGCGGCCAGCGCGTATTCCGTATGGAAGCGGAAGGCGCCCTGGAAGCAGATTTCCTTGCCGACGAGCGCATTGATCGGGATCGGCACTTCGCCGGTGACGCCGACCTGGACGAGCGTGCCGCGCGGCCGCAGGACCGGCAGCACGTCCTTGATGACGACGCCGGCGCCGGTGCACTCGATGGCGACATCGAAGTAGCCCTTGTCGGCGGTGAATTCCTCGGCAGCCAGGCCGGGTGCCTGCGAGACGTTGACGGTGCGCGTGGCGCCCATCGCCGTCGCCTTCTTCAGCGCGGCGTCATGAAGGTCGGTGGCGACGACTTCGAGCGCGCCGGCATAACGGGCGGCAGCGATGACGAGCGCGCCGATCGGGCCGGAGCCGGTGACGAGCACGCGCTTGCCGGTCAGCGATCCGGCCTGGCGGACGGCGTGCAGCGCCACCGACAAGGGTTCGCAGCAGGCGGCTTCGCCGAGCGAGACGGTATCGCCAACCGGTTCGCACTGGAACTCGTGGGCGACGATGCGCTCGCGGAAAGCACCCTGGCTATGCGGAATGCGCATGGCGCTGCCATAGAACCACATGTCCAGGCAGTGCTGCTGTTCGCCGGCCTGGCAGAATTTGCAGTGGCCGCAGGGGCGGCTCGGGTTGAGCGCGATGCGGTCGCCCGGCTTGACCTTGGTGACCTTGGCGCCAACGGCTTCGACCGTGCCGGCGACTTCGTGGCCGAGGACGATCGGTTGCTTGACGCGGACGACGCCGAAGCCGCCGTCGAGATAGTAGTGCAGGTCGGAGCCGCAGATGCCGCCGGCGCCGATGCGCACGAGCACCTGGTCATCGCCCATGTCGGCGACCGGCACCGATTCGATGCGCAGATCCTTTTCTGAGTGGAGTACACAAGCAAGCGATTCCATGGTCATTCTCCTGTCAAGATTGTTCAATGCGGGTGTTCTATGCGTTGCGATTCGTCTCAGCGGCCGGAGGGCTTTCGCCAGGGCAGGGTGGCGCGGCGATGGACGGCCATCGGTACGACACCATACTCGGCCGTCGAGACGCTGTCCAAGAGGCTGCAGGCGGCGATCTGCGCCTGCCGTTTTTCCATGCGCGCGCGGCGTTCGTCCATCAGCGCGCGACGCGTATCGAAGGGCGGCGCCGCAAGCGGCACGAGTTCGCCGCGCAGGAAAGCCTGGCGATCGAGCAGGTCGATGCGTTTGTCGCTGAGCCGGACCCAGAGCAGGTCGCCGTTCATCAGCGCGCCGATGCCGCCGCCTTCGAAGGCTTCCGGCACCGTGTGGCCGACGCAGGCGCCCTTGGTGACGCCGGAATAGCGGCCGTCGGTCATCATGATCGAGGTCTTTTCGACGACGCCGTGGTGGCGCAGGTATTGGCTCGGCGCGAACATCTCGGGCATGCCGAAAGCCTTGGGTCCCTGGCCGGCAATGACAAAAGCAAAGGACAGCGTGCCGCGCTCGATCATCGTGCGGATGTCTTCGTCCGCTGGTGCGTGATTGTGACGGCGCAGCGCGGCGAGGAGTTCGGGCGTCAGTTCCGGCATCTCGGCGAGGGTGTCGACGAGGTTGCCGGAATGCAGTTCGTCGTTGCACGGATGCTCGTTTTCGTAATAGCGCACGACGAAGACATGGTCGTTGAAGCATTCGTACTGCGCCGTCGCCATGCCCGAAACCTTGAGCGTGCAGGACGAGAAGAAGTTGCCGCGCAGGATGTCGGTGCCGGAGATGTCGCGGATCGGATGGATGCGGATGACCGAGCGTTCCTGCGGCAGCGCCGGCGAGACGGCGACGTCGATGGCGGCGAGGCGCTCGCCCCAGGTCTTGCCGGCGACGGTCGGTGCGTCGAGGTCGAGCGGTACACGCAGGGTCTCGAGCGCCTTGTACAAGCTGGCGATGCCATGGTGATGTCCGGCCAGCCATTGCTGCGCCAGCACGTAGGTATCGCGCTGCTGGGTCAGGCTGTGGGCGAAGATGTCCGGCACAGGGTGTTCGTTGCCGATCGCCTCGTAGTCGAAGAGCGAAACGTCGAAGCCGGCGTGGCGCATGACGGCGGGCATGTGCAGCATCAGGTTGCTCGAGCTGCCGGTGGCGTTGTGGATGCGGATCGCATTGGCATAGTTGGCGGCCAGGATCTCGCAGACGGCATATTCCGGACGATTGATCAGGCGGAACAGGCTGTCGACGTAACGCGAAACGAGTGCCGTCGGCGGTTCGTCGATCAGGAGTTCGGCCTCGGGCGGGACGAAGCCGAGCGCCGAGACGAGGGTGCGCGACGAGTTGCCGCTGCCGTTGAAGGCGCAGATGCCGCCCTTGTCGTCGCAGGTGGCGGCGGCAAGTTCGTTGAGAATGGTGCGTGCTTCCGACGCGCCGATGAGGTCGTGTTCGACGGCGCGGTTGAGCATGCCGAGGAAGGCTTCGTCGGACGAGCACTGGAGGATGTAATGGCAGTTGTTCTCGATGTCGTCGGCGAGTTGCTCGTCGCCGGCGGCGCGTGCCTTGTCCTGTATGACAAGCAACTTTTCACGTGTCGTCGCCGGGATCGTGCCGCCCTTGAGCACATGGGCCGGGACGAAAACGGCCCAGACCGGCGCCGTGCCGCGTTCGGGCGCGCGCCGCGCCCGGTCGGCAGCGGCGAGGCCGGAGAGGATGCCGGTCGGTGTCTTGTCGCAGCCCGACAGCACGTAGGCGGCGTGGTAGCTGTGTCCTTCGAAATTGATGTTGACGGCCATCGCGCTGTGGTTGCGCGAGGCGAGCGAATAGCTCTGGCCGATGTTGCTCTGGGCCGTGCCGTCGCAGATCACCGGCAGGCCGAAGGCGAAGGGAACGCCGCCGTTCTGCCAGATGCGCGCGGCGGCACGCAGCACGTGTTCGTGGTCGTAGAGGTGGGCCGGATGGTCGGGCGATCCGGCAATGATGCAGATGCGCGGGCGGTTGGCGACGAGGCGCTCGACGATGACCGCCTGCGAGATTTCGCCCAGGCCGGCAAATCCAGGCTCGGCATCGAGCAGTTCGGCGGCGCGCCGGAGCAGCGCCTGCACGGTAATGGGCTCGTTGGCGAGACCCTGGATGCATTCTTGATACGGGTTGCTGCGCTCTTCAACATGGAGCGAGGCGAACTCGGGATTGATGACTTCGTGCTGTGTTTTCATGCGTCGTGGTGGGAGGGTCTCATCCCGTCTCAATGGAAATAGTGTGATCTACAATACAAGTAGGATTGTACTACAATCGTGTTGACATTGCACCATAACGTGTAGCAGACTGTGGGTCACAAACGATAAAGGGCACCTGTCGAGTGCCGTCCCGTTTTCCCGTTTGGGGGGCGAGACAACATGGGGGGAGGGTGCCTGAGGCGAGTGCGCGCGGCGATCGCGCGTGCGGGGCCGATGTGTGCTCTTCCCGCTGACAGGGCCATGGCATTAACGGACCATGAAGACGAGGCAAGGGTGAACACTATGGCATACGGACTCAATATTCTTCCGCAGGGCGCGCTGGATTTCGTTTCGCTGGGCGCACTGATTCACCGTCTGGACCCGGGCATCGTGCCGTTCCGGCGCGCGACGGGCTGTGACATCCACATCAGCGGCGGCGAGTTCAACTGTGCCGCCAATCTCGCCAGCTGCTTCGGCCTCAAGACCGGCATCGTCTCGGCGATGGTCGATTATCCCGTCGGCGAACTGATCGATCACGCGGTGCGCTCGATGGGCGTCAAGCCTTTCTACAAACGCTTCAAGCATAACGGCGTCAATGGCCCGAACATGGCGACGGTCTACAGCGATCGCGGTCAGGGCGTGCGTCCACCGGTGGTCTTCTACAACCGGGCGAACGAAGCGGCAGGCATGCTCAAGGCCGGCGACTTCGATTGGGCTCAGATCTTTGCCGGTGGCGTCCGCTGGTTCCATTGCGGCGGCATTTTCTCGGCGCTGTCGGCGACGACACCCGAGGTGATCATCGAGGGCATGAAAGCGGCCAAGGCGCAGGGCGCCGTCGTTTCCTTCGACCTCAACTTCCGCGCCAAGCTGTGGAACGTCGCCGGTGGCGAGGAGCATGCCGTGGCCGTGCTCGACCGCATCCTCAGGCATGTCGATGTGCTGGTCGGCAACGAGGAAGACCTGCAGAAGAGCCTCGGTATTGCGGGACCGGAAGTCGAGGCCAAGTCGAAGCTCGATTCGAGCGCCTTCTTCGGCATGATCGATGCCGTGCTGGCCAAGCATCCCCAGATCAAGATCGTCGCGACGACACTGCGCGAAGTGCATTCGACCAATCGTCATAGCTGGAGCGCGGTGGCGTGGGTGGATGGCAAGACCTATGCGGCACCGACGATGGAACTCGATGTGCATGACCGCATCGGCGGTGGCGACGGTTTTGCCGCCGGCTTCTTCTACGGCCTGCTCAGCGGCGAGACGCCGGAAGCGGCGATCAAGCTCGGCTGGGCGCACGGCGCGCTGCTGACGACCTTCCCCGGTGACGTCAGTATGGCCTCGGTCGACGAAGTGCGGGCGCTGGCGCAAGGCGGTTCGGCGCGCGTGCAACGCTAAGGCGGGAGTCGAAGGCAGATGTCGATGCGCAAAGTCAGGACGGCGATCATCGGCTGCGGCAAGGTCAGCGACCTCCATGCCGAAGCAATGAAAGCGACGCCGGAGGCCGAATTCGTCGCGATCTACAGCCGTAGTCGCGACAAGGCCGAGCAGTACGGCAAGAAATATGGCGTGCAAGGGTTCAGCGATATCCGCGAGATGATCGTCTCGGCGGGCGTCGAGATGGTTGTCGTATGCACGCCGCATCCGGCGCACCGCGCCGCCGCCATCGCGGCGGCCGAAGCCGGTGCGCATGTGCTCGTCGAGAAACCCCTCGGCGCGAGCCTGCAGGAATGCGACGACATGATCGACGCGGCCCGCCGTGCCGGCGTCAAGATCGGCACGGTATGCCAACGGCGTTTCTACGCGCCGGTGCAGCGTCTGCGCCGCGCCATCGACGACGGCAAGATCGGACGGCCGGCACTCGGCACCGTACTGATGCTCGGCTGGCGCGACGAGAAATATTACGAGAGCGATCCCTGGCGCGGCCAGTGGGCGTCGGAGGGCGGCGGCGTGCTGGTCAACCAGGCGCCGCACCAGCTCGACCTGTTGCAATGGTTCATGGGGCCGATCGACGAGTTGTTCGGCGTTTGGGCCAATCTCAACCATCCTTATATCGAGGTCGAGGATACAGCGGTGGCGATCGTGCGTTTCCGCAGCGGTGCGCTCGGCAATATCGTCGTCAGCAATTCGCAGAAGCCCGGCATCTACGGCAAAGTCCATGTGCATGGACAGAACGGTGCCTCGGTCGGCGTGCAGACCGACGGCGGCGCGATGTTCGTCGCCGGCATGTCGTCGGTGCTCGAACCGCCGATCAACGATCTATGGACCGTACCCGGCGAAGAGCATCTGCTCGAACAGTGGAAGCGTCAGGACAGCGACGCGTTCAACGGCTTGCCCAATGCCGTCGCGCATTATTTCCATCTGCAACTTCAGGATTTCCTGCGCGCGATTCTCGCCGGGACCGAACCGCTGATCAGCGGCGAGGACGGCCGGCGGACGGTGGAGATCTTCACCGCCATCTATCGCTCGCAGAAGACCGGCGCTCCGGTCAAGTTCCCGCTCGCGCCGGACGCCGGCGATCGGGATTACGGCACCTACACATCGGTGCCCTTGCAATGACGATGTCTTCAGGAGAAGGTTTGTGAAAGCGCTGGTTCTCAAGGAATACAATCATTTTGTCTGTGAAGAAGTGCCGGTCCCCGAGATCGCCGCCGACGAGGTACTGATCCGCGTCAAGGCCTGCGGCATCTGCGGTAGCGATGTTCATGGCATGGACGGCAGCACCGGCCGGCGCATCCCGCCGATCATCATGGGGCACGAAGCCGCCGGCGTCATCGAGCAGGTTGGTTCGGGCGTCAGCGAGTGGGCGGTCGGCGAGCGCGTCACCTTCGATTCGACGGTCGTCACGCGTCAGGATTTCTATTCGCAAAAAGGCACGTTCAATCTCAGCGATTACCGCAAGGTGCTCGGCGTCTCCTGCCCGGAATACCGTCAGCATGGTGCCTTCGCCGAGTTCGTCGCGGTGCCGCAGTCGGTGCTCTATCGGCTGCCCGAGGGCTTGAGCTTCGAGCAGGCGGCGATGACCGAGCCGGTCTCGGTCGCTTTCCACGCGGTCAATCTTCTGCCCAGCGAACTCAATGACAGTGCCATCGTCGTCGGCTGCGGCATGATCGGCCTGTTCGTCGTTCAGGCGCTGCGCATCAAGGGCTGCGGCAGCATCATCGCCATCGATCTCGATCAGTCCCGTCTCGACAAGGCGATCAAGTTCGGCGCCGACCACGCGCTCAAGGCCGATGATGCCGAGATCATCGACAAGATCCGCGCGCTGACGCATGGACGTGGCGCCGATCTCGCCGTCGAGGTCGTCGGCATCACGCCGACGGTGAATCTCGCCATCAACGGCGTGCGCAAGGGCGGCAAGGTCGCGCTCGTCGGCAATCTCTCGCCGAAGATCGATCTGCCGCTGCAGGCGGTGGTGACGCGGCAGATCACGATCTACGGTTCCTGCGCGTCGGCGGGTGAGTATCCGGCCTGTCTCGACATGATCGCCAGCGGCCGCGTCAAGGTCGACGAGATGATGTCGGCGGTCGTGCCGCTCGAGGATGCTGCGGCCTGGTTCGAGCGCTTGCACCGCGGCGAGCCGGGCTTGATGAAGGTAATCGTTTCGCCGTAGGCTCATTCTTCTTTTCGAAAGCGACCCACCCATTATGACCAAGACCGATCGACTGATCGAAGCGTTCGGCAAGCAGATCGCCCAGGGCGACTACGTGCCGGGCTCGGCGCTGCCGTCCGAGGCTGAACTCTGCACGCGCTTCGAGACCTCGCGCAATGTGCTGCGCGAAGTGGTCAAGGTCTTGTCGACCAAGCGGCTGATCGATGCCCAGCGTCATCGCGGCTTGTTCGTCATGCCGCGCGAGCAGTGGAACTATCTCGATGCCGACGTGCTGGAATGGGTGCTCGAGAAAGGCGTCAACCAGGATCTGATTTCGTCGCTGATCGAGGTGCGCAGCCTGATCGAGCCGACGATTTCGCGCTGGGCGGCCGAGCGCGCGACGGCGGTCGATCTCGTTGCCATCGAAGCCAACCTGAATGCGATGATCGCCAGCCGGGGGCATCCGCATGCCTTCCACGAGGCCGATATCGGTTTTCATAATGCCATTCTGCTGGCGACCCACAACGTCGTCATCCAGCAGTTGAGCGACGCGATCACGGCGCTGCAGCGGGCGATCTTTGACTACACTTTCCGCACCGACGAGGCGCATATCGCGCGGACGATCCAGGTGCATCAGGAGTTGTTCGACGCCATCCGGCGGAAGAATGCCGTGGCGGCGGAAGAAGCATCGCGTCATATGGTGCTGGATACCCAGGATCGGGCCTTTGCCGAACTGGTCAAGGAAGAGGTTTCATGATTTTTTGTAAGCGTTTGCAGGGGCCGCGTGCGTGCAGTTGGTATGTTGGTTTCAGGCAAACTTGATTGTGTTTTTTGTGGGGTCAATTCCATCTATAAAGGAGCAAGCATGAGAAAGTCGATGTTGAAGAAAATCGCCGTGGCTGTGGCTTTCGGTTTTCTGGCCGGCAGCAGTGCATTTGCGGCAGTGACCGGACGTGTCGGTCACGCGATGCCGGAAGACCATCCGCAAGCCAAGGCGATGAACAAATTCGTCGAACTGGCCGCGAAGTACACCAACAACAATGTCCAGTTGAAGGCCTTCCACAGCGCCACGCTCGGTAGCGACGAGAAGATGCTGCAGGCGGTTCAGGCCGGCACGCAGGAACTCTATATCGGCACGCTGGCGCCGTTCTCGGCGAAGGTCAAGGAAGTCCAGGTCTGGGATCTGCCCTTCCTGTTCGCCAACACCAAGGAAGTCTATACGGTGCTTGACGGCGCCGCCTGCAAGAAGATTTTCGAGAAGCTCGAGCCGATCGGCGTGCATGGCCTGATGTGGACTGGCATGGGCTTCCGCAATCTGTCGAACAGCAAGCGTCCGGTGACCAAGCTCGAAGACATCAACGGTCTCAAGGTGCGCGTCATGGCCAACCCGGTGGCGCTCGAAACCTGGAAGACGCTCGGCGCCAACGCCGTGCCGATGGCTTTCGCCGAAGTGTTTACGGCGCTCGAAATCAAGGCCATCGACGGTCAGGAAAACCCGCTCGTGCACATGTACTCGAACAAGATGCAGGAAGTTCAGAAGTACATCTCGCTGTCGAACCACGTGTACACCCCGGTGGCGCTCGTCGCCTCGAAGAAGTTCTGGGATGGCCTGAGCGCGGCTGACAAGCAAGGCGTGCAGAAGGCGGCCGATGAAGCCCGTCTCGTGCAACGCCAGTTGCTCGACGAAGGCGATCGCGACGTGATCAAGAAGTTCGGCGATGCCGGCGTCAAGGTCGATGCGATTCCGCCGGCCGAACTGACCAAGATCCAGGAAAAGGTGAAGCCGGTGATCGCCAAGTTCGCACCGCAGATCGGCGAGGAATTCCTCAAGGAATTCCAGGCTGAAATCGAGAAGGTTCGCGCCGCCAAGTAAGCTGCGTCAATGGATGCCGGGTTGTTGCCAGTCGGGCGGCAACCCGGCCGAGGCCTCGGTGTTTCAAGGGGCCGGGCGCTCTCGGGGAGCGTCTGAACTTGTGTCTGTTCTCTCGTAAGGAAGCGTGAGATGAAAGATTTTTTGCACGCGGTGAGAAGTGGCTTCTACCGTTTGCTGGAAGTGATACTGGTGATCAGCATGGTGGTGATGTTTGTGCTGGTGTTCTTGAACGTGATGCTGCGGATTTTTTTCAACACGGGCATCGATTTTGCCGAGGAGATACCGCGCTTCGCCTTCATCTGGATGACATTTGTCGGTGCGGTGATCGGGATGAACAAGCACACGCACCTTGGGGTGGATATGGTGGTGGCGGCCTTGCCGGTATTCGGGCGCAAGGTGTGCTGGGGCATCAGCCAGGTGATCATGACGGTGTGCAGCCTGTACATGCTGTACGGGACGTGGATGCAGCACGAGATCATTGCGTCGAACGCTTCGCCGGTGCTGCAGTTGAGCATGCTGTGGGTCTATGGCGTGAGCTACCTGACGGGGACGGCGATCACCATCATCTGTCTGTCGAACATTGTGCGTTTGCTGCTCGGGCAGGTCGATGAGAGCGAACTGATCGACGTGCAGGAAGAAGGCATGGAAGAGGCGCACGAGATCGAGAAGGAAATGGCCGAGCACGCGAGCCACGGGGGGAACAAGGCATGACCGTATTAGTCTTTATCACGTCGCTGCTCGGGCTGATGGCGCTGGGCATGCCGGTGGCGTTTGCGCTGCTGGTGTGCGGCGTGTCGCTGATGATTCACCTGAACTCGTTCGACGTGCAGATTCTGGCGCAGAACCTGGTGTCCGGGGCGGACAATTTTCCGCTGATGGCGATCCCGTTCTTCATGCTGGCGGGCGAACTGATGAATGCCGGCGGGATGACGCGGCGGATCATCACGATGGCGATGGCCTGGGTGGGTCACATCCGTGGCGGACTCGGCTATGTCGCGGTCATGGCGGCGGTGATCATGGCGGCCCTGTCGGGATCGGCGGTGGCCGACACGGCGGCGCTGGCCTCGGTGCTGGTACCGCTGATGCGCAATGCCGGCTACAACGTCAACCGTTCATGCGGGCTGATCGCCTGCGGCGGCATCATCGCGCCGATCATCCCGCCGTCGATCGGCTTCATCCTGTATGGCGTGACCGGCGGGGTGTCGATCACCAAGCTGTTCATTGCCGGGATTGTGCCGGGGGTGCTGATGGGAACCTCGATCATGCTTGCCTGGTGGTGGTGCACGAAGCATGACGAGATGCGCGTCGAGGCGAAGACGAGCCTGAAGGTGAAGCTGGAGGAAACGCGTAAGGCGGCGTGGGCGCTGGTGTTGCCGATCGTCATTGTCGGCGGCCTGAAGATCGGCGTGTTCACGCCGACGGAAGCGGCGGTGATTGCGGCGGCCTATTCGCTCTTCGTTGGCGTGGTGATCTATCGCGAGATCAAGGTATCGCAGCTCTTCAGCCTGTTCCTGCGGGCGTCGGAGACGACGGCGGTAATCATGTTCCTGGTATCGGCGGCAGGGGTATCGGCGTGGCTGATCACGGCGGCGGACATTCCGGGACAGCTGGCGCAGATGGTCGAGCCGTTCATGGACAACAAGATGCTGCTGACCTTCGTGCTGATGCTGCTGGTCTTGGTGGTCGGGACGGCGCTGGACATGACGCCGACGATCCTGATCATGACGCCGGTGTTGATGCCGGTGCTGAAGCAGGCGGGGATCGATCCAGTCTATTTCGGTGTGCTGTTCATGATCAACAACGCGATCGGACTGGTGACGCCGCCGGTCGGGACGGTGCTCAACGTCGTCTGCGGCGTGGCTCGGATTCCGATGAGCGGGGCGATCAAGGGGGTGGTGCCGTTCATGATCGCGCAGACGGTGGTGCTCTTCCTCCTCGTCTTCGTGCCCGAACTCGTCACCTTGCCACTCAAGTGGATGACGGCGCGCTGAGCGTTCGAATCAATCGGTATCACCCAAAAGCTCCGCCATGTGCGGAGCTTTTTTTATCGGCTTTGCAGCGATCGTTTCGCCATGCCGATGTCACCGGGCAACGCCGGGCTTTGCCGCGTGGCAACGGCCCGGCCGATGCTTGCGGAATTCAATGCGCAAACGCGCTGTTGCCCCGGTATCCGGTCGGTGACATGCCGCTCCAGCGCCGGAAGGCCCGGGTGAACGCGCTCTGCTCGGAAAATCCCAGCAGGAAGGTGATCTCGGTCACCGATTTGCTGCTGTCATCAAGATAGCGGCGTGCCAGTTCGTGCCGGGTCTCGTCGAGAATGCCCTGGAACGTCAGGCCGAGCGCGGCGAGGCGCCGCTGCAGGCTGCGTTGGCTCATGCACAACGCCAGCGCGAGTGCGGCGGCGGAAGGCTCGCCCGAGGTCAGTTCCCGCAACAGGAAGGCCTTGCACCGACTGACGATATCGTCGTTGAACACGGTGGCGAGTTGTTCGGTGAGAATCGCGTCGAAGGTGTTCGCCAGCGGCACGTTGACGGTCGGCAGCGGTGCGTTGGCGGTTTCCCCATCCAGCAGAAAGCTGTCTTCATCGGCGCCAAAGCGGACCTTGCAGCCGAAATAGTCCCGCCACGGCGACGTGTCGGCCGGTTCCGGGCGGCGTAGCGTGACTTCGAGCGGTTCCAGGCGGTGGCCGATGTTTGTCCGGCACATGTCGACGAGAATCGACAGGGAAAAATCGGTCATGGCATGGCCGACATCCCAATCGCCGCGACCGTGGTTATAGACGAAGCGGAGTCCGCGATCTTCCATGGCGCAACGGTAGCTGAAACGGCTGCCGAGAATCCGCGAAAAACGCTCCATTCGCTTCAGTCCCGTATGCAGCGTACGGCTTGAAAGCCAGGCAAAGCCGATGATGCCGAGGTTCGACGGATGCCAGCATTCTGCCGCCCGCAGCGCAAAGGCCGGGTCTGCAAGCACGGCCTCGGCTTTGGCAAAGGCGCGGTCGGTCAGGCGACTCGGCAGGCGCGCCGTCGGGTCGCGCAGCACTTCCGCGCTAATGCCGAGTTCGCGGGAAAACTGTTCTGCGTCGAGTCCCTGTTTTTCAATCAGGCGCAGGATGATTTGCCAAAGCGTGGCCAGCGTGCTTGCCGGTTGTTGCATACCAGATCGCGTCGGGAAGCCGGAATGATGAAGATGGCATCGATAGTCAAGCATCTGGCGCGTTGGGTCAAGTTTCCCCGGCCGGCGCTGGCTATCCTTGGGGTCCGAAACGATCTGCACGAGGATTTCATGCAAACGGCAATCAGCTCCACAATCAACCCGTCATCACGACACGAAGGCGTGCGGGGGGGCGAGCGCGATGCCATGACCGGCCTGTGGAATCGCAGCGTCATGCAGAAGCTCGCCGAACCCATGGCTCTGCATTCCAGGCTGCATGGCGGTTATCTGGCGGTGGTCTGGCTGGACCTGGATCGCTTTCAACACATCAACCACGCACTCGGC
The DNA here is from genome assembly GCF_900099695.1 of Propionivibrio dicarboxylicus. GTDB lineage: Bacteria > Pseudomonadota > Gammaproteobacteria > Burkholderiales > Rhodocyclaceae > Propionivibrio > Propionivibrio dicarboxylicus. The sequence continues at coordinate 119,434 of NZ_FNCY01000002.1, read as the reverse complement.
GACGTTGGCGGCGACCACGTCATCAGGATCGTTGCCGAGCGTATCCGTCTTTCCGCGGTGCCGGCGGGCGAGTTGATCCGCGTCGGCAATGACGAGTTCGTGGTGCTGATTCCGGGATGTTCGCACCGCCTGGCGATTCGCTACTGTCGCACCTGGTTGCGCGAAGTCAGGAAGCCCTTGCGCATCGGTGGCGAATCGTTCCGTCTGTCGGCCAGCATTGGTCTGGCGCTCTGGCGTGACGGCGAAAGGATGTCGACGGTGCTGGCGCGCGCCGATCATGCCCGCAGCCTCGCCAAGACAAACGGCGGCGACCGCATTGCTTATGTCGGCGGCCTGGATGACGAGGCGCTTGTCGTCGTCGGCGCGCGTGAACATTTGCGTATCGAAAACGCGCTGCATGACGCGCTCGACGCGGACAGCCTGGAACAGGCTTATCAACCGCTGGTGACAGCGACCGGGGAGATCGAGGCGGTCGAGGCGCTGGTGCGTTGCGGCAGCGATTGGAAATATTCGGTTGCGCCGGCGAGATTGGTGCAGATTGCCGAGGCGTCGGGAAAAATCGTCCAGCTCGGAAAATGGGCGCTCAGGCTGGGCATCCGGCGCGCCGAATGGTTGATGGCGCATGGCCTTCCGACCAAGGTGGCGATCAATGTGTCGGCTGCGCAAATCGGCTCGGCAAGCTTCTCGTCGATGCTGAACAGGATGCTCGATGACAGCGTGCTGCCGCCGGATCTGCTCGAGCTTGAATTGACCGAGTCGACCTTTTTTGGCGCATCGACGATTGTCTGGGAGAACCTCAGGGCGATACGCAAGGCCGGTATTTCATTGGCGATCGATGACTTCGGTACGGGATATTCTTCGCTCGCCAGCCTGCGCGATATCCCGGCGACCAAGATCAAGCTGGATCGCTCGTTTATCGCCCGACTTCCCGGCGACGACCGGACCTATTCAATCGTCACTGCGCTGACACGCCTGGCTCATGAATTGGGCATGCGCGTGGTGGCCGAGGGGATCGAGACCACCGCTCAGGCGGTCGCGATCGTGGCAGCCGGGGTCGATGCGTTCCAGGGATTTCACTACGCACCGCCGATGACGGCCGACGAACTGCTCGCTTGGCTGGCCCGCCGCGTGCCGGCAGCCAACGATCCCCATCGATCCTGGAGACGCCAGGATGACTAGCCTGGATCATCGCCAGAGCCTCTGGAAAAATCCGATGACCGTCTTACCCACGCAGGCGCCGAGTGGATTGGCCTTGTTCACGGCCGTGCTGGCGACGGTGCTGATTGCCGGCATCCACTACGCGACCGGCACCGCCTACGAATTCCATCTGCTGTTTCTGTTGCCGGTCATCGTCGTGACCTGGCGCTATGGCACCGCCATGGGATTGCTTCAGGCCGCTCTATGCACGAGCGTATGGTACGTCTCCGACCGCGTCATGAGTCTCGACCAGGCCTCATCCTTGCAGGCCGCGTCCTTCAACTGGCTGACCCGCACGCTGATCTTTTCCGGGCTGGTGCTCGGCCTGGCCCAGATCCGCAAGTTGCTCATCCAGGAGAGCGAACTGGCGCGCAAGGATCGGCTCACCGGACTGCTCAACCGTCGCGGCTTCTTTGAGGCGACGCAGCGCCTGCTTGCCTATGCCGTTCGCAACCAGGTTCCTGTCGCCGTGATGTTCATGGATGTCGATGGATTCAAGAAGGTCAACGATGTGCTGGGCCATGCCATCGGTGACGAGGTCCTGAGGGCGATTGCGCGGGAACTGGAGGCCAACTCGCGCGCATCCGATGTCATCGGACGCATGGGCGGCGACGAGTTCGTCGCGGTCGTGCTCGATACGACGCCGGAGACCTCGGTCAGTCATGCGCGCGATCTGAGCGAAAGACTGGCCCGCCGCATGAGCGAGCGCGGCTGGGATATCAGCTTCAGTATCGGTATCGCCTATTACAGCCGGCCGGCAACGCAGCTCGACACGATGCTCCAGGTGGCCGATCGCCTGATGTATGAGGTCAAGCGCTCGGGGAAAAATGCCATTCGGATGGAGCGTATCGCGGCCGACTGATGCGAATGAGCGTGTCGGTTATCGTCGGATTCGGCGCCTCCACGACGTGGCGGCCTGTGCCTGTTCCGGTCGTGGCCGGATGGCGCGGGATGTCAAGCGGATGGCGTTCCGGGTCAAGCCGCCGGCGCCTTCGATCCCTACGATAGGGCTGTGCGGCACGGCTTCTTGTTAGCCACGCGGTGCGTCCGTGTCGATAGGCGTGCCCGCTTCTGTTTATGCAATCACTCAACGCGAAAGGAGAACGTCATGTCCAGCAACACCGAGCGTCGCACTGGGCGCGATCGCAGGCTTCACGACTCGATCCGCTCACACGATATGCCGAATGGACGGAGGTGGATCGATCGGCGCCAGCCGGAATCGTCGCAGGAGAAACGGTCGTCAGCGCCGGCCGGGGACGCGTCGGCGTATCGCCCCGCGGTCTTTCGTTCGGCGCGAGCGCCATCGTCGCCCCCGGGCGATCGCCAGGATTAATGCGATCCAAATAACCAAGGAGAAGAGATGAAACATCGAATGTTATGGAAATGTGCCGTGCTGGCGGTTGCCGTGTGCACAGCCGGCGGAGCGCTGGCGCAGAAAGCGACTTTCAAGGCGGCCGACGTGCATCCGAACGGCTATCCGACGGTGGAGGCCGTGAAAAGCCTCGGCACGAAACTCGAGGCCGAAACCAAAGGGCGGTTGAAAGTGCGGATGTACGCGGGCGGCGTGCTCGGTGATGAAAAGTCGACACTCGAACAGACCCAGGCCGGCGCCATCCAGTTCCAGCGGATGTCGCTGGGCGCGCTGGGACCCGTCGTTCCCGAGGTGAACGTCTTCAACATGCCGTTTGTGTTTCGCGACGTGACGCACATGCGCAAGGTTATCGATGGCCCGATCGGCGACGAGATCCTCAAGAAGATCACCGACAGCCAGGCGCGCCTTGTCGCGCTGGCGTTCATGGATTCCGGTTCGCGCAGCGTGTATAGCAACCGCGCGGTGCGGACGCCGGGCGATCTGCGCGGCCTCAAGATCCGCATGATGGGCAATCCGCTGTTCGTCGAAACGATGAACGCGATGGGCGGATCGGGAGTGTCGATGGGCAGCGGCGAGGTGTATTCGGCGATGCAGACCGGCTTGATCGACGGTGCTGAAAACAATGAGCCGACCTATTGGACGCATAACCATTACTCGGTCGTCCGGGTCTATAGCCGCACCGAGCACCTGATCCTGCCGGAAATCCTGGTGTTCTCGAAGGCCGCCTGGAACAAGCTGAGTCCTGACGATCAGCAACGCATCCGGCGCCTGGCGCGCGAGGCGCAGTTCGAGGCGCGCACGCTGTGGGATGAACGCGTGCGCAAGGATACGGAAAGCCTCAAGGCCAAGGGCATCAGCTTTGTCGATGATGTGGACAAGAAGGCTTTCATCGCCGCCACCGAACCGGTGCGCGAGAAGTACGGCCGTCCCTATGCCGATCTCATCCGCCGTATCCAGGACGTCAACTGACGACGTTATCCCATCCACCGCTGGCGGCTTCGGCCGCCAGCCAGACCCGGAGGTAGTCGATGCGTGAAGTCACTGCAAAGCTGCTCGACCGTATTTATCTTTCCTGCATATGGATTTCCGGCGCGTCGCTGGTCGTCATGGCGCTGATCGTGCCCTGGGGCGTGTTCACCCGCCACGTTCTTGACCGGGCGGCCAGCTGGCCGGAGCCGGTGGCAATCATCTGCATGCTCGTGTTCACCTTTCTCGGCGCGGCGGCGAGTTATCGGGCCGGTGCCCACATCGCCGTGACGGCGGTGACCGACCGCGTCCCGGCGTTGCTGCGCAAAATCTTTGGCGTGCTGGTCAATCTGCTCATGCTGGGCGCGGCCGGATTCGTCCTGATCTGGGGGGCGCAGCTGTGCCTGCTGACCTGGAATCAGACCATGCCCGACCTGCCGGCGGTTCGCGTCGGTCTGTCGTATCTGCCGATTCCGCTCGGCGCCTTGTGCACGATCGTGTTTGTCATTGAATGCATCGTGTCGGGGTCGCAGTCGCGGCGTGCCGTGTGCACGATTGATCAGAACGTCGAGGAGTCCTGACCATGGAAGCATTGATTCTACTTGGCAGTCTTGCCGTTTTGCTGGCGATCGGCGTGCCGGTCGCATACTCGCTCTGCATCGCCTCGATGGTCGGCTACTGGGTCATCGACCTGCCGCTCGATGCGCTGATGGTGGCGATCGGATCGGGCGTGAACAAGTTCTCGCTGCTGGCCATTCCATTCTTCGTCCTGGCCGGCGCGATCATGGCCGAGGGCGGCATGGCCCGCCGGCTCGTCGAGTTCGCCAGCGTTCTCGTCGGCTTTATCCGCGGTGGACTTTCGCTCGTCAATATTCTCGCCTCGACCTTCTTCGGCGCCATTTCCGGTTCTTCCGTCGCCGATACGGCTTCGGTCGGCACTGTGCTGATTCCGGAAATGGAGAAGAAGGGCTATCCGCGCGATTTCGCCACGGCCGTGACCGTCAGCGGCTCGGTCCAGGCGGTGTTGATTCCGCCCAGTCACAACGCCGTCATTTACTCGCTTGCCGCCGGCGGCTCGGTGTCGATCGCCAGCCTCTTCCTGGCGGGAATCCTGCCCGGCTTGTTGCTCGGCATGACAGTTGCCGGGCTGTGCCTGTTTTTCGCGTATCGGCGTGGCTATCCGAAAGGCGAGGTCATCCCCATGGCGCAGGCGCGCCGGATCGTCCTCGATGCGCTCTGGGGGCTGATGACGATGGTCATCATTCTCGGCGGCATCATGTCGGGGATCTTCACCGCGACCGAATCGGCCGCGGTCGCCTGTGTCTGGGCCTTCGGCGTGACGATGTTCGTCTATCGCGACTACCGTTGGCGCGATTTGCCAAAGCTCATTCACCGCACGGTCAAGACCGTCACCATCGTCATGATCCTGATCGGGTTCGCCGCCGGCTTCGGGCAGATCATGACCTTCATGCAGCTGCCGGCCGAGATCACCGCGCTATTCACGTCCTTGTCGGACAATCCTTATGTCATTCTGTTGTGCATCAATGTGATGTTGCTGGTGCTCGGAACCTTGATGGACATGGCGCCGCTGATCCTGATCCTGACGCCGATCCTGTTGCCGGTCGTCAGCGCGCTCGGCGTCCATCCGGTGCACTTCGGCATGATCATGATGGTCAATCTCGGCATCGGATTGATCTCGCCGCCGGTCGGATCGGTGCTCTTTGTCGGCAGTGCCGTCGCCAAACTCAGGATCGAAGCGGTGGTGAAGAGCATGCTTCCGTTCTATGTCGGGCTGCTCGGCGTGCTCTTGCTGGTGACCTACGTGCCGGCCATCTCGCTGTTCATTCCGCAGGCGATGGGGTATTGAGCGATCGCACAGTGGAGGTCATGCATGCATGAAACGCCGCGCCATCTGGTGCGCACGATGCTGATCGGCTTGATGACGATCGCCCCCTTGTGGATCACCTGGATGCTCTTCGAGTTCGTCCTGCGGTTGCTGGCCGATTCGGGGCGCCCGCTGCTGCGCGCAGTGGGCGCCATCGCCTCCGCCAGCGCGCTGCCCTTGGCCGGATGGCTGCAGCATCCGTGGGTCGAGACGGTTGTCGCGTTGCTGCTGACGGTCGGTGCGCTCTATGTCGTCGGACTGCTGACGTCGTTCATGACCGGATTGCGCCTGATTGCGGCGCTCGAATCCGTGCTTGCCCGGCTGCCGATTATCCAGACGGTATATTCGGGAACGAAGCGATTCCTGCAGACGCTGAGGACACCGCCGGTACAAGGGCAACGCGTCGTGCTGATCAATTTTCCGTCGCCGCAACTCAAGACGCTGGGTTTCGTCACGAAATTGATGCGCGATGCCGACAGCGGCATCGAGTTGGCGGCGGTCTACGTGCCGACCTCGCCGAATCCGACATCGGGCTATATCGAAATCGTTCCGCTTGCCGAAACGACGCCGATCGACTGGTCGGTCGAGGAGGCGCTGGCGTTTGTCATGACCGGGGGCGCCAACGCGCCGGAACAGCTGAACTACGGCCGGGCGCCGCGTCAGGAGGAGCGCCTGGCCTAGGCCGGTTCGAGACTGTCGCGGGCGGCCGCGGTGATGGCGGCGACGCAAGGGTGGCGCGTCTTGCGCTCGACGGACAGCGCATAGTAATCGACGTACACACCGTCGGCCTGGCCGAGGACGACGAGTGGCCCGTCGGCGGTGAATTCGTCGACAAGCGTTGCCGGGGCGGGGAAGGCACCGATTTTTTCGCGTCCGAATGCCGCCATCAGCGCCATGTCGTCGAAAATTCCGGCGGTATAAAGGCGAAGATTCCGGCGCTTGACCCAGCGGTCGATGGCGTTGCGCAAGGCCGAATCCTCTCCGGGGAACAAGAGCGGAATGTCCTGCAGTCGTTCGGGAAAATCGCCCGAGCCGCGTTTGGCGAGTTCGGGGTGGGCGAGAAAAACGACGGCCGATCGTCCCAGTCGCTGGGCATAGGGCTTCGCATCCACCGCCGCATGCGTCGGTGCATCGGAGATCACCAGGTCGAGGCGATGCTGACCGAGTTCGTTGAGCAGGCGGTCGAGCCGCCATTCCCGACAGACGATCCTGACCTCCTTGTCGAGGCTGATCGCCGGACGCAGCAGGCGATAGGCGACCGACTTCGGCAGGGCGTCCGAGACGCCGACGCGGAATTCGACCGGACGCCCGCGCGGATAGCCGCGGATCACCTGCTCGAGTTCGGCGCCCAGCGAAAACATTTCGTCGGCATATTCACGGGCGACGTCGCCGGCCTCGGTGAGTTCGAGCCGTCGGCCGCGCTGGCGAAAGAGCGGGGTGCCGAGACTTTCCTCGAGCAGCTTGATCTGGCCGCTCAGGGTTTGCGGCGAGATGTGGATGGCTTCGCTTGCCCGCAGGATGCCGCCGTGCCTGGCGACGTTCCAGAAATAGAACAGATGCTTGTAGTTCATGGCTAACTATCCGAAAAAACGGTATGGAATATGAATTAAATACGAATATACCGTAGAGATACCGCGCCGTATAGTGTCGCCTGTTGCAGCGATAAAACCACAGGAGGTATGCCTTGAACATTTCCGTGAAAGCCCAGGGGAGCGCGTTGGCTTCGCGTTGCCGGCGCTTTGCCGTGCAGGCGACGCTGGTGCAGGTCGGGCAGTTTTCGCGCGCGGTCGAGCACGTCCGTGTACAGCTGGACGACCTGAGTCAATCGAGTCGCAGCGGCGTCAGCCAGCTGTGCCGGATCGTCCTGCATTTTCGCGATCACTCCTTTGTCGTCGTCGAAGGCGTCGGCGAAAGCATGAATACGGCGATCGAGCGGGCGACGCTGCGAATTTCCGAGCGTCTGCGCCTCCATCCGCTGCTCCTCGTTTCCGCCGACACGGCGATGACGGCGGGGTCTGCCTGACGCGAGCTTATCCATCCATCCTGTTACCAGTGAGACACCATGAATCCGAATGCCACCGAGTTGATTGCGCTGACCTTGTTTGTCATCGCGGTGACGCACACCTTTTCGACCAAGTACTTCGAGCACCGTGCCCGCCTGTCGGCGGACCACCAGGGCTTCTGGCACCTGCTTGGCGAGGTCGAGGTGGTATTCGGTCTCTGGGCGTTCGTGTTGTTCGCCCTGCTGGCGCTGGCCGGCGATCTGTCTTCGGCGATCGCCTATATCGATAGCCGGAATTTCACCGAGCCGCTCTTCGTCTTCGCGATCATGGCGGTCGCCGCGACGCGGCCGATTCTCGAATCGACCTCGGCGATCATCCTGCGCATCGGCAAGGCGCTGAGTGCGACGACGATGCTCGGCACCTATGCCGCGACGCTGTGCCTCATTCCCCTGTTGGGATCGTTCATTACCGAGCCGGCGGCGATGACGCTGGCGGCCATCATCATCGGCCAGCAGTTTTTCGCCCGTGGCGTTTCGCTGCGTTTCAAATACGCGACGCTGGCTGTGCTCTTCGTCAACGTGTCGGTCGGCGGCACGCTGACCAATTTCGCCGCGCCGCCGGTCCTGATGGTTTCGTCGACCTGGGGCTGGGACACGCTGTTCATGTTGCAGCACTTTGGCTGGAAGGCCATGGTGGTCGTCTGCGTCAATACCTTGGGCGCGGCCTGGCTGTTCCGGCGGGAACTGAAGCGATTGCCGCCGGAGGAGGGGGCGTCCGCCGCCGCGCGCCCGGCGATTCCCTTGCCGATGGTCCTGCTGCATCTGGGCTTTCTCGGCGGGATCGTGGCGTTTGCGCATCACCCGCCGATCTTTCTCGGCATCCTGCTGTTCTTTCTCGGCGTTGCCCATGCCTATCCGCGCTATCAACAGCGCCTGATCCTGAAAGAGGCGCTGCTCGTCGGCTTCTTTCTCGGCGGCCTCGTGGTCTTGGGCGGACTTCAGGAGTGGTGGCTGAAACCGCTGCTGATGCGCCTCGATTCAAACAGCGTTTTCGTCGGCGCGCTCGGCCTGACGGCCTTCACCGACAATGCCGCGCTGACCTATCTCGGCTCGCTGGTCGACGGTCTTTCGTCCGACTTCCAGTACGCGCTGGTGGCCGGTGCGGTGGCCGGGGGCGGGCTGACGATCATCGCCAACGCGCCCAATCCCGCTGGCATCAGCATCCTGCGTCGCCATTTCGACAAGCAGTCGATCAGTCCGTCTCGCTTGTTCGTTGCTGCGCTCGCGCCGACCTGGGTGGCCGGCATGGCGTTCTGGTGGCTGTGAGGCCGGCGCGTCGAAAAATTGTTTTTGTCATGGGGCTTCGTTGTTCGAAGCGTGTTCAACAATGGCTGCAGGATCTGTGGGAGCGGCTTGCGCAAACACTACGCGCAGATGAGCTTGCCTCCCCGGATGCCGCGGCATCCCGCCGATCGTTCGCTCAGTTCGAGCGTCCCGCCTATCAGCGGCGGTCGGCAAGAATCTGCCGGGTCGGAAAGCGTATGACGTCCGTTGTGTCGCGCTGACATCGAATCGACCGGGCCTTGAGGAGGAATGCCATGAAACTTGTTGTTTCGGCGCTTGCAATCGCCGTGCTCGTGCTTTGGGGTGTGGTCTTTCCCGCCAGTCTGGGGCAGGTCTTCGACCAGGCCCTGCTGTCGGTGACGCGCAATTTCGGCTGGTTCTATCTTTGGGAAGTGCTGGCCCTCGTCATGCTCGCGCTTTTTCTTGCGGTAAGCCGCTACGGCGATCTGCGCCTGGGCGGCGACGACGAGGAACCGGAGTTTTCGAGCGGTGCCTGGTTTTCGATGCTGTTTGCCGCGGGCATGGGCATCGGTCTTGTATTCTGGGGGGTGGCGGAGCCGCTTTCGCATTATGCCAGCGCGCCACCGGGCACCGTGGCGCTGACCCCCGACGCGGCCAACACCGGTATGAAATACAGCTTTTTCCACTGGGGCTTCCATCCCTGGGCGGTCTATAGCATCGTCGGCCTGGCCATCGCCTATTTCCGTTTCCGGCGCGGCGCGGCGGGCCTCGTCAGCGCCGTCACGTCCAGCCTCCCGTGGTTGCCGGTCAGGAAGCTGTCCGGCGTCTTCGATGTCGTCGCGATCATTGCGACGGCGTTTGGCGTCGCGGCCTCTCTGGGGATCGGTGCGGCCCAGATCAATCGCGGCTTGAACGCTGTCTTCGGCATTCCCAATTCGACGCTGGCCGAGATCACGATCATCGTCATCGCGTCGGGACTGTTCATGTTGTCGGCCGCGACCGGCGTCAATCGCGGCATCAAGTGGTTGTCATCGTTCAACCTGATGCTTGCCGCCGGCCTGGCGGCCCTCGTCTTCTTCCTCGGGCCGACCATCGCCATCGTCAATACCCTGACGACGACGCTGGGCGCCTACATCAGCGATCTTGTGCGCATGAGCTTGCGCATGACGCCGTTCCGCGAGAGCGCCTGGGTGGGTAACTGGACGGTCTTTTACTGGGCCTGGTGGATTTCGTGGTCGCCTTTTGTCGGCTTGTTCATCGCCCGCATTTCACGCGGGCGCACCGTGCGCGAATTCATTGTCGGGACGGTGCTGGCGCCGTGCGTCGCCGCTTTCGTCTGGTTTTCCGTGTTCGGCGGGACGGCGCTGTACATGGAAATCTGGCAGGGCGTGCCGATCGCCGAGGCCGTCCGCGCCGACGTCGCCACCGCCTTGTTCGCGCTCTTCGATGCCCTGCCGCTGGGGACCGTGATGTCGGTCATGGCGACCTTGCTGGTCCTGCTGTTCTTCGTCACCTCCGGCGACTCGGCGACCTTGGTGCTCGGCATGATGAGTTCCGGCGGTTCGGAAAATCCGAGCACCCGGACCAAGCTCGTCTGGGGGCTGCTGATCACCGGAATCGCCATCAGCCTGTTGCTGGCCGGCGGTATCAAGGCCATGCAGACTGCCACCATCGTTTTTGCCCTGCCGTTTGCCTTCGTCATTCCGCTCATGGCGGTGGCGCTGATCCGCGCCATTCGGGCCGACTGGTTCGAACGACAGCACGCAGAACGCGCGATGCGTCGCCGCCTGCTCGAGATGGTCGGGGCGCCGGGAAATCGATGAGCATTGAGCTGCTGGCACAAGGGCTGGGCAAGAGCTTTCTGCTGGTGCTGGCAGCGCTGATGCCGATTCTCAATCCGGCCGCTTCGGCACCGGTGTTCCTCGGGCTGACCGAGGGCGCCGCGCCGCGCGTGCGGCGGCATCTGGCGCGGCTGATCGCGCGCAATGTCGTCATGCTGATGATGGGGGCGATGCTGATTGGGTCCTATGTCCTCGACTTTTTCAACCTGTCGCTCCCGATCGTGCGCGTCGGTGGCGGCATCGTCCTGATCGCCAATGCCTGGCGCATGCTCAACGCGGTTGGGCCGGGGCAGGACAAAGCGCCGAGTTTCAGCCCGACTTCATTGCACGTCATACGCCAGCTGGCCTTCTATCCACTGACCTTTCCCGTGACCTGCGGGCCGGCGTCGATTTCCATCGGAATCACGGTCGGCGTCGCGATGAACTCACAGAATCTCTATCTGACGGTCGCCAACACCATCGGCGGAGCGATCGCCGTATGCGTGATCGGTATCACGACCTACTACGCCTTTGCCTACGCCTCGCGGCTGCTCGTTTTTCTCGGCGAGACCGGCACGGCGGTGTTCCTCAGGCTCTCGGCCTTCATCCTGCTGTGCATCGGCATCGAAATATTCTGGCAGGGGGCCGGTGCGCTTGTGCGGGGATTGGGTTCCTGAGCACGCCGGCGCGATGACGGCGTCTTAGGACGTCTGCACCGGATCGCCCTGGCGCGCACGGCCGGCGATGTAAATGCCGCTGGCCAGCAGGATGGCGATGCCGGTCAGCGACCAGGCATCGGGGAAGTCGTCGAAAACGACATAGCCGATGATTGCCACCCAGATCAACTGCGAATAGCTGAAGGGTGCCAACCGTGAGAGCGGTGCGTGGTTGTAGGCCTTGATCAGGATCAGGTGGCCGGCGCTGCCGAGGATGCCGATGCCGAGGAAGAGCAGCAGATGCACCGGCGATTTCGGTAGCGTCCAGGCGTCCGGCAGCGTCGCGAGCGAGAGCAGCGAGCCGACAAGGCCGGCGTAGAGGATCGAGGTGTAGGGGCTTTCGAGGCCGGCGATGCGGCGCGTCAGGATCTGGTAGGTGGCGAAGGCGAGCGCGTTGGCGATCGGCAGCAACACGGCCCAGGTGAACACGCTGCTGCCCGGCCGGATGATCGTCAGGACGCCGACGAAACTGCAGAGAATCGCGATCCAGCGGCCGAGGTCGACCTTTTCCTTGAGGAAGACGACCGACATCAGGGTGACGAGGATCGGCGCCAGATAGGCGATCGCCGTCGTCTCGGCGAGCGGCATGTACTTGAGCGCGGTGATGAAGAAGATCGAACCGAAAAGCAGCATCAGGCCGCGCAGGAACTGGATGCCGGGAAAACGCGTGCGGAAAAGCGCGAGGCGATGACGCGGGCCGAGGGCGACGATGACGAAGAGCAGGTGAAAGGTGAAACGCGCCCAGACGATCAGCGGGATCGGATAGTCGCGGGTCAGTTGTTTGGCCAGGAGGTCGCCGACCGAGAAGAAGACGACCGCGGTCATGACGAGAAGAATGCCTTTGGGGGTTCCGGCCGGCAGCTTGCTCATCGCGTCTCCTCGACGCGGCGTGAGCCGGCGGACAGTGCGCAGCGCGCGCACGAGGGAACTGCCTTGCGAGAATACATCAGCGGGGTGTCGATGAATGAAGGTGCTATTCTAGTATTGTTTTTTGTCTTCCGGGGGGGCGGTGCGCTGCATTTTTGATCGCGTCGGCAGCGGCGCGTACGCCATGTGTCGAAGCGTGCCCGCTGCGCTCGTCAGGCGGCGTCCGGGCGCTGCCGTGGTGAAGTTTCCTGGCGCAGCCGGCGGTGAGGCCGGTATCATAACAGTTTGCCTTGCGCCGAGCTGCAATGAGCTGTGATGACTCCGATCGCCTGTCATGAATGTGATCTCCTGCTGATGCCGCTGGAATTGAGCGCGGCGCGCAGTCAGGCGTACTGCCCGCGCTGCGGCGCCCGGCTGTATGGCTGTCATCACGATCGCCTGGAAAAGATCCTGGCCTTGACGGTGGCGGCATTGACGCTGCTGGTGACGGCGATCAGCTTTCCGATTGTCGGCCTCGACATCCAGGGTCACTATGCCGAAACGACGGTGCTCGATGCCGCGCAGGCGCTTTGGCGCGAGGAGCGCGGCTTGCTTGCCGGCCTGGTGTTGCTGACCACGGTGTTGATGCCGCTCTTCGAGCTGGGCGCCGTCCTCTGGTTGGTCCTGCCTTTGTGGCGCGGGTGGCGGCCGTGGGGCTTCGCGCGGGTGTTCCGTTTGCTTCGTCTGGCGCAGCCTTGGGCGATGGTCGAGGTCTTCGTGCTCGGTGTGCTGGTGTCGCTGGTCAAGCTCTCGCATCTGGCCGATGTGCTGCCGGGTCCGGCGATGGCCTGCTTCGGCGGTTTGATGGCGCTGCTCGCCGCCTTGTCGGTGCTGATCGACCCGCCGGCGCTCTGGCAGGCCTGGGATGCGGCACGGCCGCTGCCGTTTGCCGGCGGCGCCTTGCGACGGTTCAGGAAGGCGCGCGCGTGACGGTGACCGCCGCCAGCCGCGGCCTGGCCGTCTGCGAGGTGTGCGGACGCCTCACGCCGCTCGCCGAAGCCGCGCACTGCCCGCGTTGCGGGGCGCCGCTGCACCTGCGCAAACCCGGCAGTCTCGGGCGTTGCTGGGCGCTGCTCCTGTCCGCCTGCGTGCTCTACCTGCCCGCCAATCTGCTGGTCGTGATGCAGACGCAATCACCCTTCGGCACCGAGGAGAGCACCCTCCTGAGCGGCGTCGTTTTTCTCTGGAACTCCGGCTCCTGGTCGCTCGCCGTCGTGGTCTTTGCGGCCAGCGTCGTGGTACCGATGCTGAAGCTGTTTTCCCTGACCTATCTGCTGCTCTCGGTGGGGCGACGCTCGGTCCGTCACCGGCGCGCGCGCAGTCGTCTCTTTCGTCTGCTCGAACTGATCGGGCGCTGGTCGATGCTCGATGTTTACGTGGTGACTTTGTTGGTGGCCCTGGTTCAGGTCCAGTCCCTGGCCGTCATCGTTCCCGGTCCCGGCATTGTCGCCTTCGGCGCTGTCGTGGTGCTCAGCATGCTGGCGACCATGGCCTTCGATCCGCGGCTGATCTGGGATGTCGAGTCGCCACCGCCTTTTCCAGGAAAATCTGAATGAAACCTTCCGAAGATGACGCGTCCATTCCCGAGGTGCGTGTGAACGCGCCGCGCTTTCGCTTAGGCCTCGTATGGATCGTCCCCTTGCTCGCCATCTGCCTGAGCCTGGGGCTCGGCATCAAGGCGCTGCTCGAACGCGGTCCGGAGGTGCTTGTCCAGTTCGTGCGGGCGGAAGGGCTTGAAGCCAACAAGACGCGCGTGAAGTACAAGGATGTCGATATCGGCACGGTCAAGGAAATCATGCTGAGCGAGAATCGCGGGGCCGTGCTGGTGCGGATTCAACTCAACCGCGATGCCAGCGATCTGCTTTCCGAAGACAGCCGCTTCTGGGTCGTTCGCCCGCGCGTGACGGTTGCCGGCGTGTCCGGCTTGGCGACGCTGCTTTCCGGCGTGCACATTGCCATGGATCCCGGACAGTCGAGTACCACTACCCGGAAGTTCGTCGGCCTGGAAGAACCGCCGACGATCACCAACGAGACACGCGGCCACGCGTTTCGACTGAGCAGCGATAACCTCGGCTCGCTCGATATCGGCGCGCCGGTCTATTACCGTCGCATCCAGGTCGGGCGCGTGACGGGTTACGGCATGCAGGAAGACGGGCGCGGCGTCGATGTGCAGATCTTCATCGACGCGCCGTATGACCGCTTCGTCGTGCCGCAATCACGCTTCTGGCATGCCAGCGGCGTCGATGTCGCGATGGATGCGGATGGCATTAAATTCAACATGCAGTCGGTGGCCAGCCTGGTTGTCGGCGGTATCGCCTTTTCCTCACCGGAGCGCGATGGCATGGAGGCGGCCGAAACGGTGCCGGCAACGACGGTGTTCACGCTGTTTGGCGACCAGGCCTCGGCGCAGCGCGTACGCGATACCGAATTCCTCAAATACGTTCTGGTCTTCAAGGAATCGGTGCGCGGACTGTCGGAGGGCGCGCCGGTCGATTTCCGCGGCATCGTCGCCGGCGAGGTCTCGCGCATCGAACTCGATTTCGACAAGAGCACCACCGATTTCTCGCTGGCGGTCGAGGTCAAGCTGTATCCCGAACGCCTGACCCGGCGCACGCGCAATCTGTCGGCACGCGATGCGTCGAGCAAGGAAATGCGCGAAGTACTCGATGCGATGGTCGCGCGCGGGTTCCGGGCGCAATTGCGCACCGGCAACGTGATCAGCGGTCAGCGCTATGTCGCGCTCGATTATTTCCCGCGCACCGAGCCGGCGAAGATCCGCTGGGACAAGCGTATCCCCGAATTGCCGACGCAGCCGGGCAGCCTCGATTCCTTGCAGGATCAACTGATGAATATCGCGACCATGCTGCAACAGACGCTGCAGCATGCCGATGGATTGATCGCCCGGCTCGACAAGGAGGTCGCGCCGGAATTCAACGAGACGATGCGGTCGGCGCGCGGCACGCTCGAACAGGCGCGGACGCTGATGGCGAGCGATACGCCAATGCAGCAGGAGATTCGCGACGCTTTGCGCGAAGTGGCACGGGCGGCGCGGTCGGTGCATGATCTGGCCGATCTGCTCGAACGGCAGCCGGAAGCGCTGCTCAAGGGAAAAAAGGAACAGTAGACGATGCCAAGTCGATATTGGATGTTGATGGGATTGGTCGCGCTGGGTGCGTGCACTTCGTCGCCGAGCGTCAATTACTACGCGCTCGATGATGGCGTCATTGTTGCCGCGCGTGGCGCCAGTCCGACCGTGCTGGTGACGTCGGCGAGTGTGCCGGAGGCGCTGGACCGACCGCAGATGGTGCTCCGCGCCGCCGATTCGCGTCTCGTCCTGAGCGAACAGCAGCGTTGGGCGGAACCCTTGCGCAGCGCGATTCCCCGGCTGATGGCCGCGCGTCTTGCCGAAGCGCTCGACTCGTCCGGCATTGTTGCCGTGCCGGCGGGGGCGCCGTATTTCGATGCCGATTTCCGCCTCGCCCTGCATGTCCAGCAGCTCGATGCGCAGACCGACGGGGCCGTCGATCTCGACCTCTCCTGGGTGCTCAAGCCGCGCGACGGCAAGGAGATCGTCGGGCGCAGCCGGATTCGCGAAACGACGTCCGGTGTGGCGTCCGAAGTTGCGTTAACTTCCGCCTCGGTGGGCGAGCGTGTCGCCGCGCAACGCCGCGCGCTGGGGCGCGCCGCCCTGGAAATCGCCGCCGAAGTCCGACGTCTGGCCGCCGGCGTTCGCTGAGGTCGACACGCCGCGCGTCGCGACGTGTCCGCTCGTCATTGATGCGGTGAGGATTTTTTATGCGATAGGCATTGTGGTCGAGCGATTATATCGATAGAGATATTTCTTCTTTTGCCGGCCGCGAGCGGCCCGCTACCATGAGCACCGATTTCGATTCCCTGCCATGGAGAGTGCATGATGAGCATCAAGAGAAGCCATATCCTGTTGTCGGCCGTGTCGGCCCTGCTGCTGGCCGGCAGCGCTTTGGCGCAGAACAAGACGGTCGCCATCGGCTACCAGGCGCCGTTGAGCGGCGAGAATGCGCAGTACGGCGTACTGTTCCGCAACTCGGCGACGCTGGCGGTCGATGAATTCAACAAGTCCGGACGTCTGCCGGGCGTCACCGTCCAGCTGAAATTCGAGGACAGCAAGGGCGACGCCAAGGAAGGCGTCAATATCGCGCGAAAGTTCTCCGATGACGCAAGCATTGTCGCGGCGCTCGGCGATTTCAGCTCGACGGTGTCGATGGCGGCCGGGCAGGTCTATGCCCAGACGAAGCTGCCGCAGCTGTCGCAGACCGCGTCGCATCCCGACTTCACCAAGATCAGCGAGTACCAGTTCCGCAACATCACGACGCAGGCCTACGAGGGGCCGCTGGTGGCGCGCTGGGCGCTGGCCAACGGCGTCAAGCGCATCGCTGTCGTGGCGATCCAGAACGACTGGGGCCAGTCGGTGGTGTCGAACTTCGTCGATGCGGTCAAGGCCGGTGGCGGTGTCGTCACCGAAACCGAGATGTTCAATCCCGGCACGCGCGATTTTCGTTCGATCCTGACCAAGATTGCACGCAGCAACCCGGACGCCATCTATCTCGGCGCGTTTTACGAGGACGGCTCGGCCTTCCTGCAGCAGAAGGCGCAGCTCGGCCTGAAGCAGGCGATCTACGGCACCTCGTCGCTCTACGAGCAGAAGCTGATCGAGCTGGCGGGCGCCGCCACCGAGGGACTGTACCTGTCGACCTCCTTCGTCGTCGATAGCCCCGAATCGCATGTCCGCGCCTTCGTCAAGGCGTATGAGGCGCGTTACGGCAGCAAGCCGCTGATGTTCGCGGCGCAGGCCTTCGATGCGACCAATATCGTTCTCAACGCGATTGTCGCCGCCGGCGGTGCCAATGCGACGCGTGCCAAGGTCCGCGACGCGCTGGCGGCGACCCGCGATTTTCCCGGCGTGACCGGCGCGACCTCCTTCGATCCGAAGACGCGCGAACCGTCGAAGACGCTGGCCAAGCTGCAGATTCGCCAAGGCAAGTACGTGCTGGTGAAGTGATCGTCGGAGCGGTCGCCGGCTAGCGCGTGGAACCACCAGCGCGCTGGCGGCGTCTTAGTTCAAAGAGGCGCGGCGAGGCAATGCTTCGCCGTGTTTTTTATTTCTTTGCGAAGACAGGAAAAACCCCATGGAATGTCGTGTGAAATGGATTGAAGGCGGGATGTCGTTTCTGGCCGAGACCGGCAGCAACCACGTCGTCATGATGGACGGGCCACCCGAGGCCGGCGGACGCAATCTGGCGCCGCGACCGATGGAATTGTTGCTGGCCGGCACCGGCGGCTGCACGGCCTTCGACGTCGTCTCGATTCTCAAGAAGGGCCGGCATGCGGTGCAGGGCTGCGAAGTCAGCCTGCAGGCCGAGCGGGCCGAGACCGACCCCAAGGTGTTCACTCGGATTCATTTCCACTTCCGCGTCAGCGGCACGGGACTGAAGCCGGAAGTCGTCGAGCGGGCGATCGCCCTGTCGAAGGAAAAATACTGTTCGGCGTCGATCATGCTCGGCAAGACCGCCGAGATCACGCACGACTTCGAAATCATCGCGGTCTAGCGGCGAGGCAGCTTCACCTGCTTATGACACCAGCGTGCCGTCGCAGAACATCGAGACGCGGTCGGTGGGCAGCGGGTGCCAGCATTCGTTGTCGGTCAGCGGTTGCGTCGCGATCAGCGCGACGCGGTCGTTCGGCGTCGTCACCTCGTTGAAGTCGATGCTGAGGTCCTCGTCCTTGAGGTGGGCGACCGAGAAGGGCGCCTGCCGGACCAGGTAATGGAGTTCGGTGGCGCGGTGGGCGAACAGCCGCTCGCCGTTCGACAAGAGGAAGTTGAAGCTGCCGAAACGGCGCGTTTCCGCGGCGAATTCCTCAAGTGCCGCGAGCAGCGCGTCGGCGGCCGGCATCGTCTGCGGGAAGCGCTGACGCAGGCGCTGCAGCAGATGGCAGAAAGCGCGTTCGCTGTCGGTCTGCCCGACCGGCAGGAAGCTGCCGTCCAGGGCGGGGGCATAATCGGTCAGGTTGCCGTTGTGGGCGAAGATCCAGTAGCGGCCCCATAGCTCGCGCATGAAGGGGTGTGTGTTCTCAAGCCCGGTCGCCCCCTGCGTCGCCTTGCGGATATGCGCGATCGTGTTGAGCGAGCGGATCGGATAACGGCGCACGAGTTCGGCGACCGGCGAGTCGCACGAAGGCTGCGGATCGAGGAAAACGCGGGCGCCCTTGCCCTCGAAGAAGGCGATGCCCCAGCCGTCGCGGTGCACATCGGTGGCGCCGCCACGCGCCTGGAATCCGCTGAAGGAGAAGCAGATGTCGGTCGGGACGTTGCAGTTCATGCCTAACAATTCACAAATTTTACCTTCCTCCTTTTACGGCGAATCCATGCATTCGATGCGCGCCGCAGCATGTTCCTAAGGGGCATCTTTTTCGACCTCGCGTCAGTTGAAGAGGCATCTCTTCGCGGACTGCTTCGGGCCCTGGAAGAGTAAGACTAAATGCTGGCGACGTAAAGTCCGTCGCCGGCGGATACCGGCCTTGGCAGATGAAACGCCAAGGAGGATCGCGCGGCAGGTGATGCCAATCCAATTGCTTCACTTCTGCCTCTTTATTGCGTTAGAGTTATGCACAACAAGAAACGTCGACGCGATGACTCGCTGACCCGAAAAGAACATCCAACTATCGAGGGCGATATGATCAAGCCGGTGTCCCGCGTAAGACTTGTGCCGCGTCTATTGGCTGTCGTTTTATTCCTTTGGTTTGCCTTTTCTTCATTCAGCGCGCTTGCCGGTGCCGTTGCGGCGTCCTCGGGCAAACAGGCGCTGATCCTGGTGTCGGTGGAGTTCGGCGGCCCGGGGATCGACCAGTATGTCGCTGCGCTGAACAGCGGGCTGAAAAAGGGCGGCATCAAGAGCACCGATATTCATACCGAATACCTCGATCTGCCCAGTATCGGCGACAGGCTTCGTAAGCCGTTGGCCACGCTGCTCAAGGAAAAATATCGTCATGTCGATTTCGACGTGGTCTTTTGCGTACAACAGCCGGCGCTGAATTTTTTGCTGAATGATGCCCGGGATCTGGCGCCTAGAGCGACTGTTCTGAGCGCCTACGCCCAATTGCCGCCAGGGACGAACACCAGCACCCAGAAATTCGTGTTCCAGACATCGCGCCTCGATTATCGAGGCACCCTGCAGCGTGCGCTCGAGCTGTTTCCGAAGACCGAGCGTGTCATCGTCATTCAGGGAAACAGCGAGCTTGAACTGGCCAGGCAAGCGAACATCCACGACGATCTCGCGCCCTGGGCGGGGAAACTTCAGATTGAGGATACCCGCGCCCTGAGCTTTGACGAGATTGACCACAAGCTGTCCAATCCGGCGCCCAATACCATCATCATGGGAGTCGGGATTCTCCAGGACGCAACCGGGGCAAAGTTTCTTCCGAACGATTCCTACGCCCGGATCGTCAAGTTCGCCAAGGCGCCGGCCTTCGTTCTCTATGACACGACTATCGGCACGGGCTTCGTTGGCGGGATGGTGACGCGGATCGGCGGCGACGCATCGCAGCTTTCGTCCTTCGGAGTCGACATACTCAAGGGTGGCTACCGGCCGAGCGATCCGGTGATGTTCATTTCGAACCCCAGCACGGCGATGTTCGACTGGCAGCAAGTCGAACGATGGGGGGGCGATCCCGGCGTCTTGGCTGCCGACACGCTCTTCATCAACAAGCCGGTGACGCTCTGGGGCCAGTACAGGGGCTATGTCATCGTTGCGGGACTGGCGATATTCCTTCTTTCCGGACTGATCATCGCGCTGATTTACCAGCGTCATCGCCGCCGCCTGGCAGAAGCGCTTTCGCACATGTTGGTCGAAGAGGCTCCGGATGCGATTCTGCTGCAGGATGGGGAAACACGACTGATCATTGAAGCGAATCCCAGCGCCGAAATGCTCCTGGGATGCTCTCGCGCCGAGTTGCTGAACGGGGATCTGTTCAGATTCTATGATTCCAGCCATCCTGGTGCAGCATCTGACGAAGCGCGGGAGGCCAATTTCAAACGGGTCATCGCCGGCGAGCACATTCAGATAGAGCGGGCCCTGCGGACCTTCGATGGGCGAAACATTTTCTGCGAGATGCGACTTGCCAGGCTTCCGCACAAGGACCGGCAATTGCTACGGATCAGTATCGTCGATATCAGCAAACGGAAAGAAGCCGAGGAACTGGTGCAACAGGTGTCGCAGCGGCTTTTGCTGGCGACCTCGTCAGCGCAGCTCGGCGTTTGGGACTGGGATCTTCGGCAGGATTTCATGGTGTGGGATGACCGGATGTACGAGTTGTACGGGCGGTCAAGAGAGAGTACCCCAAGCACCATCGAAGCCTGGACGCAGGGCTTGCATCCGGAGGACAAGGACAGGGCCATTGCCGATTGTTATGCGGCCCTTGCCGGCGAACGAGCGTTCGATACGACTTTCCGCGTTCGCCATTCCAACGGAATCGTCAAGCATATCAAGGCCAATGGCTTGGTCATTCGAAGCAGCGATGGCGAGCCGGAGCGGATGTTGGGTATCAATGCGGACATCAGCGAGCTGAAGTTACGGGAAGAAGAATTGCTTTCCGCCAATCAAAAGCTTGCCCTGCAGTTCGAGCAGGCTCCGCTGGCTTTTATCGAATGGGATCTGGAGTTCAAAGTGGCGCGCTGGAATCCGGCGGCCGAGCAGATATTCGGCTATAGCGCCAGTGAAGCGATCGGGCAACATGCAAGCTTCATCGTTCCCGAAGAGGCTTCTCTGCTTGTTCAGGCTGCAATGCAACAGTTGGCTCTCGGTCACAGAGGGACGAAGACGGACAACAAGAATACTTGTAAGGACGGCAGTATCATCGAATGCGAATGGTATAGCACGTCGCTGCGCGATGGTGACGGCAAGGTGATTGGCGTGTTTTCGCTGGTCATGGATGTTTCCCAACAGCGACGGACGGAGGCCGAGCTCGAACAATACCGGCAGCACCTCGAGGAATTGGTGGATTCGCGTACTCGCGAGTTGGCGCTAGCCAAAGAAGCTGCCGAAGCTGCCAATCTTTCAAAGAGCGTTTTCCTGGCCAACATGAGCCATGAGATCCGCACGCCCCTGAACGGCATCATCGGCATGACGCATGTCCTGCGCCGAAGCGACGTGACCCCGGTACAGGCCGAGCGCCTCGACAAAATCGATGCTTCGGCCGAGCACCTGCTCAATACCATCAACGATATTCTCGACCTGTCCAAGATCGAGGCTGGCAAGGTGATGTTGGAAGAGACCCTGGTCGATATCCCGGCGCTCCTCGGCAACGTCCAGACGATCCTGAGTGGCCGTGCCCAGGTGAAAGGGCTGCAGCTTCAGGTCGAGGCGGGGACGGCGTGGTGCGAATTGCTGGGAGATTCGACGCGCCTTCAGCAGTCCCTGATCAACTATGTCGGGAATGCGATCAAGTTCACCGAACGCGGAGGCATCACCCTGCGCGCCTTGAAATTGCGAGAGACGGCCGAGGCGGTGCTGATCCGCTTCGAAGTTCAAGACACCGGAATCGGCATTGCTACGGAGGTGTTGCCTCGTCTGTTCAGCGCTTTCTCACAGGCCGACAGTTCAACGACCCGGAAATATGGCGGGACCGGGCTGGGGCTGGCGATCACCCAACGCCTGGCCGAATTGATGGGGGGCGAAGCCGGTGTGGAAAGCACCCTTGGTGTTGGCAGCACGTTCTGGTTTACGGCGCAATTGAAGAAAATCGATGGCCATGGAACTCGATTGCCGGTCATGTCATCGGCGGCCGAACACGCGCTCAGGGATCGGCATGCCGGTCGGCATATATTGATCGTCGATGACGAATTAATGAATCTGGAGGTTGCAAAGTTCCTGCTCGAAGACATCGGTCTCAAGGTTGACACGGCGAAGGACGGGCTGGATGCGATGCGGAAGGCGAGTACAAGCAACTATGCCGCAATCCTGATGGACATGCAGATGCCGAATGTCGATGGCCTGGAGGCGACGCAGAGAATCCGCACCATGCCGGGACGGCAGCGCACGCCGATTCTGGCGGTGACCGCCAATGCCTTCGTCGAAAATCGGGCGCGTTGCCTGGCTGCCGGAATGAACGATTTCATCGCCAAGCCATTTATTCCGGAGATGCTGTATTCGACGCTGCTGAGAGCGTTGGATGCGCCAGCGCAGCCCGCCGGCATCGATCCGTCGCTGAAGACGGGTATTCCTGCGATCGACCAGGAGCACCTTGATTTGGTCCTTCTGCTCGACGGCTTGCTGAACGACGAGGAATCGACGCCCGGATCCGAGCGTTTTTCCCAGGCCATGAACGAGATTGGGCGGGTGCTCAAGTCACACTTCCTGAATGAGGAAGAAGTGCTTGGGTCGCTCGGCATGTCGGCTGAGGAAGTGATTAGACACGTCGAAGCGCACCGCCGAATTCTCGAGCAATACCATCGGGTGAATGAAGCTTTGCTGAATATGGAAGTGAAAAGCCGTACGGAGACCTTGAAACATCTCAAGGCCTGGATCGTTGACCATATCGTTCACCACGATCTCAGGATTAAGGCATATGTCATACGCGACGAGGGATAGCGGCGAGTATCGCAAGGGGCAAAAAAGAGCCTTCATCCATGGTGGGCAGTCCATGGAGCGATGCGAAACATGGGCTTGCGGCCAAGCATGAAATCAGGGTCCGCAAGGCAGGGAGAAGAAGCATGCGGAAAACCAGTTTCTCGCTGCCGTTGGTCGTCCTGTTGACGGCCTGTGCATCGGCGCCGACGCTGAAAGAGGTCGAAGCGTCGAAACCATCGGTCTTCAAGACGGCTGTCACGGCAACGCCTGGTGCTTGCGGAAGCATGTCGCCGATTCCGGTCGATCTTGCGCTCGACGGTTTCTACACCGACATGAAGGGCGGAAGCTACTCGATCATGGACACCAAGCGCTTTAACGCGTGGAAGGAAGCGTTCAAGCAGTTGGAGGCGTGGAATCTCAAGCTCAACACGTTGGCGGATGACTATCTGCTCAGAAAAGACCTCGAATCGGGAAAGTGCGCCGTCGCCTTTCTCGACGATTGGGCGCGTGCGAATGCCTTGCTCGGCGAAATCAGGAAAATGCCGCATGAACCGCGGCAGAGCTATTACCACCAGCAGTGGCTGTTTGCGGCGGTGTCCGCCCAGTATTTCAAGGTGCAGGATCTGGCGACGCCCGACCAGGATGCGCGCATCAAGTGATGGCTGACTCAGGTTTCGCTGCACATCAGGAAGTTCTGGGCCGGGAACGAGTATCGCAACAACCACTACGCGTGGGGCGCCGTCGGCGTCATGCAACTCGGGGTGCTGACCAACAACCAGGATGACATTGACTTTGGCAGGACCGCGTTCAATCAGCTCACCCGTGCCGTCCGCTCGGACGGCTTTCTGGCGACCGAAATCTGGCGCGGCAAGCGCGCCCTGTACTACCACAATTTCAGTTTGCAACCCTTGTGCTACATGGCGCAACTCTCGAAACTGATCGGTGAGAACTGGTGGTCGAACGAAAAACTGCAGACGCTGATGAACACCGTCAGCGACGCAACCCTCGATGTGTCGATCGCCAACAAAGCCGCCAATGCCGCGCAAGACGGCTTCCGTCCTGACGAGTGGGGGTGGTATGGGCTTCTTCCCGACACGGATCCGCGGCGAATCAAACTGATTGCCTTGATGAAGACCGCCAGCGTCGCTTGGTCAGACGGGCGCGGATTTGTGCTCAAGCGCCTTCCGGATGCGAAAGAGTTGGGTGGAAACCAGCAGGCCTTTCGCGATCTGGTTGACAGGCGCGTCCTTGATTGGAAAGTCGCCGCCAAGCGCTGACAAGCGTCGGCGTGACGCTATCCGTCACCGATGTCCCCGGCGGGGCTGCGACGCTGGTGCTACGTGGACACCTCAGCGCCGCGGCGCCAGTATCGCCGTCGGCGGCCGGCCGTACAGTTTGCGGAACATCTTGGCGAAGGCCGACGGGCTGCTGTAGCCGAGATCGGCGGCGATGGCGCCGATCGACGGCGTCTGCTCGGCCAGCGCGAAGGCGCGCATCAGCTTGGCCTGCTGTCGCCAGCGATGCAGGCTCAGGCCGGTTTGGAGCGGGAACAGGCGGATGACGCTGCGTTCGGAGAGACCGACGCGGGGGCCGAGTTGGGCAATCGATTCGGTGTTTCCCGGCGTTTCGATCAAATGCCGGCAGAGGCGGGCGAGCCGGCGGTCGGCGGGCAGGCGCAGGCTGAGCGGCGCGCTTTCGAGGCGTCCGACCTCGTCGACGATGACACGCATCAGTCGACCGTCCGGCCCGTCGATCTCATAGACCGGGCGAATCGCCATGGCGCGGACGATCAGTTCGCGCAGCAGCGGCGAGATGGCCAGCAGGCGGCAGTCGTGCGGCGCGCCGGCGACGCTGCCGGCCTCGAAATAGAGCGTGTGCATCTCGACGTCGGTGTCCATGCGCACCGAATGCCCGACCCTGGCCGGCATCCACAGGCCGTGGCTGGTCGGGATCGTCCATAAGGTGTCGCCGGTTTCGACCGTCATGACGCCGCGGATGGCAGTGATCAGCTGGTCGCGCTCGTGCGTGTGCGTGCGGATCAGTTGGCCGGCCTTGTCCTGGCGTGAAAAGGCCGAGACCGGACGCGGTACACGGTTGGCCGCCTGCGCATCGGCATGCGGTGCCTTGTGCGGACGGGCGGCGGTCGGTGTTGGCGGTTTTGGACTCAATCTTTGCGTTTTATAACAAATACGACAAGCGATCGTAGTCGATAATCAGCCCATGCACAATCTGACGACACGGCTTCTACTCAATCTCGGTCACGCGCTGGACCACATGTTCCTGCTGATTTTTGCCACAGCGGTGACCTCGATCGCCCGCGATTTCGGCCTCGCCCGCTGGGAGGACCTGATGCCCTACAGCGTGCCGGCCTTCTTCTGCTTCGGCCTCGGCTCCTTGCCTGCCGGGCGTTTCGGTGATCTCTGGGGGCGGCGCCCGATGATGGTCGTCTTTTTCGTCGGCATCGGACTCGCCTCGATCGCCGTCAGCCTGACGGCATCGCCGCTCCAGCTCTCGATCGCCATGGCGCTGATCGGCTGCGCGGCTTCGATCTATCATCCCGTTGGCATTCCGATGCTGGTGCAGGGCGAACAGCGGCCGGGCTGGGTGATCGGCCTCAACGGCCTGGCCGGCAATCTCGGCGTGGCCGCAGCGGCCGGGGTGACCGGTCTGCTCATCAAGTATTTTGGTTGGCGCATGGCCTTCGTCGTGCCCGGCGTGATCAGCGTGCTTGCCGGTATCGCCTTCGCGCTGGCCGCGACGCGCGAGCATTCGGCCCCGGCCAAGAAAAAGGCGGCGGCGGGCGAGCATCAGGGCATGTCGATGGCCAAGGTCCTGTTCATCATGACCGTGGCAGCGACCAGCGGCAGCACGCTGTTCAATTTCTCGACGAGCAGCAATTTCGAACTGCTCAGCAGCAAGTTCGCCGACCTGGCGTCCGATCCCGCGCAGATCGGCCTCTTGCTCGCGATCGTCTATACGATTGCCTCGCTGAACCAGCTGGTGATCGGCCGCCTGATCGACACCGTCGCGCTCAAGCCGCTGTATATCAGCGTCGTTGTCCTGCAGTTGTTCGGTCTGATCGTCGCCAGCGGCGCCGAGGGCTGGCTGTTCTATGTCGCCCAGATCGTCTTCATGGCGGCGATTTTCGGCGCGATTCCCTTTACCGATGCCATGGTCGTGCGTTTTGTCGACGATGCCATGCGCTCGCGCGTCTCCGGCATGCGGCTCACCGTCGCGCTCGGTGCCAGTTCGCTGGCGGTCTGGCTGATCGGGCCGGTGGTCAAACAGGCGGGATTTGGTGCGCTGATCTGGGTGATGGTCGCGACCTCCTTCGTCACCTTCATGGTGGTGAATACGCTGCCGAAGACGCCGGCGCCCAAGGCGCCGGGGGAAGCGGCGTCGCCCGCGCCCGGCAAGTAAACGGCGGACGCCGGCCGGCGTCAGTGGATGATGTAATCGGGGAATTGCTCGCGGACGCCGTCAATCCATGACAGCGTTCCGGCGAGGTGTTTCTCGACGCTGCGCATCGCCGCATCGGGATCGCCCGAGGCGATTGCCGCGACGATGCGCCGGTGTTCCTCGATCACCGACAATCCCTTGCCCGGGACCGGGACATGCAGGCGGCGCAGGCGGTCGAGGTGGCCGCTGTTGCGCCGCACCAGCGCATAGAGATCCGGCACGCCGGCAGCGTCGTACATGCGACGGTGAAAGCCCCGGTCGTTACCGATCAGGTCCTCGTAATTCTCCGCCTCGAGCGCGTGTTGCTGGCTGGCGATGATCGCCTCGAGCGCCTTGATGAGCGCCGGATCGCTCTGGCTGGCGAGCACGCGGGCGATTTCCTTTTCGATCGATCGGCGCAGGAAATGCGCCTGTTGCGCCGCCTGGACGTCGATCCGGCTGACGACGGTCTTGTGCTGGGCGAAGACGTCGACCAGGCCTTCTTCGGTCAGGTGGATGAGGGCGTCGCGCACGGGCGTCTGGCTGAGGCCGAACTGGGTCGCGATGTCCTGTCGCGAGAGCACGCTGCCCGGCGGCAAACGCAGCGAAATGATCTGTTCGCGCAAGTAGTCGAGCACTTGCGGCGCGGCATGACGCGAGCGGTCGAGCCGCGGCGTATCCGGGCTCGCTGACGACGGCGGCGAGGAAAGAGTGGACATGACTTCCATGGATTGGCTCCGTAACGGCGTTGACACACTAATATATTAGTGCTTTACTGCCCTTCGCAACAACAAGTACGACAGTTTAGAGCCTATTTCGGTAGGGCTTGCGGGCCGCGTTGTCGATAGGGGCGGATGGATGCAAGGCGGGAGGCGCAGCGCATGGTTGTTCCATGCGCAAGCGGAGCAAGGCCGCAGACACCGCACGTATCGGCAACCCGAAGGGCCGCCGGCGCGGCCCACGATCCCTACCGAAATAGGCTCTTAGACGCAAGCGTGCCCGCCGTGCATTACGGCACCGCGCGTTTCGTGGCAAGCGACCGGGCAGGAAGCGTCATTGCGGCGCGGCTCTGCCGAAGGAACAGGGAAGGGGAGCGTGTGAGCGTTAAGATCAAGAGCCAGAAGGATTTCTGGACCGGATGCCTGTACTTGGTGTTCGGCGCGGCCGCCTACTGGATCGCCCGCGACTATCCGGTCGGGACGGCGAGCCGGATGGGCGCGGGGTATTTTCCGAGTCTGCTGTCCGGCCTGCTGATGCTGATCGGTGCGCTGTCGCTCTTGCGCAGCCTGACGCGCCGCGGTGCGCCGCTGAACGGTTTCGCCTGGCGCAAGGCCGGAATCGTGTTCGCCGCGACCGTCGCGTTCGCCTTCCTGCTCGAACGGGCCGGGCTCTTGATCGCCCTGGCGGTGCTGATCCTCGGGAGCGCCTCGGCGAGCGCGAAATTCCGGCTCGAATGGCGGGCGATCCTGGCGGCGATCGGATTGATCGCCTTCTGCGCGCTGGTCTTCGTCAAGGGCTTGTCGCTGCCGATGCCGCTCTTCGGTTCCTGGTTCGAAAGCTGAGGCACGACGATGGATGCGAGTATTTTTGCCAATCTCGGACTGGGGCTGCAAACGGCGGCGAGTGCCGTCAATCTGGCCTATTGCCTCTTTGGCGTTGTCATGGGGACGGCAATCGGCGTGTTGCCTGGATTGGGGCCGGTGGCGACGATCGCCATGCTGCTGCCGGTAACCTTCGGCTTGCCGCCGGTGTCGGCGCTGATCATGCTGGCGGGGATTTTCTACGGCGCCCAGTACGGCGGTTCGACGACAGCGATCCTGATCAACCTGCCCGGCGAATCCTCGTCGGTCGTGACGGCGCTCGACGGGCACGAAATGGCCAAACAGGGCCGGGCCGGCAAGGCCTTGGCGACGGCGGCGCTGGCGTCCTTTTTCGCCGGTACGGTGACGACGGTGCTGATTGCGCTGTTCTCGCCGCCGCTCGCCGAGATCGCGCTGAAATTCGGACCCGCCGAATACTTCTCGCTGATGGTGCTCGGTCTCGTCGCCTCGGTAGTGCTCGCCCATGGCTCGCTGCTCCATGCGATCGGCATGATCGTGTTCGGCCTGCTGCTCGGTATCGTCGGTACCGACGTCAATGCCAACGTCGCGCGCTATACCTTCGGCGTACCCGAGTTGCTTGACGGGATCAATTTCGTCGTCGTCGCCATGGGCGTCTTCGGCCTCGGCGAGATCATCAGCAACCTCGAGAAGGAGGGGGAGCGCAGCCTGCTGGTGAAGAAAGTGACCGGGCTCATGCTGGCCCGCGACGAACTCAAGGCGATCGCGGCGCCGGCCCTGCGCGGCACCGCGCTCGGTTCGATCCTCGGCATCCTGCCCGGCGGCGGCGCCATGCTGTCGTCCTTTGCCGCCTATGCGCTGGAGAAGAAGGTTTCGCGCAATGCCAAGAATTTCGGCAAGGGGGCGATCGAGGGCGTCGCGGCGCCGGAAGCCGCCAACAACGCCGGCGCGCAGTCGTCCTTCATTCCGATGCTGACCTTGGGGATTCCCTCGAATCCGGTGATGGCGCTGATGATCGGCGCGATGATCATGCAGGGCATCCAGCCCGGGCCGTCGGTGATGACCGAGCAGCCGGCGCTGTTCTGGGGGCTCGTCGCGTCGATGTGGATCGGCAACCTGATGCTCGTCGTGCTCAACCTGCCGCTGATCGGCCTGTGGGTGCGCATGGTGTCGGTGCCGTATCACTTTCTTTTTCCGGCGATCATGGTGTTCTGCGCGATCGGCGTCTTCAGCCTCGCCAACACCACCTTCGATATCTATTTCATGGCGGTTTTCGGCTTGGCCGGCTACCTCTTTCGCAAGCTCGAATGCGAGCCGGCACCGATGCTGCTGGGATTCATCCTCGGGCCGATGATGGAGGAATTCCTGCGCCGCACCCTGTTGCTCTCGAAAGGCAATCCGCTGGTGCTGGTGTCGCGGCCGATCAGCGCAACGATGCTGGCGATCGCCGCGCTGGCGATGCTGACGGTCTTGCTGCCGGCCTTGCGCAAGAAGCGCGAAGAGGTGTTCGTCGAGGACGATTGATGGCTTTGTCATGGCGTCGGCGCGCTCCTTCGGCGGTCCGGCGCGAGGTGGGGAATCGGGTGTATCAACTTCAGGGAAGGAGTTTGCTGTGATTCGACGTGAGTTCATCCTGGCGGCGGCCGCCGTGCTGTCCTGTGTGTCTCTTCCGGCTTCGGCGCAGGCCTGGCCGACCAAGCCGATCGCCTATGTGGTGCCGTTTACGGCCGGCGGGACGACCGACGTCGTCGGCCGCACGGTGGCGCAGCATCTATCGACGGCGCTCGGCCAGCCGGTCGTTATCGAGAACCGTCCCGGCGCCGCCGGCGCGGTCGGTGCGACCTATACCGCCAAGGCAAAACCGGACGGTTATACGCTGATGGGCGGGACGATCAGCACGCATGCCATCAATGCCGGTCTCTACAAAAATCTGCCTTACGATCCGGTCAAGGATTTCGAGCCGATCACGCTCGTCGGCTTCATTCCCAACGCGCTGTATGTGAACGCGCAATTGCCGGTGAATTCGGTCGCCGATCTTGTCGCGTTGCTCAAGAAGGATGCCAACGTGCGTACCTTCGCGTCGTCGGGCGCCGGAACCTCGACGCATCTGGCCGGCGAACTGTTCGGCGATATCGTCGGTGTGCCGGTCACGCACGTCGCTTACAAGGGTAGTCCGCAGGCCTTCCAGGACGTGGCGGGCGGGCAGGTCGCCTTCATGTTCGATCAGCTCACGGCCGGCGCAGGGCTGGTCAAGGCCGGCAAATTGAAGCTGCTGGCGGTGACCTCGCCGAAGCGTTCGCCGCTGGCGCCCGAGACGCCGACGATGGCCGAGGCCGGCGTCAAGGACTTCGAAATGGTGTCCTGGCAGGCGGTCTATGCGCCGCGCGGCACGCCGAAGGAGATCGTCAAGCGCCTGCATGCCGAGATCGTCAAGGGCCTGAAGTCGCAGGACGCCCGGGACAAGCTGGAAAAAGGCATCAGCATGGAAATCGTCGCCAGTTCGCCGGAAGAACTGACCGCCCTGATGCAGCGCGAGATTCCGCGCTGGGCGGCGTTGGTGAAGAAGTCGGGCGCGACGGTCGACTGACCCTGAAAGCTTGCATTAAAGAGGACGACCGGCGCGGCGCGCCGGTCGGTGCTGCCCTGTTGTCGCGCGCGGCGGATGGCATGAACAGGGTGATCATGACGAACGATGGAAAGCATTCATGAGCAAGGATTATTCGGAAGCAAGTGCGCGGGCCGACACGCCGCGCGTAATCGAGATGCAGGTGATCCCGGTGGCCGGCCAGGACAGCATGCTGCTCAACCTGTGCGGTGCCCACGGGCCGTATTTCACGCGCAATATTGTCCTGCTCAAGGATGACGCCGGCCGTCTTGGCATCGGCGAGGTACCCGGCGGCGAAGGCATTCGGCAGGCTCTCGAGCGCTCGCGCGAGCTTGTGATCGGGCAGCCGGTCGGGCGCTACAACGCCGTGCTCAACCGCTTGCGCCAGTCGTTCGCGCATGGTCCGGCGGCACACCAGACGATCGTGCATCGGGTGGTGTCGGATTCGGAAGCGCGGGTGCTGGCGCAGCCGCACGAGATCAACCTGCGCATGGACAATGTCATTACCGCCGTCGAAGCCGCGCTGCTCGACCTGCTCGGTCAGCATCTCGGCGTGCCGGTGTGCGAACTGCTCGGCAACGGCCAGCAGCGCGATGCCGTGCGCATGCTGAGTTATCTCTTCTATATCGGCGACCGGACGCGCACCGACTTGCCGTATTCCGGGGTGTCGGAAGGCAATCACGACTGGTATCGCCTGCGCAACGAAGAGGCGCTGACGCCGGCGGCGATCGCACGTCTGGCCGAAGCGTCGGCCGACTGCTACGGTTTCAGCGACTTCAAGCTCAAGGGCGGGGTGATGCGGGGTGACGAGGAGATCGAAGCCGTCGCCGCGATCAAGCGACGCTTCCCGCAGGCGCGCGTGACGCTCGATCCAAACGGCGCCTGGCCGTTGGCCGACGCCATCGCCTTTTGTCGCGGACACGGCGACATCCTCGCCTATGCCGAAGATCCCTGCGGTCCGGAGGCCGGTTATTCGGGGCGCGAGATCATGGCCGAGTTCCGGCGTGCCACCGGCATTCCGACGGCGACGAACATGGTGGCGACCGACTGGCGCCAGCTCAACCATTCGCTCAAGCTTGATGCCGTCGACATTCCGCTCGCCGATCCGCATTTCTGGACGATGCAAGGCTCGGTCCGCGTGGCGCAGATGTGCGATGCCTTTGGACTGACCTGGGGCTCGCATTCCAACAACCATTTCGATGTGTCGCTGGCGATGTTTACCCATGCCGCCGCGGCAGCGCCGGGCAAGATCACGGCGATCGATACGCACTGGATCTGGCAGGAAGGGCGTGAGCGTTTGACGCGCGAACCCTTGCGTATTGTCGATGGTCTCGTGCAGGTACCCGAGCGGCCCGGTCTCGGCATCGAACCCGACCTCGACGCGATCGAGCGTGCCCATGCGCTGTACCGGTCGCTCGGGCCCGGCGCGCGGGACGATGCGGTGGCGATGCGCTACCTCGTGCCGGACTGGCAATACGATCCGAAGAAGCCCAGTTTCCATCGCGACTGAGGCGCACGCGCGGCGTCTGTCCGGCCGTTCGTGCGGAAGCGGCAGGACGGCCGCTGCGTGGTCGGCACGCGGTCGGCATCCGTGCGGCCGCCGCGCTGACGTCTCGAGCAGCACCGGTTTGGGGCCTATCTGCCATTTTGATATATTCAAATAATTATTAATTCGTTCACGGCGCCTTTTTCTGGTTATAAGGTGTGGCCTTGACTGCAAGGCACGGACGGTACGCCGTCGGATGAATTCCGGATGTTTCGTCGCTCGGGCCTCGCACAGCGTGTCCTGATGAGGTGATGAAACGTGACGGAGTTAATAAGAACTTTGCCGCTCGTGGCGGCGCAAGGCGGTGTTCTTTCCCGCTGGCTGACGGCCTGGCGGGATGCCGGGAACCGGGGTGGCGATCGCTCGACGGCGCTGCCCCCCTTGGTCCGAGACATCGTGGCGCCGACGGCGGCGACGCAAGGCGTGGGGGATGTAGCCGCCAGTCGCCTGTTTTCGCTGCGGACGATCGGCAAGCTCTTCGACGGCGGCGTTCAGGCGCTCGATGATATCAACCTCGATATCCGTGAAGGCGAGATCTTCGGCATCATCGGGCGCAGCGGTGCCGGCAAGAGCACCTTGCTGCGCACGCTCAACCTGCTGGAGCGACCGAGTGCCGGCACGATCGAGTTCGAAGGCCGCGACCTGCTGACGCTCGATGCCGCCGAATTGCGGCAACTGCGCCGGCGCATCGGCATGATTTTCCAGCACTTCAACCTGTTGTCGTCGCGTACCGTCGCCGGCAACATCGCCTTGCCGCTTGAACTCGCCGGCGTCCCCGAATCGCACATTGCGACGCGCGTTGACGAACTGCTCGATCTCGTCGGCCTGCGCGAGCAGCGCGACCGTTATCCGAACCAGATCAGCGGCGGCCAGAAGCAGCGCGTCGGTATCGCCCGTGCGTTGGCGACCGAGCCCCGCGTGCTGCTGTGCGACGAGGCGACCTCGGCGCTCGATCCCGAAACGACCCAGTCGATCCTTGCGTTGCTGGCCGACATCAACCGCCGGCTCGGCCTGACGATCGTGCTGATCACGCACCAGATGCAGGTGATCAAGGCGATCGCCCACCGCGTCGCCGTACTCGACGGCGGGCATCTGGCCGAGCAGGGCAGTGTCGGCGACATCTTTACCGCGCCGACGCAGGAGATCACCCGCACCTTGCTGCGCGAAGTGATCGGCAACGACATTCCGGCCGGCGTTCGCGACCGCGCCGCACGCTTGCTCGAGAGCGGCGAGGGGCGGATCTGGCGCCTGTCCTTCCGCGGCGAGAGCGTCGACCGTCCTGCGCTGACCGAGGCGGCGGAGCGCTTCGGTCTCAAGATCAATCTGCTGCACGGCTATATCGACGACATCCAGGGCATGCCCTTTGGTTCGCTCGTCGTCGCGGCCGCCGGTGCCGACGCCGTGCTCGATGCCGCGGCGGCATTTATCGAATCGCAAGACATCCGCGTCGAAGAGGTGGTGCTATGAGTCCCGAATTGCTCGCGTTATTCCAGACCTCGCTGCTCGAAACGCTGTGGATGGTCGGCGTCTCCGGTGCGATCGGCACTGCGCTCGGTCTGCCGCTCGGCGTGTTGCTGGTCATCACCGATCAGTACGGGTTGCTGCAGAACCGGCCGCTCAACCGTGTGCTTGGCGTGTTCGCCAATGCCGTGCGCTCGACGCCCTTCATCATTCTGCTGGTGGCCGTGATTCCGCTGACGCGCTGGATCGTCGGCACCTCGATCGGTACCGGCGCAGCGATCGTGCCGCTGTCGATTGCGGCAATTCCCTTCGTTGCCCGCCTGGTCGAATCGGCGCTGCGCGAAGTCGATCGTGGCCTGATCGAAGCCCTGCAATCGATGGGAGCGACGCCCTGGCAGATCATCCGCACCGTGCTGATTCCGGAGGCATTGCCGGGCATCGTCGCCGGTCTCACCATCACCCTCGTCAGTCTGATCGGCCACTCGGCGATGGCCGGCGCGGTCGGTGGCGGCGGTTTGGGCGATCTCGGCATTCGCTACGGCTACCAGCGTTTTCTGCCCGAAGTCATGGCGCTGGTCGTTGTCGTGCTGATCGTCCTCGTGCAACTCATTCAATCCCTCGGCGACCGTTTCGCGCAGCGTCTGAGCCACCGCTGATCCGGTACCGCCTGCTTATTTCGCATCCATTCAAAGGAGAATTTCCCATGCAAATTGCAAAACTCGTTCGCGGCCTGGTGGCCGCCCTGGCCCTGGTATCCGTCGCCGCGCACGCGGCGCTGGGCGATGACAAACCCTTGAAGATTGGCGTCACGGCCGGGCCGCACGCGCAGATCTTCGAGTTCGTCAAGAAGATCGCCGAGAAGGATGGTCTCAAGCTCCAGATCGTCGAGTTCTCTGATTATGTCCAGCCGAACGCAGCGTTGGCGGCCGGCGATCTGGACGTCAATAGCTACCAGCACCAGCCGTATCTCGACAACGCCAACAAGGATCGCGGCTACAAACTCGTGTCGATCGGCCAGACGATCATTTTCCCGATCGGCCTGTATTCGAAGAAATTCAAGACGCTCGAGCAGATTCCGTCCGGCGCCCGCCTGGCGCTACCGAATGATCCGACCAACGGCGGACGGGTGCTCCTGCTGCTCCAGGCCAAGGGGCTGATCAAGCTGAAGCCGGAAGCCGGTCTCAAGGCGACGCCGCTCGATGTGATCGAGAACCCGAAGAAACTGAAGTTCATCGAACTCGACGCTGCCCAGTTGCCGCGCGCACTCGATGACGCCGACGTGGCGGCGGTCAACACCAATTACGCGATCCAGGCCGGTCTGGTGCCCTCGCGCGATGCCATCGCCATGGAGAGCCTCAAGTCGCCTTATGCGAACGTGATCGTTGTGCGTGCCGCCGATAAGGACAGCCCGGTGCTCAAGAAGCTGCTCAAGGCCTATCAGAATGACGAGGTCAAGCAGTTCATCAAGAAGGAATTCAAGGATTCCGTCTTCCCCGCGTGGTAAGCGAGGGATCGCGATGAACGAAAGTGATGGAATCCGGGTCCAGCCCGGGGCGGCCAATTACTTTTCCTATGAAGGCGCGCTCGGCGAGATCGAGCGCTTCTTCCCCGCCGAGCGCCTCGGTCAGGTACTCTGGATCGGCGGGCGTCGCGCGCTGGAAGCCGCCGCGCCGTATCTGCCGGCGCTGTATCAGGACTCGCGGTCGCGCCGGAAGGTATTCGCCGGTCATTGCAGCGAGCGCGAGGTGGCCGCCTACGTTGAAGAGGGACGGCAAGCCGATCTGGTGATCGGCGTCGGCGGCGGTTCGGTGCTGGATACGGCCAAGGCCGTGGCGCATCGCCTGCAGCGGCCCTTCGTCGCCGTGCCGACGATCGCCGCGACCTGCGCCGCCTGGACGCCGCTCTCGGTGTGGTATGACGATGACGGGCGCGCGCTCGGTTATGAACTTTTCCCGCTGGCCAGCCAGCTGGTGCTGGTCGAGCCGCGACTCCTGGCGGCGGCGCCGCCCGACTATCTGCGCGCCGGCATCGGCGATACCTTGGCCAAATGGTACGAAGCGCGCGTGCTCTGTGACGCCGAGAGCGTCTTGCCGCTGACCGCCAGCATCGGGTTGTCGGTGGCTGCGCAGATTCGCGACGTGCTGCTGGTGGATGGGGCATCGGCGGTGCCGGCCAATACCGATGGTTTGGTCACGCCCGCGCTCGTTCGCGTCATCGACGCCGTGATTGCCGGCGGTGGTCTCGTCGGTGGGCTCGGCGAGCGCTTTACGCGGCTGGCCGCGGCGCATTCGGTTCACAACGGCCTGACCGTTGTTGCCGGTACAGAGCGCTTCCTGCATGGCGCCAAGGTGGCTTACGGCATTCTTGTTCAGTTGGCGCTCGAGAAGCGGCAGGGCGAGCTGTTGAATTTGTATGGCGCGCTCGGCGCGCTCGGCTTGCCGCGTCGGCTTTCCGATCTCGGTGTCGATCCCCACGATGAAAATGGCATTGCCGCTTTCGTTGCGCATACGCTACGGGCGCAGGAGTCGATTCACTTCCTTCCCGGGGCTGTCGACGCCGAGCGCTTGCGCGCCGCATTGTTCACGGTTGAATCCTTGTCTCCGGGCTGAAGCGGACGGCATAGCGTCGACTTTTTGGCTCGTTGTAGCGGACGTCTGACGATGCGTTTGGCTGTACGCCATTCCCTCAGGTACAACGGCATGGTGCTGGCCTCCGCACAACGTCTCCTGTGCCGGCATGGTGCCGGTGGAGTTAGCGCGGCGGCATCTTCGGCATGACAGGCGAGTGGCAGTGCGGGCTTTCCTGATGAGGTGTCGATACATCGGCACCGCCTTTCTCGACTGCGGCACAGAGCCGTGATCAGTTGCGCTTGTCGATCCGAGTGTTGCGTCTATTCAAATGGCCTATAGCGCCAGGGCGCGGGCTGTAAGCCCGGTGATGCGAATTGCCCGTGATGTCCGTGAGGAATAGGTGTGTCCGGTAGCCAGTATCCGGTTTCCATGGCTGCCAGGCGTGCGTTTCTGCGTCGCCACGACGGATTTCATTTGATGCTGTCATCTACACTTGCGGTGGTCTTGTGTCAAGTAAAAATGGCACATTGCCTTATTTCATCTCGGTGTATAACTCCGTGGTGTCCGGATTGCTGGATACCTTTCTCCCGGGGCTGAATCAAAGAAAAACACTGAAATCCCTGGTCGATGTCGTCGGGCGGCATGAGTGTCGACATGTTGCACATGTGGACGAAATGCCAGTTTCGTGATGACGGCTATGTGCGCTCGATGTGGCGCGATATCACGCGGTTTTTCCGAGATGGAGGGAGAGAATGAACAAACCGGTATTGTGGAAGTTTCTTGTGCCGCTGGCGATCGGTGTCGGACTGTGTCTCATGCCCGTGCCGCAAGGCTTGCAACCCGCGGCGTGGTTTTATTTTGCGGTGTTTGCGGCGGTGGTGACCGGCCTCGTTCTTGAGCCGATCCCGGCCGCCGCGATCGGTATTATGGGGGTGACGCTGTCGGCGGTCCTGCTGCTGGTCGATCCGAAGCCGGCAGGTTCACTACGCTGGGCGCTTTCAGGCTTCAGCAACAGCATTGTCTGGCTGATCTTCATCGCCTTCATGTTTGCCAAGGGGTACGAGAATACGGGGCTGGGACGCCGGATCGGACTGCATCTGGTCCGCTTGTTGGGCAAGGATACGCTCGGGCTTGGCTATGCGATCGCCTTGGCCGATCTCGTCATCGCGCCGTTTACACCGTCGGTCACGGCGCGCAGCGGCGGCACCATCTACCCGATCATCAAGAACATCCCGCCGCTCTATGATTCCTATCCGGGCGAGTCGGGGCGCAAGATCGGT
Source organism: Propionivibrio dicarboxylicus (assembly GCF_900099695.1). Taxonomy (GTDB): domain Bacteria; phylum Pseudomonadota; class Gammaproteobacteria; order Burkholderiales; family Rhodocyclaceae; genus Propionivibrio; species Propionivibrio dicarboxylicus. The sequence goes on along the minus strand of NZ_FNCY01000002.1, from coordinate 82,205 downwards.
TCCTGCCTGATGTGGGTTGCGGTGTCCACGGCCTGTATTACGAGTTCGATGTTCCTGACGGCTTTGGCGCCGAATCTTCTCGCGATCGATCTGTTGGCCAAGGTGGCCAAGATCAATCTCAGCTGGATGGACTGGTTCCTCGGCGTCCTGCCGGTCGGTCTGATCCTCTTCTTGCTGAATCCCTATCTCAGCTACAAGATCTATCCGCCGCAGATTCGTACCAGCGACGACGTTCCGGCCTGGGCGTCGGCCGAACTCGCCAAGATGGGCCCCATGGGCCGCAAAGAAATCACCATGGCGGTGCTGGCGGTGCTCGCCCTGATCCTCTGGATCTTCGGTGCCGAGTTGTTCAAGCTTGATGCGACGGTGGTGGCACTGATGGTGTTTTGCGCCATGATCCTGCTGCACGTGATCAGTTGGGATGACGTCGTCACCAATAAGGCCGCCTGGAACGTGCTGGTCTGGTTCGGTACGCTGGTGACGCTGGCCGATGGTCTGAAACTCGTCAAGTTTCTCGACTGGTTCGCTACATCGGCTGCCGGTGCGATGCAGGGGCTGCCGATCGCCGCCATTCTATTGTCGTTGGTGGTCATCTTCTTCCTTGTGCATTACATGTTCGCCAGCCTGACGGCACATACGACGGCGTTGCTGCCGGTATTCATGGCGGCAGCCATTGCCGTGCCGGATATGCCGGTCAAGATTATCGCCATGATGTTCTGTTTCAGTCTTGGCATCATGGGCGTGATCTCGCCTTATGCCGCCGGGCAGTCGCCGATCTTTTTCGGCAGTGGTTATCTGCCGAGCAAGGATTTCTGGCGCCTGGGTCTCATCTTCGGGGCGATCTATCTTTGCGTGCTGCTTGGCGTCGGTTATCCGTATCTGACCATGATTGTCCGCATCTAACCATAATCCGGCCAATAGTCGAAGGGTCCCCGGAGGTGCCGCAGCACACTGGCACCTCGCGGACGGATTCTTGCGGCAACCGCCGCGGGCGAAACGAACCTGATTTTCGGGGCGTTTCGCCCGTTTTTCGCCAGTTATCGGTGTCAGGCATCATCGCAACCGCGATGCCGCCACGGAGGCGATGCGCTTTGCCTCGATGCATCGATCCGGGAACCGTGTCTGTTGCATCGATGCCGGTATATCCACTGCCGAATCGCTCAATCAGCAGATTGGCGCTCGTCGGGTGGCACGTGAGCGTCATATAATCCACGGGATTTCCGTCGCACGTCTGTTGGCCCCGCACCGTACATGCATCGAGACCAGATCGCTGGGCTCGTTGGGTGCTTCTTGTCGAGTGATTCCGTCCGTGTCTGAAAAAGATCCAGAGTCTTCCTGCGTCGATCATCCCGGGGTCGTGTGGCTCGTTGCCGGCGCCTATTTCATGGAATTTCTCGATGCGACGGTCATTACGACAGCCTTGCCGGAAATGGCTCGAAGCTTTGGCGCGCAGACCGTCGAGATGTCGACCGGCATGAGTGCCTACATGCTCGCCATGGCAGTCTTCATTCCCCTGAGCGGCTGGATTTCCGAACGTTTCGGTCCCCGGCGCGTTTTTGGCGGGGCGGTTTTCGTGTTTACGCTTGCTTCTGCGCTCTGCAGTCTTAGTACCGGGCTCTGGTTGTTTACCGGTGCGCGGATACTGCAGGGTATCGGCGGGGCGATGATGGTACCGGTCGGGCGTGTTGCCGTGCTCCGGGGGACGCCGAAGGAAGGCTTGATTCGCGCCATCGCCATGCTGACCTGGCCGGCGCTGACGGCACCGGTGCTGGGGCCGCCGCTAGGCGGCTTCATTACGGAGCAGTGGGGCTGGCAGTGGATTTTCTGGATCAATGTGCCGCTCGGGTTGATCGGTTTCATTCTCGCCTTGCGCTGGATCGGCGTTTCGCAAGGGGAAGCGCGGCCGTTCGATCTGCCGGGGTTTCTCTTGTCCGGGGTGGGGTGTTCCGCGCTCATGCTCGCTTGTGACTTGGCCAGCCACACGCCTTTCGTCCTGCGTGACGTGGCCGTTTTGGCCGTCGTCGGGCTGGTCGCGACGGTCTGGGCGGTGCGGCATCTCAAACGGGCGCAGCATCCGCTCGTTGATTTGCGGGCGCTGTCGATTCAGACCTTTGCCGTGGCGATGTGGGGTGGATCGGTTTTCCGGATGGCGATCAACAGCGCGCCTTTCCTCCTGCCGCTGCTGTTCCAGCTTGTTTTCGGCTTTTCTCCGTCGATGTCGGGCATGTTGCTGCTCGCCCTGTTTGCCGGCAACCTCTGCATGAAGCCGGGTACGACCTGGGTGATGCAGCGCTGGGGGTTCCGGCGTGTGCTGATCGTCAATGGCTGGCTGGTGGCCCTTGGCTTTGTCGGTTGCGCGCTGCTGGTGCCAGGCACATCCAAGGCGCTGATCATGGCGGTGTTGTTTTTCAGCGGTTTGTGTCGCTCGATGCAGTTTACCTGCCTGAATACCCTGAGTTTCTGCGATATCGCCAAGGACCGGATGAACGGCGCCTCGACGCTGAGCAGCATTTTCTTCCAGATGGGCATCGCCTTGGGCGTCGCCCTCGGGGCTGCGGCGCTTCAGGCCAGTACGCTCCTGAATACCGGCAGTGTCACGCTCGAACTCTTCAATTTCCAGGTCGCCTTTCTCGCGATGGCGCTCTTTTCGGCGTTGGCCATCCTCGATTTCGTCCGGCTCCCGGACGATGCCGGAGCGCATGTGAGCGGGGCGAAGTCGGGCCGCTGAAGAACTGATTCTCCGCATCCGGCGCTATTCCATGGGTATTGTCAGGGCGGGCGACATGCGCTCGTTCAACGCGATTCATTGCTGGCAAAAAAATAAATCGTCATGACAGCATGACAATGGCAGAGCGACGTAGTATGGTTCGCGCTCAGGCTCTGGTTGAAAAGCGGTGAGATGGTCATGGTCAGCAATTGGTTTCGGAATCAGAAGATCTGGGTGCGTCTGGTGGTCACGATCTGGGCGATGCTGGTGTTCTTGCTCAGCAGCATGATCGTTTGGACCTATGTTGAACAGAAGAACAACGCGGAAACGCAGGCGAAGGAATTCGCTGCCAGCGTCCACCAGATGACGCTGGCGTCCCTGACCGGCATGATGATGACCGGGTCGATCGGGCAGCGTGCGCTTTATCTCGATCAGGTTCGCAATGCCGGTAGCATCGAGAAGCTGGAGGTGTTCCGCAGCGAACACGTCGTTAACCAGTTCGGTCCCGGCGCCTCGGACGAGACGGCGACCGAGCCGGAAGACAAGGAAGTTCTGGCAACGGGCAAGCCGTTCCTGCGTGTCGATGTCGAGAAAGGCTTCCTGAAGGCGACCCTCCCGGCGTTTGCGCAAAAGAACTATCTGGGCAAGGATTGCCTGATGTGTCATCAGGTTCCGGAAGGTTCGGTGCTTGGCGCGGTCAGCATGAAGATTTCGCTCGAAAAGGTGAATCAGCAGACCACGCGCTTCGTGTCGATGTTTGCCGGTCTGGCGGTGCTGTTGAGCGTTCCTTTCCTGATCGTCGTCTTCCTCTTTGTCCGCCGCTTTGTCAGCCGGCCCTTGGCCAACGCGGTCGCCGTTGCCGAACGGGTGGCGGCCGGCCGCCTCGACAATGACATTCATATTGTCGCGCAGGACGAACCCGGTGCCTTGCTGACGGCCTTGGAGCAGATGCAGGAGAAGCTCCATGTCGTGCTCAAGGAAATCGGCGATTGCGGCAGGAACATGGGGCAGTCGGCGTTTCAGGTGGCGATGATCTCGAACGAGATTGCCGATGTCAGCCGGCAGCAGGAAGGGCAATCCGGCGAAGTGACGAGCGTGATGCAACAGGTCTATCGCATTTCGTCCGATGTGCAGACCCAGGCACTGGAAGCTTTGGCGCAGTCGGATCAGGTCGAGCGGCTGGCGCGTGACGGTATCGAAAATGTTCGCCAGAACATCAGTTCGATGGAGGAAACCTCTCACCAGGTGAGCCGTGCGTCGACGCAAACGCAGGAGCTGGAAGAGTTCGCACAGTTGATCCACCGCATTGTCAACGTCATCAAGGAGATCGCCGAGCAAACCAACCTCCTGGCGCTGAACGCGGCGATCGAGGCGGCACGGGCGGGCGAAGCCGGGCGCGGCTTTGCCGTCGTCGCCGACGAAGTGCGGAAACTCGCGGAGCGCACGACGCGCTCGGCGACCGAGGTCAATGACATCATCGGGCAATTGTCGGGCAAGGTGACGCAGGTCGTATCGACGATGGATATCGTCGTCCAGAAGGTCGACGCGACCCAGCAGGAGGCCCGCAAGACGGCCGATGCCATGGCCGGGATTGCCAGCACGGCGGTCGAGACGGCCAAGGCCAACCGGACGATTTCGACGGTCAGCCAGGAGCAGGTGGCGCAGTTCGAGTTGCTGCGGGCGACGCTCGACACGCTGTTCGCCGTCTTGCGCGAAAGCGGTCTCAAGGTCAAGACGACGGCGACGATCGGCGAAGATTTGCGCGCGGTGACCGGGCGGCTCAACGACATCATGGCCGGCTTTACCTTTGTCGGCGGACTCGAGATCGAGCCGGTCCAGCACGAGAAGCGCGACGTGCCGCGCGCCAGCAACAGCCTGCGCGTCAAGATCGGCCAAAATGGCACCACCTTCGAGTCGGTGGCGAGCGATTTCTCGCTGAAAGGCTTGCGGCTCAGACTGGCGCAACCGATTTCCGGATCGAAGAGCGTCGAACTGGCGCTTTATCTTCCCCATGACGACCTGGCCGTTTATGAGAAGCAGGAACCCCTGCGCGTCGAGGGCAAGATCGCCTGGCAAAGAAAGGTCGGGGGCAGCTACCAGTGCGGCATCGAGTTCGGTGTGCTCGATGCGGTCCAGACGGCCTTGATGAAGCAATGCTTCGAGTTCTATAACAAGAATCCGGAATTTTCCGGGCCGCAGTGACGGCCGAGACCGGGTGTCGCGACCGCGCATGCGGCGCGGTCCCGCGGTTTCTGGCTTCCGGGCCGGCGTGCTAAGCTCGCCGGCAATTCACTCGGGTTCAATGCCAGCATGCTGTTTTTCGAGATTCTTGCCGAACAGAAGATTCGCGACGCGATTGCGAACGGCGATCTTGACGACCTGCCGGGGGCGGGACAGCCGCTCGACCTGGTCGATGAGCCCTTCGTTTCGCCGGAACAGCGCATGGTCAATCACATCCTCAAACGTGCCGGTCTGGTGCCGTCGGAGGTGTCGATGCGTCAGGCGGTGGCGCGCTTGCGCGAGGAAATCCGCCAGTTGCCGGCGGATCAGGCGGCTGCCCAGGCCAAACGGCGCGAACTCAGTTATCTTCTCGTCCAGCTTGGCGAAACACGTTGCCCCGTCGAATAAGATGCGGGCGGGGCGCCTGCGCTTGATTCGGCAGGTCGGCGGCATGATAGGATCGTTCGGCGCGTGTCGAGCGGCGCTGGCGGGTGTCGTCGGAAGTCGGGAAGTGGGGCGATGCGGGGTCGGGTAAATGCCGGTCGCATTGTGAATCGGGGCAGTCCACGAATGTTTCGATCATGGAATTTGTCGTTCGCTATTGGTCGTCCTTGCTTCCGCGCGATTTTGTCGATCGGCGCAGCGAACCGCGCTGGGTCGATTATTCGATCCATCCCGGCAGCAAGATCGGGCTGCATAACGCCTTGCTGGCCATGCATGATCGCTGCGAAATCATGCAAGCGCACGGGTGCCGGTTCGAGTGCGCCGTGTTCGTCGTCGAGGGTGAGCGCAGCGAGCGGCTGTCCGAAACGGCGGCAGCCCGGATTTTTGCGTCCTTGCCGCGCGGCGACGTGAAATGGCTGGACATCAAGGATTTCGTGCTGCCCGAGCCTGTCGTCCAGGCATTGCCCGAAGAAGCGGCGACGCCCGAGACTTCTACGCTACCTGAGACGCTCGCGACGCAGTTGTCGCTGTTCCCTCGCATGCCCACGCCCTATGACGATGTCGATGAGCCGCCGCGGCTGATCGATGTCGATACCTGAACGTCTGCGCGATGCGCCGGCTGCCGGTGCGTCGGCCGGCCTCGGGCTCGATTGGGCAGGGGCGTGTCGCCGCCGGTTGTCGGAGGTTTGCTAAAACGTGATAGCCGTCGAATTCATAGGCGATATGAGGGACTAGACAAGCGCTGTCGATCAGGTTAAATTGGCTGTGCTGTGCACGATTTAGTGCTTGTCTTTGCATCTAAAACAACAAATTCGGGAGTGGGATGGCTATGGCCCGTGTTCTGGTCATCGGCAGCATCAATATGGACCTCGTGGTCAACGCGGCGCGTTTCCCCGGACCGGGAGAAACCGTGCTCGGGCAGTCGTTTTCCACCTTTCCCGGTGGCAAGGGCGCCAACCAGGCGGTGGCGGCGAAGCGCCTCGGTGCGGACGTGACGATGATCGGCTGCGTCGGCGATGATGCTTTTGGCACCCAGCTGACCGAACAATTGGCGAACGAAGGGATTGATACCCGTTTTGTTCGCCGGGTACCCGGCGTGTCGACCGGCGTTGCGACGATCACGCTGAGCGGTGCCGAGAATTCGATTGTCGTTGTCCCGGGCGCCAATCATGCGCTGACGGAGGCGCAGCTCGATGCGGCGGAAGCGGCGTTTGCCGATGCCGATGTCGTACTCTGCCAACTGGAAATTCCGCTTGCGATCGTCGATGTCGTCGCCCGGAAAGCGGCGGCCCACGGCAAGCCGTTCTTGCTCAATCCGGCACCGGCGGTCGTCCTGTCTGACGAACTTCTCGATCGTGTGACGCTGATGACGCCCAACGAGCACGAGCTGGCGCTCGTCTACGCGGGCGATTGCGGCGATTGGCAAGCGACGCTCCGCAGCCGGCCGCAGCGCATTCTGATGACGCATGGCGCCGAGGGCGCCTGGTTCGCCGACGCTGACGGGCAGTTGCGCCATCAGCCGGCATTCCCCGTCGAAGCGGTGGATACGACCGGCGCTGGCGATACCTTCAATGGCGCGATCGCCGCGTTCTGGGGGCTGCCGATGGCCGAGATCGCCCGTCTGGCGTGTGCCGCCGGCGCCCTGTCGGTCACCCGCAGCGGCGCCCAGAGCGGTATGCCGACGCGCGCGCAACTCGAGTCGTTTTTGTTCGAACGAAGTTAAATCAAAAGCAAGCAGCAACGAGGTCCAGGGGCGGCTCATCGCCCACATTCATCACAACGTCACCGAAGGAGAGGTTAAATCATGACAAGCACGCTTCGCCGCACGACATTCAAGGCGCTGGCCCTGGCTGCCGCGTTAGGTCTCGGTTTCGCCGCGCCGTACGCCATGGCGCAAAACAAGACGGTCATCCGCATCTCGACTGCCGCCGTTCCTGAAGACTGGCATGCCAAGATGTGGACGGTGTTCAAGGACAGCCTGGAAAAATCCGCTCCCGGCGAATTCGAAGTCCAGATCCACCTGAACGCCACGCTGTTCAAGCAGGGGACCGAGCCGGCGGCGATGGCGCGCGGCAACCTGGAAATGGCGCCGATTTCGGCGCAGGACATCTCCAAGATCGTGCCCGAGTTCTCGATCTTTACCGCCGGCTACATCATCCGCGATCCCGATCACCAGCAGAAGGTGTTCAACGGCCCGATCGGCCAGGAAGTTTTCAAGCCCGTCGTCCAGAAGATGGAAGTGACGCCGCTCGCGACAGCCTACCTCGGCACGCGTCAGGTCATGCTGCGTGAAGACAAGAACGTGATGGTCCCGGCCGATCTCAAGGGCGTCAAGCTGCGCATGCCGGCCAGCAAGGAATGGCTGTTCCTTGGCGAAGCGCTGGGCGCGACGCCGACGCCGCTGGCCTTCGGCGAAGTCTATCTTGCGCTCAAGACCGGCACCATCGACGGCCAGGAAAATCCGCTGCCAAGCGCCCGTGCCGCCAAGTTCTACGAGCCGAGCAAGACGGTGGTGCTGACCAGCCACCTCGTCGACGCGATCTTCCTCGCTTATTCGACCAAGGCCTTCAATGCGCTGAAGCCGGAACAGCAGAAGAAAGTGGTCGAGGCCGCGCAAGCTGCTGCCAAGTACAACAACGAGAATCGCATCAAGGACGAAAAGGAAATCGTCGACTTCTTCAAGGCGCAGGGCATGAAGGTGATCACGCCGAACGTCGCCGAATTCCGCAAGACGGTGCAGGAAAAGTACCAGAAGTCGGAAATGGCCGCGACCTGGCCGAAGGGACTGTTGGAGCGCATCAATGCGGTTCGCTGATATTGGCAAACTGGGTAAGAAAGCCGCCGACACTGTCGGCGGTTTTTTGTACCTGACCCTGTTCGGGGTGTTCATCGTTCAGGTGATCGCCCGTTTCTTCTTCAACCAGCCGTTGCCGTGGAGCGACGAACTGGTGGTTATCCTGTATATCTGGGTGATTCTCTGGGCAGCGGCATTCATGGTGCCCGAACGCGAGCATGTGGTCTTCGATCTTGTCTATCACATGGCGTCGCCCGGGATGAAGCATGTCATGAGCATTTTGGCGCACGTGATGGTCGGTGGCCTGGCGGCGTGGGGGCTGCCGGCATCGTGGAGCTACATTCACTTCATGGAACGCGAAGGAACGCCGGTGCTCGGATGGCCGTTCATGTGGGTATTCCTGCCCTTCGCATTGTTTCTGATTTCTTTGGTCTGCAGGGCAATCTGGGCGATTGTGACGCACCTGCGAGCGATTGCCGAGGTAAATAAATGACAAGCGCGCTTTTGGCTCTAATTGCCGTGATCGTCGCCGGCTTCATCCTGAGGGCGCCGATCGGTTTTTCGATGATCGTCAGTGGCGTCGCCTATCTTGCCGTCAAAGGACAGGACGTTGGCCTGGTCGCCGATCAGATCCTGAACGGCCTCTATAACAGCTATGTGCTGCTGGCGGTGCCGCTCTTCATTCTTGCCGCCAACCTGATGAACGCAGGAACGGTCAGCGATCGGCTCTTCGATTTCTGCCGCATCCTGGTCGGACGATTGCCGGGCGGTCTGGCGCAAGTCGATATCCTGGTCAGCGTCATCTTCTCCGGCATGAGCGGCAGCGCCATTGCCGATGCCGCCGGACCGGGTCTTGTCAGCATCAAGCAGATGCTGAAGAAGCCAGAATACTCGCCAGGTTTTGCCGGTGCCGTCGTGGTTGCCAGCGCGACCATCGGGCCGATCATTCCGCCGTCGATTCCGCTGGTGATCTACGGCCTGGTTTCGGGCGCATCCGTCGGCGCGCTGTTCCTCGGCGGGGTGTTCCCCGGTCTGCTCATGGCCGTCGTGTTGATGATCGCGACGCACATCATCGCCACGCGACGCAACATGCCGCGCGACGAACCGGTGCCGCTGTCCGAATGGCCGAACATCCTGTTCCGCGGCGCCTTGCCCTTGTCGTTGCCGGTAGTGCTGCTGACCGGTATCTACACCGGCATCTTTACGCCGACCGAGGCCGCGGCCGTCGCCGCGCTGCATGCGCTGATCCTCGCCTGTATCGTTTATCGTGCCTTGTCGTGGCGGCAGTTCTTCGATGTCATCCTGGAGTCGACGCGCTCGAGCGCGGTCATCACCATGATCATCGCCGGCGCCTACATGATGAACTACGCGTTTACGGCCGAAGGCGTGCCGCAGATGCTGGCGGCATGGGTCTTCGAGATGCATCTCGGCAAGGTCGGCTTCCTGCTGCTGTCCAACCTGCTCTTCCTGGCGCTTGGCTGCTTCATGGATATCGCCGTGATCCTGCTCGTTTTCGTGCCGATCCTGCTGCCGATCGCCAAGATGCTGGGCATCGATCTCGTCCACTTCGGCGTCGTTGTCGTGCTCAACATGATGATCGGTCTGATCCACCCGCCGTTCGGCATGTTGCTGTTCGTCACCAATGCGCTGACCGGCATCCCGATCAAGGACATGATGAAGGAGGGCTGGTTGTTCCTCGTCATGTTGCTGATCCTGTTGCTGACCCTGACCCTGGTGCCCGAGATCATCCTGTGGCTGCCGAAGTCGATGGGTTACGTGACGCAATAAAGTCTGCAGGCATCCCATGAGCACCTATACCCGCCTTACCATCGACGACATCGCCCGCATGGCGGGCGTGTCGCGCACCACCGCGAGCATGGTGCTCAACGGGCGTGCCGGGCAGTACCGTATTTCCGCCGCGACGCAGGAGCGCGTCCTGGCGACGGCGCGGGACAACAATTTCCAGCCGTCGCATTCGGCGCGCACCTTGCGGATCGGGTCGAGCAATACGCTGGGCCTGGTGGTTCCGGAACTGACCAACTTCGCGCACGCGAGCCTGGCACAGGCGATGGAACCGATTTGTCATCAGGTCGGCTATCAGTTGCTGGTGGTGACGAGTAACGACGATCCCGAGCAGGAGAAGGCCGGGATCGAGCATCTGATTGCGCGGCAGGTCGATGGCCTGGTGATCGTGCCTTGTGCCATCGAATCCGATGTTTATCGCAAGTGGGCAACGCGGCTCCCGCTTTTCCTCGTCGATCGTCGTCTCGACGATCCGGCGCTGCCGTATGTGGTGTCCGATGCCGAGGCCGCGGTGACGGAACTGGTGAGCGACACGCTGAGTTCTCCGGATGACGAGATCTACTATTTCGGCGGTCAGCCCGACTTCTCGCCGAGTATCGACCGCCTCAAAGGTTTTTGCGCCGCCTTGGCGCGCAAGGGCGTCGCGGTGCAACCGGAGTGGATTCGGGCGCGCGACTACCGCCGCAGCAGCGGCTACGAATTCATGCGGGCGTGCTATCTCGAACTGGGCCGCTATCCCCGCTTCCTGTTTACGGGGTCGATCACCTTGCTCGAAGGCGCGCTGGCCTTCATCAGCGAGCATGATCATTTCGACATCGCACCGAAGCGGCTGGTGACATTCGACGATCATAATCTGCTCGACTGCCTGCCCTTGCGCGTCGATTCCATCGAGCAGGACAGCAACGCGCTCGCGGCGGCCAGTCTCGAACGCCTGCTGGCCATGATCGGCGGCGATCCGGTGCCGGCATCGATCACGATTCCGGCAAAATTGCATCGGCGTATCCGGGACGCATAAGCGATGCGCTGCCGGGTGCGACCCCGCCGCGCCGCCTTGCCGGAAGGCGAGAAGTGATTCACCTGCAGGCAGTTTTTCACGCTGCCCTGCAGTTGCATGAGGCCGGCCGAGTCGCCGATGCCATTCCGCTGTACCGGCTCGTGTTGTCCGGAAATCCCGACAACGGCGAGCTGCTCTATCTTCTTGGCACTGCCTGTCATCAGGCCTGCGATCTCGCGTCGGCGATCGATTTTCTCGGACGGGCGGTCGTTCTGTCGCCCGACCATGCCTTTGCCCACAACAATCTCGGCAACGCCTTGAAAGACGAGGCCCAGGCGGACGCGGCGCTTTCCTGTTATGACCGGGCGATCGCGCTCAAAGCCGATTACGTCGAGGCGCTCTGCAACCGCGGTCTCCTGTTGGCGCAACGGGGGAAGCACGCGGCAGCGCTGCGCGATTATGATGCGGCGCTAGGACTCGCGCCCGGCCTCGTCGAGGCCCATCGTGCGCGCGCCGCGGCGCTTCTCGATCTGGGGCAGGCGGAGGCGGCGCTGGCAAGTTGCGATACGGCGATCGGCCTGAACCGGGACGATGTCATTGCCCATTACAACCGCGGCAACGCGCTGATCGATCTCGGGCGTGCCGACGAAGCGGTTGGGAGTTATGACCGGGTGATTGCCTTGCAGCCCGACCATGCCGAGGCGTTCTGCAACCGTGGCCTTGCGCTCAGGATGCTCGGACGATTCGACGAGGCCTTGGTAAGCCTCGACCGGGCCATTGTGCTGAATCCCGACCATGCCGAAGCGTTCAGCCACCGTGGCGTCGTTCATCGCGATCTCTGGCAGTACGAAGCGGCGTTCGCCGACTATGAGCAGGCGATTGCGCTGAAGCCCGACTACGCCCTGGTGTTCTGCCATCGCGGCGTCTTGCGCTATGACCTTCGGCAGCTGGATCTGGCGCTAGCCGATTTCGAGCGCGCGATTCTCCTTGGGCCCGACTACGCCGAGGCCTACAACTATTGCGGCAATGCCCTCAAAGAGCTTGGCCGCGACACCGAGGCGCTCGCGCGCTATGACGAAGCGATTGCCTTGAAGCCCGACTTCGCGGCGGCCTATTCCAATCGCGGCAATACCCTGCATGGCGTGCTGCGATTGGAAGATGCGCTGGCCGACTACGATCGCGCCATCGCCCTGCGGCCGGACTATGCCGATGCCCTGTGGAACAAGGCGCTGACCCGGCTCCTGATGGGAGACTACCGGGAAGGATGGGCGCTCTACGAGTCGCGGCTGGAAAAGGAAAGCACGCGCGACAACTATTATCGCTTTCCCCAGCCGGCCTGGCGGGGAGAGCAGGATATCGGCGGAAAGCGCCTGCTCATTTATGCCGAGCAGGGGGCCGGCGATGCCATTCAGTTTTGCCGGTATCTGCCGACGCTGGCCGCGCTCGGCGCCGAACTGACGTTTCTCGTGCCGGCGCCGCTCGTTGCCTTGGTGTCGAGCCTGCCGTGTGTCATGACAATCGTCGAGAAGGGCTTTCTGCCGTCGCAATTCGATTATCACTGTCCGTTGATGAGCTTGCCGCTGGCATTGGCGACGACGGTCGATACGATCCCGGCGCCGGTGCCGTATCTTTTTGCCGATGTCGCCAAAACGGCACAGTGGCAGGCGCGGCTCGGGCCGGCAAAGAAACTCCGGGTCGGAGTCGCCTGGTCCGGCGCGGAAAATCATCGTAACGACGCCAATCGCAGCATGCCTTTCGCTCGCCTGGCGAGGCTTTTCGATACGGCGGTCGAGTTTCACTCCTTGCAAAACAACTATCGCGACACCGATCTCCTTGTCCTTGATCACTATGATGTCATTGTCCGGCACGAGACGATGCTGGAGGATTTTTCCGACACGGCGGCCTTGATCGCGTCGATGGACCTCGTCATTTCCGTCGATACCGCCGTCGCTCATCTGGCCGGGGCCATGGGCAAACCGGTGTGGATCCTGCTGCCCTATGCGCCCGATTATCGCTGGCTGCTTGGTCGCGAGGACTCGCCCTGGTATCCGACGGCGCGCCTTTTCCGTCAGCGCGAACGCGGTGACTGGGCCGGCGTCGTGGCATCGCTCGTCGAGGCGCTGGGCCGTTTTTCCGCTTGCGGCGGCTGAAATACGGCGCTTTGCGATGTTCGCCAAGTGCTAGAATTCAAGCACTGTTGGAGGGTGGGCGGCGTATGCAGACTCGAGGTTTGTCGACGTCGCGGGTGAGGCGAAGTTGATCGAAGGTCACGGTCCGTGAGTCAGACAAAGCGCTCTGTCACAATCAAGGATGTCGCGGCGCACGCGGGGACCTCGGTCGCCACCGTTTCCTATGTGTTGAGTAACCGCGACCGCTATGTGCGGGATGAACTCCGCGAACGCGTGCTCAAAGCCGCCGCCGAGATCGGTTACGTCAAGAATGCCGCGGCCGGCAGCATCCGCGGGCAACAGCGCGGCATCCTGGCGGTCGTCGTCGCCCAGTTCGGCAATACCTTTTTCACCCGGATGTGCGTCGATATCGTCGCCATCGCCCGCGATGCCGGCTTTGTCGTCACCCTGTGCAACAGCGACGAGGACCCGGCGCAGGAGCGGATGATCATCGAGCGACTGATTTCCCAGCGCATTGACGGATGCATATTGAGCCCGGCGCTCTCGCGCGAGGAAAATACCGAATTGTTGCGGCGCCATCGCATTCCCTATGTCATTCTCGAGCGTTCGTTCCCGGGATCGCCGACGCGCCATCATTTCGTTGGCCATGACAATTTCCAGTCCGGCTATCTCGCCACGCGGCAACTGCTGGACGCGGGGCATCGGCGGATTGCTTATTCGGGCTGGGATTCGCCGATTCCAAACGTTCGCGACCGCATCGACGGATATCGCATGGCGCTGCGCGAATTCGGGATTCCCGTTTCGGACGAGTGCGTCCTCGTCGACGAGTTGAACGAGGCGGGCGGGCAGCGCATGGCGGCGAAATTGCTCGATGCGGGTATTGGCGCCGTCGTTTTCGGGCACCACGACACGGCGCGGGGATCGCTCCTGTATTTCCAGGACCAGCGGGTACGCTGGCCGGACGATATTTCCGTCGTGATGATCGGCACGCCCGACTGGATTGGGGTGCTGCGTCCGCGCATCACCTGCATCCAGCGGCCTGAGCACCCGATGGGCGAGGCGGCGGCCAGGCTGTTGCTCAAATGCTTGCGGGATGTCGATGCACCGGTAGAAGAGATCGTCCTCGACAGCGTCGTGCTCGCCGGCGATTCGGTCAGGCAGATCGCCGCCGCCTGAATCACGCCAGTTGAACGTTTCCGGTGATCACCGGCCGGCGGATTCCAGCCACAGTGCCGCCGAGGCGGCGTCCAGATACAGCGTGCAGTCGTCATGCCGTCTCAGGATGCTCGCCGGGCAGTTTTCCTCGATCGGACCGCACAGCATCGACTGGATCGCTGCTGCTTTGCGCTCGCCGGGGACGACGCAGATCAGCGATTCGCCGCGCATCAGCGCCGGGACGGTCAGCGTCATGGCGCGCTCGGGGACTGCTGCAAGCGTGGCGAAGGCGCCGTCGTTCACCTGTTGAAGGCGGCAGGCGAGGTCAAGCTGCACTTCCTTGACCAGTCGACTGTCATTGAAATCGGCGACCGGCGGGTCGTTGAAGGCGATGTGGCCGTTCTCGCCGACGCCGAGACAGACCACGTCGATCGGCGCGCTGGCGAGCATGTCGGCATAACGCGCCATCTCGTCGGCAATCGGCAGTCCGGCCTGGTCGAGGAGATGCACAGCCTTGAGCGGAACGTGGTCGAAGAGCGCCGTGCGCAGAAAATGCGAGAAGCGTTGCGGGGCGCCGGCCGGAAGGCCGATGTATTCGTCCATGTGGAAGGCTTCCACTGCGTCCCAGCGAAGCGCGCGCGCCGCGCGCAGGTGAGCGAGCAGTTCATTCTGTGACGGTGCCGCCGCGAAAATACCCCGGCATCGTCCGGTACGCGAGACTGCCGCCTCGATGCGCTGGCACGCGGCGCGGGCCGCCGCCGCGCCGAGGGCTTCGCGATCGGCATAAACCTCGACGCGCAGCCTATCGATGTGCGCGGTGTGGATCGGCTCATTCATGTCTGATTCCGTTCCGGCTCATGCTCTTGCGTTGCTTCTGGCGCGTTCGAGCAGACGCTCGAAGCGTTTGCCATAGTCGACGTAATTGTCGAAGCGGGCGCGTTCGGAGGCGGAGACGTGGGCGTCGTGAAAGACGACCGCCATGTGCGGCTCGATGCTGAAGTCACCGTCATAGCCGGTGCGGAGGAGATCCTCGACGATCGACGGGACCTGGCAGACGCCTTCGTCCGGGAAGAAGTAGGTCTCCTTGCCGGTTTGCGGGTCGCGGACGCCGTCCTTGATGTGCACATGGACGATATGCTCGCGCAGGTGGTGGTAGCTTTCCTGGATGTCCTGGTTGGGATAGGGGAAAGACTTGCGGAAGTCCGGCGTGATGCCGGGATTGCCGGTGTCGAACACCAGTTTGAGGCCGGGTACCGCTTCTAGCATTTCGAGCGAGTGCTGCCAACTCATGCCGCCGAAATTCATGCAGTTTTCATGAACCGGGGTGATGCCGGCGGCGAGGAAGCGCGCGCAAATCTCGCGCAGGCGGCGGAAACGTTCCTCCTTGTGCTGATCGGCGAGGGCGCGACCGCTGTCGTCCAGCCGGATCGCATAGCTCATGATGCGCACGAAGGGGACGTCGAGGACTTGCATGCGGTGGATGGCGCGATCGACGGTCGCCAGGGTGTCGGCGAAGGGTTCGTCGAGCTTCTTGCTCCAGTTCGCGATCGTCGAACCGAAGCAGTTGATGCGGATGCCGGCCTCGTCGAGCTTCTTGCAGACGGCATCGAACTTGTCTTCCGGCAGGTCGTGGATGTTGGTGCCATCGATGCTTCGCGCCTCGATATGACGCCATCCCAGCGCCAGCGTCGCTTCGATCTGGCCGTCGATTCCGTTCGCCGCTTCGTCGGCAAAGCCGCTGAGTCGCATCGCTTACTCCTTGAAGAAATAGGGGCGGCCGCTCTGCATCGAGGCATAGATGCCGCAAATCAGTTCGACCGGGGTCTTCGCTTCGGCACCGTCGACGGCCGGCGACGTGCCGGACAGGATGGCTCGCGTCATGTCTTCGATCTGCAGTCGATGCCCTTCGGTACTGATCGCCTTGGGGTCGCTGGCGCCGCTGCCCAGCGCGCGTCCGCCGATCTGCGCCAGGATGGCGGCGTCGCCCGGATCGCTGTCGGTGAAGCGCCAGTCGATGATGGCATCTCCTTCAATGATGGCGGTGCCGCGCTCGCCGGAGACCTCGATGCGCAAGGGAAAACCCGGCGCGCAGGAGGTGCTGGCTTCGATGACGCCGAGTGCACCGTTCTCGTAGCGGAGGACAGCGCAGGCATTGTCTTCGACCTCGATGCCGGTGTGGGTTCGCGTTGCCGTGTAGCCGAAGACCTGTTCCGGCTTGCCGCCGAAATGCAGCATCAGGTCGATGGTGTGGATCGACTGGTTCATCAGACAGCCGCCGCCGTCGAGATCCCAGGTGCCGCGCCAGGCGCCGGAATCGTAGTATTCCTGGCTGCGCCACCACTTGATGCGGCCGCTGACGAGCAAGAGCTTGCCGAAGCGTCCCGCCGCGATCGCTTTGCTGACGGTGATCGCCCCGTGGCCGAAGCGGTACTGGAAGACCGGCGCAAGAATGACACCGGCCTGACGGCAGGCGTCGATGATCGCCTGCGATTTTTCCGGCGTCACATCGAGCGGCTTCTCGCAGAGAATGTGCTTTCCGGCGCGCGCCGCCGGCACCGCAACGGGCTCGTGCAGGCCGGTGGGCGTGGCGATCGTCACCGCATCGATCGGCGCCTGTGCGAGAAACGCCTCGAGATCGGTGTAGGCCGCGATACCGTATTTGTCGGCGAATGCTTTTGTCCTTGCCGGATTCGATCCGCAGACGGCGACGAGTTCGGCCTGCGGTACGGCCCGGATGGACTCGGCATGGTAGTTGGCGATCATGCCGGCGCCGATGATGCCGAATCTGACTTTGCGTTCTTGCATCGATGTCTCCTCCGCTAGCGGGTGCCTGTCGTCCGCAGGCCGCGAATCCGGCGCATGACGCCGTCTTTGATCCGTTGCCCGGCGCGGGTCGACCAGACCACCGAAACGATCAGCGTGACGCACAGCACCATGGATACCGGCCGGGTGAAGAAGGGCGAGGGATCGCCGCCGGTGATCATCAGGCCGCGCCGCAGATTGTCTTCGGCCATCGGGCCGAGGATGAAGCCGAGCACCAGCGGGGCGACCGGATAGTCGAGTTCGTTCATGACGACGCCGAGCAGCCCGAAGGCGAACAGCACGTAGATGTCGAAGAGCCGCCCGGAGAGGGCATAGGCGCCGGTGACGCAGATGATGAAGACCGTTGGCATTAACACGTAGCGCGGAATCAACAGGATCTTGACCATCTGGCGCGTCCAGGCGAGGCTCAGGATGAAGACGGCAAGCGTCGACACCATCGAGATGGCGATGATCTGGCCGACCACTTCGGGTTGTTCGGCGACGAGCAAGGGACCGGGGCGCAGGTTGTGGATCGTCATCGCGGCCAGGAGCACCGCTGCAGGGGCGCTGCCGGGGATGGCGAGTGTGAGGGTGGGGATGATGTCGCCGCCGATGCAGGCGTTATCACCGGCCTCTGCGGCGACGAAGCCTTCGACGGAACCGTGCCCGAACAATTCCGGTGTCTTGCTGCTCTTCTTGGCGGTGAAATAGGACAGCCAGGAGGCGGTATCGCTGCCGACGCCCGGGATGATGCCAATGACAATGCCGATCAAGGCCGAGCGCAGGATGACCCACTTGTGCTGCAACACCTCGAACAGACGCGGGACGACGCGTCCGACCTCGGTCTGGATCTGGATGTGCTGCTTCTTGCGCAGCGAGTCGAGGACCTCGGGAATGCCGTAGGCGCCGATCAGCACCGGGATCAGCGCGAAGCCGCCCGACAGGGCGCTGAGGTGGAAGGTGAAGCGGTCGACGGCGTGGATGTTGTCGTCGCCGACGGTCATCAGGACCAGTCCGAGGAAGCCGGAGATCCATCCCTTGATCGGGTCTTTCGGCGCGCAGAGACTGCCGGCGATGATGACGCCGAACACCGCCAGCCAGAAGAATTCATAGGTGCCGAAGCTCAGGGCCGCGGTGCCGATCAGGGGGGTGAAGAGGGCGAGGCAGATGAAGCCGAGCAGGGTGCCGATGGTCGATGCGGTGACCGACATTCCGATGGCCTGTGCGGCCTTTCCCTGTTTCGCCAGGGGATAGCCGTCGAGGCAGACGGCAGCTTGCGCCGGTGTCCCGGGAATGTTGACGAGAATCGCCGAGCGGCTGCCACCGGTTACCGATCCGACATAGGCGCCGAGGATCACGGCGATGGCCTTGTCCGGTGCGAGCGAGAAGGTGAGTCCGGTGAGCAGGCTGAGCGCGGTCGTCGTCGTCAGGCCCGGCATCATGCCGAAGATGATGCCGGCCTGGGCGCCAACGAAGATATAGGCGATCGTCACCGGATCGAGGAGCAGTTTCCACATGCCCGACAGGATGCTCAGGATATCCATGCTGTTCTCATTACGGAAAGACGATGCCGAAGATCCTGCTGATCAAATACAGGAAGACGACGATGAAAACCGCCGCGATCACCGAAGCGCGGATGGCCTTGGGCCAGGGATCGCTGCGGAAGATGAGGCCGAAGACGAGGATCGAACCCGGTGCCAGCACATAGAAACTGAGCTTGCCGAGGAGGAATATCAGGACGCCGATCATCGCGACGCCGCCGATGAAGCGTCCCATTCCCCAGCGGCGGGCGCTGTCGACCACGTTCAGCGGTTCGACGGCGGCGGGATTGGCGCGCCATTCGAGGACGCCGCGAACGGCGACGAAGAGTGCGCACAGGCCGAGGCAGACGGCCATCGCAAGCGGGAAGATGTTCGGCGCCGTGTACCACTCCCAGGACGGGTCCTTGAACGGCATTCTCAGCGCCTGGAAGATGAAAGCGGCGGCGACGGCCATCAGCAGCAGGGCGCCGAGAAATTCCCGGCGTGGCCGCCGCGTCGTTTCATCCGGCGGCAAGAGGACCGGGTCCTCTGCCGCCTTGATCGATTCTTCCGTCATGCCCGGTCAGCGTGCGATCTTGAAGTCGGCCGGCGACTTGGCGGCCGTGCCGGAATCGAACAGGATCCAGGCCTCCTTGCTGGCCAGCCGTTCCGTGAGTTCCTTGGCGTCCTTGCCGTAGATGGCGATCGGCATGGCACCCTTGGTCTTCGCGTAGTCCTTCACCGCTTGCGACGCCGCGCCCTTGACGAAGGCATCGTCATAGGCGGCGACGACGTCCTTGGGCAGATCGGCCGGGGCGATGATGCCGAAGTACGAGCCGTAGTCCGGGAAGTTGGGAATGAACTTCTGCAAGGACGGAATCTCGCCGTAGCCGTCGATGGCCAGCGGCTGCTTCGACGACACCGCCAGCGCGCGCAGCTTGCCGCTACGCAGCAGTTCTGCGACTTCGACCGACAGTTGCATAACGACTTCGGCCTCGCCGGAGGCGACCGCCATCACCGCAGGTACGCCACCGGCATAGGGAACGTGCCGGTAGGTGACGCCGGCCGCGGCCTTGAAGAGTTCCGCGGCGAAGTAGCCCGAGCTGCCGACGCCGGCCGATGCCAGAACGGTGGCATTGGGCTTCGACTTCATCAGGGCGACGAGATCGTCGATCGACTTGATCGGCGAGTCGGCTTTGACGCAGACGACGTTCGGCGTGAAGATCGGCAGGTAGTAAATCCAGTCGCGGTGGGTCTGTTCGAGCTTGCCGAGGATCGGATAGCTGCCGACGCTGACGGTGGCATTGGCGGTGAGGGTGTAGCCGTCGTGCGGCTTGTCCCAGACTTCCTTGGTGCCGATGGCGCCGGCGCCGCCCGGCGTATTGACGACGACCATCCGTTGTCCGAGCGACTGTTCCATGACGCCGGCGGTCATCCGGGCGACGGTGTCAGAAGCGCCCCCAGCGGGCCAGGGTACGACGACCGAGATGGTCTTCGTCGGTTTCCATTTTTCCTGGGCGATGCTGGTGAGCGGGATGATGCTCAGGGCCGAAATTGCAACAACCGATGCCAGCAGAATCTGTCTTCCTTTCATGTCGAACTCCTCCACTTGATCAAGATTGCAGATGGCCGAACTGCGCCGGTTCAGTCTCCAGCCCCGGACAGGGCAAGAAATTACTTCGTCATCGTTTCGACTTCATTCAGATATGCCATTGTTTGCTGCAGGATCTTCAACGGGTCTTCGGGTATCGAGAAAATTTCCAGCGACACCCAAGCAGCATAGTTAAACCGCTTCAAGGTTGCGAAGGCAGGGTGGTAGCTCGTGTCACCGCAGGCAGGGGCGTTGCCCTTGGAATCATTGAGGTGCACGTGGCGGATCATGTCGAAGTGTCGATCGATCAGCGCTTCGTAGGATGAAGACTCGTCGGCGCAGTTGTGGAAATCGAACATGCCGCAGACGCCGGGGTTGTTGATGCGACGGATGATGGTGTCGACTTCGCTCATCAGATTGACGACATCGGTTTGGTCCGACGAGAGGGCTTCGAGCAGGATCGCCGACTGCCGTTCGGCCGCGTAGGGCGCGATCGCCGCGAGTTCGTCGGTCAGGATGTCGATCGTTTCGGCGTGTGTCTGCCCGGGCGGCGTGCCGCGCTGCTTCGGCGAGCCGAGGATCATGTTGCCGCCCCCCAGTTCGGCGGCGGCGTCAAGCAGGCGGCGCAGATGATCCCAGGATTTCTGCCGGAGCGCCTTGTCGGCGGTGGTGATGTGCAACCCGTCGGGCTTGGCCAGCAACCAATGGAAGCCGGCGAAGCGCAGCCCGGATGCCTGCAGGGCCGCTTTCGTTTCAGCGATACCGCGTTTGATCGCCGGTGCCGTGAAATCGCCGAAAACGGTGAAAGGCGCCAGTTCCAGCCCATGAAAACCGCATCGCGCAGTCATCGCCGCGGCATCGCGCAGCGGCATGTGTCCAAACAACTCATTGCAGACGGCAAGTCGCACTTCTGCGTCCTCCCAATCAATAGTTGCGGTGCCGAACCGACCGCGCGGGGACATGCGGGCAAGGGACAGAAACAAGCAATGTGTAATCGATTACATGTTCACTACAATAGCGCAAGAAAGTTTGCTTCGGCAAGCGATTCTTGCCGTGCATCGAGTCATGATGGCGACGTATCGGTGCAGGTTTTGTCAGGATAGATCGCGTGCGTGCGATGTGCACTCAATTCATCTCGGCATGGATCGTAATTTGCAAAGCCGTCCGGTGGATTGCATTAATGATCTACTGGTTTACGAAATGAAAATTCTTTTGCTGTGCTGGCGATACGGATGGGGTCGTTCCGGTGGTGCTCAATTCAAAGAAAGCAAAAAGGCCAGTCCGAAGACTGGCCTAAGTGCTTGAAACTATTGGTCGGGGCGGCGGGATTCGAACTCGCGACCCCTTGCACCCCATGCAAGTGCGCTACCAGGCTGCGCTACGCCCCGACAGCCTTCAATTATAACTGATTTTCGGCGTGTGTGGCTTATATTCGGAGCATTTCAGCAATGCTCAGCAACTCGGCCCGGATTTTTTCCGGTGTGAAGACCTCCGGCTGCTGATGAGTCTTGCCTTCATCAAGCCGGTTGCGTGCGCCGCTGATCGTAAATCCCTGGTTGTAGAGAAGTTCTCTGATGCGGCGAACGAGCAGCACTTCGTGGTGCTGGTAATAGCGACGATTACCTCTGCGCTTTACCGGCTTGAGTTGGGTGAATTCCTGCTCCCAATAGCGCAGAACATGCGGCTTGACGCCGCATAGCTCGCTCACTTCACCAATGGTGAAGTAGCGCTTGGCAGGAATCGGAGGTAGCGGTTCCTTGCCAATGTCCTTAGGACTGCTGGCTTCCATCGTAGGATTGCTCCACTTCACCCTTCAGTTTTTGGCTGGCATGGAAGGTGACCACGCGGCGTGCCGTAATCGGAATTTCTTCTCCGGTCTTCGGATTGCGCCCAGGGCGCTGTGGCTTGTCACGGAGTTGGAAGTTGCCGAATCCCGAGAGCTTTACTCCGTCACCACGCTCCAGCGCGTTACGGATTTCCTCGAAAAAGGCTTCTACCATGTCTTTGGCCTCACGTTTATTGAGGCCGACTTTTTCAAACAACAAGTCTGCGAGTTCTGCCTTGGTGAGCGTCATTTTGGTTATCCCTGTCAGACGCGAAGCTGTGCCGCAAAATTATTTTGCAGGCTGGTGATCAGCTGCTGCATGGCGACATCGATTTCCGCGTCTTGCAAAGTCCTTTGAGTATCTTGCATAACTATACGAAAAGCAAGACTTTTTTTACCCTGTTCAACACCTTTTCCGGTGTAAACGTCGAAGAGTCGGATGTCCTGAATGAGCGTTGGCAATTTGCCTTCGAGACCATCGATGATCTGCCGGTATTCGAGTTTCTGATCGACGACGATCGCCAAATCGCGGATGACCGGCGGCAATTTCGAAACTTCGCTGAATTTCGGCAGACGCGACTGCGTCAGGACGTCGAGTTCAAGTTCGAACACGACCGGGGCGAGCGGCAGCTCGTATTTTTGCTGCCACTGCGGGTGCAGTTCGCCGATGTGGCCAACGACGCGGCCTTCGACGATGATTTGTGCGCAACGGCCCGGGTGCATGGCCGGATGCGTGGCCTTCTCAAAGCGGGCGGTCTTCGGCGCGAGAAGCAGTTCGACTTCGCCCTTGATGTCGAAGAAGTCGACATTGCGCGACGGTGTTCCCCATTGTTCCGGTTGCGCCGTTCCGTAGGCGAGTCCCGCAAGCTTCAGCGGTTGGCGGAAACCCGTCACCGGGCCGCCGTTTGCATCACGATAGAAACAGCGGCCGGTTTCGAAAACACGGATACGGTTCTGCTTGCGCTTCAAGTTGGTCGTCACGTTGGCGACCAGCCCGCCGATCAGCGTCGAGCGCATGACGCTCATCTGGCTGGCGATCGGGTTGGCGAGGCGGATAGGCGACGCATTGGCGGCAAAATCGGCTTCCCACGACTCTTCGATGAAGGCGTAATTGACGACCTCCTGGAAGCCGCGATCGGCCAGGATCTGGCGCACGCGGAAGAGCGGTCGGGTGTCCTCGGTCTGCGGCAACATTGCCAGCGCAGCCTGCGGGGCAGGGGCGGGGATGTTGTCATAGCCGTGCAATCGGGCGATTTCCTCGATCAGGTCGACTTCGATTTCGAAGTCGAAACGATAGGACGGCGGCGTGACGACGAAGTCGGCATTGTCCCGCGTGAAGGGCAGGCCAAGACGCGTGAACAGCGCTGCGATCTCGTCGTCGGAGAAGGCGATGCCCAGTACCTTGGCAACGCGTGACGGACGTAGCCGTACTGGCGCACGTGCCGGCAACGTGGCTGTTGTCTCGCAGACGGGGCCGGCCTGGCCGCCACAGATGTCGACGATTAGCCGCGATGCGCGCTCGAGCGCCGCGCGCGCGGTGCCGAAATCGACGCCGCGTTCGAAACGGTGCGATGCGTCCGAACCGAAGCCATAGCGCCGCGCTCTGCCGGCAATCGCCTTGGGGGCGAAGAATGCCGATTCGAGGAACATTTCAGTGGTGTCGAGCGTGATGCCGCTGTCTTCGCCGCCCATGATGCCGGCCATGGCGAGCGGACGCTTGTCGTCGGCGATGAGCAGGACGTCGTCCTGAAGTTCGAGCGTCTGCTCGTTGAGCAGCAGGATTTTTTCTTGCGGCGCGGCCATGCGGGCGTGAATCGCGCCCTCGAGCTTGGCGTTGTCGAACGCGTGCAGCGGTTGGCCGAGTTCGAGCATCACGTAGTTGGTGATGTCCACCAGCGCCGAGATCGAGCGGATGCCCGAGCATTCGAGGCAGCGCTTCATCCATTCGGGCGTCGGTGACTTGGCGTTGACGCCGGCGATGACGCGACCGCAATACAGCGGGCAGGCCTCGGGTGCATCGAGAACAATCGTACGTTGCGCGTCGATCGTGGCGCTTACGGGCTCAATCACCGGGAGCGTCATCGGCGCGCCGGTCAGCGCGGCAACCTCGCGGGCAATGCCTGTGAGCGAGAGGCAGTCGGCGCGATTGGGGGTGAGCTTGAGCGTCAGCAGACGATCGTCGAGGTCGAGATAGCGGCGAATGTCCTGACCGACAGGCGCATCGGACGGCAGCACGAGCAGTCCGGAGGCGTCTTCGGCAATGCCGAGTTCCTTCGCCGAGCAGAGCATGCCCGACGATTCGATGCCGCGCACCTTGGCGATCTTGATCTTGAAATCGCCCGGCAGATTGGCGCCGGGAAGCGCGCACGGAACCTTGAGTCCGGCGGCGACATTGGGAGCGCCGCAGACGATTTGCGCCGGCGTGTCGCGTCCGATATCCACGCGGCAAACGTTGAGTCGATCGGCATCGGGATGCTTGGTGACTTCGAGCACCTGCGCAACAATGACGTTGTTAAATTGAGGGGCGACGCTTTCCTCTTCCTCGACCTCAAGGCCGGCCATGGTGAGGAGGTGCGTGAACTCGGTTCCGGTCAGTGCCGGATTGACGAAAGTGCGAAGCCAGGATTCTGAGAATTTCATGGGCGTTCCATTACACAAACTGGCGCAGGAAGCGCAGGTCACCGTCGAAGAAGAGGCGCAGGTCATTGACGCCGTAGCGGAGCATGGTCAGGCGATCCGGTCCCATGCCGAAGGCGAAGCCGACGTACATTTCCGGGTCGATGCCGACGTGCTGCAGCACATTCGGGTGCACCATTCCGCAGCCGGCGATTTCCAGCCAGCGGCCCTTGAGCGTGCCGCTCATGAAGGCGACGTCAATCTCGGCGGAAGGCTCGGTGAACGGGAAGAACGAAGGGCGGAAGCGGACCTGAAGGTCGTCGCTTTCAAAGAAACGGCGGAGGAAGTCGGCAACGACGCCCTTGAGGTCGGCGAAGCTGACCTTCTCACCGATCCACAGACCTTCGACCTGATGGAACATCGGTGAGTGCGTGGCGTCGGAGTCGACGCGGTAGACACGGCCTGGCGCGATGATGCGGATTTCCGGCATCGTTTCGAGATGCGCGTATTTGGCCACGTGCGCTTGCATATAGCGCACCTGGATCGGGCTGGTGTGCGTACGCAGCAGGATGTCCTCGGCAACTTTGCCTTGTTCGTCGAGGAGATAAAAAGTGTCGTGCATCGAACGCGCCGGGTGATCCTCGGGCGTATTCAATGCCGTGAAATTCTGAAAGTCAGCCTCGATTTCGGGGCCGTCGGCCACTTCGAAACCGATCGAACGGAACAGCGCTTCGATGCGCTCCAGCGTGCGGGTGACCGGATGGAGGCCGCCGCGCATTTCGCTGCGGCCGGGCAGGGTGACGTCGAGCGATTCTTCCGCGAGTCGCGCTTCTAGCGCCAGGCGGCGAATGGCATCGCGACGGTCTGCGAGGGCGTTCTCAATGGATACTTTGGCTCGGTTGATGGCGGCGCCGGCTTGCTTTTTCTCTTCGGGCGCCAGTTTGGCCATGCCTTTGAGCAGTTCGGTGATTTGACCGCTCTTGCCGAGGTAGCGTGACTTGATCTGTTCGAGTGTATCGGGATCATCGGTCGCGGCAAATGCGGCGGCCGCTTCCAGTGCTATCTGGTCGAGGTTCTGCATGAGAGTGTGTTTCCAGTCTTCGAACAAAAAAGGGAGGCGCGAGCCTCCCTTGTCCGCGCCTGATGTATCAGGAACCGAGTTGCGCTTTGGCCTGGCTGGCCAGCGCGGCAAAGGCCGCCTTGTCGAAGACGGCGAGATCGGCCAGAACCTTGCGGTCCACTTCGATCTGCGCTTTCTTCAGGCCATTCATCAGCGTGCTGTACTTCATGCCGAGTTCGCGGGCCGCTGCGTTGATACGGGCGATCCACAGAATACGGAACTGACGCTTGCGTTGACGACGGTCGCGGTATTGGTATTGACCGGCCTTCATCACCGCTTGCTTGGCGATGCGGTATACGTTCTTGCGGCGACCGCGGTAACCCTTGGCTTGGGCAAGAACCTTCTTGTGGCGAGCGTGCGCCGTTACTCCACGTTTGACTCGGGGCATCTTTCTTCCTCCTTACGCGTAGGGCAGCATGGCGTGAACCATGGCCTTATCGGAGTCATGCACTCCGGTCATACCACGCAACTGGCGCTTGCCTTTGGTGGTTTTCTTGGTCAGGATGTGGCGCTTGAACGCCTGGCCGCGCTTGATGCGGCCGCTGGAACTGACCTTGAAGCGCTTTTTGGCGCCACTCTTGGTCTTCATCTTGGGCATTGAATGCTCCTCTTTTATCCATGGCGGCAGGTGTTTCCCGGCGGGAATGCTTGTTAACCTGATGCCACTTGGGTACTACAACTACAAAACTGCTCGTTACTCTTACTTCTTCTTCGTCGGCGCCAGAATCATCACCATCTGGCGGCCTTCCATCTTGGGCATCTGCTCGACCGTCGCATAGTCCTGCAAATCGATCTTGATGCGTTCAATCTGCCGCATGCCGATTTCTTGGTGCGCCATTTCGCGACCGCGGAAACGCAGCGTCACTTTTACCTTGTCTTCGTCCTGCAAGAAACGCGTCATATTGCGCAGCTTGATCTGGTAGTCGTTTTCGTCCGTGCCCGGCCGAAGTTTGACTTCCTTGACCTGTATCTGTTTTTGCTTGAGCTTCTGCTCGTGCTGGCGCTTTTGCTCCTGATATTTGAATTTGCCGAAATCCATGATTCGGCAAACTGGCGGTTGCGCCATCGGGGCAATTTCCACCAGATCAACGCCAGCTTCTTCCGCCAGATACAGCGCTTGCCGGACGCTCACGATTCCGAGCGCTTCACCCTCGACGCCGACTAGACGGACCTCGGGTGCGTTGATTTCCTCGTTGATGCGTTGCGTCTTTTGCAGTGCGATGGCTAAGCTCCTTGATCTGACAAAAATTAAGCCGTGCCACTTCGCGCGGCGACTTCGTTCTGAAGTCGCCCGATCAGCGTCTCAAGCGTCATCTGCCCGAGATCCTGACCGCCGCGTGTACGCACGGCAACCATGTTTGCTGCCATTTCCTTGTCGCCCACGACAAGCTGATACGGCAACTTGTTCAAGCTATGTTCTCGTATTTTATAGGTAATTTTCTCGTTGCGCAAATCCGCCTCGGTCCGGAAACCTGCTTCACGTAGCGTTTTTGCAACATTTTCAGCATATTGCGCCTGGTTCTCGGAGATGTTCAGAACCACCGCCTGCGCCGGCGCCAGCCAAAGCGGCAGCGCGCCGGACCAGTTCTCGATGAGAATGCCGATGAAGCGTTCAAGCGAGCCGAGAATCGCGCGGTGCAGCATGACGGGCGTGTGGCGGGCGTTGTCCTCGCCGACGTACTCGGCGCCCAATCGTTGCGGCATCGAGAAGTCGACCTGGATCGTGCCGCACTGCCAGGAGCGACCGATCGCGTCCTTGATGTGGAATTCGATCTTCGGACCGTAGAATGCGCCTTCGCCAGGGAGTTCTTCCCAGGCGAGGCCGGAGGACTTCAGCGCTTCGCGCAGACCGTCTTCGGCCTTGTCCCAGACGTCGTCGGCACCGACGCGCTTTTCCGGGCGCAGCGCCAGCTTGACCGTGATGTCGTTGAAGCCGAAATCGGCGTAAACCTTGCGGACCAGCGCGTTGAAAGCGGTGACTTCCGACTGGATCTGGTCTTCGGTACAGAAAATGTGACCGTCGTCCTGCGTGAAGCCGCGGACCCGCATGATGCCGTGCAGCGCACCCGATGGTTCGTTGCGGTGGCAGGAGCCGAATTCGCCATAGCGCAGCGGCAGGTCGCGGTAGCTGCGCAGGCCGGTGTTGAAGATCTGGACGTGGCCCGGACAGTTCATCGGTTTGATCGCGTAGTCGCGCTTCTCCGATTCGGTGGTGAACATGTTGTCCTTGTAGTTCGCCCAGTGGCCGGATTTTTCCCAGAGCGTGCGGTCAAGGATCTGCGGGCACTTCACCTCAAGATAGCCATTGTCCTGATAGACGCGGCGCATGTACTGCTCGATCTGCTGCCACATGGCCCAGCCTTTGGGGTGCCAGAACACCATGCCCGGGGCTTCGTCCTGCAGGTGGAAGAGGTCAAGATGGCGTCCGAGCTTGCGGTGGTCGCGCTTTTCCGCTTCCTCAAGCATCGTCAGGTAGGCTTCCTGGTCTTCCTTCTTCGCCCAGGCGGTACCGTAGATGCGTTGCAGCTGTTCGTTGCGGTGGTCGCCGCGCCAGTAGGCGCCAGCAACCTTCATCAGTTTGAAGACCTTCAGCTTGCCGGTCGACGGGACGTGCGGGCCGCGGCACAGATCGACGAAATCGCCTTCGCGGTACAGCGAAACGTCTTCACCCGCGGGGATCGCGGCAATCAGTTCGGCTTTGTAGTGTTCGCCGATCGATTTGAAGAATGCCGTGGCGTCATCGCGTTTCCAGACTTCGCGCGTGACTGGCAGATCGCGCTTGGCGAGTTCCGCCATGCGTTTTTCGATGGCCAGGAGGTCTTCCGGCGTGAATGGGCGCTTGTAGGCGAAGTCGTAGTAAAAGCCGTTTTCGACGACAGGACCGATCGTCACCTGTGCATCGGGGAAGAGTTCCTTGACCGCATAGGCCAGCAAGTGCGCCGTCGAGTGACGGATGATGTCGATGCCTTCATCGCTTTTGTCGGTAATGATCGCGACCTGTGCGTCGGCTTCGATACGGTAGGAGGTGTCGACGAGCTTTCCGTCGATCTTGCCGGCAAGGGCGGCTTTGGCTAGGCCGGTGCCGATGCTTTGTGCGATTTCGGCAATCGTCACCGATTGCGCGTATTCCCGTTGCGAACCATCAGGCAGTGTAATGACCGGCATGTTTCAACCCCAGAAATGAAAAAAGCCAGAGACGGGCTCTGGCTTTTTAAAATTGGTAGGCGCGATTGGACTCGAACCAACGACCCCCACCATGTCAAGGTGGTGCTCTAACCAGCTGAGCTACGCGCCTTCTGTGTCGCCGAGCTGCTTGCGACGTCGAAGAAGCGCGCATTATACGTGCCTTTGGCGGCGTGTCAACGCTTGTTGTGAATTTTTGGTGTTTGCCTCCGGAAATGCGTTTGTCTTGGCCGCTAACTCAATTGCCTGGACGGCGTGTTCGGGTGATGGGTGTACAAGCGGTGCTGGCTTGGGTGAGAAGCGTGCTTGTTCCAGCATTGCACAATGTGATTTCGTATATTGAGTTTTGAAATTATGAAAATAGGATTTTCTTTTTGGAAAAAAATGAGTTTAATTAGCGGCTAAGTTCTTTCGTTTTGTATCGTGATATTTTCGATATTGGCGGATAAGTTCTTTTTTGGAATAAACATCTGCCAAATTGTCGTTTGTGGTTTGCCGATCTTGCTTCGAGAATCGATTTCGGGTCTATGATGGCAGGATGGTTGGGCTTCACGGACTGATGCAGTGGCAGTACACAAGGGAAAGGGTCGTTCGACAGTTTTTCAGGCTAAGGCCGATGTGTTCTCAGGGGGACGTGGTGAGTACTTCTATATATGGTATCTGGGATGGGAAGGTGCACGATTTCCGAAACGCGCCGCAGGGCATGCCGCCCCCGGTGTTGGAAGGTCTCGAAGATTTTGCGCCGCATAACCCGACCAAGGCGTTCATCGCCGACCGGGGCTTCATGGTTTTCGATCGCGAAACCAGTTTGGTCGAAGCTTTTCGTGCTTATATGGCACAAGCGGCAAAAGAGTCCTGCGGACGCTGTACGCCGTGTCGAGTCGGTACCCAGCGGATGCGCGACCTGCTGCGCGAAGTCGCTGCCAATCAGGCCGATCCGGGCGTGCTCGACGACATCGCCGAACTGGCGCGTCAGGTCACCGATACGTCGCTCTGCGGTATGGGCCAGTCCTGTGCGCGCAGCCTGCTCGACGCACTCGAACATTTCCGTGATGAATTCAAACCACTGACGCCAGCCCAGGCCGTCTTTCAACACAGTTTCGTCTATACGACGGCACCCTGCGTCGAAGCCTGTCCGTCGAAGATCGATGTGCCCAAGTATATCGACGGGGTGAAGGGCGGCAAGTTCGACTATGCGCTCGGGGTGATTCTCGACAAGTATCCGATGGCGGCGACCTGCGGACGTGTCTGCGTGCGCTTCTGCGAATCGGCGTGTCGGCGCCAGGAGGCCGAAGGGCCGGTCGGAATCCGCATGCTGAAGCGCTATGCGGCGGATCAGGCGATTCTGAATAATCGCCTGCATTTCCAGCCGAGTCCGGTACAACATGACAAGCGCGTCGCCATCATCGGCGCCGGTCCTGCCGGCATTACCTGCGCCTATAAACTGCTGCTCGGCGGCATCAAGGTCGACGTGTTCGACGCGCAGCGCGCCGCCGGCGGCATGGCTTCGGTCGGTATTCCGAGCTACCGCCTGCCCAAGGACGTGCTCAAGGCCGAGAGCGAGGACATCATTCGCCAGTTGGGCGGAAACTTCTTCTACAGCAAGGTGCTCGGCGAGAATTTCACCGTCGATGAACTGCTCGGCAAGGGCTACGACGCGGTGTTCCTCGCGTACGGCGCCAGCCAGGGCACGCGCTTCGGCATCAAGAACGAGTATCCGGGATTGAATCGCTACATCACCGGCGTCGATTTCCTGCTCAAGGTCCATCAGCGGGTCGAGCACGACGTTCCGTTCGAGGTCAAAGGCGACGTGGTCGTCGTCGGCGGCGGCAACGTCGCCATGGACTGCGTACGTTCGGCGCTGCGACTGGGTGCCAAGTCGGTGCATCTCGTCTATCGTCGGACCGAGGAAGACATGCCGGCAGAGCGCGAGGAAGTGATCGCCGCGCAGCATGAGGGCGTCATCTTCCACTTCCTGACGACGCCGACCGGCTTGATGGTCGAAAACAACACCGTCACCGCGCTGGAAATGGTCGAAATGCAGACCAAGGGGCGCGACGAAAAAGGCCGCTGGAATATCGAACCGGTGCCCGATTCGATGTACACGATGCCCTGCGATCTCGTCGTCGCGGCAATCGGCCAGCAGGTCGAGCGCAACGTGGTGAAGCCCGGCGAGGGCATCGAGCTCGATCGCTGGAACTGTATCGTCGTCAATGCCGATACGCTTGAGACGACGCGCAAGGGTGTGTTCGCCGGTGGCGACTGCGTGCTCGGGCCATTGACCCTGGTGCATGCGCTGGACCAGGGCGAACGGGCGGCGGCAAGCATTCGCGATTTCCTCCTCAGCGGCGACGTCTATGTGCGGCCTGAGCGGAGAATCCAGAATCTGCTGTCGAAAAACAAGCTGCTGGCCGACGAGTGTCTCGAGGTTGCGCCGCCGCACAAAGACCGTGCGGTCATGCCGGAGCTCGATGCGGCCGAGCGCGTCAAGAACTTTGACGAGGTCGATCAGGTCATTTCCAAACAGAGTGCCTATGAGGAAGCCAGCCGGTGCCTGCGCTGTTACCGGCTCTATTCGGTGGTGACCGAGAAACATCTGCCACGCGAACCGTTGATTTCCAATAACGAAACCGTCCTCGCGGAGTGATCGAATGAAAGCCTTTATCAATGGAAGAGAAGTCGCTTTCGAGGCCAATGAGACCATCCTCGACGTGGCGCGACGCAACGACATTTACATTCCGACGCTGTGCGAACTGAATGACATCGACCACGCACCGGGGACCTGCCGGGTCTGCCTGGTCGAGGTCGAGTCGGACGACGATACGGAACCCAAGCATCTGACCGCCTGCGATACGGCGATGGTCGAAGGCTGGCAGGTGCGGACGCGTACGCCGAAGGTGCAGGAAATGCGGCAACTCCAGATGGAAATGATCATGGCCGATCACCATCAGGACTGCGCTTCCTGTCCGCGCACCGGTAACTGCGAGTTGTTGCCGACGGCCAATGCAGTTGGCTTGAAGCAGGTGCGCTTCCACTACACGGAGGGTTGGGAGAATCTCGAACCGGATCACGGCAAGCAGCCGATCGTCTATGACCGCAGTCGCTGCATCCGCTGCCAGCGCTGCGTCGCCGTCTGCCGCAAAGTGCAGAACGTCGACGCGCTTGAGTTGACCGGCTGGGGCAATACCGCGGGCATACGCCTGAAAGGTGGCGCGGTCGATGTGTCGCCCTGTGTCAATTGCGGTCAGTGCGTGATGGTCTGTCCGACCGGCGCCTTGGCCGAACGCGACCAGACGCAGGACGTGCTCGATTACCTGGCCGATCCCGATATCGTCACCGTCTTCCAGACCGCGCCGGCTATTCGTGTCGGCTTCGGCGAGGAATTCGGCTTGCCGCCGGGGACGAACGTCGAAGGGCAGATCATCGCCGCGATGCGCAAGATGGGCGCGGATATCATCCTCGACACCAACTTCGCCGCCGACGTCGTCATCATGGAAGAGGGCACCGAACTGCTCGGCAAACTGGCCGAGAAGAAGCGCCCGGTGTTCACCTCCTGCTGTCCGGCGTGGATCAATTTCGCCGAGAAGCACTATCCCGATGTCCTGCCGCTGCTGTCGAGCACGCGTTCGCCGCAGCAGGTGATGGGCAAGGTGATCAAGACCTATCTGGCCGAGAAGCGCGGCATCGATCCGGCCAAGATGCGCGTGATCTCGATCATGCCCTGCACGGCGAAGAAGGGCGAGGCGGCGCGCGGCGAACTGGCGACGCACGGCGTTCCCGATGTCGATGTCGTGCTGACCATGCGTGAATTCGCACGGCTCCTGCGGCGCGAAGGGATCGATCTCAAGCAACTGGAACCGTCCTTCTATGACGATCCGTTCATGAGCGAGTACTCGGGTGCCGGGGCGATCTTCGGCACCACCGGCGGTGTCATGGAAGCCGCCGTGCGGACGATGTATTACGTCGTCAATGGCAAGGAGCTTGAGCATATCGAAGTGTCGCAGCTGCGCGGCTTCGAGAACGTCCGCTCGGCCAACGTCAATCTCGGCGGGCAGTACGGCGAGATCAAGGTGGCGATGTGTCACGGTCTCAAGGGCACGCGCGAGCTGGTCGAGGCGGTGCTGAGCGGCAGGGCCGATTTCGATTTCATCGAGATCATGGCTTGCCCGGGTGGCTGCGTCGATGGCGGCGGTACCTTGCGTTCGAAGAAGGCGTATATTCCATATGCCATGAAGCGCCGCGAGACGATCTTCAACATCGATCGCAAGACCAAGGTACGGCAGTCGCACAACAACAGCCAGGTCAAGCGGCTGTATGCCGAGTATCTTGAAGCGCCGCATTCGGAGAAAGCGCATCACATGCTGCACACGAAGTACACCGCTCGCCTCTGCGGAATCGATGCCGATATCGATGCCGCCTGGAGCGAACTCAGCAAACAAGGCAGGGGTTGATATGAAGGAGTTCCCGGCTCGGGATTGGTTGGTGGCAAGTGAAGTCGGGAATCTGCTTCAAACTGCCAAGTGCGACGAAGGAAAAATTCGCGAGGTGCTGGCAAAGGCCCGCGAGCTCAAGGGGCTCGATGCTGCCGACGTGGCGG
The DNA here is from genome assembly GCF_900099695.1 of Propionivibrio dicarboxylicus. Classification (GTDB taxonomy): domain Bacteria; phylum Pseudomonadota; class Gammaproteobacteria; order Burkholderiales; family Rhodocyclaceae; genus Propionivibrio; species Propionivibrio dicarboxylicus. Next base: position 48,705 of record NZ_FNCY01000002.1, on the reverse strand, counting down.
CGCTATGCCAGATCGGTTCTCCCGATCTGGCCGAGGCCTTGTTCGAAACGGCGCGAACGGTCAAGGAACAGATTTATGGCCATCGCATGGTCCTGTTCGCGCCGCTGTATATTTCCAACGTTTGCGGTAACGATTGCACCTATTGTGCTTTCCGGTCGACCAACAAGGGACTGGTGCGGACGGCGCTCGACATGGACGGCATCCGCCGCGAGACGCTCGAACTCGTGCGGCAGGGGCACAAGCGCCTGCTGATGGTGGCTGGCGAGGGCTATTCGGCGGCGAAGGGCGGGTTCAACTACGTACTCGACGCCATTCGTGCCGTCTATGACGTGACCGAGAAGCATGGCCATATCCGCCGACTCAACGTCAATCTGGCGCCCTTGACGGTCGACGAGTTCAAGTTGCTCAAGGACGCCTCGATCGGCACCTACCAGCTTTTCCAGGAAACCTACCACCGCGAGACTTATGCGGCGGTGCATCTTTCCGGCAAGAAACGCGATTTCGATTGGCGCGTGACTGCGTTCGACCGGGCCATGCAGGCCGGGATCGACGACGTCGGCATGGGCGTGCTGTTCGGGCTGCACGACTGGCGGTTCGAGATTCTCAGCATGATGCAGCACATCCAGCATCTCGAAGATGTGTTCGGTGTCGGCTGTCATACGATCAGCGTGCCGCGCATGGAGCCGGCGGACGGTTCCGATCTCTCGATGGCGCCGCCGGCCGCGGTCAGCGATGCCGACTTCAAGAAGATCATCGCCATTCTGCGGCTCGCCGTTCCCTATACCGGCATCATCCTGTCGACGCGCGAGTCGACGGCGATCCGGCGCGAGTGCTATGCGCTTGGCGTGTCGCAGATTTCGGCCGGCAGCCGCACCAATCCGGGTGGTTACAGCGAGGGCGAGGATGCGAACGCGCATGCGGCCGGGCAGTTCCAGCTTGGCGACCATCGTTCGCTCGAAGAGGTCATCGCCGACCTGGCCGAGTCGGGCTTTATCCCGTCGTTCTGCACCGCCTGTTATCGTCTCGGACGAACCGGTCAGGATTTCATGGATCTGGCCAAGCCGGGTCTCATCAAACTCAAGTGCGATCCGAACGCCGTGACGACCTTCCAGGAATATCTGATCGATTACGCCAAGGAAGAGACGCGGTGCGCCGGTGAGGCGGCGATCGATTGCGAACTCGACAAGATGGGTACCAAAGCGCGACGCAATGCCGAAAAGATGTTGTCGCACATCAAGGCCGGCAAGCGGGACGTTTTCTGCTGAGGACAGGGAGGCGAGCATGCGGACGGAAACCGATTCGCTGGGGCCGTTCGAGTTGCCGCAGGACGCGCTGTACGGCATTCACACGGCCCGGGCGCGCGAGAACTTTTCCCTGAGCGGACAGCCCTGTCATTCAGGGCTGATTCGCGCCGTCGCGCTCGTCAAACTGGCCTGCGCCCGCACCAATGCGGCGCTCGGCTATCTCGATGCCGAGGTGGCGCAGGCGATCGCCCAGGCGGCGAACGAACTGGCCGATGGCCAACACCGCGAGGCGGTGATCGTCGACGCACTGCAGGGCGGCGCCGGTACGTCGCTGAACATGAACGTCAACGAGGTGATCGCCAATCGTGCCGAAGAATTGCTCGGCGGGCGACGCGGCCGCTACGTCCGCGTGCATCCGCTGCATCATGTGAACCTGCACCAGTCGACCAACGATGTCTTCCCGACCGCCTTGAAGATTGCGGTCATCGAAGGGTTGAAGCGGCTGGAGCCGGCAATCGCGGCCTTGCAGACAGCGTTTCAGGCGAAGGAAAGCGAATTCGCGGCGATCCTCAAGGTCGGCCGCACGCAGTTGCAGGACGCCTGTCCGATGACGCTGGGTGCCGAGTGTTCAGCCTGGGCCGAAGCCTTCGGGCGCGACCGCTGGCGCGTGTTCAAGTGCGAGGAGCGCATCCGTGTCGTCAATCTTGGCGGCACGGCGATTGGCACCGGGCTGACGGCGCCGCGCGATTATATTTTCCGGGCGACCGAGACGCTGCGCGAGCTGACGCGGATGAACCTCGCCCGCGCCGAAAATCTTGTCGATGCGACGCAGAATGCCGATGCGCTTGTCGAGGTGTCCGGTATTCTGAAGGCGCATGCGGTCAATCTCTTCAAGATTTCTTCCGACCTGCGCCTGCTGGCCTCCGGGCCGCATGCCGGTTTCGGCGAGCTGCGCCTGCCGGCGATGCAGGTCGGGTCGAGTGTCATGCCGGGCAAGGTCAATCCGGTTATTTGCGAGGCCGTCGGACAGGCGGCGCTGCAGGTGATCGCGCAGGATGCGGCGGTGACTGCGGCGGCCCAGTCCGGCCAACTCGAACTGAATGCGTTCCTGCCACTCGTGGCGCACGCCTTGCTCGGCAATCTGAGCCTGCTTGAACGCGCCGACACGCTCTTCCGCGAGCGTTGTATCGCCGGCATGACGGCCGACGCGGCACGTTGTGTCGATCTACTCGAACACTCGCACGCGCAGGTGACGGCGCTGGTACCGGCGCTGGGTTACGATCTCGCGGCCGAGGTCGCCAAGGAAGCGCAAGCTACCGGACAGACGATCCGCGCCGTCGTCCTTGCCCGCGGCCTGCTCGGCGAGCCGGTGCTCGATCGTCTGCTCTCGGTCGATGCGATGACGGCGCTGGGCTATCCGCCGAATCAGAGACTGAAGGATTGAACATGCTGGAAACCCCCAAGGGCCTGCGCTTGCACATCGGCATATTTGGCCGTCGTAACAGCGGCAAGTCGACGCTGATGAATGCGCTGATCGGCCAGTCGGTGTCCATCGTTTCCGACCAGCCCGGCACGACGACCGACCCGGTCGAGAAGACCTTCGAGCTGGCGCCGCTCGGCCCCGTCGTCTTCATCGATACGGCCGGTCTCGATGACGAAGGCGATCTTGGCGCGCTGCGTATCGAGAAGACGCGCCAGGTGCTGGAACGCGTCGATGTCGCGCTCGTCGTTGTCGATGCCGGTGGAATGACCGCGACCGAACGCGATTTGATGGCGACGCTGCGCGCCGCCAATACGCCGTTTGCCATCGTTTTCAACAAGAGCGATCTTGGCGAGCCGCCGGCCGAGCAGTTGGCGCAACTCGCGGCCGAGGCGATCGAGACCGTTTCGATTTCGGCGGCTACCGGGCGCGGCATCGACCGGGTCAAGGAAGCGCTGTTCCGGCAGGCGCCGGAGAGCAGCATCGAAGATCCGCGCCTGGTCGGCGATCTGATCGGCCCCGGCGATCTCGTCGTGCTTGTCGTGCCGATCGATCTCGGCGCGCCGAAAGGTCGCCTGATCCTGCCGCAGGTGCAGACGATGCGCGACATTCTCGACAGCGATGCCGTCGGTCTGATGGTCAAGGAGCGCGAACTCGCCGCGGCGCTCGCTCGCATGAGCGACAAGCCACGGCTTGTCGTCTGCGATTCGCAGGTGGTGAACAAGGTTTCGGCCGATACGCCGCCCGACATCCGCATGACGACGTTCTCGATCCTGATGGCGCGCTTCAAGGGCGACATGATCGGCCTGGCCGAAGGCGCCGGTGCCATCTCGCGCCTGAAACCGGGCGACAAGGTGCTGATCGCCGAGGCCTGTTCGCACCACGCGCTCGCCGACGATATCGGCCGCGTAAAGATTCCGCGCTGGTTGCGTCAGTATGCTGGCGGCAATCTCGACATCGAAGTGCGTTCTGGCAAGGACTTTCCCGAGGACCTGAGTTCGTACGCGCTGATCGTGCAGTGCGGCGGCTGTACAGTGACGCGCAAGCAGATCCTCGTGCGGCAATATCGCGCGGCGCAACAGGGCGTGCCGATGACCAATTACGGAATGGCCATTTCGGTCTCGCAGGGCGTCATCGAGCGTGCGCTCGAATGTTTCCCCGCTGCCCTCGATGCGTATCGGCGTGGCATGGCCGGGAGCGCCCGATGACGACGGCGACGGTCCAGTTCGTGCGCAAGACGGCGGTGACCGCGCCCGGCGTCGAGGCGCAGGCGATGGTGGCCCGGTTGCAATCGGGTGTGCCCGATCGCGAGACCTTGCGGCGCATCCTGGCGACGGATCTCGCCGATGAGGTCGAGGTCATCCGGCAGGCGGCCGAACAGGCCTTGCTCACGCACTGCGGCGATACGGTGCGGCTGCGTGGGTTGATCGAGTTCTCCAATCGCTGCACGCTCGACTGCTATTACTGTGGCATCCGCCGCAGCAACCGGGCGCCGACGCGCTACACGCTCGCGCTTGATGAGATTGTCGAGACGGCGCGCTGGTGCGGCGAACAGGGTTATGGTTCGGTCGTGCTTCAGTCGGGCGAACGGCGCGACGAGAAGTTCGCGGCTTTCGTTACCGAGGCTGTGCGCGCGATCAAGGCGGCGACGCGTTCGGACGCGCTGCGCGAAGGCGTCGGCATCACGCTGTGCGTCGGCGAGCAATCGCCGGAAACCTATGCCGAATGGTACGAGGCCGGTGCGCATCGTTATCTCCTGCGCATGGAGACCTCGTCGCCGCGATTGTTCGCAGCGCTGCATCCGGCCGAACAGCGTTACGCGTCGCGCGTCGACTGCCTGAAAACGCTGAAGGCGATCGGTTACCGCGTCGGGACGGGCGTCATGATCGGCTTGCCGGGACAAACGGTCGACGATCTTGTCGACGATCTGTTCTTCTTTCGCGACATCGGCGCCGACATGATCGGCATGGGACCGTACATCCCGCACGAGCAGACGCCGATGCACTCGGCGTCGGTGCGCGACGTGCCAGCGCGCATGACGCTCGCCTTGCGCATGATCGCTGCAACCCGCCTGCTGTTGCCGTCGATCAACATCGCCGCGACGACGGCCTTGCAGACGCTGGCGCCCGATGGACGCGAGCAGGGCTTGCGCTATGGTGCCAATGTCATCATGCCGCAGGCGACGCCGTTGCATGTGCGGCGCGAATACACGCTCTACGACGGAAAACCCTGTCTCGACGACAGTGCCGGACAATGTGCCGCCTGTCTGGAAGGGCGGATTACTTCGGTCGGGCGGCGTATCCTGCGCGATCAGTGGGGCGACGCCACGCGGCGTGTTTGAGTATTTCCCTTCTGAGCGAGACGAATACGGAGACAAGGCAATGACGACGTTCATGCCAATGAGCGCCCGGCAGATTGTCGAGCGCATCGCCCAGCGGACGACGACGGTCGAGGCCGTGGTACGTGCGTGTCTTGAGCGCATTGCCGAGCGCGAGCCGACGGTGGGCGCCTGGACTTGGCTCAACGTCGACGACGCGCTTGCCGAGGCGCGTCGGCTCGATGCCGCCGGTGTTAGGGGGGCCTTGGCCGGCGTGCCTCTGGGCGTCAAGGATCTGATCGACACGGTCCAGTATCCGACCGCCTATGGTTCGTCGATCTATGCAGGCCATCGTCCGGCCTGGGATGCCGCCTGTGTCGCGCGTGCGCGTGCGGCGGGGGCGTTGGTGCTCGGCAAGACGGTGACGACGGAATTTGCCACGTACTGCCCCGGGAAAACGGCGAATCCGCATGATCCCCGCGCGACGCCGGGCGGGTCGTCGAGCGGTTCGGCGGCGGCAGTGGCCGATGGCATGGTGCCGCTTGCCTATGGAACGCAGACGGCCGCGTCGGTGATCCGGCCCGCCGCCTATTGCGGTGTCGTCGGTTTCAAGCCGAGTTTCGGGCGGATCTGCCGGGCCGGGGTGAAACCCTTGTCGGAATCGCTCGATACGATCGGTGTGTTCGCCCGCGATGTTGCCGATGCCGCGCTGTTTGCCGGTGTCTTGTCGGGGCGTGCCGGGCGCATTCCGGCCGCGGCGGGATTGCCGCGCATCGTCCTGTGCCGCACTCCGGCGGCCGAGCGGGCCGAACCGGCGGCGTTGGCGACGCTCGAGGCGGCCGCCGCACGCTTGGCACAAAAGGGCGCGACCGTTGTCGAGCACGACCTTCCCGGCGTGTTCGAGGGCTTGTATGCCGCCCAGACCGAGATCATGGCGGTCGAAGCCGCGGAAGCCTTGAGCCATGAGGTGGCCTGCCATGCGACACAGCTGAGCACGCCGCTCCGGCAGTTGATCGCGTCGGCGGAGTCGGTGACACCCGATCGCTATGTCGCCGACCAGCAACTCGCCCAGCGTTGCCGCGCGCAGTTTGACACCTTCCTCGGTGATGCCGACGTGCTGATGACCCTGTCGGCGCTTGGTGAGGCGCCCGAGGGTCTCGCAGCAACCGGCGATCCGCTCTGCGGCCGGTTGTGGACCCTGCTCGGCGTACCCTGTCTGCACCTGCCGTTCGGCGTCGGTCCGCGCGGCCTGCCTCTGGGTGTGCAACTGGTGGCGCGCCACGGTGAAGACGAGCGTCTGCTGGCTGCCGGCGAGGCTGTGTTCGGCGCTCTTTGCGCCCGATGACCCGATCTTTTCCCGTACGCGGCGAATGAAGTAAACCGAGGTGTACAAGCGCATCAAACTTCCGGACAATGCGGTTTTGGTTTTTCCCCCTCTGTTTTCCGCATACAAGGAGTTTCCAGCATGGCGCTATCTCGTCTAAAAACGCTGATGACGGCGTTTGCCGCCGTTTCCTGCTTTACCCTGGCTCATGCCGCCGAGCCCTTGAAGGCGGGCTTCGTCTATATCGGCCCGACCGGCGATCATGGCTGGACGTATTCGCACGACGTCGGCCGGAAGATGCTCGAAACCGAGTCGGCCGGCAAGGTCAAGACCACCTTCGTCGAGAACGTGCCGGAGACGGCCGATGCCGAACGCGTCTTCCGCGATCTTGCTCAGAAGGGCCACAAGGTCGTGTTCGGCACGTCCTTCGGTTACATGAACCAGATGGTCAAGGTCGCCAAGGCCTTCCCCAATACCGTCTTCATGCACGCCACCGGCTACAAGACGGCACCGAACCTCGGCGTCTATGACGTCCGCACCTATGAAGGCTCGTACATGCTCGGCGTCGTCGCCGGCAAGATGAGCAAGGGCAACAAGCTCGGCATCGTCGCGTCGATTCCGATTCCTGAAGTCATCCGCAACATCAACGCCTTCACGCTCGGCGCGCGCAGCGTCAATCCGGCGGTGACGACCCGCGTCATCTGGGTGAACGCATGGTTCGATCCGGGCAAGGAGCGTGAAGCGGCATTGGCGCTGATTTCGCAGGGCTGCGACGTGCTGATGCAGAACACCGATTCGCCGGCAGTTGTCCAGACCGCCCAGGAAAAAGGCGTCATGGCCTTCGGCTGGGATTCGGACATGACCAAGTTCGGTGGCAAGGCGCATCTGGCCGCATCGATCCTCAACTGGGGCGTGATCTACAAGAAAACGGCGGCAGAAGTCCAGGCCGGAACGTGGAAGACCGGCGACCTGTGGTGGGGCGTCAAGGATGGCGCGGTCAATATCGACAACTTCGGCACAGCCGTTCCCGCTGACGTGAAGAAGGTGGCTGAAGAGCGCCGCGATGGCATCAAGGCCGGCAAACTGCATCCGTTCACCGGGCCGCTCAAGGATCAGTCGGGCAAGGAATTCCTGGCGGCTGGCAAGGTCTATTCCGACGCAGAGTTGAAGAAGATGAATTTCTACGTCGAAGGCGTCGAAGGCAGCATTCCGAAGTAAGTCGTTTCGAAGCGACGCGGCCTTCAGGGCCGCGTCTTGCGTTTACAGCATCTCAACGCTCCCTTCCGGCGTGGACCGGCATATAATTCGCACCTTTCATCTCTGCCTCTGAGGATCTTCATGGAAGCTTCGTTCGTCAGCCCGTATCGGGACGATATCGTCATTTCCTGGCCGGAACTGCATCGCGACACCCGAGTCTTGTGCCATGCGTTGATGGACAAGGGCCCATTCAAGGGCATCATCGCCATCGCCCGTGGCGGCCTGATTCCGGCGGCGCTGGTGGCGCGCGAACTGGAGATCCGCCTGATCGACACGATCTGCGCGTCGAGTTACGAGGAAAGCGCGGAAGACAGCGAAGGCGCGCAAATCAAGCGCTCGGACGTAAAGATCCTCAAAGGTATCGAGCACGACGGCGAGGGCTATTTGCTGATCGACGACCTCGTCGATACCGGCAACACCGCACGCGTCATCCGCAAATTGCTGCCCAAGGCGTATTTCGCCACGCTCTATGCCAAACCGATGGGCCGCGAGATCGTCGATCTCTGTGTCAAGGAATTCAACCAGGACAAGTGGATATATTTCCCCTGGGATATCGACTACAAATTCGTGCCGCCGCTCAAGAAGAACAAGTAGACGTGCGAACTCACCCGGCGGATGCCGGGCAGCAAGGGGAAAACCGGTCATGCGACCGGTTTTCTTTTATCTGGCGTTGAGAAGTTCGACGGCCAAGCGGTTGTGCCGTTCGATCAGCACCGGCAGGTCGATCGGCACCAGGGTGCCGTCGCTGACGATGCGCCGGCCGTTGATGATCGAGTGCCTTACGCTTGGCGGCGTGCAGAAGAGCAGGGCGGCGACGGGGTCGTGTACGGCTGCGCCGGTCAGGTCGAGACTGTCGAGGCCGAAGGCGACGATGTCGGCGCTCATGCCCGGCGCCAGCGCGCCGATGTCGTCACGGCCGAGCACCTTGGCGCCACCCAATGTCGCGATTTCGAGCGCCTGTCGCGCACTCATCGCCGCCGGGCCGAAACCGACGCGGGCAAGCAGCATGGCCTGCCGGGTCTCGGCCAACAGGTGGCCGGAATCGTTCGAGGCGCTGCCGTCGACGGCGATGCCGACCGGTACGCCGGCAGCACGCATCGCCGGAATCGGCGCGATGCCCGAGGCCAGTCGCATGTTCGAACACGGGCAGTGGGCGACGCCGGTGCCGGTGCGGGCGAAGAGGGCGATCCCTTCGGCATCGAGCTTGACGCAGTGCGCATGCCAGACGTCGGGGCCGACCCAGCCCAGCGACTCGGCATATTGCGCCGGTGTCATGGCGAATTTTTCGCGGCTGTAGGCGATGTCGTTGTCGTTTTCGGCAAGATGCGTGTGCAGCGAAACGCCGAAGGAGCGGGCCAGATTCGCCGCTTCGCGCATGAGGTCGCGGCTGACCGAGAAGGGCGAGCAGGGCGCCACGACGATGCGCTGCATGGCATGGCGGGCGGGGTTGTGCCAGGTTTCGATCAGGCGTTGCGTGTCCTTGAGAATCGCCGCCTCGTCCTCGACGAGCCGGTCGGGCGGCAAACCGCCGGCACTCTCGCCGACGCTCATGCTGCCGCGCGCGGCGTGGAAACGCATGCCGATTTCGGCGGCAGCTTCGATCGAGTCGTCGAGTCGGGCGCCGTTCGGATAGAGATAGAGGTGATCGCTGCTGGTCGTGCATCCCGACAGGATCAGTTCGGCCATCGCGGTTTGCGTCGATACCCGGATCATTTCCGGGGTGATGCCGGCCCAGATCGGATAGAGGCGGCGCAACCAGGCGAAGAGTTCCGCGTCCTGCGCGCCGGGAATCGCCCGCGTCAGGCTCTGATACATGTGGTGGTGCGTGTTGACGAGCCCGGGCATGGCAACGCAGCCGGCGAGGGAAACGACTTCGTCGGCGTAGGCTGGCAGGCTGTCGCTCGGTCCGACGGCCTCGATCACGCCATCGCGGATGAATACGCCACCGTCACGGATTTCATGACGTTCGGCATCCATGGTGACAAGAACATCGGCATGGTTGAGCAGGAGCGTGGTCATGGGCGTTGGGCGGTCAGGGCAGGAAAGGTTTGCCGAGCGAGGCTGGCAGGTTGTTCTGGAGAACGCGGCGATCGCGCGAGATGATTACCAGCACGATGATCGTTGCGACATAAGGAAGCGACGCGAGGAATTGCACCGGAACGATGATGCCTAGTCCCTGGGCATGGAATTGCAGGATCGTGACGGCGCCGAACAGGTAGGCGCCGAGCATCAGTCGTGCCGGTTTCCAGGACGCGAAAACCACCAGCGCGACAGCGATCCAGCCGCGTCCGGCACTCATGTTCTGCACCCACAGCGGCGTATAGACTGTGGAGAGATACGCGCCGGCGATCCCCGCCATGGCGCCGCCGAAAGCAACGGCGCCGAAGCGGATGCTGATGACCGGATAGCCGATCGCATGGGCGGCTTCGGGCGATTCGCCGATCGCCTTGAGCAGCAGGCCGAGGCGGGTTTTGGCGAGCGTCCAGGCGATCGCGGCAAACGCCAGCAGCGACAGGTAGACGACGGCATCCTGCTTGAAAACGATCGGGCCGAGCACCGGGATGTCCGAGAGCAAGGGGATGATGATCGGCTTGAGCCCGGGCAGGCTGTAGCTGATGTAGTGCTGGCCGATGAAGGCCGAGAGGCCGATACCGAAAATCGTCAGTGCCAGCCCGCAGGCGGCCTGGTTGGCGGCCAGCGACAGCGCGAAGAAGCCGAAGACCAGCGCGATGCCGGCACCGGCGAGCGCGCCGGCGGGGATGCCGACGGCGGCGCCGGAACCGGTCTCCGCGGCAGCGGCGAAACCGGCGATGGCGCCGATCAGCATCATGCCTTCGACGCCGAGGTTGATGACGCCCGTGCGTTCGGTGACGAGTTCGCCGAGCCCCGCGAAGATCAGCGGAACGGCGGCGCCGAAGGTGCCGGCGAGAATGGGGATGAGATGTTCGATCATGGCCAGTGAAAGGAAATCAGGCGAGCCGGCGACGCAGGCGGTTGTCGATGAAAACGTCGGAACCGAGCAGGAAGAACAGCAGCATGCCCTGGAAGATGCCGGTGATCGCCGCCGGCAGTTGCAGCGCGACCTGGGCGGCCTCGCCACCAAGATAGATGAGCGCCATCAGGAAACCGGCGAGGACAATGCCAAGTGCATGGAGGCGGCCGAGATAGGCGACGATGATGGCGGCGAAGCCGTAGCCCGGTGAAATATTCAGGTTGAGTTGCCCGACCGGGCCGGCGATCTCGCCGACGCCGGCGATGCCGGCGGTCATGCCGGAGAGGACGAGCGTCAGCCAGACGGCGCGTTTTGACGAAAAGCCTGCATACAGTGACGCGGCCGGCGCGTGGCCGCCGACTTCGATCTGAAAATGCAGGAAGCTACGCGCGTTGAAGATCCAGAAGGCGACGATGGCGAACAGGGTGATGAAAACCGAGGTGTTGACGCGCGATCCTTCGAGCAGAATGCGGAACAGCGCGCTGTCGCTGAACATGATCGATTGCGGGAAATTCATGCCTTCCGGGTCGCGCCAGGGGCCGTTGACCATGTAGGAAAGCAGATGGTTGGCGACATAGGAGAGCATCAACGTCGTCAGCGTTTCCTCGGCGTTGAAGCGCGTCTTGAGCAGCGCCGGGATAGCGCCCCAGAGCGCGCCGCCGATGGCGCCGGCGACGACCATCGCCGGGACGATCCAGCTTGCGTCGCTGCCTTCCATGGCGATCGCGACACCGCCGCCGGCCAGTGCGCCGACGATCAGCTGACCTTCGGCGCCGATGTTGTAGATGCGAGCCTTGAAGCCGAGTGCGAGGCCTTGGGCAATAAGGATCAGCGGACAGGCCTTGATCAGCAGTTCGCTCCAGCCGTAGCTGCTTTCCAGCGGCTGGACGAAGAAGACATGGAAGGATTCGAGCGGATCCTTGCCAAGCGCAAGGAAAAGCATCGAACCGACGATCAGCGTGGCGGCGACGGCGATCAGCGGCGCCGTCCAGCGCATGACGCGCGAGGGATAAGGACGGGGTTCAAGCAGATGCATGATCGAATTCGGCGTGCACGGTCAGAGGTGTTTTGGGAAAAAGTCCGGCCATTTGCAGGCCGACCGATTCGGCGTTGAGGCTCGTCTTCGGTTGGGCCGGCGAGAGCCGTCCCTGGGCGAGGACGGCAATGCTGTCGCAGATTTCGAAAAGCTCTTCGAGCTCTTCCGAAACGACGAGGATCGCGACGCCGGTACGCGAGAGGTCGAGCAGTGCCTGGCGAAGGACCGCGGCGGCGCCGACATCGACGCCCCAGGTGGGCTGGGCGACGATCATGACCTTGGGTTTGAGCATGATCTCCCGGCCGACGATGAATTTTTGCAGGTTACCGCCCGAGAGCGCGCGGGCATTGGTGCCGGCGCCGCCGCCGCGGACGTCGAAGCGCGCGACGCATTCCTCGGCATAGTCGCGCGCCTTGCCGTAACGGACGAGCCCCCAGTGTTTCATGCCGTGGCGGTGCGCGGTGAGCAGGGCGTTGCGACTCAGGCTCAGCGGCGGCACGGTGCCGCGGCCGAGGCGTTCTTCGGGGACGTAGACGAGGCCCTTGGCGCGGCGGGTGCCGGCGTTGAGATGGCCGATCGGCTTGCTGTCGAGGCGAACCGCGTCCTTGTGGACCGGGTGTTCGCCGGAAAGCGCGGCCATCAGTTCGGATTGTCCGTTGCCGGAGATGCCTGCAATGCCGAGGATCTCGCCGCTGTGCACAGTCAGTGAGACCTCATGCAGCGAGGTGCCGAACGGTCCCGCAGACGTCAGGTTCAGATGTTGCACCGTCAGCATCGGGCGGCGTTCGCCGAGATAAGGCGGCGCTTCGCAGACTGGCAGTTCGCGTCCGATCATCATGCGCGCCAGGCTGGCCGGTGATTCCTCCCGCGGATTGGCGGTGCCGGTGACACGACCGTTGCGCAGGATCGTGGCGCGATCGCAGAGCGCCTGGATCTCGTGCAGCTTGTGGCTGATGTAGAGGATGGAGACGCCTTCGGCGGCCAGCTGGCGCAGCGTGTCGAAAAGCTTTTCGACGGCTTGCGGCGTCAGCACCGAGGTCGGTTCGTCGAGAATCAGCAGCGTCGGGTTTTGCAGCAGGCAGCGGACGATTTCGACGCGTTGGCGTTCGCCGACCGACAGGCTGTGCACGCGTCGATCCGGATCGAGCGGCAGTCCATAGCGTTCGGAGATCTGTTTGACGCGCTGCGACAGCGCTGCCAGGTCGAAAGGTTCGTCGAGTACCAGCGCGATGTTCTCGGCGACTGTCAGCGTCTCGAACAGCGAAAAGTGCTGGAAGACCATGCCGATGCCGAGGCGTCGGGCCTGCGCCGGATTGGTGATGGCGATGTCCTCGCCGTTCATCCGGATCGTGCCGGCGTCGGCCTTGACGGCGCCGTAGATGATCTTCATCAAGGTGCTCTTGCCGGCGCCGTTCTCGCCAAGGATGGCGTGGATTTCACCGGGCATGACCGACAGGCTGACGTCTGCGTTGGCGACGATCGTCGGATAGCGCTTAGTAATGTTCAGCAGTTCCAGGCGAGGGACGGAGGTGCTCATGCGTGCGTATCACAAGGCGTTGTGGCAGGGGTATGCGATGGTGTTTTTGTCGAAACGGCGAGATTCGACACCGTTCTGAAAAATCTTAATAAACAATTTCTTGGTAATTTTGTGCTTCGTCGTCTGTACCGGTTTTTTGTACCAGGCCTGGTAGCGCAATGCGACATTCTCTCATACTCGGGCGGCTAGAACATGACCTTAGCGTTGGTTGGCGATGTTGCGGGCGAGTGCGCTTGCCCTCGACAAGCGGGCAACAGGGAGGGGATTGTTTGTTGCCAGGCAGATGATGTGCTGAAAGGATTTCAGCAAAGACAGAAAAGCGTGTTCGGCATCAACGTCGAAGCCTGGCTAAAGGAAAAGAACAGGAGTCGAATATGCTCTTGCAAAAATCCACACCCGATCCGACCCCGCACTTCGCGATGCTTACGACCTTGCGGTGCAAGACCGTGCCGCGTTTCTAGCCGAGGAGTTGATCGCGTTGGCCGACGAACCCATCCCCGAGGGGCGTGATCCTGCGAGTTGGTCCGCTTGGGTGCAAAACAAGCACGTGCGTTTTGATACGCGCAAGTGGATCGCGTCGACGGTGTGTCGTCAGGTTTATGGTGATCGGGTTGACCTATAAGCGTCACCGATGGCCGGGCGTGGGTCACAGCGTCACTCATCAAGCAAGCAATCAACGTGCAAAGCTCGACTTGTTTGATGCTTGGTTTGATGGTTGAAACGAAAAAATCACCTAAGCGTTTGATTCTTAATGATTGTTGGCGGAAGCGGTGAGATTCGAACTCACGAGGGGCGTAAACCCCTGCCGGTTTTCAAGACCGGTGCATTTAACCGCTCTGCCACGCTTCCGATGCGGTCCGTGCGCGCCCTGTTTGGGCGAGGCGCGCATCATACCACGTTACACGCGGTTACCCGATGTTTTGAAACTATTGATAGTCTGGTAGAGTCCTAGTTCCACAACGTTTTTTCCACGGAGGATGAATCGATGCAACAGCCCTATCATTTGACACAACAAGGCACTCAGGTCGATACGCTGCAGCAGAACCGAGTGCTGCGTAATACCTATCTGCTCCTTGCGCTGTCGATGGTGCCAACGGTTCTGGGGGCGTTGATCGGCGTGCAGATGCGCTTCTCGTTCTTCGCCGGCAGTCCGCTGATCTCCTTCTTCGTGTTCCTCGGCATCGCCTTTGCCTTCATGTGGGGCATCGAGCGGACCAAGAACAGCGCGACCGGGGTCGTTTTGCTGCTCGGCTTCACCTTCTTCATGGGCCTGATGTTGTCGCGCATCCTGCAGGTGGCGCTGGGCTTCTCCAACGGCGGCAGCCTGATCGCGACGGCGGCAGGCGGTACCGGGGCGATCTTCTTTGCCCTGGCCGGGGTTGCGACGGTGACGAAGAAGGACTTCAGCTTCATGGGCAAGTTCCTTTTCATCGGCATGATCGTTGTTCTGCTGGCGTCGCTGGCGAATATCTTCTTCATGATTCCGGCCCTGTCGCTGACGATCTCGGCGCTGGTCGTGATGATCTTCTCCGCCTACATCCTGTTCGACATCAGCCGGATCGTGAATGGTGGCGAGGATAACTACATCACGGCGACGTTGGCGGTGTATCTCGACATCTACAACGTCTTCGTCAGCCTGCTCAATCTGCTCATGGCTTTCAGCGGCGATCGCGACTGAGTCGGAGAAGTAATTCTCCTGCGAGGGCGGCTGCGGCCGCCCTTTTTGTTGTCATTCGCCGAGCGGGTAGGCCGGGCCTTGAGTCATGCGCAAGCCGCGGCGACCGGGAATTTCGGCCCATTCGACGACGTGCCGCGGCAGTAGCGCAACGGCCGAGTCGGCTCGGAGTTCGCGCAGTGGCACGAGCGCGGTGCCGGCTTCTTTCCAGTCGGCGATCTGCTTTTCGAATTCGGTGAGAAAACGCATGCCTTCGATTTCGGCGCGCAGCGTGAATACGTGATCGCCCGGGATGGCCAGCGACAGTTTCAGGATGCGTTCGTAGGCGCCGGCAGTGGTTAGCGCCGGGTCGAGCGCCAGTACTTCGTCGACCGTGGGTAAAGTCGTCGGGAGCTGCGGGCAAGCGACGATTTCGCCGTCGATGACGGGAATGAACGGGTGGCTGCCGCGGGTGTCGCTGGCGTAGCTGTATCCAAGGCGCTGGGTCAGGCGCAGCGCATGACGTTGGCTTTTCCAGCCGGGAGCGGCGAAGGCGGCGGGCTTTTCTGCGAATATTTCGGTGAAGCGCTTTTCGGCGCGAGACATCTCGGCGTCGATCCATGCCGTGGTCGCTTTGTCGATGCCTGCTTCCCAGGCGACGCGGTCGTGGGCGTGCAGGGCGACCTCATGGCCTTCGGAATGAATCCGTCGCAGAATGTCGAGCGTCCGCCGGCTGATGTCGGCTGATGGCAACAGGCGCCCGCGCAGTCGCGTGGCGAGTGGATAGAAGCGCTTGAGCGATTCGCCCGATTTCTGGCAGCCGGCGCGATCCGGACCGAGGGAGAAAAAGAAGGTGCCCTTGACTTGCTGGCGATCGAGCAATTGGGCGAGCGCCGGGGCGCCGATGCGCGTTCCGGCCAGGGTGTCGACGTCGATTTTCAGTGCGATGCGTTTCATTGCGTGATTTTGGGATGAGGCTCTGGCAGTTCAGTCGAAGAGCAGCACGGCCGCAACGCTGCGGCCCTCGCTGCTCAGCAGGTTGTAGGTACGACAGGCAGCATGGATGTCCATGACGTCCAGCACTTTGCGCGCATGCACGAGCGGCCGCATCAGTTCGGGTCTCGGGAAACGAATCTGCCGGCCAGTGCCGAAGAGAATGATCTCAGCATCAAGCGGGGCCACGATCTCCATGTCCTCGATCGTCAACGATGCGAATTTGTTCTGTGTCCACGCCGGAATCAGGCGGTCCTTCATGACAATGATATTATTGTCGTGACGGATCGTGTTAACGCAAACGTGGGCATCCCCATATGCCGTGAACGTGTAGGGCGGGCTGTTGCCGTCGGGCGGGAGCGTCATAAATTGCGGCATGCGGTCATTAGAAGTAGGATTATAACTTTTCGGCGGATCTTATCGACGCCCGTCTTCCGGGATTGCATCTCCGGGGCATGGCGGGCTTGAAACGGCGGCGTGCCCGGCGCGCGCGCTGCGAAGGGAATGTGTATGAAACCGGTATTGAAATCGCACAAGCTGGCCAATGTCTGTTATGACATTCGCGGACCCGTGCTCCAGGAAGCCAAACGAATGGAGGACGAAGGCCACAAGATCATCAAGCTCAACATCGGCAATCTGGGAGCCTTTGGCTTCGACTCGCCGGAAGAGATACAGCTCGACATGATCCGCAATCTGCCGAACGCGGCAGGCTATTCGGATTCGAAGGGGATTTTCGCGGCGCGCAAGGCCGTGATGCACTACACGCAGCAGAAGCAGATCAAGGGCGTGACGCTCGAGGATATCTACATCGGCAACGGTGTTTCCGAATTGATCGTCATGTCGATGAACGCGTTGCTCAACGCCGGCGACGAAGTCTTGGTGCCGGCGCCAGACTATCCGCTGTGGACCGCCGCAGTGAGCCTGTCGGGCGGCACGCCGCGTCACTACCTTTGCGACGAGAGCAATGGCTGGTTGCCGGATATCGACGATATCCGCGCGAAGATCACGCCGAATACGCGCGCCATCGTCGTCATCAATCCGAATAATCCGACCGGGGCGGTGTACCCGGACGACCTGCTGCGCGAGATCGTTGCCGTCGCGCGCGAGTTCGGGCTCATTATCTATGCCGATGAGGTTTATGACAAAGTGCTGTACGACGGCGTGCAGCACACGGCGCTCGCCTCGCTTTCGGAAGATGTGCTGACGATCAGCTTCAATGGTTTGTCGAAAAATTACCGGTCGTGCGGCTATCGTGCCGGCTGGATGGTGGTTTCCGGCGACAAGCGTTCGGCGCGCGACTATATCGAAGGGCTCGACATGCTCGCCTCGATGCGCTTGTGCGCCAACGTGCCGGGACAGTACGGCATCCAGACGGCGCTCGGCGGCTATCAGAGCATCAATGACCTGGTGATGCCGGGCGGGCGTCTGTATCGTCAGCGTGAGGTTGCGCATGATTTGATCACGTCGATTCCCGGCGTTTCCTGCGTCAAGCCGAAAGCGACGCTGTACATGTTCCCGCGCCTTGATCCCAAGATCTATCCGATCGCCGACGATCAATTGTTCATCAAGGAACTTTTGCAGCAGGAGCGTGTTCTTCTGGTGCAGGGTACTGGCTTCAACTGGCCGCAGCCCGATCACTTCCGCCTGGTTTTCCTGCCCTATGAGGATGACCTGCGCGAGGCGATCGCGCGCATCGCCCGCTTCCTGGAGAACTATCGCAAGCGGCACGGGGCGGGGGTGTAACGATGCAGGCATTGGCCGTGACCGATGATGCGGGCGCGGTCCTGTCGACCGGATGGCTGGCAAAGGCGGAGGCGGTACATCGCCAGTTGCGGCCGTGTCTTCCGGCAGATTATTGCGCTCGGATGGCGATGATTTTCGCCAATGGCGGGCGCATGGCGGTGGTCGTCGATGGCGAGGCATTACTCGCTGTGGCGATCTGGCGGGTGATCGAAAACACCAGCGAGGGACGGCGACTGTATGTCGACGACCTCGTCAGCGACGATTTGCATCGCTCACAAGGCGTCGGCAAATGTTTGCTCGGGTGGTTGGAACAGAAGGCGGTGTCTTTGGGGTGCGATGCCTTGGCGCTGGATTCCGGCGTGCAACGGGCGGGCGCCCATCGATTTTATTTTCGCGAGGGAATGCATATTCCCGCATTTTGTTTTAGGAAGGCTTTGAAATGAAGGCAATGAACGTCGGTCTGTTGGGCATTGGTACCGTCGGTGGCGGCACCTTTTCCGTTCTCAAGCGCAATAGCGAGGAAATTACCCGGCGGGCCGGTCGGCCGATCGAGATTACGGTGGTTGCCGACAAGAATCTCGAGTTGGCGCGAAAGGTGACGGGCGGGGCATGCCGTCTGACCGACGATGCCTTTTCGGTGGTGACGGATCCCGACGTCGATATCGTCATTGAATTGATTGGCGGCTACGGCATTGCCCGCGAACTCGTGCTCAAGGCCATCGAAAACGGCAAGCATGTGGTCACCGCGAACAAGGCGCTGCTCGCCAAGCATGGCAACGAGATTTTCGACGCGGCCCAGAAAAAGGGCGTGATGGTCGCGTTCGAAGCTGCCGTCGCTGGCGGCATTCCGATCATCAAGGCCTTGCGCGAAGGGCTGACGGCCAACCGCATCGAATGGATCGCCGGCATCATCAACGGGACGACCAACTTCATCCTGACCGAGATGCGTGAAAAGGGCCTGCCGTTCGACGTCGTGCTCAAGGAAGCGCAGCGACTCGGTTATGCCGAGGCCGATCCGACCTTCGACGTCGAGGGCATCGATGCGGCACACAAGCTGTCGATCATGAGCGCCATCGCCTTCGGCAATCGGGTCAGCTTTGATCAGGCCTCGGTCGAGGGCATTACCAAGCTTGAAGCGGTCGACATCAAGTATGCCGAACAACTGGGCTACCGGATCAAACTGCTCGGGATCACCAAACGGATGCCGGAAGGGGTGGAGTTGCGCGTCCATCCGACGCTGATTCCGTCGAAACGCTTGATCGCCAATGTCGAGGGCGCGATGAATGCCGTGCTCGCCAAGGGCGATGCGGTGGGCGCGACGCTCTATTACGGCAAGGGTGCCGGTGCCGAGCCGACGGCCTCGGCGGTCATTGCCGATCTCGTCGATGTCACGCGCATGCATACCTCCGATCCGGAAAACCGGGTTCCGCACCTGGCATTCCAACCGGATGCCGTGGTCGATCTGCCGATTCTGCCCCTGGCTGAAGTCGTCACCAGCTATTACCTGCGCTTGCGCGTCGAAGACAAGCCGGGTGTGCTGGCCGACATCACTCGCATCCTCGCCGATCACCAGATTTCGATCGACGCGATGTTCCAGCGGGAACCGGCAGAGGGCGAGGATCAGGCCGATATCATCATGCTGACCCATCAGACGAAGGAAAAGAACATCGATGCGGCGATCGCCAGCATCAATGCCTTGTCCGTCGTTACCGGCAAGACGATCCGCTTGCGCATGGAGTCGCTGCTCTAATCGAGCGTTGAAAGCCTGTTCGGCGCGGCGGTGAAAGGACATTGGGATATGAGAACGCTGATTCGCGTGGCTGGTATCGTCGCGGTATTGTCCTTGGCGGCGTGCGAGAGTACGCCGAACCGCCTGCTGACCTACGCCGCCGCCGGGACGGAGATCCAGGCGGAACGCCTGGTTGGCCAGATGTTCGGTGAGGATGTCTGGCCCTTGCCCTATCAGGGACGGCAGGGGGCGATCAATATTGCCGAGCCGCTGGCGCGCATGCAGGCGCGTTTCCCGCAGTTGCAACAACATCTCGAGCGTGGCGAGATTGGCCTGACGGACGACGGCAAGCTTGCCGTTCGTGAGGTGGAGCGCGTTTCGCCGGAATTGTTTCAGCTTGTACGCGACGAAAATGACGATCGGGACGTGTTCTACTATGGTATGTGCATTGCCGTCGGGCATGGCGATGATTCTCTTTCGTCCTGGTTGTCCTTCGTGCGTACGACTTTCGGCAAGGCCTGGCAGGCGAAGTCTCCGGCTGGATGGTGGCGGATCGGCAGTAAGGGTGAGTGGGTAAGAAAATAATAAAAACAAGTTCTTGTAATTCCTTCCTGAAAATCGATTCAAGTTTCTCTTTTTTGCTCCGTTGACAAGAGTTCGGGTGCCATACCCGAAGCGCCGACCACGGAGTGAGAAGCATGAATCGCAGTACGCCGCAAATCGTCTTGTCAAATCGATTGGCCTCGCGCCGTCTGCACCGTCGTCCGGTGCGCTTGACGTCGTCGTATTTGCCGCCGGCGGTTGCGCAGTTTCCCCAAAGTGCGCCGCGCATTCTTGCGGGCTTGCCGGAAAATGTCGTTCGCGATGCGGGCATGCTCGAGTTGTTGGCGGCGGAAATGCGGATTGCCGAGTTGGAAAAGGCGTTGGCAGAGGCTCGCGAAGCGGCTCTCGTCGATCCGCTCACCGGTGCGCTGAATCGACGCGGGTTCGAGCAGGTGTGCGAGCGCGAAATGGCACGGGTTGCACGCTTTGGGACACGGTTTTGTCTGGTGCAGATCGATCTCGACGATTTCAAACGGCTAAACGACTCATTCGGTCATGCGGTCGGCGATCGTGCGCTGAAATACCTCGTCAGCCGTCTCCGGCGTTCCTTGCGGCCATCGGACGTTGTCGCACGTTTCGGCGGAGAGGAATTCGTCGTCATGTTGCCGGATACGGCGATCGATGCAGCGCTTGGTGTCGTCCGTCGATTCTTGCAGGAGTTCTCGTCGTCGAACATTCCCGGCACGACGCAGGGCATGAGTTTCAGCGCCGGCGTGGCGATGTACTGTGGTGCTGAAGATCTCGACGACGTGATCCAACGCGCGGACCGGGCGATGTACGTCGCCAAACGGCAGGGAAAGCGTTGCGTCGTTGCCGCCTGAGCGGCGATCTTCCTCGGGCGGTTCGCAAGTTGTGGCCGAAGTAGCCGCCAAATAGCGGCTTGCCGGGCGGGCATGGTAGACTTGCTTGTTCAGAAAACCAAGCCGACCCTCGATCACCATGCGTTATATCTCGACTCGCGACGATTCGTCGACGCCCGCCCGTAAAACTTTCACCGATATTCTGCTGGGCGGATTGGCGCCGGATGGCGGCTTGTATCTGCCGGAATCATATCCGCAGATTACGCGCGCCGAACTCGATGCCTGGCGGGGTCTGTCGTATGCCGAACTGGCATTCGCCGTGATTTCGAAATTCGTCGACGATATTCCCGCCGACGATCTCAAGGCGCTGATCGACAAGACTTACACGGCGTCGGTGTATTGCAATGGCCGCAATCCCGAGCTGGCTGCCGAGATCACGCCGGTGCGCTGGCTGGAGCCGGGGCTTGGGCTACTTGAGCTGTCCAACGGTCCGACGCTGGCCTTCAAGGACATGGCGATGCAGCTGCTTGGCAATTTGTTCGAGTATGTGCTGGAAAAGCGGGGCGAGACCATCAATATCCTCGGCGCGACCTCGGGCGATACCGGTTCCGCGGCCGAGTATGCCATGCGCGGCAAGCGCGGCATCCGCGTCTTCATGCTTTCTCCGCACAACCGGATGAGCGCTTTCCAGCGGGCGCAGATGTTCTCGCTGCAGGATGCCAATATCTTCAACATCGCCGTGCGCGGCATGTTCGATGACGCGCAGGACATCGTCAAGGCGGTGTCGAACGACCACGAATTCAAGTCGCGCTACAAGATCGGCGCGGTCAATTCGATCAACTGGGCGCGTGTGCTGGCGCAGACCGTCTATTACGTGCGGGCTTATCTGGCGGGGACCCGCTCCAATGACGAGCAGATCGTCCTGTCGGTGCCGTCGGGCAATTTCGGCAACATCTGCGCCGGACACATCGCCCGCATGATGGGGGTGCCGATTGCCCGCCTGGTGCTGGCGACCAATGAAAACGACGTGCTCGACGAGTTTTTCCGTACCGGTATCTATCGTCCGCGCGGCACGGCGGAAACGATGGTGACATCGAGTCCGTCGATGGATATTTCAAAGGCATCGAACTTCGAGCGTTTCGTCTTCGATCTCGTCGGGCGCGATCCCAACGTTGTCCGTGCCTTGTGGGCGAGCGTCGATGCCGGCGGCAGTTTCGATCTGACCGGGACGCCGCATTTCGCCAGGCTGCCGACGTTTGGTTTTGCCTCCGGCAAGAGTTGCCATGCCGATCGCCTGGCGACGATCCGGCGCATTCATGAGCAATACGGGATCATGGTCGATACGCATACGGCCGACGGTCTCAAGGTTGCCGCCGAACATCGTCTGCCGGGGATTTCCACTTTGGCGCTCGAGACGGCCTTGCCGGCCAAGTTCGAAGAAACGATCGTCGAAGCGCTGGGCATGACGCCAGCACGGCCGGCGTCGATGGTCGGCATCGAGAATCTGCCGCAACGCGTCGAGGTCATGGACGTCGATGTCGATGCGGTGAAGCGCTACATCGAGCGCCACTGCAACTGAGCGTTGCTACGGCCGGCGATCCTTGCGCCGGCCGATATTCCTTAGAGCCTATTTCGATAGGGATCGTGGGCCGCGCCGGCGGCCCTTCAGTTTGCCGATAGGGACGGTGTCTGCGGCGTTGCTCCGCTTGCGCATGGAACAACCATGCGCTGCGCCTCGCGCCTTGCATCCCTCCGCCCCTATCGACAACGCGGCCCGCGAGCCCCGCCGAAATAGGCTTTTGGTTCTATTGAAAGCGCATCGACAGATCGAGCGCGCGCACGTCTTTCGTCAGGCTGCCGATCGAGATGCGGTTAACACCGGTTTCGGCAATGCCGCGCACCGTGTCGAGGCTGACGTTGCCTGAAGCTTCCAGGATCGCGCGGCCGTTCGTCTGCGCCACCGCCTGGCGCATCTGCTCGTTGTTCATGTTGTCGAGCAGGATCATCTTGGCGCCCGCGACGAGGGCCTGTTCGAGTTCGTCGAGATTTTCCACTTCGACCTGAATGAACTTGCAACGGTCGCCATTGGCCGCAGCGATGCGTTGGGCTTCGGCGACGGCTGCCGCAATGCTGCCGGCCGCATGAATGTGGTTTTCCTTGATCAGGATGGCGTCATAGAGACCGAGGCGGTGGTTGCCGCCGCCACCGCACTTGACCGCGAATTTCTGCGCCAGGCGCAGCCCCGGCAAGGTCTTGCGCGTATCGACGATTTCGGCTGATGTGCCGGCGACAAGGTCGGCGTATTGCCGGGCCTTGGTGGCGACGCCCGACAGCATCTGGAGGAAATTGAGCCCGGTGCGCTCGCCCGTCAGCAGCGCGCGCGCCGGTCCATCGATTTCGCAAATCAACTGGTTGGGAACGACCCGGTCGCCATCGCTTGCCTTCCAGCGCACCTGAATGCTTGTGTCAAGAGTGCGGAAGCAGCGCTCAAACCAGGCCGTGCCGCAGAGTACCGCGTTTTCCCTGGCGATGACTGTGGCATGGGCGATGGTGCCGGCCGGAACGAGTTGCGCGGTGAGGTCGCCGCCGCCGACGTCTTCGGCCAGCGCGGCCGCGACATTGCGTTCGATTTCGGCGTCAAGGAGAAGGGTCGGAACGGCGGAGGTATCAGTCATGATCTGTGCTCGCTCTCGCTGGATGATTAAAGGGGGAGTTGAATGGGGCAACGGCGAAAATCCCGGCCGTCGAAGGCAAGGTATTCTCCGCGGATTTCGGTCCAGTCGGCGAGCACCCAGCGCTCGACCGTGCGTGCCTCGATCTGATGCGTGTGCGTTGCCGGCTGGTGGGTGTGGCCGTGGATGAAAACGATGCATCCGTGCTCGCGCAGGAAGGCGTCGGTCGCCTCACGATTGAGGTCGCTCGAATAGCGGCCCTGTGCGTTCTTTTCCTGCTTGGCCTGTTCGCTCTGCTGCCGGAGGGCGGCCGCTGTTGCTTTGCGCTCGCTCAGCGGCCGCGACAGGACTGCGGCGCGGAAGGCGGGATGGCGCACCTTGGCGCGGAACGCCTGGTATTCGATATCGTCGGTGCATAAGGCATCGCCATGCGAAAGCACTATCGCTCCTCCGTCGATCGGAAGCAGGAAGGGGTCGGGCAGTAGCCGGGCGCCGCAGCGCCTGGCGAAGTCCTCGCCAAGCATGAAATCGCGATTGCCGTGCATGACGGAGATCTTGACGCCGGCATCGCCGGTTCGGCGCAAGGCGGCAGCGATATCGCGCTCGAGATGATCTTCCGGTTCGTCGAGGCAGTCATCGCCCGGCCAGGCTTCAAACAGGTCGCCGAGGATGAACAGCTGCTCGGCGCTCCGCGCGTCGTGTTCGAGGTAATGAAGAAAACGCCGGGCGATGCCCGGCGTATCTGAGGAAAGATGAAGGTCCGATATGAAGTGGATCACGGGACTCTCTTGGAGTAGCGGTCAGCAGACCTCGGCACGTTCGATGATCACGTCTTCTTTCGGGACGTCCTGATGGAAGCCGGCATTGCCCGTGGCGACGCCCTCGATCTTGTCGACGATCTCGGTGCCTTCGACGACCTTGCCGAAAACGCAGTAGCCCCAGCCGTTCGAAGTCGGCGCCGTGTGGTTGAGGAAGTCGTTGTTCTTGACGTTGATGAAGAACTGGGCCGTCGCCGAATGCGGGTCGTTGGTGCGCGCCATGGCGATCGTGTAACGGTCGTTCTTGAGGCCGTTGTTGGCTTCGTTCTTGATCGCTGCCAGTGTCGGCTTCTGCTTCATGCCCGGTTCGAAACCGCCGCCCTGAATCATGAACTTGGCAATGACGCGGTGGAAGATGGTGTTGTCATAGTGGCCGGCCTCGACGTAGGCGATGAAGTTCTTCGTCGTTTCGGGGGCCTTTTCGGCGTCGAGTTCGAGTGCGATGACGCCGAAATTGGTGTGCAGCTTGATCATAAAGTTTCCTTGCTATTTGTCGGAGAGAACTTTGACGGTTTGAATGACGACAGGCTCGATCGGCACGTTCTGGTGGAATCCGCGGTTGCCTGTGGCGACCTTGGCGATCCGGTCGACGACCTCCATGCCTTGCGTGACCTTGCCGAAGACGGCATAGCCCCAGCCGTTGCCCGAGGGGGCTGTGTGGTTGAGGAAGCCGTTGTCGTTGAGATTGATGAAGAACTGCGCCGTCGCCGAGTGCGGGTCGCCGGTACGCGCCATGGCGATCGTGCCGCGCTGGTTCTTGAGTCCGTTTGTGGCCTCGTTCTGGATTGGTGCGCGGGTCTGCTTTTCGCCCATGTCCTTGTTGAAGCCGCCGCCCTGGATCATGAAGCCGTCGATGACGCGGTGAAATACGGTACCGTCATACTGACCGCTGCGGACGTATTGCAGAAAATTATCGACGCTCTTGGGAGCCTTGGCGGCGTCGAGTTCAAGGACGATCTTGCCGGCGCTCGTCTGCATTTCGACGCTCGGCGCGGCAAAGGCGACGGCGGCGATCAGGCCACAAGCGGCCGACAGGAAACGAATCGTGCGATGCATCAGGCGGCTCCTTCATAAACGATCTTCCACTGGCCGTCTTCGCGAATCCAGTATTGACGTTTCTTCATCTGGTTGCTGAGGTTGTTGCTTTGGTAATCCTGTTCGAAGGTCACGACGACGAGTTCTTCCTTGCCGGGATTGCGGAAGACCGACGTGTTGGAAATCTTGACCTTGATCCACTCCTTGCCCGAACCGACCTTGCGCTTCTGCTCGGCGAACTGGGCGAAATTCGTGTCGCGCGTCTGGAAGTTCTTCGAGTAGTGCTTGAGGAAGCGTTCGACGTCGCGGCTTTCCCAGTCGTTGCGCCACTCGTCGATCTTCTTGTTGAGCGAGCTCCGCTCCTTTTGCCAGTCGTCGAGCGAGAGGAATTCGACCGAGTTGCTGATGATCACGGGGGTCAGGCCGATCTGCAGGTTCTTGGCGACGGCATCGAGATCGGTATTGGTCAGCACCACGCAGCCGTCCGAGGCTTTCGGCGGGCGCGAATAGGTGTCTGACGGCGTGCCGTGCAGCCAGATGCCGTGTCCCTTGCGCCCCTGCCGCTTGTCCCACTCGTTCGGATAGTTGAGCGGGTAGGCGCCGACGCCATAGAGATCGCCGAGCTTCTGTGCCGGCAGGCTGGACGTGACGTGATAGACGCCGGTCGGCGTCTTCTTGTCGCCTTCCAGCATCTTGCCGGCGCCGAGCTTGCCATGCGAGACGTAGTAGTCGGCGACGAATCGCGGGCGTCCGTTGTCGTTCTGGTAGAGGTACAGCCGCGCCTTTTGCGTGTCGATGACGATGGCGTATTTCTGGTCGGGCTGCAACTGCAGCAGGTAGCGCGGTACGTTGTGGGCGACGGCGCCGCGTTCGCGGTAGGCCTTGAGCCGGGCGATCGCTTCCTCGCGCAGGTCGCTGAGTTTTTCCTCGGGCGCGCCGCCGGCGTTGCCGAGCGTCGAGATTGGACGGCTGCGTGCCAGCAACAGGTCGCCCTTGATCAGGTGCGCGAGACGGAATTTCGGATATTGCTGGAGCAGGGCTTCGGTTTGCGTCAGCGCCTGGTCGAGCCGGTTGTTCTCGATTTCGCCGAAGATGCGCGCGAGCTGCGGTTCAGGCCCGGAGTCCGAAAACGTCGCGACTGGGGTGTTTCGGCTCGGTGATCCGATGACGACCAGCGATCCGGCAATGCCGCAGGCGACGAGCAGCAGGCCGATGAGGGTACGACGCATCAGCCGACACGCTCCTGCTGGATCAGCCAGCGGCTACCCGATTTCACCAGCACGATGGTCTTGGCGGCCGAGGTCTTCAGCGTTGCCGACGTGTAATGCTGGCGGAATTTGACGGTTGCCTTGTCGCCGGCGATCGAGATCTTGAAGTTGTCGACGCTGACCTGGATCTTGCCCGGCTTGTCGATGCGCTGGGCGCGCTCGCTTTCCCAGGCTTTGCGCGGCATGCCGTTGGGGGTCTGGAAGTCACCCGCGTAATGGCTGAGGTAGCCCTTGACGTCCTTGTTCGACCAGGCGCTGGCCCAGCTTTGCAGGGCCTTGGTGATGTCCGCTTCGACGCCGCTTGCGACCGGGGCTTTTTCAAGCTTGGGTTCGGGACTCGGCTTCGGTTCGGCTTTCTTGGCGTCGGCGGCGGCTTCGGCCGGTTTTTCAGCCGGTTTCTCGGTCGGCTTGCTCGCTGCCGGGGCAGCCGGTGGCGTCACCACTGGTGCCGGTTTGGCCGGTTCCGCCGTGGCTACCTTGGTCGGGGTGGGCACGGCTGCCTCGGTCGGTGTTGTCGGTTTGGCGCCGGGCTTGGTCGTGATCAGATCCTTGATCATCGACAGCTTCGATTGCGTCGACTTGTTCGACGAATCGAGCTGCAGTGCCTTGTCATAGGCCTGGCTGGCGAGCTTGGCATAGACGTCGCCGAGGTTCTCGTGGGCGATGGCATAGCTCGGATGCGTGCGGATCGCCATCTCGAGCGCGGTGCGCGCCTTGTCATACTGCTTTTGCTGGGCGTAGAGCACGGCCAGGTTGTTGTATGGCTCGGGGAGTTCCGGGAAATCCTCGGTCAGTCGGGTAAAAATTGCGATGGCATCCTGCTGACGCCCGCTTTCGGTCAGGATCAGACCTTTGAGGAAGCGGCCCTGGGCGTCGCGCGGCTTTGAAGCGATCAGCTGCTCTGTCTTTTCGAGCGCCTGGGAGAGTTGTCCCTGTTTCATCAGGCGCTGGATTTCAGCAACCGCCTGGGTGTTGGCCGGGGCCGCCTGGGTGTTTTGCTGAGCGTTGATGCACGAGGCGGAGAAGCACAGCACGAGGCCGGCGAGAACTGCGGTAAGGCGTGCCAGCGAAGGCGTCTCGGAGAATAGAAACATCGGTATGGTATACTTCGCGGAAGGTTGGTATTTAACCGACGAATTCTATCAAGAAGCGCGGCGAAACCAAAATCTTCACGTCGCTTCGTTCTTCTTTCCAGCGCCCTGAGGGCGCCGTTGATCGAGCCCAAAAATGCTGAAAATCTATAATACCCTGTCCAGGGAAAAGCAGGATTTTGTTCCCATCGAGCCGGGAAAGGTTCGCATGTATGTGTGCGGGATGACCGTTTATGACTATTGTCACCTCGGTCATGCGCGCGTCCTCGTGGTATTCGACATGGTCCAGCGCTGGCTGCGGGCGAGCGGTTTCGAGCTGACTTATGTGCGCAACATCACCGACATCGATGACAAAATCATCAAGCGGGCGAACGAGAACGGCGAAACAATCGGGCAACTGACCAATCGCTTCATTGCCTTCATGAACGAGGATTCCGATGCGCTCGGCGTCCAGCGTCCGGACCACGAGCCGCGCGCGACCGAATATGTGCCGCAGATGCTGTCGCTGATCGATTCGCTCGAAACCAATGGCTTGGCCTATCAGGCGCCTGACGGCGACGTCAATTTTGCCGTGCGCAAGTTTCCCGGTTACGGCAAGCTTTCCGGCAAGTCGCTCGACGATCTGCGCGCTGGCGAGCGTGTCGATGTCGATCAAGCCAAGCACGACCCGCTCGATTTCGTTCTCTGGAAACACGCCAAGGAAGGCGAGCCGCATTGGGATTCCCCCTGGGGCAAGGGGCGTCCGGGTTGGCACATCGAGTGCTCGGCGATGAGTTCGCATCTGCTCGGGCAGCGTTTCGACATTCACGGCGGTGGACAGGATCTGCAGTTCCCGCACCACGAAAACGAGATTGCCCAGTCGGAAGGTGCGCATCAATGCCAATTCGTTAACTACTGGATGCATAACGGCTTCGTGCGCGTCGATGACGAGAAAATGTCGAAGTCCCTGGGCAATTTCTTCACGATCCGCGAAGTGCTCAAGAAGTATGACGCCGAAGTCGTCCGTTTCTTCATCCTGCGCGCGCATTACCGGAGTCCGCTCAATTATTCGGACAAGCATCTCGACGATGCGCGGCAGGCGCTGGCGCGGCTTTACACGGCGCTCAAGGCCGTCCAGTCGGCCGAGGTGAGCGTTGACTGGAACGAGGCGCACGCGCTCCGTTTCAAGGCGGCGATGGATGACGATTTCAATACGCCGGAAGCCTGTGCCGTGCTCTTCGATCTGGCCACCGAAGTCAATCGCAGCAAGTCGGCGGCGCTGGCGGGCCAGTTGCGCGCCCTGGGCGGACTCATGGGTTTGCTGAAGCGCGATCCGCAGGTTTTCCTGCAGGCCACGCCGGCCGGTGAAGGCGCCGATGCTGGCGGAATGGAACCGGCACAGATCGATGCGTTGATCGCCGAACGTGTGGCGGCCAAGAAGGCGAAGAATTTTGCCGAGGCCGACCGCATTCGCGGCGCGTTGCTGGCAGCGGGCATCGTTCTCGAGGATACGGCACAGGGGACGACCTGGAGGCGCGCCTGAGATGGAGCCCCTGCGCATTTGTACGGCCTGGCGCGGGCAGGGCGAATGCCTTGCCTGCGATGGTCGCGAGAATGCGTTTTTTGCCGGACTGGCCCCGGACGTGGTGGCCGGCATGCATGTCGATGTGGATAACACAGCGCTGCCCGAGGGCATGACGCTCTATACGCCGCAGTCCGACGCGGAATACGTCTGGGTGTTGCGTACGGGGGCCGTTAAATTGCTGGCGACGGCATGGGATGGCTCGCAGCGTATCGTCCGGGTGCTCAAGGCGGGTGACGTGGCAGGGCTCGAAGCCTTGTTGGCGGGGCGGTTTTCCCATACGGCCGTGCTGTTCGGCGATGTGCATGCCTGTCGCGTGCCGCTGGCGGCGGTTCGGCAACTCTGTTTCGAACATCCCGGATTCCAATGGAATCTGATGCAACGGATGCAAGCCGCCTTGCGTGAGACCGAGCAATGGCTGGTCGATCTGGCCAGTCCCGGCGCAAGTGCGCGGACGCGCATGGCGCGTTTGCTCTTGCGCCTGCGTGATGGCGAAAGTACGCGCATCTACAATTTTTCGCGCGAAGAGCTCGGCTTGATGCTGGGAGTGACCATCGAAACGGCCAGCCGTATCGCCGCGGCGTTCCAGCGCGAGCGCTTGATCGTGCGCCGTGAATCGGGCGGGCGGTTTTTTGCGGCCGATATCGTCGGCCTTGAACGCATCGCGCACGGAAACTGAATTATCGCGCCTTCGTGCGGTCGTAGCTGGCAGTCGTGGTGCATGCGCCGGCGATGTGATTCTTTTTGTTTTATTGCGGCTGGCAAGCCTGCATGCCGCGCCCTAGACTGATCTTTTGATTGGCATAACGGAGATTGAAAGTGACAACAACAGCTCGCCAAGTCATCATCACACAATTCGGCGGTCCGGAAGTCTTGCAACTGACGCAGGTCGAACTGCCGGATCCGCAGCCGAATCAGGTCCGCATTCGGCAAACCGCGATGGGCTTCAACTTCATTGACGTTTATCAGCGCAAGGGAGTTTACCCGCTGCCGCTGCCGACGGGCCTGGGGCATGAGGCGGCCGGCGTGGTCGAGGCGGTGGGCGCCGAGGTGAGCGATTTTGCCGTGGGCGACCGGGTCGCGTACATGCACGCCGGACTTGGTGCCTATACCGATGTCCGCAACGTCGCCGCCGACCGTCTGGTGCGCATTCCCGACGACGTTACCGACGAGCAGGCGGCGTCGCTGATCTTCAAGGGATTGACGGCCCAATATCTGCTGCGCAAGACGCATGCCGTCAAGGCCGGCGAAGTGGTGCTTGTGCATGCGGCGGCGGGCGGTGTCGGACAGATTCTCTGCCGCTGGGCCAAGGCCTTGGGTGCCTTTGTCATCGGCACGGCGGGCTCCCCGGCCAAGTGCGAGACCGCCCGCGCAGCGGGGGCCGACGTGGCGATCGATTATTCGCGCGAGGACTGGACGAAGACCCTGCTGGAGGCGACCGGCGGTCGCAAGGCGAACGTGGTTTACGACTCGGTCGGCAAGGATACCTTTCTCAAGTCGCTCGAGTGTGCCGCGCCCTTCGGACTCGTGGTGCTCTACGGCGCGGCTTCCGGGCCGGCGCCGGCGATCGAGCCGGAACTGCTCAACAAGAAGGGCTGCCTGTTCCTGACGCGCCCGTCGGTGTTCCCGCATAACGCCGATTCGCGCGTGTTCCGCGAGAATGCCGCCGAACTTTTCGCGGCGATCGCCGCGGGTTCGGTCAAGTCCAGTATCGGTGCACGCTTTGCGCTCGCCGATATCGTTGCGGCGCACCGGGCCGCCGAAGCGCGCGCCACCGAGGGCTCGACGCTGATCCTGCCGTAATTCGCCATTGGCCGCGCTGAAGTCTGCGGTCCCCGGAATGAACGAAAGCCCCGCATGCGGGGCTTTCGTGCTTTGATGCATCGATCCGGTGGTGTCTCCCGGCTCTGCGGCAAGATCAGCTGGCGGCGAAGAATTCCTTGACGCGGTCCATCCACGACTTGGCGCGCGGGTTGTGCCGCCCGTCCTGTTCGCGGCTGGTGGCTTCCAGTTCGCGCAGCAGTTCCTTCTGCCGTTCGGTCAGATTGACCGGCGTCTCGACGACGACATGGCAGAGCAGGTCGCCGTGCGTGTTGCTGCGGACGCCCTTGATACCTTTGCTACGCAGGCGGAAGATCTTGCCCGACTGTGTTTCCGGCGGGATCTTGATCTTGGCAACGGTGTCCAGCGTCGGGATCTCGATTTCGCCGCCGAGTGCCGCCGTCGCAAAACTGATCGGCATTTCGCAGTGGAGATCGTTGCCTTCGCGCTGGAAGACGGCGTGCGGCTTGAGGTGGATCTGAACGTAGAGGTCGCCCGACGGACCACCGTTAATGCCGTGTTCGCCTTCGCCCGAGAGCCGGATGCGATCGCCTTCGTCGACCCCCGCCGGGATCTTGACGGCCAGCGTCTTGTGCTGCTTGATGCGACCGGCGCCATGGCAGGCGTTGCACGGGTCGGCGACGAACTTGCCGGTGCCGTGGCACTTCGGACAGCTTTGCTGGATCGAGAAGAAACCCTGTTGCAGGCGAACCTGGCCGCTGCCCTGACAGGTGGGGCAGGTCTTCGGCTGGGTACCCGATTTGGCGCCCGTTCCTTTGCAGGATTCGCAGGCTTCCATCGTCGGGATGCGGATCTTGGTCTCGGTGCCGAAGGCGGCCTGTTCGAGCGTGACCTCGATGTTGTAGCGCAGGTCGGCGCCACGATAGACGTTCGAACGTCCGCCGCGGGCGCCACCGCCGAAGATTTCGTCGAAGATTCCGCCAAAAGCGTCGGAGAATCCGCCCGCGCCGCCAAAACCGCCGAAGCCGCCGCCCATGCCCGCCTGCGGGTCGATCCCGGCGTGGCCGTACTGGTCGTAGGCAGCGCGTTTTTGCGCATCGGAGAGGATTTCGTAGGCTTCCTTCGCTTCCTTGAAGTGCTCTTCCGCCTTGGGATTGTCCGGATTACGGTCCGGATGGTACTTCATGGCCAGCTTGCGGTAGGCCTTCTTGATTTCATCCTCGTTGGCGTCGCGGTTGACGCCGAGAATGTCATATAAATCGCGTTTGGACATGGGGAAACCGTGGGGAATGGGTGATCAGTGTCGCCAGTGTACGGCAGAAAGGGAGCCGGCGTGTCTTCCGGCTCCCTCGTTGTTGCAGCCTTACTTCTTGTCTTTCACCTCGGTGTATTCGGCATCGACCACGTCGCCGTCGTCCTTCTTGGCTTCGCCGCCAGGCGCCGCGCCAGCGCCGCCGGCAGCACCCTGGGCCGCACCGGCTTCAGCTTGCTGCTTGGCGTACACCTTTTCGCCGAGCTTCTGGGCTGCGGTGCCGAGCGCTTCGCTCTTGGCCTTGATGTCATCGAGGTCGTTGCCGCGATGGGCTTCCTCGGCGTCCTTCATGGCCTTCTCGATCGCTGCCTTTTCCTCTTCGGTCAGTTCGCTGCCGTGCTCGGCAAGCGACTTCTTGACCATGTGGATCATCGTGTCGCACTGATTCCGCGCTTCGGCCAGTTCGTGCGCCTTCTTGTCTTCTTCGGCGTGCAACTCGGCGTCCTGCACCATGCGCTGGACTTCTTCCTCGGAAAGACCGCTGGAAGCCTGGATCTTGATCTTGTTTTCCTTGCCGGTCGCCTTGTCCTTCGCCGAGACGTGCAGGATGCCGTTCGCATCGATGTCGAAAGTGACTTCGATCTGCGGCATGCCACGCGGTGCCGGCGGGATGTCGGTCAGGTTGAACTGGCCGAGGCTCTTGTTGCCGCCGGCCATTTCGCGTTCGCCTTGGAGGACATGGATCGTCACGGCCGACTGGTTGTCATCGGCGGTCGAGAAGACTTGCGAGGCCTTGGTCGGGATCGTCGTGTTCTTCTTGATCAGCTTGGTCATGACACCGCCCAGCGTTTCGATGCCGAGCGACAGCGGCGTGACGTCGAGCAGCAGCACGTCCTTGACTTCGCCTTGAAGCACGCCGCCCTGAATCGCAGCGCCAACGGCAACGGCTTCGTCCGGGTTGACGTCACGGCGCGGTTCCTGGCCGAAGTATTCCTTGACCTTGTCCTGCACCTTCGGCATGCGCGTCATGCCGCCGACGAGGATGACGTCGTCGATGTCCGACAGCTTGCAGCCGGCGTCCTTCATGGCGATACGGCACGGCTCGATGGTGCGCTCGATGAGTTCCTCGACCAGCGCTTCGAACTTGGCACGCGTCAACTTGAGCGTCAGGTGCTTCGGGCCGCTGGCGTCGGCGGTGATGTAGGGCAGGTTGATCTCGGTCTGCTGGCTCGACGACAGCTCGATCTTGGCCTTTTCTGCCGCATCCTTGAGGCGCTGCAGGGCGAGCACGTCGGACTTCAGGTTGACGCCGGATTCCTTCTTGAATTCGTCGATGATGTAGTCGATCAGGCGCTGGTCGAAGTCTTCGCCGCCGAGGAAGGTGTCGCCGTTCGTCGACAACACTTCGAACTGGTGCTCGCCGTCGATTTCCGCGATCTCGATGATCGAGATGTCGAAGGTGCCGCCGCCGAGGTCATAGACGGCGATTTTCTTGTCGCCCTGTTTCTTGTCCATGCCAAAGGCAAGCGCGGCCGCGGTCGGCTCGTTGATGATGCGCTTGACTTCGAGGCCGGCAATGCGGCCTGCATCCTTGGTTGCTTGGCGCTGGCTGTCGTTGAAGTAAGCCGGCACGGTGATGACGGCTTCGGTGACTTCTTCGCCGAGATAGTCTTCGGCAGTCTTTTTCATCTTGCGCAGCACTTCAGCCGAAACCTGCGGCGGCGCGATTTTGCTCCCGCGCGCTTCAACCCAGGCGTCGCCATTGTCGGCCTTGAGGATCTTGTAGGGCATCAGGCCGATGTCCTTCTGTACTTCCTTTTCCTCGAAACGGCGGCCGATCAGGCGCTTCACCGCGAACAGCGTGTTGTGCGGGTTGGTGACGGCCTGGCGCTTGGCCGGGGCGCCGCAAAGGATCTCGCCTTCGTCGGCGTAAGCGACGATCGACGGCGTCGTGCGCGCGCCTTCGGAGTTTTCGATGACTTTCGGTTTGCCGCTTTCCATGACGGCGACGCAGGAGTTCGTCGTGCCGAGGTCGATGCCAATAATCTTGCCCATGTCAATTCCTTTCAGTTGGGTGGTCACGGGTGGAAGAGTGGGTGGTGCTTTCCTTCCACGCCACGCGCCCCGCAGTTAATCGATTGCTAGTGCCTATTTGGGGATAAGGGGATACTTTTCAAGCCTTCGCTTTGGCGACGACGACGAGCGCCGGGCGCAGGACGCGTTCCGCCAGCAGGTAGCCTTTTTGCAGCACCGTGACGACGGTGTTCGGCTCCTGGTCTGCCTCGATCATGCTGATGGCCTGGTGGAAATGCGGGTCGAATTTCTCGCCGGTCGGATTGATTTCCTTGATGCTGGCCTTTTCAAAGGCGGCGACGAGCTGCTTGAGCGTCAGTTCGGTGCCCGACTTGAGGCTGTCCACGCTCGGATTTTCGGTGGCGAGGCCGGCTTCAAGGCTGTCCTTGACCGCCAGCAGTTCCTTGGAGAACTTCTCGACGGCGAATTTCGAGGCCTTGGCGATGTCCTCGGCGGCGCGCCGGCGGACGTTCTCGGTCTCGGCTTTGGCACGCAGCCAGGCATCGTGATGCTCGGCAGCTTGCAGTTCGGCCTTGCGAATCATTTCCTCAAGGCTGGGCGTCGATTCGGTCGCAGTTGCCTCGGTCTGAGGTGCTTCGGTCGAAGCCGTGTCGGGTTTGACGGAAAGAGCTTCCGGGGTCGCTTCGTTGTTGGGGGTGTCGTGCGCTTGCATAGTGTCTGATCTCCAGAAAACCGCACTCATATGAGGGCGGCTTTCCGGGTTTCAAGAGCGCAAGCGAAAAAATTACGGGTTGCGCAGCGTCGGCTTCAGACCGTCAGATCGACCTGCTGGATCGTTCCGACGCTTCCGTTCTCATTGAGGAAAACGCCGGACGACACGATCTGACCGAGGAGTTCGTTGTTGGCGTCCTTCAACGCAAACGGTGTCGCGGTGTTGGCCAGGTTCAAGGCGCCGACCCCTGCCTGCTTGAGTGTGCCCAACTGGTCGTTGCCGTTCGCGTCCTTTGTCCATACGCGCAGTTGTTCGTAGGCCGGGTCATTTTCGTCAATCCAGCCGTTATGGTCGGCGTCGAGGATCGCCAGATCGGCAAACCCCTTGCCTGATTGCGCGCCAAACAGTTCGCTACCATTGTTGATGACGCCGTCGCCGTTGCGATCGATGGCGAGGAAGCCGCTTCCGGGCCCGGCAAAATTGATGCTTTCGTTCTGGCCGTCGGCGTTGAGGTCGAACTGGAAGCGCTGGCTGCTCAACTGGGCGGCGGTACCGGCGAAATTGAGGACGAGCGGGTCCTGTGTGCGGGCGGCATTGCCGATCTGAATATGCGTACTCGATTCTTCGTGGTAAACCCGCGACATGTCGAGCGAGAGGGAGAACTGGAGTGTCTGCCCGTCGGCGGTGCGAATACTGCCGCTGGCATTGAAACTCGTCTGTTCGACCTCGGTATAGGATTCGGTGCGCGTGTAGTCCAGGCTGATCGCCGGTGCAGATGGCGATGGCGAACTCACCTGGCTTGTTGTCGGCGTCGTTGTGTCGGTGCTGGAAGCGGCGGAGCCTTGAGCGAGCGAACTGGCATCGAAGACCTTGGCTTCATGGCCCGTCAGCAGCGCGATGATTGCCCGTAACAACTGCAGCATCGGGTCGCGCTCGGCCGCATCGAGACCTTGCCTGACGGCATTCGTTTCGCTCGATTGTCTTGCGCTGCCGGCGCTGGAGATGGCGACCAACGAAGAGGTGAGTGGCGCTGCCGAAGTTCCGGCGGTGTTTGCCGTCGCCCCCGTGTTCTGGCTCACCCGGATGTCCAGGTTCTCCTGTAGCGCCCAGCTTTGTTGCGACGCGTGTTGCGCGTCAAGCGACAGCGATCCGCTGGCGATTCTCATGGCCGTCTCCTCGTTTTCCGTAAGGGGCTTTACACGGATTAACGGGCGAAGATGCCGGAGACTTGAGGCGGTTCTGTGCGAAGGGGATGAAACGCTGGCCGGAAGCGGTTTCCGGCCAGCTGTTCGGCTTACTCTTGGGTGACTTCGTTGAACAGTTTTTCCTGTTCGGCAAGCTTGGCTTCGACCTTTTGGTGGCCGCGGATGGCCATGACGAGCGAGATGACGGCCAGGACCATCAGCGTGACCGCGATCGGTCGACTGAATAGAATGCTGAAGTCGCCGCCGGAAATGACCAGCGCGCGCCTCAAGTTCGACTCAGCCATTGGGCCCAGGATCAACGCCAGCAAAATCGGCGACAGCGGATAGTCATAACGCATCATGACATAGCCGAGGATGCCGAAGAACAGCGTGCAATAGACGTCGAAGACATTGGCACGCATGGCGAACGCGCCGACGCAGGAGAGCACGAAGATCGCCGGTGTCAGGATGGCGCGGTCGACCATGATGACGCGGGCAAAGAGCTGGATGCCGGCCATGCCGATGAACTGCATGGCGAACTGCGCGAGCATCATCGAGGCAAAGATCTGGTAGACGAGATCGATATGCTCCTTGTACAGCATCGGTCCCGGCTGCAAGCCCTGGATGACGAAGGCGCCGAGCAGGACGGCCGTAACGGCGTCGCCAGGAACGCCGAGCGATAGCAATGGAATCATCGCCCCGCCCGAACAGGAGTTGTTCGCGCATTCGGAGGCTGCCAATCCCTCGATTTCCCCGTGGCCGTAACGTTCCGGGTTTTTCGAGGCACGCTTGGCTTCGCCATAGGAAATGAAAGCTGCGATGTCGCCGCCGGCGCCCGGAATCGCGCCGATGACTGTGCCGATGATGCTCGACCGGCACAACTCCTTGAAGCAGTACTTGATGTCGGCCCAGCTCGGCAGGTACTGGTCGAGCTTTGCCATGATCTGCTGGGCGCCACCGATCTTCTGCACTTCGTTGAAGACTTCCGAGACCGCAAAGAGGCCGATCAGCGTCGGGATAAAAGGCGGGCCTTCCATCATCTCGACGATGCCGAAGGTATAGCGTGGATAGCCGGAGATGGGGTCGAACCCGGTGGTGCAGATGAGGAGTCCGAAGAACGCCGACATCATGCCCTTGATCAGCGAGCGTCCCGAGATCGAGATGATGACCGAGAGGCCGAAGATGGCGAGGCCGAAATACTCGACGGGGCCGAACTCAAGGGCCACGCTCGAAATGAATGGCGAGGCGAAGGTCATGATCAGCGCGCCGACGACGCCGCCGAAGAACGAGGCGAAGAGCGCCATCGCCATGGCCCGGCCGGCTTCGCCGCGCTTTGCCATCGGATAGCCTTCGAGCACGGTGGCAGCCGCGGCGGGCGTGCCCGGTGTGCGGATCAGGATCGCCGAAATGGCGCCGCCGTACATGGCGCCGCAATAAATGCCCATCAGCATCGACAGGCTTTCGAGCGGCGCCCGGCCAAAAGTCAGCGGCACCAGAAGCGCAACGCCCATGGTGGCGGTAAGTCCCGGCAGTGCGCCGATGACGATGCCAGCAACTGTGCCGACGCAGATCATGAACAGGATACTCGGCGTGAAGACCGCCGCGTAGCTGGTGAACATCAATTCCCAGTTGAATTCCATAATATTTCCTGTTACAGGATATCGATGAGCAAACCCGCCGGCATCGACAGGTTGAGCACTTTTTCGAAGATCAGCCAGATCGACAGCGTTATCAGCGGCGGAACGACGATCATCAGCATGGGCTTGCGGTTGCCCATCACCCACATCATGCAGGCAAGAAAGACGATGGCGGTCGGAATGAAACCGATCGGGTCGAGCGCGATGCAGAAGACGATCGCGGCAACCAGCGTGATCAGTCCGCGCTGCACGCCTTTGTCCGAAAGCTTGAGCGGCGTGACTTCGCCCTTGCTCTTGCCGCGCAGAGCATTGACGATCAGCACGAGGCTGAAAATGATCAGGAGCGAGGCGAGGATGGTCGGGAAGAAGCTCGGGCCGATTTTCATGACCACGTCTTCAGGCATGTTGCTGCCTTCCCAGATGGCGTAGAGACCGATCAGAATACCGATCAGACCGCCAATGATGTCTGCTTTTTTCATGTCAGGAGTACTTCCTTGAGCGCCTGCAAGCGATACAAAAAAGGCGGCCAGACATCGGCCGCCCTGTTTGGTGCGATGTTCTACTTCTTGGCGAGGCCGAGGTTCTTCATGACGGCCGAGACATCCTTGAAGTTCTGGTCGAGGAACTTGGCGAACTCGGCGCTATCCTGATACGACAGGTTGAGCGAGGCCTTGGCGGCGAATTCCTGGAAGTCCTTCGTTTCGAAAGCCTTCTTGTAGGCGTCGAGGATCTTTGCCTTGTTGGCGGCCGGGACGCCCTTCGGCAGGGCAAGGCCGCGCCAGGTGTAGAACTGGACGTCGACACCCTGTTCCTTGAAGGTCGGCACATCGGGGAAGATCTTGTCGCGCTCGGACGACATGACGCCGAGGATCTTCAGGTTCTTCGCCTGAACCTGGCTGCGCACTTCGGCGACCGATACCGCGACTGCCTTGATGTGACCGCCGACGAGCGCGGTGACTGCGGGTTGCGCGCCGTCGAAGGGAACGTGCTTGACCGTGACGCCGGTCTTTTCGGCGGCGAGGCCGGCGGCGATGTGCCAGACCGATCCCGGCGCCGAGTTGCCGATGGTGATTTCGCCCGGATGTGCCTTGGCGTAGTCCATGAAGCCGCGAACGGTGCTGTAGGGCGCGTCGGCCTTGACGGTCAGCGCGGCCGGGTCGGAGTTGATCCGCATCAGCGGGTCGAAGTCCTTCCAGGTGAACGGAACGAGACCTTGCGGCGGCAGCGAGTTGAGCTCGAAGGTGATCATGCCGACGGTGTAGCCGTCCGGACGCGCGGTGCGAATGGCATTGTGGCCGATGGCGCCGGCGCCACCGGTCTGGTTGACGACGTTGATCGTCTGGCCGAGGAACTTCTCGGCTTCCTTCGACAGCGCGCGCAAGAGCACGTCAGTGCCGCCGCCGGCTGTCCACGGGCAGATGACGGTGACCGGCTTTTCGGGGAAGGCGGCAAAGGCCGGAGCGGCAAAGAGGCCGGCAGTCAAAACCAAAGCGGACGCGAGCAGGGTTCTGCGTTTCATGTTCATGACTCCTCGTTTATGTGAATGTTATTGGTGTGCAGTGCGCGTTCAGAGCGGCAGGCACTGCCTTGAACTCTATGCTTGGGAGACTTGTCCGTCAATGGGTTTTAGGTCAGGTTGTCAGGCCACGTCAGGCATAGTGCCGATTTGCGACTGAGTAGTTCTACCTAATCTCGAAAAGGGGGTGCGTGCTGAAAACGAGGCGATTTTCTCGACGTGCTGAGGCGTTGAAATGTAACGCCGCGATTTCGCAGAAGTCCCCTTGCCGCCTTCTTCAGGTTTTGTCGGAGACGAGCGGCCATCCCTGCAGGTGGCGGATGGCAATGTCGGCAAGCGCCTGGATCCATTCCTGGCTGTCGTTGAGACAGGGAATGTAATGGAACGCTTTTCCTCCGGATTCTAGGAAGGTCGCTTTTCCTTCGATGGCGATTTCTTCGAGCGTTTCCAGGCAGTCGGATGTGAATCCGGGGCAGATGACGTCAACGCGCTGCAGCCCCGACTTGCCGAATGTCGCGAGTGTTTCCGCGGTGTAGGGCTGAAGCCATTGCGCGCGCCCAAAACGGGATTGGAATGTGACCTGCATCTGATCCGGCGTCAGGCCGAGCGCGGCGGCGAGCTTGGCGCCGGTCTGCAAGCATTCCTGAGCATACGGGTCGCCCTGGTCGACCGTCGCGCGCGGGATGCCGTGAAAGCTCATCAGCAGTCGGTACGAGTCGCCGGGTGGGCCGACTTTGGTCCAGTGGGCGCGGACGCGTGCCGCCAAGGCGGCGATGTAGCCGGGGTCGTCGGCGAAGCTGCGGATCGTTCGGAATTCCGGTTGGTTGCGCGTTTCCGTCGCCCAGGCAAAAGCCGCATCGAACACCGTTGCCGTTGTGCTGCCGGCATATTGGGGATAGAGCGGAAGCAACAGGATGCGCTGGTAGCCATCGGCTTTCAGTCGTGAAAGGACCGATGCGATCGACGGTTGTCCGTACCGCATTGCGACGTCGATCCGGACGTTCAGACCGGCGTCGTTCATGGCGATCTGGAGTTGCTCTGCCTGGCGTTCCGTATTGACTCTTAGCGGCGAGCCTTCCGGCGTCCAGATCGACGCGTATTTCTTGGCCGATTGCTTCGGTCGGACGTTGAGGATGATGCCGTTGAGAATCAGCCACCAGAGCGCGCGCGGAAGTTCGACGACGCGCGGATCACCGAGGAATTCCTTGAGATAACGGCGTACTGCCGGCGCCGTCGGCGCGTCGGGCGTACCCAGATTGATCAGCAGGCAGGCGGTGCCGCCCGGAACGTCGGGCCGTACTTTCGGTTCGGGAAGATAGCGCGGCATCAGGAATTCGACTGGAATGTGAGCGCCGAAGACAGCAGCTTGGCGGTGATGTCGACGATCGGAATGACGCGCTCATAGGCCATGCGGGTTGGGCCGATGACGCCGACAGAACCGACGATCTGTCCGTCGACTGCGTAGGGGGCGGCGATGACACTGCACTCGTCGAGTGGCGCCAGTCCCGATTCGCCGCCGATGAAGATCTGGATGCCGTCGGCGCGGTGTGACATGTCGAGCAGTTGCATCATGGCCGTGCGCTGCTCGAAAAGATCGAAAAGTTCGCGCAGCCGCTTCATGTTCGACGACAACTCCTCGATCTCGAGCAGGTTGCGCTCCCCGGAAATGACGTACTGGCTGTCTGCCTGATGCAATGCATCGTCGCCGGCCGCGAGCGCGGCCGCCATCAGGGCCTGTAGGTCGCCGCGCAGTTTGAGCAGGTCTTCCTTGACGCGTTGACGGATGTGGTCGAAGTCTTGTCCAGCGAAATACTGGTTGAGATAGTTCGTGGCGGTGACGAGTTCGGCCGGCGAATAAGGGCGTTCGGCGAAGAGAATCCGGTTCTGGACGTCGCCGTCGGTGGTGACGAGAATCAGCAGAATCCGCTTTTCCGACAGGCTGACGAATTCGATCTGCCGTATTTTCGGAGCCTTGCGGCGTTGCGTCAGCACCACACCGGCGAAATGGGTCAGTTCCGAGATGAGATTCGAGGCGCTACTGATGAGTTGTTGCGGCTGGGAAGGATGCAACTGGTCTTCGATCGCGTGGATCTTGTCGGAGTCGAGCGGTTGCATCGTCAGCAGGCGGTCGACGAAGAAACGGTAGCCTCGAGGCGTCGGCACACGCCCGGCTGAAGTATGCGGACTGGCGATGAAGCCCAGGTCCTCGAGGTCTGCCATGACATTGCGGACGGTCGCCGCCGACAGGTCGAGTCCGGAGTACTTCGAGAGTACGCGCGATCCGACCGGCTGTCCGTCGGCGATGTAACGTTCGATCAGGGTCTTGAGCAGGGTTTGGGCGCGGTCGTCGAGCATGGGAGGGATTCTACAAAAAAATCGGTGGAAATGACGGATAAAAAAGCATTGGCATTTCCGTGATGAGGACGCAATACCGGCGTTTGTGGTTTAATTCCGTCCATGGAAGAAGCTCACCCGACACACTACCGATTCGACCCGAAAACGGTTGCTCTGATCGGAAAATACCAAAGCCGCGAGATTTCCGAATCCCTGTCCTTGCTGGCCCGCGAGTTGGAACGTCGCGGTCTGACGGTGATCGTCGAGAAGTCGACTGCGGACAGCGCGTCGTCGCCCGAATTTGACCGCTGGGAGCGTTGTGATTTCGCCGGGATCGGTCAGCGTGCCGATGTGGCCATCGTGCTCGGCGGCGACGGCACCATGCTGAATGCGGCACGGCAGTTGGCACATTATTGCGTGCCGCTGGTCGGCGTTAACCAGGGTCGGCTCGGCTTCATGACCGACATCGCGCGCAGCGACATGCTCGCCGCCATGGATGATCTGCTGGCCGGAAAATTCAAACCGGAAACGCGTCTCTTGCTCGAAGCCGAGGTCTTCCGCGGCGGCGAGAAAGTCGCGTCCAGCCTGGCGCTCAATGAGGTCGTCGTCGACAAGGGGCCGATCGGCCGTCTGATCGAGTTCCAGTTGTACATTGACAATGAATTCGTCTTCACCCTGCGATCCGACGGTCTGATCGTCTCGACACCGACCGGCTCGACCGCCTATGCCCTGTCGGCGAACGGTCCGATTCAGCATCCGCAGGTGTCCGGCATCGCGCTGGTGCCCTTGTGTCCGCATTCGCTGACCAATCGTCCGATTCTCGTCAGCGACCGCAACGAAATCGAGATCCGCATCCGCCAGGCGATCGATTCCCGTGCCCACTTCGATGGGCAGGTGACCTTCGATCTGCGTACCGAGGACGTGGTCCGCATTCGTCGTTCCAAATTTTCGATCTGCCTGCTGCATCCGCCGGGCTACAGTTATTTCGCGATGCTTCGCGAAAAACTCCACTGGAGCGAATTGCCGCAGATTCTCAAGCACGGCGACCAAGGGGACGACTGACGATGTTGCTGCGCCTGACGATCCGCGATTTTGTCCTTGTCGATCGGCTTGAACTGGATTTTCAGCGGGGTTTCGGCGCCCTGACCGGGGAAACCGGGGCGGGCAAGTCGATTCTCGTCGATGCGCTGGCCTTCGTCCTCGGCGAACGCGCCGACACCGGCTGGATTCGGGCCGGGGCAGAGCGTGCCGAGGTCAGTGCCGAGTTCGAGGTGGCCGATTCCTCGGCGGTCATTGCCTGGTTGCGTGAGCTTGACCTCGAATGCGACGACGGCGTCCTGATCCTGCGTCGGGTTGTCGATACGAACGGGCGTTCGCGCGCCTATCTCTGTGGTTCGCCGGTGACGGTCCAGCAGTTGCGCGAGGTTGCCGAGGCGCTGGTCGATATTCATGGACAGCATGCGCACCAGTCGTTATTGCGCCGGGAGGTGCAGCGCAGCCTGCTCGATGAGCATGCCGGCTTGATGCCGCTGGCGGAGGAGGTCGCTACGGCATGGCGTCAGTGGCGGGAAGCGCAGAGCCAGCTCGACGCGGCATCGGCCGGGGCGGACGCGATCATCCAGGAGCGCGAGCAGCTTGAGTGGCAATGCCGGGAATTGTCGGCCCTCG
Source organism: Propionivibrio dicarboxylicus (assembly GCF_900099695.1). Lineage (GTDB taxonomy): Bacteria > Pseudomonadota > Gammaproteobacteria > Burkholderiales > Rhodocyclaceae > Propionivibrio > Propionivibrio dicarboxylicus. The sequence goes on along the minus strand of NZ_FNCY01000002.1, from coordinate 5,432 downwards.
GCGTTTCGGCAGATGAATGGGATGGATTGAACGTCGAGCACAAACGGCTCGCACATGCGGCCAGCCTGGCCGACGGGGCGCGCTTCGCGTTGGGAATCCTGTCCGAGGAGGAAGGCGCCTGCGAAGGACAAATCGACGCGGTCGTTCGTCGCCTCGACGATCTACTTGCCTACGACGCCGGTCTTGGAGAGATCGCTGCGCAGGTGGCCTCGGCGCAGACAGAACTTGCTGAAGCGGTGTCGGCCTTGCGTCGCTATGCCGACCGGATGGATCTGGACCCGCAGCGCTTGGGCGAGGTCGAACGCCGGATCGAAGCGGTGCTCTCCTGCGCGCGCAAGTTTCGCGTCGCGCCAGAGGCTTTGCCGGCCTTGCTCGATCGTTGGCAGGCGCGCCTGTCGGCACTCGGCGAGGCGGCCGATGTGGAGTTGCTCGCCGCACGTGTCGCCTCTGCGCACAAGCAGTACGACGCGGTTGCGACGCGCTTGTCTAAGTCGCGTCTAAAAGCGGCAAAGGAACTCGGCGACGCGGTCAGTCGTGTCATGCAGCAATTGGCACTCGGCGGAGGCCGGTTTGAGGTCGGGCTGGTACCGGTCGAGGGGGGCGCGTCGAGCGGACTCGAGCAGGTCGAATTCCGGATCGCCGGTCTTGCCGGCAGTGAAGCGCGGCCCTTGGCAAAAGTGGCCTCGGGCGGCGAGTTGTCGCGTATCAGTCTGGCGATACAGGTGGTGACGGCCAAGGCGGCGAGCGTTCCGACCCTGGTGTTCGACGAGGTCGATGTCGGTATCGGCGGCGGCGTCGCCGAGGTCGTCGGTCGGCTGCTGCGTGAATTGGGGCAGGAGCGACAGGTGTTGTGCGTGACGCATTTGCCGCAGGTGGCAGCGCGGGCGAACTGGCAATGGCAAGTGGCGAAGTCGGCTCAGGATGGTGTCATTCGCAGCCGTGTCGAAACGCTGGAAGCGTCGGCACGGGTCGAGGAAATCGCCCGCATGCTGGGCGGCGTTGAAATTACCGAGATCACGCGCCGGCACGCACGAGAAATGCTCGGCGGCGGCGAATAAGGCTGCCGACCCATTGCCCGCTGGCGCCTTACTGCGATCAACCCAGGCTATTGAGGAGAGTGTTCCGTGAATTACCAAAATTTCGATTATTGCGTCGACGCACAGATTGCCCGCATCACGATTTCCCGAGAGAAAGCCTTCAATTCGATCGACCTGGAGAGCGCCCGGGAACTGTGCGATATCGTCAATCGTTGCGGTTCCGATCGTTCCGTGCGTGCGGTGATCATCACCGGTGCCGGTAGCAAGGCTTTCTGCGCCGGCGGCGACGTGGCCTCGTTCGCCGCACAGCCGGAAACAGTCGATCTGCTGATCAAGGAAATCACCGGTTATCTGCATCAGGCGATTTCACGGCTGGCGTGGATGGATGCGCCGGTCATCGCCGCAGTGAATGGGGTGGCCGCCGGTGCGGGGCTGAGCCTTGCCGCCGCCTGCGATCTCGCCATCGCTGCCGATACGGCGGTCTTTACCAGCGCCTACACGCAGATCGGGCTGACTCCTGACGGCAGCGCCACTTACTATTTGCCGCGCCTGATCGGACGTCGCCGGGCGATGGAATTGTTCCTGACCAACCGTGTGCTGAAGGCGCCAGAAGCGCTCGAGTGGGGTTTGGTCAATCGGGTCGTTCCGGCGGCTGAATTGAGCGAATCGGTGGATGCCCTGGCCATGCAGTTGGCGCGCGGCGCGACGCGCGCCATGGGCGGCGTCAAAAAATTGCTGCTGCTGTCGGCAAACGACTCGCTGGAGTCCCAGATGGAGCGGGAAACGCGGCAGATCGCCGAGTTGAGTCGTTCGGCGGACGGGTTGGAAGGCGTGAAAGCCTTCGTCGAGAAGCGTAAACCGGCGTTCGGCGGCTAAACGAAACGCGAATTCAGACCGGTGGCGTTTCGCCGCCGGTCTCGGCTGGCGTCATGAAACGCGGGCGGAAGTCTTCGGGGACGTCCAGTCGCTTGAGCAGCGTCTCGCGGTCGAGCCGCATGAGTTTTTCGATGCCGGCAAAGTCTTCGTGAAGTCCCTGGTTTTCCCAGCCGTTGACCGAGTGGCGCGCCAGATTGACGGCCAAAGTGACGTTCTGAACGCGCGGGATGTGCGCGTTGTTGTCGTCCATCAGCGTCCTGAGCAGATTTGGCAGATGCCAGACGTCGCAGAGCGCGAGCAGCATGTCGACGAGGCGGATGCCGAGCACTTTTTCTTGTGCCATGGCGCTGCGCAACTTGGGATCGGCTTGCTGCTGGTCACGGATGGCCATCGCCAGTTTTGGCGCGAAACACCACAGCAGGGTTTCCGGCAGGTCGTGCAGGAGGGCTGCGAGTGTGACCTCGTCAATGTTCATGTCATGACGGTCGAAAGCCCAGTCGTGCGCGTAGCGTGATGCGCGCTGGGCGCGCCGGATGACCTGGAGAACGCCGAGCAGCGCTTGCGGTTCGGCACGCAGCATGGTTTCGATCGTCGGTGGCGTACCGATGTTGGCGAAAAACGGATAAACGCCCTGCATCATGATGGCATTACCGATGTTGGTGATGTCGGAATGCAGTCGCTTGCTGCTCAAAGGCTGAATGTAGGAGAGGACGCGGACGGCCATCAAGGGGTCTTGCAAGACGATGGTTGCGATGTCGCGTCCATTGAGCTTGTCGATATCGACTTGCGCTTCTTCGAGGCGACGTCCAGTCTGCCGAAGAATCGGCAATTCGGCTTCGCTGAAAAAAGCGATCCAGGCATCGAGATCCGGCAGTGGCTGGTCAAGCATCTCCAAGACTCCGAAGTAAGAGCGAATGTCTGGCATTCTCCCATAAAGGCGGGCCTGCCGGCTATCGCCAGTCTCACTGCTTGAGTCGGTAACCGGTCTTGAAAATCCAGGCGAGGATGGCGAGACAGATGGCGAGGAAAGCGCCGGTGACGAGGAGACTGATCGAGAGCGGTACGTCGGCGATGTCGTAGAAGCTCCAGCGGAAGCCGCTGATCAGGTAAACCACTGGATTGAACAGCGAGACCGTCTGCCAGAAGGGCGGCAGCATTTGGACAGAATAGAAAGTGCCGCCGAGAAAGGTGAGCGGAGTGACGATCAGTAGTGGAACGAGTTGGAGCTTTTCAAAGTTGTCGGCCCAGATGCCGATGATGAAGCCGAGCAGGCTGAATGTCGTTGCCGTCAGCAGCATGAACAGCACCATCCAGACCGGGTGGGCGATATGCAGTGGGACGAAGATGCTGGCGGTCAGCAAAATGATGGTAGCCAGCAGGATCGACTTGGAAACGGCGGCCGCCGTATAGCTGAGGACGATTTCCATGTACGACAGCGGTGCTGACAGCAATTCGTAGATGGTGCCGGTAAAGCGCGGGAAATAGATGGCGAACGAGGCGTTCGAGACGCTTTGCGTCAGGAGCGACATCATGACGAGGCCAGGCACGATGAAGGCGCCGTAGTGGATACCGTCGACCTCGGTGATGCGCGAGCCGATGGCGGAACCGAAAACGACGAAATAGAGCGACGTCGAGATGACCGGCGAGAAGACGCTCTGGAAGAGGGTCCGCCAGGTACGAGCCATCTGGTAGCGGTAGATGGTGAGAAAAGCGATGGGATTCATGGCGCAGCATCCTCGTGCACGAGGCTGACGAAGATGTCTTCGAGCGAGCGTTGCGAAGTGTTGAGGTCGTGAAAGGCGATGCCGAGCCGGTTCAGGGTGTCGAGCAGCGCGGCGATCATGCCGCGTTCGCTTTGACTGTCGTAGGTGTAGGTCAATACGTTGCCGTCCGGCGAGAGTTCGAGTCCATAGCCGGCCAAGCTCGGCGGAATCGCTGTCATCGGCTCGGCCAGTTGCAATGACAGTCGCTTCATGCCGAGTTTGCGCATCAACTCGACCTTGTCTTCGACGAGGATCAGTTCGCCCTTGCGGATGACGCCGATGCGATCGGCCATCTCCTCGGCTTCCTCGATGTAATGCGTCGTCAGGATGATCGTGACACCGGCATTGCGCAAATCGCGCACGAGTTGCCACATGTCGCGCCGCAGGGCGACGTCCACGCCGGCGGTCGGTTCGTCGAGAAACAGGACGTGCGGTTGGTGCGAGAGCGCCTTGGCGATCAGCACACGCCGTTTCATGCCGCCCGAAAGCGTGACGATCTGGCTGTCCTTCTTTTCCCAGAGCGACAGGTCGCGCAACAGTTTTTCAAGATAGGCCGGGTCGGGGCGTTTGCCGAACAGCCCGCGCGTGTAGCAGACGGTCGCCCAGACCGTCTCGAAAGCGTCCGTGGTAAGTTCCTGCGGCACCAGGCCGATCATCGCGCGCGCCTGCTTGTAGCGGGTGATGATGTCGAAACCGCCGACGCTGACGCTGCCCACGGTGGGGCGCACGATGCCGCAGATCAGGTTGATCAGCGTCGTCTTTCCTGCGCCGTTGGGGCCGAGCAAGGCGAAGAGTTCGCCCTGGCGGATGTCGAGATGGATATTGCGCAGCGCCTCGAAGCCCTTGGGGTAGGTCTTGGAAAGGCCGCTAATGGAAATGATGTTGTGTGTCATGACCGCAGGCTCTGCGTGCTGTTAGGGTGTGTTCTCAACTAACTGCTGGATTGAGACGCGCCCTAGGCACGCAGAGGTGTTGTTGCGGGGTTTATTTGAGGGAGAGGATCCACTGGATCATGTTGGAGAGTTCGGCCTTGTCCTTGGTTTTGACGATTTTGTGTTCGTCTTCGGAGCCGTCCTCGAGTTTGACTTTAGCGCCGGAGGTGATCTGGGTCATGATTTTGGCTTCGGCGTCGGGCTTGCCGGCGAATTTTTTGGCGATGCCCTTGAGGGATTCGGCATCTTTTTTCTTGTCGATGGCATGGCACTTGAGACAGCCTTCCTTCTTGGCCAGGGCTTCGCCTGCGGCGGCGTCGGCGGCATGGGAGAGGGGCGAGAAGGCGATGGCGGCGGCGAAGCCGAGGGAGGAGATGATGAGGGAGGTTTTCATGGGAGGACTCCGGGGATCGATGAGGGGTTGAAGGAAGGCGGCAAGGACTAGTGTTCGTGCCAACCGGTGAACATCATCTTGAACATCTGGCCGACGGTTTTGCCGGTGGTGCCGAGATAGATGTGGGAAAGCATGAAGAGGAGGATAGCGACGGCGGCGAGGTAATGGAGCATGGCGACGGGGAGAAGGCCGTCGAAGCCGAAGAGGCTGTCCGGGGCGAACTCGGGATAGAGATAGATGAGTCCGGTGATGAGGATGAGCGGCATGAGCAGGTACATGACCTTCCAGTAGGTGATGGCCTGGAGGGCATTGAAGTGCTCGGCGGGAGAGGGCTCGTGTGGATGGGGCTCGTCGCGGAAGATGCCGATGGCGTACCAGCGGGCCTGGACGATGATGCGCTGGAGAATGCCGGGAGGTTTCGGCACGAACT
>NZ_FNCY01000004.1 GCF_900099695.1 Propionivibrio dicarboxylicus | reverse complement strand
GCCGGTGTTCGTCGCGGCCGACTGGTAGCCGGTGTTCGTCGCGGCCGACTGGTAGCCGGTGATTATTGTTTGCTCGAGAGTTTTATCGAGCTTGCCAATAATCCATTCAACAGCGCGAGATACCAAGGTAGGCAGGCCAATCTCCGCCTCAATTGTGAGACTGGCGCAAGCGATCTTGCTGTCTTCGTCGTGCCGACTGATCTGCCCGGAGGCCTTCACCACGGCGAAGCGATTACTAACCGGGCCGTAGTAGTTGAAAACGTCGAGGGGATATTCACAAGAATGGAACCCCGAGGCACATGCTTTGACTTCGCCAGCATGCTCGTAGGTCTTGCCAACTTCGAACTGAAAGCCGCGGCATTGAAAATCCTGATTGAAGCCTTTGAATGCCGTGATGGCTTCCTCTTGCTTTTTCTGCTTCCTCGCCATGATCGTCCTCGTTGATGGTTAATTGGGTTGCCTATGAAGCAACATGACGCCCATCATAAAAGCAACTTTTAGGTTGCGTCAAGAGCAACCACATAAAATATTTTCTAATTGATTTCGCTGTCTCAATAGCTTTTAGCTATATAGCAGGCAAAAGAAAGCCCGCACGCGGCGGGCTTGGTCGGGAGTGACGGTGGTCTCAGATGCGCGTGCAGGCTATCCCGTCTGGATCTTGATCGCAGCGGGCACGCCTGCCGACCGTGTTGCCCCACAAGAAGCGGAATTTCTCACCGTTCGACAGCGTACCGAAGCCCGAGCCACCGTACTCGTTGCTCTTGGTGAAGACGAATGTGCCAGTGCGACCGTCGCTGCAGATCAGATCGCCATTACCGTTGACGGTCGAGTCACGCCGCAGCGCGCCGGTGCAGGTGATGCCCGCCTGGCTCTGGATCGACATCGTGCCGGCCGTCCAGCTTGCCGTGGCCTGGCCCATGAATTCATCCTTGGTGCTCGTGAATTGACCGACAACCGGCGCGGTCGTCGAGCAGGCGGCAAGTGCCAGGGCTGCCAGGGGAATGAGCTTTTTCATGTCGATTCCTCGTCTTTTCTTGGAACGAAAGCACCAGGAGGGAGAATTGCAACTATGCGCTGTATTGAGTGCACTTCATCAAATGAGACCGTTATTGGCTTCGACCATCCGTTGATAGCACCAAGAGTTAGTTCGCCGTCGCGTTCGTAAAGCAACTGCTTAACAATTGTGCGATCTTCGTTGTAGTCAATAACTACGTCATCTCCAGGCTGCGCAGGGCTGTCCGGCTCGACCACAATAAATTCACCGGCGCGAACACGCGGGGCCATTGACTCCCCTTTAGCACGCAATGCGTAAGTTTTGCTGCCTTTGGCTGGATAATCTACAGCACCTTCGCTTTGCAGGGATACCACGGCGTTGATAACGCACCCATCCGCGTCGATCTGTATTGGGCCGTATACAGGCACCGGCCGATACATTTTTGGGGCTGGTATCTCCAGCGTGCTGGTGGGCTCCCACATCTCATTAAATATCGTGACAATGGTGACGCGCAACGCCTGAGCAATCCTGTTAAGCGTTTCGAGGGACACCCCCTGCTTGCCACTTTCGATCTTTGAGAGCGTGCCTTTGTTAGATCCTGTCGCTTCTGCAACTTGCTCAAGCGTCTTACCCGAACGCGCTCGTAGACGCCGTATGGCGGCGCCTAGTTGTGCCAAGCTCTCATTATCTTGATTTGTCGAATTCATCCGCGTGTTATAGGTCAATATTGCGTTATACGCAACTTCATTAAGGCAACTTTTTATTGACGAAAAGTTGCGTGTATGGCAACCTGCCCGACATTTACTTTCTACCTGTCGGAGCTTCCGAGATGTTCAACCCCGTCAAAGCCGTGCGAATTCAGCGAGGGGAGACCCTCGCCACCGTCGCCGCATCCGTGCAAACCGATGTCGGCAATCTCTCGCGAATCGAGAACTGCAAGCAGAAGGCATCGCCCGAACTTGCCGAGCGACTCGCCCGTCACTTTGGCTACGCCGTCACCGAGATCCAGATCCTCTATCCCGAACGATTTGCGCAAGGGGTGTAGTCATGTCGGCTTACGATGAATTCCTTGCCGCAAAGGTAAGGCGCGACCCTTTGACGGGTCTTGCACAACTCCCCGACTTGCCGGATCAACTTTTCCCATTTCAGCGCGACATCGTGCGGTGGGCTTTGCGGCGCGGGCGGGCGGCCGTGTTCGCCAATACTGGCACCGGCAAATCCTTCATGGAACTGGCCTGGGGACGTGCGATTCACCAGGCGACTCAGGGCAATATCCTACTCATCACGCCACTCGCTGTCGCCGGGCAGATGGTTCTTGAGGCCGGGAAGTTCGGCATTACTGCGAAGCACTGCGCAAGCCAGGCCGACGTCGAGCCGGGCATTACCGTCACCAACTACGCCAAGCTGCACCACTTCGACCTGTCGAAATTCATTGGTGTGATCCTTGACGAGAGCAGCATATTGAAGGCGTTTGACGGCAAGACGCGCGCCATGCTGATCGAGCGCTGCGCTGAGATCCCTTATCGGCTGGCTGCGACCGCGACCCCGGCGCCGAATGACTTTCTGGAACTTGGCAACCACGCCGAATTCCTCGGTGTCATGTCCTTGACCGGCATGCAGGCCACTTTCTTCACGCACGACGGGGGCGACACAAGCAAGTGGCGCCTCAAGGGGCACGCCGAGACGGACTTCTGGCGCTGGATGTGCTCTTGGTCGGTGCTCCTGCGACGGCCCTCCGATCTCGGATACGAAGATGCGGCATTCAATTTGCCGCCACTTGATCAAGTCGAGCATATCGTGCCCGCCGATGGGCCTGCCGCCAAGACCCTGAGCGAACGCATTGCCGCCCGCCGCGACACGATCACCGAACGTGTAGCGAAAGCTGTCGAGCTTACACCGGACGATCGGCCCTTCGTCTGGTGGTGCAACCTCAACGCCGAGAGTGAAGCACTTGCCGCCGCAATCCCTGGCGCTGTCGAGGTGCGGGGGTCCGACAAGGAAGAAGAGAAGGAACGCAAGCTCAGGGCTTTCTCGGCGGGCGAAATCCGCATTCTCATCACGAAGCCGACAATCTGCGGCTTCGGCATGAACTGGCAGCACTGCGCCGACACTGGCTTCGTCGGCCTCAACGACTCATTCGAGCAGGTCTATCAGGCGATGCGGCGATTTTGGCGCTTCGGGCAATCTCGCCCGGTCACCGTGCATTTCGTTGCCGCCTCGACCGAGGGCGCGGTGCTCGAAAACCTGCGACGCAAGGAAGCAGATGCCGAACGCATGGGCGCAATGATGGTGGCGCACATGGCGGATCTGTCGAGCGAAATCATCCACGGCGCGGCGCGCGATACCGATGGCTACGCGCCGACCGTCCCGATGCAAATTCCAAATTGGCTTTGTGAGGAGGCAGCATGACTGCGATAAAAGCGCTGGATCAGATTGTTACCCCGGACTATGCGATCTACCACGGCGATGCGTGTGAATTGATCCACGCTATCCCTGACAACAGCGTGCATTACGGCATACACTCGCCGCCCTTCGAGGGCCTCTATAAATTCACGAACTCCGACCGCGACATCAGCAATAACGACGGGGAGAGCTTTTGGCAGCACTACCAATTCCTCATTCGCGACCTGCTGCGCATTGCCATGCCTGGCCGCCTACACTCGGTCCACGTCATGCAACTGCCGGCGCTCAAGCAGCGCGAAGGTTTCATTGGCATCCGTGACTTCCGTGGTGATGTTGTTCGCGCCTACCAGGACGCCGGCTGGATCTTCCACAGCGAGGTCTGCATCTGGAAAGACCCGGTTGTGCAGCAGCAACGCACGAAGAGCATGCGCCTGCTGCACAAGCAACTCTGCAAAGATTCGAGCATGAGCGGACAAGGCCTGGCCGACTACATCGTCACCTTCCGCAAGCCAGGCATCAACGAAGTAGCGATCGCCGGAGAACTCGGGCGCTACTTTGGCGACGCCGTTGATACCTCGCGCGAAGCCTACGAGCGCCAGGCGGCTGAGATGGTCGCCAAAGGCGAGACGCCGTGGCCATACAAGACTTGGGTGTCGATCATGACCTGGCAGCGCTACGCCTCGCCGGTCTGGACTGACATCCGGCAGACCCGCACTCTGCAATACCGCAGCGCCCGCGACGAGAAGGATGAGGTGCATATCAGTCCGCTGCAGCTTGACGTGATTGAGCGCTGCATCGACCTTTGGAGCAACCCCGGCGAAACGGTGCTGACGCCGTTTATGGGCATCGGTTCTGAGGTGTATTGCGCCGTTGATGCTGGCCGCAAGGGCGTCGGCTTCGAGTTGAAAGAGAGCTATTGGCGGCAAGCTGTCGCGAACATGCAGCGGCAAACAGACGAGTTCATCGCAATGCTGCTCGGGGAGGCGGCATGAGCCAATCACGTCGAATGTCGCTTACCGAAGCGATAGTTGGCACCGCTATCGGCTTTGTCGTGTCGGTACTGATCGGCCTACTTGTCTATCCGCTGTTCGGGCATGCCTTCACTCTTACCGAAAACATCGGCATCACGGCTGTCTACACAATCGCGAGCGTTGTACGCAGTTACCTTGTACGACGGGGTTTTAACTCGCTGCGGAGGGCAGCGCCGTGAGCACAACCCGCGAAAAAGTTGCAGCGCTCATGCCCCTCGCCGAACGCATGAACCGCTCGCACTGCTGGATCAAGACAGCAGAAGGCCCCCGGCGCATCAATGAGCCGTTCACCGAGTTCATGCTGGCGGAGCATGTCGCTGGCCGCAAAGCGTACGGTCTCTGCCCGATCGCGCCAGGCGAGAGCACTTGTCGGGTCGCGCTGCTCGACTTCGACGCCCACCAAGGCGAAACAGAGTGGGGCGTCATGCTCGACACCGCTCGCACCGTCGCCTTCGCGCTCGAGCAGGAAGGCTACACGCCGATCCTGTTCCGGTCGTCCGGTGGCAGCGGCGTCCACTTGTATCTGCTCTGGGACGAGCCGCAGGACGCCTACAGCGTGCGGCAGATGCTCGTCGGGATGCTTGCCGCCTTGGGCTTCAAGAGCGGCACCGGTGGCGTCGCCAACAAACAGATCGAGGTCTTTCCCAAGCAGGACGAGGTGCCGGCCGATGGCTTCGGCTCGATGTGGATCCTGCCAGGGGCGGGCAAGTCGGAACTTTTGGGAGAAGAAAAAGAATGCTAATTGCCGCCATCTGGACCCCGTCGCCCGCCGTTCCCGTCCGTGAGCGCCCGCCCAAGCCCGAGCGCGTCGTGGTGTCATCGCCGGAGCTTGAGACCCTGCGCAGCGCGCTCGATGCCATCCCAAACGACACCGACTCGCTCGATTATGACCAGTGGCGCAATGTCGGCTTCGCGATCCACTACGCCACCGAGGGCAGCGACGAGGGCCTGTCGCTCTTCCACGAGTTCTCTGCCCGATCTGGCAAGTACGATCCTGATTTCCTAGATAACCGCTTTTGGCGGTACGCCGGTATCACCTCCGCCGAGCCTATCACCGAGCGCAGTCTGTTCGCCCTGGCCTCGCAGCACGGATGGCAAGACCCGACGATCGTCGATGACTTCGATGTGGTCGAAGGCACCGAGACCGCCGACGATGACTTCGACGCGCTGCCGGCCAGCGAGGACGACAAGGGCCTGCGCTTCATGCCGGTGCCCGCCCATGAGTTCGCCGTCGCCACGCAGTTGCGCTGGATCATCAAGGGCATCCTGCCGCAGGCCGAGCTTGGTGTGCTCTACGGTGAGTCTGGCAGCGGCAAGAGCTTCATGGCGCTCGACATGGCCGCCTCGATCGCTCGCGGCATCGAGTGGCGTGGCTGCAAGGTCAGGCACGGCAAGATCGTCTATATCGCCGCAGAAGGCGCCAACGGCTTCCGCAATCGCCTGCGCGCCTACGCCTTGCAGCATCAGGTTGATCTCAAGGATCTGCCGATCCACGTCATCCATGCCGCGCCGAACATGCTCGACAAGACCGACGCGCTCGATGTGGCCAAGGCAATCCTCAAGGTCGTTGGCAAGTGTGATCTCATCATCGTCGATACGCTGGCGCAGACGATGCCAGGCGGCAACGAGAACGCCGGCGAGGACATGGGCAAGGCCTTGGCTCATTGTCGCGGCCTGCATCGCGCCACAGGGGCTATGGTGCTGCTCGTGCATCACTCGGGCAAGGATTCGAGCAAGGGCGCGCGGGGTTGGTCCGGCCTGCGTGCGGCTGCCGATGTCGAGCTTGAGGTTGTCCGGTCGGACGAGGACCGGGCGCTTAACGTCACGAAGCAGAAGGACGGCGATGACGGCGGTGAGTTCGGCTTCAAGCTTGAGACCGTGCTGGTCGATTTCGATGCCGACGGCGATGAGATCACGTCCTGCGTGGTTGAGCATTGCGATTCTGCCGTTGGCAGTCGTGGCTCGAAGGTGGCGCCCAAGGGCAAAAACGAGATTTCGATCCACAAAATCGTGCTCGACCTGACGGATGTTGGCGAGGCGCCCACCGTCGATCAGGTGCTTTCCGAGTATGCCAATCGCACGCCATACGATCCTCAAGGCGGGCGAGATACGCGTCGTCAGCATGCCATGCGCGCGCTGCGTTCGCTCATCGACAAAGGCGTTTTTGCCGCCGATGGGACGCGAGTGAAGGTGCCAGGAGTCGAAGAGGAATGAGCGCAAAGAATTGCAAGTTGCAATTTATTACCTGCACCGCGCACCTTTTCTGCACCGCGGTGCATCTTGGTGATGGTGCTACTGCACCGCACCGCACCGTCTGTCTTTGTAAGACGGTGCGTGGTGCAGGTGAAAATGCGGTGCGGTGAAGAGTAAAGCGTAAAAACTTGCGAGAAAGGACGGCGATGACTCTACTCGTAAAAACTAACGAACACGGCCGTAGAATCGGTGAAAGCCACCCGCGCGCGGTGCTCACCAATCACGAAGTTGAATTGATGATGGAATTGCTCGACGAGCGCGAGGCCCTTATCGGCGAGATGGAATTCAATGGCGCCCGCCGGGCGACGATCCACCTGCAATTGCACCTGCGTGGCCTGAGCTATGCCTGCCTGGCTGCCAAGTTCGAGGTGCATAAGCAGACCGTCGCCAAGATCGCGCTCGGGCAGCGCCGGTGCCAGACCCTCGGCCTTTGACGCGGCCGTACCCTTGACCATGCCGGGTGCGGCGGAAAATGCCCGGCATGAATTCAAAATTGACACCTGAAAGGAAAGTAGCCTTTTGCGCCGCGCTTGTAGCGAGCGGCGGAAATGTTTCGCGTGCTTGCGAAGCCGTGAATATCTCGCGTCAGACCGCCTACGACTGGCGTGACGAAGATCCTGCTTTTGCGAAAGAGTGGGACCGTGCCAAGTCTCTCGGTCTTGACACGCTTGAAGATGAAGCTGTGCGCCGCGCCTTCGAGGGCGTCGATAAACCCATCGTGCATCAAGGGGTCATCACAGATACTGTCAAGGACTATAGCGATACCTTGATGATATTTCTGCTCAAGGGCGGCAAGCCTGAGAAGTACCGCGAACGTGTCGACCAGAACATTACCGGCGGCATGTCCTTGACCGTGCTCACAGGTGTGCCAGCGGATGATGGCAGTGACCTCGCCGGGTAGAACCGTCTCTCTCAACTACCATCCGCGAGAATGGCAGCGGCGCTGTCATCTCGAACGGCGGCGCTTTACCGTCCTGGCCCTGCACCGCCGGGCGGGCAAGACTGAGCTTGCGCTGCGCGAATTGGTCGACAAGGCCCTTCGTTTCAATCTCAATCTTGGCCTGTTCTTCTACGTTGCGCCATTCCTCAAACAGGCCAAGGCGATCGCCTGGCTGCGGCTGAAGCAGATCGTCGAACCGTTGCGCCAGGTCGGCGCCGTCGAAGTGCTTGAGAACGAGCTATCAGTCACCTTTGCCCACAACGACGCCGTGGTGCGCGTCTATGGCGCCGACAACCCGGATGCGATGCGAGGTGTTCGCCTCGACGGCGTGGTCATCGATGAGGTCGCAGATATCAAGCCGGAAGTGTGGGAGGACATCGTGCAGCCCGCCCTGGCCGATCGCAAGGGATGGGCCTTGTTCATCGGCACGCCCCACGGCATCAACCTGTTTTCTGAGCTTTTCTACAAAGCGCAATCTCTACCCGACTGGTTCAGCGCGCGTTTCACGGTTTATGACACCGACGCGCTCGACCCTGACGAAGTCACTCGGATGCGCCGGGACATGACCGAGACGGCATTCTCCCGGGAAATGCTCTGCGACTTCTCCGCCGCCGGCGACGATCAAGTTCTCAGCCTTGCGGACTGCGAGAGCGCAGCGCAGCGCCATCTGCCCCCGCATGAATATGACTACGCCCCGCGTGTTATTGGCGTTGATCCTGCTCGCTTTGGAGACGATCGTAGCGTCATCGTGAAGCGCCAGGGCCGTGTCGCCTTCCCGCCGATCGTCCGGCACAAGGTGGACAACATGCAGCTTGCCGGTCTCGTCGCCTCACTGATCGACGAGTGGGAACCCGACGCCGTCTTCATCGATGCAGGCAACGGTGCCGGCGTGATCGACCGGCTTCGCCAGTTGGGGCACGACGTCATTGAGGTGCATTTCGGTGGTAGGGCGAGCAGCCCTGAGTACGCCAACAAGCGCGACGAGATCATCTTCGCGACAGCGGATTGGGTGCGCGCGGGAGGCTGCCTGCCGAACGATCCCGCAATCAAGCAGGATCTTGCCGCCGCGACATACTACTTCGATGTTGATAACCGTAAGCGCGTCGAGAGCAAGGACGACATCAAGAAGCGCGGCTTGCCATCGCCTGACATCGCGGATGCCTTGGCCTTGACCTTCTCCCATCCAGTCGCCCGGAAACGCCGTGGCGACGGCATACCAAGACGGCAAGGTATGCTCGCGCGCGAGTACGACCCGTATGCCGACCTCGGGCGTACCCTTGACATGACACAAGCCGAACACAATCCCTATGCCAACCCATAGAGAGCACCGTCATGCAGGAGATTCGGCCATGTAAAGTCGATGATTTTTTCGCGCACGCCGACGCGCCAGCGCTGCTCGCCGAATACGCCGACGAGTCCGCCATCCTCGGCCTGCCTGCCCCGAAGCCCGCCCCCGAGACGTACCAGGCACTCGAAGCCGCCGGCATTCTGCACGTCTTCGCAGCCTTTGACGGCGAGGCCCTGATCGGTTTCATCTCGCTGCTACTCAGCTTCAACCCCCACTACAGCGCATTTCTCGCTGTCACCGAGTCATTGTTCGTCACCGAGTCGAAGCGCGGCGCCGGGGCGGGCCTCGCGCTCATCCGCCGGGCGCGCGATGAGGCGATCACGGAAGGCGCTGTCGGTTTCCTGCTATCAGCACCGACAGGCAGCCGACTGCACCGACTGCTTGAGCACATGGAATGCCGCGAGACGAACCGGATTTTCTTTTGGAGTCTGCCTTGAGCCTGCGCGTCGCTGACCACACCGACATCGTTGAGCGCATGGTGATGCCTGCCTCGACCGAGCGCGGCCTTGCCACCATCCGCGAGATCGAGCGCGTGGTGCTCGAAGCCCCGCAGATCGAGATCGCGACGCATCACGTCCTGCACGCCGGCGTCTATTCGCGAACGATCTGCATCCCCGCAGACGTCGTGCTGACCGGCGCACTCATCAAGGTGCCGACGACGCTGACAGTCTGCGGCTTCGCCACGGTGCTCGTCGGTGACGGCGAGGAAGTGCTCGTCAGTGGCTACCACGTCATGCCCTCCGCCGCCGGCCGCAAGGTCGGCTACATCGCCCACGCCGACACCTGGGTCACGATGGCCTTCAAGACTGACGCGCAGACGATCGAGGCCGCCGAAAACGAATTCACCGACGAGGCCGACAGGCTTTTTTCTCGTTGCTGGCCGAATGTAGTTGTCATTACAGGAGATTGAGCCATGTCAGGAGGAATTAGCGCCACGACCGTCGCGCTCGCTGCCGGGGCCGGCATTGCCGCCTCGATGATGCTGACGCCGAAGTCGTCCGTCAAAAGCACTGACGTCGCCACCGTCGAGACGCCGCAGACGAGCAAGACGCCAGACGAAGCTGCGCGTCGCAAGACGCAGACCGACCAGAATACGGCGGCGGCAGCAGCGGGCGGGCCGAACAACACCTTGCTCACGAGCGGCAGCGGTATCGACACAAGCACGCTGAACTTGGGCAAATCTACCTTGCTCGGGCAATGACCATGATGGACATTCCCAAGAAGCAGCGCTACATGCTGCGCAAGTCCGCGATGTGGGCCGAGCGCTCGACGTGGATCTCGCGCTATCAGGACATTACGCGCTACCTGCTGCCGTATGCCGGCCGGTACTTCGCCACCGACCGGAATAAGGGCGACCGCGTCTTCAATAACATCTATGACTCGTCGGCCACCACGGCACTCGACATCATGACTGCCGGCATGATGGCTGGCATGACTTCGCCCGCCCGGCCGTGGTTCCGGCTTGCGACGCCAGATCGCGACCTGATGGAGTACGACCCGGTGCGCACCTGGCTGCACGACGTCACCGAACTCATGCGCACGATCTACGCGAAGTCGAACACCTACAACTCGTTGCACACGATGTATGAGGAACTCGGCGCATTTGCGACCGCGGCCTCGATCGTCGAGGATGACTTCGACAACGTCATCAATCACAAGGTACTGACCGCCGGCGAGTACGCCGTCGCGGCCAATGACAAGGGCGTCGTCGATACCCTCGTGCGTGAGTTCGAGATGACGCTCATCCAGATCGTCGAGAAGTTCGTCTATGGCGGCAACCCATACAGCACGCCGGACTGGCCAGCCGTGTCGCAGCAGGTCAAGAACGATTGGGATGCGCACCGCAACCTCGACAAGTGGATCCCGGTGATCCACATCATCGAGCCGCGGCATGACCGCGACATCCGGCAGCATGATGCCAAAAACATGCGCTTCGCGTCCTGCTACTTCGAGCCGGGCAACGACGTCGCCAACGATCCGGCCGGGCAGCGCTTCCTGCGCGAGTCCGGCTATCGTCGCTTCCCGGTACTGGCCCCGCGCTGGCACGTCCGTGGCGGCGACATCTACGGCAACGGCCCGAGCTTCCGCGCCCTCGGCGACATCAAGCAACTGCAGCAGGAGCAACTGCGCAAGGGCCAGGCGATCGACTATCAAACGAAGCCACCGCTACAGGTGCCCGCCGAGCGCAAGAACTCGCAAGTGGCCGTACTGCCGGGCGGCATCAGCTATATCCCGACCAACGGGCAGAACCAGGGCGTGCGCCCGCTGTTCGACGTCAATCTCGACCTCGGCGCGCTGCGCGAGGACATCATCGACGTGCGCGGCCGCATCAACAAGTGTTTCTACGCCGATCTGTTCCTGATGATCTCGCAGGACAATCGTCGGATGCCGGCGACTGCCACCGAGATCGCCGAGCGACATGAAGAGAAGCTCTTGATGCTCGGGCCAGTGCTTGAACGCCTGCACAACGAGATGCTGTCGCCGAAGATCGACTTGACCTTCTCGCGCATCGTCGAGGCCGGACTGCTGCCGCCCCCGCCGAAGGAACTGCAGGGCGTCGAACTAAAGGTCGAGTTCGTCAGCACGCTCGCGCAAGCGCAGAAGATGGTCGGCATCGGCGCCCTCGATGGCTACATCGGCCGCGTCGCGCAGATCGCGCAGGGCAGCGGTGATACGAGCGTGTGGGACAAGGTCAATCGCGACCAGGCGATCGACATGTATGCCGACATGTTCGGCGTCGATCCGTCCGTCGTCGTCGCCGACGACAAGGTCGCGATCATCCGCGAGGACCGGGCGCAGGCCCAATCCCAAGCACAGCAGGCCGCCATGATCCCGCCGGCGGCGGCGGCTGCACGCGATCTGTCACAGGCCGACACCGGCGGCAAGAACGCGCTCACCGACGTCCTGCGTCAATTCCAAGGCTACAACGCACAGGTGTGACAATGATTGAGACCACCGAGACCCTGCTCGCCAACACCGAGAACGCAATCGCCAATTGGAACCTCGGTCCGGCTGTTGTCGATCAGCCAGGCGACCCGTATTGGGACAAGGCTGCGCAGGTGTTCGGCGTCTCGCTCGCCGAGGCGAAACGGCGCATCTGCGCGAATTGCGAGTACTACGACAACACGCCCGAGCGCTTGACCGAGCTTGAGACGATCCCGCTCAACAAGTTCGACATCTACGGCTCGCAGGCACACCGCGGCTACTGCCACAAGCTGCACATCATCTGCCACACCACACGAAGCTGTCAGGCCTGGGAGCGCAAGGACTACGAGATACCGGACGATCTCGCGCCCCCGCGCGACGCCAGGGCGATGTACCCGAATAGCGACATGGCATAACTCAAGGAGACGACCAAATGCCAATGACCAACATGATCCGCACCGTCGACGAAATGAAAGCCGATGGCATGTGCAGCCCGTGCTGTTCCGATGGCGCAGAAGGACCGAAGCCAGAATATCCGTGGGGCCTTCGCCTGTCTCTCGGGAAGCCCGAGATGGACAAGCTCGGCGTCGATCTGGCCGCAGTCGGCACAGAGATGACTGTCGTTGCGAAGGTCAAGGTCGTCGAGGCACGGCAGAACGCCGACGAGCAAGGCGAGCGCAAGAGCATGGAGTTGCAGATCGCCGACATGGATCTGCAACTGGCAGCGCGCGATCCTCGCTCGATGTTCCCGAATAGCGACATGGCATAGCCCCGTACCCTTGACGCAAAAAGCGACGCGTAAGGTTCGCACATGACATCGGAGCACAACCCGCTCGACCTCGCTGACGAGGAACGCATCTCTGCCGAGCAGGCGGAGAAGGAGCGACAGCAGCGAGAGACAGAGCAGAACGAACTTCGATGGGCAATGAGTACCAAGCAGGGCCGGCGATTCATTTACCGGCGATTGAGCAAGGCAGGTATCTGGCTACAGAGCTTCAACACCAATAACGCGGTGATGGCCTTCAACGAGGGCCGCAGAAGCGCAGGGCTAGAACTGCTGAACGAGATCATGGAAGCCTGCCCCGACCGTTACACCGAGATGCTCGCAGAGCAGCAGGAGACGAAAGAACGCCATGACAACCGAAGCGCAGACACCCGCAACCGCCGAAGCAAATAGCCAACAGCCCGGCGCTGCTCCCGTTGCTGCTCCCCTTGATGCGAGCACTCAGGCCCCGGCCCCGGCCCCGGCGGCGACCGCGCAGACGCCCGCAGAAGCCGCTACCCCAGCAGCACAAGCACCGGCCCCGGAAGCCAACACCGAGACGCCGACGGGCGCCCCGGAGTCCTACACCGACTTCACCGCGCCGGAAGGCACGACCCTCAACGAGGACGCCATGACCGAGTTCAAGGCCCTCGCGAAGGAGCGCAACCTCTCCCAAGAGGACGCGCAGAAGTTCGTGGATATTGGCGCCAAGGCCGTGCAACTGAACAACAACCGAATCCTCGAAGCGGTCGAGAGCACGCAGGCCCAATGGCTCGCCGATGCCAAGGCCGACAAGGAGTTCGGTGGCGACAAGCTCGGTGAAAGTCTCGCCGTCGCCAAGCTGGCGCGTGACACCTATGGAAGCGAGGGCCTCATCAAGTTCCTCGACGAGAGCAAGCTCGGCAATCACCCCGAGATGATTCGCTTCTTCGCACGCATCGGCAGAACCATCAAACCGGATTCTGCTGTACCTGGCGGCACCAAGCCGCCCGGCCCGAGTGCGGGCCAGAACTTGTACAGCAAGAGCAACATGAACCCGTAACACCTTTCTGAAAGGAAAGAAACCATGACCACCCTTGCAACCACGCATCCCACTCTTCTCGACGTGAAGTCGCGCCTCGACCCGAACGGGAACGTGGCGCAAGTGATCGAGATGGTGAGCCAGACCAACGAGATCCTCGATGACGCCGTGTGGCTCGAAGCCAACGAACTCACCGGGCACGTCACCAGCGTCCGCACCGGCATCCCCGAGCCGACCTTCCGCAAGCTCTATGGCGGCGTCCAGCCGACCAAGAGCACGAGCGTCAAGGTGCGCGAAGGCCTGGGCATGTTGGAAAACTACGCCGAAGTCGACAAGGCCCTCGCCGACCTGAACGGCAACAGCGCCGCCTGGCGCCTGTCGGAGGAGAGCGCGATCATCGAAGGCTTTGGCCAGAAGCTCGCCCGCTACATGGTCTATGGCAATGAGGCGACCGAGCCGGAAGGCTTCACCGGTCTGGCCCCGCGCTTCAACGACCAATCGGCTGTCAACGGCGAGAACATCCTGACCTCGGCGGCCACGCCGGACGGTACGGACAACACGTCGATCTGGGTTGTAGGCTGGGGTCCGAACACCTGCCACATGATTTACCCGAAGGGTTCGCAGGCGGGCCTGCAGATCACGGACAAGGGACAGGTCACGATCGAGAACATCGACGGCTCAAACGGCCGCATGGAAGCTTACCGCACGCATTACAAGTGGGATTGCGGCATGGTCGTCCGTGACTGGCGCTACATCGTGCGCGTGAACTTCGACCTCGAAGACATCGTCGCCAGCGGCGCTACCGGTCCGGTCCTGCGCGACCTGCTCGCGAAGGCGATGCGCCGCATCCCGAACCTCAACTTGTGCCGTCCGGCCATTTACATGAACCGCGACGCGCTCGACGCCTTCGATCTGCAGATGAACCGCGATCCGCTGCTGATGTTCAAGACGCAGGAAGAAGCGCAGGGCAAGTTCGTCACCCGCTTCCGCGGTGTGCCGATCCGCCGTGTCGACCAGATTCTGAGCACGGAATCGGGCATCTAACCACCCCGCTAGGGGCGGCATAACACCAGCCGCCCCCGGCAAGACAGGAGAAGCAAAAATGTTACTTGACGACCGACTCGAATTCGCCGACGCGACCGCCCTTAACACCGGTGGCGCAGGCACCTATCTGATCGGGGATGTGATCGACCTCAAGCCCTCGACCACGAACAACAACACAACCGTCGATCTCGAAGGCAGCGACCTGTACTTCGTCGTCCAGGTCGACACCGCTGCGACCTCGGGCGGCTCGGCTACTGGCCAGTTCAAGCTCGCATCCGACGCGCAGGCGGCGATTGCGACGGACGGCTCGGCTACGGAGCACATCGCCTCGCAAGCGATTGCCGTGGCGAGTCTGACGGCGGGCAAGTTGGTGTTCGCCGGCAAGCTGCCGTCCGGCTCGTACGAGCGCTATCTCGGTGTGCTGCAGGTAACCGGCACCGCGGCCTTCACGGCGGGCAAGATCAATGCCTTCCTGACGGCGGATCCGGCCTTGTGGCGCGCGTACGCTGACAACGTGGCGTAACGGTGACGATCATGGCTGACGAGAAGAAAGTCGAATCCACGGTCATCACCCTTGTCGCGGTCGAGCGCGGCTTCTACGACGGCGCGCTTGTCGAGCCAGGCGCGCAGATTGCGTTCGACACTGTTGGCAGTGACGGCAAGACGTGTAAGTTGCCCAAGTGGGCGGCCAAGCCGGGCGATCCTCGCCTGAGCCGGCCCAAGCCCAAGGCTGCGGGCGACTTGAAGCCGAAGGCCGCACAGTCGGCGGTGAAGAACAAGTCCGCAGCCCTGGCCGGCGGCGATCTCGTCGGCTAAGGCCCGCCGCGAAGGCAGTCACTACGGGGGCCATCGCGCCCCCGTTTTCACACCAAGAGGGACGTCATGGCCTCGAAAGTTGATATTTGGAATCTCGCCTTGGCGAACATCGGGCACAAGGCGAATATCGCCGATCCCGACGAGACGAGCGTCGAGGCGAATCACTGCCGCCGTTTTTATCCGATTGCGCTCGGCGTGACACTTGAGCGTTTCGCCTGGGGCTTTGCGACGCGGCGCAAGGCTCTCGGATTGGTGACTAATCCTGTTAATCACTGGATGTTCGCCTATGCACTGCCCAATCAGTGCATCGCACCCCGCGCCGTATTGCCGCCACAATCAACAGACGACACCAAAGAGCAGCCCTTCACGATCGAGAGCGCGGCGGACGGTAGCGCGATCCTTTACACGAACGTCGAGGACGCGGTGCTCAAATACACCGCGCTCGTTGAAGATACGAACAAGTTTTCGCACTTGTTCGTGACGGCATTATCTTTTGACCTTGCCGCCATGCTGGTCGGGCCGATCCCGAAAGACCCGAAGAAGCGGCAGGAAATGCAGCAACTCGCCGCCTTCTACACGAGCCAAGCCGAAGCTGCGGACGCCAACGCGACGCACGACTCGACTTATGGCACCTTCATTCCTTCGCACCTGGCCGCACGATGAACCTCAAGACCCTTGCCCGCTCCTTCTCCGGAGGCATCATCGGGCCGGAACTCTATGGCCGAGTCGATCTTGCCAAGTTGCAGACAGGCCTCGCCGAGGCAAATAACTTCTGGGTGTTGCCCCACGGACCGGTGCAGAACCGACCGGGGTTTCAGTACGTCAACGAGGTCAAGGACTCGACCAAGAAGGTGCGAGTCGTGCCCTTCTCGTTCAACACCGAGCAGACCTTCGTGCTTGAGTTCGGCGATCAGTACATCCGCTGGCACACCAACGGCGGCACGCTGCTTGAGACCGGACTGACGATTACCGGCATCAGCAAGGCGAATCCTGGCGTGCTCACCTACACCGGCACCGATCCGGCGAATGGCGACTGGATGTACTTGTCGAGCATCGTCGGCATGGCGGAACTCAATGGACGCTACGCCAAGGTCAAGAACGTCAATGCCGTCGCCAACACGTTTGAGCTGTCGGACACCCACGGTGGTGCCAATATCGACACGTCAGGCTTCACCGCCTACACCAGCGGCGGAACCGCGGCGCGCGTCTATGAGATCGCGACCCCGTATCTCGAAGCGGATCTCTTCGACCTGCATTTCGTCCAGTCGGCTGATGTACTCACGATCGTGCATCCGACCTACGCGCCGCGTGAATTGCGCCGCCTGGGCGCGACCAACTGGCAACTCTCGACGATCAGCTTTATCCCGACAATCGGAACGCCTACTGCTCCCACCGTGACGTCTTCAGGCGCCGGCTCGACGACATACACATACAAGACCACCGCGCTCGCTTCCGACACGCTTGAAGAGTCCTATGCGTCGCCTTCGACAGCGGTGACGGGCGTGGCGCTGACAACATCTGGCTCGTACAACACGATCACACCGGCCACAGTGACGGGCGCGGTGCGCTACAACATCTACAAGCTCGCGAGTGGATTGTGGGGCTACATCGGCCAGACGGACGGATCGGCCTTCAAGGACGACAACATCACCGCCGACGTCAGCCAGACCCCGCCCGAGCCGAACGACCCTCTGAGTGGCGCCGGCAACTTCCCCGGCGCGGTAGGCTACCACGGGCAGCGGCGGTGCTTCGGCGGCACGAACAACAAGCCTCAGAACTTCTGGGCGACACGCTCGGCTACTGAGAACAACCTGAGCTACTCGATCCCGACACGCGATGACGACGCCATTGCCTTCCGTGTAACGGCGCGCGAGGTCAATCGCATCCGGCATATCGTCAGTCTCGATCAACTGCTGTTTCTCACTTCCGGCGGCGAGTGGAAGGTTGCACCGCAGAACTCGGACGTGCTCACCCCGACCTCGGCTGATCCCAAGCAGTTCGGCGCCGAGGGCGCGAGCAACGTGCAGCCGGTAATCGCCGCGAGTTCGGTCATCTATGTGCAGGAATCCGGCAGCCGCCTGCGCGAGATGAAGGCGAATATCTACGACACAAGTTCGCTGGACGTTCGCGACATTTCGATACTGGCCCCGCACCTGTTCGACGATTACAGCGTCGGCGATCTCGCCTATGCAAAGACACCGAACAAGATGGTGTGGTGCGTCCGTTCTGATGGCACATTGCTCGGTCTCACCTATCTGCCCGAGCACGACGTGCTCGGCTGGCACACGCATACCACGGACGGCAGCTTCGAGTCCGTCGCCTGCGTTAAGGAGGGCAGCGAGCACGCACTCTATACCGTCGCCAAGCGCCACATCAATAGCCGCGACGTGCGCTACATCGAGCGCTTGCACTCCCGCCGCTTCTCTGATCCCGCTGATGCTTTCTTCGTTGATGCTGGCCTGACCTACTCGGGCACGGCGACGTCCACAATCACGGGTTTGTGGCACCTCGAAGGCGAAGAGGTCGCGGTTCTGGCCGATGCTGGCGAACACAATCGCGTCACTGTAACGGATGGCGCCATCGAGCTTGATGCGAAGGCAAGCACGGTGCATGTCGGGCTGCCGATCACCGCCGACCTCAAGACGCTACCGTTGTCCTTTGAAGCCGAAGCCGCAGGCCAAGGCCTGACGAAAAACGTCAGCGAGGTCTATCTGCGCGTCAAGGATAGCCTCGGCTACGAAGTCGGGCCGAACTTCGACGAGTTGCAGCCGACAACGCAACGCAGCGGGGAAGACTACGGGGCCCCGCCCGAGTTCGTCACCGGTGTCGAGCAGATCACGATCATGCCGGAGTGGGGGCAAGACGCCCAAGTATGCGTTCGTCAATCCGCGCCGCTACCGGTCACGATCCTGTCAATGGCTTTTGAGGTAACTGTCGGCGCCTAGCCCGTACCCTTGTGTTCGCGCTTCGGCGCTACCTTCACCGTACTTTGTGGGGGAAGCGATTATGTCCGGTGGGATTAGCGCGAGCACTTTGGCGACCGCTGCTATCGGCCTGCAAGCAGCAGGCATGGCGTCTAGCGCGATGGGCGCTCGGGCGCAGTCGAAGGCGACGCAGGCCGCGTATGACTATCAGTCGAAGGTTGCAGCCAATAACGCGAAAATCGCCGAGTGGCAAGCGGAGAACGCACTCGAACGCGGGCAAAAGGCCGAGCAGACGTCCCGGCTCAAGACGGCGCAGTTGAAGGGCACACAACGCGCGGCGCTTGCCGAGAAGGGCATCGCGCTCGACGAAGGCTCGGCCCTCAACATCCTCAACGACACGGATTACATGGGCGACGTGGATGCCAACACTATCCACGACAATGCCGCGCTCGAAGCCTGGGGCTACCGTGCACAGGCTGCTGGCCTGTCGAGTGACTCGTCGATGCTCGCTGCCCGCGCCGCCGCGGAAGACCCGACTGCCGCAACCACGAGCAGCTTGCTCGGGAGCGCCGGCAGCGTCGCCTCGTCGTGGTACGCGTACAAGACCCGCACGAAGGTGGGCTGACCTATGAAACGATGCACGAAATGCGATGAAGAAAAGTCGCTAGACCAGTTCTCGAAGAATAAGACAAAGCCCGATGGCGTGCAGTCTCAGTGCAAAGCGTGCTGTTCTGCGCAGGATAAAGCACGCTATCAAGCCGCGCCTGAGAAGATTCGGGAGCGAAGCAGAGCGCAATACGCAGCCGACAAAGAGCGCCAGCTACAGAATAGAAAAATTCGGTATCAGCGTAACCGAGAGGTGGAGCTAGGTCAGATGCGAGATTGGGCGGCGCGCAACCGCGATACGTCTCGCAGTATCAAAGCACGATGGGCTGCGAACAACATCGGGTATGTCAACGCAAAGACCGCCACACGCCGCATTGCTCGGGTGCGTGCCACACCGCAGTGGGTGCCTGTTGAAGCGTTTAAGCCCATCTACGATGCCGCACGAGTCGCCTCCGAACTGACCGGAGAAGCATGCCACGTCGATCATATTGTCCCCTCGCAGGGCAAGGGTGTTAGCGGGTTGCACGTACCTTGGAATCTGCGCGTGATCTTTGCGAAAGACAACTTAAGCAAAGGCGCGAAGTTTATTGAGGAGTTGGTTGCGTGAAAATTCCCACATACGACACCCCGCAAGTTGAAGCCCGCGCACTGCCTGGCGTGCGTGAGAGTTCCGTCGCATCGCCCGCCCTATTCGGCGCTTCCGCCGAGCAGCAAGTGCAGGCCGGCAAGAGCGCACTCGGGGCGGGCAACACCATCATGGCCGCCGCCGGCATCATGCAGGACCGCGAGAACGCGGACCTTATTTTCCGCGCCGAGACTACGCTCAAGGACGACTATCTCAACTTCGAGGCCTCGGTGCGCGAGCGCAAAGGGCAGAACGCCTGGGGCGCAACGAAGGACACCGAGCAATGGTTCGCCGAGCAGGAGAAGAAGCACGGCGAGGCCCTGCAGAATGACGTGCAGCGCAAGCTGTTCGGGCAATCCCTCACGAAGCTGCGCCAGTCGGCAATCGGTACGATCTCGCAGTACGAGGCCAACGAGCGCCGCCGCTCAATCGAGGAATCGGCCGACGCTTCGATTGTCGGCTCGATCAACATGGCCGCGACCGCTGCCGCCGATGGGCTTGTTGTCGGTGCGGGACCGAACAAGGGCGCCCCGGCTACCACGACCGATGAAGACGGCAACCCAATCGTCACCGCGCCCGACGTAACGGTCAGCAGCAACCCGCTGCCGAGTATAAAGTCCGACATCATCAAGCGCGTGCAAGTGCTGTCCGACCTCAATGGCTGGTCGCCCGAGCGCAAGCAGTTCGAGGAAGCCAAGCACCTCACGAACCTGCACAAGCAGGTAGTGCAGGCCCTCGCCGACAAGGATGCGACGAAGGCGCGCGAATACTTCGAGGCGAACAAGGCCGAGATCAATGGCGGCGACCTCGACTCGATCGGCAAGGTGCTTAAATTCGGCGAGACCAAGCAGGCCGGATTCGAGTTCGCGAACCGGCCCGACATCATGTCGCTTGCCAGCGATCAGGACCGCATTGCCGCGGCGCGCGACTACTTCAAGGACGCACCGGAAAAGCGCGAGGCCGCGATCCAAGAGATCAAGACCCGAGCGGCCGAGGCCGAGACCTTCCGGCAACGGGGGCAGCGTGACGCCGGTGACGCAGCGTGGAAGGTCATCACAGGCGGGGGCAGCCTCGGCAGCATCCCGGCGGCTACCTGGGCGGCGATGGGCGGCGAAGAGCAGCGCCAGGTGCAGGACTATCTCGACGCCCGCACCCGCCGCGCGGAGGCCGATGCCAGGCGCGACGGCAAGGAAGAGATGGACGACATCGCGAACCTCGACAAGGTCGAGCGCATGATCGAGCAGGGCGACATCACCGACCGCGCGCAACTTGCCCGCTACGACGCCTTCTTCACCAAGAGCACGCTCAAGACGCTGGCCACCAAGATCGACAAGCGCGCCGTCGTGCCGCCGGCCGACATCCGGCGTGAGTTCGAGGAACGCAAGGGCGCCAAGGTGAATGTCGCGAAAATGGGCGACAAGGACCGCGCCGAGTGGATGGCGTTTCAAGACTACATCCTGCAGAACGTCAAGGAGACGCGCCGGCCCGAAGACCTTAACGTGTGGGCCGACAAGTGGTTCCTCAAGGGCTACGGCAAGGACGACTCGATCTTCATCAACGACCCCAACACGTTCGGCGAAGCCATGACCAAGGGCCGCAAAGACTTCGTCATCAGCACGCCCGAGGCGGCGCAGTCGAATGTCGATCAAGCCCTCTCGATCCTGTCGAAGAACGGCGTACCGATGCCCAAGGACAAGGCGCTTGCCCGCGACGAGTTCTACACCAAGAACGTCCTCGACGCCGACCGGTGGGCCGCCGCGCACGGTGTGCAGAGCACGCCCGAATTCACCGCCGCCTATGCGCTGCTCAAGCAGAACAAGAAGCCGATCACCGCCGGCAACCTCGACTACGTCATCAAGCAGTTCAAAAACTAAATGAACCTCAACGGACTCCCCGACGACACGCTATCGACTGGCCTGGATCTCGTTGGCCTGCCTGATGACAACGCGAAAGCGCTGCGCGAGCAGTATCGCGCTACCTCAATCACGCCCGACGACGCCGCCAAGGTGATCGACATCAGTGCGCGCACCGGCATCCCCAAGCCGGTCGTCGTGCGCAACCAGTCGGAGGCGGCGAAGCTCGCGGCCGAACCGGATTGGGACGGGCTGCAGGTGACGGCGCCGGTCACCGTGCGCGAACTCGCGGCCAACACCAAGCTCTTCGATCTCGCCCATGACGACACGGACAACCTGAGCGAACTTGAGCGCACGATGAACCGCCGCAGCGAAGGCCAGATCGGTGGGCCGGCGTTCGTCCGTAGCTCTGACACGCTGACAGCAAGCCGCGGCTTGGAGCCGTCATTTAGCTCGGTCGCCTATGGCCTCTACAATTCCTTCGTGCAGGGCAGCGCGCGCTGGCGCGAAGGGGCGCGGATGCAGTTCGCGGACGCGCTCGGCCTCAGCGATATGTCGCAGGACGCGCTCAGGAAGCGCGACCAGGCGCAGTCGCGTCAAAGTCTGACCACACCTGACTTCGAGACGAGCACAGCGCAGGGTATCTACGGCGGCGTCGCGAGCACGTTGTCGAATGCGCCGGGCCTCTTGGCCTCGATTCTGACGCGCAGCCCGGTGCCGGGCCTTGTCGCCGCCGGTGGGCAGACCGAACTCGACGCGTACGGCAAATACCGCAGCCGCGGCGCCACTCCGGGCGAAGCGCTCATCGGCGCCACCGGCGAAGGCGCAGTCGAGGTCGCGACCGAGATGATCCCGATGGGCGCCTTGCTCGGCGCCTTCGGGCAGCCCGGCAAGACGGCGGCCAAGGAGTTCCTTAAGAGCCAGGTGCAGGAGCAGTTCGGTGAGCAGGCCGCGACGATTCTGCAGGACGCGATCGACACTGCGATTGCCAACCCCGACAAGACTTGGGGCGACTACCTCAAGGAACGGCCCGACGCGGCCTATCAGACGTTCCTCGCGACACTCGTGCAGGGCGGCGTGCTGACCGCTGGCCACACGGCGATGTCCCGACTCGCCGGCGACGATGCCAAAGCACAAGGCGCAGCGCGCGACGCTGAGGCCCTCGCGCAACTGGCACAACTCTCGGCCGCGTCGAAGTTGCGCGCCCGCGATCCGCAGACCTTCCAAGACGTCGTTGCCGCAGTCAATGAGGACGGCAGTGTGCAGGACGTCTATCTCGACGTGCGCACGTTGGCACAGTCGGGTGTGGATCTCGCCGCGCTCGCGCAGGCCTCGCCGGCAGTAGCCTCGCAGCTTGAGGAAGCCGTTGCGACCGGCGGCGATGTGGTCATCCCGCTGCCGGAGTACGCCGCGCGCATCGCCGGCACGAATCTCGACTCGGCGCTCACTCCGCACCTACGCACCAGCGAGGATGCCCTGAGCCTCGACGAGGCGCAGCGGTTCTATCAAGGACAAGCCGAGGAATTCAAGAAAGCCGCCGCGCAGGTCATGCAGACGAAGGCGGATGACGACGCCTGGCAGCAGTCGGCCAAGGCCGTTGAGACGACACTGTTCGACCAGTTGAAGAGCACCGGGCGCTTCACCGACGACGTCAATACCGCCTACGCCACGCTGATGCGCGACTTCTACGTCGCCACGGCCTCGCGGCTCGGCATTACGCCGCAGGAGATGTTCGCGCGCTACCCGATCCAAGTGGCAGCCGAGCGCGCGGCAGGTGGGCAAGTGATGGGGCAGGACGCAACCCTTGAGGCCACGCCAGGCTTCAAGTCGGTGCAAGTTGGCGACACCACAATCGCCTATTCCATCCCCGCCGACGCAAGCCGGATAGAGATCGACACAGTCAAGACGCCCGAAGACAAGAGAGGCCGAGGGGCTGCGCGCACGGCGATGCGCGCCTTCTTGAGCAAAGCAGACGCCCTTGGCTTGCCTGTATTTCTCACGGCGGAACCCATTGGCAAAGGCGGCCCAAGCAAGTCGCAACTGGCTTCCTTCTACAAGTCGCTCGGCTTCAAGTACAACGTCGGGAAAGCGCGCGATTTTAGCAGTATGCACTCGATGGTGCGCGTGCCGCAGCAATCGCTCGCGCAAGACGCAGCCCCCGAGCCGAACTTCATGCAGCGCGTCGTCGATGCCGTCAGCACCGCGCTCGGGATTTCGCAACCTAATCAACCAGAAGGGGGTGATCTAAATGGCCAAGGGCAAGAAGGGCGGCGGCAAGAAGTGCTGACCGCGGGGCCGGCTCTGGACGTAGGGCAGTTCTTCACGCAACCCACCCAGACCGGCAACCGTGGCGAGATCGCATTCGGCAACGACATCACGCAGACGCCGAGCGTCATCACCCTCTTCAAGAATGCCGACCTCTCGACCTTCCTGCACGAGATGGGGCACTTCCAGCTTGAGGTGCTCACCAGCATCGCCAGCCAGCCGAACGCCCCGGCCGAGATCGTCGATGATCTGACCGCCGCGCTCAAGTGGCTCGGGGTTGAGAGCATCGACGCATGGCGCGGCCTGGGACTTGAAGAGAAGCGCCCCTATCACGAGAAATTCGCGCGAGGCTTTGAGGCCTATCTGTTCGATGGGCAGGCCCCGAGCGAAGAACTTAATGGCATTTTCGCCCGCTTCCGTGCCTGGCTCATCAATGTCTACAAGTCGGTCAAGGCGCTCAACGTTGAGATCAATGACGACATCCGCCGAGTGTTCGACCGGCTCGTCGCCACCGACGAAGCCATCAAGCAGGGCGAAGCCGCGCGCTCGATGGCGCCCCTCTTCACCGCGCCCGAGCAGATGAGCGACGCACAGATGTGGGCCGAGTACCAGAAGAGCGGCGAGGAAGCGACGCAGACCGCCGTGGATGACCTGCAACGCAAGTCTATGCGCGACATGCGCTGGCTCGACAATGCCCGCGGCCGGCTGCTCAAGCAGATGCAGAAGGACGCCGCGGAGAAGCGCAAGGCCGTCGAGGCCGAGGTCAAGGCCGAAGTGCGCGCCATGCCGGTCTATGCCACCATGCACTTCCTCAAGCGTGGTGAGATGACGACACCGGAAGGCGAACAGATCAAGGTCGAGAAAGGCCACCGGCTCGACACTGCTGCGCTGGCCGAGATGTACCCCGAGGCAATGCTTGCCCGCCCGGCGCTTGAAAAGTTGCAGGGCATGACGCGCAAGGACGGTCTGCATCCTGACCTCGTTGCCGAGATGTTCGGCTTCACTTCCGGCGATCAACTCGTGCGCGAACTCATTGCCGCCGAGCCGGAAGCGCAACTCATCGAGGGCATGACCGACCAGCGTGTGCTCGAACGCTACGGCGATCTCTCGAGCCCCGACACGCTCGCCCGCGCCGTCGATGAGGCGATCCACAACGAGGCGCGGGCCCGCTTCGTCGCCACCGAGCTAACGGCGCTGTCGAAGGCAGTCGGTCCGGTGCGCGCCATCTCGAAGGCCGCCAAAGACTTCGCCGCCACCACGATCGCGCGCAAGAAGATCCGCGACATCAGACCGAGCCAGCACGCCACCGCTGAGACCCGCGCAGCCAAGGCCGCCGAGAAAGCCCTCAAGGAAGGCGACACCACGACCGCCGCCGTCGAGAAGCGCAATCAACTCGTGCAGAACTACGCGACGCGCCTGTCCTATGACGCACTGACCGAGATCGAGCGCAGCATCAACTACCTGCGCAAGTTCGACAGCGAAGGCACGCGCAAGGGGCTGGACACCGAGTATGTCGATCAGATCGACCAACTGCTCGAACGCTTCGACCTGCGCGCGTCGGTGACGAACAAGGCCGCCGACAAGCGAGCCAACCTGCTCGCCTGGGTCGAGTCGCAGCGCGACCATGGATTCGAGCCGGACATCCCGCCCGAGATCCTCACCGAGGCGCTGCGCAAGCCCTACCGGGAACTCACGCTCGAAGAGATGCGCGGCCTTGTTGATACCATCAAGCAGATCGAGCACCTCGGCCGACTCAAGAAAAAACTGCTGACGGCTAAGGACGAGCGCGAATTCCAGGCCATTCGCGACGAGATCGCCGCCGGCATCGAGCAGCACGCCAGTCGCGTGCGCGAGTTGCGCACCCGCAACACTACCGGCGCGGTTCTGGCCGACGCCGGCAATCGCTTCCTTGCTATGCACCGCAAGATGGCGAGCGCAGCGCGCGAGATGGACGGCTTCAACGACGGTGGGCCGGTGTGGGAGTACTTCATCCGCTCGATGAACGCCGCCGGTGACCGCGAGACAACCATGCGCGCGGATGCCACGGCGCGGCTCTATGAGCTCATCAAGCCGATCGTCGAGTCGGGCAAAATGGGCGGTAAAGGTCAGTACTTCGAGACGCTCGGCGGCAGCTACAACCGCGAGGAACGCATCGCCATCGCGCTCAACCTCGGCAACGAGGGCAACATGCAGCGCCTGCTCGACGGCGAGGGCTGGACGCTAACGCGCTTGAAGCCCTTGCTCGACACGATCACGCCAGAAGAGGCCGACTTCGTGCAGGCGGTGTGGGACTTCTTCGAGTCTTACCGGCCGGACATCGCTGCCAAAGAGCGTAGGATCTACGGCAAAGAACCGGATTGGGTCGAGCCGGTGCCGATCACGCTCGGCGGCAAGACGCTCAAGGGCGGTTACTATCCGATCAAGTACGACGCCAACCGCTCGGGCCGTGCCGAGCAGCACGCCGAGGCCGAGGCGGCGAAGCAGCAGATGCGGGGCGCATACACGAGCGCGACGACTCGCCGCAGCTTCACCAAGAGCCGGGCCGCGGAAGTCACCGGCCGCCCGCTGCTGTACTCATTCGCCGGCCTGTACCAAGGCACCAATGAGGTCATCCATGACCTCTCATGGCACGAGTGGCTGATCGACGCCAATCGCCTGCTGCGCAGCCTCGACGCGCCAATCCGCACTTACTACGGGCCTGAGACGGTAGGCATCTTCAAGAAGGCCATCGAGGACATCGCGGCCGGTGACGTGCCCGCGCAGAACGTGTTCGAGCGAGGCCTCAACCATGTCCGCACCGGCGCCACCATTGCCGGCCTCGGCTGGAACCTGACGACCTCGCTGCTGCAGCCCCTTGGTCTAACACAGTCGATGGTCCGCATCGGGCCGGGATGGGTTGCCAAGGGCCTCGGCGAATGGATCAAGGCACCGCTCGACACGATCGAAGAGATCAACGGCAAGAGCGCCATGATGGCCTCGCGCGCCGCGACGATGCAGCGCGAGATCAACGAGATCAAGAATCAGGTGCAAGGATCGAAACTCGACCCGGTGCGCTCGACTTTCTTTGTCCTTATCCAGAAGATGCAGATGGTTGCGGACGTGCCCACCTGGCTCGGCGCCTACGAGAAGGCCATCGCCGCGGGCGAAGACGAAGACCGTGCCGTCGCGCTGGCTGATCAGGCTGTTATCGACGCGCAAGGCGGGGGGCAGGTCAAAGACCTTGCGCAGATCCAGCGGGGCGGGCCGGCGCTCAAGCTCTTCACGAATTTCTACTCGTTCTTCAACGTCGCTTACAACCTGGGCGTCGAAAAGACCAAGGAGAAGATCACGCAGCCGAAGCTCTACCCGAGTCTCGCGCTCGACTACCTGCTGCTCTACTCGGTGCCGGCGGTGCTCGGTACGCTACTCAAGGAAGCGCTCAGTGGCGGCGGTGGGGATGACGAGGACAAGCTCGTCAAGAAGCTCATCGCCGAACAGATCAGTTACCTGCTCGGCCTGATGGTCGGCACGCGCGAGGTCACTGCGGCGGTGCAGAAGATCGCCGGCGTCGAGCAGTTCAAAACGTCCTACGGCGGGGCGGCCGGCCTGCGACTTTTCCAAGAAATTGACAAGCTCGGGACGCAGATCAGCCAAGGCGATGCCGACATGGCGCTGTTCAAGGCGGCGAACAATGTCGGCGGCATCATCTTCCACTACCCAAGCGGCCAGATCAACCGGACAGCGGACGGTATTGCAGCAATGGCCGAAGGCAAGACCGAGAACCCGATGGCGCTTGTGGTCGGCCCGCCGAAGCAGTAGCCCGTACCCTTGAAATACGGGCCCCGACCGAAAATTCTGCTTGTTAGAAAAGGGGTCTAAGATGACTGTAGCCACCGCAGATGCCAAGGCAGGGCCGTACACCGGGAACGATTCTGCATCGTCCTATACCTTCGAGTTCAAGGTCTTCGCCGAGACCGACATCCGGGTCGTTGAGACCGTTATTGCTACAGGCGCCGAGACCGACCTAGCGCTCAACACCAACTAC
The DNA here is from genome assembly GCF_900099695.1 of Propionivibrio dicarboxylicus. Taxonomy (GTDB): domain Bacteria; phylum Pseudomonadota; class Gammaproteobacteria; order Burkholderiales; family Rhodocyclaceae; genus Propionivibrio; species Propionivibrio dicarboxylicus. Next base: position 217,005 of record NZ_FNCY01000004.1, on the reverse strand, counting down.
ACTGTAACGCTCAACAACGACCAAGACAACGACCCCGGCGGCGAAATTGTCTACAAGGTGGGGGGCGCGACCGCGGCGCTGCCGAGCACGAAAAAGCTTACGATCGTCGGCAATTTCAAGTACGAGCAACCGACAAAGCTACCGAATGGTGGCAAGTTCTTCGCGGAGATTGTCGAGACTGCGCTCGACCGGTGCACGTCGCTTATCAAGCAGATAAAAGAGAACGTCGATCGAGCTATCGCGCTGCCCGTGAGCAGCGACAACAACGCTTCGGATCGAGCGTTTAAGGTAGTCGGATTCGACTCGCTCGGCAAATTGGTTCTGTACGTCGCGCAGGCAGGATCCTCGCTGATTGATCTGGCTGCATCGACCGGGGCGTCGTTGATCGGGTTTATCCAGAACGGAACCGGTGCCGTAAAGCGGTGGGTCCAAGACAAGTTGCGCGAGCATGTCAGCGTGTTGGATTTTGGCGCAGTCGGAGATGGGACGACGGACGATACCGCCGCCATTCAGGCTGCGATTAATAGCGGAAAGCCGATTGATTTCCTAGGGTCTGGATACTCCTACAAGATCACGAGCACCGTAACATATACGGGCGCCGTGTTTATAAAAGCTTCCGGGGCGACCATCAAGTCCGACGTTCTTCCGTTCCTAATCACGGATGGATCTGGCAGCCGCATAATTGGAAGGTTGAAGTTTTTGCCCGTTACCATTCCGTACACGCTGCTTCGGAACACAACCACATGGACGAACTCGGCAAGCGATGTGGTGCAATCGCTTGAGGGTTATCTTCCGAACAGCCAAGACACGGACATTTGGAGCAGCTTGAGCCAGGCGATCAAGGATCAATGGAATAATTTCCAACCTGGCGGCATCTACTTTAACGTTTCGTCACCTTCTGGCGGCAGCGATGTGTTCGTTTCTGGCATATCTGGATACCAGGCCTGCGTGACGCTTGAGGGGTATAGGGACTCAACCGTAAAGTCGTGCACGCACGGCGGAAGGCGTGAGGCGATCAATTTCATCAACGGCGTTGCAGCGACCAACGGGGAGTTCACGCTTCCGAGGGGCGTCAATAATTCAGCCGTCCACAACAAGGTTAAATACGCGGCTCAGTGCGCGATCCAGTTTATCGGTAACGACGAGTATTCTGCCGTCGGGAACAGCACGTCATATAACGGCGAAAGCGGCATCAAGACCTATCAGTACGACGGCTCGAATTCTACAGGCGTCATTTGCACAAACGGCATCATCAAGAAGAATCACGTCTTCAACAACTATTACGACGGGATTGACGCTCAGGTCGTTTATGGTTCTCCGGCGGTCGATTCTCAGATCAGCGGAACGATCGTTTCCGGAAACAGATGCACCAACAACCGGGCTACCGGGGTAACCAACAACGGCAAGTTTGCTGTTGTATCTGGCAATCTTTGTACCGGGAACGGCTCGCACGGCATCAGCGTTAAGGGCGCACACTCGACGGTTACGGGGAACCTTGCCAGAGAAAATACGGCTCACAAATCGTTCTGGTCGTTCCAGATCTTCGACATATTCATCCTTGGCGACGGAATGTCGAGTTCGGGAAACTATGTTTATAACTCGACCGCTCCTGACACATATAACTACTATCACAGCGGACTGAGCGGAAATCCGACAAATGGGCTTGAAGGCCTAGATATTGGGAATAGATGCTCTGGCGGCGCGTCTAAAATGTACATCGCGCCGAACATTCCTTCTGTTGATACGCTTACAGTAGGAGCAAACCCGACAAACATTGGTGGGGCAAAAGCGACCGTACGCCACGGAAATGGCGGCGGCATGGACGCAGGCGGTGCGACTGATGGATCTGGTTATGTCCGCGTGCGCGGAGGCGTAACAAATCTCGGTGTCTATGATTTCGCGAAGACCACGACGGTCACAAATGGCGTCAGCGTCTATGACGGCCGGATCGCCTACGACTTCAATTCGACGCTGATGTATTTCGGTATTAACGGAGGAGCATGGAAAGTCTATTTGCAAGACGGATTCGGACTATACCCAACTCCTGACAATACCCTGTCTCTAGGCTCGAGCGGAGTCCGCTGGACGCAACTGTATGCAGCAACCGCAACAATTAATACCTCTGACGAGAGGCAAAAACAGCAAATTAGATGCCTGTCCGACGCGGAGAAATCTGTTGCGTTGCGACTTAAAGCATTGATCAGGGCTTTTAAGTTCAACGACGCCGTCGAATCCAAGGGCGACAAGGCCCGATGGCACGTCGGCGCAATCGCGCAGCAAGTAAAAGCCGCGTTCGAGGCCGAAGGATTGAACGCCGAAGACTATGCGATCCTTTGCTACGACGAGTGGGATGACCTGTACCACGATGTTTTCGACGAAGAAGGAAATATCGTCGGCAAAGAACTGGTCCGCAAAGCTGGAAATTCATACGGGCTTCGGTACGAAGAATTGCACTCGTTCATCTTGGGGGCGCTGTGATGCTGAAAGTTCTCAAATCGAAAACGATTGTTTTCTCAATCGCCCTGGCAATCCTTTCCGTTCTTCAAGGGTATATAGGGTTGCTTCCTCTTGACCAGAAAGGGCAGGCAATCGCCGGTATTGTGATCGCTGTTGTTGTCACGATTTTGCGCGCGATCACAACGCAGCCGTTGAGCGACAAATAGGAGGCGCGATGTCCGTCTATTCGCAAGAGTCTGCCTTTAAGCCACGAATTCTCAGCGACGAAGAAATCGAGATCATCATCTCTGGCGATCGGAAAGCGATCGACAAACACATTTTGTTTTCCCTTAATCGTCTGGCGGACGCTCACGATTCGACTTTATCAACCCTGAAAGAGCATCAAGGGCGTGAAGACAAAATGATGGAAGAAGTTGATCGTATCGGCGGGGTCGAGGCAATCACAAAGCGCGCGATGTATGTCGATTCGCAGATAGAGCGCAGAAATGCGCGCACGTTGATGATGACAAAGGTTTCACAATCTTCGATTACTTGGGCGCTTCTGGCTTTCTTCGCGTTCGTAGCTTCGGCTGTCTGGCAGGATTTTATCCACGCCATTAAAACAGCGCTGAGATCGGGGGTTTGAGATGTTTACCGCACTTCTTTCTTTTCTCGGCGGGAATGCCTTTCGACTGATCTTCGGCGAGGTTGCGGCCTTCTTCTCGAAAAAGCAGGAGGCCGCGCTTGAAATCGAGCGGCTCAAGCTACAGGGCGAACTCGACGCAGCGCAGCACGCTCGGAACCTCGAAGCGATCAAGGTGCAGGCCGATCTCGGCGTCAAGGTCATCGAGGCGAGAATGGACGCCGCACTGGTGGAGGCCGAAACTAGTGCCTGGGCGCAGGCCGTTGCCGATGTCGGAAAGCAGACCGGCATCAGGTTCCTCGACGTATGGAATGGCTCAATTCGTCCTGCTCTCGCTTCTATGGCAATGGCGATCGTTGTGTTCCAGTTCTTCAACTCAGGCTTCACGCTTGACGAATGGACTCGTGAGCTCGTCGGCGCAATCCTCGGCATCTATGTCGCCGATCGCCACTTGAGCAAGCGTGGAAAATGATCGACGCGGTCGAAGTAGCGGCCGCCCTGGCGCGGCGGTTCGAGGGGTGCTATCTGAGCCCCTATCTATGCCCGGCTGGGGTGCCGACAATCGGCGTCGGTTGTACCTTCTATGAGGACGGCGCGCGCGTCTCCCTGGCCGATTCTCCAATCACGCGCGATCGCGCCGACGGGCTTCTTCTTTGGATGGTCCGCACAGTTTATCTGCCGGCCGTGCTGCGGCTATGTCCTGGCATCGACGATCCGAAGCGCCTGGCCGCGATCATTGACTTCGCATTCAACCTCGGCGCCGGAACTCTCAAGGCATCAACGCTGCGGAAAAAAATCAACGCCGGACAGTGGGACGATGTTCCGGCGGAGTTGAAAAAGTGGGTGAAAGGCGGCGGCAAAATATTGCGCGGACTGGTGATTCGTCGAGATGCGGAATCAGCTTTGATCTAGCTCGAAATTTCCTAAGATGCGGAATTCGTGCCTAGTATTTCCAAGGGTTTCAAGGCGCGACGTATTAGGAAAATACAAATCTAAGTTGTTGATTTATTGACTTCCGCATACCGGCCTGTCACGCCGGGGGTCGCGGGTTCGAGTCCCGTCCACTCCGCCAACAAATTCAATGGGTTACAACTTGTAAAGTTGTAACCCATTTTGTTTTTGTGGCATCAGCAGGAAAATAGTAGTCATTCGTGGGAAATGATCAGCACTCATGAAGGGACTTCGTAGTTCTCGGCCAAAGCAACCGTTCACGTATCACGATGTCCCGATGGTGTACCTCTCCCCGCGTCATTAAATCACACGTCTGACTACTCTTGCTTCAGTTCCTCTGACCATGAAAAACACACTGATTACGTCCTAATTGCTTGGCTGCATACATGGATTGATCGGCATTGCGTAGAAGGATATCCGGATCGACGTCGTGCTCAGGATACAGGCTTACACCAATAGAAGCCGAGAGTTGGAAATGATAGTCCGCAAAAACCACGGGCGTAGCGATTGCTTCCAACACACGATTCAAGGTTTCTCCAATACTCTTGTTACTCGTTTGTCCGACAAGTAACAGCACAAACTCATCCCCCCCAATGCGGGCAACGGTGTCGACGGCACGTAGGATGCCTCTCATACGCTCGGCTACGGTCTTGAGCACTTGATCGCCCACCTCATGCCCAAAAGTGTCATTAATCGGTTTGAATTTGTCCAAGTCCAGATAAGCAACCGCAAGCTTCTCTCCAGAGCGAAGGGCGTTGGCAATGCCTTGGTTCAAACGGTCAGTTAACAAAATCCGGTTGGGCAGTCCTGTCAATGCATCGTGATAGGCGATATGCTGAAGCTGTTCTTCGTGTTGCCTCAGTGCTTTTTCCATTTCTTTGCGTTCAGTGATGTCGCGTCCAATAGCTAGTACGCCCCGTGGCTTGCCAATTTCGTCGCACTCAGCAATGAATCGGATGTGATGCGTAAGAATGCGGCCGTCTTCTAGGGTTATGCTTTCATCCAGGTGATCGGAAACACCTGTGCGGGCGACGTTTAGTACCTTTTGCGCATATCCAGGTGGGCCACAATCGAAAACCATTGCGTTTTCAATATCAGCCAGTGTTCTTCCGGTAATTTTTATGCAAGATGGATTCATGTAAGCCAAACGACCATCAATAGAATAGCGGGCAATACAATCTGGCGTGTTCTCAGCCAAAGAACGAAATTGACGTTCACTTTTACGCAGCGCCTGTTCTGCCTGAAGTTGCCGTCGCCATTTGCGATACAAGAGACTTGTCGAGATGTTTGTCAGAGCCAGAAAGAACGCCAAGAAGCCGGCGCTGATATTGCGCAGTTGATACCATTCAGCCAGATAGTCGTCCGTCGAAACACCAACGACAGCGTACATCGGAACTTCGCCAATAAGACGATAGGTAAAGATGCGTTCGACGGGGTCATAAACGCTGACAGCCTTATAAGTAGCTTGACCGAGTCCTTTGTCGATTAGGGCTTTCAACTCCTCGGATGTATTTGTGTCTCCGACCACGTAGGTCCTCTGGCTTTCGTTCGGGGACCAACGCGCAATCAATCCAAGCTCTTTGTCGCGCAATACAAGAATGCTTCTCGGCTCAACCTTAAATTCAGAGATCAATCTCTCGAGAAAAGAGACGGACAAGGATGTCAGGATAACTCCCGCGAAATGGCCGGCGTTGTCTTGGTAGGCTCGCGCAAGAATTATTTCCCACTTTCCCGTCACTCTCCCAATCAAAGGTTTGGTAATCACCAGACCGGTTTTGTTACCAGATTTAAGGTCAATAAAGTATTCGCGATCAGATAGCACGGGTCGCGGTTGATTGCCGGCCGCATGGAGGATCACGTTGCCGTCGGCGTCACTAACTGTCCAGATATTGGCCTCGGGGATGATCGCTTTTTGATGGTCGATGACATTCTGAATTGCACGACGATCAATTTGTCCGGATTTTAGCGTGTGATCTTGCATCTGACCGATCACAGTTCGGAGAGAAAGATCCAGTTTTCCGATTTCATGGCGGATGCTTTGGTCGACTGCTAGGCTCAGATTCTGAGTTTCTCTCTTCGCGTGGTCGAGTTGTTGGTCATGAAGATAGTTCAACGCGAAAACTATAGCCAAGCCCGCAGCAACGTTAACTCCTAGCAGGAGAACGATAATCCAGACATTGGAACGCTCATGCGAAAGGATAGTCATCGGGAAGAGCCCGTCATGTTGGGATCTGGTTCACTGTTTGCCTCCGTCTCCGAACCTATGTTGCACTATCTCTTCAAATTCACTAATGGGCACTGGACGTCCAAAGAGATAACCCTGATAAGCATGGCAACTAGAGCCAGAAAGAAAATCCCTCTGCATCGGGGTTTCCACCCCCTCTGCTATAACGCCCAAACCTAGCGAATCCGCCAAAGCAATAATGGTTCTGACAATAGCCGCGTCATTCGAATTTCCCAATACATTGCGTACGAATGACTGGTCTATTTTTAATTGGTCCAACGGCAACCGCTTCAAATATGACAATGAAGAATAACCTGTGCCGAAGTCATCCAGCGAGAAGCTGATTCCTCGATCTTTTAATGCAACCATCTTTTGAATAACATCTTCGAAATTGGATACCAGAGTACTTTCTGTTAACTCTAACTTCAGTCGTTTCGGGTTCGCTCCAGTTTTCTCCAGCACAGTCAGTACATGATTTACGAAGTCCGACTGCCGGAATTGGTGTGCGCTCACATTGACGGCAATCGTAAGGTCGGAAAACTTGGGTTGTGTGGCCCAGACGGCAAGCTGTGTGCAAGCGTTTTCGAGAACCCAATAGCCGAGCGGCAGAATTAGCCCGTTTTCTTCAGCAAGAGGAATAAATTCAGCGGGAGAAATCAGACCGCGCTGTGGATGTATCCAACGCACAAGAACTTCCGAACCAATTGTCTTATTCTCAGCGATCTGAATTTGATAGTGGAGAACAAACTGCCGCTTTTGAAGAGCCTCGCGCAATTCACTTTCCATAGTGGCTCGTTTAACCACCGCATTTTCCATGTCTTGATCGAAGAATCGCAGGGTGTTACGCCCTCCGTCTTTTGCTCGATACAAAGCGAGATCAGCCTGTTTCAAGAGAAGCTCGGCCTCTTTCTGTTGGCCATAGAACAGAGCGACCCCAATGCTTGCACTAATGTGATACGAGGTCTTCTTGAGTTGAAAGGCCTGGTTCAGGTTGGTGAGGATTTTTTTTCCAACGATCTCGGACCGAGTCGCGGCGTTAGCTTGGTCTCTACCCAAGCCAACCAGCATTACGACGAATTCATCACCACCAAACCGCGCAACGGTATCTTCTTCGCGCACAGATTTGCCTAGACGCTGACCCACCTGTTGCAACAAGACGTCTCCCATGTCATGGCCGAGCGTATCGTTAAGGATCTTGAAGTTATCGAGATCAATGAGCAGTAGCGCACCGTAATTTTCATTGCGTGTACTGGCCGCCATCGCTTGCCTCAGGCGATCCTGCAGCAGTATCCGATTGGGGAGGCTCGTTAGTTGATCAAAAAATGCCAAATGATAAATCTTGTCTTCTGCCCGTTTGTGTGCGCTTACGTCACGAAACGACCAATATCGTCCTACAATTTCTTTGGCGATAATCATCGGCTGAGAGTAGCGCTCAAAGACACGTCCGTCAGCAAGATGCAGGCTGTCAAAACTCGTCATTTCCGGGTGGTCATAAAGTTCCTCAACCTTCGCCAAGAAAACTTCCGGATTGGCCATCTGCGCTGTCACGTATGCGAGTAGCGGCTTGTCGTCATTCGGCTCCAAGAGATGCTTCGGCACTTGCCAGAGGTCGGCGAATCTCTGGTTCCACCGAACGATCTTTCCATCCCTTACGATAAGGATTCCGTCAACCGTCGACTCAAGGGCCGCATTGATTAGCGCCATGGAGTATTGCAACTCCATTTCCGATAGCTTGCGTTGGGTAATGTCGCGCCCGATGATTAGTACGCTTACAACATTTTGCTTCTCGTCAAATTCCGGAACAAGGCGGATATGAGTGTCGTATCGCTCTCCGTTCGCGTTAAGGTGGGAGAATTCGACTTCATCGGGAATGCCCGTACGCGCAACGGAGAGGATTTTTTCTTCATATTCCAGAAAGACAGGGGAAGACTGTCTTTCTGTTGGGCGCTTTCCTACAACGTCGGCAAGTTTTGCGCCAAGCACTTGTTCGAGCGCCGGATTTATATATATCAGTCTTGCATCGGGCGTGTAGCGAGCAATGTTGTCTGGAGAGTTTTCCGTCAGCGATCGAAACTCGCGTTCCTTCCGTTCAAGCGTTTCACTATGGCGTTGAATCGTCTCTGCCATGCTATTGAAATTATGGGCCAGGCTCCCCAATTCATCGCGCGAGGACATGGGCAACCGACTTGTAAAATCCTTAGAAGCAAAGCGACTCACTGCCTTACAGACCTCGAGAATAGGTTGAGTAATGCGATGAGCCGCGAGGATCAGCATGATTGCGATGACAGCAAGAACGGCCACTGTACTTATTGCCAACGACTGGATCATTTGGGTGACTGGCGCAAACAGCTCATCGTCAGTGATGATCGTTGCAACTGACCAACCGGCGATGGGAACCGGTTTATAGAACGCAACCTTCGGTACGCCCTGGTAGACGTAGCTAAACATTCCTGAGCCACCAGCGATCATTCTTCTACCGAGCTCGACAACTGAAGGATCTTCGAGCTCGACAATGTTTTTTCGCATGGCTAGCGATTCATCCGGATGAATAATGATTAGGCCATCCTTGCCTATAACAATGCCATAACCCGTCTTCCCTGTTTTGAGGCTTTCAGCCATCTTTTTTACGTACTCTAGTGAAACTCCGGCTCCGACCAAACCTTGTGGAACATTCTTGCTGTCATGAATTGGCGCAATCAGAAAGACTGTTGGAATCCCCGTGGTTCTTGATACTAGGGGTGGAGTAATCTGCGCAAGGCCTCCGGACATAACCGACCGAAAGTAGTCACGGTTGCTGATGTCTCCAACAAAAAGAGTGAAGTCGCCATTTTCATTCTGGCGAACTGTGTGATATTCACCTGTTCCGTTCGCCGCATAAATATCCTGAAATAGATCCGGATATTTTTCATGCAGTACTTTATGCCGATCGACATTCAATGCATCAATCAATCGAAAATCGTTGTTAATGCTCTTTGCCATTGCAGTCGATGCGATGGTCTCCGGTTCGAGAAGTAAGGTCTTGAGCCAAATATTGATCGTTTCAGCTGTCTTCCCTGTCGTTTCGAGCATGCTTGTTGTCAGATTTCCTTCGATGACACGATTGATGTACCAATACGATGCGCAATCAAGCAGCAACAATCCTGCCATCAAGATCGGCATAATCATAAGCAACAGTTTTTTCTGGAAGGACAGTCTGCCGAACATAGCAAACTCCGAGACGGAATGACTCCAATTGGTGGCGACAACAATACCAGGCGAGAATTGGCTTTGCTACTGTTGAGAACACCGGTCAAGTGCTAAAAGCATTCTAGAAGCGAGCGATTTTATGTAATGGCCGAAAAGCTGTGAAACGGCGGCAAGAGTCGTCTACAGTTCCTTTCGATTTGCATCCTTAGCATTGCACGTGAATGAGTATTACTGCTTCATGCCTCTGAGCCGGGAAATGAGGAGATTGTTTACGATTGAAGTCGTCGCGAGTTGATTGGCAAGCTTAATCAAAACCGGTTGAACGGAACCAGGAAAAACTGTCCGTTACCAAATTTCCCTGGTTCACGCCAGAAATCAATACTTAAATCGAGCTGTCATTCGATGCAAGTTCTCGGCAAGTTTCTCTAAGGACTCAACAGCAGTTGCTGCAGAACGCATTGATTCAGTCGTGGTTTCTACCGATAAAGAAATCTGTTCGACCTGTTGAGCGACTAAAGTGCTGGCAGTTACCTGTTCGCGTGTTCCCTCTGCGATGGCACGAGATGCACCGAGAGCGTTAGTGGCTTCTGTTTGCACCACGTGGAGCGTATCGGCGACAGCCTGAACTTGCCCGACACCGTTCTTGACTTGAATTGCTACATCGTTCATGACTTCTACGGCGAGGTGAGTGTCATCCTGAATACCTTTCAACATCTGTTCAATTTGTACCGTTGCGTTTGATGTACGTTCGGCAAGCTTGCGAACCTCGTCAGCGACAACAGCAAATCCTCGCCCAGATTCACCTGCGCGTGCTGCTTCAATGGCCGCGTTTAGAGCAAGCAGATTTGTCTGAGCGGCGATGTCTTTAATGACATTCGCGATGGTGCCGATTTCGTTAGCACGATCGACGAGGTCCCTGATTTTGGTGGCGGCCTCGCCCACAGATGTCGCGGTCTTTCGCATTTCCAGCGCAGCATCAGATGCGAGAGCCTCGCCTTCGTGAGTGGCTGCTACGCCCTTCAAGGCATTGTCCGAAGAGTTTTGTGCGCTGTCCGAAATGTGATTGACACTGACGGTCATTTCTTCGATTGCAGCAGCAATCGAAGAAGTTGATTCAGATTGTTTTGTGGAAGCCGACGCTATATCACGCGTTGCACTGGACACGGATTGCGAGTGTTTCGCCACGCTTTCGGCATTGGTCGCTATCTCGGAGAGCATCGAGCGCAGTTGTATAATGGTTTGTCCTAGGGTACCGAGCAGACTATCCGCTCGGCCAAGATTTCTGACATTCGTGGTTAGGTCGCCTTGCGCCAAAGCCCGCATAGCTCGGACAGCGTAGCCCGGTTCACCCCCCAATTGCTGGATAACGCTACGTACAACCATCCAAGATACCCCAGCGATCAAGCTCAGCAGGATAATGCCAATAACAGCAGTCCATGCAAGCCCAGAACGATATGCTTCATCTACAGCAGTGAGGTAGATTCCTGTTCCGACGGCCCAACCCCAAGGTGCATAAGGACGAATCCAGGAATATTTCTGCTCCGGATCCCCATTAGCCACTCTCGGCCATTTGTAAGGGATCATTCGTGCTTCTCCCTTTTTGATGGCTGCGGTCATTTCGTCCCAGAGTAAGACACCATCTGCTGTTTTCTTGCCGAGCATGTTGGTGCCTTCGCTTTCTGGTTTTAGGGGCGAAAGCACAACGCTACCGTCTGGACCGTTGATGAAAATGTAGTTCTTTCCTTGTTCAAAGCGCGTCTTGCGCAAAACGGCTAGTGCCTCCTTTTGTGCATCTGTACGCGACAACTTGCCAGATTGTTCTAGTGCGTAGAAATAATCGAGTGTCGCGGTCGTTGAATCAACGATATCGTTGATTCGACGCTGTTCGGCGGCCTCAAGACTACTACGCAAGAGCCACAGAGATGTTCCGCCTAAGGTCACCAAGCCGATAATGGCAATGATCACAAGCAGTAATAGGCGATGAGACAATCGATTGCTTTCAAACATTGTTATCTCCAGTTGCTGACTGGTTGTATTGGTTAGCAGAAATTACTAGTTTGAGACTGGTTGTCTACACAGTATGCTATATGGTTTTGCGTATTCGACCTATAACATGACTGTGGTACAACGCTAGTCTTTTGATGGGTTTTTTCTGAATACAATTTGTCGAGGGTTGCGTTTTGACGCTCTTGTCAAAGTCAAAATCGGTCGATCCGCCGACAACCACTTCACAACGAGTGGGGCTCTGCTGGATAGGTTCCCCCCTAATCAGCGATCGATGATGCCGATCCTTGCCCAAGGAAAACCTTATTCCTCGTAACCATATTCGCTGAGGGGTAGGGCGGCGAATCGCGCGATCAGGTTGTACTCATTGTGCGAGTATCTTCTGCCTTTTCCTTGCTCGGCGATAAAAGTCCTGGCGACAAATTCTGCAGCACGTACGGGGCGCTCATCAATCGCAATTTCTTCGAGAAACTCATCCGGTCCGTATGCGTTGAACTCAAAGACAAATACGGGATGAGTAAATGAAGCCGTTTCGTGGTCGGTAGTCAGGACCCCGCCGCCGATATAGAGGTACATGACTTTAGCTCCGGAAGGATTTGGGGTTGGGTAACCGTCTATCTTCGGAGTCTCTCGGCAAGGATGTTCCTGCCGGTATTTTCCGCGGCAATTCAACGCTCACTTCAAGGCCGCCTTCCGGTCGATTGGCGAGACGAATGTCACCGCCATGGGCACAGATAATGTTGCGCGCGATACTCAGGCCGAGACCGCTGCCGCCGGTTTCGCGACTTCTTGACTGTTCGACGCGAAAAAACGGGTCAAACACCCTGGGGAGCATATCGTCGCTCAGTCCTGGGCCATTATCCAGCACGCGAATCAACAGTCGTTCCGGCGAGTCCTCGATCCGGATCTCGGCTTCCTCGCCATATTTGAGCGCGTTCTCGATGAGGTTCTGCATGGCGCGCGTCAGCGCGCGAAGGGCGCCCGAGTACGGGGTGTTGGCGTGTCCTGTCAGACGACACTGGGCGCCTGAATCGAGCGCATCGTCAATCATCCCTTCGAGCCATTGATTGACTTCGATCGCGGTCAGGGTCTCCGACAACTGCGCGCTGCGCGCGTAATCGAGCCCTTCGGTGACGAGTTCGGCCATGTATTCGACATCGTGAATCAGGTGATCGCGCTGCGAGCCGGCGACCAGCGCTTCGCAACGAAGGCGCAGCCGCGTCAACGGCGTCTGCAGATCATGGGCGATCGCCGCCAGGATTTGCGTTCTTTCCTCGATATGCCGGAGGATTCGTTCGCGCATGGCATTGACCGCCTGCGCCGCCTTCTTCAGTTCATCCGGGCCGGCTTCGGGGACCGGCGGCGAATTCGGATGCTTGCCGAATTGCTCGATGGTGAGGAGCATGCGATCGATCGGGCGCGTCGCCACGCGGACGGCCCACCAGACGAAGGGCGATACCGCCAGCAAGACGAAGACCAGGAAGGCCATCAGCGAACCTTCGGAGGGCATGCTGAACGGGTCGAACAGATGAAGCACCAGGGCGTGATGCGAATCGAGTACCAGCACGGTCTGGATCGACTTGTCCTTGGCCGAGGCGGGGACGCCAGGAGGCTCGCGGAAGCTCAGCTTGGCTTCTGCCGGCAGGTTCGCCCGCAGCACCGCCGACAGCTCGATCAGTCGTTCGTCATTGGGTGGCGTCTCGACGATGGGTGTCGATGCGGGTTCCAGCGAAAAGCGGTAATGAAAGCCCTGGTTCAGTCGGGCCAGCCATTCCAGGCGCTGTTCGGGCGGAAGGCTGCGCATGAAGTCGTAGGCGAACGAGAGGTCGGCCCCGAGAAAACGGGTGATCTGTTCCTTGATCTCCTGGCCTCGATACGCCATGAAGCCGATGAAACTGGCGATCTGGATGACGCCGAGCCCGATCGTCAGGATCGCGAAGAGACGGGCGGATAGCGAGCGGAACACGGTCAAGCCTCGTAATTGACGGCTTGAGCGAAGACATAGCCCTCGTTGCGAATCGTCCGGATGTACTTGGGATCGCGGGCATGATCGCCAAGCCGGCGGCGCAGGCGACTGACCCGCAGGTCGATCGAGCGATCCTCAATCTCGAACTCCCGGCGTGCCAATTGCGTCAGCAACTGGTCGCGACTGAAAATGTGTTGCGGATGATCGATAAACAGGCGCAGCAGGGCGTATTCGGCGCCGCCGAGCGGGGTGACGACACCTTGCTGGTCGATCAGGTTGCGTTGCAGCAGGTCGAGCCGCCAATCGCCAAACGCCGCCGAGCGGGCGCTCGATTCGGTCACGCTCGAGGGCGGCAACATGCGGACCCGCCGCAACACCGCACGGATCCGGGCGACCAGTTCGCGCGGCACAAAGGGCTTGGTCAGGTAATCGTCGGCGCCGAGTTCGAGCCCGATGATGCGATCGATATCGTCGGACCGGGCGGTGAGCATGAGGACGGGAATCGGCGGGCGATAGTCGGCGCGCAGGCGGCGAAAAATCGAGAGCCCATCTTCGCCGGGCAGCATCAGGTCGAGGACGATCAGATCGATCGGCGCTTTGCTCGCCAGGACGCTGTCCATCTGTTTTCCGTCTCCGGCGCAGGAAACGCGAAAACCATTCTGCTCCAGATATTCGCCGACCAGTTCGCGAATGTCGCGATCATCATCGATGACCAGGATATGGGCCGATTTGGGTTCGTTCATGGCGTCAATTTAACTCCCTCGCAGCGTTGATTTCCAGTCGTTTCGACCGCCGCTATGTATCGCGATGTATCGCTGATGACTTTGACACAGAAGGATACAAAGCGCGTCGCAGCGGACAAATTGACGATACATGGCGCTGCTTTAATGGTCTCGCCGCGATGCGCAAGCGGCGCCTGTCAGGCGGCCGCTTTTCCTGAATTCGGCACAGGCCATGGCACGGGCATGACCAGAGAGGGCATCATGACAAGAATCGTGAAGTGGGTGGAAGGACTGCTGGCGGTCGTGCTTGCCGTGATGGCAACGCTCGTCTTCGGCAATGTCGTCCTGCGTTATGGCTTCAACACGGGCATCATGTTTTCGGAAGAGATGTCGCGCTTTCTCTTCATCTGGATCACGCTGATCGGGGCGCTGGTCGTCATGAAGGACAACGCCCACCTCGGCATGAGCAGCGTCATCAGCCTGTTCGGCGACACCGGGCGGCGCGTCTGTCGCTTCCTCGCCGATTTTCTCTCGCTGCTCTGCTGTCTGCTGCTCGTGCATGGATCGTGGAAGCAGGTCGTCCTCGGCATGGAGGATCTGGCGCCCGTGACCAATATCCCGATGGGCATCATCCAGGCCTCGCTGCTGATCGCCAGTGCCGGCATGGCCCTGGTCCTGGCCGTTTCGCTGTGGCGCCAGCTCACCGGCCGCATGCCCAGCGACGAACTCATTCCGAATAGCGCCCGCTCGGGCGAGTAGGCGAATCCTCCATGACCATAGCAACCTTTGTCCTGGCGCTCCTGGCTGCCATGGCGCTCGGCGCGCCGATTGCCTTCTCCTTGTTGATCTGCGGCGTCGCGATGATGGTCCAGATGGGGAATTTCGATTCCCAGATCGTCGCCCAGAACCTCTTGGAAGGCGCCAACAACTACCCGCTGATGGCGGTGCCGTTTTTCATGCTGACCGGCGAACTGATGAATGCCGGTGGCTTGTCGCAGCGCATCGTCGATGTCGCCGATGCGTTGGTCGGGCATGTCCGCGGTGGCCTCGGTTATGTGGCGATCATCGCCGCGGCGATCGTCGCCAGCATTTCCGGGTCGGCGGTCGCCGACACCGCGGCGGTCGCGGCGCTGCTGATCCCGATGATGCGCAACGCCAATTACAACGTTCCGCGTTCGGCCGGCTTGATTGCCTCGGCCGGGTGCATTGCGCCGGTGGTGCCGCCATCTATTCCCATCGTCATTTTTGGGGTGACGGCCCAGTTGTCGATCACCAAGCTGTTTCTCGCCGGCATTTTCCCCGGACTGATGATGGCCATGATTCTCGCCGCCACCTGGTGGCTGGTGGCGCGCAAGGACTTCAAGGACGCGCCGCCCCGGACGATGGACTTCGCCCGCTTGCGCAAGGCGCTCAGGGACGGCGTCTGGGCCCTGGTGCTGCCCGTGGTGATCATCGGCGGCATGAAGGCAGGGGTGTTCACGCCGACGGAAGCGGCGTCGGTCGCCGTCTTCTACTCGCTGTTCGCGGGATTGCTCATCTATCGCGAACTCAAGCTGACGATGATTCCCCGGGTGCTGGTCGCCGCCGTCAGGACCTCGGCGACGATCATGTTCCTCGTCGCCAGCGCCATGGTCTCGGCCTGGCTGATTACCGTCGCCGACATCCCCGCCCAGGTGGTCGTCCTGCTGCAGCCGTTCATGGACAACCCGATCACGCTGATGTTCGTCATCACGCTGCTGGTCATCGTCATCGGCACCGCGCTCGATCTCATGCCGACCGTGCTGATCCTCGGACCGATCCTCGTCCCCGTCGTCAAACAGGCCGGCATCGATCCGATCTATTTCGGCGTCATCTTCATCATGAATAATGCGATCGGCCTGCTGACGCCGCCGGTCGGCAATGTGCTGAACGTCGTGGCGGGCGTGTCAAAGGAATCCCTCGATGACGTCATCAAGGGCGTCTGGCCGTTCCTGATTGCGGAAACGGCGCTGATGTTCCTGCTCGTGTTTTTCCCGTCGCTGGTTCTCGTGCCGATGAAATGGTTGTCCTAGAGTGTCCCGGCTTCACGCCTTGCCGGGGCGTGCGGCATGATGGCGGGAACGGCCGGCATGAACAAAGGGGGCGTCGCTTGTTGCCCTTTCCTGGAGTTCGCAGTCCATAGTGCATCGTTCACCACCCGGAGGGTTCCATGAAGAATCGAACGCAAAGTATTCTGTTGTCCTGTCTTCTCGCCGGCCTGATGGCCTCGTCATCGGCTGTGGCCGCTGACGATATTCAACAGCGGACCATACGGTTCGGGCATCTGAACAACCTTGACCATCCGATTAGTGCGGGCGTCAAGAAATTCGCCGAAATCGTCACGGCAAAGAGCGGCGGCAAGATCCAGGTCAAGGAATATCCGTCCAATCAGCTCGGGACCGAACAGCAACAGACACAGGCCTTGCGCGGTGGCACACAGGAAATGCAATCGCCGGCGACGACGTCGGTGGTCGGGCTCGTCAAGGATCTCGGCGTCATCGACTTCCCGTTTGCCGTGAGCACCTACAAGCAGGGCTTTGCGCTGGTCGACGGCCCGCTCGGCGAAGCCCTGATGCAAAAGCTTCCGGAAAAAGGTCTGGTGGCCCTGACGTTCTGGGATCTTGGCTTCCGTAACGTCACCAACAGCAAGCGTCCGGTCGCCAAGCTCGAGGACTTCCAGGGACTCAAGCTTCGCGTCATTCCGAATCCGGTCTTCCTGGAGAGCTTCCAAGCGCTCAAGGCGTCGCCGATGCCGCTCAGCTTCAGCGAGCTCTACACCGCGCTCGAAACCAAGGCCGTCGATGGCCAGGAGAACCCGTTCAACGTCATCCGCTCGAACAAGTTCTATGAAGTTCAGAAGTACGTCAGCGCCACCAACCACGTCTATGCGGCCAACATTATCCTGGTGAGCAAGATGTTCTGGGACAAGCTCTCGGCAACGGAGCAGAAAATCCTCAAGGATGCCGCAGTCGAGGCGCGTGACCACCAGCGCAAGGTCAGCCTGACGGCGGCAGAAGAGGCGGTGGCCGAACTGAAGAAGGCCGGGATGCAGTACAACGACGTTGCCCCGGCCGAACAGGAACGGATGCGCCGGGCGGTTCAGCCGGTGATCGACAAGTTCATGAGCAGCTACGATCCGGAAATCCAGAAGCTCTACAAGTCCGAGGTCGCCCGGGTTTTGTCCATCAAGTAAAGCACGGAACTGGCTTGCAGAGAGGGATCTCCTCTCTGCGCCTCGTGAGGCTGTCGTATGGCCGACTGATGGGACCGATAGCGTGCCTGATGGTGCCAGATGACTAGGGGATGCACTCGAACATTGCCCAGCCGAGTCTGTAGTTCACAACCAAAGTCGGCACGGGCGCCGGGAAGCAATCGGAACATTCTTCTGCACGACCACAAACCGTCTCGGGTAGTCGCCGCTTGTCGGGCAAGGGGGGCTCTTATCGATGTGCCTAGCAAAAGCTGCTTGGCAGGAAGTGGACACACTCATGCCAAAAAGTAGCTTGATAAGCGTAACCTGGTCCGCCAAGCTCGATTACGACGATTCATTCGCATATCGCGAAGATAGCGCCTTGACTGCATTCCTGGTCTTCGGCGCGGAAGCACGAGCTACTGACGATATCGATCCGGAAAACGAATAGGCACCATAAAATTTTGCGACCCTGGATGACAAAGGCACTTCATTCACATAACCTTAAGTGACGGAAGCCGGGCCAAAATCGTGGAAAGAGCGAGCTCTGCCGGATGACAAAGCGATTTTCCGTGTGCTCCGCGAGTTTGCGGAAGGGTACCTCAGATGGTTTGGAAAAGGCTTCTGGCGCTGAGCGCCTGTTTTGTTGGTATGGTGTCGGCGGCCATGTCTGACACGATTCTCGTTGTCGCTACTAGCGAACACCCTCCTTATGTCAGTGAGCGTCCGGAACAAAGCTTCTTGACAGACCTGTTCTTGGAGATAGGGAAGCAGATGGGGGTGACTTTCGATTTCAAATACATGCCGTGGCGCCGATGTGAAATTGCGGTCGAGAACCATAGCGCCTGGGCGGCAGTTCCCTATGTGCCCACGCCGGAAAGAACTCAGAAGTTCGTTTTTTCTGCGCCGCTGTACAGCAAGCAAACGAAATTCTTTTATTACAGTGTCGACGGAAAGCGAAAGACGATTCCATTTGCGACACTTTCTGATTTAAAAGCATATCGAATTGGCGGTGTGTTGGGGTATTTCTACGAGACGATGTTCCGGAATGCCGATCTTCAAGTTGACTATGTCTCACAGGAGGAGCAGAACTTCAGGAAACTCCAAACGGGTCGCGTTGATCTTGTACCCGCATTGGATTTTCTAGGATGGCATATTATCGGCAAGATATTCCCGCCAGAAGAACAAATCAGGTTCTTCACTTTGGAAAGGCCACTGCAGGTTGGCGATAATTACCTTATGACGTCAAGGGATTATCCCGACAGCGAACTATGGCTTGGCCGATTCAACAATGCGCTGAGAAATGTAAAGGAGAGTGGGGTGTATCAGAAGATCGCGACGAAACACGGCCTCGTCCTCGATCGGAAATAGGTGAGTCAGAGAAAGGTTCCGGTCGGCACACGCAACCGGCGGTTGCTTAGGTTTCTAGCCTATTTGAAATAGAAAAATTGATGCCCACACGGGTGTTACACACAAGAAAAGATATGCTGTCATAATATTATGAATATAAAGCGTTACAAATTTTAACTACGGAGCCCTGTCCACTCTGCCAACAACAAGCAGACGCCTTGCACTGTCATTACGACGCTGCAAGGCGTTTTTGCTATGAAACTGTCACACGGCAATGCTACACACGGCGAAGAAGAGGCGGGCCTCCCCAAGGCGCCAATAATGCCTGCTGCGCAACCCGTGAGGGGCCACGTCACCATTGGAACGGACTACGCTAAATCTCCTGCGATCAGGGGCTTGTTGGCTTGGTTTCGTGAGAAGGAGAGGATTGCTGGCAGCCGGGTTGGAAAAAACGGCGAAGAAGAGAGAACCTGGTTCTATCGCCGCTTTAAATCGACTAGGATCGACGACGTTTTCATTCAAATGGGCGCGTTTGTCGCGTTCGTCAGGAAAAAAATGACCGATCAGAAATCAATCATCGAATCGTTGCCGGGCGATAGCGAAACAGCATCGTCCGAGGTCGATGCCGATGTGCCCGCTTGCCGAGCTTCGGATCGGCAGGAGATTGAAGCCGAGAGTTGTCTGGCGCTGCTTAGCGAGCACGAGCGTCAGCTAACGCGACGTCGTCGGGCAGAGAAGATGCTCCTCTGTCCCGGATGCGATCGAAAGATCGGCCATCCACACTTGGTTCTCAATGCGGGTGCTTTGCTTAGGATCAGGAACGACGCCTGTCTGGACGACGGACTGTGCGGATTCATGAATTTCCGGTGGCACGATCACGAAAACATGGGGCGTCCCAGCTTCAGTGTCGAGGAAAGCATCACTCCTGGCCAAATTGAGTTGTATTTCCACAATGCCGACTGCCTTCGCAAATGGTTCAACGCCATTACAGACCATCTCGGGGGTAAATGAGGCTGCAAAGCCCGTTCCATCTTTACGAATTGGTCGTAATTCTGGTGCTGTCCCGCTTCGGCCGGCTGATCATACTCCTTCGGCCATTGATACAAGCGATGCAGGGCGGCGTCCTGCCGTCCCGCTACTTCTGCGACGGGATGTTCATCTTCCGTTATCTGTTCGATCGCCTCGACCTTGAATTCGTCCGTGCAGCGCTTGCTGCTCATAACACTTCCTTGTGCCTCGAGTTCAAGGCGTAAGGGTGTTCACAGATTTCAGGGCGATTCAGTCTCCCCGTAATTGAGTAGCAGCCGGAATTAGAGTCCAATCCCATAGACGGATGACGCCGCGCACGAGGCGGTTCCGTCGTTCGGGAACGAGCGATTGGCGGCGAATCGCTGACTCGGATATTGGACCGGCTCTGGTTCGAAAGGGGGTTGCTCCGCGTGATTCGGACAGACAACGGCAAGGAATTCTGCGGCCGTGCCATGCTGAACTGGGCACATCAGCGTGGTGTGCAAAGCGACAAATACAACCCGGCAAACCGAATCAGAATGCTTACATTGAATCGTTCAACGGACGCCTACGCGACGAATGCTTGAATGAGCATTGGTTTGTCTGCTTGGGCCAAGCAAAGACAACCATCGAAGTGTGGCGCCAGGAATGCAACAACGAACGACCCGAGAAATCTCTTGAAGGACTTCCCCCGGGCGCAGTGCAGACCCCTTTGAGCCCGGCTTGTCGTCATCGGCGACGAGACAGCCAATAATTGCTTGGCGAGGGCTGCAGATGGCTTGGCGCCCCCCTCCGAACGCGACCGCTGAATGACTTCAACCAAGATTCAGGTGCGAGACGCAGTCAGTTGCGTGCGCTGCGGCCCAGTTGTCCCTCCCCTAAAGGGAGCGGCTATCCGTCCGCCGCGTGCAGCTTCCTGAATTGATCGGACAGGGAGTGTGCCAAAGCGAGCTTGTTCGAGACGCCGCGTTTCAGGTAGGCGCTGTGCAGCTGATTGCGGACGGTGGCGGGCGATCTCCCGAGTTCTTTGGCGATCTCCTTGTAACTCAAGCCTCGCACGGCGAGCTGCGCGACATTGCTTTCGGCTTCGGTCAGGTCCTGGCAGCGGCGGCGCAGCGTCAGCAGGATGACAAGATATCGCTCATGAACCGTGCAGTGTGCGACGAACGTCTTCCCAAGATATTGTCTTGTGCCATGGCGGCGCAGCGTGCCCATGAATGAGGCGGGAAGAATGGGCGGCCCCCAGTTTTCCCATTCGCCCGTCAGGACTTCAATCGTCGCTTCGTCGAGGAATTGCAGACATCCGTCGAATCCCGCCAGCAAACTGATTTGCCGGGATGTCGCCTTGGCGTTATCGATGTTTATCTTTTGATTGATTGCCCTGGCTTTGAAGAAGTGAGGAAGAATCAACTCCGACGATTTCTTGTCCTTCGCATCATACGCATCCTTCGGGCGGGCTCGCCACAAGGAGATGGTGTCGAGATTGAATCGTGTGATGCCATTGTCGACCAGCGTGAGGCCGTGGGCAACTTCGAACTTCTTGCAGTACTGACGCATGTCCGGCTTGTTTCTGTTGTCGAACCGCGCGTCGGCAATGATGCTGCTTCCCTTGTT
The DNA here is from genome assembly GCF_900099695.1 of Propionivibrio dicarboxylicus. Classification (GTDB taxonomy): domain Bacteria; phylum Pseudomonadota; class Gammaproteobacteria; order Burkholderiales; family Rhodocyclaceae; genus Propionivibrio; species Propionivibrio dicarboxylicus. Next base: position 195,693 of record NZ_FNCY01000004.1, on the reverse strand, counting down.
CCTGGCGGCTTTGAGAAAGAGACCGTCTTCGCTTCGGAGATTGTTCCGTTCAAGCAGCTTGTCGATCGGCTGATTATGCAAATGAATGGATTGCACGCGAACGCCGTGTTCGGGTGAGTAAACAATCCCCATGATTGCCGCGGAATCGAAGCCGATATACTCTTTTGTCAGTTTCAGCGCGTGGGAATCGAATTCGGTCAGAGTGCACTCATGGGCTGCTCCGTACAATTCCAGGACCAATCGGCTGAATTGTTCCATGATGCTTCTCTCTATCGCAGGTTCTCGAGGGTCAAGCGCTCAGGACAGTCATTCAGTCCGCGAGGAATGGGGCAATTCCACGTCCTGGCCCGTAGCCACGCCGGTCCTGGAAATGGATGACGAAAATCTCATCGTCATTGCGCGCGGTCGAATGCCATGCCTTCCTGATCCAGGGCTGATTCCTTCCGCAGCTTCCTTGCAACGAAATGATTGATCGTCAGCTGGATCATGCTGGCCGCCATATGCGGCCAACTGCCAACCAGCGCCGAGTGGATCAGCCATATCCCGCCGATCGGATAGAGCCATTTGCGCAAGCGATAGCCGGTCAGGAAGAAGGCGCAGTAGGTGAGTAGCGCCGTCGCCAACCAGGAAAGGAACGATGGCAAGCCCGTCCAGGTGTAATACAGGCCGATCAGAAAGCTCAACTCAAAGATGCAGAGGCAGATCAGCTTGGTTTTCAGGGGTTTGCTCAGGAGCCAGGTGGCGCACAAGTATCTCAGCCCCATGACCACATAGAGGACGGCAGCCGTCGCTGCGCCGGGAATCATGCAGAAATGGATCGACCAGATGAAACATGCCAGCGCGGAAACCAGCCGGAGGCGAACGTCCGACTTGAGTCCGACGGCGATAAATCCGATCAGCAGCGCCGTCAAGCCGACGATCGAGGGGAGCGATGCAGTCACCATAAATTCCACCCTGCGGAAAAAACGAGGCGCTAGTGTCTCGACAAGCGGGAATTATCAAAATGCATAGGTATAGGACAATGCCAAGCCCTGTAACCGGGTCGATACCTTCGAGCTGTTGACGTTGTTTTGGTAAATCAGCTTGACCAGCTGATTGTTCGCGAGCATGTAACCGGTAACGAAACCGCTGGAAAAGGAGCGTTGCGAATTGTTCATGCTGCGATTGTTCAGCACGGCTTCGCCGCCATTGACGAAGAAGGTATCAAGACTCGCCCAGAGCTTGGAGCTGACGTTGTAGCTGAAATGAGTTTCCGCGTGATACAGCGTCTTTTGTTCGAGCGTATTGTTGGTCAGGTATTCCGCGTTCCTGCCGTACTGGGTGCCGCCGGCAATGGCTTCGAGAAGCAGGGCATCGCTTCGCCATGCCGTCTGGATTTCGACTTTTTGCGCGCTTCGGTTCGATCCGGTGTTCAAGGCTTTTGTTTTGTCATAAGTGCCTGTATTGCCGTAGAAAGTCACGGCGCCGGCGGCTGAAAACCCGTTCTTGTCGAACTTCTGGAACGCCTCGCGGGATAAGGCCGGCATGTTATAAAGCCCGACGCCGAGGACGATGCTGCTGTCCGACATGCCGCTTGCCGTTGTGTCCGTAACGCTGTGCCGGTTCAGTCGGGTATAGGGCGTCGTCACCTGTAGCGCCCCGAGCGTCCCGAGCAGATCGAAATAGTGCGTGAGTTTGATCGAATCGGTCTGGTTGTCCGTCTTCACATCACGGGGTTGTCCCGGCGCGATGGTCTGGCTCTGCGCCACCCGGAATTCGGCAAGACTGGTCGAAACGGGCATCTGTACATAAGAGCGGGCATCGCTAGCGAGCGCAAGCGTAGACAGCAGGCACGACACGATGCCAACAAAATAGACAAACATGAAGAACTTTCCCCTAGTGTTTTTATAAAATGCCGGCGGTATGGTATCGATATTGAATATAAGAGTAAACTGTTGTTTTTAAATATCCTGCATAATCATTTTTGCATGCAAAAAGGAATGTCGGTAATCAAGGGTCATGCTGTCTGGCTTGCTTGTTTTTCGATTGCAAGCGCTATGAGTTGTTGATCAGAAGAGCTGGTGAATGTGATGGAACAATTCAGCAAAGTCGTCCTCGATATTTATGGTTCCGCGCACGAGTGCAGTCTGACCGAATTCGATTCGCAAGCGCTCGGCTTGATGAAACGCCTGGTGGGCTTCGATTCCGCCGCCGTTCTGGGAATCGTCTATGCACCCGAAAACGGCATCAAGGTTCAATCCATCCACCTGCATAACCAGCCCATCGAAAAGCTGACCGAGCGTCAGCATCTGAAAAGCGAAGACGGGCTCGGTGTCATGGCCTTGCGCCACAAGGGGCGCAGCATTATTGCCGACAGCCAGGTTGATAACCGGCACAAGCCCGACATGCTTGCGTACTGCAGGAAATTCAACGTGGCTCATGGCCTGACACTGATTGACGAGGGAATCTCAAAATTCAATCTGGATACCATTTCCTTATGGCGCGCCCGTCCGAAAGACGCGTATGACGCCACCGACAAGAAGCTTTCCGAACTGATCATTCCTCATCTTTTCAAAGCGCGGGCCATCAATCAGAGAATCCATCTGAAACATGACGAGCCCCAATTGCAAAGAATCAGCCTGCTCAGTGGCTTCGATGGCAGCCTCCAGTTCGCCGACGCGCCGACGATCGCGGTGCTCGCGGCGGAATGGGGCAACTGGATTCCGCCGATTCTCCCGGCCTTGTTCATGGAGGCGCTTCGGCGCAGCAGTAGCAGGCAATATCTTGGCAGGACATTCAACGCGACCTGCACCGTTCACGACCGTTTCCTCTTCATCCAGTTGACGCTGCATCCCCGGCGCAACGGTCTGACCCAGGCCGAAACGCGGGTTGCATCGCTCGCCGCCAAGGGGCTGAGTTACAAGGAGATTGCCAGGGAAATCGGAATTTCTCCGGCGACCGTGAGAAATCAGTTGCACAGCATTTATCTGAAGCTCGGCATCGCGAACAAGGCAGCGCTGGCGCAGTCTTTTTCGGCCGAGATCCGGCTGCTGCAAGCGCCCGTGGCATAGAACATCTGTTCTATATTCATCCGTCACCACCTCCTCTACCATTCGCGCACGAATTGACTCAATCCTGACGTACACGGCTTCTGCTCGATTGACCTTTGCCAGATGTCATACGGGCAAGAACGCCGCCGGTCGGGGTGGAGGAGATTCTTTCCCCGGGGTATTCCTATCGGATACTCGCTACGAAAGTTGCTTTGTGTGGAGGTGTCAATTGAGTTTCGCCACTGGTTTTGCCGCGCTGTTCCTCCTTGTCGCCTGCATCAATGTCGCCGGATTCTTCCGCATTCGTCTTGCGCGGAGAAAATTTGGTCTGCCGGAGATGACCCCCGCAGACAACGCGTTCGAAGGCGAACTCTCCGTTCAAATGGCGCAGTAGCAACGCCGGTTCTCAACTCGCGCCGGCTATCGAGGGAGGAATACATGGTCGAACATAGCATCCAGGGCTGCGAACTCGTGTTGCGTTACAGCGGCAACAGTTCGCCAAGCGAAGTCCGTTTGTCGCTCCTGCAGCAAGACAAATACATATGCAATGACGAAGTGACCGATTTGATCGCGGACTTCAATCGTTGCGAGAGCAACGCCGTTTTTCCGCAGATTCTCGAAGAAATCGCCTCGTGCGTACGGATCGCGACGATGACCAATCCGCAACTTCGCGTGGCGGTGGTCACGGCGAAACCCGAGACGATGTTGCAAGCCGAAGTTTCCCCCGTGCTCGGATCTTTTCACTATCCGATCAAACTGGTGGATTCGAGCGAGACCGCGCGTGTGTGGTTCAAGAGCACGCCCTTGCGCTCAAAGCATGCGGCAATGCTGCAAGCCTGAGCGCCGGTCATGGATTGCAAGCGGCAGTGTGATTCGGTCGCCGGTCGGATTGCCGATGCGATCGAGGAAAACATCATTACGGGCGTATTTCATCCAGGCGCCCGCCTGGATGAAATCTCGCTCGCAAAGGACTTCGGGGTTTCGCGCACGCCGATACGGGAAGCCTTGCTCAAGCTCGATGCATTAGGAATGATTCGCCTGACGCCGCGACGCGGAGCAAGCGTGACCGTCACACCGCCCGATATGGTTTATGAGATGTTCGAGGTCATGGCCGGCCTCGAGTCGATGTGCGCGCGTCTGGCGGCACGCCGCCACAATGACGGCGATCGCGCCCGCATCGCGGCGGCGTTGGAGGAGTGCGCGGCGGCGAGGGATAGCGCTGATTCCGAGTCTTACAGTCGCGCCAACGAGAACTTTCACCAGGCCGTTTATCTCGCCAGCCATAACCGGGTTCTCATTGAGCATACCCGGTCGCTGTCGCGACGACTGACGCCCTACCGGAAGATCCTGCTGAAAATGCGCGGGCATCTTCAGAAATCGGTCGATGGGCATTGTCTGATCGCCGACGCGCTCTGTGCCGGCGAGGGCGATCTGGCGGCCGAGCGAATCCGACAGCATGTCTTGCTGCAGGGAGAGACCTTCTCCGATTGGCTGGCCTCTCTTTCCGGCATGGCCGAATGAGGCGCAAGGTATTGGCATGGCTTTGAGCGAACGGGATCGGGCCGTCGCTGGAGCATCGTTCCATTGCCACACGCACTCCTGGGCTTCCATGCCGGGGGGCTGCAGGCGGAAGACATCTGCATCTTTTTTCGCGTGATGGCGCCTGTCGACGGCTTCTCGCCCGACCGAACTGCTTTTCCTGCAGGAGCTTCACCTGCCGAGGCCGTGCGCTGAGGCGTGTCAGCTCCGTTTCCACCAGACGACTTCAGGCATTTTGTTTCGTTCGCGAAACAGCAGTGCAAATTGGCGTAACTGCGCTTTACCGAAGACGGCATCGACTTCAACGAGGAAGTACTGGCTCTCGACGGTAAATAGGGAAGGCGGTGTCTGCAGTTGGAGCTTCTGCGGCAAAGCATTGACGAAATCCTGCCCCGAGCGGAAATAGCGCGAGGCACGTCGGCTGACGAGGCGTTCGGCCTCGACCGACGACAAGCCCGGGACGACTGCCGTCAGTACTTCCGGTGCGGCGAAATTGACATTGATGGCGGTGATTTCCGGCAGGATCGTCACCCGTGGCTCAAGGATCGCCAGCCGTTCGGGGTCGATTCCGGCGAGAACGGCGAGTTCGCAAAGATTCGCGACCGGCATCGTCCGGGTCATGGCCGCGCTGGTCTTGTTCAGTTTTTGCGCCTTCTGCCAGGAAGTGACTTGCGCAGCCAGCGCTTGTGACAGCCTTTCTGCCCATGACGACGGCAAATTGTTGGCGGCAAGCAGACGCTGCAGCGCGTCGACGCCGCTTTGGTTGATCTTCCCTTCGCTTTGCACGGCCATGAGGTTGAAGCGTCCCTGCATCTCAATCACGCGACCGCCGACACGCCCCTGTTCGACGCTCATCGACGGCACCGGCAGCGTCCAGGTCTCCATCAGATGATCGACCACGGTGTTGCGCATGTCATCGCGCAGCGAGAGTCGCGCGATGTCGACGGCGCCCCATGCCACGTTCTGCGCCGTCGCCAGATGACGTCGGTTTTGCGTTTGCGAAAGCCAGAGGCGTTCCCGCGCGCTCAATGCGAACGCCAGCGAGGCAACGAAAGACACGATCAGAATGGCCGTGACCAGCGCAATGCCTTTTTCATTTTTGCGGGGGAGGTGCCGGCGTGTCATGGCAGGTAATAGACGCGCTCGAATTGACCGTGACCCGGCATGGCCAGGCGGATGCGCATTCCCTGCGGCCGGCTTTGCGCTTCGCCGCCGGGCCAGTCGCTCCGCCAGACGCCTGCGCTGCCGAGAAACGCGGCCTCGCAGCGCTCGATGCCTTGCCATAGAACCGTCGTCTGCTCGCCGCCGACCGGTGTTGCCGCTGCCGCCGTGAGCGCCACATTGACTGGCCGCATCGACAGCGTCAGCGTCCGGTTCTGGCAACGATAGCGCAGCTGTACCGGCGTGCGGTCGCCATCCTGGCGGACGAGGTCGATGACGAAGCCTTCCGTTGCGCTGGCGCCCTGGAAAGGGGCTCCAAGCCGGTCCGGCGTTTCGCGCAGAGGGTGAGCCAGGGCCAGGGAAAAGTCCATTTCCATGCGCTCGAAGACGTTTCCCAGCGCCCGCCAGAAGCGGATTTCCGCGTCGAGCTCCGCTTTGGTCGCGGCCATTGAGTTCAGGCCGCGATAGGCAATCAGGCTCGCCAGCGCGAAGACGGTGAGCGCCACCAGCAGTTCGACCAGGCTGAAGCCGCCGACGTGGCAATGTTCAGTTCGTTTTGCGCGCCACATAGCTGACCTGACGCGCCAGATGATGTTCGGGGTCTTCCGGCAGGGAGACGCTGACTTCGACGCGACGGAAACTGGTGTTTTGCGTCGGCGTGACATCCTGCCGCCACTGGAATGTCTGCAGTCCCTGCGTGGCCTTGCCATTCCTCGTCCCGAATTCCGGAAACAACTGCGTCGCCTGAATTTCGTTGATGACGTTTTGAGCGACCCAGGCGGCTGCGCTCCGCGCCTTGAGATCGCCGATCGTGTCGATCGCCAGATACGTCGAGCGCAGCGCGGCCCCCATGGCAATGGCAATGACGGCGAGCGCCACGAGCGTTTCGAGTAGCGTGAAGCCCTTACAGCGCATGACGTATTTCGATTCTGCCCAATGCATCGGCGAGGATCTCGAGGCGTGCCGGGCCGATCGATAATGACAATGAAAAGGCATCGGACAGACCGACCGGTGAGAACGTGATGCGCTCGCCAACCGGGCGTGGCGAGCCATTGATGACGACGGATTGCAGTTGCGCGCCGCCGGCGAACCTGCCGGAAACGAGATGGGCGCTATCGGCGAGGACAACCCAGGCGTTTCGGTTGCGGTCGGCCAGCCAGAACTGATAGCCCTGGCCATCGGAAGAGAAGGCAATCGCCTGGCCGCGGATCACGGCCTCATCCCGCGCATTCTCGAGCCGTCCGGCCAGGTCTTCGGCGGCCGCCTTGAGCCGGGCGCCGTCTGTGACGTCGAGTTTCAGGGCGGCGAAAGCCAATGCTGTTGCCATAATGGCGCATACCACCAGAACTTCGATGAGCGTAAATCCCCGGCCGGTGCGGGGCGGGCGAAGCGCCTGCGCGGGGCTACAGCATCCATGAGCCGATGTCGGCATCAAAGCTTTCTCCTCCCTGCTTCCCGTCGGCACCATAGCTCATGACGTCGATCTCTCCGTTGATGCCGGGGTTGAGGTAGAGGTAATCCTGTCCCCAGGGGTCCCTGGCTGCTTTTTCCAGATAGCCGCCGCGTTTCCAGTTGTTGGGCACGGGTTCTGAAGCCGGTTTCTGCAAGAGCGCCTTCAGCCCCTGTTCGGTGGTCGGATAGCGCCCGTTATCGAGCTTGTAGAGCTTGAGCGCGGCGACGATCGTGGCGATGTCCTGCTTGACCGCGACGATGCGCGCTTCGTTGGGGCGGTCCATGATCTTGGGGACGATCAAGGCGCCGAGAATCGCCAGGATGGATACCACGACGAGAATTTCGATCAGGGTAAAACCCCGCATGGGACGGTACTTCATGAATGCTCCCCGTTTATCTGATGAATTGATTGATTTCAAATACCGGCAAGAGAATGGCCAGGACGATGAACAGCACGACGCCCCCCATCAGCAACACGACTGCCGGTCCCAGCAGACTGGTGAAGACTTCGATGCGCCGGGACAAATCGCGGGCCAGTTCCTGTGCCGCGCGCTCAAGCATGCGGTCGAGTCTGCCGGTGGCTTCGCCGCTGGCCGTAAGATGAATGAGTATTGGCGGAAACTGACGGGTGGCGGCCAGGGCGCGCGCCAGGCCCATGCCTTCGCGCACTTGCGCCGCAGCGCCGGCCGCCGCGGCGCGTTGCACACGATTGTTCATGACGCCTTCGGCCGCCGACAGCGCGGCCAATAGCGGTACGCCGCTGCCGGTAAGGATGGCGAGCGTGCCGGCGAAGCGCGCCGTATTGGCGGCGCGCTCGAAACGGCCGAATACCGGCAGGCCGAGCCGCCAGGCGTGAAAGCGGACGCGTGCCTCGTCGTTGCGCAGACTCAGGCCGAAAATGGCAGCAGCGATAGCGAGCGACAGGCAGAGCACGCCGCCCCAGTCACCGGCGAAAGCGCTGATGGCGAGGAGGGCGCGCGTCATCAGCGGCAGCGTCTGCCGGGCGCCCTGGAATACCTGGACCATCTGCGGAACGACCCAGGTGAGCATGCCGATGATGACCAGCGTCGACACGCAGAATACGACGGCGGGATAAATGAAGGCGAGGGCGATGCGTCCGACCAGTTCGGCGCGCTCCTCGAGATAGGCGGCGAGTCGTTGCATGACGCAGGAGAGACGCCCCGATTCCTCGCCGGCGCGAATCAGGGAGGTGTAGAAGCCGGGGAATACGCGCGGAGTCTTGAGCATGGCGGCCGATAGCGACAAGCCGCTGGCGATGTCGTTGCGCAGGGCCGCGATGATCCGCTTTTCACGCACATTCTCCGATTGTTCGGCGAGGACTGTCAGCGATTCGTCGACGGTCAGGCCAGCGTCCAGCAAAGCCGACAACTGTCGCGAAAAAGCGGTCAGAACGGCCTGTCCGATGCGCAGGCGTTGTCGCGCGCGTTCGTCGGTGGCTTCGGGCTGGATTCCCGTCGCCAGCAGTCCGCGTTCGCGCAGCAGCGCCCGGGCTTGACGTATCCCTTCGGCCTCGATGACGCCTTTGACGGCGCGCCCTCCGGTCGAAGGCAAGGCTTGATATTGGAATAGTGGCAAGAAGCGTCCTTGTCGTTATCGAAGCGTCGGAAACGATGACAAATTACGGTGTACTCTGCGCTGTGGCGGTCGGCGACGCATCCATTCGCGATGCGTCGCCGACGTTCTCAACGATCCGTCCCCGCGAAGGGAACGGATACGCAGGCGATTACTGACAAGTCCAGCTGGTCCCGCCATCGGTGCTCTTGGCGACGGTGGGATAGGCGCAGAGCGGACGCGTCTTGCCGATCGTCGTGGCGTTGATGCCGACCGACAGGGTGTCGGTCGTGTCCGGCTTGTACGGCGTCCAGGCGGCGGCAGCGTAGAGATAGTTCTGATCGCGAACCGTTGCCGTCACCGAGTCCGGTACCGTGCCCTTCTCGACCCAGTTGACCAATGCCGTCACCATATCGAACTTGTCCGCGGCGCGGCCGCCGGAACAGTGGTTCATGCCGGGGATTTCGAAGTAGCGGGCAAATGTCGCCGCATCCGAGTACTTGCCCTTGAGCGCCTTGTACCAGTTCTTCGTGTCATTGGACGAGAAAACGCCATCGCTGGTCCCGTGCGCGACAATCAGCCTCGACTTGCGTGCCTTGAAGGTGTCGTAGTTGATGCTGTTGCCCGACATGAAGCCGACGCCGCTATTGGCCGTCGCGTCCATCGCCGGCGTCGTGTAGAGACCCGAGGTGGCGTAGATCTTGGTCGGATCGACGGCGCCGGTCGGCACCAATGCCGTCTTGACCGTATTCATCCAGGCCAGCGCGTTGGCCGAAGAGGTGCTGGTGTCGCCGGTGATGTGGCTGTAGGCGGACATGAAGACTGCCGGCAACGAGAAGGCGCCGATCGAGACAGCCTGGCTGGGTGTCACCGCCGAGCCGGCGCCCGATGTGGCGGGGTTCGCTATGCCCAATTTCCAACTGCGCCAATCTCTGTAGCTGATACCGGCGTCATAGGGGAAATCGGAATAGAAACTGGCGTTGCTGGAATCCTTGACGCCACCGAATACCGCCGTGAGCGCGGTGATCTGGGCGGCGGTGAGGCCCGTTCCGGAATCCTTGGCGCCGGTCGCGAAGAGCGTTCCGCCCGTAATGGCGGCGCTGATCGCCGTGTCGCATGCGGCCCGATCCTGGACCAGGCCGTCGGCGGCGCCATCGAGCGCATCGCAGGTCGTCATGATCCGGCTGGCGACATAATCCATGTCCTTCTTCGTGAAGGCGTCATAGATGCTGGTGCTCAGGCTGTAGAACTGCTGCGTATCCCAGGCCTGATTGACCGCTGCCTTGGGAAGCTGGAATCCCGGGTTCAAGGCAAAAACGCCGTCGAACTCGTTGGGCAGGCGTTGCGATGCCACCATCGCGTCGCGCCCACCATTGGAGCAGCCGACGAAGTACGAATAGTTTTGCGATCGTCCATAGCGCTTGTTGATCAGCGCCTTGGCGATCGTCGTTGTCCTGGCGACGGCGTTATAGCCGTAGTCCAGACGCGCTTGCGGATCCGCTCCGAACAATGTCTGAGCGTCGGCGTCCGTGCTCGCGGTATTGGCGCGGTGACCCGAGTCCGTGCTGGCCACGGCGAAGCCACGGTTCAAGGCATTGTCTTCCGGCATGCCGGTGGCATCGAGAAGATTGCCGCGCAGGTTTCCGTAGGCGGAAGCCATGAACCCGTTCACGCCGCCGCCGCCCTGGAAGAAGAAGCGGCCATTCCAGGCCGAGGCGATCGGCAGGCGAACTTCGAATCCGATCGCATAGGTGCTGCCATCGGCGCCATGGTGCGGATCGGCCGAACCGCGGATGACGCAGTGCGCCGGCATCGGGCCCATTTTCTCGACACCGACCGGGTAACCGGAGGCGTCGGTGCCGACCACCGGACCGCTTGCCCCGATGCCGCCGGTAACGCTCGTTGCCGCGGCGACTTCCTTGACGCTTTCGATCGTCACGCCGTCCATCTTGAATTGCGTGGCGAGATCGGTACAGGCGGTTTCCGTTACGACGGCCGCCGGACTGTTGTTGCTACCACCGCTATCGAAACAACCACCCAACATCGCTGCCAGGCAGGAAGCAACCGACAGCTTTAACGCGAATCTTGCTTGACTCCCGTAACTCATTTTTTTCTCCATGAATATTTGGCAATGAAACCTCGAATGACATCATTGTTGTGGCAATCAGAACGTTGAGCTGCCTTCACCTCCTCGCGACCTAGAAAGACCATTGAAACTGGTTTCCGTCCTTCCTCGGCAGCGTGCCGAGAAGTGCGGAAATGCCCGGAATGTCGGATTGCGTCTCGAAAGAGAGCTGGCCATGCGGCATGCCGGTGCGTTCAAGCGTTCCCTGTCCACGAAGCTGGAGACGTCCGGAGATCGTCGTCAGCTGCCAGTGGCTCGCGTTGCCGTCGTTGCCGATGTCCGCCCGGTAATTCCCGAGTGCGCCGGACCCGGCGAGTGGCGAAAAGACCTGTTGCGCGTCCAGCCGTGCGGTCAGCGACGTACGCCGATCCAGTCGCGCCGCTTCGATGGTCAGCACTCCGCCCAGCGGCATCGACTTGAGTTGCGGCACCATGGCGGCAAAGGGCTCGATCGGTAGGGCGATACGGACGCCGTCGGCTTCGATACGCTCAGGCGCCAATGTCAGTCGCAACTGGCTGGCATGGTCGCCAAAGCGTCCGCGAATGTCCCAGACGAGCGCGCCGGCGAGAAGTCTCCCGGGCTGGAAATTCCATTCGAGTTGTTCCTGAACGATCAGTCCGCCCAGGCCGAGCGCCGCGGCCTTGCCGTTCCAGAACGATCCGCTGACATCATGAAGCTTGACCGCAGATGGCAAGGCAAGTCCGATCAAACGCGCCGGCGTCTGCAGGAGAAAGCTTGCCGCGAAGACGAGAGCGGCGATCCATTTCTGGGGACGAGAGAGCGTCGGCTTGAAGCGCATCATCGACGCTCCAGTTCTGCGACGACACGAATCAGGGTGGCGGCGGTCGGTTCTGCCTTGATGCCGAGGGTGACGACGCGAGCCCCCGATTCCCGACGCATGAGGTCGAGCAGAGTGAAGGCTTCTGCGACCGGCATTTCCGGGAGCCGCATTTCAACGCGTGTCGTCGAGATCGCCTTTAGCTCGGCGCTCAGCTTTCGCTCTGCGAGCAGTCCGGAAAGGCGGCCGCGCAAGTCGCCGTCATCATGACGCGTGCTTGTTGACCGGTGTGTCCCGGCGGCGACGGACGAGCGCATCTTTCCGAGCAGGGATTCCAGTGCCGGCAGTCGTCGTTCGAGCGACCCGATCCGATGCTGCATCGGCGTCAGAAGGCCGAACCAGACCAGCAAGCCGAGCAAGGCAAGGCTCCAGACGGCAAGAATCCAACGTTCGCGTTCGCTACGTTCTCGCCACCAGGTCAGGGCGTTTTCCTTGAGCGATTGGATCCGGGTTTTGAATATCATCATTGCCCCCCGCGAAACTGGACCCGCACCAGACCTGGCCCTGCGGGCGTGATTTCAGGATGTCCCAGGGCGTCGAGTTGTTCCTTGTAACGCGCAAGCGCCGCGTCGCTCACGGTCAGTCGAATCCCCGCTTCGTCCGCCTCGATATGCCGTGGTTGTAATGGCAGCGGCAGCTTTCCGGCCAATAGCGCGAGTGCATCGAGGGCATCGGCGCGCGTGCCGGATTGCTCGCGTTGCTTGCTTTCCCACTGCAAGGCCGGGTCGATAATCGGCGTGCCAGGGAAGGCGGCAGCGAAGGTCTGCCGGATCTCGTGCGACAGCAGACGCTCACGCCGCTCGAGTTGCCGCCAGTGGATCGTCGTGGCAGCGATAAACAGCAGCAGCGACAACGCCAGCAATGTGGCGCTTCGATGCCAGGCCGAACGGTCGAAAGCCGGGCGCGCCGACCGTACCAGCGTACGAGGCGGATGAAACTGCACGATGCTTGAACCGTCTTGCCGATATACGTCGGTAATGAACCGGAGCGTGGCGTCGCCTCTCAGCGCCTGCAATGAGGACTCGTCGCGTACCACCCCGTAGTGGCCTTCAGGCGTCCGGAATATGATTTTGTCGTCGATGGGCGCTGAGACGACAGTGTGTTCATCTTCCGGCAATAAGGCATAGGCCGGGAGCAAGCGCTCTGGAATCACACCGACGGCGCTCAGCCGGTCCAGGACGCTTGCCAGCCAGGTACGACTGCAGGCGCCGACATGACGTTGTCCCTCGGCGTCGCGGCCGATGAGAAACAGGGTGTCGCCGCGATCGCCCAACAGACGATCCTCCATGGTTTGGCTCACCAGTGCGTCGAGGTGCTTGCCGGCGCGGGCCGGCAGGGTCAATCGGTGCAGCGAAATCCGGGCGGGCGGCAGAATCAGCTCGATGGCATCGGCGCTCGGCAAGTTGGCCGGGCTGTCTTCGCCGGGGGTGGGGACGGCTTGGCCGTCGCCAAATCCCAGCCACCGGACGCTGTCCTGGGACGGATCGGCGGTAAGGATGAGCCTCAGCCGGGAAAATTGCCGTGGGGAACTCATCGTCATGCCTCCCGCGTCACCCGGAGAATTTCTTCCAGCGTCGTCTCGCCGTCGAGGACGCGAGCAATGCCGTCATCCCTCAGTAATTGCATGCCGGTCGCAATAGCACGCTCGCGTATCTGCTGTTCGTTTCCGTCCTGATGAATCAGGACGCGAATGTCATCGTCAATGATGAGCAATTCATACAGGCCGGTACGTCCCTGATATCCGGTGTGACCACACTCGGCACAGCCATCGGCGCGATACAGGACGGTCTTCCCGGTGCGGCCGAGCAGCTTCATCTCGGCGGCGTCGGCCTCATAGGGGCTGCGGCATGTCGGGCAGAGCCGGCGGGCCAGGCGTTGCGCCAGTACACCGAGCGAGGACGAGGCGAGCAAGAAGGGCTCGATGCCCATGTCGACCAGACGTGTCATGGCGCTGGGGGCATCGTTGGTGTGCAGCGTCGCCAGGACGAGATGGCCGGTCAGTGATGCCTGGACGGCGATTTGTGCGGTTTCCTTGTCGCGAATCTCGCCGATCATGATCACGTCGGGATCCTGGCGCAGGATCGCGCGCAAGGCCCGGGCAAAGCTCATGTCGATACGGGTGTTGATTTGCGTCTGGCCGATGCCGTCGAGATCGTATTCGATCGGGTCCTCGACCGTCATGATGTTGGTGGTGCTGCAGTCCATTCCCGATAGCGCCGCATACAGGGTCGTGGTCTTGCCCGAGCCGGTCGGTCCGGTGACGAGCAGGATGCCGTGCGGTTGCTCCAGCAGATGCTGCATGCGCGCCAGCGTTTCCGGACGCATGCCGAGTCGGGACAGGTCGAGGCGCCCGGCGGACTTGTCGAGAAGGCGCAGGACGACGCGTTCGCCATGACCCGTCGGCAGTGTCGATACGCGGACGTCGACCGGCTTGCCGGCAATGCGCAAGGCGATGCGGCCGTCCTGCGGCAAACGTTTTTCGGCAATGTCGAGAGCGGCCATGATCTTGATCCGGGAGACCATGGCCGCATGCAAGCCGCGCCGTGGCTCAAGCACGTCGCATAATTGCCCGTCGATGCGGAAACGCACCGTCGCCCTCGTCTCGAACATCTCGAAGTGCAGGTCGGAAGCGTTCCGGCGCAAGGCCTGCGCCAGCAGGCTATTGATCAGCCGGATGACTGGTGCATCATCGGCAGACTCCATCAAATCCTCGAGTTCCGGCAAATCCTCCAGCAGGCTCGACAAGTCCTCCATGCTGGCGAGGTCGTCGGCCATGTTGTCGAGGCCGGTGTCGGCGCTGTTGAATGCCCGGGCGAGATGCTCCTGATAGGCTTCCGCGGACAGTACCTGCAGTCGCAGCGGCGCCGCGCTATGACGCTGAAGTTCGGTCAGGGCGCCGACATCGCCGCCTTCACGAAAATAGACGAGAAGGCCGTCCGCCCCGGATTCGGCGTCGAACAGCCCGAATTCGCGTGCGAAAGCGTACGGAACGAGTCGCGAACTCATGGGCGGACGTCGATCCTGGCCGTCGGCTCGCCGCTGCCCGGGACCGCTGGCGGCGTCCCGCCTTGTGGCGGCAGTTGGACTTTGGGAACGGCGTCGAGCACCAGATTCCCCGGCATGTCGAAACGGCCTTGCTCGGTGCGAAGATACTCGTAGCGCGCCGAGGAGAGCGCCGCGCTCGAACTGCCGTCGCGTAACACGGTCGGGCGCAGGAATACCATCAGATTGACCTTCTGCTGGTCGCGCGTCTCATAGCGAAACAACTGGCCCATCACCGGAATGTCGCCGAGCAGCGGGACCTTGTTGTTCGCCTGGCTGACCTTGTCCTCGATCAGGCCGCCGAGGACAATGGTCTGTCCGTCATCGACGAGCACCTTGGTCTCGATCAGGCGGACTTTGGTGGCGATGCCGGCGCCGTTGGTGCTGATGCTTTCGTCGATGCTGGAGACTTCCTGCGCCACCGTGAGCGTGATCGATCCGCTGTCAGACACTTGCGGCTTGATCTTCAGTTTGATGCCAATGTCTTTGCGTTCGACAGTTTGGAACGGGTTGCTCGATCCGCTCGCGCTGGTGGTGTAGGAGCCGGTCAGGATCGGGATGTTCTGTCCGACGGTGATCCTGGCTTCCTCGTTATCCAGCATCAGCAGATTCGGCGTCGACAGAATATTGCCATTGCCGATTTTTTCGATTGCACTGGCGAGAATGCCAAGTGAGTTGGATTTGTTGAGCAAGCCGAGGCTGAATGTCGACGGGAGGGTGACCGAGGACGAGCTTGAACTGCTTCCCGAGCTTGCCGATTTGACGCTTGAATAGAGTGTGCCGAGGTTGGTGCTGGTCGGACTGATCGAAGACAAAAGCGCGGCTTGAGCATTGCTGTCGCTGCGTCCGGCGGCGGCCCACTGGACGCCGAGTTCGACGGCCTTGGACATGTTCACTTCGGCGATCAGCGCCTCGATGTAGATCTGTGCGCGACGCACGTCGAGTTTGTCGATCACCGAACGCAGGTTGTTATAAACGTGGTCCGGCGCGGTGATGACGAGCGAGTTGGTGACGGTGTCTGCCTGTATCAGAACCGTCGCACCGCCGACTTGCACGTTGACGCTGCCCCCTTGCGTGCTTGCCGAACCGGGACTCGTCATCGTGCTGGCTCCGGTGGCGTTCAGGGTCTGCGTGGAGGTGCTCGTGGCAGCGGTGCCGGTCGTGCCAATCGTGCCGCTCGCCAGCGCGGCGTTCGTTGCCGGTGATGCGTTTGTGCCGCTCGCGGTGAGGCCGTGCGCGGTGCTGTCCTGCCCGGTCAGAATGCCTTTCAGTGTGGCGGCCAGTCGCAGGGCTTCGGCGTTGCGCAGGTAGACGACGTTGATGTTGCTGCCAGAAGCGGCAGGCTGGTCGAGACTTGCCACCAGCGACTTGATCTGTTTGACATGACTGGCCACCTCGCTGCGAACGAGGAGTTGATTGCTGCGCACATCGGGGACGACGACCGTCCGCCGAACGCCCTCGGGCACCGATGCCGGCGCGCTAGCGCCTTGTACGAAGACTTCGGGCAAGAGTCGGCCGATCGTCTGCGCGGCATCCAGCGCCGAAATATAACGCATCGCAATCGGCTGGATATCGTTCTGGGGCGGGTGATCGATGTTGTCGATGATCTGTCCGATGCGCGTCACATTGTCGGCATAGTCGGTAATGACAATCGTGTTGTTGCCCTGGTAGGCGGCAATCAGGTTGTTGGCGGTGACCAGGGGGCGCAAGGTGGTAACCAGCTGCGATGCCGACTCGTAGGTCAGCGGAAATATCTTGGTGATCAGTTTGTCGCCGCTGCTCTGCGTCTTTCGCGCGACCAGCTGTGTCGTCTGGGTCTTGGCTTCGACGTCGGGAATGATCTTGATGATCGTGCCATTGTCGATGGCGGTGTATCCGTGCTGTCGCAAGGCCGAAAGCATGATCGGATAGATCAATTCCTTGGCGACCGGCTGGTTGGAGACGATGTTGATGCTGCCTTTTACCTTGGGATCGATGAGGAAGTTCTTTCCGGTAATGACGCCAATCGCCTTGACCGTCGACGGGATGTCGGAGTCAACAAAATTGAGCGTTAGCAGGTCTTCGGCGGCTTGTGCGATCTGCAAGGTGGCTGCCAGCAGCAGGCCAATGGACGTCGAGCGAAAGGGCTTAATTGAAATCATGGCAGCAGTTCATAGTGTTGATGCTGACGGACGCCGCGCCGGATCAAGCTGAGCTCGACAGCGTCGTCGGGGCCGAGGAAGTCGGACAGAAGCGAAATGTCGTCGAGTCGCTTGAGCGGACGTTGATTGACCCCGGTCAGCAGATCGCCGTCCTTGAGTCGCAGAATCCGGGCGAAGGGAACACGCTCGGCCTTGGTGATACGAATGCCCTCATCGCCTGACGATGACAAACCCTTGCCCAAGGAATTCGGGTCGCTGTCTTGCCAGACCCGGGCGAACTGGTGGCGGATCACGCGGATGGCCGGCAGCGAGCGCTCGGGTGCGGAGGGCGTGGGCGCCGGCGCGATTGGCTGCGCCTTGCCCGATTCCGTCTGCGGCAGCCTGACGATATGCTTTTGTCCCAAGTGCTCAATCGTCGCCTGCGTTGGGTCAACGGCCACGAGCGTATTGCCCGGACGGATTTCGTCGCCGATACGAACCGCAATGCTGGTGCCGTTTTTTTCCTTCAGCAGGGCGGCGCCATGCTTTCCGGCAATCACCGCAATCAGCGTGTAGTTGTCATCGTAGGGGAGCGATGCGGACTTGTCGGCGCCGTACCATCCCAGCACAGCATCCGGCGATCCCGACGTCATTGCCGGCAAGGCCTGCGGTGGGCGCAGATCGAAGCTGTCATCCGCTGTCGAGAAGATCGACCACAGCAGTGTCGCCGTCTGCCATGCCAACACGGCAAGGACGAGTGTCTCGGCAAGTCGTGAAATCGACACCGACCGAAGCAGCTTCGGATCAGGCATTCTCACGATGCTATACCGCAATGCTGCAATACCGGAGCTTGCCGATGTCGACGAGCAGGACGATGGCCATGGTCAAGCGTTTCCTTCCCCTATTGATTTATATGATCTCCGCTTCAACTGAGCTACGTTGGCGGGATCTTTCTGCGTCGACGGGGCGCTTGATGACGACCGTCGCGCTATTCATTCAGCCTACCCAGAGAAGGTCGGGCGGTCTTTCATAAAACAGGCGCACTATTGCAAATTTGTGCTGATCTATTCGAATCGTGTCGTTGCCGGAGACAATGACATCCGGTTGTTGTTTTGTACGTATATACGGGCGTATGCCGAAGAAGTATCCGGAGGTGCATGCGCGTGCTTCTTCGGGAAGCGTGTCAGTGCCGTCGGGCGCTGGCGGGCTTGTCAGGGCTTCGAGCCAAGCTCGTCGACGTTTATTCGGCTCGTCTCGGGAAAGCGCAGGACAGCGAGCACGGACACCAGGCATCCGATGCTGGTGATCCAGGGCGCAACGCTCCAGTCGGATGACTCGCCCGTCAGGAAAGTGGCCGCGAGTGGTGCCTGGGCAGTTAGGGCAAAGCCAATCTGGGTTGTGCTTGCCATGCCGGTGATGCGAATCCTGGTGGCGAACATTTCGCCATACATGGCTGGCCAAACGCCGTTGACCGCACCGTAGGCGATCCCCGAAAGCAATATGCCGAAAACAAAGGTCATGTGCACGTTGGCATCGTCGATCGCAAGGAAATAGGGCCAGATCAGAATGGCCGACAACACTGTCCCGAGCAGGAATACGGGGCGCCTTCCGATCTTGTCGGAAAGATGGGCCCAGGCCGGAATCGTAAATACGCCGACCAACGCGCTCGTCAGCTGAACGGACAGCATCGTCGTCATCGACATCCGCGAAACATTGACCGCCAGCGCGAGGGAGTAGACCCCGACGATGCTGCTCACCACCGAGACTTGTGAAGCGGCGATGACGAGCAGGCTGTCGCGCTTGCAATGACAGAGCAGGTGTCGCAGCGGCGTCAGCCAGGTATCGGAGGTCCGGGTCCCGGACGCGAATGACGGGCTTTCCGGCAAGTGCGATTGGGTCCATAGACCGAATCCCACGATCACGAATCCGAGCAGAAAGGGAATTCTCCAGCCCCAGGCGGCGAAGCTGCTCGGCGACAGGGCGACCGACGGAAGCAGCAGGCATCCCGACGCCAGGATCAATCCGGCCTGTGTTCCACTGAGAACGGAACTCGTGTAAAAACCGCGTCTGCCGGCGTCGCTGAGTTCAAGCGCAAGACTGCTTGTTCCCGAGTGTTGTCCGGACACTGCCAAGCCTTGAAGAAACCGGAATACGATCAGCATCAACGGGGCAAGCACGCCAATGTCCTGATGCGTCGGCAATACGCCAATCAGAAAAGTCGATGCGCCCATGACGAACAGCGTAATTCCGAGCACGAGCCTGCGTCCGAGGGTGTCGCCAATGATGCCGAGAGCAAGGGCACCGATTGGGCGCGCAATGAACCCAATTCCCACCGAGGCAAAAATCGCAAGCGAGGTGATGCTCGAATCATTGGCCGGGAAATAGAGCGGGCCGAGCACCAGCGATGCCGCTGTCGCGTAGAGGAAGAATCCATAGTACTCGAGCATGCTTGCGATCCAAGCTGCTAAAGCGAGTCTTGCTTCGATTCGACGATTGGAATCGGAGCGGCGCCAATTCAAGCAGAGCCAGCCGGGCACGATCTTCATCGAGCAGGGTCGTCAGTGTACGTTCTAGTCGTGTAATTGACGCCACCGCGCCGGTGATTCGCCGACACAGCGCTTGAATGCGTTGGTGAGATGCGACTGGCTCGAAAAGCCAACGGCCATCGCAATATCGGATATGGAACGCCGGGAATCCGATCGCAACAGTCGTGCGGCCCGGTCGATACGCATTTTCAATACGTATTGGTGCGGTGCCATGCCGAACGAGGTGCGGAACAAGCGTGAGAAGTGGAATGGACTGATATTCAGTTTGGCCGCAATCGTCTCGACGCTGAGATCTCCGGCCAGAGACGTCGCGACGAATTCGCGCACTGAGGCCTGTTGTTTTGCCGTCAGGCCGCTACTGCCGTTATCAAGCGATTCCAATGGATTTTTCCTGGCATGGTGCTTGAGGAGCCATCCGACAATCGACATGGTCATGCCGTCGGCAAACATCATGCCGTTAGGGGTGTCTTGCTGCAGTTCGTCGGCCAGGCTGAACAGCGCGTCAACGAGCTTGTCGTCCTTGAACGAGAACTTCGTTTCGAATCCTGTCTGATGAATATCTTTCTGAAAATTCCGCTCGATATAGGAAGGGGATAGCTTCAACACGACGGTCTCACCCCCGGGGCCACAATCCCATTTCCCATAATCCCGTTCATAGTTGGCCGGCAGCAGATCCACTCCGGGAAAATTCATCGGAACTTCCCGGGTCACCCCGTTGCTGCGATACCAGCGGCGGCCGGGAGAGAATCTCGACGCAATGATCGTTGGATAGCCGGCAACTTGTGGCCCACACTCCGCCCGGATGGGAATTTCCTTGCGCTCGATGCTGCCCCATTTCCAGTCGCTTGGGCTGCGCAATAGCGGTGTCCCGTCTTCCCCGAGAATCTCGGAGCAGTGTATTCCAAGAAAATCCTTTCGCAGCCCCATTTCCCTCGTCCTGTGTATCGGGTGTCAATGCACCGAGCGTTTATGTCAGTTGTTTGTTCTTCTTGCTATCCATAGAAAATGCTGATCGATATCCGTTGGGTGAAGTCGTCGGCGTGTGATGAATTGCAGAAACTGATCGAAGTGGATCGGCCCTGGCTTATGCGTGCTTTGCCCGCCAGATTCCCGGCGTGTCTCCGAACTGGCGACGGAATGCGGCGGTGAAGTGCGCCTGGCTGGAGAATCCGAAATCGAACGCCACGTCGGAGATGCTCTTGTTGGCGCATTTTCTGAGTGCGTGCGCCGTGAGTGTCAGCCGTTTTTTGAGCACGTACTGGTGTGGCGTGATCTCGAACGTGATGCGGAACAGGCGGGCGAAGTGATAGACGCTCATGCCGATCTGCGATGCCATCGAATCCAGCGACAGGGGCGCGCCGATATTGGCATCGATAAAATCGACGATTCGCTGCTTTTGTGCCGAAGACAATCCGCCGGATGGCGCCTTGCCTTGCTGTGGCGTCGATGCATAGTGCTGTCGGAGCCATCCGAGAATCATCAGCGAAACGCCTTCGGCATAAATGACGCCATTCGGCAATTCGTTTTGCATTTCAGCCGCCAGATCGTGGATCAGGCGCGAAAGAACGGGATCTTTGTGCGCAAAGCGGGTTTCGATGTCAAAGCGCAGCGCTTCGTCCTGGAAGAACTTTTCGACGACAGAGTGATGGAAGCGGACACACAAGGTTTCGTGGCCCGGTGCGCATTTCCATTTCTCGTATTCGCGCTCGTAGTTGGAGCTCAGCGAATCGATACCGTTGGGCGGGACCGGGACTTCCTGGATGTTCAAGGAATGCTTGTACCAGCGAAGTCCTTGTACCAACGGCGATGTGCAGATGACGGGCATTCCGGTGAACTGCGGGCCGCATTCGCCCGAAGTCGGAATCGCCAGGCGCTCGACGGTCGGGCCAGTCCAGTTTTTTGGCATGCGAAGCACCGGCAGGCCGTCGTGGCCGGTCACGTGCTGACGATATTTGCCAATGAGAATCCGCGGGTTTGTCATACAAGCACTGCCT
Source organism: Propionivibrio dicarboxylicus (assembly GCF_900099695.1). GTDB lineage: Bacteria > Pseudomonadota > Gammaproteobacteria > Burkholderiales > Rhodocyclaceae > Propionivibrio > Propionivibrio dicarboxylicus. The sequence continues at coordinate 174,275 of NZ_FNCY01000004.1, read as the reverse complement.
GGGGCGATCAGCAAGGCATCGGGTCAAGGTTCCGGAGCCTGTTTCGGTAGGTATCGTGGATCGCGAGCCCTACCGACACAGGCTCTTAATTGGTTGGAAAATTTTGGAGGAATATAGAGCAAAAAATGATTCTTTGATACCGCAGTTTTTTGCAATTCGGCAGCAAGAATATGTAAAGCGATTGGGTATGTCCGGGTGCCTTCACGTCGGCAGGCATGGCGCAATATCCGGAACTTTGCTGAAGGCAAGAGGCCGCTCGATTGTGCGATACGGCTGTTGGCAAGCGCAGGCAAATAGCGGGTGTTCTTTGCCGGAGTCAGGGGGGCTTGGAGCCTGTTCCGGTAAAGCTCGCGGGCCGCGCTTGGCGGCCCGTCGGCAGTGCTGTGCCAGTGATCGGCTTGGCCGCGTCAGCCGGCGTTGCTCGATGCTGACCAGATATTGAGGCCCGCATCCTTTGCCCAGAGATCGATCTCGGCGAGTTCTTCGGCCGAGAATTGAGTGTTCGACAGGGCGGCAATATTCTCTTCGAGTTGGCTGATCCGGCTCGCGCCGATGAGCGCCGAACAGACCTGCGGATGGCGCAGCACCCAGGCCAATGACATTTGCGCCAGCGATTGCCCGCGGCGCTCGGCGATGGCCGAGAGTTTCTGGATGCGTTCCAGCGTCTCGGACGTGATGTAGTTGTCGCGGAACGATGCGGCGCCCTTGGCCTTGCGCGAGTCGGAGGGAATGCCCTGCTGATATTTTCCGGTCAGCAAACCTTGCGCGAGCGGCGAGAAGACGATGCAGCCGATGCCTTCGTCCTGGAGCGTTGGCAGGAGTTCCGGTTCGATCCAGCGATTGAGCATCGAGTACGACGGCTGGTGGATCAGGCAGCGAACGCCCATCTGTCGCAGCAGGGCCGCGGCTTCGCGCGTCTTCCTGGCCGAGTAGGACGACAAACCGACATACAGCGCCTTGCCTTGCTGGACGGCTGTCGCCAGTGCGTCCATCGTTTCTTCGAGCGGGGTGTCTGGATCGAAACGATGCGAATAGAAGATGTCGACATAATCGAGTTGCATGCGCTCGAGGCTCTGGTCGAGGCTGGCGAGCAGGTGCTTGCGCGAGCCGTCGGTGCCGTAGGGGCCGGGCCACATCGGATAGCCGGCCTTGGTCGAGATGATCAGTTCGTCGCGGTGGGCGGCGAGGTCGGCGTGCAGGATCTCGCCGAAAAGGCGTTCGGCGGCGCCGGGCGGCGGGCCGTAGTTGTTGGCGAGGTCGAAATGGGTGATGCCGAGGTCGAAGGCGCGCAGCAGCAGCGCCCGGGCGTCGGCCGGATTGGCGTTCTGGCCGAAGTTATGCCACAAGCCCAGGGAGAAGCGCGGCAGTTTCAGGCCGCTGCGGCCAACCGGATGATAGGACATCGCCGTATAGCGACTGTCGAGAGGCTGATAAATGTCGGTCATGTCGGAACCTCGGCGCTGGAACCAGCGCGGAAAAAATGGAGGGCAGGCGGCGCAAAGACCGCTATTTTCCACCAAATTTGCGATCGCGCCACACGATGACGTGTCAGTATGAAATCGTCGTGTCCTCAGACCGGATGAAAATGCGCGAGCCAGTCCGGCAGTCCATCGAGCGTCGGCGATTCGACTTCCGGCGCCGGCGCGCCGCTCGGCAGGCTCAAGCCGATACGGTTATGCCAATAGGTGCGGAGACCGACGCGCGAGGTGCCGAACATGTCGTAGCCCGAACCCGCGACGAAGGCCGCCTGCGCCGGCTGCACGCCGAGCTTTTCGAGTGCCATCTGGTAGGGGTGGGGGTCCGGCTTGTAGAACCCGGCTTCTTCCGAGGTGACGACGACGTCCCACGCAATGCCGATCCGGTCGGCGGCGATCCGGCCGAGCCGCTGCGAGCAGTTGGTCACCACGGCGAGCTTGCAATGACGCTGCACTTCGGCGAGCGTCTCGCTGACGCCGCTCCAGACCGGCAAGTGCGGCCACTCCGCCGCCAGCGCCTCGCAGACGGTTTCCGGCAGACCGGTGTTATGTGCCGCCTGGCGCACCAGGTCCTCATACGCGACATAGGCGCCGCAACCATAGGTCAGGCGCAGGTATTCGGCGCGCCAGGCGCGGCCGCGCTGTTCGGACCCGGCGACGGTGTTCCATACCGTCCACGAGTCGAGCAGGGCGGAAAGCAGATCGAACAGGACGGCGCGCGGCCAGGCGGCTGGGGCGGTGGGCGTGTTCATGCGGTTCTCCTGATGTCGGTGGTTCGGCGTCGGCCGACGGGCAATGACGAAATTGTATGAGATTTAGCGAAATCGATCATCGGCAAGCGGACGGCGTTTCGCTCCTCGCCGTGCCGGCCTCGCCCGCATTGCCCGGCCATGGCCGCGTCGGCGGTCAGGCGCGGGGGAGGGTTGCCGGCTCGGCACCATTAAGCGCACTGATTTCCCCGGCGGCGACCGGACGGCTGAAGTAGTAGCCCTGGCAATAGTCGCAGGCGAGGTCGCCGAGGAATCGGCGCTGGGCTTCCGTCTCGACGCCTTCGGCGACGACGCAGAGATCGAGGCTGTGCGCGAGCGAGATCACAGCGGTCACGATCGCTGCGGCGCCCGGACTGTTCGATATTTCGCGGACGAAGGACTGGTCCACTTTCAGCGTATGGACGGGGAAGCGCTGCAGGTAGGACAGGCTCGAATAGCCGGTGCCGAAATCGTCGATGGAGATGCGCACACCGAGTTCATGCAGGCGGCGCAGGACGACGGCGGCTTTCTCCGGGTCCTGCATCAGCATGCCCTCGGTAATCTCCAGTTCCAGCCGTTGCGGTGGGAGTCCGCTGTCTTCGAGGGCCGAGCGGACAAGCGCCAGCAGCCGTTCCTGTCGGAATTGCCGTGTCGACAGATTGACGGCGATGCTCAGCTCGGACAGGCCTTCCGCCTGCCAGCGCATGCCTTGCTCGCAGGCGCGGCGCAGGACCCATTCGCCGATTTCGTCGATGAGACCGCTTTCCTCGGCCAGCGGAATGAAATCGCTCGGCGGAATCATGCCGATGTCGCCGTTATGCCAACGTACCAGAGCTTCGACGCCGATGACCTGGCCGTCGGCGGTGCAAACCTTCGGTTGATAATGCAAGAAGAGTTCGCCGCGGCCGATGGCGCCGCGCAGGCGCGAGAGCACATCCATCCGCCGGGACGCCCGCGCGTCCATTTCGGACTCGAAGAAACGCAGCGTGTTGCCGCCGTCGCGCTGTGCCTGGGCAAGCGCCAGGTCGGCATGCTTGAGCAAACCGTCGGCGCCCCCCTCGCAGGGGAACAGCGCGATGCCGATACTGGCGGTGACCGTGATCGCCCGGGGCGTTTCAATGGCCAGGTCGCGCAGCGCGGCGCGCAGACGCTGACCGAATTGCAGGGCGACGGAATCGGCGGCCGTATCCTCGACGATGACGATGAACTCGTCGGAGCCGGAGCGGATGACCGAGTCGGTGCCGCGCAGCGAATGGATGATGCTTTCGGCGCAGCGGCACAGCACCTGGTCGGCGACGGCCGTGCCGTGGAAATCGTTGATCTCGCCGAAATTGTCGATGTCGATATGAATCACCGCGACACGATGACCGTCGCGGTGGGTGCGGGCAAAGGCCCGCTCCAGCCGGTCGTTGAGCAGGGCGCGATTCGGCAGCCCGGTCAAGGGGTCGTGCTGCGACTGATGGACGATCTGGGCTTCGAGTTCAACGCGTTCGCTGAGATCGCGGATGATCGCCGAGACCATCGGCACACCGTCCGCCTCGAAGGGACTGAGTCCGATGTGGCATGGGAATACCTGCCCGTTCTTGCGTTGCCCCAGCACCAGGCGGGCAGGGGTGCGCTGCGTCCCGCCGGCAAAATAGCGGCTGACTTCCTGGCGGTGGCGGTCCCGTGCTTCCGCCGGCACCAACTCGTGAATCGACATGCCGAGCAATTCGGCGAGGGAGTAGCCGAACAGTTCGGTGGCGCGTTCGTTGGCAATGGTGATCCGGGCCTCCTGGTTCGCCACGACGATGGCATCGGAGGCGGACTCGAGCAGGGCCTTGAAGCGGGCTTCGGCGCCAACGCGAATGTCGAGCATGCGGTTGAGGTGCGTCGCGACGGTGGCGATTTCGCTGGGACCTTCGGCGTCGAGACGGTGGTTCAGGTCGCCTTCCGCGACTTTGGTCGCCGTGTCGGCGATACGCCGGATCGGCCAGACGATGCGCCGGGAGACGAAGAGCGCAAGCAGTGAGCCGAGGGCGATCAGGAGGGCTGCCGCTGCGTATTGGCCCTCGGCCGATGCCCAGACGCCGCTGAAGATGGGCGCGACCGGCCGGGTGCCGACGACGCGCCAGTTCGTCCCTTCGATCGTCGTTTGGGCGATCACCTGGGTGCCGTTTGCGCCCGAGGCCAGCGCATAGCCGCTGCCTTGCCCGAGTTGGGCGAGCAGGTCGGCGCGCGAGTAACCGGTTCCGACCTGTTCGGGGCTCTTCTCCGAACGCAGGATGACGCGCCCTTGCCCGTCGATGACGGCGAGCGACATGCCTGCCGGCAATGCGTCGGCGGCCAGTCCGAACAGGTGATAACTTTCGAGGTCGAGGGAATAGCCGACCAGTCCGGTGAAACTGCCATCGGCCGCCGGAATCGGTTCGGAGATCACCACCACCCATTTGCCGCTGACCGGGCCGATATGTGCCGTGCCGAGATGGGGCGTGTTGGCGCTGCGCGCCTGCTGGAACCAAAGACTCTGGGCGAACGAAGGCAGCTTGGCCTTGCTCGGAGTCGTCCGCGCCGAACACAGCATTTGTCCTTCGCGGTCGAGTACGGCGGTGTTGGCGAACTGGGGAAAGAACGCATCGATTTCCGCCAGCAAGGGGTCGCATTGCGTCGGGTCGAGCCGGCGTGTTTGCGGCCGGTCGGCAAGACCGCGCAGGAATTGCCGCGTGTCGTGGAGAAAGCGGGCGGTATCCGCCGCGGCGATCTCGGTGAAATGCGTCGTAATCAGGCCCGCACGGGAGAGTACGTCGAGATAGTTTCGATGCAGCGAGTAAATCAGCAAACCGGCCAGGGGCAGTGTTACTGCAAGTACAAGGATCAGAAGATAACGTCGGATCGACCAGGTGAAGGGCAAAAACGCCTCCTAGAATTGCGCTGCATTTATGACGAATTCACTATATTGAATTCCGCCATGGGTTTCAATCGATGGCGTCACGGCGAGGGTTGAGGGAGCGAAGCGCGGCAAGACGCTGCGTTAGAGTGCTCGATTGCAGCGCTGTCCTCGATTGATGGATATACAGGTGCGAGTGCCTCCGGGCGACCCGGCAAGACCTGAGGATGTCGACAAGATACGGGGGCGCGAGGTTCCCGGAGGGATCGCCCACGGCGGGTAACGCCAGTTCGCAATCAACTGCCAGTTCGAGCGTTTCGCGTTGAGACCGTCGGCAAACGGGGGCATGCAAGTCCGAATCATGCGAGCGCGTCGTCCCAAACGCTGACTCGGAGCCTACTTCGGCAGAGCTTGCAGGCCAGCGTTTTTCGCGATTTCGGGGCGGCGGCGGAATGCGTGGTTGGCAATGCCCCTAGCGCGGATGGCCGAGTTCGGCCGCCAGATCGTCCCACCAGGATTTGTCGGCCAGCGGCGTTTCCGGCCCCAGTTCGGGGTTGGCCAGGCGGAAGACGATCCGCCCGCTGAGCTGGAGGTCTTTCAGGACCAGTTGCTTCCACTTCTTGAAACGACGATCGAATTCGCCGCTACGCCGCAGGCGGAGCAGTCCGTCCTCGATGCGTTCGGCCATGCGCGCGCCTTCGGCGGTGCGGGGGACGAAGAAATAGCGGGGCATCGGATAATGCAGCAGAAAGCGCTTTTCGATGCTGAGACCGGGGCGCTCGTCGCGGTTGTTCCGCCACTCCGATTCGATTTCGATGATGCCGCGCGAAAAGAGGTCGAAGCGCCCGGCGGCGAGCTTGGCGAACAGGGTGCTGTAACCCTCCGACAGAACGACATTGAATCCGGCGCTTTGCAGGATTTTGACGTCGGTCCAGGCCGGATTCTGGCCGATCGTGAATTCCTGCAGTTCCTTGAGCGTTCGTACGCGCTCCAGTTTCGCCTGGGTCTCGGGCATGACCAGGAACATGCGCGCGCCGAGCAGGCCCTTGTCGAGGGGAATGCGGATCGGCAGCAGCCGGGTTTCGAGATCGCGATTGGTCGCGCGCGAGACGATATTGACGAGGCCTTTGCCGGTTTCGACTTCGGCGACGCCGCGCTGGAAGGTCATCGGCAAGGGGTAGGGGTGCATCTCGAAATCGCCGAAGCGGTCGCGATTGGCCGTCAGCGCCGCTTCCAGCAGCTCCCAGTAGTAACTGTGCCGCTCGTCGCCGGCGGCTTCGGGCGGCGGGTAGGTGAGACGCAGCGGTTCGGCGCTGACGCCGCCGCAAAAGAACAGCGCCAGAAGGAGTCGAAGCCAGTTCACGTCGCGTTCCTTCCGGGCAAGTGTTGAATGATCACAGTATTGTGGTTCCGCGGCAGACGATCAAGAAAAAACGCCCGGCGACTCTAGTCTCCAGGGCGAGATCCCGATCGTATCGATGAACCGGCTATCGCTGCCTCGGCGCACAGGGGCCGTCGTGTCCGTAGATCGCGTTTTCCGGCAGAAGTTCGCCGGCCGGCCTCTGGTGTGTCCGGCGAGGCCGGTTCTACAATGGACGGTCTTGCGGATTCGGATTGGCCTGGTTATGCAGAAGATACGATGGAGCCTCAGCGTCAAGCTCGCCCTGGTCGGCGCGCCCTTCCTGCTGCTGGTCTTGCTGTCGACGGTTGCGATGTTGTGGATGTCCTGGAAGCTCGACGGCGGCGCGGCGGCGGTCAACGAGGCCGGGCGGATGCGCATGCAGGCGTACCGCATGGCGCTGTCGGCGGACCAGCGCGCAGACGCCGACATTCCGGCGCAGATCGACGCCTTCGACCGCAGCATGACGGTGCTGCAGCAGGGCGATCCGGCGCGGCCGCTGTTCGTGCCCTGGGACGAGGACGTGCGCGCCCGTTTCGCCGTGGTCGGCGACCGCTGGCAGACGTTCCGCGCCCGGCTCGAAGGCGAAACAGCGGGCCGGGACCTGCGCCGCGAGACGGCCGACTTCGTCGCCAGCATCGATCCCTTCGTCGTCGCCATCGAGTCGCATCTCGCGCGCCAGACCTCGCTCCTGCACCTGTTGCAACTCTCGGCACTCGGACTGGCGCTGGTGGTGACGCTGATCCTGGTCCTCACCGGTTATGTGTTCGTCCTGAAACCGGTCGGCAAGCTGGTGTTCGCCGTACGCGGCATCCAGGAAGGCGATTTCGCGACGCGCGTCGAGCATCGCAGTTCCGATGAATTCGGCATGCTGATCGCCGGCTTCAACGGCATGGCCGAGAACCTGTATTCGCTCTATCGGCACCTCGAGCAGAAGGTTGCCGAGAAGACCTCCGAACTCGAAGAAAAGCGCGAGCGCCTCGAAGGACTCTACGAGGTCACCAGCCTCGTCGCCAACACCACGGCGCTGACGCCGCTGGCGCAGGGCTTCGTCGAGATCGTCGCGCGCATCGCCCGCGCCGACGGCGTCGCCCTGCGCTGGTCCGACCGCGACAACCTGCGTTTTGTCATGCTCGCCGCGCACGGCTTGCCGCCGGCGTTGCTCGACGCCGAGCAATGCCTGGAGAAGGGCGCCTGCCACTGCAGCAGCGTCGCCGCGACGCCAGGGCTGACGGTCATTCCGCTCCGCGACGAATCGACGCCGAATTCGGCGCCGAACACGCTGGCCTGTGCGCGGGCCGGTTTCCGCACCGTCGTCAATGTGCCGGTGCGCTTGCACGAGCGGACGATGGGCGTCGTCGATCTCTTCTATTGTGCCCAGACCAAGCCGGCGCCGGCGCTGCGTTCGCAGCTCGAAGCCTTCGGCAATCACCTCGCCAGCGCCATGGAAAACCTGCGCCTGAACGCGCTCGAAAAGGAGGCGGCGATCTCGCAGGAGCGCCTGCATCTCGCCCGCGAGTTGCACGACTCGATCGCCCAGTCGCTGGCTTTCCTGAAGATCCAGGTGCAGTTGCTGCGCGACGCGCTCGCTGGCGGCGACGCGGCGCAAACGCAGACGGCGCTCGACGAGATCGACGCCGGCGTGCGCGAGAGCTACAGCGACGTGCGAGAACTGCTGACCTATTTCCGCCTGCGCGCCAATGCCGAAGACATCGAGGCGGCGCTGGCCTCGACGCTGAGCAAATTCGAGCACCAGAGCGGCATCAAGAGCGTGTTGTCGATCCGCAGCCACGGCCTGCCGTTGCCGCCGGACCTGCAGATCCAGGTGCTGCACATCGTCCAGGAAGCGCTGTCGAACGTGCGCAAGCACGCGCAGGCTTCGCGCGTCGCGCTCGACGTCGACCAGCATCCGGTCTGGCGCCTTGAGGTCCGTGACGACGGCATCGGCTTCGCCGCCGACGCGCCGCAGCACGACGAGGCGCATGTCGGCCTGCGCATCATGAAGGAACGCGCCCAGCGTATCGGCGCGGATCTGCGCGTCGAGGCGGCGCCGGGACGCGGCTGTCGCGTCGTCCTGACGTTGCCGCCGCAAGGCCAACCCGGCACAATGCCGGCTTTCGAGCGAGGCCCGGCATGACAGTGGAACAGCGCGCGCCCACGGCGCCCCCGGTACGCATCCTGATCATCGACGACCATACCCTGTTCCGGCGCGGGCTGATCGCGCTATTGGCGCGCGACGCCCGCCTGCAGATCGTCGGCGACGCCGGCGATGCCGGTGAAGGTCTGCGCCGCGCCCAGGAGCTCCAGCCGGATGTCATCCTGCTCGACAACCATCTGCCCGGCGTGCTGGGCGTCGATGTGCTGCCGGCGCTGCGCGAGACGGCTCCCTGCGCGCGCCTGCTGATGCTGACGGTGAGCGAGGACGAGAACGACCTGAGCGCCGCGCTGCGCGCCGGTGCCGCCGGCTACCTGCTCAAGACGACGGAAGGCGACGATCTCGTTGCCGCGATCCTGCGCGTCGTTGCCGGCGACAGCGTCGTCGCGCCCGAGATGACGAGCAAGTTGGTCAGCGCCTATCGCGTCGCCGCCGTTTCTGGCGTTTCCGCCGCGCCGGCGCCAGCTGCAGGCGCCGCTGCTCCGGCCGCTGCCACGGTGCTGGCCGGTTTGTCGCCGCGCGAGGTCGAGGTGCTGCGCGGCATCGCCCGCGGCGACAGCAACAAGGAAATCGCCCGCGACTACGGCATCGCCGAAACGACGGTCAAGATCCACGTCCAGCACATCCTGCGCAAGCTCGGCGTCGCCACACGTGTCCAGGCCGCCGTCATCGCCTCGGCGAACGGTCTGACCTGAGCGCCGCGAAATAGCCGTTTGAATCGGAGAATTGGCGCGTCAATTTTCGCCAGGAGCCGCCGAAAGGCGGTTTTTTGCCACGTTGATTCCCGGGTGTAAAATCGCCATAATGACATTGGACTTAATGCGCTGTCGGTGGCAATCGGCCCGAAGCGGCCGATGACCACCACACCGAATCTGCCATTTAAAGGTTCGGTTGCCACCTAAGCCTGCCGGATAGGCAAGACGTGCTGCTTGGTCAATACGGATTTTCGCTCGTACGTGGATCGACGGCGTAAGGGTTCATCGGTGAAAATCCAGGAAATCGAGAATTTTCGCGACTAAATGACGGCGAACTTTTTCTACGCTATCCTCATATCAGATGGATCCTAACGACTCTTGGAAGGTGCTTCGAATTGATTCCTCTTATTCGTCGGTCGGCATTGCAACTGATAGTCTTTTCTCTCTGCTGCGCCCTGGGAATCTCAGCAGTTGGAGCGGAAGAACGCTTGACGGTCGGCGTCATGAAAGGCGCAAAGCCAGGCAGTTATCGTAACGAAAAAGGAGAAATGACCGGCTTCAGCGTGGATGTTGGGCGTGCCTTGTGCAAGATCGTCGATGCCAACTGCACTTTTGTTGAAATGGGTTCCCTTCAGGAATTAATTGACGCCGTTACGAATAATCAGGTCGACTTTGTTCCCGCGAGCCTGTTGGAAACGCCAGAACGTTCGGCAAAAATGCTATTTACGACGCCCTACTTCCGTAGCAGCAGTTATCTGCTTGCACGCAAGGGCGTCGGTTTGACGACCCCTCGACTGCGTGTGGTGGTGCTGAATGGCGCCCGCCAAATGGACTATGTTCGCTCAAAGCTGAGTAAGGATCAGGAATTGATTCCCGCCGCAACCTTGATCGATCTGATTAAAGTATTGGAGAAAGGAGAGGCCGATGCCAGCGTTCTTGCGATGTTCCAGGCGACGACTGTCCTGTCCGAGTCGAATTTGATAGCCAGCGGATTTGTCTTCATGCCACTGGATGCACCCGAATTGACCGGTGATGCAAAGATCGCGGTGACCCGCACCAAGCCCCAGTTGCGTGACCGGCTTAACGAAGCGTTAAGGATCATCCGGGCAAACGGCGTGCTCGAACAAATCAACTCACGCCACATACCCTTTCGAGTCATTTAGTGACTGAAATGTCAAAGTTTGGGGGCTTGTCGCTAAAGAAAATCGTCTTCGTGGGCATCCTGTTCTTAGTGACTTTTTCTTCTCTGGCTGTCGTCGCTCTGATTGTCGGTCATTTGAAGATCGCCAGCGGGACGGCAAGCATCGAGCAGGTGACCGTTCCGAACGTTCTGGAAATGTCGCGAACCGCCCGGAATCTCGAGCATTTGCGCCGTTATGGCGATACGGCCTTGCTTGCAGCGTCACCGGCTGAACGCACTCGTGCGCAGATGGCCATGACACTGATTATTACGCACCCCAGCATGAATACCAGCGAATTGCTCAAGGCGCGTGTACGCAGGGCAGAGCGTGTGCTTAACGAGGCGCTCGCACTCGCACCTTTTTCATCGACAAGCCCCGAAGCGCATGCCCAGGCTCTCGCGCGATGGGCCCTTGCGGCCAATGACCTGACCTTGCTTGCCGACGAATTGACGATTGAGTCGTCGCAGCGTGCGAGCAATGATGCAAATCAGATCCACCGAGTTTCAACGCAGACTTTAAGCTGGCTCACGGCCGCCATTGTCTGCTTATTGCTGTATGGTCTGTTGTTCGGTTGGTTCCTGATCATATACATTGCCCGCCCCTTGCAACGAACCGCACAGGTACTCGATACACTTGATACTCGGCTTTCCGCAAAGTTTGAATTGCCTGAGTCCCCTGTGTGGGAGGTTCAACGTCTCAGGAGAGCCACGTACGCGCTTGCCGAGGCCAAAGAGAGTGCAGAGGAAGCCCGTGTCGAATTGGAGCGACTTGCCACAACGGATGGCCTTTCCGGTCTATTCAATCGTCGGTGCTTCAACAATCTGGCAGACATAGAATGGATCCGTTGCCGTCGGTATGGCAGGCCTTTGGCGGTATTGATGGTCGATATTGATCATTTCAAACTGATTAATGACCAGTATGGGCATGCTGCCGGAGACTTGGTCATCACGAATTTTGGTAAATTGATTAGGCGCATCGTTCGTGCAAGCGACCAGGCAGCACGCATCGGTGGCGAAGAGTTTGCTGTACTAATGCCCGAAGCAACGGCCGTCGCAGCAATGAATGTTGCTGAACGTATTTGTTCGGAAGCCGCGTGTGAAGTTGTCACCGGCACCGGAACTGAAATCCACTACACCGTCAGCGTTGGCGTTGCCGTAGTCGGCGCCTCGGATCAAGATTTCGGAGCACTTGCGCAGCGCGCAGATTCCAGTCTATATCGTGCAAAAAACAAAGGTCGGAATTGTGTTGTGTTTGCTGATGCAGACGAGAAAAAGCCCGGGCCGCTGGAATATACCTGATCGCCGTGGCCCCGACTCGGTTGTGCCGGCTGATGTTCTATTGACCGAGCACAGCCGCGGCGAGGCTGGCGGAAAGCCTCTTCTCTGCCGGCCAAGCCGAAGTCATACAGCGGCAGCAACGGCCGAGGGGCCGTCAAAGGAGCCTCGGCTTGAACGACTGCTCGACGCTGTTACCCGTCCTGCGATCCATAAAGTGGCGAAAGGCCGTTGTGGGTCGATTCCTGTCCGTTCAGCTTTGTTGACCGTCAGGATATCCGAAGCGCATCATTTGCGTCGGCGTTCGGCCAACTCCAGCCCTTATCGCTATCCCCATAATGCCACCTTGAATGACTGCCAGAAGTGGAAGCCTGCCTGAAGGCAGAGGAATTGATCTGAAACGCAAGGCGAGGGGATGCTTCCCATGACAACAGACCCGTTGGCACGAGGCAATGTGACGGTTTTCGGAAACTTGATGGCGAAAAAATCAATGATTTTCGTCAATGGCCTTGGCTATGACCAAAGTTTCTGGAACCTTGTCGCTGCATCATTCGCCGACAACTATCGATTGGTGACCTTTGATAACGTTGGCTCTGTTCAATCAAATCAAGCGATTTTTCGCCAGAATCAGCTTCGCTATTTGACCGTCAACGGATATGCAACGGATTTGCTCGAAATCTGTGCTGCCTTGAATCTAAAGGAAGAAATTATCGTGGTCGGCCACTCCCTGGGCGCGCTGGCGGGAATGTTGGCTTCAATCCAAAAGCCATCGATCTTTAGCAAGCTGGTGATGCTGGGGGCATCGCCACGCTATACGGACACTGAAGATTACCGCGGCGGTTTCTCCAATGACGATATCAACGCGACCTATAGTGCGCTATCAAACAACTACCATGCCTGGTCGAGGCAACTCGCGGCGGTTGCGATGGCGACGCCCGACAGTCCCGCGCTTGTCGACTGCTTTGCGGAGACGCTGATGCGCATTCCTCAAGAGATGATGCTGACGGTTTTATGCTCGGTACTCCAAACAGACCAACGAAACAATCTTGCCAAGGTGAGCGTACCAACCCTGATTATTCAGTCCCGGAACGACTATTTTGTCCCCATGGAGGTCGCTGACTACCTCCACACGCATATTCCTGCGAGTAAATTGACAGTGATTAATGCTCAGGGGCATTTTTCTCATCTGAGCGCCCCGCAAGAGGTTATCTCGGCAATTGGCAACTTTATCAATTAGACGGACGCGCCTACCTGCCCAAGGACTGTTCAATACTGATACCCGCCATAAAACGGCGTGATAGATGAATGGCCGCAAAGGGTCGTAACAGCCCAACTCGAACCGGCCGGAAAATCAATGAACCCCGGTTCGATAAGCGTCCGGCCCGAGGCCCGAGGCCCGAGGCCTCCGCCCCGCCAGATAGCCATACTCCTTTAGAACTATGCCGGTCTCGCCGGACATAGTTCTTCAGCGGCGCGCCGATGCCTCTTCGGGAGGATACCGGCGACGGCGCCCGGTCCCTACAGTGCAGGCATGCACAATAAGGGGGACAGGCACATGGAAAAATCGACGCGCGTCCAGGACGGCGCAGCCCGGCCGGGCACCGTGCTGCACGTCTGGACGCCCGAGGACAAGGCCTTCTGGGAACGCGAAGGCCAGGCGATCGCCAAGATCAACCTGTGGATCTCGGTGCCCTCGCTCTTCCTCGCCTTCGCCATCTGGCAGCTGTGGAGCGTCGTTTCGGTCAGCCTGCCGCAACTCGGCTTCCGCTACACCACCGACCAGCTCTTCTGGCTCGCCGCGGCGCCGGCCTTGTCGGGCGCGACGCTGCGCATCTTCTATTCGTTCATGGTGCCGCTGGTCGGCGGACGGCGGTGGACGGCGATCTCGACGGCCCTGCTGCTGATCCCCGCCATCGGCATCGGCATCGCCGTGCAGGACACCAACACGCCCTATGCCACCATGCTGACGCTGGCCTTGCTCTGCGGCTTCGGCGGCGGCAACTTCAGTTCGAGCATGGCCAACATCAGCTTCTTCTTCCCGAAGGAGCGCAAGGGCTCGGCGCTCGGCGTCAATGCCGGTCTCGGCAATCTCGGCGTCTCGGTCGTGCAGTTCCTGACGCCGCTGGTCATCTCGGTCGGCGTCTTCGGCGTCTTCGCCGGCGGCCCGCAGGTGGTGACCGCGCAGGACGGCGAACTGTCACATCTCTGGATGCAGAACGCCGCCTTCGTCTGGGTGCCGTGGATCGCGCTGGCCTCGGCGCTGGCCTGGCTGTTCATGAACGACATCGCCGACGCCAAGGCCTCGTTCGCGGCGCAGGCAGCGATCTTCCGGCGCAAGCACAACTGGCTGATGTGCATCCTCTATCTCGGCACCTTCGGCTCCTTCATCGGCTTCGCCGCCGGCTTCCCGCTGCTGATCAAGAGCCAGTTTCCCGACGTCAATCCATTGGCATACGCCTGGCTGGGGCCGCTCGTCGGCGCGCTGATCCGCCCGGTCGGCGGCTGGATGGCCGATAACCTCGGCGGCGCGCGCGTCACCCTGGCCAATTTCTTTGTCATGATCCTGGCCGTGCTCGGGGTGCTCTATTTCCTGCCCAAGGACGCGGGTGGGCTGGCGCTGCCTTTCGGTCCGGCGGCGGGCAGCTTCGCCGGCTTCTTCGTCATGTTCCTGCTGCTTTTCCTGACCACCGGCATCGGCAACGGCTCGACCTTCCGCATGATCCCGGTGATCTTCATGAATCTCAAGCTCGGCGAGTGCGGCGACAGTGAGGCCGAACGCGCCCGCGCCGCGCGCGAGGGCAACACCGAAGGCGCGGCGGCGCTCGGCTTCGCCGGCGCGCTTGGCGCCTACGGCGGCTTTTTCATTCCCAAGAGTTACGGCAGCTCGATCTCGATTACCGGCGGACCCGAACTGGCGCTGTGGATGTTCGCGGCATTTTATCTGGCTTGCATCGCCATCACCTGGTGGCATTACGCCCGCAAGGGCGCCGCCATGCCCTGCTAGGGCGGCGCTGTCACGGCAACAAGGAGTTATTGATGAGTCATTTTCTCGATCGCTTGAGCTACTTCCTCCGCCCGACGGAGACCTTTGCCGACGGTCACGGCGTCACCAATGGCGAGGACCGCAGCTGGGAGGACGCCTACCGCAACCGCTGGGCCCATGACAAGATCGTACGTTCGACGCATGGTGTCAATTGCACCGGCTCGTGCTCGTGGAAGATCTACGTCAAGGGCGGCATCGTCACCTGGGAAACGCA
Organism: Propionivibrio dicarboxylicus; assembly: GCF_900099695.1. GTDB lineage: Bacteria > Pseudomonadota > Gammaproteobacteria > Burkholderiales > Rhodocyclaceae > Propionivibrio > Propionivibrio dicarboxylicus. The sequence continues at coordinate 159,224 of NZ_FNCY01000004.1, read as the reverse complement.
GCAGACCGACTATCCGCGCACCCGCTGGGACATGCCCAACCACGAACCGCGCGGTTGCGCGCGCGGCGCGAGCTACAGCTGGTACCTGTACAGCGCCAACCGCGTCAAGTATCCGCTCGTGCGCGGCCGCCTGCTCAAGCGCTGGCGCGAGGCGCGGCTGACGCAGGACCCCGTCGACGCCTGGGCGTCGATCGTCGCCGATGCCGACAAGCGTCGCGACTACCAGCAGATGCGCGGCCTCGGCGGCTTCGTGCGGGCGACCTGGGACGAGGTGAACGAGATTGTCGCCGCCGCCAACGTCCACACCATCAAGCAGCACGGGCCGGACCGCATCGTCGGTTTCTCGCCGATCCCGGCGATGTCGATGGTTTCCTACGCCGCCGGCAGCCGTTACCTGAGCCTCATCGGCGGCGTCTGCATGAGTTTCTACGACTGGTATTGCGACCTGCCGCCGTCGAGCCCGCAAGTCTGGGGCGAGCAGACCGACGTGCCCGAATCGGCCGACTGGTACAACGCCGGCTTCATCATCGCCTGGGGCTCGAACGTGCCGCAGACGCGCACGCCGGACGCGCATTTCTTCACCGAGGTCCGCTACAAGGGGACCAAGACCGTGGCGGTGACGCCCGACTATTCCGAAGTCGCGAAGCTCGCCGACCTCTGGATGAAGCCGAAGCAGGGGACCGATGCGGCGCTGGCGATGGCGATGGGCCACGTCATCCTCAAGGACTTCTATTTCCCCGATAACGGCGCGCCGCGCAGCGCCTATTTCGACGACTACGTGCGGCGTTATACCGACATGCCGATGCTCGTCCTGCTGAAGTCGCAGACGCTGCCCGGCGGCGAGACGGTGAGGGTGCCCGACCGCTATGTGCGGGCGTCGGACTTCGCCGATGCGCTCGGGGCGGGCAATAACCCGGAATGGAAGACCGTCGCGCTCGACGCAAGCGGCGAGGTCGTGCTGCCGAACGGCTCGATCGGCTTCCGCTGGGGCCCCGAGGGACGCGAGGACGCCGGGCGCTGGAACCTCGAAGCGAAGGAGGCGCGCGATGACGCTGAGGTGAAGCTGCGGCTCTCGCTGCTCGAAGGGCCGAACGCCTCGGACGAAGTCGCCCGCGTCGGCTTCCCCTATTTCGGTGGCATCAAGACCGAGCATTTTCCGAACAATCCGCAAGGCGCCGGCAGTGACGTGCTGGTGCGCACGGTGCCGGTCCGGCGCCTGCAACTCGGCGCCGGGCAGGAGGAAATGCTGGTCGCCACCGTCTTCGACCTGCAGGTTGCACAGTACGGCATCGCCCGCGGTCTGCCCGGCGAATTGGCGGCGCGCGATTTCGACGACGACACGCCCTACACGCCGGCCTGGCAGGAACGCATTACCGGCACGCCGCGCGACCAGGTCATCGCCGTCGCCCGCCAGTTCGCCGAGAACGCCGACAAGACGCAGGGCCGGTCGATGGTCATCATCGGCGCGGCGATGAACCACTGGTATCACTCCGACATGAATTATCGCGGCGTCATCAACATGCTGATGATGTGCGGTTGTATCGGCAAGAGCGGCGGCGGCTGGGCGCATTACGTCGGCCAGGAAAAGCTGCGGCCGCAGACCGGCTGGACGGCGCTGGCCTTCGCGCTCGACTGGATCCGGCCGCCGCGGCAGATGAACTCGACGAGCTTCTTCTACGCGCACACCGACCAGTGGCGCTACGAGAAGCTCGGCGTCGAGGAAGTGCTCTCGCCGCTCGCCGACCGGACGCGCTTCGGCGGCAGCATGATCGACTACAACGTGCGCGCCGAGCGCATGGGCTGGCTGCCGTCGGCGCCGCAGCTGCAGCGCAATCCGCTGCAACTGGTGCGCGATGCTGTCGCCGCCGGCACCGATCCCAAGGACCACGTCGTCGCCGGCCTGCGCGACGGGTCGCTGCGCATGAGCTGCGAGGACCCGGACCATCCCGACAACTGGCCGCGCAACATGTTCGTCTGGCGCTCGAACATCCTCGGCTCGAGCGGCAAGGGACACGAATACTTCCTCAAGCACCTGCTCGGCGCGACGCACGGCGTCCAGGGCAAGGACCTCGGCGCCGACGACGCCAAGCCCGAGGAAGTGGTCTGGCACGACAAGGCGCCGGAGGGCAAGCTCGACCTGCTCGTCACGCTCGACTTCCGCATGAGCACCACCTGCCTGTATTCCGATATCGTCTTGCCGACGGCGACCTGGTACGAGAAGAACGACCTCAATACCAGCGACATGCATCCCTTCATCCATCCGCTGTCGACCGCCGTCGATCCGGGCTGGCAATCGCGCAGCGACTGGGAGATCTACAAGGGCTTCGCGCGCAAGTTCAGCGAGGTCTGCGTCGGCCACCTCGGCGTCGAGCGCGACGTCGTCCTGACGCCGATGATGCACGACACCGTCGGCGAACTGGCGCAGCCTTTCGGCGTCGCCGACTGGAAGCGCGGCGAGACCGATCTCGTACCGGGCAAGACGGCACCGGCGATCAGCGTCGTCGAGCGCGACTATCCCAATGTCTTCAAGCGCTTCACCGCGCTGGGTCCGTTGATGACCAAGGCCGGCAACGGCGGCAAGGGGATCGGCTGGAACACGCAGACCGAGGTTCGCCAGCTCGGCGAACTCAACGGCGTCGTTGCCGACGAGGGCGTCACCTGCGGCCTGCCGAGCATCGCCACCGACATCGACGCCTGCGAGGTCATCCTGCAGCTGGCGCCGGAAACCAACGGTCATGTCGCGGTCAAGGCTTGGGAGGCGCTTGGCCGCCAGACCGGCCGCGATCACACGCATCTGGCCTTGTATCGGGAGGACGAGAAGATCCGCTTCCGCGACATCCAGGCACAGCCGCGCAAGATCATCAGCTCGCCGACCTGGAGTGGCATCGAGTCGGAAACCGTGTCGTACAACGCCGGCTACACCAATGTGCACGAACTGATCCCGTGGCGCACGCTCACCGGCCGCCAGCAGTTCTATCTCGATCATCCATGGATGACGGCCTTCGGCGAGGGCTTCTCGAGCTACCGGCCGCCGGTCGACCTCAAGACGACGGCCGAGATCCAGGGCATCAAGCCGAACGGCCATCCGGAAATCGCGCTCAACTTCATCACGCCGCACCAGAAGTGGGGCATCCACTCGACCTATTCCGACAACCTGATGATGCTGACATTGAACCGGGGCGGACCGGTGGTCTGGCTGTCGGAAGACGATGCGAAGCGGGCCGGTATCGTCGATAACGACTGGATCGAGCTGTTCAACATCAACGGCGCCATCGCGGCGCGGGCGGTGGTCAGCCAGCGCGTCAATCCCGGCATGGTGCTGATGTACCACGCCCAGGAAAAGATCATCAACACGCCGGGGGCCGAGATCACCGGCATGCGCGGCGGCATCCACAACTCGGTGACGCGCATCGTCCTCAAGCCGACGCACATGATCGGCGGTTATGCCCAGTTCAGCTACGGCTTCAACTATTACGGGACGATCGGCACCAACCGCGACGAGTTCGTCGTCGTGCGCAAGATGAACAAGGTGGACTGGCTCGACGAGGAGTCGACCGCCGCCGCTCACGCCTAGGCAGGAGAAATCATGAAAATTCGCGCCCAAATCGGCATGGTGCTGAACCTCGACAAATGCATCGGCTGTCATACCTGTTCGGTCACCTGCAAGAACGTGTGGACCAGCCGGCCCGGCATGGAATACGCCTGGTTCAACAACGTCGAGACCAAGCCCGGCATCGGCTACCCGAAGGAGTGGGAGAACCAGGACAAATGGAACGGCGGCTGGGTGCGCAAGGACGACGGCAAGATCGAGCCGCGCCAGGGCGCGCGCTGGAAGCTCCTGATGCGCATCTTCGCCAACCCGAACCTGCCCGAAATCGACGATTACTACGAACCCTTCACCTTCGACTACGACCATCTGCAATCGGCGCCCGAGTCGAAGGCGACGCCGACGGCGCGGCCGCGCAGCCTGATCACCGGCAAGCGCATGGAGAAGATCGTCTGGGGGCCGAACTGGGAAGAAATCCTCGGCGGCGAGTTCGCCAAGCGCAGCCAGGACCGCAACTTCGACGACATCCAGAAGGACATCTACGGGCAGTTCGAGAACACCTTCATGATGTACCTGCCGCGCCTCTGCGAGCACTGCCTCAACCCGACCTGCGTCGCCAGTTGCCCGTCCGGCTCGATCTACAAGCGCGAAGAAGATGGCATTGTCCTGATCGACCAGGACAAGTGCCGCGGCTGGCGCATGTGCGTCAGCGGCTGTCCGTACAAGAAGATCTATTACAACTGGAAGTCGGGCAAGGCCGAGAAGTGCATCTTCTGCTATCCGCGCATCGAGGCCGGCCAGCCGACCGTCTGCTCGGAGACCTGCGTCGGCCGCATCCGCTATCTCGGCGTCCTGCTCTATGACGCCGACAAGATCGAGGCGGCGGCGAGCACCGAGCACGACCGCGATCTCTATCAGGCCCAGCTCGATCTCTTCCTCGATCCGTCCGATCCCAAGGTCATCGCCCAGGCGCGTGCCGACGGCATTCCCGAGGCCTGGCTCGAAGCCGCCCGGCGCAGCCCGGTCTACAAGATGGCGGTCGACTGGAAGGTGGCGCTGCCGCTGCATCCCGAATACCGCACGCTGCCGATGGTCTGGTACGTGCCGCCGCTGTCGCCGATCAGCGCTGCCGCCAACGCCGGCCAACTCGGCGCCAACGGCGAGATTCCGGACGTCCGCCAGTTGCGCATCCCGGTCAAGTACCTCGCCAACCTGCTCACCGCCGGCGAGGTCGCACCGGTCGAGCGGGCGCTCGAACGCATGCTCGCCATGCGCGCCTTCCAGCGCGCCAAGCACGTCGACGGACGCCATGACGCGCAGGTGCTCGACCAGGTCGGCCTGAGCGTCGCCGAGGTCGAGGAGATGTACCGGATCATGGCCATCGCCAACTATGAGGATCGCTTTGTCATTCCGACGGCGCATCGCGAATACGCCGAGAACGCTTTCGACTTGCGCGGCGGCTGCGGCTTCTCCTTCGGCAACGGCTGTTCCGAGGGCGCCAGCGACGCCAGCCTGTTCGGCGGCAAGCAGCGGCGCACCTTCCCGATCGCGATCAAGGTGGAGGGATGAGCATGGCCCGCGCAAACCTCCCGGTCGCCCTGCGCATTCTCGCGCGCCTGATTTCGTATCCGGACGCCGCCCTGCGTGCCGATCTCCCCGACCTGCGCGCCGCGCTCGCTAGCGAGAAGGCTTTTACAACAGCGCGGCGCAAAGAACTCGACGCGTTGGCGGCGCGGCTCGCCGCCGGCGACGCGATCGAGCACGAGGCCGATTACGTGCGCACCTTTGACCAGGGGCGTTCGACCTCGCTGCATCTCTTCGAGCATGTGCACGGCGATTCGCGCGAGCGCGGCCCGGCGATGATCGATCTCTGCAAGACCTACGAAAGCGCCGGCCTGCTGCTCGCGCCCGACGAGCTGCCCGATTACCTGCCGGTCGTCCTCGAATTCGCCTCGACCCTGGCGCCAGTGCCGGCGCGCGATTTTCTCGGCGAGATCGCGCATCTCGTCAATGCGCTCTTCAACGCCCTGGAACAACGCCACAGTCCTTATGCCAGCGTGATGGGCGCGTTGCTCGAACTGAGCGGCGAGACTGCCCATGCAGTCAGCATTGAACCCGACGAAGCGCCGGACGCCAGCTGGGCCGAGCCGCCGGCTTTCGACGGCTGTGCCTCACGCGGGCAGGGCAAGCCCGACGCCGTCATGCCCATTCATTTTGCCGGGGCCGTCAAGTCGGCGCCGGTCGCGAAAGGAGTTGCGCGATGAACGCCTTCGACACCTTCCTGTTTGGCCACTATCCCTACATCTGCCTCAGCATCTTCCTGCTCGGCAGCCTGATCCGCTTCGACCGCGACCAGTACACCTGGAAGAGCGATTCGTCGCAATTGCTGCGCGCCGGCCAACTCCGGCTGGGCAGCAATCTCTTCCATGTCGGCGTCCTTTTTCTTTTCGGCGGACATTTCTTCGGCATGCTGACGCCGCATGCGGCCTACGAGCGCTTCATCGATCCGGGCACCAAGCAGCTGCTGGCGATGAGCGCCGGCGGCGTTGCCGGACTGCTGGCTTTCGTCGGCATCACCGTGCTGCTGCATCGCCGGCTCGCCGATCCGCGCATCCGCATCAATTCCAAGACCAGCGACATCGTCCTGCTCGTGCTGCTCTGGCTGCAGCTTGCCCTTGGCCTCGCCAGCGTACCCGTCTCGGCCCGGCATCTCGATGGCAGCGTCATGATGCGGCTGGCCGAGTGGGCGCAGCGCATCGTCACCTTCCGGGGCGGCGCCGCCGAACTGATCGCCGATGTGAGCGGGGTATTCAAGGCGCATATCGTCCTCGGCATGACGATCTTCCTGATCTTCCCCTTCACGCGGCTGGCGCATGTCTGGAGCGGCTTCGGTACTGTTGCCTATCTCGTCCGCCCGTACCAGGTCGTGCGTTCACGCCGGATCGGTTTGCCGAATGCCAAGCCGGCGTCCGATCGTCCTGTTTCACGCAACTGAGTCACGCAACCGAGTTAATGCAAGCGAGGAAAATCATGAATGCCTGTGTCGAAATTTCCGTGGCCACGGTCAATGGCATCGCGCTCCATCGTCCCGACGAGATACCGGACGCCGAGAATTTGCGGCAGCGCGCCTGTTCCGAACTGCTGCGCCAGGCGGCCGTTGCGCGCGGATTGCTGTCGCCGGACGATGTCGCCCAGGCCGATGGGATTCTCAGCGAGGCGGCGACCTTGGCCGTCGAACAGTTGATCGAGGCCGAACTGCATCTGCCGCAGCCGTCCGAGGACGAGTGCCGGCGCTACTACGCGGCGAATTCGGCGCGCTATGCCGAAGGCGAACGCGTCGAGTTGCGTCACATTCTTTTCGCGGTGACGGCCGGCGTCGATGTCGTCGCCTTGCGCTCGCGCGCCGAGCACATGCTGATCGAGTTGCGCGGCGGTGACGAGAGCGCCTTCGCGGATGCTGCGCGCACCTGGTCGAATTGCCCGAGCGGCGCCAAGGGCGGCGCGCTCGGCTGGCTCGGCGCGGCCGAGTGCGCGCCGGAGTTCGCCCGGGAAATCTTCGGTCATGCCGAGGTCGGTGTGCTGCCGCGTCTCGTGCATAGCCGCTTCGGCCTGCATGTAGTGCAGGTGCTGCGGCGTCAGGCCGGCGCCGTGCGCGCCTTCGAAGACGTGCGCGGTACCGTGCTCGCGGCGATGCGTCAGAAGAGTTTCATTACCGCGCTGCGCCAGTACCTCAGCGTGCTGGCCGGCGAGGCCGAAGTGCGCGGCGTCGATATCGACGGTGCCGCGTCGCCCCTGTTGCAGTAGGCGACGGCCGTGAAGGGAGAAATCATGGAAGCTCAGCCGGTACCGGGAAAATCGCGAATGCGCTCGGCCATGCACACCTGTGGCGGCTGGGCGCCGCTCCTGCCGCCGATCTTGCTCCCACGAACGGAAGATGCGGCGCCGATCGCGGTGACGAGCAATTCAGTCACCGTCGCAGTGTCGCCGGCCGCTGATGCGGAAGGCACGTTGAACGGCGTGCTGGCCGGATGCACGGCGGCCGAGTAGGGCGTGCCTCCGCCCTGATCTGCCGGGCGTCGTGGACGTCATAAGCGCGTGATTGTCGGAGAGATGTCGGCCTAAATATCGCTGAAATATTTGGCCCCTAGGATGTTGGCTTATCGTCGAACCTTCCAACATTCCCATGCGTCATCTCTTTGCTCCGGTGGTCTGGCTCGTCAGCCGACTGAGCTATCCGCGAAAACTCCTGCTCGCCGCGCTCGCGCTGCTGTTGCCGACGCTCGTTTTGGCCGGGCTTTCCTTCGTCGAGCAGCAACAAGCGCTCGAACGCACCCGCCACGAACGAAGCGGGCTGGCGCTGCTCATGCCGCTGCTGAAGGTGTCGCAGGCGACCTGGAACGATCCACTCCTCGCCGATGCCGCGACGGCGGACGCGCCGGATGCCTTGGCGGCCGAGATCGACGCGTTACAGGCGCGCGTTGCGGCCGTGCGGGGCGGCGACGCTGTCGTGCGTCGCTTCGATGCGCTGCGCGCGCAGCGCGAAAGCGTCCGCTCCGAGCGGCCATCGGGCGAGGCGCGCGTCGATAGCCTGCAGTCCTTGAATCGTGCGTGGCGGCTGGCACTGGCCGAGGCCGCCGACAGCGCCGGACTCGCCGCCGACGGCGATCCGCTGGTGGCGGCACTGGTCGATTCCTTGTCGGTCAAGCTGCCGCTGCTGATCGAGAATTACGCCGTGGCGCGCGATCTTGGCGCTGCCGCCATCGGCAACAAGCGTCTGCGCGCCAAGCAGCGCAATCAGCTCAACGTCGTGCGCGGCAGCCTCGACCCCCTGATCATGTGGAATCTCGAGAACATCGAGCGCGCCGCGGCGGTAGCGCCGTCGCTGCAAGGACGGCTCGACGTGTCGCTCTCGGCCTTCAACAGCGCGCCGCTCGGCTTGCAGGAGGCGCTGACGACCAAGGTCATCGATACCACCGATTTCGATATCGCGGTGGACGAGTACTGGGCCAAGGGCGATCAGGCGATTGCCGCGACGCTCGCCCTGGCGACTGCGCTGGTGCCCGAAATCGACGCGCAACTCGCGGCCCGCGAAGAGACGTTCGGCTTCCGGCGCAATGCCGTTGTGATCCTGCTGGCGGCGCTCGCGCTCGGACTGTCGTACGGCTTTATCGGCGCCTACTTGTCGATCCTGCAGGGCATCCAGGACATCGGGGCGGCGGCGCGTGCGCTCGCCGACGGCGATCTGCGCTGCCGCGTCCAGCCGTCGTCGAGCGACGAGATCGGCTTCCTCGCCGCCCATTTCAATGTCATGGCCGACAGCTTCGAGGCGCTGACGCGCAACACGCTCGATGCCACCGGGCAGATGGCGCAATCGGTCGAGCAGGTGCACCGGTCGAGCCGCGAAATCGAGTCCGCCGCCGAGCAGCAGAAGGCGTCGATCGCACGTACGGCCAATGCCGTCGAGTCCTTGTCGGTCTCGGTCAGCGCCGTGGCGCAGCATGCGCTCGACACCGACCGCATCGCCGCCGAAGCGCAGCACGAGGCCGGTCGCGGCGAACGCTGCGCGTCCGATGTCAGTCAGGAAATGGCACGTATCTCGTCGAGCGTCAATGAAACGGTCATGGTCATGCAGCGGCTCGTCGCGCATTCGAAGGAGATCGGCTGCGTCGTCCTGTCGATCCAGGAAATCGCCGAGCAGACCAACCTGCTGGCGCTGAACGCCGCGATCGAAGCCGCCCGTGCAGGCGACTCCGGGCGCGGCTTCGCCGTCGTTGCCGACGAGGTGCGCAAACTCTCCGAGCGTACCCGCCGCTCGACGCAGGAAATCACCGGCACGATCGAGAACATCCAGGCCGATATTGCCTCGGCCGTCACCTGTCTCGGCGACAGCAGCGCCCAGGTCAACGGCAGCGTTGCCGTCGTCGATGAGCTCGGCTGCGTGCTGGCCGAGATCCGTCGCCGGGTCGGTATTTCCGCCGGACGCATCCGCGATATCGTCGAGGCGACGACCGTCCAGAGCCGCGACAGCGAACAGATCACGCGTCATATCCAGGAAATTGCGGTGATGTCCGAACGCAGCCACGATTCCGCCTGCGCCGCCGCCGAATCGATGGGGCGTCTCAACGCCCTGGCCGGCGAGATGACGCAATCCGTTTCGCAGTTGCAGATCCGCGCCGCCTTACGGCGAACACGGCCTATACTCCCGGCATGACGAATCGTTTGCGCCCGGGGTGAAATGTTCATGAATGTGAAGCGGCGGCTGGCCGGATGGCTGGCCGTGCTGTTCTGCGCGTCGCTGGGGATCAGCCTGGCGAATGCGTCCTTGTTGGGCGATCTGCTCAATCGTCCGCCGTGGTACGCGGCGCCCCGCCAGTCGGCCGGGATCGCGCCCGATCCGGCGGCGCTGGCCGATACCGCGATCATTCAAGTCTATGTGGCGCCGACCTACGGCTGGCGCGGCCTCGTCGCCCAGCATCCCTGGATCATTTTCAAGCGGGCAGGGGAGACGGCCTTCACCCGCTACGACGTCATCGGCTGGAGCAGCGATCGCTTCGTCCGCAAGAATTACGCGCTGCCCGACGGCCTCTGGTACGGCGCGACGCCGACGCTGATCGTCGATCATCGCGGCGAGGCGGCCGGCGAGATGATCCCGCGTATCGAGGCGGCGATCGGCAGCTATCCCTATCCCGACACCTATCGTGCGTATCCCGGCCCCAACAGCAATACCTTCCTCGCCCACATCGGCCGCGAGGTGCCGGAGTTGAAGCTCGACCTGCCGGCCAATGCGATCGGCAAAGACTACCGGCCGCTCAGCCAGCCGATCGGTCTGTCGTCGTCGGGCAGCGGCCTGCAGTTTTCGCTGTTCGGCATGCTCGGCGCCAGCATCGGCGTGCAGGAAGGCGTCGAGTTCAACCTGCTCGGCCTCAATTTTGGCATCGACCTCAACCGTCCGGCGCTGCGCCTTCCCTTCGTCGGCAGGCTCGGCATGGACGACCGCACGGTCTCCGGGGCGCCCTAGCGAAGCTTGTGTCGACCGCCGTCGGCACAAGGGCGCATCGCCGTCGATGGCGGCTTCGCCCACATGGCGGCCGCCCGGCATCCCAGTGCGATGGCGCTGCTTTATCCTCGTATTTCTTGCCTTGGTGGTGCTTCGATCGCCGCTTTAATCACTGCTAAGTGCTTGTTGCATAGGGGTTCGTGTGAATCCCGGGAGTAAATGCAATTAATCCGATCTACTGGTATTGCAGTAGATCGGGTGTGGTGCTAGGATGCCTGCGTTCGTGTTGCAGCCGTATCACCCGAGGTCATTTTTTTTGCAAATAAAAAGGGGGCAAGATGGAAACACTTGTGGGTGTCTTACTGGTAGTTACCTTCATCGCGATGATCGCCTACTGCATGAAGGGCGGGAATCTCCTGGTCGGCTTCATCGTCACCGCCATCGTCTGGTGCGCGCTCGGCGCAGTGCCGATGGAGAAAGTGGTGACCGACGTTTTCCAGACCTCGGTCGATACGTACGGCAAGACCATCGCCATCATCGTCTTCGGCGCCTGGTTCGGACGCGTGCTGGTCGATACCGGCATCGCCGGCTACATCATCAAGAAGACGGTCGAACTCGCCGGCGACAAGCCGCTGGTCACGACGCTGCTGCTCAGCATCGTCTGCGCGCTGATCTTCACGAGCGCCTTCGGCGTCGGCTCGGTGATGGCTATCGGCATGATCGTCCTGCCGATCCTGTTCTCGCTCGGCATCGACAAGAAAACGGCGCTCGGTGCCTACCTGCTCGCCGTGGCGGCCGGCATGTACCTGAACATCGCCTACGTGAACCAGTTCTTCGTCGTCTTCAAGAGCGTCAAGTACGATGACAATTACATCCAGTTCGCGATCGTCGCGACCGGCGTGCATATCGCGGCGATGATTGCCTTCATCCTCTTCTATTACTTCCGCGATCACCGCAATGGCCGCGCCCGCGCCTGGTCGCCGGCCAGTGCCGCCACCGTCGCGTCGATCAAGCCGCTCAGCTGGTACTGCATCGTCGTGCCCTTCCTGCCGATCGCCATGGTGTCCTTCTTCAAGTGGCAACCGGTGCCGTCCTTCCTGCTCGGTATTGTCGTCGGCCTGTGGTTCACGCATAACCTCAGCTCGTATTCGCTCGGCGTCGAGAAGCTGCAGAAGACCCTGTACGACGGCGTCGCCGACAGCGGCCTGCTGATCGGCATGCTCTACAGCGTGAACATCTTCCAGGCGGCGGCCAAACAGGTCGCGCCGTACCTGCAGCATCTGCTCGGCGGCGTCATCCCGACCTCGCCGACGGCGCTGCTGATCGGCTTCTGCGTCCTCGCGCCGCTGGCGCTGTTCCGCGGTCCGCTGATGATCTGGGGCTCGGGTATCGCGCTGGTGACGATCCTGCAGGCCATGGGCACCTTCGACGAGATGTTCCTCTTCGCGCTGTTCCTGATCCCGCCGGTGGCGATGGTGGCAAGCGCCTGCCCGACGCAGTCCTGGACGATGTGGGGCCTGAGCTACGCCAAGCTTGAACCGAAGCTGTACATCAAGACGAACCTGCCCTTTGCCTGGGCGGCGCTGGCCGTGACCGAAGTCATCGCCTGCGTCATGCTCGGCAAGATCACGCTCTGAGAAACTGTCTCAAAAATTACTGCGCTTGCCATTTGGGCCTTACGCGGTGCTCGCTCCTCGCCGTACGACGCGTACTGTCTCGTCGCTGCGCGCCGGGTGCGGCCCAACTGGCTGCGCTCGCTACATTTTTCGAGACAGTTTCTGAACGCATTTCGTCGTCGTTGGCGCCCGTGGCGGGCGCCAACGCGGGATTCTTCTTCTCTGGAGTTTTGACTTATGGCTGCAAGAGCCGTTCGTATCGGGATCGACGTGGGGGGCACCCACACCAAGGCGGTCGCCATCGACAACGAGACCAACGAGATCGTTGGCAAGGGGTCGGTGATGACGACGCACCACCATGAAAGCGGCGTCGCCGCCGGGGTGGTCGCGGCCTTCCACAAATGTCTGGCGGAACACGACATCCAGCCGGAAGAAGTGATTTTCATCGCGCACAGCACGACGCAGGCGACCAACGCGCTGCTCGAGGGCGACGTCGCGCGCGTCGGCGTCGTCGGTATCAGCGGCGGCCTGATCGAGGGCTTCCTCGCCAAGCGGCAGACGAAGATCCCGCCGATCGACCTCGGTACCGGCAAGTTCATCGAGACCGATCACGTCCACGTCAATATCAAGGACATGAGTTCGGAAAAGCTGCCGGCCATCGTCAAGGGCCTGCTCGACAGCGGCAGCAGCGTCATCGTCGCGAGCAAGGCGTTTGGCGTCGATAACATGCACGAAGAGCGCATGGTCGCCGACGCGGCGGAACGCCTTGGCGTTCCGTGTACGCTGGCCTCCGACATCACCAAACTGTACGGCCTGACGACGCGCACGCGCACCGCCGCGCTCAACGCCTCGATCCTGCCGAAGATGCTCGATACCGCCAACTCGACCGAGCGCAGCGTGCGCGGCGCCGGCATCGACGTGCCGCTGATGATCATGCGCGGCGATGGCGGCGTCATGGAAATCAACGAGATGAAGAAGCGCCCGATCCTGACCATGCTGTCCGGGCCGGCCGCCAGCGTCATCGGCGCGCTGATGTACCTGCGCGCCTCGAACGGCATCTACTTCGAGGTCGGCGGCACCTCGACCAATATCGGCGTCATCAAGAACGGGCGTCCGGCAGTCGATTATTCGATCATCGGCGGCCATCGCACCTACGTGAACAGCCTCGATGTGCGCGTGCTCGGCGTCGCCGGCGGCAGCATGGTGCGGGCGAAGAAAGGCGCGGTGATCGACGTCGGTCCGCGCTCGGCGCACATCGCCGGCATGGGCTACGCCTGCTTCACCGCGCCGGAACTGCTCGACGGCGCGACGCTCTACCATGTGCAGCCGCGCAAGAACGATCCCTCGGATTACGTTGCGCTGCGCCTGACGAACGGCGAGAGCGTCACCATCACCAACACCTGCGCCGCCAATGTGCTCGGCATATTGGGCGAGAACGATTATGCGCGCGGCAACGTCGAGTCGAGCCGCAAGGCGATGGCGCTGCTGGCGGCCGAGGTCGGCCTGTCGATCGAGGAGACGGCGCGCGCCATCCTGCAGAAGGGTAGCGAGAAGATCATCCCGGTGATTGAGGACCTGATCGCCAAGTACAAGATCGAACGCGAACAGGTCGTGCTCGTCGGCGCCGGCGGCGGCGCCGGTACGCTGCTGACCTTCACCGCCAACGCCATGGGCTTCAAGTACCAGATCCCGGAAAATGCCGAAGTCATTTCGTCGATCGGCGTGGCGCTGGCGATGGTGCGCGAGATGGTCGAGCGCACGATCCCGAATCCGACGGCGGCCGACATCGCGGCGCTGAAGAAGGAAGCCAAGGAGATGGCGATCAACAGCGGCGCCGTCGAGGATTCGATCGAGATCTACGTCGAGATCGACGACCAGGCGCAGCGCGTCACGGCGATCGCGATGGGCTCGACCGAGGTCAAGACGACCGATCTCATGAAAAATTGCGATCGCGAGGAAGCGGTGCAGATCGCCGCCGATTCGATCGGACTCGACAAGGAGGCGACGCATCTGGCCGCCGAGAACGGCCTGGTCTATGTCGTTTCGGCGCAGCGCAACGGCAAGCAACCGGTGCGCGTCATCGACAAGAAGGGCTTCGTCAAGGTGCAGCGCGCCAACGGCCTGGTCGAAACCACCACGCTGGAGCGGATTCGCGAGGTGCTCGAAAAACTCTGGCACGGCGCCAGCAATTTCTCGAGCGAGATCCGCATCAATCCGGATGTCTATGTCGTCGCCGGTTCGCGCGTCATGGATTACTCGGGCATTCCGGAACTCGCACAGGTGTCCGGTCTGATCGAGGCTGAACTCGGCGACTGGTCACCGAGCGATCCCTTGATTCTCGTGCTGGCGCGCAACGAGTTGTAGCGATGGGCATCGATCGGGACCGCCTGCAAGCGAGCGTGCGTGCCGCGCTCGCCTGTCCCGACGCGCGCTGGTATCGGCAGATGCTGGCGCAGGATGCGAGCGGCTGTCCGCTGTCCGAAGACGAGGCCGATGGCGTTGTGCAGGGCGCCATGGCGGCCGCTGTTTCTCTCGCCGAGAAGACCCGGCGGGCCTTTCCGGGCGTGTCGGCGGAAGCGCTGGCCGCCGCGCTGCAACTGGAGATCGTGCCGATGCCGGACGATGCCGGCCTGGGCAATGTGCCGCTGATCGGCCAGTACCAGCCGGGTGCACGGCAAATCCGCCTGCATGAACAGACGCTCGCCCGCATCGAGGATTTCATCCGGGCGCAGGGGCTTGAGGCGTTGACGCCGGCAAGCGAGTTGCGGCCCTGTGTGCTTTACCACGAGATCTTTCATGCGCTTGAAGAGGCGACGCCCGGTATCTATACGCGTTCGGCGATGCTGCAACGGCGCTGGTTCGGCGTCTGGCCGCGGCGGCGCGGACTCGCCAGCGCCAGCGAGATCGGCGCCATCCATTATTCGCGGATCATGAGCGGCATTGCTTATTCACCGCGACTATTCGAGTGTTACCTGCTGCTGGACGGACGCGCTGCACCGGAGAGTCTTCCCGGCGAGTTCGCGGGCGTGGGCAAGGAACAGAACCGGGCTTTCGACTAAAATTCAGCCATGACCTCTGCCAGCCAATCCCTCGCCCAGACCTTTCCCCTGCAGAAGCAGGTGTCCCTGGGCAACAAGTTCCGCCAGTTCCTGCGCGCGGCGATCGTGCGCGCCGAATTGCTGCCGGGCCAACTGATCTCCGAGATCGAGATGAGCAAGCGTTTCGCCATCGGCCGGCAACCGGTGCGCGAGGCCTTCATTTCGCTGGCACAGGAGCATCTCGTCGACGTGCGGCCGAGTCGCGGCACCTATGTCCGCATGATTTCAATGAACGAAGTCATCGATGCCTGGCATGTGCGTGAGCCGATCGAAGTGTCGATCGTGCGTCAGGTTGCCAAGAAACATGAGGCGGCGACGATGGCGGCCTTGCGCCGCCTGGTCGCCGAACAGCGCACCATCGCCCCGGGCGACAACGAAGCCTTCCTCGCCGCCGATCAGGATTTTCATCACGCGCTGGCGGCGGCGGCCAACCGCGAGTTCGCCTGGCGCGTCATCGACAGTGCCAAGGCGCAGATGGATCGCGTCTGTTTTCTCTCGTACGCGCTCGATTCGCCGGTCCAGGACCTCATCGGCGACCATGACCTGATGCTCGACGCCATTGAAGCGGGCGATGCCAAGGCGGCCGTTCAGGTGATGGAAGGCCACCTGGCCAAAATAGTCACGGCGGCGCAGCGCGTTGCCGAGCATTATCCCGACTACTTCATCGACGAATCGCCCCGCGAGTGGTGAGTCAGGCGGCGCAGGCCCGGTCGCTGGCGGGGTCTTCATCCGGCACATTAGCGTGCGTCGAATTGTTTCCCCGATGAGGGGAACTTGTATTACAAGCCTTTGACTCCGCCCCCTGGTTGGCTTATGCTCAAAAAAAAGCAGTCCGGAACATACCGAGCGCAAGAGGGGGGTCTATGTACGAGTCCTTATTCGGCCAGTTCGCAGCCATCCAGAATTGTGATTTTCTCGCACTGACGGTGGTCGAGAACCATCGCATCGTCTGGGCCAACGAGGAGTTGCACCGCCTGTTCGGCTATGCGCCGGGCGAATTGATCGGGCGTGAAACGCGCTCGATGTTCATCGACGACGCCAGTTATGACGATTTTGGCCGCTGTCTCCATGCTGCATTAGACAGCGGCCCGAAATACCAGGGCGAAATCCACCAGCGCCGCAAGGACGGAAGCCTCGGCTGGTTTGAATTCTGCATTACCCGGCTGGAAGGGCTTCCCGAGACGTTCATGGGCGCGGCCGTCGATCGTAGTCGGCAGCGACAGGTCGTCGAACAGCTGTCGGCCGAGGCCGGCATTCTCTCGGGCATGCGCGATTGCGTCATCGTCACGTCCGGCGAAGGCGTCCGCAAAGGCATCGTTCTCTATACCAACGCCACGTTAGATGCGGCCTTTGGCTATGCGCCGGGGGAACTGGTCGGCCAGCACGTCGCCGTTGTCAATGCCGAGACCGACCGGTTGCCGGAAGTGGTGGCGGCGGAGATCATCGCTTGTCTCGATGCCACCGGCGAATGGCAGGGCGATATCCTCAGCCGGCGCAAGGACGGCAGTTGCTTCTGGAATCATGCCAAGGTTCGCCGGCATTGCACCGAGGCCTGGGGGATGGTGTCGATTGCGGTACTGCGCGATATCTCCGATCTGCGGACGGCCGAGGCCGCCTTGAAGGCCAGCCAGCGGCGTTATCGCGCCCTGGTGGAGTACACCAGCGTGATTACCTGGGTCCGTCCGTCCTCCGGCGAGTTGGAGGAGCCGCAACCGGGGTGGATGGGGTTTACCGGCCAGTCGGCCAAGGAAATGCGCGGCTTTGGCTGGAAAAATGCGGTGCACCCCGACGATCTCGCGGTTCTGGATGAGAACGTGCCGCACGAGGTTGTCAAAGGCGTGGCGTTTTCGTACGAACGGCGGCTGCGCCGATACGACGGCGAGTGGCGCTGGATGCGTGTGCGGGTGGTGCCGATCCGCAATGCCGCAGGGCAGATTGTCGAGTGGAGCGGCATGGAGCACGACATTACCGAGCAAAAGATGGTCGAGCAGGCGCTGAAGGACAACGAGGAACGCCTCGATACGGCGCTCGCGGCCTCGGGCCAGGCGCTTTGGGATTGGGATATTCCCAATCGGCGGCTGTTCGGCGACAGGCGCTGGTTTGACATGGTCGGCCATTCGATCGAGGGTGTCGGTTGTCATGATGACAATTGGGTGGGAATCATCCATCGGGACGATATCGAGGTTTTCAGGGAGCAACTCAACGCGCATCTGGCGGGCGAAAATCCCTTGTTCTATGCCGAATACCGCCTGCGCCACCGTGACGCCTACTGGATCACCGTCGAGGCGAAGGGAAGGGTTACCCGTCGGGACAAGGACGGCCGGCCCTTGCGCATGGTCGGAACCGTGGCGGACGTGACGCAGCGGAGACGGCTTAAGGGCGAGGGCGTCGAACTGCTGAAACGGATCGAGACGATGATTCGCGATGCTGCGGCAGAAGGCGGACGCGACAAGGATGTCGATAAGGAGATGCTTCTTCTGACACGGCGGCAACGTGAAATCCTGGTGATGATCGCCTCGGGTCTGACCTCAAGCGAGATCGGCAAGCGCCTGCATGTCGCGACGCCGACCGTCGTTTCCCACCGCCGCAACCTGATGGCAAAACTCGGCCTTCACAGTACGGCCGATGTGACACGCTATGCCATGACGCATGGATTGATGCAAAAGGCCTGAGAAAAGTTGGTTTTTGGTATCCCTATGCCATGATTTTTAGCATGTATGGATGATTGGCATTCTGTAAAAAATCGCCATAATAAGCCCATCATCATTGTGGTCGTTTTCAAACATGCGCATTGATGAAAGGCACTGTGGCGCAAGCTTGCTGGTCGGGAATCTGTTGGTGCGTAGGGGGGGCAATAACACCGGCTATTCAAGTCGGGTAAAGTCGGCGGGGGTATCGGGTTCAAGGGAAGGTCCCCGGTGCCCCTCGTCGCAAATAATAAGATGACATGGGGTGCTGCATCGCTTTTAGGGCTGGGAGTGGCGGTGCATCACCCGCTTCCTGGGGCGCGACTCCCGGCTTGTCTGGGATGTCATTCCCGGTTGGTGTGGGATGTCATTTCCAGTTTGTCGATGTCGAAACCCTTTTCCCGCAGGCGGTGCACGAGTGCGTTGAGCTTTTCCGGTGCGACGGCCGGCGTGCGCGAGAGTATCCACAAGTACTGTCGCGTCGGTTCGCTGACGGCCACGAGCTGGTAGTCGCGGTCGAGGTCGATCACCCAGTAGTCACCCCACACCCAGGGCAGAAACGAAAGCCAGGCCGGCGCGAAGCGTACCTTCAGCTGTGCCGAGTCGGCGTCGCCGATCTGGCGGGCGATGCCAATGGCTTCCTGCGTGCCGCCGCCGGCCACCTGGCAGCGATTGACCACCCGGACCCGGCTGTCGGGCTCCAGGCTGTATTCCGCCTGCGTGTTGCCGATGCACTGTTTCTGGAAACGGTTCGGATACTTGGCGATCTCGTGCCAGCGTCCCATGTAGCGCGGCACATCGAGCGCGGCGACGGTCGTCAGCGCGCCGGTGTCGGTGTCGGCCGCCATCGCCGGCAGCGCTGCCAAGCCGATCAGGGCAGCGGCCAGTGCGCAGCGTCGCAGTCTTGCGTTCTTCGGTTTCTGTGTGTTTGTTTCGTTCATGCGCTTTATCCCGTTTGCGTGTCGTGTTGGCACAGTTGACCGCTGGCGTCGGCGAAAGTGCCGTCCGGAAGAAGCGTCGCCGGACCCGGGATCGTCTAGTTCTTGCGCAAGGCCGACCGAGGATAGTAGATTAGGGGTTACGGCTTATCGCCGCCCATAATGACAACGGCTGAAAGCTTGGATGGAAACTCAGGGACAACACTCGCATCGTGAGTTGGCGCAGCAATTGCTGGACGCGCCGGCGCCTTTTCTGCTTGCCTTGACCACCGTTGCCGACCGGCGCGACGTCGTCGCCAGCGACGACATCTATGCGCGCGGCGGCATCAAGCTGGTGAATCGCGGGACGGCGCTGTCGGGCGCCTTTTACGAACGCCTGACCGCGCACAAGCTGCTCAAGCCGATCGAGCAGACGGTATTGATCGCCGACGCGCCCGATGCCACCCAGATCATTGCGATGGCGCATGCCGCCGCCACTCAGATTCCGTCCCTGCAACCCTTGCTTGGCGGCGCCATGCTCGCGCGGCTGGGCGATCTTCTTGCCGGCGCGCTGATCCCGCCGGAATTGGCGCTGAAACTCGCCGTCATGCAGGAGGAGCGTCCCCGTCTGTTCAAGCATTCGCTGATCGCCGCGGTGGTCTCCATGGTGCTCGGCATCCGCGGCCAGCTCCCATCGCGCGACTTGCAAGCGCTTGCGCTGGCCAGCATCTGTCATGACATCGGCGAGCTGTATATCGATCCCGACTTCTTTTGTCCGGAACGGCGCATGTCCGGCGAAGAACGCCGTCATCTGTACGTGCATCCGGTCACCGGTTTCCTGATGCTGCGCAATTTTACGGAGTTGCCGGAGGGAACCGCCCAGGCGGTGTTGCAGCATCACGAACGGCTCGATGGCGCCGGCTATCCCTACCGGCTGCGCGGCGAAGAGATTTCCCGCCTCGGGCGCTTCCTCGCCGTGGCCGAGGTCACCGCCTCGCTGGTGGAAAACCAGGGCGCCGATCGACGCATCGGCATCAAGTTCCGGCTGAATGCGAACAAATACGATCGCGAGGCGGTCACGCTGATTTCCGGCCTGTTCGACGTCACGGCGCCGCTGGTGACCGATGCCGCGGAGGCGCAACGTTTGGGACAGCGGCTGGCGCGGCTCAGCGCCCTGTTCTTCTCCTGGCAGCGTTTTTATGACGACTGCACGGCGGAGCAGCGCGCCGCGATCGCCCCGATCATCGATCGCGTCGTCGGTATGCGCTTGATGGTGCTGGAGCCGGGTTTCGATCAGTTTCATCTCGAGGACATCCTCGACCTGGCCGGCGAAGGCGATGCCGACGTGGCGCTCGAGCTCGCCGTTCTCGTCGATGAATTGACCTGGCATTTCGATGCCTTGCTCAATGCCATCGATCGCGAGCGGCGCGTCTGGGGAATGGAAATTCCCGCCTCGATTCGCGCCGAACTCGACGCCTGGTTGCTGGAAGTGCATACCTTCGTCAGCGAACAACTCGCGCTGAGCGGCGGCCAGTAAGGACGCCTGCCGAGGGCCGCGTCAAGTCCGTGCGAACACGGATGGCTGCGCCCGCTGCAGCTGGTACCATCCAAACGGAATAGTGCGGGTCGGGGTCGCCCCGGCATGGGCGCGCCAGTGTCCGGACGGTGTATCGATCCGGAAGCGGAGGGCGATTGTGGTGGAACGACGGCGTCAAGCCTGAACGCGTGTCGATGCACCGGGATGGAGGATATGGTCGGCGGGAATTGCATCGTTCAGCCCCGGGGAGCGGCGGTCGGGGCGATTTATGACGAAAGCGGTCGCCACGACGGCGCCTATCTCGACCACTTTGGTCTGCGCGCGTCGCCGTTCCGTTCGCGTTCGGAGGCAGAAGCCTTTTTCTGCGGGACGAAGCGAAGCGCAACGCTCGATGCGCTGGTTTACGCGCTGAGCCGTGACGAGGGTGTCGTCAAGGTCAGCGGCGAACCGGGCAGCGGCAAGAGCACCTTGTTCCGTCGCTTGGCCGGGCGTCTGAGCGATGTGGTGCGCACGATTTCGCTGAGCGATCCCGGCTTGTCCTGTGACGATGTGCTGCGTGCGCTGGCGGCCGGCCTTGCGCTGACAGTGCCGGCGGCGGGGGGTGCCGAGCTGCTCGAGGCGGTTCAGGCCAGGCTCGATGACATCCGTAAGCGTGGCGACCGGATTGTCGTGCTCGTCGATGATGCCGAGGCGATGCCGGTCGAATCGCTGGCGCTGTTGTGCCGCCTCAGCGACGACGCCGATGATTGCCAGCACCGCCTGCATGTCGCCGTGTTCGGCGCGGCGGCGCTCGATGCCTGCCTGGCGCAATGTCGTGCGCGGGTGCCGCGCCTGCGCGTGACCTACAATTTCGTGCTCGATCATCTGTCGCGCGACGAGGTCGGCGACTATCTCGACTATTGTCTCGATGACGTCGGCTATGACGGCCCGCCGCTCTTTTCGGCGGCGGCGCTCGAAACGATCTGCCGGGCCAGCGACCGGCAGTTCGCGCGTATCAACCGGCTGGCCGATCAGGCCTTGCAATGCGCCGCCTGCGGGCAGGCCGACCGCGTCGAGCGCAAGACCGTCGAGGCGGCGATGCAGCTGATGTCGCTGACGCCTGTGGCCTGCCGTCGGTTTGCCTGTAGTACCCGCGTCTTCTCCGGTCTGGCGGCGGTGATCAGCCTTTGCCTGGTCGTCGCCCTTGGGCTGCGCTCGGCGCCCAGCCTGGCCTTGCCGCCGCCGTCGCTGCCGGTGGCGGTGTCGGCGGAACAGCCGGTCGGTAGCCGGCAAGCGCCGATCGACGGTCGCGTTGCCGAAGCGTCCGTGGCGCCCGATCATCGCCTGGATGAGGCGATTGCCAGGGCCGGCGCCTGGCTGCGCGAGGTTCCCGATTCGCATTTCGTCATCCAGTTGCTGCGGGTCGGCGCCGACGAACGCGATCGCGTCGAACGATTCCTCGATGGCGCGGCGGATCAGCTCGATCTGGCGCAACTGCGGATCTATCGCTCCCGTTTGAGCGGACAGGATCGGCTTGGCGTCATCTACGGCGATTTTCCCGATCGGCGGGCGGCGCAGGCGGCGCTCGGACGCGTGTTGTCGACACTGCCCGACGGCGGGTTCTACGTTCGTCCGGTGTCCCGGCTGCGGTAACGCCACGCATCCTGCGGAGCCCGCCGCCATCGCCCGACGGCCGGTAATTGGGGCGTGGGCGTTCGCGGGGCGCGAGCGATATCCGTGTTAACACGTATAGGTCAATGTCGGTGACGTGGCTATCATGGGCTATTCACTTGACATTGCCAGGCCGGTACGTGCCTGCGGGCAAGCTGAGCGGCGCCGGGGTGGTGGCGCGTGACGAATCGCGGCGGCGCGGGTTGCCGTGCGCAGATGTCGGCGATTCGCAATCTGATGGAATGGACATGCAGCAGCGACTGGTAATATTTCCCTGGAACGAAAATTTCGCCACCGGCATCGGCGATATCGACTTCCAGCATCGCCGCCTGGTCGACCTGCTCAATCTCCTGGCCGGCCATCTGGCGTACCAGTCGGGGGCGCCGACGCTCAACTCGATCCTGAGCGAACTGACCGATTATGCCGCCGAGCATTTCCTCGCCGAGGAGGCGATCTGGGCGCGCTGTTTCGGCAATGACGAATGGGAAAGTCGGCATCAGGAGAGTCATGGCGCCTTCGTTGCCAAGATCCTCGAACTCCAGGCGAGCGAAAACGACGATTGCCCCGAGGCGACGATGGAGGAGATCGTCCGTTTCCTGACCCATTGGCTCGCCTTCCACATCATCGAGTCGGACAAGCGTATGGCCAAAGTGGTGGCCGGTCTCGATGCCGGCTTGCCGCTGGCGCGGGCGAAGTAGCGCGCCGACGAGGAAATGGCGGGGTCGACGCGGGTACTGATCGAGACGGTGATGTCGATGTACGAGCAGCTCGCCAGCCGGACGATCCAGATGACCCGCGAAATCGGCCGGCGCATCAAGGCCGAGGAAAAATTGCTGCTCGTCCAGCAGGAGCTCATTCGCCTGCATGAGGCAGCGATGGCGGCCAGCCAGTGCAAGAGCCGCTTCCTGTCGAACATGAGCCATGAAATCCGGACGCCGATGAATGGCGTGCTCGGCATCGCGCAATTGCTGCGCCGCACGCCGCTGACGCCGCAGCAGGGCGACTATCTCGACAAGATCGAGACCTCGGGCCGGCACCTGCTGGCGCTGGTTAATGACGTCCTGGATTTTTCCAGGATCGAGGCGGGCAAGATGCCGCTCAACGAGGTGGATTTTCGTCTTGCCGATCTCGTCCGCGATGTCGTCAATATCGTTGCCGCCGATGTCATCGGCAAGGGGCTGACGATGCGGGTCCAGATCTCCTCGGCGCCGAAATTTATTTTGCATGGTGACCGCACACGCCTGACGCAGGCGCTGGTCAATTATCTCGGCAATGCCATCAAGTTCACCGAGCGCGGCAGCATCACGCTTGCCGCCCGCGCGCTGGAAACGTCGGACAGCGGTTGCCGCCTGCGTTTCGAGGTCGTCGATACCGGCATCGGCATGACGCCGGAGCAACAGGCCCATGTCTTCGACGAATTCGATCAGGCCGACCACTCGACGGCGCGCAAGTACGGCGGCACCGGTCTTGGCCTCGCCATCACCCGTCATATCGCCACGATGATGGGTGGAGGCGCCGGGGTCGATAGCGCGCTTGGGGCCGGGAGTACGTTCTGGCTCGAGGTCCGGGTCGGCAGAGGCAGCGCGTCGGAGGCCGGCGGCAGTTGCGTCGGCGCGGCCGGCGGTTCCGGCGAATTCCGGGGCGTTCGCATCCTGCTCGTCGATGACGACCCGATCAATCGCGAGATCGTCACGACCTTTCTCGACGAGGCCGGTTTCAGCGTCGACGTCGCGCTGAACGGCGCCGAAGCCATCGATCGCTGCGCGGCGCATTCCTATGCTCTGGTCCTGATGGATCTGCAGATGCCGGTGATGGGTGGTGTCGAGGCGACCCGTGAAATTCGCCGACGGCATGGCGACCGGATGCCCATCGTGGCGATGACGGCCAATGCCTTCAACGAGGATCGGCAGCGTTGCGTTCAGGCCGGGATGAACGATTTCGTCATCAAACCGGTCGAATCCGAGGTGCTGATCCGGGTGGCGCGCAAATGGCTGAAAGGTGTCGCATGGAAACCGGAGGGCGAGTGAACTATCCTGAACGAGTATTTCTCTTGCATGGGAGCCGGTAAGTCTCGTGTCCGCGTCGTTTGTTTCAATCGTATGAGAATCGCATGATGGCCGGTGTGGTCATGACCAAGATGCAACGGATGACGCTTGTCGTCGGAGAGAGAAGGAGCAGGGTATGACGATCCGGAAGAAAATGATATGGCTGAGCATTCTGGTAATTGCGGGATTCCTGCTTGTCAGCGTGGGAACGTTTTTCTCGCTCAACCAGCTCAATGGCGCCGGGTCGGATTTCGCGCGGCGCAGCGGGCAGGTCCGGCAGTACCTGGAGATCAAGGCCAGTGCCTTGTCCACCATCCTGCTCGATCCGGCGAGCCCGGAGTCGCTACGCATCTTCGAGGAGGCGGAAAAAAACATCCGGGAGAACAGCGAACGCCTGCTCGCCTCGGCGCACCGGCAGCGTACCCGCGACACCATTCAGGCGATCCAGAAGCAATGGCAGCAGTACGACCAGGCGTCGCGAGCGCTTTTCGACCTGGCGAAGCGGGATCCGGCCGCCGCCAACGAGCGCCTGAATGCGGTCTACAAGAATCAGTTTCAGCCCTTGCAGGCGGCGATCGAAAAGAACGTTGCCGAACTTAGCAAGGATGCCGATGCCTCGGCCGC
Source organism: Propionivibrio dicarboxylicus (assembly GCF_900099695.1). GTDB lineage: Bacteria > Pseudomonadota > Gammaproteobacteria > Burkholderiales > Rhodocyclaceae > Propionivibrio > Propionivibrio dicarboxylicus. The sequence goes on along the minus strand of NZ_FNCY01000004.1, from coordinate 134,506 downwards.
GGCGCTGCATGACCATCAGTCGGCGATCCTGTGGCTCGTCGTCGGGCCGATGACGCTCCTGGGCCTGATCCTGGTCGCTTCGTTTACGCTGCTTTCGCGCAATATCGGTCAATCGATACAGCATATTCACGCGCTGATCGAAAGAATCGAGAGCGAACTCGATTTCACCGCGCGCGGGACGGTCGTGAACCACGACGAAATCGGCGACATGATCCTGGCGCTCAATCGGCTGGTCGGCAAGCTGCAGGACAATCTGCGCTCGATCGCCGCCTGTGCCGAGTCGGTGGCCGAGGCGTCGAGCCAGATGAGCGCGACCTCGTCGCAAGTGGCCACGGCCGCGCAGGAGCAGAGCGATGCGGCGGCCGGCATGGCGGCCACCGTCGAGGAAATGGCGGTCAGCATCAATCACATCACCGACCGCACCCAGGAAGCGAACCGGATTTCCTGCGCGTCGGGCGACCTGGCGACGACCGGTGAGGAGATCATCGGCAACACCGTCGGCGATATCAACGAGATCGCCCAGTCGGTCAATGGCGCCGCCGGCAGCATCGAGGCGCTGGAGCAGCAGAGTCACCAGATTTCGCGGGTGGTCGCCGTCATCAAGGAAGTCGCCGACCAGACCAACCTGCTGGCGCTGAACGCCGCGATCGAGGCCGCCCGGGCTGGCGAGCAGGGGCGTGGCTTTGCCGTCGTCGCCGACGAGGTGCGCAAACTGGCCGAACGCACCGCGTCGTCGACGCAGGAAATTTCGACGACGATCGAAACCATGCGGGCGAGCGCCGGGGAATCGGTGGCCGACATGCATGCGGCGGTGGCGCGCGTCGGCCAGGGCGTCGAGCGCGCCGAGGCGGCCAGCGAGTCGATCCGCAAGATCGGCGACAGCAGTCGCAGCGCGGTGTTGGTGGTCGACGAGATCAGTTCGGCGATGCGCGAACAGGGGACGGCGACGAACAACATCGCCGTGCAGGTCGAGCGCATCGCCCAGATGTCGGAGGAAAGCAGCGTCGCTGCCAAGGAGAGCGCCGAGGCGGCGAGAAGTCTCGACGGACTGGCGCGGGAGATGCGCGGCATCGTCGCGCGCTACCGGCTCTGAGTCCGGACGGCCGGGGGCCGCTCAGGCGTGGCGATAGGTTTCCCGGGCCATTTTCAGCAGCGCGTTGAGTTCGGGGATGGCGATTGCATAGTAAGTCCTGCGTCCCGAGCGCCGCGCCGAGACGAGCTTGCCGTCGAGCAGCAGGCTCAGTTGTTGCGAGACGAGCGATTGCGACAGGCCGAGCGTGTCGACGAGTTCACCGACACAGCGTTCCTCGCCTTCGAGCGCATAGAGCACGCGCAGGCGATTGAGGCTCGACAGGCCGAAGAGCAGGGCGCGGCCGCGCGCGCTGAGCGCGCAGCCGCAGGTGCCGTGCTCGCGTGTGTCGGCGTTTGTCATGGGGTGGCGGGATGGCGCCGGCGTCTCAGTCGCCGGTCCGGTCGCGCTGTTCCTGCGACTCCAGCCAGAGCGCGTTGACGATGGCGAAAAGAACGGCGAAGCCGAGGCCGAGCATCCAGGTGAAGTACCACATGCGATAGTCTCCCGATCAGTAGGTGGAATGGTCGTTGGCCTTGATGTACTCGACGGTGACCTTGCCGCGCATGACGCGGTAGGCCCAGCCGGTGTAGGCGACGATGATCGGTGTCATGATCAGCGCCACCCAGAACATCACGCCGAGAGTCCGTTGGCTCGAGACGCAGTCCCAGAGGGTCAGGCTGCTGTGCGGATCGGTGCTCGACGGCAGCACGAAAGGAAAGATCGCGATGCCGGCAGTGGCGATGATGCCGAGTTCGGCCAGCGCGCTGCAGATGAAGGCGATGACGCCGCGTGCCACACGGGCGAAGACGATGCCGAGCAGGCCACCGACGAAACCGAGCGCCGGGAAGGCGAACAGCGCCGGATGCGCGTGGAAGTTCGCCATCCAGGCGCCGGCCTGGCGGACGACTTCCTTGTCGAGCGGGTTGAGCCCAGCGCCAGTGTCGATCGGCGAAGTGACGACATAGCCTGACATCGTGTTGGCCATGACGCCGCCCAGCGCGAATCCCAATAGCATGACGACGCCGGCGAGCGTCGCGGCGCGCTGCGCGCGGCGCTGGATGTCGCCCTCCGTGCGCACGATCAGGTAGTTGGCGCCGTGAAAGACGAGCATCGACAGACTGACGACGCCGGCGACCAGCGCGAATGGGCTGAAGAGCTGCCAGAAGCTGCCCGAATAGACCGGCAGCATGGTGTCCTCGAAGTGGAAGGGGATGCCGAGGATGACGTTGCCGAAGGCGACGCCGAAGACGAGCGCCGGCACGGCGCTGCCGACGAAGATGCCCCAGTCCCAGGCCTGGCGCCAGCGCTTGTCGGCGAGCTTGCTGCGATAGTCGAAGCCGACCGGGCGGAAGAACAGCGCCCACAATACCGCCAGCATGGCGATGTAGAAACCGGAAAAGACGGCGGCATAGACCAGTGGCCAGGCGGCGAAGAGGGCGCCGCCGGCGGTGATGAACCAGACCTGGTTGCCCTCCCAGTGCGGGCCGACCGAATTGAGCACGGCGCGGCGCTCGTCGTCGCTGCGGCCGACGAAGGGCAGCAGCGTGCCGACGCCCATGTCATGGCCGTCCATGACGGCGAAGCCGAAGAGGAGGACGCCGACGAGCGCCCACCAGACGAGTTTCAGGGTGGTGTAATCAAGCATGGCGGGCCTCCGTGTGCTGGCCGGCGGTTTCGAAATGGTAGCGTCCGGTGCCGAGGCTCGACGGGCCGAGTCGGGCGTACTTGAACATCAGGTAAAGCTCGGCGACGAGCAGCAGCGAGTAGAAAATCAGGAAGCCCGAGAGCGAGAAGATCAGGTTGCCGGGGCTGAGCGCCGAGGTCGACAGGTGCGTCGGCAGTACGCCGTGGATCGTCCAGGGCTGGCGTCCGTATTCGGCGACGAACCAGCCGAGTTCGCAGGCGATCCAGGGCAGCGGGATCGACCATAGCGCCCACTTCAGCAGCCAGGGCGTCGAGAGCTGGTTGCGTGCGGCGTAGTAGAAGGCGGTGGCGAAGAGCGCGAGGAAGCCGATCGACAGGCCGACCATCAGCCGGAACGACCAGAACAGCGAAGGTACGTGCGGGATCGCGTCGTCGATGGCGCGCGCCTTCATTTCGGTTGTCGCCTGGCTGACGTCGGCGACGTATTTCTTGAGCAGCAGGCCGTAGCCGAGGTCGGCCTTGACGGCGTTGAAGTCGGCCAGCCGCTGCGCGTTCTTCGGGTCCTTGCGCAGCCGTTCGAGCGCCTTGACGGCGACGATGCCGGTGTCGATGCGGCGGGCGATGCGCGCTTCGAGTTCGTCAATGCCGGGGATGACCTTGTCGGTCGTGCGCGTGCCGATCAGTCCCATGACATACGGAACATGGATGGCCATCTTGGTGGTACGCGTCTTTTCGTCGGGGAAGCCGAACAGCGTCAGGCCGGCCGGCGCCGGTTCGGTCTTCCACATCGCTTCCATCGCCGCCAGCTTGGTTTCCTGCGTTTCGGCGGCGGTGTAGCCCGATTCGTCGCCGAGGACGATCACCGACAGCGCCGAGGCGAGGCCGAAGGAGGCGGCGATGCGGAAGGAGCGGCGGGCGAATTCGCTGTCGCGGTTCTTGAGCAGGTACCAGGCGCTGATGCCGAGCACGAAGATCGAAGCGGTGACGTAGCCGGCGCTCAGCGTATGGACGAACTTCGATTGCGCGACCGGGTTGAAGACGATGTCGGCGAAGTTGGTCATTTCCATGCGCATCGTCACCGGGTTGAAGTCGGCGCCGACCGGGTTCTGCATCCAGGCGTTGGCGATCAGGATCAGGAGCGCCGAGAGGTTCGAACCGATCGCGACGAGGTAGGTGACGCACAAGTGGCCGAGACGCGACAGTCGGTCCCAGCCGAAGAAGAACAGGCCGACCATCGTCGATTCAAGGAAGAAGGCGAGCAGCCCCTCGATCGCCAGCGGCGCCCCGAAGATGTCGCCGACATAATGCGAGTAGAAAGCCCAGTTGGTGCCGAACTGGAATTCCATGGTCAGTCCGGTGGTGACGCCGAGCGCGAAGTTGATGCCGAACAGCTTGCCCCAGAACTTCGTCATGTCGCGGTAGATCGTCTTGCCGGTCAGCACATAGACCGATTCCATGATCGCCAGCAGGAACGAGAGGCCGAGCGTCAGCGGAACGAAGAGGAAGTGATAGAACGCTGTCGCCGCGAATTGCAGGCGCGACAGGTCGACCAAAGATTCGCTAATCATGATCTGTCCTAGAGGTGTCGGAAATCGGTTTGCTGGCGTCGGCTGCTTGGAATACGCCGTTGAGCCGGTCGGCCAGTTCGCGCTGGCTGACCGGTGCGCTGAAGAAAATGAGCTTGATGGCCACGATCAGCACCAGCTTGACGAGCAGGACGAGCGCGATTTCACGCGCATAGGTCCGGCGCGGCGACGCCGCGACCACCGGCGGGCGGAGGTCGCGGGTGGGGCGGGCGCGTTCGGAGGGCATGGTATGGCGGGTCAGGCGGTCGGCAGCTTGCCGGGTGATCTCGGGTCCACATTGGCCTTGAGTCCGCCGCTGAAACTGCTCACGTCGAAGCCGTTCTGGGCGAGCACGCGGGCGGCGAAATAGCTCATCTTGCCGAAGGCGCAGAGCGTCACCACCGGCCGGTTCTTGTCGAGCTTGCCGAGATTGGCGCGCAGCGTCGCGAACGGGATGTTGAGCACCGTGGCCGGGGCCGGATAGGCGTCGGCGAGCGGCTTGCCGCGCACGTCGACGATCTGCACCGCCGGGTCGGTCGGCAGCGTCTCGGTATGCTTGACGAGTCCGTCGCGGCGGTTGCAGGCGGCGAAGCCGGCCAGGTTGATGATGTCCTTGGCGGACCCGAACGGCGGTGCGTAGGCGAGTTCCAGGTGGCAGAGGTCCTCGACGGTCATGTGCGCGGCGATTGCCGTCGACAGTACGTCGAGGCGCTTGTCGATGCCTTCGAAGCCGGTTGCCTGCGCGCCGAGGAGCCGGCCGGTACGGGCGTCCCAGACGATCTTGAGCGTCATCGGCTTGGCGCCCGGATAGTAGGAGGCGTGGTGGCTGTCGTTGACGGTGACCGAGGCGAACGGGTACTGGAGGGCGCGCAGCCGTTTTTCGCTCCAGCCGGTGATGCCGGCGACGACGTCGAAGGCGCGGACAATGCCGGTGCCGATCGAGCCGGGATACGGCCGCGCCTTGTCGCCGAGGAAAATGTGGTCGGCGGCGACGCGGCCCTGGCGGTTCGCCGGGCCGCCCATCGGCACTGCCGTGCGGCCGGGGACGACGCGGTCCTGCGTCTCGACGACGTCGCCGGCAGCGTAGATGTTGGCGTCCGAGGTCCGCTGGAAGGCGTCGACGACGATGTGGCCGCGCGCGCCGAGTTCGAGCCCGGCCTTGCGAGCGAGATCCGAGTCCGGCTTGACACCGATCGAGAGGATGACGAGGTCGGCGTCGAGCACGGCGCCGGAGTTGAGTTCGCAGCCGACGTGGCTGTCGCCCGGCCGGAAGGCGCGGATGCCGTCGCCGAGGAAGACCTCGACGCCGTTGCGGCGCAGTTCGCTGTCGAGCAGCGCCGTCATCGGCGCGTCGAGCGGCGGGATGACCTGCGGCATCAGTTCGACGAGTTGCACCTTCATGCCGCGCCGCTGCAGCTGCTCGGCCATTTCAAGACCGATGAAGCCGGCGCCGATGATGACGGCACGCATGCCGGCATCGGCCGCGGCGATGATGCGGTCCATGTCCTGCAGGTTGCGCAGGGTGAAGATGCGCGGATCGTCGATGCCGGGCAGCGGCGGACGCAGCGGCGAGGCGCCCGGCGAGAGCATCAACTTGTCATAGGGCAGCCATTCGCATTCGCCGGTGGCGGTGTTGCGCACTTGCAGGCGCAGGCCGCGCCGGTCGATGTCGATGGCTTCGCAGTGCGTGCGCACGTCGAGCTTGAGCAGGTCGTTCAGCGAGGCCGGTGTCTGCACCGCCAGCACGTCGCGCGTCGCGATCTCGCCGCCGATGTGGTAGGGCAGGCCGCAGTTGGCGAAGGAGACGTCGGGGCCGCGTTCGATTACGGTGATCTCGGCGTCTTCGCAGAGACGGCGGGCCCGGGCGGCGAAGGAAGCACCGCCGGCGACGCCGCCGACGACGAGGAGTTTCAGGGGTTTCATACGCAGTCCTTGAAGTGAGGGGGCTGCGGCCGGCACTGCGTCGCAGTCTTGGGGAGGATCGGAAGGTCGGTCTCTGGCCGGTTTGGCCTGGGCGGCCTCATTCTGGGATGCAGAGGGTCCGGCGCAAGGCGGCCCGGACGGTCATGGCAAGCAGGGTGGTGATGACAACGGTGACGACGGCGAGCAGGCCGAAGGCCAGCCCGATGAAAAAAACATGGCCGCTGCGCTGCGCCATGACGAAGCTGGCGATGGTGATGGCGGCGAGCGGGAAGGAATAGGCCCAGGACGACAGGAAGAAACCGAGCTGCAGGAAGCGTCGGGCGTTGACCGCGAGCAGCAAGGTGACGAAGAGGGCGGTGCCGTAGAGCACGCGGGCGAAGGCGTCGAGGCTGCCGCCGAGGGCCTGGTAGGCGAGGAAGCCGACGGCCGGCGGCGCGATCAGGATGAACAGCGTCGGCAGCAGGCGCGGCGCGATCGGGTCGTGGAAAAAGACGCGGTACAGCACGATCGTCATCATCACCAGCCAGAAGACGAAGCCGATGCTGAAGTAGAACCAGCCGACCTCGGCGAGACCGAAAGCGGCGGCGTTGATCGGTACGAACAGGTTGCCGACGACGGGGATGAACCAGGCCGGGTTGGCGTGATGGATGTCGTAGTGCGTGTGAAAGATCCAGCTGCTCAGGATGGCGAGCGTGAAGCCGAGATGCAGCACGGCGCCGGCGCACCAGAGGAAAAAGGCGAGCGAGGGCAAGGTGTCGCGCCAGACGACCGAGAGCAGCAGGATGCTGATCGAGATGGCCGGGAAGAAGTTCACGCGAACCGGGTGCCGCCATTCGGCGACGACCTGCCCCTGATGGCGGACAAGCTTGAGCGTGTAGAGCAGCAGCAGGGCGAGGAAGATCCCGGTGGCCAGTGCGGCGATGCCCGGCCAGATGCCGGCGAGCGCGGGCGTGGCCTCGCCGGCGCGTTGCCAGGCCAGCGCCAGGCCGCAGGTGCCCATGACGCTGGAAAAGATCGGCACGGGAAAATAGGCCAGGGGGGGCAGGGCTTCCGGCGAAGCGGCTGTTTGCATCTAAATCTCCGTTTGGCAGCGGTGGCTGCCGGGGTGGGGGCCGCGTTCAGGCGGTCTGCGCCTTGAACCAGTCGAGCAGGGTTTTCAGATCGACGGCGCCGGATTGGCGGGCGATGAGCTTTCCGTTGCGGAAAATGGCCAGGGTCGGGATGCTGCGGATGTTGAAATGGGCGGCGAGCGCCTGTTCGCTTTCGGTATCGATCTTGGCGACGCGCGCCGAGGTCGCCAGCGCTTCGGCGGCGCGGTCGATGACCGGCGCCATCATCTTGCAGGGGCCGCACCACGGCGCCCAGAAGTCGACGAGGAGCGGCAGCCCGGACTGGCTGACGTGGCTGTCGAAGTTGGCCGCGCTCAGGATCAGCGGCCTGCCCGGCAACAGGGATTGCTTGCAGACGCCGCAGACCGGCCCGTCGCCAAGCCGCGCGGCGGCCACACGGTTGATCGCGTCACAGTCGGGGCAGACGACCTTGAGAGTGTCGGACACGATGGGCTCCTTTGAATATTAACTATCGCTAATATACTGAACGATGCCGCGCTTTGCAAGTGTTTTCTGGCATATGCCCGAATGGAGTGGCCCGGCGGGTGGCGCCGGGCATCGGGGCGCTGAGTTCCTAGAGCGCGGCGAGCAACTTGCCGATGACGGCGTCGGGGTCGGTCTCGCTGGTGACGATCGTTTCGACGCCGCGTTCGGCGAGACGCTGACGCAGGCCGTCGCCGATGCTGCCGGTGATCAGCAGGTCGATCGGATCGAGCGGGTGCGTCTCGGCGCCGGCCGAGGCGTGCAGCGACTGTTCGAGCGGCAGTTCGAGCAGGGTCTTGCTGACGATGGCCTTGGCACGCGTCTCGTAGATCCAGAATTTGCGGCACTTGCCGGCATGTTCGGTGATCTGCTTGCGGTTCTGGCTGGTGACCGCGATGCGCAGGGTATCGCCGCGCGCGGCGCTGGGCCGGCTGGCGCAGCATCCGCCGGCGTGGGCGTGTTCATGACCGTGGTCGTGGCTGTGGGCATGTTCGTGGCCGTGTCCGCCGCAGCCGCAGCCGCCGCCTTCGTGGCCGTGTCCGCCGCAACCGCCACCTTCGTGCGCGTGGCCGTGTCCGCCGCAGCCGCAACCGCCACCCTCGGCGTGCGCGTCTTCTTCGTCATGACCGTGCCCGCCGCAACCACCGCCGCAGCCGCCGCCACCGCAGCCACCGCCGGCGGCCTGGTCGGGAATACGGAACATCTCGCCGCTGGCGAATTCGGCCAGCGCGTCGGCGACGGTCGTCGCCTCGGTCAGGAAAACGTGCTTGCCTTGCTGACGCAGCGCGCCGAAGACGGGCTTCGAAATGGCGCTGCAGATGATCGCGTCGAAGGCGATCTCTGCGTCGCCGCCGTCCGGCTGGTTGAGGTCGATGAGCTCGAAACTGTCGGTCTCGAGGTCATGCAGGTGCAGGAAACGGGTGTCGGGTTGCGCCGGGACGACGCAAGCGGCGAGACCCTCCGACGAGGCGACGGGGATGCAGATTTTCATGGGAGTGAGTCGTTTCGAAATGGGGAAAGGAGCAGTCAGGCTCTGTTTATAGCATATGCCACTTATTTGAGCAAGGCGCGATGGCCGTAGGCGCTCACGGCGTCACGGTGTTCTCTTCGCTTTCTTCGCTTTCTTCGCGCTCGCTGCTCGTCTCGGCTTCGATGCGCAGGGCCTTGCCGTTCAGGAGGGCATCGGCGATCTTGGTGTGGGCGCGATTGAGGATGTTGCCGATGGTCTGGCGCGAGACGCCCATGCGCTCCGCCGCGTCGGCCTGGTAGAGGCCTTCGAGATCGGTCAGCCGCATGGCTTCGAGTTCGTCCATGCCGAGCACGACTTCATCGAGGTCGCGCAAGGGGATGCCGGCCGGCTTGTAATAGCTCGATGCCGGCATGCAGTCGATGCGTCGGCATTTGATCGGGCGCGCCATCGTCATTTCCTTCAAGTCGTTGGGATAAGCGCGGAAATTATACGGCAGGCGCGCATCGTCATTGGCGCGAATCGGCGACGAGGCGGGGGGCGGGACGAAAGCTTTTACCTCTCTTAACCGGGCTTGACATTATTAGCAATTTATAATTTACTAAAAAAATATATTAGCGTGTCCGGATATACCAGGGAAATAAGCCGTGTCCGGCCGAACAAGGGGATGGGAATGAAAAGAATATGGCAGCGGGTGCTATTTGCCGTGGCGTCGTGCATCGTGGGCATCGCCGTGGCGGTGGCGGCTGAGTCGTCCGGTGCGGTCGGTGTGCCGAAATCGACGGCCGATCACAGCAAGTTCAAGGAGCTGCAGCGCGAATTCGCCTCGGGGCAGGAGGTCACCAAGGCCTGTCTCAGCTGTCACACCGAGGCGGCCAAGCAGATCCACCAGACGCAGCACTGGAAGTGGGAGGTCATCAACCCGCAGACCCAGCAGAAGCTTGGCAAGCGTCACGTCATCAACAATTACTGCACCTCGGCGACCTCGAACTTCAAGGCCTGCGCCAGCTGCCACATCGGCTACGGCATGAGCGAGAACTTCGACTTCGCCTCGCAGGAGAATGTCGATTGCCTGGCCTGTCACGATACGACGGGCAAATACACGAAACCGAGCGGCTTCGCCGGCGCGCCGGTGACCAAGGACACCGAGTTTCCGCCGGGTTCGGGCAAGATCATCAAGGGCACCAACCTGACGCCGATCGCGCAGGCGGTGGGCAAGACGCGCCGGCAGAACTGCGGCAACTGCCACTTTACCGGGGGCGGCGGCGACGGCGTCAAGCACGGCGATCTCGACACCTCGCTCGAGAAGCCCGATCGCGATCTCGATGTGCATATGGCCAAGGATGGCCTCAATTTCAGCTGCGCCACCTGCCACAAGACCGACGCGCACCAGGTGCCGGGCAGCCGCTACGCGCCGACCGGCAAGGACGGCCATGCGGCATTGATGCCGGGCAATCCGGACGACAAGGGCCGCAACGTCGCGACCTGCCAGTCCTGTCACGGCCAGGCGCCGCATAAGCAGGCCAAACTCAACGACCATACCGACAAGGTCGCCTGCCAGACCTGTCATATTCCCGAGTTCGCGCGCGGCGACGTGCCGACCAAGATGCGCTGGGACTGGTCGACAGCCGGCAAGCGCGACAAGAACGGCAAACCGCTGGTGGTCAAGGATGACGACGGCTATGACACCTACCTCGGCATCAAGGGTGATTTCGTCTGGGGAACGAACGTCAAGCCCGATTACATCTGGATGAACGGCGTCAACAAGTACACGCTGGCCGAGGACAAGATCGAGAAGTCGGCCGAGCCGATCTACATCAACAAGTACGAGGGCAGCGCCCGCGACGGCAAGTCGCTGATCTGGCCGATCAAGACCTTTACCGGCAAGCAGCCTTTCGATCCGGTGAACAAGACGCTGGTGGTGACGCACCTGGCCGGCGCCGACGACACGGCTTTCTGGGCCAATCTCGATTGGGAGAAAGCGGTGGCCTCGGGCATGAAGACCGCCGGACGCCCGTTCTCGGGCAAGGTCGATTTCATCGAGACCGTCTCGCAATGGCCGATCACGCACATGGTCGCGCCCAAGGAGAAGGCGCTCGCCTGTGTCGAATGTCATAGCCGCAACGGGCGTCTGGCCGCGATCGACGGTGTCTATATTCCCGGCCGCGATGCCAAGGGAATGCTAGACATGCTCGGTTGGGGCGTCGTCCTGCTGGCCTTCGTCGGTTCGCTCGGCCACGGCCTGATGCGCATCGTTTCGCGTCGCAAGAATTAGGGGATTGGCATGTCCGAACGTATTTATCTTTTCAAGGGCTTCGAGCGCTTCTGGCACTGGTCGCAGGCGGCGTTGATCATGTTCATGCTGCTGACCGGTTTCGAGATCCATGGCAGCTACGCGTTGTTCGGCTTCGCCAAGGCGGTCAGCTATCACAGTTTCGCCGCCTGGGCGCTCGTCGGCTTGTGGGTGTTCGCCATCTTCTGGCATTTCACCACCGGCGAATGGCGCCACTACATTCCGACCACCGACAAAATGATCGCGGTGGCCCGGTTCTACTCGTCCGGCATCTTCCGCAACGAACCGCATCCGTTCAAGCCGAGTGCGTCGAACAAGCACAACCCGCTGCAGCGGCTGACCTATCTCGGCATTCTGGTCTTCGTCAGCCCGTTGATCTGGATCACCGGCTGGCTCTATCTCTTCTACAACGACTGGGCCGCCTGGGGGCTGACGAATCTGTCGCTCGACTGGGTCGCCACGGGGCATACGGTCGGTGCATTCCTGATGCTCGCCTTCCTCGTCTCGCACCTCTATCTCGCCACGACCGGACACACGCCGCTGGCGCATATCAAGGCGATGATCACCGGTTGGGAAGACGTCGACCACGGCCACGCGCCGCGCGAGGGTTAGCGCAAGGAATTTCATTTCAATAACGTAGGGGAGTCAATCATCATGGAGTTTCAGCGGAATTCCAGGCGGGTGATCGCCTGTCTTTTGGCCAGTCTGTTCGTTCCGGTGGCGGCGCACGCCTCGGATGCCGAGCTGCTCAGGAAGCTCGAGGCGATGCAGAAGGAGATCGAGCAGTTGCGCGCCCAGGTCAACGCCAACCAGGCCAGCCAGGAGAAGGCCCGGCAGGCGACGAGCGATCTGCAGGAGAAGGTGGCGCGTTCGGAAGAGAAATCGATGGAGAAGTGGCTGACGATCGGCGGCGATTACCAGTTCCGCGTCGACGGCCTGCGCGGCGAGACGCGGACCTTCACCGATGTGCCGGCGACCTTCGCCAACGCGCAGAATTCGCTGCAGGCGGCGTTTTTTGCCAACCCGACCGCGGGCAACGGCGCGGCGCTCAACGGCATGGCGCAGTTCGCCAAGGACATGGCCGGCGTCCAGTCCTATAGCCAGGCGCGCCAGTTCCTGGGGTCGAACTCGGCGATGCTCGGGGCGCTCAACGGCTACGCCAAGACGGTGCCGGCCTACAAGCCCGACAATTCAACGCTCTACACCAACCGTTTCGGCCTCGACCTGCACGCCAAGGCGACGCAGAACGTGTCGCTGACGACGCGGCTGATGATGTACAAGACCTTCGGCGCCTCCGATGCCGATGCCGTCACCAACAGCGGCAATTCGCCCTTCTTCGCCGACCGCGTCGGCGTTTTCGACGGCACCGTCGCGCACGTCCCGTCGAGCAGCTTCCTCAACGTCGATCGCGCCTATGCGACCTGGAGCAACATCGCCGACGAGGATATCTGGTTCTCGGTTGGCCGCCGGCCGTCGACCAACGGCGCGCCGAGCAATCTGCGTACGAACATGCCGCGTCCCGGCAATGGCGGCACACCGGCGCTGCTCGTCGACTATGCCTTCGACGGCATGACGCTCGGCTGGGCGCCGGATATCGACGGTCTGCCCGGCGCCTACGGCAAGATCTGCTACGGTCGCGGCTTCGAGAGCGGCTTCAGCCAGCCGCTCGGCAACTCGATCCAGGACACCGACATGGTCGGCGTCGCCGTCGTGCCGATCGACACCGATGCGCTGCGCGTGTGGACGCAGTGGAACCGCGGCATGCACATCTTCGACGCGCCGAAGATGACGAACACCTATTTCGGCAACACCATGCCAAAAACCAACCTCGGCGACATCGACTGGCTCGGCGCCGGCGTAATGGGGACTCTGCGCAAGGTCGGCGCCGGCGATCTCAATTATTTCGTCGATCTCGGCCTGAGCCGGACGCGGCCGAACAACAACGTGTCGTCGCAGTTCGGCTTCCAGGGGCTGCTCACCGGCGCCTTCTTCGATCCCGAGTCGCCGGTCGATCGCACCGGTTCCGCCCTCTACCTCGGCCTGCGCTACGACCTGCCGTCGAAGACCAAGATCGGCGTCGAGTACAACCACGGCAGCAAGAACTGGATCACCTTCGCGCCGTCGGCGATCGATATGTGGACGGCCAAGCTCGGCACGCGCGGCAACGTCTATGAGGCCTACCTGATCCAGGAACTCGAAAGCCGGCCGATCTCCTCGCTCGGCGCCAAGAGCTTCTTCCGCCTCGGCATTCAGTACTACGACTTCCAATATACCGGCAGCAACAACTGGGTCGGCGCGCCAGTCAGGATTTCGTCGATCAACGGCAACATGTCGACGACGACGCCCCTGGCCAAGGCCTACAACGCTTACGCGACCTTCGAGGTCCGCTTCTAGTCAATTTCACTCTCAGTCCCCGCATTTCTCACTTCATGAAAGGAATCCACCATGCGTTCACTGCTTCTTAATGCGCTCTGCGCGACGGTTTTTGCGTTCTCGGCGACGACGGCCCTGGCCGCCGACGTCAAGATGGTCGGCGTCGTCGAGAAGATCCAGCTCGCGCCCGACGGCAAATCGGCGAAGGCGACGCTCAAGGACAACAAGAGCGGCAATTCCGTTGTCCTGTCGATCGGCGACGACGAGACGCTCGACAAGTTCAAGGACAAGCGCATCCAGGTCGGCGACGAGATCCGCGCCCGCTTCGACGATGCCGGCGGTAACAACCAGAGCAAGTCCTTCCGCAAGACCGCCGGTTGCTAGGCGTTCCCGGGCCGGCGGGCGCCTTCGTTCCGGATGACGGAACCGGTGCTGTCCGGCCAAGTCTTATCGGCACAGGTCCTTTTCAGGAGATGGTCATGAAAAGTAATGTCGGTGGCATCGATAAGGTGGCGCGGATCGTTGTTGGCGTCGTTCTGCTCGGCTGCGCGTTTGCCGGTATCGGCGCGCCCTGGACTTATGTCGGCATCGTGCCGCTGGCGACCGGCCTGCTTGGCTGGTGCCCGCTCTATCCCGTGCTCGGCTGCTCGACCTGCAAGAAGGACGAGTAGGCGTCGACCGATACGGGTGGCTCCGCGCCGCTGGCGGAGCGCACCCGGACGTCCTATGCTGATGGTGTAGTCCCGGAGGGGGCGCGCCAGGCGGCGTCGTATCCGACTTTCTCGCATCCGTTGCCCTCGGGCGGGCACCGCCGGCCGGCGGCCATTTGTTACGGCTAACAATATATTGACAGATATAATATCAATACGTATATTGTACGCATCAACCACGCTGCACGAGGTCGTATGACACACCAGGAGCTGAGTATCGAACGGATGAACGCCGCAGCCGGCGAGGCGACGGCGATTCTGCGCGCCTTGGCCAACGAGTCCAGGCTGTTGTTGCTCTGCCAGCTGTCGAACGGCGAGCTGTGCGTCAGCGATCTGGAAGAGCGGCTCGATATCCACCAGCCGACGCTGTCGCAACAGCTCGGCGTGCTGCGTACCGAGGGTCTCGTGACGACGCGGCGCGAAGGCAAGAAGATTTATTATTCGATCCGCGACGCGCGGGTATTGACCTTGCTCAGGACCATGTACGAGGTCTTCTGTCCCAAAACGGAGGGTCGCTGACCATGACAATCGGGAATCGCATGAACGAGAGACTGAATATTCAGGCAGCGATGCCGGAGCGAGTGAGACGCGGCCTGCTGGCGCTGGTGCTGGGGGCCGTCGCGGCCTCCGTGGCGGTCGGCGCCGAACCGCTCGCCAGCGTGCCGGTGCGGCTGGATTCAGGCGGGGCGGCCTATGTCGCCGAGGGCGTCGTCGAAGCGGTGCGCCAGACCGTCGTTTCGGCACAGGTGCCCGGCGTCATCAGCCAGCTCGGTGTCAAGGCCGGCGATGTCGTCCGCAGCGGTCAATTGCTGCTGCAGATCGATGCGCGCGCCGCCAACCAGGCGAGCGTCGCCAGCAGCGCCCAGGCGGAGGCGGCACGCACCGCCTTCGAGGTCGCCAGCAAGGACTACGCGCGCCAGAAGCAACTCTTCGAGAAAGAATACATCAGCGCAGCGGCGATGGAGCGCGCCGAGGCGCAGTACCGCGCCGCGCGGGCGCAGGCCGACGCTGCCGGCGCCCAGGCGCAGGCCTCGCGCGTGCAGACCGGTTTCTTCACGCTTTCCGCGCCCTATGCCGGCGTCGTTGCCGACGTGGCGGTCACGCTGGGCGACATGGCGATGCCGGGCCGGGCGTTGCTGACCGTCTATGATCCCGCTGTCCTGCGTGTTACCGCCGTCGTGCCGCAGAGCCAGGCCGAGCGCGCCGTGCCGGGTGGCAAGCTGCGCATCGAGTTGCCCGGCGCGCCCGCGGCGCAGCGCTGGATCGATCCGGCGAAACAGGTTTGGCTGCCGGCGGCCGATCCGGCCACGCACACGCAACAACTGCGGCTCGAACTGCCGGCCGGCACGCGCGGCGTCCTGCCGGGGACCTTTGCGCGCGTGCATCTGCCGGTCGCGGCGGGCGCTGCGCAGCGGCTCTTCGTGCCGGCCAAAGCGCTGTTCCGGCGTGCCGAACTGAGCGCCGTGTATGTCATCGACGCCAACGGCCGGGCGCATCTGCGCCAGGTGCGGCCGGGACCGGTGGCCGGCGACGAGGTCGAGATCCTTTCCGGCCTGGCGGCCGGCGAACGCGTCGCCGTCGATCCGCTCGCCGCGGCGCGCACCCGCTGAGCGCCGGGGCCAGCCATGCAAAGAGAATTGAACATTTCCGGCCGCATCGCCGCCTTCTTTCAAAGCGCGCAGATCACGCCGCTGCTGGCGCTGGTCGCTTTCCTGCTCGGCGTTTTCGCGGTCGTCATCACGCCGCGCGAGGAAGAGCCGCAGATCAACGTGACGATGGCCAACGTGCTGATCCCGTTTCCCGGCGCCTCGGCCAAGGATGTCGAACAGATGGTCGGCATGCCGGCCGAGCAGGTGCTGAGCCAGATCGCCAACGTCGAGCACGTGATGCTGGTGGCGCGGCCGGGGCTGGCGATCGTCACCGTCCAGTTCGAGGTCGGCGTGCCGCGCACCGAGGCGCTGGTGCGCCTGCACGACACCTTGCAGAGTAATCGCGACTGGCTGCCGCCGGGGCTTGGCGTGCTCGAACCGATCGTCAAGCCGAAAGGCATCGACGATGTGCCGATCGTCTCGCTGACCCTCTGGTCCAAGGACAATGGCATCGGCGCCTACGATCTCGAACGCTTGGCGCACAGCATCGAGAGCGATGTCAAACGCGTCGCCGGCACGCGCGAGGTGACGACGCTGGGCGGGCCGGGGCGCGCCATCAACGTCGAGGTCGATCCGCAACGGCTCGCGGCGCACGGCGTCACCGTCGCCGATCTCGGCGCGACGCTGCGTTCGGCCAATGTCGGCATGCCGATCGGCGAACTCACCGCCGCCAATCGCGCCGTCGCCATCGAAGCCGGTCCCTTCCTCGAAAACGCGCAGGCGGTCGCCGACCTCGTTGTCGGCGTCAATGCCGGCAAGCCGGTCTTCCTGCGCGAAGTGGCGACGCTGTCGGACGGCGCGCCGCCGCCGACGCGCACTGTCTGGCACGGCACTGCCGGCAAGGATGCCGCCGAGTATCCGGCGGTGACGATCGCCGTGACCAAGAAGCCGGGCCAGAATGCCGTCGAGGTCGCCGATCGCGTCATCCGCCGCGTCGACGAACTGCGCAACACGCTGATCCCCGAGGCCGTCGAGGTCAGCGTCACGCGCAATTATGGCGAGACGGCCAACGACAAGGCGCAGAAGCTGATCCAGAAGCTCCTCTTCGCGACCGCGTCGGTCGTCATCCTCGTCTTTTTCGCGCTCGGCCGGCGCGAGGCGGCGATCGTCGGCACGGCGGTGATCCTGACGCTGGCGGCGACGCTGTTCGCCTCCTGGGCCTGGGGTTTTACCATCAACCGCGTCTCGCTGTTCGCGCTGATTTTCTCGATCGGCATTCTCGTCGATGATGCCATCGTCGTCGTCGAGAACATCCACCGCCACCAGGCGCTCGATCCCGACAAGCCGCTCGAGGAGATCATCCCGCCGGCGGTCGACGAGGTCGGCGGGCCGACGATCCTGGCGACGCTGACGGTGATCGCCGCGCTGCTGCCGATGGCCTTCGTCGGAGGCCTGATGGGGCCGTACATGAGCCCGATCCCGATCAACGCGAGCATGGGCATGCTGCTGTCCCTGACCGTCGCCTTCGTCGTCACCCCCTGGCTGGCGCGGCTCTGGCTCAAGCATGGGCATCACGGCGGCGCCGGCCTGGCGGCGAGGATCACGCCCTTCTTCCTGCGCGTCTTCGCGCCCTTCCTCGACGAGGTGCGCGGCAAGGCGCAGCGCGCCCGGCTCGGACTCGCCGTGCTCGGTCTCATCGCCGTTGCCGTGCTGCTGCCGGCGATCGGCTGGGTGCAGCTGAAGATGCTGCCCTTCGACAACAAGTCGGAGTTCCAGGTCGTCGTCGATATGCCGGCCGATGCGCCGGTCGAGCGCACCGCCGCCGTCCTGCGCGAACTCGGCGCGTATCTCGCGACGGTGCCCGAGGTCAGGCATTACCAGGCCTACGCCGGCACGGCGGCACCGATCAATTTCAACGGGCTGGTGCGCCAGTACTACCTGCGCAGCGGCGGCGCCGTCGGCGACCTCCAGGTCAATCTCGTGGACAAGCACCATCGCGACGCGCAGAGCCATGCCATCGCCATGCGCGTGCGGCCGGCGCTGCAGGAGATCGGCACGCGCCTCGGCGCCAACGTCAAGGTTGTCGAAGTGCCGCCGGGGCCGCCGGTGCTGGCGCCGATCGTCGCCGAGATCTATGGGCCGAGCGATGCCGGCCGGCGCCAGGTGGCCAAGGCGGTTCGCGCCATTTTCGAGAAGACCCCGGGCGTCGTCGATGTCGACGACAGCAGCATCGTCGAGGCGCCGCGCAAGCTGCTCGTCATCGACCGGCGCAAGGCGTCGGCGCTCGGCGTGCCGCAGGGCGCCATCGTCGCGACGCTGCGCGCCGGGTTGGCCGGCGAGGCGGCGGCCTATCTGCACGACCAGAGCAAGTATCCGGCGTCGGTCTCGCTGCATCTGCCGGTGGCGGCACAGGGCAATCTCGACGCGCTGCTGCAGCTTGGCGTCAAGAGCGCTGCCGGCCGCATCGTGCCGCTCGCCGAGTTGGTGACGGTCAGCGATACGCTGCGCGAGCAGCCGATCTATCACAAGGACGGGCTGCCGGTGAATTTCGTCGTCGCCGACATGGCCGGCCGCGTCGATAGCCCGCTCTACGGCATGTTCGAGACGCGTTCGCGCATCGCCGCCGCCGTCGCCCCCGATGGCGGACGCATCGGCGAGTTCTTCGTCGCGCCACCGAGCGATCCCTATCGCGGCTTCAGCCTCAAGTGGGACGGCGAATGGCAGATCACCTACGAGACCTTCCGCGACATGGGCATCGCTTATGCCGTCGGCCTGGTGCTGATCTATCTGCTGGTCGTCGCGCAGTTCGGTTCCTACCTGACGCCGCTCGTCATCATGGCGCCGATTCCGCTGACGATCATCGGCGTCATGCCGGGGCACGCGCTGCTCGGCGCGCAATTCACGGCGACCAGCATGATCGGCATGATCGCGCTGGCCGGCATCATCGTTCGCAATTCGATCCTGCTCGTCGACTTCATCAATTTGCAGATCCGCCAGGGCATCGCTTTCAAGGAGGCCGTCGTCAACTCGGCGATCACCCGCGCCCAGCCGATCGCGCTGACCGGCATCGCTGCCATGCTTGGCGCATTTTTCATTCTCGACGACCCGATCTTCAACGGTCTGGCGATCTCGCTGATCTTCGGCATCTTCGTGTCCACGGTGCTGACGCTGATCGTCATTCCCCTGTTGTATTTCATCGCCTATCACCGCCGTCTGCACCTGATCGAAAGGAGTCCCTCATGACCTCGTGGCGTCTCGTCCGGATCATCGCCGGTGCCTTCATTCTCCTGTCATTGGCCTTCGGCATCGAGGGCAGTCCGCTTTTCCTCAGCGCCTGGTGGCTGGCGTTCACCGCCTTCGTCGGGGCGAATCTGCTGCAGAGCGGGTTGACCGGCTGGTGCCTGATGGAATGGCTGTTGCGCAAGCTCGGCATTGCGCCGGGATGCTGAAAGGATGCTCATGAAACGATTCCTGGGACAGGGTGCCTGGCTGCTGGCCGGTGCCTTGCTGATGCCGTCGGCCGGGGCGATCAGCCTGCAGGAGGCCTGGGAGGCGGCGCGCGATGCCGATCCCGAGTTCGCCGCGGCGCACGCCGATGCCGAGGCCGGTGCCAAGCGCCGCGACCAGGCGCGGGCGCTGTGGTTGCCGTCCGTGAGCGCCAGCGCCGCGTCGGGACGGGCGAACAGCCAGTCGACGACGCGCGACGCCGGTTTTTCGGCGCCGGGTTTCGGCAGTTCGCGCAACGTCGATTTCCAGACCTCGGTCAATAACGGCAGCTTGAATCGCTGGACCGTCAACGCCGTCCAGCCGCTCTACAGTCGCGACCGGCTGGCGCAAAGCCGGCAGCTCGACGCGGCGGCCGAAGCCTCGGACGCCGGCTGGCAGGCGGCGCGACAGGCGGCACTGCTGCGCACGGCCGAACGCTATTTCGCCGTCCTCCAGTCGGAAACGGCGCTCGATCTCGCGCGTCGCCAGCAGGTCGCCGTCGAACGCGCCCTGGTCGAGGCCAAGGATCGTTACCGTCTCGGCGACAAGCCGATCGTCGACAGCCACGAGGCGACGGCGCGCGCCGAGGCGGTACGCGCCCAGGTGCTGCTGGCCGAGAGCGACCTGACGCTGCAGCAGCAGGCGTTCGAAGACCTGGTCGGCCGCCGTCCGACCGATCTGTGGCGGCCACGCACCCAGGCCGGCGAGGCGCCCGGCACGCTTGAGGACTGGCTGCAGAAGGCCGTCGACGGTAGTCCGACGCTGCGCATGCTGGCTGCCCGCCTCGTTGCGGCGCAGGAGGAGGCGAGCCGCCACAGCGTCGCCGCCGCGCCGAGCGTCGATCTCGTCGCCCAGTCGGGGCGTGAACGTCTGGCCGGCAGCGGCGATTACGGCGCCAATGCCCTCAACGACCTGCGCACGAGCATGATCGGCGTGCAGGTGACGATTCCGATCTTCACTGGCGGCATGCGCAGCGCGCGTCAGGAGGAGGCGCTCAAGCTCGCCGACAAGACGCGCTTCGAGAACGATCGGGCGCGGCAGCAGGTCGAGCAGGCGACGCGCGCGGCCTGGCTCGGCGTCACCGTCGGCGCGACGCGGGTGAAGGCGCTGGAAGCCAACGTCAAGGCCAGCCTGGCGCGGCTCGACGCCACCCGGCTTGGCCACCAGGTCGGCGACCGGACGATGCTCGACCTCCTCAACGCCGAGAACGACGCGTCCAACGCCCAGCTCGAATTGCTCAAGGCCCGGCTGGGTGTCATCCTCGATCGTTTGCGCCTGGCGGCGTCCGCCGGAATGCTCGACGAGGCGCTGCTCGAAACGGTCAGCCGCAGCGCGCTGGCGCGGGAATAGAGGACGCGCCTGCCGGCACTCAGGCGGCGGGTGCGTCGGGCGCCCGCCATTTCAGCAGCATGGCTTCGAGCTGCTTGGGGTCGATCGGTTTGCCGAGGTGATCGTTCATGCCGACGTTCAGGCAGCGTTCGCGGTCGCTCGTCGTCGCATTGGCCGTCATCGCGATGATCGGCACCGCCGCCAGTTGCGGGATGCGTCGCATCGCCTCGGTGGCTTCGAGTCCGTCCATCTCCGGCATCTGCATGTCCATCAGGATGAAGTCATAGTCGGCCTGCAGTGCCATTTCGATGGCTTTCTTGCCGTTGTCGGCGATATCGACGCGCAGGCCGAGGTCTTCGAGCAGCGCCTGGCCGACTTCCTGGTTGAGGTCGTTGTCTTCGACGAGCAGCACGCGCTGACCCGCCAGCCGCGTGTTCCGGAATGACGTGATGTCGGCGGGCGCGGCGGCACCCGGCTGGGGCGTCTGCTGTTCGAGCAGGCGTCCCAGTGCCTCGCGCAGCACCGAGGCCGTGAGCGGCTTGATCAGCACATCGGCGATGGCCTCGCTGCCCGCTTGGGCCATCACCTGGTCGCGCTCGTAGGCGGTGATCATCATCAGCAACGGCGGCTGTTCGAGCGCCAGCCGCCGGACTTCCGTCGCGGTCTGCAGTCCGTCCATCTGCGGCATCCGCCAGTCGATCAGTACGGCGTCATAGGGGTGGCCGGCGCCTTCGGCCCGGTTGAGCATGAGCAGGGCTTCGCGCCCCGACGCCGCGGTGGCATTGGCGACCGACAGGCTGTCGAGCATGGCGCCGAGCACCCGGCAGGTGGTCGGGTTGTCATCGACGACGAGCACGCGCAGGCCGGCGCCGGCGAGCACCGGCACCGTCGGCGGGGACGCGTCGGCGGCGATCCCGACACGGGCGGTGAACCAGAAGGTCGAACCCTGTCCGGCGACGCTTTCGACGCCGACCTCGCCGCCCAGCAGCGCCGCCAGGTTGCGCGAGATGGCGAGACCCAGGCCGGTGCCGCCGTGCTTGCGGGTGATCGAACTGTCGGCCTGGTGGAAGCTCCGGAACAGCTGCTCGCGCTGCGCCGTGTCCAGGCCGATGCCGGTGTCACGGACCGAGAAGCGCAGCAGCACGCCATTGTCATCCTTCGCCATGCGGGTGACGCGCAGGGTGATGTCACCGCGCTCGGTGAATTTCACCGCGTTGCTCAGGTAGTTGGCGAGGATCTGGCGGATTCGCATCGGGTCGCCGACGATTCTCGGCGGCACGTCCGGCGCGATGTCGATGATGATTTCGAGCCGCTTTGCCGCGGCCTGTTCGGCGGACAGGTTGGCGACGTCGTTGACGGCGTCCTCGAGCGTGAAGGCGATGTGCTCGATCGACATCTTGCCGGCTTCGAGCTTCGAGTAGTCGAGGATGTCGTTGAGGATGCCGAGCAGGTGTTGTCCCGAGGCCAGCATCTTCTGCATCTGGTCGCGCTGCTGCGGCGCCAGTTCGCTGCGCAGCAGCAGGTGCGCCATGCCGAGGACGGCGTTCATCGGCGTGCGGATTTCATGGCTCATGTTGGCGAGGAAGGCGCTCTTGGCACGGTTGGCCGCCTCGGCGGCATCTTTCGCCTGCTCGAGTTCGCCGGTCCGTTCGGTGACTTCGTGTTCGAGGTGATGCCGATGCTGATCGAGTTCGGCGATGATGCGCTTGTGCTCGGAGATGTCGCGCACGATGCCGATCGCCATCCATTCGTTCTGGTAGCGCAGCACCGACATCGACACCTCGATCGGGAATTCCTCGCCGTTCTTGCGCCGCGCGATCAATTCCAGCGTCTTGCCGACGGCGCCGTCGTTATCGTCGTCACGCAGCCGCGCCAGTCCGCTTTCGTAACTCTGTCGATAGCGTTCTGGAACGACGTGATCGTGCAGGACCTGGCCGAGCATTTCGTCCGTGTCGTAGCCGAAGATGCGGCTCGCCGCGTCGTTCCAGAACTGGACGACGTCTTTCTCGTCGAGAATGACAATGGCGTCCTGGGCGGCGGCGCTGACCAGCCGGAAGCGGGCTTCGCTGTCGCGCAGCGCCTGTTCCGAGGCGACGCGCTCGCTGATGTCGGTGGCGATGCCGCAGAGCGCATAGATTTCGCCGTCGGGGCGGCGCAAGGGCAGCCGGGTCGTCCAGTAGGTGCGCGTCTGGCCGCTCGCCCGGTCGACGCGCGTCTCCTCGGCCTGGATTGTCCGCCCCGCTTGCAGCACCGGTGTGTCATCGATGGCGGCGGTGCCGGAGTGCGCAAGGAGTTCGTCGTCGCGGCGCCCGATGATCGCGTCGAGTTCGGCACCGAGCAACTGGCGCAAGGGGCGGTTGGCGTAGAGATAGGCGCCGGCGGCGTCCTTCAGGTAGATGAGGCCATTGACGTTGTCGAGGATGTCGCGGAGTTTTTGCTCCGAGGCCATCCGTTCGCGTTCGGCGGCCTCTTTTTCTTCGACGCGTCTGGCCAGGTGCCGGGTTTGCCGGTCGAGTCGCGCGCCGCCCCAGAGCAGCAGGGCGGTCATCGTCAGCGCCAGCGTCGCCAGGATCGCGATGTTGCGTTGCCAGGCCGGCGCGAAGTCGGAGATGGCGCGGCCGACGGTCATCCAGAACGGCGCGTTGTCGAATTTCTGGTAGGCGTAGACGCGCTCGACGCCGTCGAGCGGCGCGACGGTTCGATAGACGTACTGGGTTTGTCCCGGCGCGTCCTGCATCATGTCGCGGATCGTTTTCGAGACATTGCGGTTGCCGATGTCCTGGTTGGCGCCGCCGAGCGCCGGGTGGCGGGCCACCTGCGCCAGGTCGCCGGTGCGGAGATTGACGACGCCTGAACTGCCGAGGTCGAGGCCGGAAAACTGTTGTCCGATCATGTCGACCGGCAGGATGGCGAAAATGACGCCGACAAACGCGCCGCGGCTGTTCTGCAGCCGCCGCGCCAGGACGATGACCCATTCGTCGGTCAGCCGCGATTGCAGCGGTCCGGCGTAGAGGCGGCCCAATTCACCGCCCTTGGCGCGACGGAAGTAGTCGCGGTCGGAGAGGTCGGTCGGCGGGCGGTTCTGGTCGGCGAATCCGCTGTTGACCACGACGATGCCATTGGCGTCGGTAATGCCGATGCGCGATACCGCGTCGTAGTGAATGATTTCGCGATGGATCTGGCGGAGCAGCATGTCGGCGCCGGCCGGACCGCGATCGGCGGCATCGAGATAGCGGATGCCGACCGACAGCAGGAAGGCGTCGGTGTGTTCGAACGCCGTATCGATCTGCCGCGCCAGCACCTGGGCGGTGTTGGTCACCGAGATCCGGGCCATGTGGTAGCGCTCCTGCCACTCCTGCCAGCCGATGAAGGCCGAGAGTGCCAGAATCGTCGCAACGGAAAGCCAGGTCAGTCCGGTGTAGATCGAACGTTCGCAGGGCACGCGCATGTACTTCTCCACGGATGCCGTATCGGCAAGCGTCCTCCTGATGATGAATCAATATAGCCGGTTTGCTCTCCGGACGACACTACAATCGAGCGGCCACGGGCTCAGAATCCGGTTTCGCGCAGCAGCACCGACAGCGCGTTGCGCAGGAAGGGGCCGGCCGGCGCTTGCCAGGCGCCGCGGATGACGCGACCAGCATACTGCGACTTGAGTGCGGCGTGGCAACGTGGCACTCCCGCCGCCGAGACGAGTCGCCCGGCGGCGGGTTATGGCTGTGGCATGAGCCCGGCAGGTTTTGCCGGGGTGCTGGTTTACTTCCTGGCGGCCAGTGCCGCGTTGACCTTTTTCAGCCAGGCGTCGCCATTCCTGGCGATGAAGTCCTTCTCGATCTCGGGGCGCAGCTTGTCGCGGAATGCCTTGGGATCGACGTCGTTGACCTGCATGCCCTTTTGCTTCATCTCCTCTACGAACTTGGCCTCGTTTTCGTTCGAGAACTTGCGCATGGCGACCGCACCGGCGTAGGACGCCTTGAGCAGGATGTCCTGTTGCTGCTTGGGCAGGGCCTTGAAGGTCTTGAGGGTCATGACCTGGATCAGCGGGCCGTACAGGTGGTGCGTCAGCGACAGGTATTTCTGTACCTCGTAGAACTTGCGTGCGTAGATGGTGGCGATCGGGTGTTCCTGGCTGTTGATGCGGCCTTCCTGGATCGCCTTGTAGATGGCGCCTGACGGCATCGGCGTCGTTTCGGTGCCGGCGAGCTTCCACAGTTTTTCGTAGACCGGGCTGCCCGGCATGATCCGCATTTTCAGCCCTTCGATGTCCTCGGGGCGGGTGATCGGCTTGGTGTTGTTGGTGATCGAGCGGATGCCGTTTTCCCAGAAGCCGAGTCCCTTCAGTCCGTGCGGCTCGAAGACGCCGAGCATTTCGCGACCGAATTTGCTGTCCATCACCTTGTAGGCCTGCTCGACGTTTTCGAAGAGGTAGGGGATGTCGAAGATGTTGATCCGGCTGTCGAGTGCGGCGAAGTAGCCGGCGCCGCCGAAGAAGATGTCGAGTTCGCCTTTCTGGACCATTTCGATCATTTTCGGACCGCTGCCGAGCTTGCTGTCCGGATAGAACTGGAAGTCGATCTGTCCCTTCGACAGTTGTTCGGCGACCCGCGCCATTTCCTTGGCGCCGACGCCTTGCGAGCTTGCCATCGAACTCTCGAAGCCCATGCTCAATACCAGTTTTTCACCCGCCATCGCCCCGGCCGTGGCGATGCCAATTGCAATCGCCGCCAGAGCCTTGCCGAACCGCTTGTTCATCGCCCCCTCCTTGTCGGATAACCGTCGTGTTGTCGATGTGCTTCGATATTTATCTGTTTTCGGTAGCGCGCAGCCTGTCCGGGCTGTGCAATTTATGCAATGCAAATGAAGGCCGGGCAGGTACTTTGTATTGACATGGGCATGAACGGTGAACTAACTTTACACAAATTAGCAATGCTATTCGTATGGTTATATTTTTGGGGCGGCCGGTTGCCGGCGATTGCCCTTTTCTCGAGCGGATCAGGGTGGCGATATGGGCAAGGCAGGGGCCTGGCGGACGGGCGTGACATGCGGTTTTTTTCTGGTAGCCGCGTTGCCGCTGTCGGCGCAGGAAACGGCGAAGTTTTCCATCGATCGCTTCGAGATCGTCGGCAATAGCCTGCTGTCCGCCGACGACATCGCCCGGCGGATCGCGCCTTACACCGGGCCTGGCAAGGTTTATGGCGACGTCCAGAAGGCGCTGGAAGCGGTTGAGGCGGCCTATCGCGAGCGGGGTTTCGGCGCGGTCCAGGTGACCGTTCCCGAGCAGGAGATCACGCAGGGGGTTGTTCGTCTCGACGTGGTCGAAGCGAAGATCCGGACCATCGCGGTGAATGGCAACGCGCATTTCGACGAGGCCAATATCCTGGGCAGTCTGCCGAGCCTGGCGCTCGATACGACGCCGAACGCCCGCATTCTTTCCGAACAGGTACAGCTCGCCAACGAGAATCCGGCCAAGAAGGTCGATGTCGTGCTGGCGCAGGGCGAACAGGACGACGAACTCGATCTGCGGATCGACGTCAAGGACCAGAAGCCGTGGTCGGGCTTCCTGACGAGCGACAACACCGGCAACCTGTCCACCGGTCGCGATCGCAGCGGCTTCGTCCTGCAGCATGCCAATCTCTTCGACCGCGACCAGGTCGGGACCTTGTCCTACACGACCTCGCTCGAACATCCCGATCGCACCAAGGTGTTCGGCGCCAGTTACCGGCTGCCGATCTATGCCCTTGGCGACAGCATGGACGTGATCGTCGGTAAATCCGACGTTGCCGCGGCAACGGCGACGACGGTGGCCGGACCGCTGCAGTTCTCCGGCAAGGGGATGGTCTACGGCCTGCGCTACAACCACATCCTGCCGCGGCGCGGTGAATATTCGCATCGCTTCGTCTTCGGTATCGACCAGCGTGAGTTCGACAATTCCTGCACCTTGAACGGGCAGGCGGTGTGCGGCTCCGGTGGCGCCGACATCACGCTGCGGCCGGTCAGCGTCACCTATACCGGGCAGTTCGATCATCCGGGCCGGACGAGCCTGTTCAGTCTTTCGGCGGCGACCAACCTGCCCGGCGGGAAGAATGCCCGGCAGGAGGATTTCACGCTCAACCGGACCAATGCCAAGGCAGGCTACACGGTCTTCCGCGGCAATCTGTCGCACACGCAGAGTTTTGCTCGCGACTGGCAGTTCCGTGTGCTGGCGGCCGGCCAGTACACGCAGGACGCACTGGTCGCCGGCGAGCAGTTCGGCATGGCCGGATCGACGGCGGTGCGCGGCTTCAACGAGCGGGCCGTGACCGCCGATCGTGGCTACTACGGGACGGTCGAGCTTTACAGCCCCGATCTCGCGGCCTCGGCCAAGCTCGGCGGCAATCTGCGCCTGCTCGGCTTCTACGATCACGCGGCGGGCAGCTTCAACCAGTTCGCGCCGGGCGTTTATTCGGCCGCGCATATCAGCAGCGCCGGCGTCGGCTTCCGTTATTCGATGGGGCAAAAGCTGGCCTTGCGTGGCGATCTGGCCCGCGTCACCGACAGCGGGCCGAAGGACACGGCGCTGGAAGGTTCGTGGCGCGGCCATGTCGGCATGGTCATCGGTTTCTAGGGATTGCGATCCGGTCGGGGCGGTTCCCCGGGGATCGGAGAGGCGGGATATCATGAAGAAGCGGCATAGCAAATCGGTTTTCGCTCCACGGGCGATCGCCTTGGCCGTCGCTGGTTGTTTCAGCGCCAGCCTGTCGTTGGCCAATCCGGTCGGTCCGGTGGTGGTGTCGGGGAGCGCCGCCTTCGCGACGCAAGGCAATGTGCTGACGGTGACGAACAGTACCGGCGCCGTCATCAACTGGCAGGGATTCTCGATCGGCGCCAACGAAACGACGCGTTTCGTCCAGCCGTCGGCGGCGAGTTCGGTGCTGAACCGCGTCGTCGCCGCCGATCCGTCGGTCCTGCTCGGGACGCTGCAGTCCAACGGTCGCGTCTTCCTGATCAATCCGGCCGGCATTCTCGTCGGCGCCGGTGCGGTCGTCGATACGGCCGGTTTCGTCGCCTCGACGCTCAATCTTTCGAACAGCGATTTTGCCGCCGGAAAACTCAATTTCACGGCGACACCGGGTGCCGGTGCCGTCAGTAATTACGGCACGATCACGACGCCCTCGGGCGGTGCCGTCTATCTTGTCGGCACCCAGGTCGAGAACCACGGCATCATCAAAACGCCGAACGGCGAAACCCTGCTGGCGGCCGGTCAGACCGTGCAACTCGTCGATACGGCAACGCCCGGCGTGCGCGTCGAGATCACCGCCGACAAGGAGCAGGCGCTCAACCTCGGTCAGTTGCTGGCGGAATCCGGACGCATCGGCGTCGTCGGCGCCGTCGTCAGGAACAGTGGCCGGATTTCGGCAAGCAGCGTGACGCAGGCCGGCGGGCGCATCTTCCTCAAGGCGACGCAGGACGTCGCCGTTGCCGGCAACGGCAGCGTCGAGGCCACCGGCGTCACCGGCGGGCAGGTCGATATCCTTGGTAATGCCGTTGTCCTGGCGGATCAGGCGCGCGTCGACGTCAGCGGCGCGCAGGGCGGCGGGACGATTCGCGTCGGCGGCGACACGCAGGGCAAGGGGAGCGATGTTCAGAATGCCCTGACCACGACGGTTGGCGGCGATGTCGTGCTCAAGGCCGATGCGCTGACGCAGGGCAACGGCGGCAAGGTCGTCGTCTGGTCGGACGAGGCGACGCGCATGAACGGCAGCATTTCCGCGCGTGGCGGCAGCGAATCCGGCGATGGCGGCTTTGTCGAGACCTCGAGCCGGACGCTCGATTTTTCCGGGGCGCGAGTCGATGCCTCGGCCACTCGCGGACAGGCCGGGTCGTGGTTGCTCGATCCCGATAGTCTGACGATCAATTCGAGCGGCGCCAGCGCCCTGGGTTCGGCGCTCGATGCCGGGACGTCGGGCACGAATGTGCATCTGTACAACAACACGTCGGCCTATGGCAGCGTCGTCGGTGATGGTTACGGCAGTATCAACGTCAGCAGTCCGGTCAGCTGGACCAAGGCAAGCGAACTCTGGCTCGACGCCGCCAGTTCGATCAACCTCTACGCGGCGATCTCGGCCAGCAATTCGGCCGCGCGTCTCCGTCTCAACGCCGGTTCCGGCGGTATCTATCAATCGTCATATGGCTCGAACACGATCGGTGTGGCGAATCTCCTGATCGAATCGGCGGGCTATGTCACCCTGCCGTATCTGTCGGTCGACACGCTCGCGGGGGCAGTGACCAGCGGCTCGGCGTCCTTCTCGAACGCCAAGGCAATGAGGATCGGCAGCTACACGCCGACGGACGGCGGTGGGACGATCAACGGTTTGAACGTGAGCGGTTCGCTTTCGATCGATACCGGCGCGAATGGCCTGACCATCGATCGTCCGCTTGCAAGCGCCTCCATGGTGTCCCTGAACGCCGGTGCCCTGACCAACAATTCGACGGTGACGGCGAGTGGCAATATCAATGTCATGGCCGACAAGGTCGAGCTCAACGCGCCGACGAGCGCGACTTACAGCCTAGATGCGGGTAGTGCCGGAAACGTTAACATTTCGCCGCGAACCACGGCGCAGACCATTGAACTCGGCGGAAGCAGCAAGAACGCTTCGGCAACCGTGCAGAGTCTCACGCAGGCCGAGTTGCAGCGCATCCGGGCGAATTCGCTGACCATTGGCAGCTACGCCAATGCCACCCCGCCGGACATCACGGTGGTCGGCGACCTTGACCTGACGACCGGTGGCCTGAGCTCGCAACTCGCCTTGTATTCAGCGTATTCGAGCACGGTCGGTGGTACGGTGACGGTCAATGGGGTCGTTTCGGTGCCGAACGGCTTTTTTGCCAACGCCGGGACGTTCACGAACAACTCGGTCATTCGCAGCACGGCGACGAGCAGTTCGAGCGGTTCCATCCTGAACACGATCGGTATCAGCGCCGGCAAGATCAACCTCAACGCGCCAGCCGGGGCGACCTACAGTCTCGACGCCGGCAGTAACGGAGCGGTGGCGCTCGCGCCTTATACGGCCGACGCCCAAATCGAAATTGGCGGGAATACCAAGAACGCAGCGGCGGGCGTGCTCAGTCTCACGCAGGCCGAGTTGCAGCGTGTGCGGGCCAATTATCTGAATGTCGGCACCAATTATTGGATTGGCAACGGTTCCTATTACTGGAACCTTGGCAATTACTACTACTACAACTGGAGCGGCGGCGGCGCCGTCACGGTGGTCGGCGATCTCGATCTGACGACCGGCGGGCTGGTCAGCTCGCAGTACATGTACTATCCGGGACTTCGGATTTCCACCGGTTCGCAGGGGTCGGTGACGGTCAACGGCATCGTTTCCGCGCCGAGAAACATCTCGATCAGTACCGGAACCTTCACCAATAACTCGGTAATCAGGGCGGTCAGTTCAGGGGATTCTTCGAACGAATATTCCTGGATCTCCATCAACGCCGACAAGATCAACCTCAATGCGCCGACCAATGGCGCGCTCTATGGCGTCGATGCCGGTGTCGGTGGTTCGGTGTCGATTTATCCGAGCTACTCGAGCCAGACCGTCGAACTCGGCGGCTCAAGCAAGAATGGCAACAGCGGTGTGCTGAGCCTGACCGAAGCCGAATTGCGCAGAATCCGCGCCGACTATCTGAGCATCGGCAGTTACTACTACGTCAGCGAGTCTGCTTCGTACGGCGGGGCGATCAACGTTGTCGGCGACCTCGACTTGACGAAGAGCAACGACAGCGCGCTGGCGAGCGGCGGGTTGAGCAGCGGGTTGGAACTGTATGCCGGTCCGCTCGGATCGATCACCATTGGCTCGGGGGTTACCAAGGTGGCGGCGCCGGACGAAGTGCGTCTCTATGCCGGCACTGTCCAGAACACGGCAGCCACTATCCAGGCTCCCGGAAACGGCAGCGAGTCTCCATCGATCTCGATTGTGGCCGATACGATCAATTTCGGCAGCGGTCGGATCTTGACCGGCACCGGCGGTTCGGTTGACCTGTCGCCGATGAGTCCTTCGAGAAACATCCAGGTGGGTGGGAGCAAGGTGACGACCGCGCTGAGCGTGACCGAAGCCGAACTGCGGCAGCTTGCCACGGACAATACCTATCTTTCGATCGGGAGCGCTTATCTGGGCGGGCAGTTCGTGCAGGGGAGCGCACTTGACCTGACGGGTACTCAGGCGAGCATGGCGCTCGTTTCCACCGGTGGTTTCAATGTTGCCTATCCGATCACGACGCCGCATGCCCTCGTGCTGGCATCGAGTAACGGCGCCATCAGCCAGTCGGAATCGGCGAAAATCACCTCGCCGTATCTGGTCGCGCTTGCTGCGAGCGGCATCGCCCTCGATAACACGCTCAATCAGGTCAAGAACGTGACGATGCAGACGGCGACCGGGTCCGTCGCTTTCCGCAACCAGGCGTATGACGCGACGGGCAAACTCACCGTGCTGCCTTTGTCGACGCTGTGTTCGAACTACGACGTCGACTGTTACACCTATACCGACAGCCTCACCAATACGACAACGAAATATCTGTCGATCGGCAGGGCCGGCTATCCGGTCACGTCGTTCACGGCAGGCATCAAGACGAATCAGGGGAACATCACGCTCGCGAACCAGGGCAGCATCGCGCTGGCGGCGCCGGTTGCCACCAACAAGACCTCGACCGATGGCCTCGTCTTTATCGAAGCGGTCGGTACCGGTGCGGCAATCACCGATGAAGGAAGTTCCGCCGATGTCGTCGCCAATCGTCTCTACGCGACCGCCGATGGCGGCATCGGCAGCGCGACGAGGCCGTTGTGGACGCAGGTATCGCTTCTGTCGGCCGAAGGCGGTGCCGGCAGTCTGTACCTCGCCAATACCGGGGCCTTGACGACCGGCGGCATACGCGCCACCGGCGACATCTCGATCACGGCGAAAAGTCCGCTGACGATCGCATCGGTCGGCAGCGTGACGAGCACCGGCAATAATTCGATCACCCTGGTCGCCGGCGCCACCGGCAGCACGGCGACGACCGACGTGCTGACGATCGACGGACCCGTGACGACCTCGGGCGCAATCAAGCTGCGTGCCGGTAACGGCATCACTGGCACCCAGGTGCCGAGCGGATCGAACGTCGTGGCGACGGGCAATATCAATTCGATGACGACGGCGACACTGAGCCAGTGCCAGGCGGATGCGGGATTGCCGGGATGCTCTTCGGTGCTGGCGGCTGCGACGCCAAGCATTACCGAGCCTTCGGTGACGACCACCGTGCAGACGACGCAAACGCAGACGGTAACGACGCTCAGCACGACCGAAAGCAAGACGGGAGCATCCTCGACCTCGTCGGTGGTCGCCGCGGTTTCCTACACCGCAACGACCGCGCAGACCACGACGACAACGGCGACGACCACCCAGCCGACCCAGACGCTGGCCGGCGGCGTCGTCGGCGGCGAGACGTCCAACAGTTTCGGATCGACGTCGTCCGATAGCGGCAGCAGCAGTTCGAGTACGACGACCGTTGCCAGCAGCGCTTCGTCGTCGGGATCGTCCTCGAGCAGTTCGACCAGCGACAGTAGCGGTTCGAGTTCGGGTTCAAGTTCCAGTTCAGGTTCGAGTTCGTCCGAATCAGGGCAGTCGTCGAGCGGCTCATCGAGCGGCTCATCGCGCAGCGGAGATCAGAAAAATGCCAAAGGCAAGACCGGTTATGGCCAGTGCGTCATTCGTTAGCGTCCGGCGATTCTT
This sequence comes from Propionivibrio dicarboxylicus, assembly GCF_900099695.1. Classification (GTDB taxonomy): domain Bacteria; phylum Pseudomonadota; class Gammaproteobacteria; order Burkholderiales; family Rhodocyclaceae; genus Propionivibrio; species Propionivibrio dicarboxylicus. Next base: position 102,216 of record NZ_FNCY01000004.1, on the reverse strand, counting down.
TTTCCTGGCCGCCTGCTGTCTGGCTTCCGTCGCCGGCGCGCAGGAGGTCGTGATCGGCACGGTGACGCACCTGTCCGGGGTGTTTTCGGTGCAGCGCGCCGACGGTGCGGCCAAGATGCTCTCGGTGAAGTCGGAAATCCGCGAGGGTGACCTGCTCAAGACCGAGGACGATACCTATGCGCGCATCAAATTCGTCGATGGCGGCGAGGTTGTGTTGCGACCGAATACCCAGTTCAAGGTCGAGAAATACGGATTCGCCCCTGACGATGCGGACAAGGACAATGTCGCCGTCAGCCTGCTCAAGGGCGGCATGCGGGCGGTGACCGGTCTCGTCGGCAAGCGTTCGCGCGACAAGGTGAACTACTCGACCGCCGTGGCGACGATCGGGATACGCGGGACCAATCTGGGCGCCTTGTTCTGCCAGAACGATTGCGGCGGGATTCCTACCGTCACCGGCGCGCCGCCGCCCAACGGCTTGCACGTCGATGTCGCGCAAGGTGCGATCGTCGTCACCAACGGCGCCGGGACGCAGCAGCTGAATGCCGGTCAGTTCGGTTTTGTCGGAGGCCCGGCTCAGCCGCCGGTGATCATGCCGCCGAACCAGGGTATCCAGGTGACGATACCGCCGGCGATCGCCATCAACAGCGGTCGCGGGCTCAGTCCCGCCGCCGCCGCGGGCGGGTCGGCGGGCTGCGCGCCGTAAGCGCCATTGCCGCGCCGCCCTGGCGCTTTCTCTGCCCGAATGCCGGCGCCAAGCCGGCAAGCATAAGTGCGAACGCGTATGGATTTGCACGGATAGGCGGCGGATACTTGTTCGCACGTATATCAAAAGTGGATCCGGGCAGTGTCTCCGCGTCGGGCGGAAAGCAGGTATTTGAATGCCATATCAAAGCGAGTTCGAATCAAACGGCATCTATACGAAGTTCTATGGCCGTATTCATGCCGGCGAGATCGAGGAGGCCAGTCGGCGTTTGCGAAATCATCCGCTCGCCCTCGGCCGCATCGACTATTGCGTTTGCGATTTTCTCGACGTCGATGAATTTGTCATCACCGATTTCGAGGTGCTCATGCTCGCGGCGCATGACCATCAGGCCATCGACATCAATCCGGAATTGAGGATCGCCATCGTCGCCGCCGACGCGCGCGTCAAGGCGATTGCCCGCTTGTATGCCGGTTCGCCGTTGATGCGTCGCAATGCCGGGATCTTCGCTAGCCTCGACGAGGCGTACGAGTGGGTCGACTCGGCCTATGGCGCCCATCCGGGGAAGACCGGCTTCGTCGACGTCCGCGTCGCGTAGCGTTCCGTGACGTCCTTTCCCCGCCACTGCGCCAGCGGTGCTGTCTCGCGCTGCCGACGCTTCGGTGCGGGAATCGGCCGAACCGCTCGCGTAAGCATTGACGAAGCACATGCAGGCGGACTATCTTCGGTCTGGTCATGTATCTTGGTTGCATGCCAATGAAACGCACGATGCTCAGGGAGAGCTCGCCTCAATGTGACCCGGCGCCGGCGGTTGGACCGTCGGCGCCGGCGAGCGATACCGTCGCGCCTGGCGACGCGGCCGTGGCATGGGTCGTTGATGATGACAAAATCATTCGTCGGCAACTGGAAGGGCTGCTTGTCCGCGAGGGGCTGACAGTCAGGGCATTTGCGTCTTCGGCGGATTTTTTGGCCGAAGTCGACGATCGGCAGCCGGGCTGCATCCTGCTCGACGTCGAGCTTCCCGATCGTTCCGGCATCGAGTTGCAGGCGGATCTGAATGCCCGCAGCATCGGCTTGCCGGTGATTTTTCTTACCGGCCACGGCACCATCCCGATGGCGGTCGATGCGCTGCGCTCGGGCGCCGTCACTTTTCTCGAAAAGCCGGTGGCGGCGGGGCCGCTGCTGCAGGCGGTGAGGCAGGCGCTGGCGGTCGATGCGAAGAGCAGGAAATCGCGGGCGCGGGAGCAGAATCGCTTGCAGAAACTGCAGAAGCTGACCGGGCGCGAGCGTCAGGTGCTCGATCTGGTGGTGCAGGGCTTGTCCAACAAGGAAATCGGTCGTGTGCTCGGCATCAGTTTTCGCACGGTCGAGATTCATCGTTCACGTATCATGACAAAGCTGGAAATCGAGTCGGTCATCGATCTCGTCGAACTGGCCAGACCCCCGACGACGGAGGGTGTAGGCGGCCGATAGTCGCAATGCATCGGCGCGTGGCGGGGACAGAATATTCCGGAGAAATTATGGGACGAAGACTGCTTATCTTGATCGTGCTGGTGCTGACCTGCGGCCTCTGCGTCGCCGCGCCAACTGCGGCGACGCCGCAGGGAGCGACATCCTTCAGGATCGGCGTGGCGCCGCATACCAGCGCCCGCGTCATCCTGCAGATGTATCAGCCGTTGCGCGCCTATCTCGAGCGGACGCTCGGGCGGCCGGTGTCGATCGTGACGGCGGCCGATTTCACCGAATTCGCGAAGCGCGGCCTCCAGAACGAATTCGATCTCGCCATCACCACCGGACATCAGGCGCGCCTGTTCGAAAGCGATGCAGGCTATCTGTCGCTGCTGACCTACAAGGCCGATTTCAAGGCGGTCGTGCTGGTCGAGCAGAAGAGCCGCCTGCAGAAGCCCGCCGACCTCGCCAACAGTACCGTCATCGGTCTGTCGCCGTCGTCGCTGGTGACGATCTGGGGCCAGCACTGGCTGTTTCGCAACGCCATCCCCAATGTGCAGATGCGTTATGTCAGCGCCTCCGATAGCGCGGTGCAGCTGGTGCTCAACGGCGAGGGCAGCGCCGGCATGACCTCGCTCGCCAACTATCAGAACCTCAAGCCCGAGGTCCGCGATCGCCTGCGCATCCTGGCCGAGAGCCTGCCGCTGGCGGGCCGGGTGTATATGCTCAACAAGCGTCATGCCGAACTCAAGGACAAGATCGTCGCGGCGCTGTGGAGTTTTGCGGCAACGCCGGAGGCCGCCGAGTATTTCGAGAAATACAGCCTCGAAGGTTATCGCAAGCTCGAACCGCGCGAACTGGTGGCCATGGAGCCGTATGCCAACGAAGTACGCAAGACCTTGCGTCAGGAGAAATGACCGGATGAGCCGGGGGCGGCCATGATGCACGGACCCTTGCGGACGATCCGCGGCAAGCTCCTGCTGCTGGCGTTGTTCGTCGAAGCCGTGATGCTGTTCTTCCTGGTCAGCAACAGCCTGAGGTTGCTGCGCGACAACATGGGCGAGCAGGCGCAACGCAACGCCGAGCTGATCGTGCCGGTCCTGCAGGCGGCGCTGGTCGCGCCGCTGGCACAATCCGACTATGCGACGATCCAGGCGATTCTCGACGAGAGCCTGGCGACCCGGAGCATCAACTATCTCGCTGTCATCGATGCCGACGGCAACAAGGTGGCGAGCGTCGGCTTGCCGAAGAACGGCCAATTGCCGCGTCCCGACGCGCAGTTCGTTCTCGACGAGGACGAGAATCCGCCGCAATTCGACGTCCAGCGTCCGATCATGCTGGCCGGTCAGACGCTCGGCACGCTGCATTTCGGACTCGATCTGCGCCAGATCATCGAAGCGCGCAACAGCCTGTTGTCGCAGGGCATGCTGATCGCCCTCGGCGAACTGCTCTTGTCAGCCTGCCTGCTGGCGCTGATCGGGCGGCTCATGACGCGGCAACTGTCCCTGCTGACGGCGGCCAGCATCGAGGTCGCCGCCGGCAATCTGACGCCGCCGACGATGCCCGAGGGCGACGACGACGTCGGGCGTCTCGGGGCGGCCTTCAATGCGATGTCGCATGCCGTCGCCGAACGGGTGACCCAGCTGACCGTGGCGCGGGAGACGGCCGAGCACGCCAACCTCGTCAAGAACCAGTTTCTCGCGACCATGTCGCATGAGATCAGGACGCCGATGAACGGTGTCATCGGCACGGTCGGCCTGATGCTCGACGGCGACCTCTCGCCGCGCCAGCGGCATTATGCTGAAATCATCGCGAGCAGTGCCCAATCGCTGTTGTCGATCATCAATGACATCCTCGATTTTTCCAAGATCGAGGCCGGCAAGCTCGAACTCGAATCGATCGATTTCAACGTCTATCACCTGGTCCACGAACTGGAGCAGTTGTATTCGATCCGGGCTGCCGAAAAAAGCCTGGCCTTCCGCCAGACGATCGCGCCGGAGGTGCCGCGCTGGATCAATGCCGATCCGACCCGCTTGCGCCAGATTCTCAACAATTTCCTCGGTAACGCGCTCAAGTTCACCGTCGAGGGCGAGGTCTCCCTGAGCGTCTCGGTCGAAACCGACGATCCGGCCGAGTTCCGCTTGCGCTTTGCCGTCAGCGACACGGGCATCGGCATCAGCGACGAAGTGCAGCAGAAGCTCTTCGTCGCCTTCACGCAGGCCGATTCCTCGATGGCCCGGCAATTTGGCGGCACCGGCCTGGGCCTCGCCATCAGCCGGCAGCTTGCCGATCTGATGGGCGGGCAGGTCGGCGTCCAGTCGGGCGAGCGGGCCGGCGCGACCTTCTGGCTTGTCGTGCCGGTGCGGCCGGCGGCGCCGCCGGAGATCGTCGTCGTCTCCTCGCCACGCGACGCGGCGGCGGAGGGCCGGCCGTCCTGCCCGATCCTGCTGGTCGAGGACAATGCGGTCAATCAACTGGTCGCCCGCGGGCTCCTGCGCAAGCTTGGCTATTCCGATATCAGCATCGCGAACAACGGACAGGAAGCGCTTGAGGCCATTGCCGCCGGCAATTACGCTGTCATTCTCATGGATTGCCAGATGCCGGTCATGGACGGTTATGCCGCGACCGAAAAGCTGCGGGCGATGGGCTGCCGGGTGCCGATCGTGGCGATGACGGCAAACGTCGTCAAGGGCGAGCGCGAGAAGTGCCTGGCGATCGGCATGAACGATTACATCGCCAAGCCGATTTCGCTCAGCGTGCTGTCCGCCGTGCTCGAACGCTGGCGCGGCGCCGGTCAGGAGCCGCCGGACGCGTCGGCCTGAGAGGCGCGCCGGACGGGCGTCCGGCGGCGAAGCATCAGCTGCGGTTGCGGCCCTGCGGGCTGGCGTCGACCGGCAGCGTCATCGAGAAGGTCGCGCCCTTGCCGGGTTCGCTGACGACCGTGAGGGTGCCGCGATGCCGTTCGACGATCCCCTTCGAGAGCGACAGTCCGAGCCCGGTGCCCTTGCCGACCGGTTTGGTCGTGAAAAATGGCTCGAAGACCTTGTCGATCGACTCCGGTGCAATGCCCTTGCCGGTATCGGCGATCATGACGCGCACCTGGTCGGCACCGCAGGCTTCCGTCGTGATCGTGATCGTGCCCGTGCCTTCGATCGCCTGCGAGGCATTGACCAGCAGGTTGATGAACACCTGGTTGATCTGCGACGACAGGCAACGGACCAGCGGCAGTTCGCCATAGTGCTTGACGACCGTGCAATGGTATTTGAGTTCGTTCCGGACGATGTTCAGCGTCGATTCGAGACCGCGATGCAGGTCGCTCCATTCCCAGTCGCTGTCGCTGATGCGCGAGAAGTCGCGGAGATCGGAAACGATCTTGCGCACGCGTTCGACGCCGGCTTTCGATTCGGATAACAGCGTTATCGTGTCCTGCTGCAGGAAGCTGTAGTCGATCGCTTCTCGCTGTGCCTTGGCTTCCGAGAAATTCGCCGTGCCGACGCCGTTCTCATACGCGTCGACCAGCGAGAAAATGTCTTTCAGATATGCTTCAAGGGTATTCAGGTTCGAGCCGATATAGCCGACCGGATTGTTGATTTCATGGGCAATGCCGGCAGCGAGCTGGCCCATCGCCGACATCTTCTCGGCCTGGAGCAGTTGCCGCTGGACCTGTTCGATGGCCTGCGCGTCCTGGCTGACCTGGTTCTTGAGCAGCAGGTTGTTCTTGCGCAGCATTTCGCGTGCCGCGCGGGCTTCGAGCTGGGCGCGAATCCGCGACAGCACGATCAGGCCTTTCAGCGGCTTGTGGATGTAGTCGGCGGCGCCCATTTCGAGGCCGCGCTGCTCGGTATCCTCGTCGTGCAGCGCGGTGATGAAGAGCACCGGGATATCGACGGTGGTGTCGTTTTCCTTGAGTTGCTTGAGGACTTCGAAGCCGTCGATGTCGGGCATGAGCACGTCGAGCAGCACGAGGTCGGGGGTCGGTTCGGTGGCCAGCGCCTGCAGGGCCTTCTGGCCCGAGTTGGCGGCGCGCACGTGGTAATACGGATTCAGCAGCTCGCCCAGGGCTTCGAGGAAAATAGGCTCGTCGTCGATGATCAGGATGGTGTGCGCCTTCTTGCCGTTGGCGCGATCGATGTCGTTTTCATTCATGTGAAATGCCCGGTGAGAAGTCCGATCATGCAATCGTCTGGCAAAAGCATAGTGTCTATCATATTATCTTAGAGCCTATTTCGGTAGGGCTCGCGGGTCGCGTTGTCGATACGGGCGGAAGGATGCAAGGCGCAAGGCGCAGCGCATGGTTGTTCCATGCGCAAGCTGAGCAACGCCGCAGACGCCGCCCGTATCGGCAACCCGGAGGGCCGTTTCGTTGCGGGCGTATCGCTACGTTGTGGCCGATTCGTGGAGAATAACTCCACTTCATCGCCCACGCCTTGCGCTACATCCCGCAACGAAACGGCGCGGCCCACGATCCCTACCGAAATAGGCTCTTGGTTAAATAAGGCAACTGCCTTAAATACGGCAAAACCGCTATTCCCGGCGTTTCGAATCAATCGATTGTCGTACAATGATGTCTTCATACTCATGACGGCAGACTCGGCCGGTCGCTGGCGGCGTGCGGAGAGGGAAATGCTGCAGAAGCAGACCATCTTGATCGTGGACGATACGCCCCAGAACCTGACGGTTCTCGGCGAGTTGTTGCGCGAGCAGTACCAGGTGCGCGTCGCCAATTCCGGCGAGCGGGCGCTGCGGGCGGCCCATGGCGAGCCGCGTCCCGATCTCATCCTGCTCGACGTGATGATGCCGGAAATGGACGGCCACGAAGTTTGTCGCCGCCTGGGTGCCGATGTCGATACCTGTGACATTCCGGTCATTTTCATCACCGCGATGTCTTCGGCCGAGGATGAGCGGCATGGCCTCGATCTCGGCGCCGTCGATTACATCACCAAGCCTTTCAGTCCGCCGATCGTCCTGGCCCGTGTGCGCACTCAGCTTGAGCTCAAGGCCGCCCGCGACCGCCTGTCGCAGCAGAACGACTGGCTCGAAAGCGAGATCGCGCGGCGGATGAGCGAGAATCTGCTGATCCAGGAACTAAACATCCATGCGCTGGCCTGCCTGGCCGAGGCGCGCGACAACGAAACCGGCCTGCACATCGTGCGCACCCAGGCCTATGTCGATATCCTGGCGCGCCATCTCGCCGAGCATCGGCGTTTCCGCGCCGCGCTCGAGGGCAATCGCCTGGCGATGATCGTCAAGGCGGCGCCGCTCCACGACATCGGCAAGGTCGGCATACCCGATTCGATCCTGCTCAAGCCCGGTCGCCTGACGCCGGAAGAATTCAAGGTGATGCAGACGCATCCGGAGATCGGCGCGGCGGCCATCGACAAGGCGATCGACCAGTCGCGCGCGGCGGTCGATGTGTCGGTGGCGCAGCAGCATGTCGGCGCCTTCGATTTTCTTTACCTGGCCGCCGAGATTTCGCTGAGCCATCACGAAAAGTGGGATGGCAGCGGCTATCCGGCTGCGAAGAGCGGCGACGATATTCCGGTGTCCGGCCGCCTGATGGCGCTGGCCGACGTATTCGACGCGCTGATGAGCCATCGCGTGTATAAGGCGGCGATGTCGCTTGAAGAGACGACGCGGATCATCGTCGAGGGAAGGGCGCGCCACTTCGATCCGGATGTCGTCGATGCCTTTCTGGCATGCCGGGATGCGTTTGCCACGATCGCCGAACGCTTTGCCGATCCCGCCTCGGTGCCGGCGTGATGAGGTGCCGGCGGCCTGTGGCAGGCCAGTCTGGCGGGCGTCTGTGGCTTGTCGCCCCGGCCTTGCTGTGGCTGCCGGCGTCGGCATTCGCGGCGCCGGAGGCGCCATCGCACGCTGTATCGACGCCGCCGGTCGCGGCGGCACGTTTCGACGAACGGCCGGCCGACGCGGCGCTCATCGCCGAATTGCGTGGGGGCGGCTTCGTCCTGTTTCTCGTCAACGCGCCGACCGAGCGCGGCCCTAACGTCGCGTCGCAGGCCTTTGACGTCAATGACTGCAGCACCCAGCGCGTCGTGTCGCCGGAAGGGCGACGGATCGCCACGCAACTGGGCGAGGCGATGCGCCTGGCCCGGATTCCGATCGAGGACATGCGGGTCGGCCCGCTCTGCCAGGCGAGGGAAACGGCAGCGCTGGCCTTTCCCGGGCAGGTGTTTGCGGTCGATCCGAAGCTCCTGCATACGCCCTATCTGACCGAGGCCGACAAGCTGCCGATCATCGCCAACACGCGCCTGCTGCTCTCGCTGCCGGTGTTGCCCGGCGGCAACCGGATGCTGATCGCGCAGGCGCCCAACCTGATGGATGTGATCGGCTATTTCCCGCGCGAAGCGACGCTCGTCATCTTCCGTCCAAAGGGCGGGAAGGACGGCTTTGACTATATCGCCAGCATCATGCCCGCGTCGTGGCCGGCGCTGTCGCGCGCGTTGTCGCCGGCGTCGCCGCGTTGAGCCGGATTGTCGAGTGAGCCCATGAAACCGGAAAAACTCAAACTGCTGCCTTACCTGAAGGTCTTCTTCCTGCCGGCGGTGCTCATCGCGCTGTTGACCGGCGCCTTCAACCTGCTGTCCTTCGACCGTCTGCATGAGGATCATCTGGCCGTCGGCGCGCAGAGCATGCAGGATCTCGAACGGATCAACACGGTGACGGCGTTCAACCAGAACGTCGCGGCGACCCAGCACCAGGTGACGGAACTGCTCGACGCGGTTTCTGCCGGCCGGATCGATGCGGCCAACGCCTATCGGCAACGTACGGCGCTGATCAAGCGCCTGCCCGAGCTCGAGCAGGCCTTCGAGGGCCTGCGGCAGTTCGAGGACGAACAGAACTACCTGAAGGCGAAGGAAGATTTCGCCGCCTACAAGCGCTTCATCCTCGAAGCGACCGATCTGGCGGTCGTCGAGCCGCGATCCGCCCTGCATTCCGCCTATCTGGCGGCCAACCGCTATCTCTACCTGTCGGAACATACGCGCGATATCGTCCGCGGCGTTACCGACCGCTCGCTGGCGCGCAACGAAGCGCGCGAGCAGGCCTTTCATGCCCACGCCGTCCAGAATATGCTCATCAGCGGGATCTTGATCGTCGCGTTGATGGCCGTCTGGTTCCTGCTGATCCACCGTTTGTCGACGCGCCTGATGACGGTCGGTGCGGCGCTCGACGGACTCAGCCGCGGCGAGGTCGATCCGCAGACGCTGCCCGGCGTCGAGCGCATGGCGGCGCAGAAGAGCAGCATGTTGCAGGGACTGGCGGCGGCGGTGCTGGTGTTTCGCGAGACGATGCTGGTCCGTCGCCAGGCCGAATACGATCTTGGCGAACGCATCAAGGAGATCACCTGTCTCTACGATGTGACGCGCCTGACCGAGGACACGCACGCTCCGCTCGACGAAGTGCTCGAGGAGGTGGCGCGGCGGCTGCCGGCGGCGATGCGCTATCCGGAGATCGCCATCGGCTGCGTCGATTTCCACGGCGTGCGCTACGGCGCGCTGCCCAACGGCGAGCGTTTGGCGGTGCCGATCGGGGCGATGCCGGACAGCCGCGACCAGATTGCCATTACCTATGTCGGCCCGCTGCCGGCCGATGCCGGTGCAGCTTTCCTCGACGAGGAGCGGGCGCTCTTCGAGACGCTGGCCAACCGTCTGGCCAGCGTGTTGGAGCGCCGCCAGACGCAACAGGCGCTGACCAAGGCGCACCGCGCCTTGAGTACGGCCAACCGGTGCAGCCAGACGCTGATCCATGCCCAGTCGGAACCCCAGTTGATCGACGATTTCTGCCGGCTCTCGGTCGATGCCGGCGGCTATCCGATGGCCTGGTTCGGACTGCTGCCGGACGAAACGCCGGAAGAGGCGTTGGAAAAAGTGCCGCAAGGCGCTGGAACGACGCTGCACTCGGTCGTCGCGTATGGCGCCGGCAGCGATCGGAGCGAGACGGCAGCGTTGTTCGGCGACGGCAGGATTTTCGGCCTCGAACCGGCGCGGGTCGCCCTGCGCGAGTCGCGTACCGTCATCGTTCAGGACACTGACATCGATCCGATGTTTGCGCCATGGCGCGACGCGGCGCGGCAGCGCGGCTATCGTGCGGTCATCGCGCTGCCCCTGCGCGACGAGGCCGGCGCCTGCTTCGGCGTCTTCAATCTGTGCGCTGCCGAACACGACGCCTTCGACCGCGAGGAAGTCGCGCTGCTCGAATCGCTGGTTGACGATCTCGCGTATGGCATCCGCAACATGCGCCTGCAACAGGCGATGCGGGATAATCACGCCTTGACGCAGGCGGTGATCGACCAGGCGCCCGACGCGATCGAGCTGACCGATCCGACGACGCTGCGCTTCCTCGACGCCAACGAGGCGAGTTGCCGGATGCTCGGTTACACGCGCGAGGAACACCTGGCGCAAACGGTCAGCGACATTCAGGTCGTTCTGGCGCCCGATGAGCTGGCCGCCGTCCAGCAACAGATCATCGCGACCGGGATGTCGACGTTCGAAACGCATCATCGACGCAAGGACGGCAGCCTGATCGACGTGCGCGTGACCGTTCGCCTCCTGATGCAGCACGATCGCGACTACTTCCTCGCCATCTGGCGCGACATCTCCGAGGAAAAGCGCGCGCAGGCAGAGTTGCGCAAGCTCTCGCTCGTCGTCGAACAGAGTCCCAATCCCGTTGTCATCTCCGATCTCGATAGCCGGATCGAATATGTCAATCCGGCCTTCACGCGCATCACCGGTTACACCCGCGAGGAGGTGGTCGGCCAGACGCCGCGCATCCTCAAGTCGGGCAAGACGCCCGACAGCGTCTATCGCGACATGTGGGCGGCGCTGCTGCGCGGCGAGCCGTGGAAGGGCGAGTTCATCAACCACACCCGCGACGGCAAGGAATTCGTCGAATCGGCGCACGTGATCCCCTTGCGCCAGGCCGACGGCAAGATCACCAACTATGTCGCGGTGAAGGAAGACATCACCGCCGCCAAGCGCCAGGAGGACCAGTTGCGCAAGCTCTTCCTGGCGGTCGAGCAAAGCCCCGAGAGCATCGTCATCACCGACCTCGACGCGCGTATCGAATATGTGAACGAAGCCTTTGTCCGCAACACGGGCTACAGCCGTGAAGAGGCCTGCGGCCTGAATCCGCGCGTGCTCAAGTCGGGGCATACGCCATCGGCCACCTACGAGTCGATGTGGGAATCCTTGTCGAACGGGCGACCCTGGCGCGGCGAACTCATCAACCTGCGCAAGGACGGCAGCGAATACGTCGAATTCGCCAATATCGCCCCGGTTCGCCAGGAAGACGGGCGGATCACGCACTTTCTGGCGATCAAGGAAGACATCACCGAGAAGAAGCGCATGAGCGATGAACTCGAGCGTCATCGCGAGCACCTCGAGGCGCTGGTCGAGACGCGCACCGGCGAACTGCATGCCGCGCTGCGCGAGCAGAACGCCTTGTTCGAAGCGGCCAGTACCGGCATCGTGCTGCTGATCGATCGCACCATCGTCCGCTGCAATCGCCGCATGGACGAGATCTTTGGCTATGACGATGGCGAACAGATCGGCCGTTCGACGCGGATCTGGTATGCCGACAGCGGCGCCTACGAGCGTGTCGGCGACGAGATCTATCCGATCGTCGCGCAGGGACGCATTGACATCCGCGAGATGCCGCTGATCCGCAAGGACGGCACGCCGATCTGGTGCCGCGTCTCGAGCCGCGCGATCGATATCGGCGATTCGGGCAAGGGCCTCGTCGTCATTTTCGAGGACATCACCGCCGAACGCGAGGCGGCCGAGGCCTTGCGGATGGCGCACGAAGAACTGCGCGCGATCTTCGATTCGGCCACGGTCGGCATCGTGCTGACCACGCGCGCGCGCATCATCCTGCGCTGCAACCGCCGGCAGGAGGAAATCTTCGGCTACGGTCCGGGCGAATTCGACGGGCGGCCGACGCGTCTGTGGTTCCCCGACGAGGCCTCCTATGCGCTTGGCGGCGGCAGCGTCTACGACCAGATGGCGCACGGCGAGACGCACACCCGCGAACAGCAGATGGTGCGCAAGGACGGTTCGCCGGTCTGGGTGCGCATTACCAGTCGCCTGCTCGATCCGCACGACCCGGAGAGTTGTGCGCTCGGCATCTTCGAGGACATCAGCGTCGAACGTGCCGCCATGGAGGAAATGAAGAACGCGCGGGCGCTGGCCGAAGCGGCGGCGCAGATGCGCTCCGACTTCCTCGCCAACATGAGTCACGAAATCCGCACGCCGATGAACGCCATCATCGGTATGGCGCACCTGGCGATGAAGACCGAACTGACGTCGCCGCAGCGCGACTACCTGCGCAAGATCCAGATTTCGAGCCAGCACCTGCTCGGCATCATCAACGACATCCTCGACCTGTCGAAGATCGAGGCCGGCAAGATGGTCGTCGAGAAGATCGAATTCGATCTCGACCGCGTCTTCGAGAATGTCGCCAGCCTGCTCTCGGAAAAAGCGGCGATGCAGGGACTCGAATTCATCATCGACGTCGATGACGACATCCCGCGCAACCTCGTCGGCGATCCGCTGCGCATCGGCCAGATCCTGATCAACTATGCCAACAACGCCCTCAAGTTCACCGAACACGGCGAGATTGCCGTGCGCGCAACGGTGCTCGAACGCTCGTCCGACGCGGTGCTGTTGAATTTCTCGGTAACCGATACCGGCATCGGCCTGAACGAGGAGCAGCGCGGTCGTCTCTTCAAGAGCTTCGAGCAGGGCGATACCTCGACGACGCGCAAGTACGGCGGCACCGGCCTCGGGCTGGCGATCTGCCGGCAGCTGGCCGAATTGATGGGCGGTCGCGTCGGTGTCGACAGCGATCTCGGGCGCGGCTCGTCGTTCTGGTTCGAGATCCGCTTGCCGGTCGGCACCGGCAAAGCGCGGATCTTGCTGCCCGAGCCGGATCTACGCAACCGGCATGTTCTCGTCGTCGACGACAACGCCCATGCCCGCAACGTCGCCGTTGAGATGCTGCAAAGCATGACCTTCGTGGCCGTGGCGGTGGACTCGGGGCGCGAGGCGGCGGCCGAGATTTTGCGCGCCTCGGCCGAGGGGCATCCCTACGAGATCGTCTTCCTCGACTGGCAGATGCCGGAGATGGATGGCGTCGCGACGGCGCGGAAGATCCGCGAACTGAATTCGGTCACACAGCCGCATCTGGTGATGGTGACCGCCTACGGGCGCGACGAGGTGATGAAACTGTCGGCCGAAGTCGGGATCGAGGACGTGCTGATCAAACCGGTGACGCCCTCGCTGATTTTTGACGCCGTCATGCGCGTGCTGGGCGCCCCTCGGCTTGAGGAACGGAGCGCGCCGCAGCCTGACGACGATCCGGGGGCGAGCGAGTTCGCCGGCATTCGCGCGCTGGTCGTCGAGGACAACGATCTCAACCAGGAAGTCGCCTACGAACTGCTTGCCAGCATCGGCTTCGTCGTCGATATCGCCGAGAACGGCGCGGTCGCCTGCGCCCAGCTCGAAGCGGCGCTGGCCGGACCGGAGCCCTATGACATCGTCTTCATGGACGTGCAGATGCCGGTGATGGACGGCTACGAGGCGACCCGCCGCATCCGGCAGTTGCCGCAATGCGCCGAGCTGCCGATCGTGGCGATGACGGCCAATGCGATGTCCGGCGATCGCGAACGCTGTCTCGAATCCGGCATGAACGACCACATCGCCAAGCCGATCGATCCGGACGACCTGCTCGACAAGGTGCGTCGCTGGACGCGCCGGCTCGGCCAGGCGGCGCCGGTGGAAGTGTCGGCAGCGCCGCAAGCGCCGGTGGTCGTGGCCGCGCCGGCCGCGGCGTCGTCGCCGATCAAGGGCATCGATTTCGAGGCGGGCTTGCGCCATGCCATGGGTCGGCGCGATCTCTACGAATCGCTGCTGGCGCGCTTCGTCGCCGGGCAGACGCGCTTCGCCGAGCAGATGGAAGCCGCGCTGGCGCAGGCGGACTGGGCGCTGGCGGAGCGGCTGGCGCATACGCTGAAGGGCGTGTCGGCGCAGATCGGCGCCCCGGAAATCCGCGCCGATGCCGAACGCTTCGAGGCGGAGATCCGGCAGCGCCGGCCGGTCGAGGCCTTGCAGGCGGCACTGGCGGCCATCGACGGCAAGCTCGACGCTTTGCTCGCCGCGATTCGCGCGATCTTGCCGGAGCGCGCGGCGCCGGCGGTCGGTGCCGAGGTCGATGAAGTGCAGTTGCGGGAGGTCTGCCGGCAACTGGTGCGGCGACTCGAACGCGACGACTTTACCAGCGGCAGCCTGGTCGACGCGAACGAGACCTTGCTGCGTGCGGCGATGGGCGCGGCGTATCCGCCTTTTGCCGAGGCCGTGTCGAACTACGACTTCAGCGCAGCCTTGTCGCAACTGCTCGATTTTGTCTCGCGCGTTGGCGAGGATCTCGGCTGAGCGGAATCACTCGGCGAAGCGGAAATCGCCGGTCAGCGACGAGGCTTCCCACGGAACCTGCGTCTTCTGGGTGTCGGCAACGACACCCAGGCGCACGCGCTTGAACATTTCCTCGACCGAGAGTCCGCGCGTGCCCAGATGCTGGAGCAGGTTGCGCGTATAGACGCCGTTGCGGCCCTCGCCGTCGGCGGCGACCGAACCCGGCGCGGTGGCGTAGGCGATCAGCGAGCCGGTCGGCGCATCCATCTTCGCCAGACCCTGGGCGGCCGAGCGGAAACTGCGCGCGAAGGGATTGTTGCGGCAGGCGTCGAGGATGACGATGTTCAGGCCATTGGCGGCATCTTCCATCTTGCCGAGCACACGGCCGGCGTCGACGGTCTGGTAACGCGCGTCCGACTCGCTCTGCAGGCGGGCGCCGACCGGCACGAGGTAATTGACGCCGCCAACCTGCAGGCCGTGACCGGCGAAGTAGAACAGCCCGGTGCCGCCTTTCTTGAGACGGTCATAGAAGGCATCGATCGCCTGCTCCATCTGCGGCAGCGTCGCGTCGGTGCGCAGGATGACCTCGAAGCCCAGGCGCGTGAGTGCCGTGGCGATGTCGCGCGCATCGTTGGCGGGGTTCTTCAGCGGCGCTTCGCGATAGGTGGCGTTGCCGATGACCAGCGCGACGCGCCGGGCCGACGCGGTCGGCAGGGCGGATTTGTCGCCCGTCGCCGCGAGGGAGGTCGAGACGAGCGTTGCCGGCGGGAGCGTCATGGCGTCGACCGCCGGCGTCGGCGCCGCCGCTGCGGCCGTGGCCGCCGCCATCTCGGCGGCGTCGAGGCGGCGCGGAACCGCGGTGAATTCCTCGAATTTCTGGTAGCCGACGCCCTTGACGTCGTTCCAGATGCCGTGCACGACCTCGCCGTTGGTACGCGTCAGCGTGCCGGGACCGACGCGGCGGCCGCCCTCGAAGTGGCCTTCGAAGCGGGTGCCGTCCATCCAGGTGAAAGCGCCCTGGCCCTGCGCCTCGCCGTTGCGGAATTCACCGGCATAGCCCCAGCCGCCGAAGCCAATGACCGAACCCTTGCCGTTGACGCAGTCGCCGGCGACGCATTTGG
The DNA here is from genome assembly GCF_900099695.1 of Propionivibrio dicarboxylicus. Classification (GTDB taxonomy): domain Bacteria; phylum Pseudomonadota; class Gammaproteobacteria; order Burkholderiales; family Rhodocyclaceae; genus Propionivibrio; species Propionivibrio dicarboxylicus. The sequence continues at coordinate 86,521 of NZ_FNCY01000004.1, read as the reverse complement.
CGGTGACGATGTCGGTGAGGTCGGCGCAGCCCTGCAGGCCGGCAAGCAGACCGGCGACGCACAGCGCGCGCGCGACGGCCGTTGCCGACGCGGCGTGCTTCGATGACGATTCACTGTCTGTGATTGGCGCAATGCGTTTCATGCGATTCCCTCCGATGACTTTCGCATCGATTCTCCCGATACTCCGATTTTAGCCTACTGGCATGGTGCCGGCAGCAACGGGACGATGCCAATGTCAGCCGGCGAAACCGAACAGGCGGCGCGGTGTCTCCAGAAGCACCTTGCGCCGGTCGGCGGCGTCGGGCAGCAGGCGCTCGACAAGCGCCAGCAGCGTGCCGTAATCGACCCGTTCCGGCGCCCGCAGGAAGGGCCAGTCCGATCCCCAGAGGCAGGCGTCCGGCGTGAAGGCGTCGAGGAGCGCCTCGACATAGGGCAGCGTGTCCGGGTACGGAAACGGCGTGCGGGCGAACTTCACGTAGCCCGAGAGCTTGACCCAGGCGCGGCCGCGTCTACCGAGGTCAAGAAGCGCCTCGAAGGCCGGCTGGTCGATGCCAGCGGCGATGTCCGGACGGCCGCAGTGATCGAAGAGCAGGCGCGTCTCGCAGGCGTCGAGCAGCGGCAGCAGCGCCGGCAACTGGTCGTCGCGAACCTGGATCTGCGCGATCATGTCGAGTTCGCCAAGGCGCCGCAGCAGGCCGGCGGCGTCGGCATACTTGTCGACGCCGAACAGCGCCGGATTGAGGGCGGCGCCGACGATGCCCTTGTCCTTGAGTCCGGCGAGTTCCTCGTGCGAGGCGTCGTTGCGCACGACCGCCACGCCCTTGAGCCGGCCACCGCCCTGGGCAAGCGTGTCGAGCAGGCAGCGATTGTCGAGATCGTAGCCCGAGTTCGGTCCGACGAGCAGGGCGCCGCTGACGCCGTAGGCTTCGCGCAGCGCCGCGAATTGCGCCGGCGTGCCGCGCTCCTGTCCGGCCGGGTGATAGAAATTTCCCTCGCCATAGGGGAAGCGCTCGGGGTCGAAGACGTGGCAATGGCAGTCGATTTTGGCTTCGTCGAAGATCGTCATGGCGGACCGTGAGTGTCGGGGCAGGGCGTGGTGATGCATCCAGTCTACTCCGGAATTGCTTTCGTCATCGGCCGCCGTCGCGGTGTTTGCCTTCGGGCGCCAAGACGGAGTACATTCGACTGGAAGAATCATTCACTGAACATAAATGGGAGGCGTGGTGAGGTCGAGGTCCGTCTGGATTCTCTCCGGAGCCTGGGTGTTGCTCGTCTGCGGCTCGCTGTGGGCCAACCTGGTCCAGCTCGATGCCTCGGAAATCGAGGTCGGCAACGCTGCCGCGCGTTCGCATTTCGAGAAGGACATCCTGGTACGCCGCTGGGCGACCGGGCATGGCGGCGTCTATGTGCCGCCGACGCTGGAAACGCCGCCGAATCCCTATCTCGCGGAACTGCCCGAACGCGACGTCGTGACGCGGGAAGGCAAGGCGCTGACGCTCCTCAATCCCGCCTACATGACCCGCCAGATCTACGAACTGGCCGGCCGCCAGTTTGGCGTGCGCGGCCACATCACCAGCCTGAAGCCGCTGCGGCCGGAAAATGCGCCCGACGAATGGGAGCGACAGGCGCTGTTGTCGTTCGAGCACGGTGCCACCGAGGCGAGCGAACGCGTCGTCGTCGATCGCCAGAAATACGTGCGCCTGATGCGTCCGCTGAAGACCGAGGAAGGTTGTCTGAAATGCCATCGCGCGCAGGGCTACGAGCTTGGCCAGATCCGGGGCGGCATCAGCGTGACGGTGCCGCTCGCGCCGTATACCGGCGTCTTCGAGCAGCAGCGGACCAAGCTGCTGTTCGGGCATTGCCTCGTCGGCCTGCTTGGGCTGCTCGGGCTGTGGGTGGGCTTGCGGCGGTTGCAGCGTGCCGAGGAGCGTTTGCGCGACAGCGAATCGCTGTTTCATACGATGTCCGACTGGACCAGCGACTGGGAATATTGGGTCGGTCCCGACGGTCGCTTCCGCTATGTTTCGCCCTCGGTGTTCGACCTGACCGGCTACCGCGCCGACGAAGTGATGCAGTCGCCGAAGATCGTCGCAGCGCTCGTGCATGAGGACGACCGGAGCGCGTGGGAAGCGTGTTTCGAGGACGGCGGTGACGCCGCGGCGACCGCGCCGCTGCGCTGGCTCGACTTTCGCCTTGTCCGTCGCGACGGCGGCATCCGCTGGGTGACGCAACGTTCGCGTCCGGTGATCGATAGCGACGGCACGTCGCTCGGGCGGCGCGTCTCGGTGCAGGATATCACCGAACGCCGGCAGACCGAGGCCGCGTTGCGCGAGCGCGAGACCCATTACCGTGTCATCTACGAGGCGAGCCAGGATTTCATCACGATCAATCGCTTGTCCGACGGCGTCTTCCTCGACGTCAACCAGCCCTATCTCGACGCGCTCGGCTATGCCGCCGGGGAACTCATCGGCCATACGCCGACCGAGCTTGGCATCTGGGCCAATCCGAACGACCGCGCCCGCTTCATCGAGATGCTCCAGCGGGAAGGGCGCTGCCGCAACCTCGAAGCCTGCTTCCGGGCCAAGGACGGCCATCACGTCTGGGCGCTGGCCTCGTCGTCGATCGTCGAACTCGGCGGCGTTCAGTGCATCTACTCGGTGACGCGCGACATCAGCGAACGCAAGGAAACCGAAGTCGCGCTCGCCGAAAGCGAAAAGCATTTCCGCGCGCTGTACCAGGCCAGCCAGGATTACATTTTCATCAACCGTCTGTCCGACGGCGTCTTTCTCGAGGTCAATCCGCTCTTCCTCGACGCGTCGGGCTATCGTGCCGAGGAAATCATCGGCCGCGCGCCGCTCGACCTCGACCTCTGGGGCGATCTTCTCGACCGCCAGCGTTTTCACGACGCCCTGCGGCATGAGGGAAAATGCCATGGGCTTGAGACGCGTCTGCGCAAAAAGAACGGCGAACTCGTCTGGTGGCAGTTGTCGTCCTCGGTCGTCGAACTCAACGGCATGACCTGTATCTACAGCGTCGGGCGCGACATCACCGAGCGCAAGCAGGCCGAGGCGCGGATCAACGAACTCGCGTTCTACGATCCGCTGACGCGCCTGCCCAATCGTACCCTGCTGCTCGACCGGCTCAAGCAGGCCTTGATCGGCAGCAGCCGCAACGGTCAGTACGGCGCGTTGCTGCTCATCGATCTCGACAATTTCAAGACGCTCAACGACACGCTCGGCCACGACATGGGCGACCGCTTGTTGCAACAGGTGGCGCAGCGCCTGCTGCGCAGCGTGCGCGCCGAGGATACGGTGGCGCGCTTCGGTGGCGATGAATTTGTCATCATCCTGTCCGGCTTGAGCGCGATCGAGGCCGACGCGGCGACGCAGGTCGAGCGCATCGGCGAGAAAATCGTCGCCGCCTTCGCCCAGACCTTCTACCTCAAGGATACCGCCTGCCAGAGCGCGCCGAGCATCGGCGCCAACCTGTTCCTCGGCCAGCAGGTCGATATCGATACGCTGCTCAAGCAGGCCGACATCGCCATGTACCGGGCCAAGGACGAAGGCGGCAATGGCCTGTGCTTTTTCGATCCGGCCATGGAGTCGCTGGTGCTCAAACACGCGGCGCTCGCCGAGGATCTGCGCGACGCCCTGCGCGAGCGGCAATTCCTTTTGCATTACCAGGCGCAAGTCTCGGGCGGTCGGCTGAGCGGCGCCGAAGTGCTGGTGCGCTGGCAGCATCCGGACAAAGGGCTTGTCTCACCGGGAGAGTTCATCCCCTTGGCCGAAGAGACCGGGCTCATCATCCCGCTCGGCAACTGGGTGCTTGAAACCGCCTGCGCCCAGTTGGCGGCGTGGGACGACGACCCGCTGCTGTCGTCGCTGACGATCTCGGTCAATGTCAGCTTCCAGCAGTTCCGGCAGGACGATTTCGTCGACCAGGTGCTGGCGACCCTGAGGCGGACGCGCGCCAATCCCGAACGGCTCAAGCTCGAACTCACGGAAAGCATGCTGGCCTCCAATGTCGATGCGCTGATCGAGCGCATGTATGCGCTGAAGGCCAAGGGCGTCGGCTTCGCGCTCGACGATTTCGGCACCGGCTATTCCTCGCTCTCGTACCTGAAGCGGTTACCGCTCGACCACCTCAAGATCGACCAGTCCTTCGTGCGCGACGTCTTCATCGATTCGAACGATTCGGCCATCGTCAAGACGATCATCGCGCTCGCTCAAAGCCTCGGCCTCGGTGTCATCGCCGAGGGGGTCGAAACCGAGGAACAGCGCGACTATCTGGTCAGCGTCGGCTGTCACGCCTGCCAGGGCTATTTCTTCAGCCGGCCCTTGCCGGTCGAGGCGTTCGAAACCTTCGTGCGCAAGTTCCAGCGAACCTAGGGGGAACTCACCTAGAGCCGCAGCGCCAAGGCCAGCGGGATGAAAAAGATCGCCGAGGCATTGCCGATCAGCACGATCGAGGCGACCTTGTCGGGCTCCTGCCGGTAACGTTCGGCCAGGATGAAGCAGGAAACGGCCGGCGGCAGCGCGCCGGCGACGAAGAGGATGTCGCGGTCGAGCGGGCTGAGGCCGCCGAATTCGCCGACCAGCCAGGCGACGGTCATGCCGGCCAGCGGCGTGATGACGGCGCCGGCGATGCCGATGCCCCAGGCATTGAGACGCGCCGTCGACAGGCGGATGCCGAGCGAGAAGATCATCAGCCCGATCGAGATGTCGCCGAGCAGCTTGACGGCGACCATCAGCGGCGGCCAGATCGTGATGCCGGAGAGGCTGACGCCGACGCCGAGCAGGGCGGCGGCCAGCAGCGGCTCGCGCCAGAGCATGGCGATACTGAAACGGCCGCTGAGGACCCAGATGCCGAGCGAGAACTGGATGAAATTGACGACGAGCAGGATGACCACGGCGGGACCGAGCGCCTGGTCGCCGAAGGTCAGCAGGAGCAGCGGCAGGCCCATGTTGCCGACGTTGTGCACCATCGACGGAAATACGAGCGTGCGCGGATCGTAGCCGAACAGCCGCGCCAGCGGCCAGGCCAGCAATCCCGAACCGATGACCATGATGGCGCTGCCGATCGCACAGGGCAGGTTATCGACGAGGTTGAAGGATTTTCCGGCCAGCGCCATGAAGATCAGCGCCGGCAGGAAGAATTCCATGTTCAGCCGGTTGGCGACGCCCATGTCAACGGGGTGGCGCCGGCCGTAGAAATAGGCGACGAGCACGATCGCCAGGATCGGGAAAACGATGCCGACGATCCGCATCAGCATGGGCGCGCCTTCGGCGAGGCAAGCAGGCTTGGCGGCATCAGTCGACCCGTGTAATGAGCGTGCCGTCGGCGAAGAAGCGGTCGAGATTGTCGATGACGCGCTGCGCCATCGCCCGCCGCGTTTCCTCGGTGGCGCTGGCGATGTGCGGCAGCAGCACGACGTTGTCGAGGGCGAGCAGTTCGGCCGGGACGAAGGGTTCGTTGGCGAAGACGTCGAGGCCGGCGCCGGCAATGCGACGTTCGACCAAGGCGCGTACCAGCGCCGGTTCGTCGACGACCGAGCCGCGCGAGACGTTGATCAGGAAGCTGCGCGGGCCGAGCGCGTCGAGCACCTCGGCGTTGATCAGGTGAAGCGTGCCGGGGCCGCCGGCGGTGATGACGACGAGGAAATCGGCCCAGCGCGCCAGTTCGACGAGCGAGGGTTCGTGCGGCCAGGTCGCGTCGGCGACCGGCCGGCGGGTGTGGTAGCGGATGTCCATGTCGAAGCCGAGCGCCCGGCGCGCGATCGTCTTGCCGATACGGCCGAGACCGACGATGCCGAGGCGGCCGCCGCTGACCCGGCGGCCGAGGTGGAAACTGTTCTGCCCGCGCTCGGCCCAGAGACCGGTGCGAACGTAACGGTCGGCTTCGGGCGTCGCCCGGGCGATGTCGAGCAGCAGCGCGAAGGCGGTATCGGCGACGCAGTCGTTGAGGATGTCGGGCGTGTTGCCGACGGCGATGCCACGGGCGCGCGCGGCCGGCAGGTCGATCTTGTCGACGCCGACGCCAAAGCAGGAAATGACCTTGAGCGCCGGCATCGCCGCGATCTGTTCGGCCGAAACGCCATAGAGCGCCGACGTAGCGACGCCGACGAAGCGGCCGCCCTGTTCGGCGAGGAAGGCCTTGGCGTCGGGGGCGTCGTCGAGGCGGCTGACGCTGTAGCGTTCGTCGAGCCAGTTTTCGAGGACTGGCAGCAGGCTGCCGATTTGGAGGATGGCGGGTTTTACGGCGGCGGTGGCGGTCATGATCGGTCTCGTGGAAAGAAGGGGATGGACGGGCGTTGACACGGTTTATTCGGGGGCGTTCGTTTTGGTCGCTGCGCGGCGCCGGCTGCTGCTTTTGCTTGTGGCGGGGTCGCTTGCAGGCGTCGCTGCGACGACCCGGCGCGAGACCTGCCAGCCGTTTTGGTGGTGGGCGCGCAACAGTTCGCGCAGCAGCGTGCCGTTGCGTTCCTTGAGTACGGCGAGGATCTGGTCGTGTTCGGCGATGGCGCGCTCCCAGCGTTCGTGGCGGTGGTTGCCGGCGTAACGGTAGCGCCGGATGCGCGCGCATTCGGCGGCGTAGATGCGCGACAGCACGCGGTTTCCGGCGGCATCGACGATGTGCTGGTGGATGGCCTGGTTGATTTCGAAATAGTCCATCAGCTGCTCGGCACGGTAGGCAGCGTGCATGGCCTCGTGCAGCGCCTCGATCGCGGCGATTTCGGCGTCGCCGATGCGCGCACAGGTGGCTTCGGCCGCCAGGCCCTCCAGCCCGACCAGGAGGTCGAGGGCTTCCTCGACCTCGTCGATCGACAACGCCGTGACCGTGGCGCCGCGATTCGGTGCGATCGTCACCAAGCCCTCGGCCGCGAGGATCTTGAGCGCCTCGCGCAAGGGCGTGCGCGACAGGCCGTCGAGATGGCCGACGAGTTGCGTGCCGATCTCGCGTTCGGAAATGCGCTGGCCCGGCGCCAGTTCGCCGGCGACGATCATCTGCCGCAGCCGTTGGGCGGCGACCTGGCTGCGATTGCCGTGTTCGGTGTGGGTCATGAAATGTCCGGGCGGCGACGAAGTGTCAGGGATGTAAATCTGATTATTGCATGGAATGTGTTGACATTGCTTTGTCGTGGCGTGTAAAAAGGCAAGAAACAACACAGATTGCATGCAATCTGCGTCCTTGAACGAAAGTAAACGATAGCGCGCCGAGGGCGCCGGGAAGGGGAAGCGGCATGAATCATCTGGACTATTTCGCGTCGGCGACGCGGCCGGTGGATACCTGTGTGGTCGGTAGCGGCGGTTTCGGTCGCAGTTTTCTCGCGCAGGCCCGGCGAGTGCCGCTGATGCGTGCCCGCATTGCCGTCGATGTCGATGCGACGGTCGCCGCCGCCGGCTTCGCCGCGCTCGGCCTGCCGGCTGACGCGATCGCCGTCTGCGCCAGCGCCGCCGCCGCCCGCGAAGCCTGGGAGCGCGGCCAGTACATTGCCGCCGCCGATCTTGCCACTGTCATCGACCTGCCATTCGACGTCCTCGTCGAAGCCACCGGCAGTCCCGAAGCCGGTGCGCGTCATGCGCGCCTGGCGATCGAAGCCGATCGCCATGTGGTGCTGGTGTCGAAGGAGGTCGACAGCGTCGTCGGGCCGATCCTGGCGCATCTGGCAACCGAACGCGGCAAGGTGGTGACGCCGGTCGACGGCGATCAGCCGAGCCTGTTGATCGGGCTGATCACCTGGGCGCAGACGCTGGGCTTCGACATCCTCGCCGCCGGCAAGTCGAGCGAATACGATTTCATCTGCGATGCCGATGCCGGTACGGTCGTCAGCGACGGGAAGACTTTTGCGGTGCCGGGGTTGCCAGACCATTGGCATGCCGGCGCGCGTGCCTACGGCGAACTGGCGCGCGACCGGGCGCAGACCTGTGCGGCCTTGCCGCAGCGCGCCGTGCCCGATCTCTGCGAGTTGCTCGTTGTCGCCAATGCCACCGGCTTTGTGCCCGACCGGCCCGATCTCCACGCGCCGATCGCCCGCATCCCGGAGGTGCCCGATTTCTTCGGCCCGGCCGATGAGGGCGGACTGCTCTCGCGCACGGGCATCCTCGACGTCTTCCACTGCCTGCGCCGACCCGACGAAGCGAGTTTCGCCGGCGGCGTTTTCGTCATCGTCGCCTGCGACGACGCGGCGAGCTGGGAACTGCTCCTGGCCAAGGGCCATGTCGTCTCGCGCGACGGTCGTCGCGCGCTGATTTATCTGCCGCGCCACCTGCTTGGGCTCGAAGCGGCGACGAGCGTGCTCGACGTCGCCATCCACGGCCGCTCGACCGGTGCCCGGTCGCCGCGTCCCTGCCTCGACCTCGTCACCCGCGCCACCCGGCCGCTGGCGGCCGGCAGCGTGCTGGCGATGGGCGGGCACCATCACACGATCGACGGCACGACGGCCGAACTCCTGCCGGCCGGTCCGCTCGGCGCCGACCAGCCGCTGCCGTTCTACCTGGCGGCCAACCGGCGCCTGGTGCGCGATGTCGCCGCCGGTGCGCTGCTGACGCTGGCCGACGTCGACATCGATCCGGCCTCCGAATTGCTCGCCCTGCGCCGGCAGCAGGACACGGTCTTCTTCGGCGGCGCACGGGACTGACGGACGCGAAGGGCTCGCGGCGCGGCGGCGCGTTCAAGGTCCTGATCGATATGCAGGTCGAACGCCTTGTCCAGGCGATGGCGAGTTTTTAGGGCAGACCGCGTTGTCTCAGCCGTATCAGGAGTCGCTGACCCCGGTGTTGGCGGCCAACTGGAAATAGGGCGGCGTAGCGCTGTTGCATGAAAAAAGGGCCGGCGGCGTCTGCCGTCGGCCCTTTGTCCTTGACCGGTTATGCCGGTGTCTCAGACCTTGAAGCGCCCGACCAGGGTCTTGAGGTCGGCGGCGGCGCCGGCGAGGCCGGCGGCGCGGTCCTGGGTTTCGCGCGCGACCTGGGCCGAATCGACGATGACATCCGAGATGTGGTGCATGTTCGCAGTGATGTCGGCAGCGGCGGCTGACTGCTCTTCGGAGGCCGACGCCACCTGGGCGACACGGCCGATCAACGGGCCGATCTGCGTCTTGATCGTTTCCATCGCCTGGCTCGACTGGCGTACGTCGGCGGTGCCGCTTTGCACGCTGGCGCCGCTCTTTTCCATGGCGCCGGCGACGTTCTTCACGTCGTTCTGCAGCGAAGCGATGATGCCCTGGATTTCGCGTGTCGCGGTCGAGGTCCGTTCGGCGAGTTTGCGCACCTCGTCGGCGACGACGGCAAAGCCACGGCCCTGTTCGCCCGCTCGCGCCGCCTCGATCGCAGCATTGAGCGCGAGCAGGTTGGTCTGGTCGGCGATTTCGCCGATCGCGACGACGATCGTGCCGATCTTGTCGGAGTTGGTGCCGAGGTCGCCGACCGCTTGCGTGGCGCTGGCGACCATCGTTTCGATTTCATGCATGACGCCGTTCATGCGCATCACCACGGCTTCGCCGCTCTCGGTCGCCTTTTCGGTTTCCGACGCTTTCTGCTTCATGTCTTCGCAGCTTTCGGAGATCGCTGCGATGATCGAGGAAAGCTGATCGACGGCGGTGGTGACCGAACGCGATTTGTCCGAGGCTTCGTCGGTGCCTGCCGCCATCTGTGCCGACGAGGCGTTGAGCACGGTGGAGGTCTCGGACAGCCGCTCGGCCGCGCGCTGGATATCGGCGATCACGGTTTTGAGGAACTGTTGCATGTCGTGCATGGTGTTGAGGACGGCGCTGAACTCGGTCTTACGCTTTGCCTTGACGGTGTTGGTCAGATCGCCCTTGGCCATGTCGCGCAGGTAGCCGGTGATGCGCAGCAGCGGTTCGAGGATCGAGGCGATGCACATGCCGGTGGTGATGCCGCCGGTGACGAGCGAGACAGCCAGCACGGCGTAGAAAGTCTCGGCCTCGGCATGGCGTCCGGCCAGTCCGGTGGCGACGATCGCCAGGCTGTAGAGGCCGCCGAGGGCGATGATACGGCCCCTAATGGTCAGGCTGCGGTAGAACTCGTATATGAACATGGGAAGGCCTCGTGGGGTCAATGGACGCTGGGGCGTAATGCCGATGGTTTCAGGCGGCGATGATAGAAGCACCGCGGACGAATGGCAATATGCAAGAAGCCTAGCCGCGGCATATGTCGCGGAGAGGCCACCGATGGCGATCGCCGCGGTGGTCGTGGGGGATGGGTACTGCTGCCCGCCTGCGTCGCGTCGGTCACTGGGGTGCTGGCTGGAAATCCCCGAGTTTTCGGGCGCTTGCGGCGATGCTGTGTTTGTTACGGACAGTACGATACAGCTGCGGCGGCCGCGCGCGAGAATGATGTTGGCACACGCCGAAATCCATTTCGGGGCCATGCGGGACGTACACGTGTCGGCGCGTCGGGCGCCGGTTTGAGGGGGGCTGCCTGGCGCGTTTCGGCGGGCGTCTGCCCGCCGACGTAGCGACGATTCGTGACGGCCTGCGTGAGGTCGCGCGGCTTTATTGGCGTAAATGACAAGGAATGGCTGCCACTTATTTGCACAAGTTGGTCGGAACAATTTGTATGTCATGGGGTCAATGCAGAACTACAATGGTGTGGAAGCCTTCGCTGACGGAGACCTCACGCGTTATGCCGACTCTCAATTCCGAAACTGCGGCTGTCGATGCCGCCACGTTGGGCACTCTGGCGCCCGAGACGGCGACCGGTGCGTCGCAGGAAGTATCGAGCCTCGACTTCGGCAGTGGCAGCGGTATTGCGGACGACATATTCAGTTTCGAGGCGATGCGCCTCAAGGTCGGCGACCGGATCCAAATGCAACTGCCGCCGCGTTTCGCGAGCGAGCGGGTGATCGTCCGGCTGATCGGTTATCTCGCGCCGCACAGCCTCCTGGTCACCCCGCCGCGCGACATCGACGGTTTTCGTCTGCCGATCGAGGAGAGCGAAGCGGTCTTCGTCCGGGTGTTTGCGAACGAGAATGCTTTTGCCTTCGAGTCGGTGGTCAGCAAGATCGTCCGGCTTCCTTTCGATTATCTGCATCTTTCCTTCCCCACCCAGGTGCGCGGCAGGAATGTGCGCAAGGCGCCACGCGTCAAGACGCGGATCATCTGTTCGTTTTCCGGCGCCGCACAAGACGGCGACAGTGCGCCGGGCGTGCTTGTGAATCTGAGCGCAAACGGCGCCTTGCTTGTTTCTCGCGGCGATTTTCTGTCGCGAGGCGATCAGCTCCGGCTGAGCTTCCGGCTCATGATCCACGGCATCGAGGTGCTGATGAACCTGGAGGCCGTCGTGCGCTCGCTGATCGCCGACGAAAGCGCGACGCGCCAGGAGACCTCCTATTTCGGGCTGGAATTCGTCAATCTGACGCCGACCGACCGGATGACGCTGCAGAGCATGGTCTATCAGCAGCTCATCGAGCAGCCGCAGGCCATGGCCTGACGCTGGCGGCGCCTTGGCGGCGGTTCAGGCCGCCGCTTTCCTGAGGCGCAGGGTGAACCAGAACAGGCTGCCGGTGCCCGTCCGGCTGTTGCAGCCGGCGTCGCCGCCCATTGCCCGGGCGATCTTCCGGGTCAACGCCAGGCCAAGACCGAGGCCGCCATGTTCGCGGGTCGACGAGTTGTCGACCTGTTCGAACAGCGAAAACAGGCGCGGAATATCCGTTTCGGCGATGCCTTGGCCGCTGTCCTCGACTTCGATGCGGATCAATACGCTGCGTTCGTCTTCGGCCTGCGTCAGGGCGCGCACCGTGATGTGTCCGTCGTGGGTGAAGCGGATGGCGTTGGAGAGGTAGTTGTCAAGGGCGCGCTGGATGCGGGTGGTGTCGCCGACGAGGTCCGGCAAGGGCGAGATGTCACCGACCTCGAGCGTCAGCTGCTTCGCGGCGGCGGCGGCGCGTTCGGCGTCGATGGCGGCGCCGATCAGTTCCGGCAGGAGCACACGGTCTTCGGCGAGTTCGACCGTGTCGGCGTCGAGTTGGGTGACTTCGAGCACCGTCTCGATCATGCCGGTGAGGTGGTGTCCGGCCCGCATCAACTTGTCGAGCCGATCGGTCTGGCCCGGTGAAAGCGGTTCGCGCCGGATCAGTGCGGCCATGCCGAGGACATGGTTGAGCGGCGTGCGCATTTCATGGCTCATGTTGGCGAGGAAGGCGCTTTTCGCCCGGCTGGCGGCTTCCGCCTCGTGGGCGCGGACGGCCAGCTGTTCGTTGAGTGCGTGACGCTCTTCCAGCAGCCGGCGCAATTCCTTTTCGAGCCGGGACAGTTCGGCGAAATTGCCCGCCAGCGTTGCCTGGGCGCGGTAGTTGCGATAGGCGGCGAGGCCGGTCACGACGATGGCGAGCGCAGCCAGTCCGATAATGATCAGGATGTTCTGCTGCCAGCTGCCGAGGTAGTCGTGGGTGGCCAAGCCGACGATGACGTAGAGCGGATAGCCGGCGATGCGGCGGAAGGCGTTGCTGCGCTCGACACCGTCGATGGCCGTTGCCGCAACGTAGCCGCCGCCGAGCGGATGCGCTTCGACGGCGCGGCGCAGTGCGGATGACACCTCGCTGCTGCCGACGGCATTGCGCGTGTCGGGGTAGCGGTGGATGAGCGCGAGGTCGAGCGTGCGCAGCGTCGCCGCGCCATGCGCCCCGAGCGAGGCCGGCGACAGGATGGCTTCGAACTGCCGGGTCGGCACCGAGGCGTAGATGGTGCCGGCGAACGTGCCGTCCGGATCGCTCAGGCGGCGCGCGAAAATCATCACCCATTCGCGCGTGACCGGCGAGAGGACCGGTCCGCTGACGACAAGCGCATTTTCGCCGCCTTGCCGGCTGCGCAGGAAAAAGTCGAAGTCGCCGACCAGCACCGGTTCGGCGATGCTGATGCCGTCACCGAAGCGGATGCGGCCGGCACGGTCGGCAATGCGGATCGTACCGAGCGTTGCCGAAGCATTGCCGAGACTGCCGAGATAAGCGTTGAGCTGCGCGGCGATGCGACTTTCGGCGACCGCCCGCGATTCGTAGAAGAGGCGTCCGGCCTGCAGCGCCACGTCGATTTTCTGGATGGCGTTGCCGGTGCTTTCCGCAAGCAGTTCGGCCATGTTGGCCGTGGCGATCGAGGCGCGTTCCAGGTGCCGCTGCTTCTCGAACCAGAAGGCCGCCGCGGCCAGGCTCAGGACGATGGCGATGATCGTCAGCGTGCCCAGCAGATAGGACAGGCGCAACGTCTGGGTGTCGGTGTTGGCAGAGAGTCGGTCGCTTGGGTTCGGATTTGACATGACTGGCTCCGTGCAAAGCGTGGGCAGACAGCGCAGTTCGCCCAATTGTAGCTGCTGATGGCATTTTATTTCCATGACTTTCGAGTATCGGCCGGAGGCTGTCAGGTGTCTCCGGAACAGGAACGTCCTGCGGGATTGTCTTTGGAATAAAAAACTGTTTGTGCGTCAAAAATAAGTACAAACAACCATAAAAAATCGTTGCGTTATTTATTGTCAACCAAGAAAATATAAAAACACAGTTAACGATGCTGTTTTTAATGCGTTTGCTGGATGTCTTGACGGCCGATGCCGGCGCGGATAGCGGAATTCACCATTCAATCAGTCAGGAAGGATCACAGGGCAATGAACAACGCGTATTTTCAGATCAGGTTTCCCCAGAACGAGCCGGTGAAGGCGTATATGCCGGGCTCGCCCGAGCGTGCTGCGCTCAAGGCCGAACTCGAGGCGCAGCGGATCGCGCCGGTCGAGGTGCCGCTCATCATTGGCGGTCGGGAGATTTTCCTGGAGCAGACGGCCGACATCGTCTGCCCGCACGACCACCGTACCGTGCTTGGCCGTTATTCGGTCGCCGGCGAAAAGGAATTGCAGTTGGCAGTCGAGGCCGCCGAGGCCGCGCGCGCGACATGGGAAGCCATGCCCTGGGAACAGCGCGCGACGATCTTCCTGAAGGCGGCCGATCTCCTGACCGGCAAGTACCGGGCGAAGATGTCGGCGGCCTGCATGCTCGGCCAGAGCAAGAACATCTACCAGTCGGAGATCGACAGCGTTTGCGAACTCGCCGACTTCCTGCGTTTCAATGCCTACTATCTGCAGGAGATCTACAAGCAGCAGCCGATCAGCCCCGATGGCTTCTGGAATCGCGTCGAGTACCGTGCGCTCGATGGCTTCGTTGCGGCGATCTCGCCCTTCAACTTCGCCGCGATCGGCGGCAACCTCGTGTCGGCGCCGGCGATGGCCGGCAACACGGTGATCTGGAAGCCGTCGTCGACGGCCGTCCTGTCCAATTACTACGTCATGAAGCTGTTCATGGAGGCGGGGCTGCCGGCCGGCGTCATCAACTTCGTGCCGTGTCGCGGCGTCGATTTCGGCCGCGTCGTCATCAACGATCCGCACATGGCCGGTTTCCATTTCACCGGTTCGACCGAGGTGTTCAACGGCATCTGGAAGCAGGTCGGCGCCAACATCGACAAGTACGTTTCCTATCCGCGCCTCGTCGGCGAAACCGGCGGCAAGGACTTCATCTTCGCCCATCCCAGCGCCGACGTCGAATCGCTGGTCTGTGCGATGCTGCTCGGTTCCTTTGAATATCAGGGGCAGAAGTGCTCGGCCGCGTCGCGCGCCTACATTCCGCAGAGCCTGTGGGAGGCCGTGCGCGCCCGTCTGGAAAGTGAAGTCGCCCAGGTCCGCATCGGCGACGTGCGCGACTGCACCAATCTCATGAATGCCGTCATCGACCGCAAGTCTTTCGAGAACATCCGTTCCTACATCGAGTTCGCCGAAGCGTCGAGCGATGCCGAAGTCATCATCGGCGGCGGCTGTGACGATAGCGTCGGCTATTTCGTCGAGCCGACCGTGATCCTGGCCAGGACGCCGAGCTTCCGGACGATGGTCGAGGAGATCTTCGGGCCGGTGCTGACCGTGTATGTCTATCCGGACGAGGAACTCGACGCGACGCTGCACGCTTGCGACACGGCGACGCGCTATGCGCTGACCGGCGCGATTTTCGCGCAGGACCGTCAGGCGGTTGTCGACATGGAGCGTGCGCTCAGTCATGCTGCCGGCAATTTCTACATCAACGACAAGCCGACCGGCGCCGTCGTCGGGCAGCAGCCGTTCGGCGGCAGCCGCGGTTCGGGCACCAACGACAAGGCGGGCAGCGCCGTCAATCTGTATCGCTGGCTGAGTCAGCGTGCGATCAAGGAGACGCTGGTGCCGCGCACGGTGGTCAATTATCCGTACATGACGGCGGAGTAAGCGCGCGATCACGGGGAAAATACCGCCGGCGCTCGCCCGCCGGCGGCAAGGGAAAACAAACGGGTCAGCAGTACTTTCGACGTTTTCAGGCGCCTGCGGGCGTTCCAATTCTTATCGATAGGGGAATGGGTCCATGGTTTCAATCAATAGCGAGCAAAAAAAGGCGCTGGCGGCGAGTCTCTTCGGCGCCGCCATCGAGTGGTTCGATTTCTTTCTGTATGGCACGGCGGCGGCATTGGTCTTCGGCAAGCTGTTCTTTCCGAATTCCGATCCGGCGGTCGGCCTGCTCTTGTCCTACGTGACGTTCTCGATTCCGTTCTTCATCCGTCCGTTCGGCGGCGTCGTCTTCGCGCACATCGGCGACAAGCTCGGCCGGCGCAAGTCGCTGATCCTGACGCTGAGCCTGATGGGCGGCGCGACGGTGCTGATCGGATGTCTGCCGACCTATGCGCAGTGGGGCTTCTACGCGCCGGCGGCGCTGATGACGCTGCGGGCGATCCAGGGACTCGGCATCGGCGGCGAGTGGGGAGGCGCCTTGCTGATGGCCGTCGAGAATTCGAACAAGACGACCAAGAGCCTGTTCGGCAGCGTGCCGCAGATGGGCGTGCCGCTTGGCATGCTGTTCGGTACGGCAGCGCTCAATTTCGTCGGCAATCACGTCACCGAAGCCGAGTTTCTCGAATGGGGCTGGCGCCTGCCGTTCATCAGCAGCGCCGTCCTCGTCGCCATCGGCCTGTGGCTGCGCTTCCGCATCAACGAGACGCCCGAGTTCGAGGAAGCCAAGAAAAAAGGCAAGCAGGTCAAGATTCCGCTGGTCGAGACGCTCCATCATCACTGGCGCGAGGTCTTGCTGGCGATCGGCCTGAAAGTGGTGGAAACCGCGCCCTTCTACATCCTCAGCACCTTCGTCATCACCTACGTCACCAAGAGCCTTGAATTGCCGAGGAACGTCGTGCTGACGGCGATCACCTGGGCGACGATCGCCTGCATCATCATGATCCCGCTGATGGGCCTGATCGCCGACCGCGTCGGACGCCGCCGCATGTACGGCTGGGGCGCCTTCATCATGATGCTCTATGCATTCCCGTACTTCGCGCTGCTCAATACGAAGGACCCGGCCCTGATCAGCGTCGCCACGGTCGTCGGCCTCGGCATCATCTGGACGCCGATCACCGCGGTGCTCGGCACCCTGTCGGCCGAGATCTTCGATGCCGAAGTCCGCTATACCGGCGTCACGCTCGGCTACCAGGCCGGCGCCGCGCTGGCCGGCGGTACCGCGCCGCTGATCGCGACCTGGCTGATGCTGCAGTACGGCGGTTCGTATGTGCCGATCGCGATCTATTTCATGGTCACCTGTGCCATCTCGCTGTTCGCGATCAGCTGCGTGCGTCGGCATCGCAGCCAGGTCGGACATTCCTAGGCAACTCTCCGCCGCCTCCGGTCGTGATCGGAGGACGATCGGCGGGCGGATTCGCGGGGCCGGCTGTCCGGGCCCCGTTTTTTTTGCCGGGAATAAACGATTTGTTTTTAATAAACTCCAAAAAAATCGAAAAATTCAGTGGAATTGTCTTTTTATAGGCGCTATAGTCTTTTCATAGTTCTGGTAACGCCAGTTTTTTTAGTGATGTGTTTTATCCGCCGTGTCTGTCGGCCGGCGCCTTAAGGGAGTCTCCGCATGCGCAAGCTCGATCGCACCGATATCGAAATTCTCGCTATCCTCCAGGAAGACGGCAAGACCACCAACGTTGCCCTGTCGAAGCGGATCAACCTCAGCGCGACGCCCTGTCTCGAACGCGTCAAGGCGCTTGAAAACGACGGGCTCATCACCGGCTATTCGGCGAACCTGTCGGCGGCCCAACTCGGCCTCGGGCTCACCGTGTTCATCGAGATCCTGCTCGACCGCACCTCCGAGGACGCCTTCCAGAAATTCCGCGCGGCCGTGCTGGGCATCCCGCAGATCCAGGAATGCCACATGCTGACCGGCGGTTTCGACTACCTGCTCAAGGTGCGCGTGCCGGACATGGCGGCCTACCGCAATTTTCTCGGCGACGTGCTGGCGAAGGTGCCCGGCATTCGCGAGACGCACAGTTATCCGGTGATGGAGGAGGTCAAGGATTCGTCCGCGATCAGCCTCGATCATTTGCGCGGCTAGCCGCTTTCCAGGAGTCCCTTCATGCATCAGGCATTGGAACGTTTGCGTGCCCGGATCCACGACACGGTGCGTCGCGACGAATCGCTCTGCGTCGCCGAGTTGATTGCCGCGTACCGGCAGCGTCCGCCCGAGGCCGCGCGCGTCGCGGTGCAGGCGCGCCTGCTGGTCGAGGCGGTGCGCGCGCAGCGCCGGCAAGCCAGCGGCGTCGATCATCTGATGCATGAATTCTCGCTGTCGAGCGAGGAAGGCGTTGCGCTGATGTGCGTGGCCGAGGCGCTGCTGCGCATCCCCGACGCCGATACCGCCGACCGCCTGATCCGCGACAAGCTGGCCAAGGGCGCCTGGGGGGATCACCTCGGCGGCCAGCCGTCGATGTTCGTCAGCGCTGCCACCTGGGGCCTGCTGATTACCGGCAAGCTCGTCGCCACGCGCAGCGACGAGGCGCTCGGCAATGCCTTGACGCGACTGATCGCGCGCTGCGGCGAGCCGGTCATCCGCAAGGGCACCGAGCTGGCCATGCAGTTGCTCGGCCGCCAGTTCGTCATGGGCGAGACGATCGCCGCCGCCCTCGAACGCAGCCGGCAGAACGTCGCGCGCGGCTATACCCACAGCTTCGACATGCTCGGCGAGGCGGCGCTGACCGACGCCGATGCCGAGCGCTATTTCCAGTCATATCTCGACGCCATCGAGGCGATCGGACGGGCCAGTCGGGGCGAGGGCGTCGTCGCCGGTCCCGGCATTTCGGTCAAGCTCTCGGCCCTGCATCCGCGCTACACGCGCCTGCAGCGCGAGCGCGTCATGCGCGAGCTCTATCCGAAGCTGCTGATCCTGGCCGAACGCGCCTGCGACCAGGACATTTCACTGACGATCGACGCCGAAGAGGCGGATCGGCTCGAACTGTCGCTCGATCTCTTTGAACAGCTGGTGGAGGCACCGCAGCTGGCCGGCTGGCAGGGACTCGGTTTCGTCGTCCAGGCCTACCAGAAGCGGGCGCCGGCGGTGATCGACTATCTCGTCGCGCTGGCCCGTGCGCATCGCCGCCGGCTGATGGTGCGGCTCGTCAAGGGCGCCTATTGGGATAGCGAGATCAAGCGCGCGCAGATCGATGGGCTGGTCGATTACCCGGTATTTACGCGCAAATTCCACTCCGATCTCTGCTACCTCGTCTGCGCCGGCAAGATGCTCGACGCCGCCGAGTCGATCTATCCGCAATTCGCCACGCACAACGCGCAGACGCTGTCGGCGGTCAGCCGGATGGCGGTCGAGCGCAAGATCGAGGCTTTCGAATTCCAGTGCCTGCACGGCATGGGCGAGGCGCTCTATGACAATATCGTCGGCCCGGCGGCGCCCGGGCGGCGCTGTCGCATCTACGCGCCGGTCGGCAGCTACGAGACGCTGCTGCCGTATCTGGTTCGCCGGCTCCTGGAGAACGGATCCAACAGTTCCTTCGTCAATCAGATCGTCGATGAGGCGGTTTCGGTCGACGCGCTGATCGCCGATCCGGTCGCGCATGCGATCGCCGTCTGCGGCGAGCGGCATCCGCGCATTCCGGTGCCGCCGGCGCTCTTCGGTACGGCGCGAAAGAATTCGCGTGGTTTCGATTTCGCCGACGAGCGGGCGCTGGCCGGGCTCGAGCGCGGGCTCAGCGAACTGCGCAGTATCGGCTGGACGGCGGCGCCGCTTGTTGTCGGAGCGCCCGCAGGCGAGGTCTCGTCGCGTCCGGTGCTGAATCCGGCTGACCGACGCGATGTCGTCGGTCAGGTCGTCGAGGCGACGGCCGGCGAGGTTGAGCAGGCGCTGTCGGCGGCGTCGGCGTTCGCCGCCGAATGGGCCGGGCAGGACGTCGCGATGCGTGCCGACTGTCTGCGCCGCTGCGCCGACCTGCTCGAGAAAAATGCCGTTGCGCTGATCAGCCTGGCGATCCGCGAAGCCGGTAAAACCCGCGTCAATGCCGTCGCCGAGGTGCGCGAGGCGGTCGATTTCTGTCGCTATTACGCCCGGCAGGCGCAAGCGAACCCGGCGGCGCCGGCGAATTCCGGGCCGGTGATCTGCATCAGTCCGTGGAATTTCCCGCTGGCGATCTTCGTCGGCCAGCTCGGTGCCGCCCTGGTCGCCGGACATCCCGTGATCGCCAAGCCGGCCGGGCAAACGCCGCTGATCGCCGCCTTCGCCGTTCGCCTCTTTCATGAAGCTGGCATGCCGGCGGCGGCCTTGCAGTTCCTGCCTGGCCGTGGCGATGTCGTCGGCAATGCGCTGGTCGCCGATGCGCGCATCGCCGGTGTGGTGTTCACCGGCTCGCTCGAGGTGGCGCGCCGGATCAATCGGACGCTCGCCGAGCATCCGGGCGAAGCCTTCCTGATCGCCGAAACCGGCGGGCTCAATGCCATGGTCGTCGATTCCTCGGCGCATCTCGAACAGGTGGTGCAGGACGTCATCGCCTCGGCCTTCGACAGTGCCGGCCAGCGTTGCTCGGCGCTGCGCCTGCTCTGTGTCCAGGAGGATATCGCCGGGCGCCTGCTGGCGATGCTGAGCGCGGCGATGCAGGAACTGTGTCTCGGCGACCCGGGGCGACTCGACGTCGATGTCGGCCCGGTCATCGATGCGCCGGCGCAAGCGCGCCTGCAGGCGCATGTCGATGCTTTCGTCGCGCGCGGCGGCTTGCATTTTTCGCTGCCGCTGCCCGAGGCGGCCGCGCAGGGCAGTTTCGTCGCGCCGACCTTGCTCGGGATCGATACGCCGCAGGATCTGCGCGAGGAAGTGTTCGGTCCGGTGCTGCATGTGCTGCGCTTCCGCCGGCCACAACTCGGCGACTTGATCGAGGCGATCAACGCAAGCGGATACGGCCTGACCTTCGGCATCCAGAGCCGGATCGAGGAGACCATCGACTTCGCCGTGAAGCGCGTCCGTGCCGGCAATATTTATGTCAATCGCAATATGATCGGTGCCGTCGTCGGCGTGCAACCGTTCGGCGGCGAGGGACTGTCGGGGACCGGTCCCAAGGCCGGCGGTCCGCTCTATCTGCCGCGCCTGGCCGGCTGGGCGGCGGGACCGGCCGAACTCGGCGCGCCGGCCGAGGGCGCCGTGCCGGTGGCCGAGTCGCTGATGCAATTGAACGAGTGGGCCTTGCGCACCGGACGCACGCGGCTTGCGCAACTCTGCGGCGATTACCGCGCGGCCAACCTGGCCGGGCATGGTCTGCGTTTGCCGGGACCGGCGGGTGAAGCGAACCGGCTGAGCTTCGTGCCGCGCGGAGGGGTGGCCTGTCGCGCCGACGATGACGCGGCGCTGCTCGAACAGATCGCGGCCGTGCTGGCGACGGGCAACGTCCCGCTGCTTGCCGACGATGCGCTGACGCAGTCGGTGCGGGCGCTGTTGCCGGGGCCGCTCGCGGCCATCCTCGTCGTGCGTCCTGAACCGCTCGACGAGGCGGCGCTGGCCGCTGTGCTATTCGCCGGCAAGGCCGCCGATCGACGTGCGCTGGCGCAGGCGTTGGCCGCGCGTCCCGGCGAGATCGTGCCGCTGCTGACGGTCGGGCCGAGGGGCTATCCCTTGGCGCGCCTCGTCAAGGAGCGCGTCGTCTCGGTCAATACCGCCGCCGCTGGCGGCGATACCGGGCTGATGATGCTGGGTGACTAAGAGCCTATTTCGGTAGGGCCCGCAGGCCATCGCTCAGCCTTCGAGAAGATCTGTGTCGGCGCCGCTGCAACCGACACACCAGTCGCCGCTGCGCGGGCGGGCGTTTTCCGTGCGCGCCGGCGTGCTACTCGGTGCTGGCGCGACGGTGGGGGTGAAGCGGCGGGCGGACAGCGGTCGCGGCGTCTGGCTCGATGCGGGCGGTGCGCCGAACATGATCCAGTCATCGGACCAGGCGGTGTTCATTGCCGTGTTGACAGCGGCGTTCGCGGCGCTCCTGCGCGGTGTCTTGCGGTTGGGGGTTGCCTCGGCGACGAAGCGGCGCACGGCGGTGACGATCGCCGTGTTCGGGTCGGGGTGGGCCTGACTTTCCATAGGGTGTGTTCTCAATTGACCGCAACCAACGCTCAATTGAGAACACACCCTAAGGACTTCGATCAGGCGGTAGTAGAGACTGCCGGACAGCGAGACCGGCAGGCAGATATCGGGCGATTCGTATTTCATGACGTTTCCTTAGGCGATTGAATCCCGGTGTCGCGGCATTCGCCTGTGCCCGGCGGCGACCGGCGCATGTCGTGTATTTCCCTTGCCCCCAATCTAGGCGCCTTGCACCGGGTAGACAAACGATGGTTTATAATCATTTGGGTTAGAAAAACTTAATCCCGTTGTATTTCTTCCGGGGTCTTCTTCCAGACCTTTCTTCGGGAGTCCATCGTGGCCTATCGATTGCCGCCCTTGTCCACGCTTCGTACCTTCGAGGCGGCGGCGCGGCACCTGAGTTTCAAGAAGGCGGCCGACGAACTGGCGGTGACGCCGTCGGCGGTCAGTCAGCAGATCAAGAAGCTCGAAGCCTGGCTGGGCGCCGACCTGTTCTTGCGCTTGCCGGAGGGTATCGCGCTGAGTGAGCAGGGCGCGGCGATGTTGCCGGGTATTCGCGCCGGGCTCGACAATTTCGCCGCCGGTGTCGAGCAGACGCGCCGTCCCCGCGCCTTCGACCTGACCCTCAGCGCGCCACCCTCATTTGCCACTCGCTGGCTCGTGCACCACGTCGCCGGTTTTGCCGCCCGTTGTCCCGATGTCGCCATCCGCATCGCCAGCAATCCCGACAATATCGACGGTCCGCGCACGCTCGCCGATCTCGCCAAGCGGCAGGCGACGCCCGGCCTCACCTCCGGCGAGGTGGCGATCCGCTTTGGCGAAGGGCACTACCCCGGCTATGCGATTGAACGCCTGCTGCAGCCGGAATACGTGCCGGTCTGCAGCCCGGCCGTGTTGCAATCGGGGCCGCCCTTGCGCACGCCGGCGGATATCGCGCAGCGGGTGCTGATCCATGACGAGATGATTCCGGCGATCGACAAGCGGCCGAGTTGGCGCGCCTGGCTGCACCGCGCCGGTGTCGTCGGTGTCGATGCCGAACGCGGGCCGCGCTTTTCCAATTCGGTGCTGGTGCACGAGGCCGTGCTCGAAGGCCAGGGCATTGCGCTGGTCATCCGCCAGCATGTCGAAAGCGATGTGGCGGCCGGGCGGCTCGTCATTCCGTTTCCAATCAGCTTGCCGTCGCTCTATTCCTATTTCGTCGTCATTGCCCGCGGCGATATCGACAAACCGGTCGTCGGACGCTTTCGCGACTGGCTCCGCGCCGAATTGACCTCGCCTCGGACAGGCGCCTAAGCCAGCGCCTTGCGCAGCACGGCGTCCACGTTGGCGAACAGCAGCGGCTTGCTCAGGTAGTCGTCGATGCCCGCAGCGAGGCGGGTTTTCAGGTCGCCGAGGATGGCGTTGGCGGTCGTCGCGACAATCGGGACGGTACAACCGTCGCGGCGAAGTTGCGTGAGTCCGTGTCCGTTCAGTTCGCGCATGACCCAGTCCATGAAGACGAGGTCATAGTCGCCGGCGGCGATCTTGGCCAGGCCTTCCTGGCCGTCGCTGGCGGTCTCGATGGTTTCGACGCCCAGGCGTTGCAGCATGTGGTTGAGTTCGAAGCGGCTGCCGCCGTCGTTGTCGATGATCAGGATTTTTGCTTCACGTCTTGGTGTTGCCATGTGTTTCCCAAAATTCAGGTGTCGGGCGCATGTCCGTGCTCCGCGGGTGCCTGCGCCGGGGCAAGCATGTGCGTGCCCGTGCGCCGTTCGTGCGAGGTCCGCAGCGCGCCGATGTCGAGCGCCATGGCCCAGGATTCGGTGGCCCAATGCGCCGCCGGATAATCGAGTCCGGACAGCCGCGACAGGCGAGCGGCGAGCTTAGGGGGTGTTCTCGATCGTGGGGCGGGTTCGTTCTTCCGGGCTTGGACGGCGCTTGCTTATGCCTTGCTCAGGTCGATCTGGGCTTCGGCCTGAAGCCAGTAGTCCTCGGGGTTGCCGCTGAATCCGCCACGTTCGGCGAGATAGTAGGCGGCTTCCTGGATGTGGTGCTGCCGGTTCTCGGGACAGATCGTTGCCGCGCTGACGGCTGCGACCGGCGCTTTAACGGTCTTCTTGCGCGAGGCGGTCGCTGTTTTGGCAGTGATCGCGTCCGGCGTGATGTTTTCCTGCGGTGCTACGGCCGGCGCTTTAACGGTCTTCTTGCGGGGGGGCGTCGTTGGTTTGGCAGTGGTGGCGCGCGGCATGGCTGTTTCCTTTTCAAGCGTTGAACATATGAACGCAAGGGTGTCTGCTCTGCGTTCAAAAGGTCCCGGATTGCCCTGGTTATGATCATGTCCTTGGCGTTTCATGAACCTTGCATGAGAATATACGTAAAATCGGCGAAACTTTCTTCGGTCGAAGTCGGTAGAATATTCATCAGTAATAGTGGCTTTGGGTCGCTTTTCGGGCGGTCGAGGCGGCTGGAAGGGAAGGCAGTGCGTGATGGAGTCATCTCATGACAGGTGCGTGAAGGACGGGTTGCCGGCCGTGTGCGCGACCTTCGTCGCCGAGAGTTCGTTCGGTGTTGCGTTCTGTGAGGCGATCCATGAGCAGGGCGTAGTCGTCGATTTTGTGACGCGTTACGCCAATGCCGCGTTCGAGCAACAGACCGGCATCAGCGGCGTCGTCGGCCAGCGTTTCCTGGAGACGCATCGCGATGTCGCGGATCGCCCCGAGACAGCGGCGTTCTTCGACGTGATCCGGCGGGTGCTGGCCGTCGGCCGGGCCGAAACCCTCGAACTCTACAGCCCGGCCATCCACCAGTGGATGTTCCTTGAGGTGGCGCGCTTGCAGCCGGGCTTTTTCTCCTGCCTGTTCCGCTCGATCAACGAACGTCGGCAGCGAGAGGAGCGGGTCAGGCGCCGTCTGTCGGACCAGAGCTTTCTGCTCGAGGGGCCGTCGGTCGGCTACTGGAAGGTCGTCGATCGGACCTTCGCCTGGACCAACCGGGCGTTCGAAAAAATGCTCGGCTATGACGTTGGCGAGCTGGTCGGCAAGAGTTCAAGCTGCATGCACGTATCGCCCGAGAGCTTCGCCGAAGTCGACACGAGGATTGCCGAGATCATGCGGAACGGATGTTTCGATGTGGCGCCGCAGTTCGAGATCGAGCTCGTGCGCAAGGACGGCAGTCACGGCTGGTTCGAGGTGGCGGTATTGCCGAAATGGGAGAAAGACCATCTCGCGCTGTTCGGATCGTGCATCGATCGCAGCGAATACCGCAAGGCGCAGCTGGCCTTGGCCGAGAGCGAGGAGCGGCTGGCGCTGGCGCTCTATGGTTCCGATGCCGCCTTCTTTGACTGGGATATCGCATCCAGCACGGTGATCCTCGACAAGGAGTGGATGCGGCTCATCGGCATTGCGCCGGAGGCGCTGGTCACCCGCCGCGAGGGCTGGCTGCAGACGGCGCATCCGGAGGATCGCGCGCTCATCGACGACACCTTCGAAGGTCTGCTCAGCGGCGCGCTGTCGGCCGGGGCCATGGAGTTCCGCTTGCAACACAGCAAGGGGCACTGGGTCTGGCTGCGATTCCGCGGGCGCGTCGTGCATCGCGAGTCGCGCGTGGGTGCCTGCGAGCCCTTGCGCATGGTCGGGTCGGTGGTCGATGTCAGCGACCGGAAGCAGAACGAGCGCGAGTCGGAGCAATTGCTGCGGCGACTGGCGCAACTCTTCCGGGCGTCGAATGCGGCGGGACCGTCAGCGTCGGCGTCGGGTGAGGGCGGGTCGGTGCTGGCCTTGCTGAGTCGCCGTCAGCGCCAGGTGTTCAAGCTGATCGCCTCCGGCCTGACCTCGGCCGAAGTGGCGGAAAAGCTCAATCTCTCCGAGGCGACCGTGCTGACGCATCGGCGCGAACTGATGCACAAGCTCAACCTCAAGAATGTGGTCGCGCTGACGCGGTTGGCCATCGACGAAGGCGAGATCTAGCCCGGCGCGCGGTCAAAGCCGGTAGGCGCTGGCGACGACCTTCAGTTCGCGGGCGATTTCGTCGAGATACTGCGCCGATTCGGCGCTGTTCTGCGCCGCCGCGTTGCTCTCTTCGGCCATCTGCGCGATGGCTTCGACATTGGTGGCGATCGTCGTGCTGGCCTGGCTCTGTTCGCGGATCGCCGCGGTGATTTCCTCGACCATCGAGACGGCTTGCCGGCTCGCGTCGGCGATCTTTTCGATGGCGTCGTTGGCGTTGCCGGCCTGGGTCACGCCGACGGCGACGCGTTG
The DNA here is from genome assembly GCF_900099695.1 of Propionivibrio dicarboxylicus. Classification (GTDB taxonomy): domain Bacteria; phylum Pseudomonadota; class Gammaproteobacteria; order Burkholderiales; family Rhodocyclaceae; genus Propionivibrio; species Propionivibrio dicarboxylicus. Next base: position 60,881 of record NZ_FNCY01000004.1, on the reverse strand, counting down.
TACGGCGTCTTCCATGCTTGCCGCGGCGTCGGCGGCGACCGAGCGGATCGATTCGATCGTCGCGGTGATCTGCGTCGTCGAGTTCGCGGTGCGTTCGGCCAGCTTGCGGACCTCGTCGGCGACGACGGCAAAGCCGCGCCCCTGCTCGCCGGCGCGGGCGGCTTCGATCGCCGCGTTGAGGGCGAGCAGGTTGGTCTGGTCGGCGACTTCCTTGATCACGGCGACGATCGTCGAGATCTGGTCGCTGGCGTTTTCGAGCTCGCGGATGCGCTCGGCCGAGTGGCCGACCGAGGCAGCGATCAGGTTGATGTCGGAAACCGTTTGGGTGATGACGGCTTCGCCTTCGGTGGCGCATTGGCCCGATTCGGTCGACAGCGCGTGCGCCTCGCCCGAGCGTTGGCTGACATGAGAGATGCTGACCGTCATTTCCTCGATCGAGGCGGCCATGCTGCTGGCGGCGTCGCTCTGTTGCACCGAGGCCTTGGCCACCTGGGTCGAGGCCGTCGCCAGTTGCGCCGCGGCTTCGGATACGCGGGTGGCGCCCGAGGTGATGGTGACCAGGCTGGCCTTGAGCTTGTCGATCAGGCGGTTCAGCGCTTCGGCCACTCGCGCGATTTCATCGTTGCCGATGACTTCGGCATGGGCGGAGAAGTCGAGCTGGCTCTCGATGTGCTCGATGGCGGTCTGCATCGTCGAGAGCGAGCGGTTGATGCCGCGGATGACGCGGAAGGCGACCGTGACGATGATGACGAAGGCCAGCAAGGTGATCGCGATGATGGCGGTCTTGCCTTGCTGCGCCTGGGCCTCGGCGTGTTCGGCGTGTTCGATGGCGAGGCTTTCGTTGAGGGCGATGTGGTCGTCGATCAGCTTCGCCAGCGTGGCGCGTCGCTCGGTCATTGCTGCCGTCTTCTCGAAGGCGCCGGTCTTGTCGTTGGCGCGGGAATGCTCCAGTACCGCCGGCAGCAGGTCGAGATAGTCGGTCACGGCCTTTTTCTCGGCGGCGAGCAGTTCCCGTCCCCTGGCGGTGCGGACGTAGTTGCTTTCATAGTCGGCCAAGGACTTTGTCATGGCCTGCGACGCGGCCGAGATGGCCGTTTCCTGCGCGGCCATCTGATCCTTCTGCGTCGTGCCGATATGCCGGTACAGGCTCAGGGCGACGAGTTGCTGGTTGGCCTTGAGCTGGTAGACGATCTTGAGCGAAGGCAGCACCACCTTGTTCGAGTTCGTCAGCGCCGCGTCGATCCGGGCGGCGCTGTAGAAGCCGATGCTGCCGATGACGATCAGGGCGCCCAGCGCCCCCGAAACCACCCATTTCAGCTTGCTGGAAACATTCATTCGATTCTCTTGTCCCGGAATTCCGGCGCGTGCCGGCGATTGCAATATGGCGACCGAATATACGCCTGCAGCGGAATATTTTCTTCGTCTACAAGTGGTAGAAAACTCACCAGAAAGGATTAAAAATCTTGTCCGATCCGCGATGCCATCGCCATCCGATATCGGGGTCTTGAAATCATTTTGACGAGACCTATATAGGGATCAGGGATGCCGGTGGTCGGCGTCCGTTTCTTCGACAAGGAGACATTCCATGCTTTATCGAACCCTGTTCCCGCGCGACCTGTTCGCGGAACTCGACCGCATGCAGCGGGTGCTCCAGCAGTCCTACGATCCGTCGCCGAGCATCCGCGGCTTCGAGCGCGGCGGCTATCCGGCGCTGAATGTTGGCAGTACCCCGCAGTCGGTGGAAATCTATGCGTTCGCGCCCGGTCTCGATCCGGCGTTGATCGACGTGCAGATCGAAAAGGGTGTCCTGACGATCGCCGGCGAGCGCAAGATCGAGCGCCCGTCGGTCGACGACAAGACGACGCAGCATCTCGACGAACGCTTCGCCGGGCGCTTCCGCCGCGTCCTGACGCTGCCCGACGACGTCGATGCCAACGCCGTGTCGGCGCGCTATCGCGACGGCGTCCTGCATATCAGCATCCAGCGCCGCGCAGCCGCCCAGCCGCGTCGCATCGCCATTCAGTGAAAGGAGGGACCTGCCATGACCGACAAGACTGTTGCCAGCACTAACGCGCCTGCTCAGGGCGAGGTCGCGCTGCTGCCGCCGGTGGATGTCATCGAGGATGCTTCGGGCATTACGCTCTATGCCGATCTGCCCGGCGTTGCGAAGGACAAGCTGCATCTGCAGGTGGAAGCCGACACGCTGGAGATTTCGGGCGAGATGAGCCTCGAGATCCGCGATGGCATGGAGTCGACGCATGTCGAGGTCGGCTCGCCGCGATTCAAGCGCGTCTTCACGCTGTCGAAGGAACTCGATTGCGAAAAGGTGACGGCGGAATTCGACCAGGGCGTGCTGAAACTGCGCATTCCGAAAGCGATTCACGCGCAGCCGCGCAAGGTCGAAATCCGCGTCGGTTAGCCATTGTCGTGTCGCCGTCCGCGCGGGCGGACGGCGGTGTGGCAAGGGTGAAAGGAGCAGTGAAAGGAGCGCGTCCATGAAACTCGAAGCGATCAAGCAAGGGGTCAGTTCGTTCCTGGATTCGGTGGCGGAAGGCTGGCGTCACCTGAGCGAGTCGGCGACCAATGCGCTGACCCGCTTCAGCCCCGGCGCCGGTTCGAGCATGCCGCCGCCCGAGCGCGTCGATGACCCGTTCTACCGGCCGTCGCGCAGCTGGTCCCTGCTCGGCGGCGAAGTGTTCGAGGATGCCAATCGGATCGTCGTGCGGCTCGAGGTGCCGGGCATGGATCGTCAGGACATGACGGTCGAGGTCGACGACGCATCGCTGATCATCCGCGGCGAAAAGCGTTTCACCGCGGAAAGCGCCGAGGGGCGCTGGCGGATCATGCAATGCGCGTATGGCAGCTTCCGCCGCGTCGTGCCGCTGTCGGTGCCGGTACGGGCCGACGACGCCACGGCAAGTTATGCCAAAGGCGTGCTGCGCATCGAACTGCCGAAGGCCGGGCCGGGCGTTGCGCCGGCGCGGACGATCCGCGTCGAATAGCGGGCGTTCGATAGCTTGCTGACCCGGTTGCGCCGGGTCAGCAGCATTCTTCCTCGATGCGGTCGAGCAGGTCGAGCGCTGCCGTGTCTGCATGCGTCTCGAACAGTTCGCGGATCTGGTTGAGGTTGCTGTGGATCAGGAACAGCGCGTCGGGCTGCGGGCTGCTGCCGCCGGCAGCCTTTTTCTTGAAGTATTCCCAGAAGGCATTGCTGCGTCCGGGGTCGTCGATATGGCGGCGGATCAGGGCCATCAGTTGCGCTGCCTTGGCATCGCAATCGAGTCCGATGAAGCTGACATAGCGGTCGGGGGGCGTGGCAGGGGATGCTGGGGGTGGTGTCTTGCAGCGACAAGTCATGACGTTTTTGCTCGCGAGGGGATCGATGGGGCTTGGCCGGTCCGGACGCAGGCGGCGCGTGCCGGGCGGGCGACATGACGAGTGCTAGCAAGGAGCGTTCCGTTTTTTCCGGGCGGGCAGGGCGGTCGCCCAGCGCCCGCCGGCGCGGGAAAACGGTCATCGCGACCGTGGCCGACGATGTCGTTCGGTGTCGCATTTGTCGGGTTTGTCGGATTTCCGCCAAGTTTTCCCGCAATCACCGAGGGGCGGCAAACGGGGTTGCCGAAATGGCTTCTTAGTCGTTTTGACTTCGGCGCCAGGCAGGGTCCACGTTACAATAGCGGTATTTCACCTAGTGCGAGAACTCTCCGTGGCTGCAACGATTCTACAAAAGATCCCCGCCGGCGAGCGCGTCGGCATCGCCTTTTCCGGCGGTCTGGACACGTCCGCCGCTGTTCACTGGATGCGCGGCAAGGGTGCCATTCCCTGTTGCTACACCGCCCACCTCGGCCAGCCGGACGAGAGCGACTATGACGACATCCCGCGCAAGGCCAAGCTCTACGGCGCTGAAATCGCCCGCCTGATCGACTGCCGGCCGCAACTGGTCGCCGAAGGCATTGCCGCGATCCAGTGCGGCGCCTTCCACATCAAGACCGGCGGCACCACCTACTACAACACGACGCCGCTCGGCCGCGCCGTGACCGGTACCGCCCTCGTCGTTGCGATGAAGGAAGACAACGTCAATATCTGGGGCGACGGCTCGACCTACAAGGGCAACGACATCGAGCGCTTCTACCGCTACGGCCTGCTCGCCAACCCGGCGCTGCGCATCTACAAGCCCTGGCTCGACCAGGACTTCATCGATGAGCTGGGCGGCCGCAAGGAGATGAGCGAATACCTCGTCAAGCACGGCTTCGACTACAAGATGAGCGTCGAGAAGGCCTATTCGACCGACTCCAACATCCTCGGCGCGACGCACGAAGCCAAGGATCTCGAATTCCTCAACAACGGTATCAACATCGTCAAGCCGATCATGGGCGTCGCCTTCTGGCGCGATGACGTCGTCGTCAAGCCGGAAACCGTCACGGTGCGTTTCGAGGAAGGCCAGCCGGTGGCGATCAACGGCCAGACCTTCGCCAACGCCGTCGAATTGTTCTACGAAGCCAACGCCATCGGCGGCCGTCACGGTCTCGGCATGTGCGACCAGATCGAGAACCGCATCATCGAAGCCAAGAGCCGCGGCCTCTACGAAGCCCCGGGCATGGCCCTGCTGCACATCGTCTATGAGCGCCTCCTCACCGGCATCCACAACGAGGACACGATCGAGCAGTACCGCATCAACGGCCTGCGTCTCGGCCGCCTGCTCTACCAGGGTCGTTGGTTCGACCCGCAGACGCTGATGCTGCGCGAAACCGCGCAGCGCTGGGTGGCGCGCGCGATCACCGGCGAAGTGACGCTGGAACTGCGTCGCGGCAACGATTTCTCGATCCTCGACACGGTCAGCCCGAACCTGACCTACGCGCCCGAGCGCCTGTCGATGGAAAAGGTCGAGGACGCCGCGTTTACGCAGACCGACCGCATCGGCCAGCTGACGATGCGCAACCTCGACATTTCCGACACGCGTCACAAGCTCGGCATCTACACCGCCAGCGGCCTGCTCGGTGGCAGCAAGGACGGCAGCATTCCGCTGCTGACCGGCGGCGTCGAGAAGAAGTAAGGACAGAGCGCAGGGAGCCTTCTCCGCGGATCGTTCCGGCATCGCGCCGGAAATCGGACAGCATCCCCCGGACCGAACGGTCCGGGGGATTTTTTTCGCGCCGGATTTGGCCGTAGGTGATTCCCCTGCCTTTCGCAGCGCGATCAATCTTTGCTAACCTGTCATAAATGGTGTGCTCTCAATTGACCGCAATCAACGCTTGATTGAGAACACTACCCTAGTACATTGGCAAATTAGACCAGCGGAGGGAATTATGATCTCGTTCTTTTCGAAGCGTCGCTCGGGGCCGGCGGCAGAAAAGGCCTTGCCGGCCGTTTCCGGCGGTTTTGATATTGAGACGCCGGGGCAGGTCGAGGTCCTCGATGGCGGTCTGTTTGTCGGCTTCGTTCCGCCGCACGCGGATTTCCGGGCGGCGGCCGAGCGCCTGGCCCGGCATGTCAATGGCAAGGGCGCGGCAGCGCCGGTGTTTCTGGCGGTATCGTCGTCCGGCGCCTTGTGCAATGGCCGCACGGGCGGAGATCGCTCGGTGTATTGCAGTGCCGAGCCCAATAGCCGCGAAGGCAGTTATCTTCAGATCGGTTCGGAACTGATTGGCGCGGTCGAGGTGTTTTCTGTCAATCTGCGCCAGAAGGAAGGGAAAAGCGTTGCCGAACGCGTCCGGCTCCTGGCCGGCGAACTCGACCGGGTGCGGCCGGCGATGAAGATCAATGCGCAGGATACCTTCTGCCTGATCTTTTTCGATGGGCTCAGCGCGTCGGAGGGTTTCCTGATGCGCGCCTATTACGAATCCGGACGCTTCCCCTGTCTGGCCATCGGCGGCAGCGCCGGCGGCAAGCTCGATTTCTCCGGCACCTACATGTACGCCGACGGAAAATTGCTGAGCGGCCATGCCGTCATGGTGTTCTGCAAACTCAGGCCGGGCATCCGCTTCTCGCCGTTCAAGACGCAGAATTTCCAATCGACCGGTGCCAGCTGGCTGGTCGCCGATGCCGATCCGGTGGCGCGCGTCGTTCGCTCGGTCTTCTCGAAAGATGGCGAGACGCAGCGCTTTTCCGACGCCCTGGCGGCGCATTTCCGTTGTCATCCTGCCGAGGTCGGCGAGCGCCTCGCCGGTTATACCTTTGGCGTACAGGTCGGTAAGGAGATGTTCATTCGTTCCGTCGCCGCCTTCGGTGAGAACGAGACCGCGTTTTTCTGCGACATCGAGTTTGGCGATCGCCTTTACCTGTTGCAGCAAACCGATTTCATCGAGACGACCCGGAAGGACTGGCGGGCGTTCGTCTCGGCGCGGGGCGAGCCTCTGGTGATGCTGCTCAATGACTGCGTGCTGCGTCGTCTCGGCAACAGCAGCGTGCTCGGCAAGGCCGATTTCTTCGACGGCGTTCGCGCGGCGGGATTCTCGTCGTTCGGCGAGGTGCTCGGCATTCCGATCAACCAGACGCTCTCGGCATTGGCCTTCTTCCGCGCGACGGAGAGTTATGCGGATCCCTTCATCGATGCCTTCCCGGTTCATTATTCGAGTTTCTCTTCGCATTATTCGCAGCGTGCCCTGTACCGCTGGGAAACCCTGAGCGAACTGCAGCGGGAAATGGTCGAGCGCGTGATCGATTATGAGCGCACGATCCAGCCGGTGATCGACGTCTTGCCAGCGCTGGCCGAAGGCTTCAAGCAGCAGTCGACGAGCATGATGCGCGCGCTGGCGCTGATGGGCGATGTCGGCGCGACGGCGAAGCAGTCGCAGTCATCGCAGGTCGGATTGAGCGGCAGCCTCGACGATCTCGAGCGCCTCTCGAAGGATATCAGCGGCATCACCGGTGGCATCGGCCAGATTGCCGATCAGACCAACCTCCTCGCGCTCAATGCGGCAATCGAGGCGGCGCGGGCCGGCGAGGCCGGGCGCGGATTTGCCGTCGTCGCCGACGAGGTGCGCAAGTTGGCCCAGGCGGCGAAGGACCAGGCTGAGCGGACCGGTTCGAGCATCCGCGAGGCGGTGAGCACGATCCTGTCGATCCGGCAGATCGCCGATACAACCCTTGTTTCGATGAATGGCTTGATTGCAGCGAGCGAGAAGGCGGCCGAGCAAATGCAGCAGATGAACGATGAAGCGTCGCGCGAGCACGTCAAGGTGGCCGAGAACCTCAAGAGCGTCGATGAACTGGCGCAGGGGATGGTCGTGCTCAACGACCTGCTAAATCGGCTCGACCAACTGCAGGCAATGGCCAAGCGCCTGTAGAGGGGGGCGCCTCGGCACCGGATGCGGGCGTTGCGCCGCATCCGGGCCGCGATCTCCGCCGTCTCAGTCGGCCGTCGCGGCGATGCCGTATTCCTGCGGGAAGGTGTGCAGCGAGCTTTGCACGACGGTGACCGCGCCGTCGATCAGGCCGCAGCGGCCGCTGCCCGGCAGGATCTGGCAGAGGTGGCGCAGCGCCGCCAGGTCGGCCGGCGAGTGGCGGCCGCTGTCGACGCGTTCGAGCAGGCGGGCGAGCTGGAAGGTGCCGCATTTGCACGAGGGACACTGGCCGCAGGAACCCTTGGCGAAGAAGCCGATGTATTCGGCGACCTTGCGGATGATGCTGCTGCCTTCCGAAATGACGATCATCGCGCCGGTGCCGAGGCGTGACTGGCGTTCGCGCACCGAGTCGAAGTCGAGGGCGACGTCGAGATCCTTGCGCGTCAGCAGCGTGTTCGACGGGCCGCCGGTGAACACCGCCTTGAAGGCCTTGCCCTCAAGCATGCCACCGCCATAACGGTAGATGAGGTCGTGCAGCGAGGTGCCCATCGGCAGTTCGTACAGCCCCGGCGCCATGACGTCGCCGGAGAGCGAGTAGAGCTTGGTGCCGCTGGCGGCGCCGACGCCGAGCGCACGGTACCAGTCGGCGCCGTGGCGGATGATGTGGCTGACCTTGGCCAGCGTCTCGGTGTTGTTGATCAGCGTCGGGCAGCCGCGGACGCCGGATTCGGCCGGGAAGGGCGGTTTCTTGCGCGGGAAGGGGAAGCCGCCTTCGAGCGAGGCGACGACGGCGGTTTCCTCGCCACCGATGTAGCGGCCCGAACTGGGCACGACCTGAAGATCGACCGGCTGTCCGACCGCCTTGGCGACCTTTTCGAGCCAGGGGCTGTCCTGCCACTGCGCCACCGCCCGGCGCATCTCGCGCAGGCTGCCCTGCTGGTGCGGGTTGAGATAGAAGATGACGTGGCAGGCCCGGATCGCCAGCGCGGCGATCAGCGCGCCCTCGATGACCTGATGCGGCGTACGGCTGAGCAGCGTGCGGTCCTTGAAGGTGCCGGGTTCGTCTTCGTTGCCGTTGCAGACGACATATTTCTCGCTGCCGGCGGCCTGGGCCGCGGCCTCCCACTTGCGCGCGGTCGGGAAACCGGCGCCGCCCATGCCGCGCAGATCGGCGTCGGCGATGCGCTGGATCAGCGTCTGCGGCGCGTCGAGCGCAGTGGCGAGGCCCTGCGTGCCGCCCTGTTGCATCCAGGCGAAGAGATCGGCGCCGACCTGAATCGCCGGCTTGAGCAGTACTTGATTGAGTTTGTCCATGCGAGATCTCCTAGGCCAGCGACCGCTCGTTGCGGTGCAGCGGATAGTGGCCGGGGCCGGGGTAGAGGCGCGGCGCGCGCGCCTGGCGCGGCAGGCCGGACTGGACCAGCGTGCGCTGCCAGCTGTAGACGTGTTCGATGTCGCCGCGGCGCAGCGGACGCTTGCCGATGTCCTCGGCGGCGCGCTGTCCGGCGCGACGACCGAAGGCGATGATGTCGAGCAGCGCGTTGCCCATCAGCCGGTTGCGGCCGTGGATGCCGCCGCTGACTTCGCCGGCGCAGAGCAGGCCGGGGACGGTGCTGCGGCCTTCGCCGTCGATGACGACGCCGCCGTTCTGGTAGTGCAGCGTCGGGTAGACGAGCATCGGTTCCGTCGCCGGGTCGATGCCGCATTTGGCGGCCAGGTGCGCGAGCGCCGGCAGGTGGTGTTCGATGCCTTCCGGCCACTGCCGCGCGAGGCGCGGCGTGTCGAGGAAGACGCCGATGCGGCCGTCGCGTTCGATGCCGCGGCCGTCGGCGCATTCGCGCAGGATGGCGGCGGTGACGACGTCGCGCGGCGCCAGCTCGTCGATGAAGCGTTCGCCGAGACCGTTGATCAGCCAGGCGCCGCAGGAGCGGGCGGCTTCCGAAATGAGGCCGCCGGCGAGGCGTGACGGGAAGGCGATGCCGGTCGGGTGGTATTGGAAGGAGTCGAGATCGCGCAGTTTGGCGCCGAGGCGGTAGGCGAGCACCAGGCCGTCGGCCGTGGCGCCGTAGTGGTTGGAGGTCGGGAAGCCTTGCAGGTGCAGGCGTCCGCAGCCGCCGGTGGCTAGGATGACCGAGCGTGCCGAGACGACGACGAAGCGCTGGTATTCGAGATCGAAGAGCACCGCGCCGGCGCAGCTGCCATCGTCATGCGAGAGCAGTTCGACGGCCGGGCAGCGGTTGAGCAGGCGGATCGCCGGGTCGAGTTCGACCGTCTCGCGCAGGACGCGCATCATTTCGAGACCGGTGTAGTCGCGATACGAGAGAATGCGCGGCTGTGTGCAGCCGCCGGCCTGCTTGTAGCGCAGCGTGCCGCCGTCGGTGGCGGCGTCGGTGACGTCGAAGTGCATGCCGAGCTCGATCAGCCAGCGGATGGCGTCGGGCGCGTCGCTGGCGAGCTGGGCGACGAGCAGCGGATCGGCGCGATAGTGGCCGCCGCGCAGCGTGTCCTCGAAGTGGCGCTGCGGACTGTCGTCGCGGCCGAGCGCGGCCTGGATGCCGCCTTCGGCCATCACCGTGTTGCTGTCGCCGAGGCGCAGCTTGCAGGCCATGATGACGTCGGCGCCATGGCTGGCGGCGGTCAGCGCCGCGGCGGCACCGGCACCGCCGCCGCCGATGACGAGCACATCGGTGGAGAGTTGTTCGGCGCCGGCGAGGTCGAAACCGTCGATCAGCGCGTTGGCCTGCAGCAATTCGGCCAGCGTCGGGTGGCAGCGCTCGCCGGCATTGGCGCCGATCTGCAGCGTTGCGGCGGCGGCCGGCGCATGGTCCGGGTGGTAGCGTTCGAGCAGGAGTTCGCGCGACAGGCCCGATTTGCGCAGCGTCGGCGTGGCGCCCGAAGCCAGGCGGGCGAGCGCCTCGGCGTGCGGGATGGCGGTGGTGGCTTGCGTCATGCGCGTTCTCCTTGTGCGGTCGGGACGGCGCTCAGGTCGATGGCCAGTTCGCCGCGACGTTGCTGGTCGAGGCGGCGCAGCAGGTCACCGGGGCGCAACGTCTGTGCGGCGTGGGCGCGGCGCAGGAAGAGGCCGACGTGGTTCGGGCGGATGTTTTCCGGACAGGCGAGCGTGCACAAGTTGCACATGATGCAGGCATCGAAGACTTCGGCGGCGGCTTGCAGTTCGCCGCGCGAGGCGAGGGCGATGCCTTCCTGGACGGTGATGCCCTTGGGGCAGGCGCGGTCGCAGCCGCTGCAGTGGCGGCAGTTGCTCGCTTCCGGGAAGACGTCGCGCAGGTGTTTCATCCATTCCCAGCCGTCGCGGATGTCTTCGAGGCCGTAGCGGCTGACGCGGGCGGGCTGGTAATAGTCCATGAAGCTGACCTGCATGCCTTCCTCGGCCAGCGTTTCGCATGCCAGGCGGGTCGCCGTTTCGCGCTCGCCTTCCTTGCGCACCAGGCAGCGGCAGGCGCCGCAGACGCCCTGGCCCATGCAGCCGATGTTGGCGGTGACGGTTTCGTCGCCCTTGAGATGGGCCTGCAGGATGGAGTCGCCGGCCTGCGCCTCCTTCTCCTTGCCGTCGATACTGATTCTGAGGGTGTTGCTCATGGGGATGGTTTTCTCCTGCGAGTGGTGCCGTGCTCGGTCGAGTGGCGCCGGGATGATGGTTGGATTTAAAGCCTGTTTCGGCAGGGCTCGCGGCCCGTGATCCCTGTCGAAATAGTCTTTCAGTTGAATTCGCGCGGCAGTTTACCGATCGAATCAATAGTTGGAAAATACATATTTTGTATCCAACGATCGTTTTTATTTATCCAAGAAATCGCCATGGAATTGAAGCAGCTGAAATATTTTGCAGCGGTGTGCCGGCTCGGCAGCGTCACCCGCGCCGCCGAAAGCTGCCATATCGCCCAGCCGGCGATCTCGGTCGCGATCCAGAACCTGGAGAGCGAACTCGGCGTCCAGCTGTTCGAGCGCAGCCACAAGAAGATCAGCGTGACCTCGTCGGGCCGCGTCTTCCTGCGTCGCGTCGAGGACATCCTGGCGCGTACCGACGACGCCATCCGCGAAATGGAGGACCACCGCGCATCACAGCGCGGCGTCATCCGCGTCGGTATCACGCCGATGATCGGCGCGGTGTTCTTTCCCGAGATCGTCAGCCGCTTCCGCGAGGAGCATCCGTTGCTCGAACTCAACGTCATCGAGGAAGGCGCGCTGTCGATCGGAACGCTGCTCGACAAGGGCGAGCTCGATGTCGGTGTCGTCGTCGTTGCCGAGAAACAGCCGCAACTCGAAATGTCGCCGATCACGCGCAGCGAGATCTACGTCTGCCTGTCGGCCGAGCATCCGCTCGCGGCGCAGCGGCGAATCGCCTTTCCGCGCCTCGCCGACGAGCCCTTCATCCTCTTTTCCGAGGACACGCTGTCACGCCGCATCATCCTCGAGGAATGCGCCCGGCATGGCATCTCGCCGCACATCGTCTTCTCATCGAACCAGATCACGACGATCATCAGCCTGATCGAGCGCGGCGTCGGCATCAGTTTTCTGTTGGAGCCGTTGGTCCGCGATCATCCGAAGATCGTCAGCCGCCGCCTGGCGAAGCCGCTGTACCTTGAAGCCGGCATGGTGTGGAATCCGCGTCGCTACCTGTCGAATGCGACGCGGACCTTTATCGAGGCGATCCGCCGTTACACGCTTGATGCCACCGGCGCCGGCTGATCGCGGCGGGAAGGAGCGGGAAGGGGCGGGAAGGGGCAGCGCGCTAGCGCAGTGACGGCAGGAACTCGGGGTCCTCGATGGCGCTGAACTGGAAGCCTTCTTCCTTGAGGCGCACGATGATCTCTTCGAGTCTGGCGAGCGTGTTGGGATGGATTTCGTGCATCAGGACGATGCCGCCGCGGTGGGCGCGGACCGTCGAGACGACATGCTCGACGTAATTGTGCCGGTTCTGCGCGAGCACGCCGCAGGAGATGGCTTCCTTGGCATCGATGCTGCCGTTGCGGTCGAATGCCCAGTCGCAGGAATCGATGTGCCAGCCGACGATGCGATAACCCCGGGCGTGCAGCAGTTCGTTCGCTTCGCAACTTGAATTGCCATACGGATAGCGGAAGAGCCGCTTGACCGGGCCGGGCGAGGCCGGTTCCTCGTAGCGCAGGATTTCCTCGCGTTGCTGTTCGGGCGGGATGGCGTGGAAATTCGGGTGGCTCCAGGAGTGATTGCCGACCGTATGCTTGCCGCTTGCCAGGATCTTGGCCGTGAGCTCCGGATGCGCGCTGGATTTCTCGCCGATCAGGAAAAAGGTGCCGCTGATTCCTTGTCTGGCGAGGATGTCGAGGATGTAGTCGGTCTGTCCGGGCTCGGGGCCGTCGTCGAACGACAAGGCGACGCGGTCGGGCGGGGGCGGCGTCGAGATTTCCGATTCGTAGCGGCAGGTCTGGCGGAGGATCGCCGCTTCGGTTGCCAAACGCGTGTCGAGCCGCCTGAAATGATGTTCGCGAATGACGGCGGTTTCTTCGTCGCGCGTGTGGCGCGGTGTGGTGGTGGCTGCGAGCGGCGGCGCGGCCAGCGTCGGTGCTGACACGCAGGCGAGCAATGCCCAGAACGCCAGGGCCGGCACGCGGATTGCGGTCGATGCGCTGCGGCGGCCGGCGTCAGTCGTCATGCTCGCGGCGGATCGACTCGTCGAGCGCGCTATCGTTGCTGTCGTCCCAGTCCTGTTCGGCGTCGGCATTCCCGCCCATGACGCTGCGGCGATCACGGTAGGTTCTCCGGTCGATCTTGAGAAATACGGGGGGGATATGGCAGATGCGGCGGTCGAGGCCGCTTCGCCGGTCGGTCGGCACAAACATGATCGATCTCCTCACGCAGGGAAGTCAGGAGGGGAATGCTAAAGATAGCACATCGCTATTTTTCTGCAGTTTTTTCGTGATCGACGCTGTTTCAGGAGGCCTTGGTGGCGCCGCCGATTTTCCTGGCGACGGCTATGTTGCTATCATAGCGGGCTGGCCGGTCACGGCATTTTGCCAATTCAGGAGCACAGCATCATGAAAACAGAACTCGTTTCCCGCACGCTTTTCATGGCCTCAGCATCGAGCGACTTCAGCGCCACCACGGGCGCGCTCGGCCTGCTGCGGGCCCTCCAGCGCGAGGGCTTCAAGGTCGGCTTCGTCAAGCCGGTCGCCGATCTCAAGGCCGGCGACGGACAGCCCGACCGCTCGGTGCATTTCGCCCGGACGATCGCCGGGGTGACGGTGCCGGAGCCGATTTCCGCCAAGCGTGCCGAGGCGATGGTGCGTGCCAGCGACGAGGCGAGCCTGCTCGAGGAAATCGTCACGCTGGTCGAGGGCGCGCGCGGTGACTGCGACCTGATGATTGTCGAAGGCATCACCTGTGGGCCGGATCATCCCTTGCTGCTCGATCTCGATCCGGCCATCGCGCGCAATCTCGGCGCTGCGGTGCTCGTCACCGCCAACGGCCGCCGCGCCGAGGCCGCCGACGTCGTCGCCACGCTCGTCGATGCCGCGCACCGCTACGGCAGCGACGGCGGCCATGCGCTGGCCGGCGCCATCATCACCCGCGTGCCCGACGCCTCGTATGCCGAAACCATTGGCGCCGGCATCGCTGCGAGCGGTCTGCGCGTGCCGCTCGTCTGCGTGTCGCCGGACAATCCCGAACTGGCGGCGCCGCTGCTCTCCGACGTCGCGGCCAATCTCGGCTTCTCGATCTACCGCACCGGCGATCTCGAGCATTCGCGTATCGCCCAGATCATCGTCGCCTCGCGCGGCGTCGACAAGCTGGTCGAACGCCTCAAGCCGGGAACGCTGATCGTCGCGCCCTGCGACCGTTCCGACCTCGTCGTCACGGCGACGCTGGCCCGCCTCAGCGGCATGCCGATCGCCGGCCTGCTGCTGACCTGCGGCGAATCGATCGCGCCGTCGATCGAGCACTTCCTGAATCCGCGTTTCGGCGATTTGCCGATCGTCACGACGCCGCTCGAAACCTATGACGTGGTCGTCAAGCTGGCGGCCACCGACCGGCGCATCAGCCTCAAGGACCGCGAGCGCATGGAGCGCGTCATGGACCACATCGCCGATCACGTCGCGCTGGCGCCGTTGACCGGTTCGGCCGGGCAGTCGGCCTTCACCCACCTGACGCCGCCGATGTTCCGCCATCGCCTGATCCAGCAGGCACGCGTCGCCAGCAAGCGTATCGTGCTGCCCGAGGGCGACGAGCCGCGCACGATTCGCGCGGCGGCGATCTGCGCCACCAAGGGCATCGCCCATTGCGTCCTGCTTGGCGACCCCGCCCAGATCCACAGCATCGCGCTGACGCATGGCATCGACCTGCCGACGGCGCATCCGCTGCTCGAAATCCTCGACCCGGCGACGATCCGCAAGGACTATGTCGCGCCGATGGTCGCCCTGCGCAAGTCGAAGGGACTGACGGCACCTCAGGCCGAAGCTATGCTTGAAGACAATGTCGTACTCGGCACGATGATGCTGGCCGAGCGGCATGTGGACGGCCTCGTCTCCGGCGCCGTCCATACGACGGCGTCGACAGTGCGTCCGGCGCTGCAGCTGATCAAGACGACGCCGGGATCGAGCATCGTCTCGAGCGTGTTCTTCATGCTGATGCCCGACCAGGTGCTGGTCTATGGCGATTGCGCCATCAATCCCAACCCGAGCGCCGAGGAACTGGCCGAGATCGCCCTGCAGTCGGCGGGGTCGGCGGCGGCTTTCGGCATCGAACCGCGCGTCGCGATGATCTCGTATTCGACCGGCGTGTCGGGGACCGGCGACGACGTCGACAAGGTGCGGGCGGCGACCGAGATCGTCCGTGCGCGTCGGCCGGAGCTGATTGTCGACGGGCCGATCCAGTACGATGCCGCCAGCGTCATCGACGTCGCCCGCCAGAAGGCGCCGAACAGCCCGCTCAAGGGCCGCGCCACGGTCTTCGTCTTCCCCGACCTCAATACCGGCAACACCACCTACAAGGCGGTGCAGCGCTCGGCCAACGTCGTGTCGGTCGGTCCGATGCTGCAGGGTCTGCGCAAGCCGGTGAACGACCTCTCGCGTGGCGCGCTCGTCGATGACATCGTCTATACCATCGCGCTGACCGCGATCCAGGCCATCGCCGAGGCCTGACCGCAGTGAGGGCGCGACGCCGTTGGCGTGGCGGCGCCGTTCCGGGTATCCCGGGCCGGGCGCAGCGGGCGCTGCCGTCTTGACGGACCTTGGTGCTTGAATGGAAATGGCCGGTTCTGAACCCAGACCGGCCATTTTTATGTCGCCGGCAGCGACTGTTCGCCTCGGCGCTCTGTCGGGGAATGCGAGCCGGTGCGGAAGTAATGCGCCTGAAAACAGCGGATGGCCGATGCCATTCAAGCCGGGGGATGTCGCTTGCTCGGTCACCGCGATCGTTCCGGCGTATCCCCCGCATTGCCGCCCGACGCGGTCGGGCGGCCAAAGGCCTTCTGCCGGACGGGGAATCAGCGCAGGTTTTGCAACACCATCTCGGCGTTGATCAGCTGCCCTTGATTCCATTGCAAGTTGTGGGCGGCCACGCTTTGCTCTTCACGGATCCGGTCTTGCTCACGCTGAAAATCGTGGTAGAGGCGCTGGTGATCTTCATTCTTTCCACGAGACCCCAAGCGCTGCTCGAACTCGTGTTGATTTTTCCGCAACCGCTCTTCCAGCGAACCGAGGCGATACCGAAGTCTGGCGATCTCGTCTTTAAAACGATGGATATCAAAGCCAATGTTGTATCGGCGGCGGAATTCCTGATCTATCGCCGGAGGGCAAACGCCTTCGTAGACTTCGCCGCGCAAGCCGATTTGCGCGGCATTGCCCAGCTGGCAATAGGTTTTCAGGCCTTGGTCGCGTCCTTTCAAGTAGGCTGCCTGGTCAATCTGGATGTTGGCTTCCGCACAATCACTTCTGCGCTGGTTCAAAAAACTCAAGTTTTTTCCAAGCAAACCATCGGCTTGCCCGACATCGCTCCAGTTGGCTATTTGGCATTCTTTCGGGCTCATGGTCGAGCACGATACGAGTCCCAGGCAAAGAAGACTGACGCTCATCCATGAGCGATATGGGTCCATGAGTTCTCCGTCATCAAGTCAAAAAAGGAATCCGCTGCATCTTCGCGGCTTGATCGCCGTCGAAGCCCCGCCACATCGGCGGCATAGTTGGGTGTTGATATGAGGCAGGGGCATCGATAGTGCATCGACGCCGGCTGCGAAAATGATAACACCTGATTGCCGGTACGATGCGTATGTCCTAAAAAAACAGGCCTTTGTGACCTGCGCCGCATCGCGCGGTGAACTGCCAAGGGTGTCGTCTCGCTGGCGGGCGGATTTCAGCCATCGGCGTCAATGCGCGCGATCGCTGGCTGAACTTTTCGGCTGACGAATTATCAGAGCCGTTGCGCGTTTCGGAAAAGCCATGCGTGTTGTCTTGGCTGCGGGCCGGGTGTCCTGCGCACGCCTCGCGGGTTCCCCTCCGTGTCTCCTGAATATAAACTAGCCATTTTTCTCCGTCTGCGCCAACGATGTCTCCAGTCCTCGATATCCGAACGATGGTATTGATCTATGTCGGGATCAATATTGGGCAGACGATCGTCCTGTTCTACCTGTGGAGTGTGCAGCGCAACTATCCGCCGGCGCGGGACTGGGCGATCGGATCGTTTTCGTTCGCCACCGGCCTCTTCCTTTTCGCGCTGCGCAATGTGGCGCCACCGGTGTTGAGCGAAGTCGCTTCGAATCTTTTCCTGCTGCCCGGCCTGATGCTGTTCAATTTCGGCGTCGTCAAGGCGGCGGGGCGGGTACCGCCGATGAAGTTTGGCCTGGTCTTTTGCGCCGTCGCCTGCGCGATCCTGGCCTGGTTTGCTGTCGGCGATCCGAATTATCCGGTCGCCGTCATCGTCCACAATGCGGTGATCCTGGCCTTCTACCTGTACCCGGCTTACGTCTGTCTGAGAGCGAAAACGGCGACCGGCAACCACACCTTCCGCCTGATCGGGATTCTCTTTCTCATGCTCGCGCTTGCCTGCGCCTGGCGCGTGGCGGGCGGCGTTTTCGGCCTGACCTTCTCCTTCTCGCCGACCCTGCCGCGCCTGTTCTGGATCGCGACCTCGCTGATCTGCTTCCCGATGATCACCGTGTTACTGACTTTGCATACCTCGCAAAGGCTTCAGGAGGAAATTCACGCGCAGGCCCGCCGCGATGCATTGACCGGCGCCTACAACCGGCGCGCCTTTATCGAGTTTGCCGACAAGGAGTGGTCGCGCAGTCTCCGGCAGGGGGCGCCCTTGTCGATCCTGTCGGTCGATATCGATCACTTCAAGTCGTTCAACGATCTGCACGGCCATCCGACCGGCGACGCCGCGCTGGTGGAGGTTTCGAAATCAGCGCAGGCCGCCTTGCGGGCGTCCGATATCTGGTGCCGTCACGGCGGCGAGGAATTCATCGCCTTGTTGCCGGACACCTCGATAGGCCAGGCGCTGGCGGTCGCGGAACGGCTGCGCCTGTCGGTCGAGCGCACCACGATTCCTTCGCCGAGCGGGCCGCTGAGCGTTTCGGTCAGCATCGGTGTGGCAGAACGCACCGCCCGTCATGAGAGCGTGACCGAGCTTCTCGCCATTTCCGATTCGGCGCTGTATCAGGCCAAGGCCGCCGGACGCAACCGGGTCGTCGCCGCCGCGCAAAAGGCGCCGGCGCCGGTGCGCATCGCCTCTTCGGCCTGAGCGGCCACGGCGTTTTTCGGCAGTTTCCTGGTGGTGTCGGTGCCTTACCAGCCGTAGAAGCGCGGCCAGGTTTCGCTGCTGTCGGTATCGGCAGCGAGCACCTGATATTCGGGGAACTGCGCACCGGTGGCGCAGGCGTGGTTGGGCAGGATGCGCAGCCGGGTGCCGATCGGGAAGCGCGTCGCGATGTCGGCATCGAGACCCTGTTCGAGCGCGATGATGCCGTGTTCCTGGTTGGCGCCGCTCATGACGTAGCCGCCGAGTTCCTTGCCGTCGATGTCGCAGACGAGGCCGAAACCGTAGTCGTGCTTCTGCTTGGCCGTGCCGCGGTCGCGGCTCATCGCCATCCAGCCGGCATCGACGATGGCCCAGCCTTTTTCGCGCTGGTGACCGATGACCGTGGTCAGAACGCTGAGCGCAAGCTCGTCGCGACG
Organism: Propionivibrio dicarboxylicus; assembly: GCF_900099695.1. Taxonomy (GTDB): domain Bacteria; phylum Pseudomonadota; class Gammaproteobacteria; order Burkholderiales; family Rhodocyclaceae; genus Propionivibrio; species Propionivibrio dicarboxylicus. The sequence goes on along the minus strand of NZ_FNCY01000004.1, from coordinate 42,436 downwards.
GCAGACGCCGACGTTGTGCATGACGAGGTCGAAGAACACATAGACGCCGGCGCGGACTTCGGTGACGCCGTCGAGATGGCGGGCATGCAGCGCCGTCGGCGTCGAACCGATACTGACGCCGGGGCAGGCAATGCCGGCCTGGCGCAGGCAGTCGGCGGCGGCGACGCAGCCGGCCCGTTCCTGCTCGGCCATCGCTTCGAGCGCCGCCGGCGTGTTGAGTTCGTAGCTGGAACCGGCGTGCGTGATGACGCCGCCGATCGTCATGCCGCCGTCCTGAAGCGCGCGGGCCACGCCGAGCAGCAGTGCGTTGTCGTCGGGCTTGATGCCCGAGCGGTGGCCGTCGCAGTCGATCTCGATCCAGACCTCGAAGACCTCGCCCTGCGCCTTGCCGAAAGCGGCGATCGCTTCGGCGGACGCGACGTTGTCGGTGATGATCTTCAATTGGCAGCCGCGCCGGCGCAGCGCCGTGACCTTGCCGAGCTTGTCCGGTGTAATGCCGACGGCGTAGAGGATGTCAGTGACGCCGGCGGCGAAGAATTGCTCCGCCTCCTTCAGCGTCGACACGGTGATGCCTTGCGCGCCGGCGGCAATCTGCGCCTGCACGACCGGCAGGCACTTGCTGGTCTTGACGTGCGGGCGGAAGCGCACGCCGAGCGCGTCCATGCGCTGTTGCATGCGGGCGATATTGGCCTGCATGCGGCGGCGATCGACGATGGCGGCGGGGGTGTCGAGCGAGGTGAGTGATGTCATGACGTTGTCTTCGTTGGCAAGAGGTTGCGGATCAGGCGCCGAACAGCGCGCACAGGCGGTCGATGTCGACGTTGCCGCCGCTGAGGATGACGCCGACGCGCTTGCCGCGGAGTTCTCCGGCCATCGCTCGTGCCGCGGCGGCGCCCAGGCAGCCGGTCGGTTCGACGATCAGCTTCATGCGTTCGGCAAAGAAGCGCATGGTGTCGACGAGTTGCGCGTCGGAGGCGGTGACGATGTCATCGACCTCGCGGCGGATGATCTCGAAAGTGTGGGCGCCGAGGTGCTGCGTCTGCGCGCCGTCGGCGATCGTCTTCGGTGTCTCGATGTGCACGATGGCGCCGCTGCGGAGCGATTGCTGGCCGTCGTTGCCCGCTTCCGGCTCGACGCCGTAGATCTTGCAGGCCGGCGACAGCGCCCGGGCTGACAGAATCGAACCCGAGAGCAGGCCGCCGCCGCCAAGCGGGACGAAGAGCGCGTCGAGTGGGCCGACCTCATCGATCAGTTCCTTCGCCGCGGTTCCCTGACCGCTGATGACATCCGGATGGTCGTAGGGCGGGATCAGCGTCAGGCCGTATTGTTGCGCGAGATCGTTGCCGATTTTCTCGCGGTCCTCGGTGTAGCGGTCGTAGGTGACGACCTTGCCGCCGTAGCCGCGCGTCGCCGCCATCTTCGCCGCCGGGGCGTCGTTCGGCATGATGATCGTCGCCGGGATGTCGAGCAGGGCGCCCGAGAGCGCGATCGCCTGGGCGTGGTTGCCCGAGGAGTAGGTGACAACACCGGCCTGGCGCTGGCGCGCGTCGAACTTCGACAGCGCGTTGAAGGCGCCGCGGAACTTGAAGGCGCCCATGCGCTGCAGGTTCTCGCACTTGAAGAAGATCTGCGCGTCGGTTTCGCTGTTCATCGTGCGCGAGGTCATCACCGGCGTGCGGTGGGCGTGGCCGTCGAGGCGGCGTGCCGCGGCAAGTACGTCTTCATAGGTCGGCAGGGGTAGCATGGTCGTCTTCCTTTCGCGGATTGGCGTTTGAGGGTGTCTGATGGTCTTTACCAGGGCCAGTCGACGCGCGTGCCGGCGCCCGTCGCCTTGGCTTCCCGCAACAGCAGGTGGGCGACGGTCAGGTCTTGCAGCGCGATGCCGGTCATGTCGAAGACGGTGATGTCCTCGGCCTGGCGGGTGAAGCTTGTCGTGCCGGCGAGCAGATCGCCGATGGCGGTGATGGCGAGTTCGGGCGCCCACTGGCATTCGCCGATCTGACGGGCCTGGATGGGGTCGTCGACGAAGATCCGGGCGCGAGCGAGCAGTCCGTCGGGCAGTTCGCGCTTGCCCTGCGTGTCGGCGCCGACGGCGTTGATGTGCGTGCCGGGACGGACCGCTTCGGCATGAAACAGCGCCTTGCGGCCGGGCGTGGCTGTGATGACGATGTCACTGGCGGCAACAGCGGCATCGGCGTCGGCGGTGTGCGCCAGCGTGGCGCCGGCGGTCTCCAGGTCGGCAGCCAGCGCTGCTTCGAAGTCAGGCGCCGGGCGTCCGTCGCGGCTGACATGAATGACGTGGCGCAAGGTCGGCACGGCGCGCAGCGCGAAACGCGTCTGAATCTGCGCCTGTACGCCGCTGCCAAAGACGCAGAGCACGCGGCTGTCGGGACGCGCGAACAGGCCTAGTCCGAGGGCGCCGGCGGCGCCGGTGCGCAGCGTGGTGACGATGTTGCCGTCGATGACGCAGTGCGGTCGGCCGCTTTCGGGGTCGATGAGCAGGATCGTCGCCTGGTGTGGTTCGGCGCCGAGCGTGCGGTTCTGCTGCCAGAAACCGGCCGCCTTGAAACCGAGGACGCTGCGACTGTCGATGTCGCCCGACTTGATGCCGAAGACGGCGCCGTTACCCAGTCCTTCGCGCACGACCGGGAAGATGCGTCCGGCGCCGCCACTGTGCAGTTTGAAGGCGTCGGCGACGGCGTCAATGACCATGTGGTAATTGAGCAGGGCGGCGACCTGACGCGTGTCGAGGAGCAGCAGTTGAGTATTTTTAGGCATGGAATGTCCTGTTCGGCGGGCGGTTCAGGGGGTGAGTTTGCGCGTGTCGAGGTAGAGCGTCGTGCGTGAAATGCCAAGGTGCTGGGCTACGGTATCGATGGCACGACGCATTTCGAGCAGGCCGTTGTCCTTGAGTTCGCGCAGGAGCGCGCGGCGCTCGTCGGCCTTGAGCGCGCGCGGCGTCGTCGAGCGGCGCGCGGCGAAAGCGTCGATGTGGTCGAGTAGCGCCTGCGAACCGACCGGTGCCAGCGACTCGCTGACCTCGGCCGTTGCAGCCGTCATGCCGAAGCGGTTGAGGACGTTCTGCAGGTTCTGGAAGACGGTGAGGTCGACGTTGAGGCACAGCGCCGCGATGTAACGGCCCTTGCGGTCGCGGATGCCGATCGAGGTACTCTTGGCCTGGCGCCCGTCGGGAAAGCGGTTCGGGTAGTTGGCGATGACCTCGGGCGTCTCCGGATGTGAGACGCGCTGGCCGCCGAGTTCGGTCATCGGGTCGCCGATGTCCCGGCCCGAGAGATTGTTGTGGATGGCGACGATGGCATGGTCCTGCTGGGTGAGGTCATGCACGACGACTTCGCAGAATGGCGCCAGCGTTTCGCCGAGTCCATGCGCGATATGGCGGAGTTGGGCGAGGACGTAATCGTGGTCAGGGGAGGGTGTAGTCATGTTTTCATTTTGTTAAATAGTTAACGTAATGTCAACGGTTGTGCCGTACGGCGGGACGGATTGAGATTGCAAGCGCCGCCGATGACGGGGCGTTCTCGTTTTGTGATCATTGACGATGTTCGGCAGGATTTTACTTGTTGGTCCGGGTGTAACACTACGGTGTCGCTGTTGTGGGGCTTGCTGGCTCTCTGTGTGCGAGCGCCGAGGCGCTTTGCGGGAAGGACCGGGGCGGCGGCGTTACCGGCCGCTGCCCTGGGATCGTTGCTGGGGTGTTTACGTGGATTGCGCAGTGATCTCTTCAACGAACGCTGGCAGGAAGTCGTCTTCCAGGCGTCGGACGAGTTCCCTCGCCAGTGCGTTGAAAAGGGATGGACTGAGCGGTGGCAGCGGCTCAATAACCAAGGCCCGGGTCAATTCGGCGATCGCGGTTTCCACTTGATACTGGTACTGCGGTTGGGGTCCGTCGCTGGCCTTAAGTCGTCCGACCAGATCTTCCAGTTTTCTGCGGATAGTGGCTTCGTCGCTTGATGAAAGCCGATTCTTGAGGTCGACGACCCGATTGAGCAGCGACAAGGTGTCGCGGTTTGGAACGATGATTCCGTTCAAGTGAGCGATAAATTTTTCCAGCGCGCCGGATATGTCGGAAAGGGACAAGGACAGGTTGTTCCGGTTGATCTCTTCGTTATCGAGATGGGGGTACAGCTTTTCGAGGACGTCGGCCGTTGCCGAGTTGCTCTTGAGGAAGACAGGGCTGATGTGTTTAATGAAATTGTTATAAATGTCGGTGGCGCGCTTTAATAGTATTGCCGGGTTGGATTCCATCGAAAACGCGTGAATGTGCTCGAGTACTTGTATGACGCCGAGGGCTTCTCGATTGTCATGTCTTTCGGCGAAAGCGCGAAGGTCGCCGAGCATCAACATCCTTGTTTCCGGTTTCACTTCAATGAAATTTGAAGCGCTTGGCTTCGGATAGCGGGCTGCTTGCGGCCATCGATCATCGCCGATGACGGCAAAGTCCGCCTTGCATGACGGCGGTTTGTCAAGCGTGATCTCTCCTGTTGCAGACAGCGTCAGATCGGCTTCAACCAACAGACGACTGCGGTTCGGGTCGAGCCAGTGCGAATGATTGTCCTGGTCTTCGGCCTGGATAATTCCTTTCAGGGCGCATCGGTAGGTGAAACGGATTCCCGTGTCGTCGGAGGAAACAATCCTTGCTTCGCCTGACTCGAATCCGAGCGTGCCATATATTTCCGTCAGCACCGTTTCGTCCGGAAGGCGGAGCGTTCCGGATGTGTCGTGATCGAAAAATGTCCTGACACAGGTGGCCATGACGATCTTGTCCATGGACGCCAGGCTGTCGGTCAGCCGCGCAAGAAGAAAGTTCCGGTCACGATCGCTAAGTTCAAGCGCCAGTGCGGCTTGGAGATTGGAGTGAATGCTCGCGTCCAGGAACTCCGGGCGTTTTCGGGACGTGAACGAGATCTGTTTTCCGTTCGGTAAGATCAGCCTGGTTTCTGAATGTGTCAGCACATCGACGAAGCCGGGCGAGACCACGGGGGCGTTAGCTTCGATCCGCTCAGGGGCGACATGGGCGGGTTCATTGTTCAGGGCGTTTTGGAACGCATACTGGAATATGCCGTCAGCGTCGTTGCTGCGTTTCTGAAGCGCAGCAAGGAGTGCGTCGCAGGTTTTCCTTACGTGCGGATCATTGGCTGTGTCGACCCTTTGCCTGATTCCCGTGTCAGCCGAGCTCAGGCGTTCAAGGAGCGCCTGAGCTGCCGATGGCGACAAGCCTGCGACGCCGATATTCAGCATTGTGGCGAGATAGTGGTCGTAGTTCGCGAGCAGAGGCGCATGTTGAGCCACGGATTCTGAAATGGTCGCCATGACGTCGAAAGCCAAGGGGCCCTGCAATTTTTCCTGGTTTGCGAGAAAGGAGATTTGAGTGCGAATCGATGACAGCAGAGGAAAAAATGAAGGAGAGACGTTTTCGGCATGCTCAAGCGCACTCTGTATCTGAATTTTCTGGACATCCGTCAGATCGGTCTCCTTGCCGAGCTTGGCCAAAATGGCTTCTCGTGTGCGGAACAGGTGCTCATAAAAATCGCCTTCCAGATTCTCTGCGAAGGAACGCATTTTTTCGACCGGAATATCGTCAAGCTCGATCCAGACATTTTGGGTGACGACTTTGAGAAAGAGATGTGCGGCGCTTTTCAGGAATGGTTTCGATAAATCGTGGGGAGATTTGATCGTCGCGTGCGCGAGTTCTTCCAGCCTTGAAATGCTCGCCTGGTCATCGCCGAGCGTCGTGAGTGCATTGGTGAGAAGGCGAATTTTTTCGGAATGTCTTGTCGCCTCGCTTGGAGACAGTTGCTCGGAGAGGGATTTTTTCAGATCCGAGAGCGCGGTCATGACGCTGCCTGTTGGGCTTGTCCACGTCTCGCGTTCAGGGGCTTTGCGATTTTTCTCGCCAGCGCTCTGACGGTTGAGCATATGGCAATAAAATATCAGGGCATCTCTGACCGCTCCGATGATGTCATCTTTGGACATGGCGCCATGGGTATATTGGGTCATGGATTTACACCGGCTCTCAATCAGTTCCAACAGTGGCCTGAAGCCGCGTATTTGGGGGACCCTGATGTGCATTCCTTCGCATGAATCGTCGATTTTCTCAAACCAATTCAGATAGTTGCTGATCAAATTCTCGAATTCCTTTTTTGTATATGTCAATCGAAGGTCGTTCATCGCAGGCGACATCCACGGATGGATTTCCAGGATAAATTCCGTGCGCCTCATGTGATCCTGAATGGCCCGGTCGTTTTTTATCTGATTTGGCGTCCGTTCGGCGTGGGTGGCGCCGATGTTCGCTACCTTCCGAAGATTGAGCGATGTGCAAAATGACACCATCGCATTTGTCGTGGCCCGAAGAATGTTCTCCTTGGACAGATTGCCCCGGGCGTATTCAGGCATGGCCCTGCACCCGTCCGTAATCAGTTTCAACAGGGGCTTCAGTTCGGCGATCCGGGTCATGTCTTTCCCGGTGGGCTGGTGGTCGAGCGCTCCAGCCCAAGCAAAATAGCCGGCGGTGAGTCGCATGAATTCCTTTGGTCCAATGCTTGATCCGAGTTGGTGCATGATCGGCGAACCGTCCGGTTCGGTGATGAGGGCGCGGAATTCGTCGCTATTGAAGAAGTCCTGAATGGCCTGGTCATTCTTCGTCGGGTAGGGGGATTCTTCCGGAGGGGGGGGGGAATATTGGCACTCTCCTTCGTTCTTGTTTGGGCTTCTTCGATGATCTGTTTGACCTGGCGCGCGCTCAGCGGTTTGGAGGGGTCCGTGTGATGACGATTGATGCACTCGAGCGCAAGCTGTTTGCCAAAGTCATTTTTCATGTCGGTGACGAACTGGGAGACAAAGCTGTCGCGAGTTGCGTTCACCGTGGCGGGGCTGCCGTGATGCGATCCGGTGCCGTCAGTCATGGCGCCTTTGGCTCTCGACCAGCGTGGCGGAGGCGTTTGCACCGGTACAAATTGCGTTTTTTTATCTGTGCGCGTGGCAATGTAGTTGTCCAGATATTCCGGGCCGATCTTGTTGACGGCTCGGAGGTATTTGTCGGTCAGTCTGCACATGATGTTTTCCCCCGGTAATGTTGTGATTACAGCGTTTCATGATTTTTTCCCGCGGCAGCGAGATGCGGGTTTGGTCGAAAATTGGCCGATTTTTTGGGTGTCAGCGACTGCGGTTGAGATGTTTTATCTTGTCGCATCGGGATGACGGTGCTTCAGTAACGCGAGATCGGGAACAGTTCCGTCTTGCACGCGATCGGGAGCCGCGCGTTAGATCGGCGGCGTCATGATCTCGTTGCCGTGGTCAGGATCGACGAGTGCCAGGCACTCGCCGTTCGATGAAGGTATGCCCGGTCTTCGGGATGAATTCCTGAAGGCGTTCGGCAGGGGGCGCGCGGGAGAATCCCGATCGGATGCCTCGTGCGCGAGCAACCGGCTCGATCGGATCATCGGGGCGGGCGCGCCGACGCTCAGGGGCACGCGCCAGGTGAACCACAGGATATGTGAATGGAATGTCTCCTGGGTCTTCCAGGCAGCCATCAAGGGTGTGCGCTTTGCACACCGGAAGGTGATTGAGAGGGCTTACGCGCCGCGCGGCAAGGTTTTGCGCAGCACGCGCATCGCCGAATATTCGAAGCCCAGGTGTTCGTAGAAGGAGAGCGCCGTGCGGTTATCCTTGTCGGCGAGCAGCGTGATGCGTGGCAGGCCGGCGGCCGCCGCCCAGTCCAGCACGTGCTCGACGATACGACGGCCGAAACCGCGTCCGCGCCAGGTGGCGTGAATGACGACGTCTTCGAGCAGGACGACGCGGCAGCCTTCGGCGGTGCTGACGGTAAATAGCGCGTTGGCCATGCCGGCGACCTGTCCGTCGATGCGCAGCACGAAGAGCTGGCCGACGGCCGGGTTGTCGAGGATCGTGTACAGTCCGGCGAGTTGCTTGTCGCGGTCGGGCTGGAAATCGCTTTCGAGCGTGAAGAGTTCGGCGAGCAGGTCGGCCATCGGTTCGAGGTCTTCGTCCGTCGCCGTGTCGATGGTGGCATTCATGGCTATTTATCCGATCAGGGCGACGGCCTTGACCTGCGCCCAGACGTTCATGCCCGGGCAGAGCCCGAGCTGGTGGGCCGAGCGGCGCGTCAGGCGCGCGATCAGCGGGGTTTGGCCGACGTCGAGGCGTACCAGCGTCAGCGCCGGATGCGCGTCGTCGCCGAGGGCGACGACGGTCGCCGGTAATGCGTTCTGGATGCTGGTGCGCGTCGGCGCGTCATGGGCAATGCTGACGTCACGGGCGAGCACGCGTACCCGCACATGCTGGCCGAGCGCATGGCCGCCGTCGCGCGCCCAGAGAAAGCCGCCGGGGAAGGCGGCGCGGGCGAGCAGCCAGGGTTCGTCGCGGGCGTCGATGACGGCGTCGATGACGACGCCGGTATCCTCGCCGAGGCGGATCGGCAGGTCGATGCGCGCCAGCGTCTCGCCGAGCGGACCGGCGGCCAGCGCCTTGCCGGCGTCCATGACGACGAGATGGTCGGCGAGACGGGCGACCTCGTCGGGTGCGTGGCTGACGTAGAGAATCGGGATTTCGAGCTCGTCGTGCAGACGTTCGAGGTAGGGCAGGATCTCCTGCTTGCGATCGTGGTCGAGCGCCGCCAGTGGTTCGTCCATGAGCAGCAGGCGCGGCCGCGTCAGCAGCGCGCGCGCCATTGCGACGCGGCTCTTTTCGCCGCCCGAGAGCCGGGCCGGACGCCGGTCGAGCAGGCCGCCGATGCCGAGCAGTTCGATGACGGTTTCCGCTGCGATCTGCCGTTCGCCGGCAGCGATGCGACGCCGGCCGTAGTCGAGGTTGTCGCGCACCGACAGGTGCGGGAAGAGCGCCGCGTCCTGGAAAACATAGCCGAGCGGACGTCGGTGCGTCGGCGTGAAGATGCCTTGGGCATCATCCTGCCAGCAGTTGCCGTTGATGACGACGCGGCCACGGACGGCCGGTTCGAGGCCGGCGATGGCGCGCAGACAGGTGGTTTTGCCCGAGCCCGAGTGGCCGAACAGCGCTGTCACGCCACGCCCGGGCAGCGCCAGATCGAGGTCGAGCGCGAAGCCGGGATAGTCGAGTCGGAGGCGGATGTCGAGGCTCATGCGTCCGGCCTCCGCTGCATGCGGTTGAGAAGCAGCAGAATGAGGAAGGAGAAGGCGAGCATGCCGCCGGCCAGGGTATGCGCATTGGCATATTCCATGGCCTCGACGTGGTTGTAGATGGCCATCGACAGCACCTGCGTCTTGCCCGGAATATTGCCGCCGATCATCAGCACGACGCCGAACTCACCGATCGTGTGGGCGAAGCCGAGGATGGCGGCGGTGACAAAGCCGGGCCGGGCCAGCGGCACGACGACGCTGAAGAAGGCGTCGAGCGGCGTCGCGCGCAGCGTTGCGGCGGCTTCGAGCGGGCGCGGTCCGATTGCCGCGAACGCCTGTTGCAGCGGCTGCACGACGAAGGGCAGAGAATAGATCATCGAGGCGACGACCAGACCGGGAAAGGTGAAGGGCAGCAGACCCAGCCCGAGCGATTCGGTCAGCCAGCCGCCGGGACCATTCGGTCCGAGCAGGACAAGCAGGTAGAAGCCGAGCACCGTCGGCGGCAGGATCAGTGGCAGCGTCACGGTGGCGCCGATGACGCCCTTGAACGGACTGTGCGTGCGCGCCAGCCACCAGGCGAGCGGCGTCGCCAGCAGCAGGAGAAGCAGCGTGCTCAGCCCGGCGAGCTGCAGGGTCAGGACAATGGCGTTGAGGTCGGCGGTCAGCATGGCGCGAATCTTACCGCGACATCGGGCGGCAGGACAGGCAACGAAGGATAGCATGTCGCCCGATGACGCCGTTCGGTGTTCCGACGTCGATCGCCGCGGCGGCGGCGTCGACATGGCAAGTGCATAGGCCGGTCTTCATCGTCGTTGCGATCCCGGTGTCTGGCCTCAGAGCGCGTAGCCGTAGGAGAGGATCACGGCGCGCGCCTTGTCGCCCTTCAGGTACTTGAGCAGGGCTTCGGCGGCCGGTTTGCCGCGACCCTTGTCGAGCAGCACGGCGTCCTGGCGGATCGGCGAGTAGAGTGCGGCCGGAACGATCCAGGCCGAGCCGTCGGTGAGTTTGCCGTCCTTGGTGACCTGCGAGAGCGCGACGAAGCCGAGTTCGGCGTTGCCGGTGGCGATGAACTGCTGCGCCTGCGTGATGTTTTCGGCGAGGACGATCTTTGCCTGCAGCGCATCGGCGAGCTTCAGCGCGGCCAGTGTTTCGGTTGCCGCCAGGCCGTAGGGCGCCAGCTTCGGATTGGCCAGTGACAGGTGACGGAAATCGCCGCGCCGGAGAATCTCGCCTTTGTCATCGACGAGGCCCGGCTTGGCCGACCACAGCACGAGTTTGCCAATTGCATAGGTGAAACGGCTGCCGGAAACGGCGAATCCTTCCTTTTCGAGCTTCTGCGGCGTCTCGTCGTCGGCAGCGAGCAGGATCTCGAAGGGGGCGCCGTTCCTAATCTGGGCGTAGAACTTGCCGGTCGCGCCAGCGACCAGCAGGACCTTGTGGCCGCTTTCCTTCTCGAAATCGGCGGCGATCTTTTGCATCGGCGCGGTGAAGTTGGCGGCGACGGCAAGCTGGATTTCGTCAGCGAGTAGCGATGAAGAAGCAAGGAGAGCGAGGATGATCGACGATAGTCTGAGCATGACGGTACTTTCAGCGTTAGGAAGGGATGGCGAGGATGACGTGCGAGGCCTTGATCAGCGCGCAGGCGCGCACGCCTTCGGCGAGGCCGAGTTCGTGGATGCTTTCGTTGGTCAGCGTGGCGACGACGAGCTTGCCGCCGGGAAGTTCGATGACGACTTCACCGTTGACCGCGCCTTCCTGGCAGCGCACGACGGTACCGCAGAGACGGTTGCGGGCGCTGGTCTTGACCGTCTCGTCCGTGGTGACGATGACCCACGGCGCCTTGACCAGTCCGTAGGCTTCGAGGCCGGGCGTCAGGCCGAGATGGTCAACACTGTCGTTGGTGATGACCGCGGCAAGCGTATCGCCGCCGCCGATGTCAAGGACGACCTCGGAATTGATCGCACCACGTTGGAGCGTTTTGATGCGTCCGAGGAACTGATTGCGTGCGCTGGTCTTCATGTCGAATCTCCGGATGAGGGCGTAATACTGTTCAAAATCGTCCATGATCTGGCCGAGTGCGGCGAGGACGCGCTCGCGTTCCTTTTCGAGGCGGCGGTAGGCGACGATGATGCGACGGCCATAGGGGGTCAGCGTCGTGCCGCCGCCCTTGCGACCGCCGGTCTGGCGTTCGACGACCGGGTGCTCCGACAGATTGTTCATGCACTCGACGGCCTGCCAGGCGGCCTTGTAGCTCATGCCCATGTCGGTGGCGGCGGTCGAGATCGAACCCGTGGCATCGATACGTTCGAGCAGTTCGAGGTGGTCCCAGCGACGCCCGCGCGAGAGGGCGGCAGCGTAGGGATTTGTCTTGGCGGTCGGCGGGCTCATGTCGGCAAGCGCTCCAGAAGGGGAGAAGAAAGGGAATGATACCGTTATTACGTTACGCGACATAACGCATGCAATGAATATGCCAGTCGCGAGGCGTGCGACAGGAGGCGTGCGCGGCGGTGGCGGGCGAAGTGCCTGGCGTCTTTCAGTCCGTTGCCGCGCGGCTTGCGGCCGCTCCGGCGCGGGTGCCGCGCAATCTAGCGCTTGAGTGTGACCATCTCCGGCTCGCGGAGTGCGTCAGCCACGGCCGTCTCGGCGAGGTGGCGTCCCAGCAGGTAATACGCGCGGATCAAGGCCGGCGGATAGTGCATCCGGAAGGTTGGCGTTTCGGGGAAGCGATCGTCCTCGTCGGTGTCGGCATCGATCGTCACGACTTCCTCATGGAGTGCCGGATGGCTGCGTTGCAGTCGGGCCATGAAGGCGGCGACATTTTCGAGCGTCGGGCGAATCAGGACAAGCCGACCCCGCGCATGCGGGCAGCGATAGCCGGTGCTGATGACTGGCGCCAGCCCCGTGCGATGCCAATCCGAGCGGAAGGTGCAGCCCAGCAACTTCTCGGCCTGACGGGCGGCGAGAATCAGATCGTCGAAATCGCCCTGCGCCCGGGCGGTCGCGTGGCGCTTTTCCTTGCCGATCTGGGATACGACGATGGTCTCGACACCGCGTTCGAGCAAAGGCAGCAGCCCGAGATTGTCCGATTTGCCGCCATCGGTCAGGTGATAAACCGGGCGCAAGCCCTCGATGGCCGCCTGGCGCCCGTTGTCCTCGCGAAAGCGCAGGCGAAAGTCATATTGCAGCAGGAAGGGGACGCCGGCGCCGACGACGCCGGAAGAATGCGCCAGCATCAAGGAGAGGGTCGATCCGGGAATGTCTTTCTCTCCGCCGAAAATCGAACGTTGCCAATTGATGTACTGCCACAGGAAACGAGCGTCCCCGGAACGCAGGAAGAAGCCCGGGGCTTCGTCGTCGATCAGCGTGCCCTGGTGGTCCGGTGTGCTCTCGAACGGAAATTGTTCGCGGCTCGAGGCCTCGCCGGACGCCGAATGCGTCGAGTTGAAGATCGGGTAGGGACGTCGAAGGCTTTTTCTGGCGCATTCGCTCTGGAGTCGGCTGAGTTCGCTTTCGCCGAAGACGAAGTTGCAGTCGCCAAGATACGATTCCACGATGTCTTCTTCCCACATCAGTTTGCGCTCCTCGATCTTGCCGTCCTCGTTGATCGGCAGCCAGTGAAGCGCCTGTCGGTCGCGCAAGCCGGCGAGCGGGCCGGTGCATCCGGGCGCCGACGTTCCCGTGGCAGCGAAAGCGTCGAGGCAGTGGAATACATGATCGTCATCGGCGCCGTTGCTCCAGTAAAAACCGTTGGCCCAGCTGCCGCCGCTGACCGACGAGATGTAATCGACCTGTTCCAGCAAGGTACGCGCTTGCGGTCGGGCGGAATGCAGTCCGGCGAGCAGTCCCTGATGAAACGCGGCTGAACGGATGCCGCCGCCGGACATCGTCAGGCCGAGCAAATGCGAGGGGCGGGAGCCGATCGTGGCGTCGCCCCGCCGGGTGTTGATGTAGGCGTATTCGTGGGCGAAATAGCGGTCCGGGTCCAGGGGGCGTTCGTTCGCTTGCCGGACGAACTGGAAGGATGCGGCATCGTAAGCGCGGTCGGCCAGATTGACCGAAGCGCACCCGTTCGAGAGTACGGCGATCGCGACGAGTGTTGCCGGGTGAAATGCGGCGTGACGGACAGCGGTGTTCGAGTGATGTTTTTGTCTCATTTCCGCTCTATGCAGACAAAAAAAGGGCGACGCACGGCTGAATTATCGGCAATTAGGGGGGGCCGAGCGTGCGTCGCCAATTCATCCAGTATTGATCAGTTATCCGCTTATGTGTGCCAACTAAGTCACACTATTTGGCGAATATTTGCAATGTGGAGTGGTGGAATTGTCTTGATTGCAAGAATGGTCATTTGAAGTGAATGTGCTTTTTGCGCGCTTGTCGCGTTTTTGTCAAAAATGGAAAAAATGTAAAACATGACACGGGTCTTATGCGCTGCCGGTTTTCGGGACGCCGCCGGGGTGTCGGCGCGATGCGCGTCGAGACGGCCGGTCTGACGGCGCCGGTGGCGAACGCTCTTCCGGACAGCTGACACGCGCTGACACGCGGGGATGCACGGGCTGCAGATTTGCGTGGAGATGCGCCTCTCCCCCTTTGGTGCGTGCCGGCGAAGCGCCTGCACGGTCATGGTGCGGGGGCAATCGTTTTCGCGTGGCCGACCTGCGGCGACGGGGGCTCGCGGCCGGTTCGGCGGTCCTTGGCCCGGCTCTTGCTCGTATGCATTCGTTCTCAATGCGCGGAGCCCCATCGTGTCGATCCACGTCGCCCTCAACCACGTCACGCATTATCGTTACGATCGTCTGGTCGGCTTGTCGCCGCAGGTCGTGCGCCTGCGTCCTGCGCCGCATGCGCGCACGCCGATCCTCAGTTATGCGCTGAAGGTGACGCCCGAACAGCATTTCATCAACTGGCAGCAGGACCCGCAGTCGAACTACCTCGCCCGTCTCGTCTTCCCCGAGAAGACGCGGGAGTTCAAGGTCGAAGTCGATCTTGTCGCCGAGTTGTCGGTGATCAATCCCTTCGATTTCTTTCTTGAGCCGGGCGCCGACACGTTTCCGTTCGCCTACGCGCCGGAATTGCGTCACGAATTGCTGCCGTTTCTCGAAAAACTACCGGCGACGCCGCTCTTTCAGGCCTTCGTCGATGGCATCCCGCGCACGCCGCAGGCGAGCGTCGATTTTCTCGTGTCGCTCAACCAGCGCGTGCAGCGCGCCATCGGTTACGTGATTCGCATGGAGCCGGGCGTGCAGACGCCGGGCGAGACGCTGGTCAAGGCGTCGGGCTCCTGCCGCGATTCGGCCTGGCTGCTGGTGCAGGTGCTGCGCCATCTCGGCCTGGCCGCGCGCTTCGTCTCCGGTTACCTGATCCAGCTCGTTCCCGACGTCAAGTCACTCGACGGGCCGTCGGGGGCCGAACGCGATTTCACCGACCTGCATGCCTGGTGCGAGGTCTACCTGCCTGGTGCCGGCTGGATCGGCCTCGACCCGACCTCCGGCTTGTTCGCCGGTGAGGGACACATTCCAATCGCGTGTTCGCCGGAGCCGTCGTCGGCGGCGCCGATCAGCGGCTTTTCCGACGCGTGCGAATGCGAGTTCTCCCACACCATGTCGGTCGAGCGGATCGCCGAGACGCCGCGGGTGACCAAGCCTTATTCCGACGCGCAATGGGCCGCCATCGAGGGGCTCGGGCAGCGCATCGATGCCGATCTCGCCGCCGGCGACGTGCGCCTGACGATGGGCGGCGAGCCGACCTTCATCTCGATCGACGATCCTGACGGCGCAGAGTGGAATACCGAGGCGCTCGGTCCGACCAAGCGCCAGCGTGCCGCCGATCTCTTCCGCCGCCTGCGCGAGAAATACGCGCCGCAGGGGCAGGGGCTGGCGCATTTCGGCCAGGGCAAGTGGTACCCGGGCGAGCAGTTGCCGCGCTGGGCGCTCAATTGTTTCTGGCGCAAGGACGGCGAACCGATCTGGAAGAATGATGCGCTGATCGCCGACGAGACGCAGGATTACGGTGCCGACGCCGATCTCGCCGGGCGCTTCCTGCAAGGTGTTGCCGAGCGGCTCGATCTTGACGGTCAGTACATGTTTCCGGCCTATGAGGACGCCTTCTACTATCTGTGGCGCGAGCGGCGCTTGCCGGTGAACGTCGATCCTTTCGATGCGCGGCTCGACGATCCGCTCGAACGCGAGCGCCTGGCGCGGGTGTTTACGTTGGGACTCGACGCCGTCGTCGGGTATGTGCTGCCGATCGCGCGCAGTTTCGTGCGCGGCCGCTGGCAGACCGGGCCGTGGTTCCTGCGGACCGAGCGCTGTTACCTGATTCCCGGCGATTCGCCGGTCGGTTACCGCCTGCCGCTCGATTCGCAGCCCTGGGTCGCTCGCGCCGATTATCCCTATGTCAATGCGCCCGATCCGACGCAGGCAGTGCCGCCGTTACGCGCCTATCATGAGATCCGCACGACGCTCGACGAGCGCGCGCTGGCGGAAGGTGCGTTGCCGCTCGATATCGATGGCAGGGGCGCCAGCGGCCTGTTCGCGACGGCCGGCGCGGCGGCGTTCGAGCGTTGGCCGCAGCAGCACGAATCGGCCGCCTGGATCACGCGCACGGCGATGTCGGCGCAGGCACGCAATGGCGTGCTCTATGTGTTCATGCCACCGACCTCCTGTCTCGAGGACTATCTGGAACTCGTCGCTGCCGTCGAGGCGACCGCGCAGGCACTGTGCGCGCCGGTGATCCTCGAAGGCTACGAGCCGCCGCGCGACGCCCGCTTGGAGAAATTCAGCGTTACGCCCGATCCCGGCGTCATCGAAGTCAATATCCAGCCATGCGCCGACTGGGCCGAACTCGTCGAGCGCAGCACGCATCTGTACGAGGCGGCGCGCCTGTCGCGGCTGTCGACCGAGAAGTTCATGCTCGACGGGCGCCACACCGGCACCGGCGGCGGCAATCACTTTGTCCTCGGCGCCGCGACGCCGCTCGACTCGCCTTTCCTGCGCCGGCCCGATCTGCTGCGCAGCCTGATTTCCTACTGGCATAACCATCCGTCCTTGTCCTATCTCTTCTCGGGCCTGTTCATCGGCCCGACCAGCCAGGCGCCGCGCATCGACGAGGCGCGCAACGACGCGGTCTATGAACTGGAAATCGCCTTCCGGCAGTTGCCGCCGGTCGGGACCGAGGTGCCGCCGTGGCTGATCGACCGGCTGCTGCGTCATCTGCTCGTCGATGCCACCGGCAACACGCACCGCGCCGAGTTCTGCATCGACAAGCTCTATTCGCCCGACAGCGCCAGCGGCCGGCTCGGCCTCCTGGAAATGCGCGCCTTCGAGATGCCGCCGCACGCGCGCATGTCGCTGGCGCAGCAGTTGCTGTTGCGGGCGCTGATTGCGCGCTTCTGGAAGACGCCGTATGCGCCGTCCCGGCTGGTGCGCTGGGGTACCGAACTGCATGACCGCTTCATGCTGCCGCATTTCGTGCAGCAGGATTTCAATGACGTCATCTTCGAGCTCAACGATGCCGGCTACGCCTTCCATCCCGACTGGTTCGCGCCGCATTTCGAGTTCCGCTTCCCGCGTCATGGCGGTTTCGCCGTGCAGGGCATGGAGATCGAAGTGCGCCATGCGCTCGAACCCTGGCATGTGATGGGCGAGGAGGGCGCCATCGGCGGCACCGTGCGCTATGTCGATTCCTCGGTCGAACGCGTCCAGGTCAAAGCCATCGGCATGGCCAGCGATCGCTATGTGCTGACCTGCAACGGTGTGCCCGTACCTCTGCAGGCGACCGGCAGCGTCGGCGAATTCGTCGCCGGCGTGCGTTACCGCGCCTGGCAGCCGGCGTCCTGCCTGCATCCGACGATCGGTGTGCAGGCGCCGCTGAGTTTCGATCTCGTCGATACCTGGACGCGGCGTTCGCTCGGCGGATGCCGTTACCATGTCGCGCATCCGGGCGGCCGCAATTTCGAGCGGTATCCGGTCAATGCCTATGAGGCCGAAGGACGCCGTCTGGCGCGCTTCACGGTGCTCGGCCATACGCCGGGACGCATCGAGGCGGCAGAACCGGTGCATAACGCCAGTTTCCCGTTTACGCTAGACTTGCGCCGCCCATAAGCTTCCCCGACGCTCTTCCATGCCGCGCTCCCTGCTCGCGAATTATCCGCGCCAGACCGACCGTTTCGACGAGATGCTCGCCGAGAACGGTCAGTTGCGTCCGTCATGGAAGGCCTTCTTCGACCATCTCGACAGCGCGACGCCGGCACAGATGCGCCATCAGCGCGATTTCGTCCGCCGCCGCATTCTGGAAAACGGGGTCACGTACAACGTTTATGCCGATCCCAAGGGCGCCGACCGGCCCTGGGAGCTCGATCCGCTGCCGCTGATCCTGTCGCAGCAGGAGTGGAGCGGCATCGCGGCGGCGGTGACGCAGCGTGCGCGGCTCTTCAATGCCTTGCTCGGCGATCTCTATGGTGAACAACGCCTGCTCCGCGACGGCAACCTGCCGGCGGCGCTCGTCTATGGTCACAATGGCTTCCTCTGGCCGTGCCAGGGGATGCGTCCGCCCGATGACATCTGGCTGCATCTGTATGCTGCCGATCTGGCGCGTTCGCCCGACGGCCAGTGGTGGGTGATCGCCGACCGCACGCAAGCGCCTTCGGGCGCCGGTTACGCGCTGGAGAACCGCCTGATCGTTTCGCGTCTCTTTCCGGAAAAATTCCGCGAACTCGGCGTTCGTCATCTCGCCGGCTTCTTCGCCGCCCTGCAGGAAGGGCTGGCGCACTGGGCGAGCAAGGACGAGGACGGCGGCGCCCCGCTGGTCGTGCTGCTGACGCCCGGCCCCTACAACGAGACCTATTTCGAGCACGCCTATCTGGCGCGCTATCTCGGTTATCCGCTCGTCGAAGGCCAGGATCTGACGGTGCGCGACGACCGCGTCTATCTGAAGACGCTGACCGGCTTGCGGCGCGTGCATGCGATCCTGCGCCGGCTCGACGACGATTTCTGCGATCCGCTCGAACTGCGCGGCGATTCGGCGCTCGGCGTGCCGGGGCTGTTGCAGGCGGCGCGCGCCGGCACCGTGCTGGTCGCCAACGCGCTTGGCAGCGGCGTGCTCGAATCGGCGGCCTTGCCGGGATTTCTGCCCGGCATCTGCGAGAAGCTGCTCGGCGAGTCGCTGGCGATGCCCTCGGTCGGCACCTGGTGGTGCGGCGAGCCGACGGCGCTGGAGTTCGTCATCGAACACCTCGACCGGCTCGTCATCAAGGGCGCCTATCCCTCGCAGCGGCTGGAACCGGTGTTCGGTAGCGAGTTGCGCGGCGCTGCCCGCGCCGAGATGATCGAACGCCTCAAGGCGCGGCCGACGGCCTATGTCGCGCAGGAACTGGTGCGCTTCTCGCAGGCGCCGTCGTGGAGCGCGCCGCATGAGCGTCGGCTGATTCCGCGCGGCATCGCGCTGCGCGTCTATGTGGCGGCGACGCCGCAGGGCTACCGGGTGATGCCGGGCGGATTGACGCGCGTCACCTCGGCGACGCAGACGCGCTTCATCTCGATGCAGCGCGGCGGGTCGAGCAAGGACGCCTGGGTGCTCAGCGACGAACCGGCTGGCGCCTTCAGCCTGATCAAGCCGCCGATCGGCCGCGCCGATCTTGTGCGCAGCGGCAGCAACCTGTCGTCGCGCGTCGTCGAGAACCTGTTCTGGTTCGGCCGCTATGCCGAACGCTGCGAGGACATGGCGCGGCTGCTGCGCGCCGGCTTGTCGCGGCTCGTCGATGCGAGCGCCGACGAGGATCTCGCCGCGCTGCGCTCGGCCTACGAGACCGGGCGGGTGCTGCAGCTGCTGCCGGCGGTGGCGGGCAAGACGCCGGGCCGGCGCGAGATCGAGACGCAGTTGCTGACGGCGCTGTGCGCGCCCGAGTGGGGCGACGGCCTGGCCGGCGACATCCGCCGCCTGCTCTGGGTCGGCGCGCAGGTGCGCGAACGGTTTTCGCTCGACAACTGGCATGCCTTGAATCGCCTCCAGCACCAGCTGCAGGCGTATGCCAAGGCAAAGCCTTCGCTCGGCGAGGCGATGTCCTTCATCGACCAGATGCTACTGGCATCGTCGGCGCTGGCCGGGTTCGCCATGGACGACATGACGCGCGACGACGGCTGGCGTTTCCTGATCATCGGCCGGCGGCTCGAACGCCTGGTCTTTCTGGCCAATGCCATCGCCGCCTTCCTGCGCCTCGATTCGGCGCGTCAACCGGGCTGTCTCGAGTGGCTGCTCGAACTCGCCGACAGCATCATCACCTACCGCTCGCGCTACATGGCGCAGCCCGAACTCCTGCCGGCGATCGACCTGATCGTCTTCGACGACGCCAACCCGCACGCGGTGATTTTCCAGGTGGCGAACCTCGTCCGCTATGTCGACCGCCTGCAGCGCGAATTGCCGCATCCCGGCGGCGAATCCGAATGCCAAGCCCTGCGCGCCGCGCTCGAACGCTTGCGGCAGTTCGATCTGCACTGTTCGGCGCTGCGCGATCCCGAGGCTTGCGCCGCCTGCGGCAATTGTCCGGATCTGGCCGAGCTGCTCGATACGATCGCGCAGGATGCCTCGCGCTTGTCCGATCGGCTGGCGATGCGCTATTTCACCCATGTCGGCGACGTCGGTCGGCCGACCCTGGCGGCGTGAGACGCATGGATATCGCGCGCTATCACGTCATCCACGAGACCCGCTACGACTACGAGAGCCCGGTCTCGCTGTCGCGCCAGCTTCTGCACCTGACGCCGCGCGCCTGTCCGTGGCAGCGCTCCATTGCCCATGAGATCGTCATTGCGCCGACGCCGGGCGTCGATCGTGTGCGCGTCGATAGTTTCGGTAATCCGGTGCGTCAGTTCGCCATCGAGGCGCCGCACGGCAGCCTGCTGGTGCGGGCCGAGAGTCGTATCGAGGTGCGTTCGCGGCGGCTCGACGCGACCGCCTTCGCGGCGCCGGAATGGGAGTCGGTGCGCGATCGCCTGGCCTACGGCGTGCTGCCGGTCGAACTGGAGGCCAGCATCTATTTGTTCGAGTCGCCCTATACGCGGGTCAAGCGCGAGTTCGCCGCCTATGCTGCGCCGAGCTTCACGCCGGGGCGGCCATTGCTCGACGCGGTGCGCGACCTGATGCAACGGGTGTTCCGCGACTTTCGCTACGATGCCGGGGCGACGACGGTGGCGACGCCGGTGCTGACGGTGCTCGAACAGCGGCGCGGCGTCTGCCAGGATTTTGCCCATCTGATGATTTCCTGCCTGCGCTCGCTCGGCTTGTCGGCGCGTTACGTCAGCGGTTATCTGCTGACCCGGCCGCCGCCCGGAAAGCCGCGCCTGGTCGGCGCCGATGCCTCGCATGCATGGCTGTCGGTCTTCTGTCCCGATGTCTCCGGCGGCATCTGGGTGGATTTCGATCCGACCAACAACGTGCTGCCCGACCGCGAGCACATCACCGTCGCCTGGGGCCGCGATTTCGGCGACGTGTCGCCGCTGCGCGGCGTCATCCTCGGCGGCGATGCGCATCAGCCGGAGGTGGCAGTGACCGTGCTGCCGTACGAAGAGGAATAGGCCGTCGCCCCGCCTCGTTTTTCCGGTGCTTGCAGGTATTCATCCGGGCTGAGTCCGGTGCCGGCGGCAGCATGACGTTCGCGTCGTAATCGGTTTGCCAGACCCTGCCGGGCATGCTAGCGTTAGTGTGATGAGGCAGCGCTAATACGATCGTCTTGGCGATGGTCTTTGTTCATGGCAGCGGTAGCGGTCTCGACGCAGTGGAGAAGGCCGTTGCACGGGGAGGTGGCGCATGATTTCCGGTCAGTCGGAAGAAAAGCTTTTGGCATGGCGTCGCGGCAGCGCTTCGCGTGCCCGCCGGGGGGGGTCGATGCTCTTGGCGTTGGCGCTGATATCGCCGGCAGCGTCAAGCTTGGCCCAATCGCCGCCGCCGAGCGGCGAGGGCGATGCGGCGGCCAGCGCGCCGCAGCCGAAGTTCGCGCCCCTGCTCGGTTTCGTCGTTCAGCAGATCGGCAGCATGATGTTCCAGAAGGTGTTCAAGAACGAGATCGACGGCATCTTCAAGCCGCTGGTGGATATGTCACAGAATCTCATCGGCGTCGGGCCGGAGGCCGGGAACGGTCCTGCCAACGAACGGCTGGTGCCGACGATCGGCTACTCCATCGACCAGCTCGACCCCAAGTCTTTCGACGTGCTGCGCACCTCGTCGCTCAACGAAGCGACGGCGTCGCTGAAGACCGGCGATGTCTTTGCCATCCGCTATGCCACCAACCTGCCCGGTCAGGTGCGTCTCGAAAACATCGATCCCGCCGGCCAGATCAACGATCTCGGCGTCTACACGGTTTTTCCCGGCGCGACCAACCGGATTCCCTCGGACCACGGCATCAAGCTCGTCGGCCAGCCGGGCGTCGAGGTGATCCGGCTTTATTTCTTCCCCTGCGTGCCGGGCGGTCCCGACATGGAAGCGCTCAAGAGCGAATTCGGCAATCGCCTGCCGGCCTGTGGCGCGGGCCAGAATCCGCGCGTTGCGGCGGCGGCCAAGGGGGTGATCAAGACGCGCTCGCTGCAGAACCTGAGCCAGCCCGACAACAAGGTGAGCTTTTCCGGAGCGTCCGACTACGAGCGCAACGATGTCACGTCGACGGCGCTCATGATCCAGCATGTCAAACCCGAATGAGGCTTGAATGAAATCCATCGTCACCGTTTTACTGTTGTGCCTGGCGACGTCTTCCTGGGCGCAGCCGACCGCCGCGCCGGGAACCGAGGAAATCATCAACGCGCTGTCGACGAAGCAGCCGATCCGTTTCCGCAATCTCAATGTCATCAAGACCGAAGGCGCGGCGGAGACCCCGGCGGCCGGGCAGGCGCTGCCGGAATCGCCGGTCGCGCCTCCTGGTGGCGGGAGCTATGCACCGGCCGACAACGGTGTGGCCGCACCGATGGCCGCGCCGACAGCACCCGCCGCGCGACCCAGCATCTCGCTCTCGATCCTGTTCGAGTTCAACTCGGCGAAGATCACGCAGGAGAGCCAGTTCGTGCTGCGCAATCTCGCCAATGCGCTGGCCTCGCAGGAACTGCGCGGCAACTCGTTTCTGATCGAAGGGCATACCGACGCCAAGGGCGGCGACGCCTACAACATGCGGCTGTCGCAGCAGCGTGCGGACGCCGTGCGCCAGTGGCTGGTCGAGCGCGGGATCGCCGAGCAGCAGTTGTTCGCGCTCGGGCGCGGATCGCGCGACCTTGCACTGCCGCAGGATCCGTTTGCCGGCGAGAACCGCCGCGTCAGAATCGTCACCGTGCGCTGAAAAATCATGCAGATTACATTGCACCGCCTGATTGCCGCCATCGCCGCCATCGCGCTGGTCTGTCCCGTCTTCGCGCTGGCGCAGGGAAATCCGCCGCCGCGTGTCGGCCGCCATGCCCTGATCATCGCCATCGGTCAGTACGGGCCGAAGGAAATCCCGAGGCTCGAAGGCGTTCGCTTCGACGTTACCAATGCACGCAAGATGGCGCGCGCGATGGCCGTTCCCGATGAAAACATCGTCTATCTCCGGGACGGACAGGCGACGGCGGACGCCATCCGTGCCGCCATCGCCGGACTCGAACGCCGTATCGTCGCCGGCGACCGCGTCTTCATCTATTACTCGGGGCACGGCACCCGCTGGCTCGATGCGAGCAGTCCGCAGAATTATTGCGTCGAGGGCTTGCTCGCCAGTGACGGCCGTCCACTCAGCAACCAGGAACTCGGTGGCATGCTCAAGCGCCTCGCGCAGAAGACCGACAAGCTGTTCGTCTTCTATGACGCCTGCTTCTCCGGCGGGGTCGCCACGGCGCCGTTTTCGACGCGCTCGCTGCAGCACAACGGCCGTCGCCTGACGCCGAAGTTCACGCCGGTCGGGGCGCCCGAGAGTTGCTCGAAGCCGTCGAATTTCTCGACGCGTTCGCTGGCGCTGGTCATGCGCGAGCAGGGCAATACGCCGGACAACGTCGTGCATATCGCCGCGGCGCGGCCCGACGAGGTGTCGTTCGACAATCCCGATCAGGGCGGCTTCGCCACCGTGGCCTGGAGCGACTGCCTGTTCGGCGAGGCGCGCGACATCGACGGCAGCGGCGCGGTAACGGTCAGCGAGGTGACGCAGTGCGCGCAAAACCGGCTGAACAAGGATCTCGTCAGCTGGCCGGGCATCACCGGGCAGAACATGGTGATCGGCGGCAATGCCGATTTCGTGCCGAGCTGGATCGCTGCCGAGGCCAAGCCGGCGGCGAGCGCTCCGGCCGTCGCCGTGGCGTCCGCTGCGTCGGCCCCTCCGGCGGTTCCGCTCGCCCCCACACCGCCGGTGGTGAGCGTCAAGCCGTCGCGCGTGCTCGAGGAAATCTACATGCAGCGCGATGCGGCGCGGGCGATGCGTGTGGATGTGCCGAAGTCGACGCTGAAGATCGGCGTCGATGCCTTCGAAATGTCGATCACGGCCAATCGCGACGGCTACCTCTATCTCGTCATGGCCGGTTCCGACAACGACAGCCTCTACCTGCTCTATCCGAACGCGCTCGACGAGCAGAATGCCATCGAGGCCGGCGAGACGCGCCGCTTGCCGCGCCCGGGCTGGGCCTTCAGGGCGGGCGGTCCGGCCGGCGAGGATACGATCCTGGTGATGCTGACCGACACGCCGCGCGATCTTTCGCGTCTGCGGGCGGTCAAGGAAGGACCGTTCCTGAAAAGCCTGCGCGATGCCCAGGGCAACTCGTTGCTGCAGCAGACGATCGTCCTTTCGGGGAAAGCCGGCTCGGACGCTTTTGGCGCGGCGCTGATCCGCATCGGCGAAATGCCTTAGAGTCTATTTCGGTAGGGCTCGCGGCACACGATCCCGACCGAAATGGATGCTTAGTCCGTCTTCCGGCAGGCTGCGCACGCGCCGCCGGAAGACGCACCGGGCCGCCGCGCGCGATGCGGTCGGCATGAAGTGACGGCGATGCGGCCGTAATGCGACGGTGATGTGGCTGCGATGCGGGCGTGGCGTGCCCCGCCCGGGTGCGGGACGGCCGCTTTTGGTGCATCGTTCCTGCGTTGGTGCCGCAAAAGCCCGCCACTGCGGGCAATCCGCCTTTGGTACGCTTTCTGCTAGAAGGGTCATGGACATCTTCGCAGCGGTGAGGGCCATGACGAAAAAATTTTTCGATGAAATGCACGCGGCGGACGGCAGCGTCCGTCCGCATTACCGGGTCTATGACGAGTGGCTGGCGCGGACGCCGGCCGAGCGGATCGAGCGCAAGCGCGCCGAGGCCGATATCGCCTTTCGCCGCGTCGGCATCACCTTCGCGGTCTATGGCGAAGAGGCCGGCAAGGAGCGGCTGATTCCCTTCGACATCATCCCGCGCGTCATTCCGGCCGACGAGTGGAAGGCCCTGCAGGGCGGCTTGCGGCAGCGCGTCAAGGCGCTCAACGCTTTCCTCGGCGACATCTACCACGACCAGGATATCCTGCGCGCCGGGCTGATTCCCGAAGACCAGATCCTCAACAACGCCCAGTTCCGCCGCGAGATGATCGGCGTCGATGTGCCGGCCGGGATCTATTCGCATATCACCGGCGTCGACCTCGTGCGCGCCGGCGAAGGCGAGTTCTACGTGCTCGAGGACAATCTGCGCGTGCCTTCGGGCGTGTCCTACATGATCGAGGACCGCAAGATGATGATGCGGCTCTTCCCCGAACTGTTCGCGCGCCATCAGATCGCACCCGTCCAGCATTATCCCGACATGCTGCTCGAGAATCTGCGCACGGTCGCGCCGGCCGGCGTCGAGGACCCGACCGTCGTGTTGCTGACGCCCGGCGTCTATAACAGCGCCTACTTCGAGCACACCTTCCTGGCGCAGCAGATGGGCGTCGAACTCGTCGAGGGACGCGACCTCTTCGTCGATCACGACACCGTCTTCATGCGCACGACGCGTGGCCCGCAGCGTGTCGATGTCATCTACCGTCGCCTTGACGACGATTTTCTTGACCCGCTCGCGTTCCGCAAGGACTCGATGCTCGGCGTGCCGGGCCTGCTCTCGGCTTACCGCGCCGGCCGCGTCACGCTGGCCAATGCGATCGGTACCGGCGTCGCCGACGACAAGTCGATCTATCCCTATGTGCCGGACATGATCCGCTTCTATCTCGGCGAGGAGCCGCTGCTCAACAATGTGCCGACCTACATGCTGCGCAAGCCCGACGATCTCCGCTACGTACTCGATCATCTGCCCGAGTTGGTCGTCAAGGAAGTGCATGGCGCCGGCGGCTACGGCATGCTCGTCGGACCCGCTTCGACGCGCCAGCAGATCGAGGATTTCCGCGCGCGCATCGTCGCCGCGCCCGAAAAATACATCGCCCAGCCGACGCTGGCGCTATCGACCTGCCCGACCTTCGTCGAATCGGGCGTGGCGCCGCGCCACCTCGACCTGCGTCCCTTCGTCCTCTCGGGCAAGGACATCGACATGGTGCCCGGCGGCCTGACGCGGGTCGCGCTGCGCGAAGGCTCGCTGGTCGTCAATTCGTCGCAGGGGGGCGGCACCAAGGATACCTGGGTGCTTGAAAACAACGGACGGGAGAACGCATCATGCTAAGCCGCACCGCCGACCACCTCTACTGGATGTCGCGCTACACCGAGCGCGCCGAAAATCTTGCCCGCCTGCTCGACGTGACCTATCAGATGTCGCTGGTGCCGAAGCCGCTGGCGGCCGAAAACCAGAACTGGGGCGCGATCCTGGCGCTCAACAGCCTCGACGAGGCCTTCTTCGCGCGTTATGACGAAGCCAATGCCGAGAACGTGCTGCGCTTCATGGTGCTCGACCCCGACAACCTGTCGTCGATCTTCAGCTGTCTGCGCGCGGCGCGCGAAAACGCCCACGCGGTGCGCGGCACGCTGACCTCGGAGACCTGGGAAAGCTGCAACATGACTTGGCTCGAGGTGCGCGACCAGAAGATCGAGCCGATCCTGGCCGGCGGCATCGGCGCCTTCTTCGAATGGGTCAAGCTGCGCGCGGCAGTGATCCGCGGCGTCACTTTCGGCACCATGCTGCAGGACGAGGCCTTGAGCTTCATCCGGCTCGGCGGCTACCTCGAACGCGCCGACAACACCGCCCGTATCCTCGACGTCAAATATCATGTGCTCGGCGGCGGACATGGCGAGGAGGGGGCCAGCGATTTCTACCAGTGGGGCGCGCTGCTGCGTTCGGTGTCGGCCTTCGAGGTCTATCGCAAGGTCTATCGCGACATCATCACGCCGGCCCGCGTCGCCGAGCTGCTGATCCTGCGTCCGGATATGCCGCGTTCATTGCATGCCTGCCTGCACGGCGTCGTCAAGACGCTCGATGCCATCCGCAATCCGCAATCGGCCGAGACCGGACGGCTCGCCGGCCGGCTCTACTCGCAGATCCACTACGGCCGTATCGACGATGTGCTGGCCGGCGGTCTGCACGAGTTCCTCACCGATTTCATGGATCGCATCTATGAACTCGGCGAGGGGATTCGCCATGACTTCCTGATGCCGGAGTGCTGAGGCGGCGGGCGCCTTCAACTGCGGCGGCGCGATCCCGGCGCGCGTTGCGTCGGGCCGAGCCGTGACGCGGCCGCCAGTGTTCGCGCCGTCTTCATGAAGGCGAGGACTGCCGGGCTGGCCTGGGCGAGGTTGTGGACGGCGAGGCCGACCGAGCGCCGCGCCACCGGCGTCAGCGGAATCTTGACGACGCCGGGACAGAGGTCCATGACCTGGTCGGAGAGGGCCAGGCTCGAAATGATCGAGACGCCGGCGCCATGTTCGACCATCTTGATGATCGTCAGGATCTGCGAATAGCGGTGCTTGATCTTCGGGCGCAGGCCGGCGCGCTCGAACAGGGGTTCGATCTGCGCGGCGGCGCCGGCGGCGGTCATGATGAACGGCTCGTCGCAGAGGTCGGCGATGCGCAGTTGCGTCTGCCGCGCGAGTCGATGGCCGACCGGCAGCACGGCGACGAAGCAGTCCTCGATGAGCAGTTGCGTGTCGAAACGCTCGTCCGGCAGGACGACGAAGCCGACATCGACGCGCCGTTCGGCGATCCACTGGGCGACGGCGTCGTCGGGGCCTTCATCGACGAAGATGTCGATGTCCGGATACTGTTGGCGATACTGTTCGAGGATCTGCGGCAGGAGCAGCAGCGAGGACGAGGGGCCGAAGGAACCGATGCGCAGCACACCACGCTGCAGGCCGCGCACGGCCGAAATTTCCTGGCGCATCGCCTCGGCGATGCCGAGCAGTTCGCGGGCGCGCACGAGCAGCGGTTTGCCGATTTCGGTCAGGTCGATGCCGGCCTTGTTGCGTGAGAGCAGGGTCACGCCCCATTCGCGTTCGAGTTGCTTCAGGGCGTGCGAGACCGCCGACTGGCTGATGCCGAGCTTTTCTGCGGCGGCGGTGAAGCCGCCGAGTTCGGCGACCAGGACGAATATTTCAAGCTGGGTGAAGGTCATCGTGCTTTACCTCGTTACATGAGCGATCGCTTGTTTTTATATGATTATGAACAAGCAATAGTATATACACGTACCCCGGCCGACGGTGCATCCCGATCATGTTATTTCAGGAGAATCGATCATGGTACGCACACTTTCTTCCTCCCGGCACGATGCGTTCTGGACGCTGGCGGCGATCTCGGTCGCGACGGCGCTGTCGCTGTCGCTCTGTCTCGTTCACGGTGACTTCGGCGCCGCTCTGGCGCTGGTCGCCGTAGCAGCGCTCGACGTCGTCGCGGTGATCGCCGGAGCGCGCTAAGAGCCCTGCCGAAATAGGCGCTAAGCCGGCCGGCTGGCCGCCAGGCGCTCGACCACCGTCTCGATCTCGTCGTCGGCGAGCTTGGCAAAGCCGATGCGAAAAGCATTGGGCGCGCGAGCGGGGTCGAGCGCATAGTGGGTGCCGCCGGCGATGTGGACGCCGAGGTCGGTGGCCGCCGCGCTCCAGGCGTCGGCCGCAATGTCGTCGTGCAGCCGGGTCCAGAGGGCGAGGCCGCCCGACGGCGTGTCGACGACCAGCGTGTCGCCGAGTCGGCGGCGTAAAGCGTCGACGAGGCGGTCACGCCGCCCTTCGTAGATGCGCCGGGCCTTGCGCGCATGGCGGGCGAGCGTCCCGTCGGCGATCAGTTCGGCCATGGCAATCTCGAGCGGCGCGTCGCCCTGGCGGTCGATGACGTTGCGGATCTCGGCCATGCGCGCGACGATGTCCGGGCGCGCCACCGCATAACCGAGCCGGATCTCCGGCGAGAGCAGCTTCGACAAGGAGCCGATATAAATGACCGGCGCATCGGCTTCGGCGCGCGCGGCGAGCGGCAGTACCGGCCGGCCGGCGAAGCGGTATTCGTGGTCGTAGTCGTCCTCGATGACGGTGAGGCGATACCGCCGCGCGAGTTCGAGCAGTCGCAGCCGCCGCCCGGCGCCCAGCGTCGCCGTGGTCGGATATTGGTGATGCGGGGTGACATAGACGGCGCCGATGTCGTGGCGCTGCGCCAGCAGGCTTTCCAGTGCCGCGACGTCGAGGCCTTGCGCATCGACCGGAACGCCGACGATGTGTGCGCCAGCCGCATGGAAAGCCGCCCAGGCGAGCCGATAACCGGGATCCTCGACGGCGATCGCCTGGCCGGGCGCGAGGCTCGCCCGCGCCGCCAGGTAAATCGCCATCTGACTGCCGCGCGTGACGATCAGGTCGTCCGCAACTGTCGCGATGCCGCGTTCCTGGCCGAGGTAGCCGGTCAGCGCCTGGCGCAGTGCCGGCGTTCCGCGCGGATCGCCGTAACCGTCGGCGACGCCTTGCATGGGGCGCAAGATCGCGCGGCGGAAAGCGCGCGCCAGGTCGGCGGCGGGCAGCAGGCGCGAATCGGGGATGCCGTCCGAGACGCGCAAGGGCATCGTCGTATCGCGCTCGGCAGGGGCGGGCGCGGCCGTCCGGCGGGGCGGCGCCGGCACTTTGCCGAGGGCGGGCAGGTCGGGGGCGACGCGGGTACCGCGCGAGGCCTCGGCGACCAGCCAGCCTTGCAGGATGAGTTCGTGAAACGCCGCATTGACGGTGTTGCGGTGCAGCCCGAGTTGGGTCGAGAGCGCCCGCGTGCCCGGCAGCAGGTCGCCGGGACGCAGGCGGCCACGCTCGATGGCGCCGAGCAGGGCCGCCGCCAGGCGAAGATAGCGCGGCTGCGTATCGTCGCCGCCGAGTTCGAGGATGAGTTCGCTGCGTTTCATGACCGGACTATTAAAAATTCAGAAACCGGCCCTTACGACGGGTCCGGTGCCGTGATATTTTAGCCTCCGTTCGTTCCGTGCTGCGGGACGTTTTTGGAGAGTTTTTCGTGCAGCTACATTTTGTCGTTCATGAGGCGTTCGAAGCGCCGGGGGCCTTTGTCGATTGGGCCGCGGCGCGCGGTTTTGCCAGTACCTGGTCGCGCGTGTATCTGGGTGAGCCGCTCCCGTCGTCGCCGGCGGGTATCGATCTTCTCGTCGTGCTCGGCGGGCCGCAATCGCCGACGACGACGCTGGCCGAATGTCCGTATTTCGATGCGCGCGCCGAACAGCGCCTGATCGCCGCGTGCGTCGCCGCTGGCAAGGCGGTCGTCGGCGTCTGCCTCGGTGCCCAGTTGATCGGCGAGGCGCTGGGCGCGCCGGCCAGCCGGAGCCCGGAAAAGGAGATCGGCAAATTCCCGATCGCGCTGACCGCCGATGGCTTGCGTAACGAGAAATTCCGGCATTTCGGCGCGACGCTCCCGGTCGGACATTGGCATAACGACATGCCGGGGCTGACGCCGGTGGCGACGATCATCGCCAGCAGCGCAGGCTGTCCGCGCCAGATCGTCGAGTACATGCCGCTGGTCGTCGGCCTGCAATGCCATCTCGAATTCACGCCAGCGGTGATCGAGGCCCTGATCGCCGCCGAGACCGCGCTTCCCTCCTGGCAGCATCACCGCTTCGTCGAATCGGCCGAAGCCCTGCGCCGGCATGATTTCAGCGAAGCGAACGCGGCGCTGTGCGGTTTCCTCGATCGGCTCGTCCTCGCTTACCGCGACAGCGCGAGGCCGTCATGAGCGGCGTTGCGGAGATTGCGGCCAGGGCGCCGCGAAGAAGCGACCGCGCGGTGGCTGCCGAGGACGCCGCCGCCGTGCTGGCGGAGGGGCTGTACGGCGTGCTGTCTACGGTCGGCCCGGACGGGTTGCCCTACGGCGTGCCGCTCAGCTACATCGTTCGTGACAATGCCATTTACTTCCATTGCGCCACCGTCGGGCGCAAGCTCGAGCATCTCGATGCCCGGCCGGAGGTCTCGTTCTGCGTTGTCGGCAAGGTCAGGACGCTACCGCGCCAGTTCGCCACCGAATATGAAAGTGCGATTGCCGCCGGTCGGGCGAGCCGTGTCGAGGGCGAGGAAAAGCGCCAGGCGCTGGTCGGTATCCTGGAAAAGTATTCGCCCGAGTTCATGCCTGAGGGAGAGAAGTACCTCGCCGCCAAATTCGACGCGGTGACGGTCGTGCGCATCGATATCGACACGCTCAGCGGCAAGGCACGACGCTAGCACGGCCCGACGGAAAAGCGGTATCCCTGCCGTCGGAGGGGGTATGGCATCTTGTCATTTTGTTCTGGATTTCCCCCGGTTTTGCCGCTTACTATTCGCCGTGGAAGGCATACCCGCAATGAATTTATTCCGGGCGGGTTTTCCCGATTTCGGACTTTTATTGGCGAGGCCTCGAATGAACAGCATCAAAGGCAGACTGACATTCGCAATCGTGGCACTGGTGCTGTTGTCGACCGCTGTCATCGGCACGGTCGGATACTGGTATGCGCGCGGGATTATCGTCAGGACGATGGAAGAGAATCTGACGGTGCTTGCCAATGACAATGCCGAGAAGATCGGCATGTGGGTGTCGGAGCGCAAGGGCGAGGTATCCTTGCTGGGGAACTCCCCGCTGGTCAGCGAGGTTGGCGGCGAGACGGCGATGGCCTATCTCCGGACCGAGGCCCAGCGGATGACGCTGTTCCAGTCGTTCATGATGGCCTTGCCGAACGGCGACGCGAGCTTCACGACCGGACAGAAGGCCAACCTGATCGAGCGTCCCTATTTCAAGCTGGCGATGGGGGGGCAGGCGGTGCTCAGCAACCCCGTCGTCGCCAAGGATACCGGCAAGCCGGTGGTCGTTGCCGTCGGTCCTGTCGCCCGTGGCGGCAAGTCGATTGGCATTCTCGGCGGCGCCGTCAGTCTTGACGATGTCGTCAAGCTCGTCGGACAGGTCAAGTCCGGCCAGACGGGCTATGCCTACGTGGTACAGAGCGATGGACTCATCATTTTCCATCCGAGCAAGGATTTGGCCATGAAGGTCAATGCGATGACCGACACGTCCATGCCGCCGTCGTTGCGCGAAATCACCGGCAAGATGGTGACGGGCGTGAGCGGTATCGGCGCGTATTCGTTTGATGGGGTGTCCAAGTATGTCGCCTATGCGCCGATTCCGGGGACCTCGTGGAGTCTGGCGGTCAACGTGCCGGCGCGGGAAGTCCTGTCCAGGCTGGAAACCCTGATGTGGGTGACGATGCTTATCGCGTTCGCCGTCGTGTTGCTTTCCGTGGCGGTGTCTTTCTACATCGCCGCCAGCTTCACGCGTCCGCTCAACGTCATGAAGACCATGCTGCAGGACATTGCCAAGGGCGGCGGCGACCTGACCCGTCGCATCGACATCCAGGGCAAGGACGAGATCGCCGAAACGGCGCAGTATTTCAACACCTTCATCGAGAGTCTGCGCGGCATGTTCGCCGGGATTACCCGTGAAGCGGCGACGCTGACGCAGGGCGTGCATGACATCAATGACGTTCTCGCCCGCTTGGCGGACGAGTTTCGTGAACTGGCCGATCAGAGTTCGAGCAATGCGGCGACGGTCGAGGAAATTACCGTCAGTGTCGCGCATGTGGCGGAAAACGCCGGCGAGGCGGACGCCCTGGTCGGCAACACGAATCAGTTGTCGCGGGAGTCGGCCGAGGCCGTCGGCGACGTGGCGACGCAGGTCGGCCGCTCGGCGCAGGAAATCGACAGCCTCGCTTCGCTGCTTGAGCAGCTCAGCCAGCGCGCGCAGGAAATCAGCGGTATCACGCAGGTGATCAAGGAGATCGCCGACCAGACCAATCTGCTCGCGCTCAATGCGGCGATTGAGGCGGCGCGGGCGGGCGAGCAGGGGCGCGGTTTCGCCGTGGTGGCCGACGAAGTGCGCAAGCTGGCTGAACGGACCGGCACGGCGACGGTGCAAATCACCTCGATGACCGAGAGCATGCGCAACGAGACCAGTCACGCGGTCGAGACGATGCAACACACCATGCGCTCGGCACGCGATAGCGTTTCCGGGGCGGAACTCGCCGCCACCCGGATCAACGATATTCGCAGCAACATGGACGACGTGCGTGGCCGGATGAACGAGATCGCCCTGTCCACACGCGAAGAGCAGTCGGCGACGACGGCGATGGCGCGCAGCGCCGAGAATGTGACCCGCCGCATGCAGGCATCCCAGGTCGGCTTGCAGGAAGTTACCGCGAGCTTGCGTGCGCTGGATGAGGTGGCGCAGGGTCTGCAGGCCAAGTTCGGTTCGTTCCGTACCTGAGTCGCGCCGGCGCTGCCCTGTCTTCAGGACGGCGCCGAATGTCTGGCGTTGTGCGGCGAATTCAGGCGCGACCGCCGCAGGCGGCCGCGTAGAGGGCGTGGAGCGTTTTCGCGTAGTTTTTCCAGGCGATCCCATCCACCGACAATTCCGCCGTACCGGTGCAGCCGTCCACCGCGCCGGCGTCCCGAAGCGCTTCGAGGACGTTGCGTTCGTGCTCCGGCGCGCGCATCAGCGGCCGTCCGGCGAGAACAGCCAGGGCCGCGGCCAGGGCATGGCCGCCCCAGTTCGAGATGCCGGCGGGGATGACGAAATCGGCCCGTGTCGCACAGAAGATCTTCTCGCCGTACATGACGCGGTGGTGATGATCGGCGCGCAACCCCCCCATGCCGAGTTCGTTGCCGCCGTCGCCGATGGCGATGGTGGTGGCGCCGCCGGGCGCGAGCAGCGCGTCGGCGGCGGGCACGAGATCGTCGAGCACGGCGCCGCGCATGCTGTAGCGATGTCCGTCGATGGCGCTGCCGGGACGTTCGATGGCGACGACATGGGTCGGCCGGAAATCGGCGAGCAGCGCGGCGATTTCCCGGTCGGCCGTCGCCTGGTCGCGCTCCAGCAGCGTCACCGGCAGGTGCATGTCATAGACGCGCATGCCGGCGTCGAGCAGTCCGCTGCTGAAGCGGTCGCTGACGAAGACGACCTGCTGGCCGAGTTGGCGCAGCGCGTCGGCGATCGCCAGCGCACCGGGCGGGCCATCGTTCTCGCCGATCATCGCCGCGCGGATGCAGAAACCGGTGCAGATCACGCTGCGTTCACCGTTCAGCAGGCTCTCTGCCGCCTGCCGCAGTGATGATTGCGGCAGCGCAGCGCTGGAAAAGCCGCGCTGGCCGATGTCGTGCGCGGCCAGTGCGGCGAGCTTGGAAAATGTGCGGGAGGAGGGCATCGGGCGTCCAGGAACGGTTGGGCTGGATATCGCGAAGGGGTCAGCGCCGCGTGTCTTGCATGATCGGGAGGGCTTCTTGCTTGCGTTCGAATGCTGTCTTGCGTTGTTCCTGAGCTAGCAAGCATCGCGCCTGCCCCACCAGGTTCATCGTCCAGCATACCTGATCCGGCCGTTGGCGGGAATGAGGCGTCTTTTCAGGGGTAATGACAGTGCTGTATCGAATGCGCGTTGGCGGTGCGCGATCCTGGTGCTTCGGCACGATTGTTGTGCACGGTGTGTGAGGCTTGTGCTGCGGGAGAATGTTTTTGTTATTCATTTGCACTAATTTCGGAGAATTACGCTAAGCTCATCGCTGTGGTCCCCGATGTCCGTGTCTTCCGACGGACGCCGAATCAAGAAGTTGCATGAGCACGGCCTATGCCGTTCCGGTTTTGTTGTGTTGATTTTCGATTTTTCAATGGAGAACTCAACGATGAAAAAACTGACTCTGATTGCAGCAGCATTGGTGGCGGGCAGTACCCTGATCGGCCCGAGCGCCGTCGCCCAGCAGAAATTCGTGACGATCGGTACGGGTGGCGTTACCGGGGTTTACTACGCGGCAGGTGGCGCCATCTGCCGCCTGATGAACAAGGAACGCGCCAAGCACGGCATTCGTTGCTCGGTCGAAAGCACCGGCGGTTCGGTCTACAACGTCAATACGATCAAGTCCGGCGAGCTCGACTTCGGTGTCGCACAGTCCGATATCCAGTTCAACGCCGTCAAGGGATTGGCGCAGTTCAAGGAAGGCGGCGCCCACAGCGATCTTCGCGCAGTCTTCTCGGTTTATCCCGAGGCGTTGACGGTGCTGGCGCGCAAGGAGTCCGGCGTCAAGAAATTCGAGGACTTCAAGGGCAAGCGCTTCAACGTCGGCAACCCGGGATCGGGCACGCGCGTCACCATCGAGATGCTGATGACGGCGCTCGGCATGAAGACCAGCGATTTTTCGCTGACCTCCGAACTGAAACCCGATGAGCATGGCGCGGCGCTCTGCGACAACAAGATCGACGGCTTCGGCTATGTCGTCGGCAGCCCGGCGGCGAACATCCAGGATCCGACGACGACTTGCGGCGCCAAGCTCGTCGCCGTCAGCGGTCCGGCCGTCGACAAGCTGATCAAGGAGTATCCGTACTTCGCTGCGGCGACGATTCCCGGTGGCATTTATCCGAACAATCCCGACCCGGTCAAGACCTTCGGCGTGATGGCGAGTTTCGTCAGCTCGGCCAAGGTGCCGGATAACGTGGTGTACGCGATGGTGTCGGCGGTCTTCGACAACTTCGACGAGTTCAAGAAGCTGCACCCGGCCTTCGCCAATCTTGACCCGAAGGAAATGATCGGCAGCGGCATGTCGGCGCCGCTACACCCCGGCGCGGTCAAGTACTACAAGGAAAAGGGCTGGATGTAGGCCGGCGGCACGATTTGACATTGTCCTGAAGAACAGACGGCTCCATGGTGGGGCCGTCTTTCATCCGCGTTGTTGTTCCTGATGGGGGGCGCGCTGTGAGTGAAAAGGAAGTCGACAAGCCGGAAATGACCGATGAGGAAATCCGGCAAATGGTCGCCGAGTCGGATACCGGCGGGCGCCGGCCGAGCGGCGTGGTGGCGAAAATCATCATGGGCGTGGCACTGGCCTGGTCCTTGTTCCAGTTATGGATTGCCTCGCCGCTACCGTTCTCGCTCGGCTTCTTTGTGCTCAACGATACCGAGTCGCGCGCCATCCACCTGGCGGTGGCGATGTTCCTCGGCTACATGCTCTTTCCGCCGCTCAAGACCTCGCCGCGCGCCTGGATTCCGGTGCAGGACTGGGTGATCGGGCTGCTCGGCGCCTTCTGCGCCGCCTATCTCTACATCTTCTACGTCCAGCTCGCCGGGCGTCCGGGACAACCGACGACGCTCGACCTCGTCGTTGCCGCTGGCGGCCTGGTGTTCCTGCTTGAGGTGACGCGCCGCGTCGTCGGCTTGCCGATGGCGATCATGGCCATCCTGTTCATCGGCTACATCTTCCTGGGCCCGTACATGCCCGACATGATTGCGCACAAGGGGGCATCGTTCTCGAAAGCGATGTCGCACCTCTGGCTGTCGACCGAGGGGGTCTTCGGCGTGGCGCTCGGCGTCTCGTCGGGCTTCGTCTTTCTCTATGTGCTGTTCGGTGCCTTGCTCGATACCGGCGGCGCCGGCAACTATTTCATCAAATCGGCGCTCTCGCTGCTCGGGCACATGCGCGGCGGACCGGCCAAAGCCGCCGTCGTTTCGTCCGGATTGACCGGCCTGATCTCCGGCAGCTCGATCGCCAACGTCGTTACCGTCGGCACCTTCACGATTCCGCTGATGAAGCGCGTCGGCTACAAGCCACACGTTGCCGGCGCCGTCGAGACGGCCGCGTCGGTCGATGGACAGATCATGCCGCCGGTAATGGGGGCGGCTGCCTTCCTGATGGTCGAATACGTCGGCATTCCTTATACGCAGATCATCAAGCACGCGGCGCTGCCGGCGATCATGTCCTACATCGCGCTGTTCTACATCGTGCACCTCGAAGCTTGCAAGGCCAATCTGAAAGGCATTCCGCGCGAGGTCGTGCCGCCCTTGATGAACCGCCTGGTCAACTTCGTGATGACGATCAGCGGTGTCGTGATCCTCGCCAACATCGTCTATTTCGGTCTCGGCTGGATCAAGAACCTCGCTGGTCCGGCATCCGTCTATATCATCGCCGTGCTGATGCTGATTGCCTATATCGCGCTGCTTCGCTACGAGGCGCGTTATCCCGAGTTGCATATGGAGGACCCGAATTCGCCGATCCTGACCCTGCCGCAGCCGGGGCCGACGCTGAAGAGCGGCTTGCATTTCCTGCTGCCGGTCGCGGCGCTGATCTGGAATCTGATGGTCGAGGAGCTGTCGCCGGCGCTGTCGGCCTTCTGGGCAACGGTATTCCTGATGTTCATTCTCGTCACGCAGCGTCCGCTGAGCGCCTTTTTCCGCGGACGCGAGGACATCCGCGCACAGGCCGACCAGGGTTTTGCCGACCTCAAGATCGGCCTGACGGCCGGCGCCCGCAACATGATCGGCGTCGCCATCGCCACGTCGACCGCCGGCATCATCGTCGGGACCGTGACGCTGACCGGCATCGGCCTTGTCCTCGCCGAAGTCGTCGAGCTGATCTCGGCCGGCAACCTGCTGCTGATGCTGGTGATGGTCGCGGTCGCCTCGCTGATCCTCGGCATGGGCGTGCCGACGACGGCCAACTACATCATCGTCTCGTCCTTGATGGCGCCGGTCGTCGTCGAACTTGGCGCCCAGAGCGGCCTGATTGTGCCGCTGATCGCCATCCATATGTTCGTGTTCTATTTCGGCATCATGGCCGACGTGACGCCGCCGGTCGGGCTGGCCGCCTATGCGGCTGCCGGCATCGCCAAGACCGATCCGCTGCTGACCGGCTTCACGGCTTTCTGGTACAGCATTCGCACCAGCGTGCTGCCGTTCATGTTCATCTATAACACACAGCTGCTGCTGATCGGCATCAACAGCGTGCCGGAGTTCATCATCGTCGTCGTCTTCGCCGTCATCGCCAGCCTGGTCTTCGTTGCAGCGTCGCAGCACTGGTTCCTGACGCGCAATACCTGGCCCGAGACGATCGTCCTGCTGCTCATCGCCTTCAGCCTGTTCCGGCCGAATTTCTGGATGGACATGGTCTATCCGCCGTATTCGCGCGTCGCCGCCACCGACCTCATGCAGCTCATCGAGAAGTCGCCGGCCAATGAAAGCCTGCGCGTCTGGGTCGAGGGCGAGGATATCAACGGCAAGCCGGTCAAGAAGGGCATGCTGCTGCCGCTCGGCGAACCCGGGCCGGCGACAAAGCGCCTCGACGGCTTCGGCTTGCGCCTGCTGCCGCAAGGCGAGCAGGTCGATGTCCTGCTCGTCAAGTTCCGCAGCAAGGCAGAGAAGGCCGGCTTCCAGCAAGGGCAGAAGATCATCGCCATGGAGGTGCCGAACCCGCGTCCGGCGCCGGAATGGATGATTTTGCCAGCGCTCGCCGTGCTTAGCGTTATCGTCGTGCTGCAGCGGCGCCGGATCGCCAAGGGGGCGCCGTCCTGAATCGCG
The DNA here is from genome assembly GCF_900099695.1 of Propionivibrio dicarboxylicus. Taxonomy (GTDB): domain Bacteria; phylum Pseudomonadota; class Gammaproteobacteria; order Burkholderiales; family Rhodocyclaceae; genus Propionivibrio; species Propionivibrio dicarboxylicus. Next base: position 4,616 of record NZ_FNCY01000004.1, on the reverse strand, counting down.
GCGTGCATGAAGCGAAGGCGCTGTCCGAGGGCAGCGCCTTTTTTTTTGCCTTTCGTGAGGCGGTCGCTGTAGGCGCGAGGACTCCTGTGCTTGCGCCGACGCGCGGCAGTCAGTCAGGCTGGAATAAAAAAAACGCCACCCGAAGGCGGCGTTTGAAGGAGAGTGCCCTGTCTGATGGTCAGGACATCCACTTGAGAGGAACCAGCACGAGTTCCGGAAAGAGGATCAGCAGGAGGAGCAGGCCGCTCTCGATGAGGAGATACGGCACGACCTGAACCATGAGCTCGTCCATCTTAACCTTGCCGGCGCCGCAGGCGGCGTTCAGCACCGTGCCGACCGGCGGCGTCAGCAGACCGATGGCATTGTTGAGGATGAAGATGACGCCGAAATAGACCGGATCGATGCCCGCCTTGAGCACGATCGGCATCAGCACCGGCGTCAGGATCAGCACGGTCGGCGTCAGGTCCATCGCGGTGCCGACGACGAAGACCAGCACGTTGATGGCGATCAGCAGCAGCAGACGGTTGCCCATCAGCGGCTCGAGCCATTCGGTGACTTCGCCCGGGATGTTGGCGATGGCAATCAGCCAGGCCGAGACCATGGCGGCGGCGATCAGGAACATGATGACGCTGGTCGTCTTGGCGGCCGCCATCAGGATGTGCGGGATCTGGCTGAGCTTGACGCTGCGGTAGATGACGAGGCAGAGGAAGAGCGTGTAGAACACCGCGCCGACGGCCGCTTCGGTCGGCGTTACGACGCCGCCCTTGATGCCGACCATGATCAGGATCGGCAGGAACAGCGCCCAGCTCGCTTCACGCGTCGCCTGCCAGACTTCGGCCTTGGTCTTCTTCGGGAAAACGACGACCTGCTGCTTGCGCGAGATGTACCACCAGGCACCGGCGAGCGAACAGCAGAGCAGGATGCCCGGGAAGATCCCGGCGATGAACAGCTTGACGACCGAGACGTTGCCGATGGCGCCGAAGACGATGAAGGCGATGCTTGGCGGCAGGATCATCGCGACGATGCCGCCCGAGCCAATCAGCGCCGCGCAACCGGCCTTGTTGTAGCCGGCTTCGCCCATCATCGGGATCATGATCGCGCACAGCGCCGCCGTGTCGGCGACCGCCGAACCGGAGAGACCGGCGAAGATGAACGCGGCGATGATCGCGACATAGCCGAGGCCGCCGCGAATGTGGCCGACCAGCGCCATGCCGAAGTTGATGATCCGCTTCGAGATGCCGCCGGCATTCATCAGCTCACCGACGAGCAGGAAGAAGGGCACGGCCATCAGCGCGAAGCTGTCGGCGCCGATGATGAGGTTTTGCGCCAGGATGCGAACGTCGTACATGTCCAGGTGGAACATGAGTGCGATGCCGCAGGCGATCAGCGCGAAGGCAATGGGCATGCCCAGCATCATCGCGCCGCAGAGTGAAAACATGAATACGGCGACGGTCATTTCTTGTCTCCCTGCTGGGCGTGGTGATCGGCATCCGCCGAGAAGTCGCGGTCGTCCTCGGATTCGCGCAGGACGACGAGCTCGTCGATGGCGCCCTTGACGAACAGTGCCCGGTAGAGCTTGAAGAAAACGATGCCGAACATGCCGATGCCCATGATGACGCCGATGCCGTACATGTAGGAGAGCGGCAGGCCGGTCGCCGGCGACAGCGTGTGCGCCGACATCGTCGTCATTTCCCAGCTGCCTTCGAACAGCGCGGCCAGGCAGTACAGGACGATGGCATTGCTCAGGATGTAGGCGATCTTCTTGCCTGTCGGCGGCAGTTTCTGCACGAGCGAAGTGAAGCCGAGGTGGGCGTTGTCCTTCAACGCGCCGATGGCGCCGAGGAAGGTCAGCCAGACGAAGAGAAAGCGCGAGAACTCCTCCGCCCATGGCAGGCCGGAGTTGAAGCAATAGCGCAGAAGCACGTTGAGGAAAATCAGTATGCCCATCAGACCGAGGCAGATCGCGAGAATCGCGTTGAAGCCCTTGTCGAGTTTTGCAGTGATAGGTGATGTCATGAAGTGAGTCCGGTTGGAGATGACTACACCGGAATAACGCCGGAAGGAATCCCCCCTTCCGGCGTCGTTCCGTCTTGCCGCTTCTTACTTGACGGCAGCCAGCATGCGGGCGACCAAGTCCTTGCCAAGCGTTTCCGAGTACTTGTCATAGACCGGCTTGAGCGCGGCAACGACCTTCTGCTGCTCGCCCGGGTTCAGTGCCGTGATCTTCATGCCACGCGCTTGCAGCGTGCCGGCACTGACCGTGTCTTCCTTGTCGTTCTCAAGACGCTGGAAGGTTTGCGCTTCCTTGGCGGCCTTCTTGACGGCTTCTTTCTCCTTGTCGGTGAGGCCGTCATAGAACTTCTTGCTGACCAGGAACGGGCTGGCGTTATAGACATGGCCCGTCGTCGTCAGGTACTTCTGGACTTCGTTGAACTTGTTCGAGACGACGTTACCGTACGGGTTTTCCTGACCGTCGACGACGCCTTGTTCAAGCGCGGTGTAGAGTTGCGAGAAGGACATCGGCGTCGGGTTGGCACCGAGTTGTTTCCAGGTGTCGACGTGGATCTTGCTCTCGAGCGTGCGGATCTTCAGGCCCTTGATATCTTCAAGCGTTTTGACTTCGCGCTTGTTGTTGGTCAGGTGACGGAAGCCGTTTTCCCAGTAGTTGAAGCCGATCATGCCAACCGCCGGCAGCTTGTCGAGCAGTTCCTTGCCGATCGGGCCGTCAGCGACCTTGAACGCGGTCGCCTTGTCCTTGAACAGGAAGGGCAGGTCGAAGACGTCGAATTGCGGCACGAAGGCAGCGATCGGACCGGTCGATACGGACGTGCAGTGGATCGTGCCCATCTGCAGCCCTTCGAGCGTCTGACGGTCACCGCCGAGCACGCCGTCGGTGAAGACCTGCACTTTGATCGTGCCGCCGGTTTCCTTCTCGAGGATCTTGCCGAACTCGACCAGACCCTTGCTCAGCGAGCGATCCTTGTTGGTCACGATACCGCACTTCATGACCTTGTCGGCCGCCATGGCGGCCGGTGCTGCGAGTCCCACCGTGAACGTTGCTGCGATGATCATGCTTAACATTTTTTTCATTTCTGCCTACCTCCGTGATAAAGATGACGGGGAATCCCCGGTTTGTGCTACGGAAACTAAGTTCTCTTTTTGCTCTGACTGCGCTAATTTCTGTAGTGCTTCTAGACCAACACGCTAAACCATCGACGCGTCGATATCAATATTGGATTTTCTGAACGGCACGCAATTCGTCGGGCGTAGCGGTGCCGAAGCCGAAGAATTCGAGATACGCCGGGATCATTTCGAAGAGCATTGCCGTGCCAATGACAAACGGGCAGCCGCGTTCCTTGGCGATCTGCAACAACGGCGTCATTTCCTGCTTCATGACGACTTCGCCGACAAAGGTCGAAGGCGACAGGTTGCTGAGGTCGAAAGGCAGCGGATCGTCGTCCTTCATGCCGAGCGGCGAACCGTTGACGATCAGGTCGAAGCCGGCGACATCGGTGCTATGGACGAGTTGCGTGTCGATCTGCGGATAGTATTCCTGCAGGCGCGACACCAGATTGACGGCGGCATCGCTGCGCGTCTTGTAGACCGAGATCGCGCCGATGCCGGCCGCGGCGAGCGAGGCGGCGATGGCCGAGCCGACACCGCCGGCGCCGACCAGCAGCACCTTGGCGCCCTGGCATTTGAAGCCGGCACGCTGGATGCCGCGGACGAAGCCCGAACCGTCGAACATGTCGCCGAGCAGCGAGCCGTCGGGACGCTTGAGGATGGCGTTGCAGGCACCGGCGATCTTCGCCGTGGTGGACACTTCATCGACGAGACCGACGGTCGTCACCTTGTGCGGCATGGTGACAAGGGCGCCGTGCACGTTGCTCATGCGGAAGATCGCCTTGAGCGATTCCGGGTAGTCCTCGGGCTTGACGCCCATCGGTACGACACGGGCATCGATGCCCTTGCTGTCGAACCAGGGGTTGTAGATCATCGGCGCCTTGAAGGCGGTCGTCGGGTAGCCGATATGGGCGATCAGGGTGGTTTTTCCGCTCAGCATGTTCTTTTCTTCCTCAGGCAATGGCGACACATTTTTTGGGTTGTTCGAGCGTCTCGCTCACATACTTCTTCGCTGCCTCGATACAGCGGAAGGCGTGTTCGGCGGTGCCGAGTTCCTTGACGCGGGCGAGGTGGGGGAGTTCGATAGAGAGGACGGGGACGGGTACGTGCCTGAGGATGGCGGCGATGTCGATGCCGCCTTCACCGGCGTAGAGACGCTCTTCGCGGAGGATGCGGATCATTTCGGCGCGATCGGTGGGGATCTGGCCCTGAGCGTCGCAGAGGTGGGCGAAGTGGAACCACTCGCGGGGCAGGGCGTCGAGATCCTCGGGCGTGTCGAGGGCGCGATGGAAGTGGTGCATGTCGATCATGAGACCGGCATTGGGGCGATTGACTTCGCGCAGGACCTTGACGGCGCCGGCGAGGTTATTGACGGCGGCGATGGGGACGTACTCGAGATCGACGGTGAGGCCGAACTGCGCGGCGAGGTCGCAGACCTTGGCGAACTTCTCGGTGGCGTATTCGAGGTTGGGGGTCCAGATCGAGGAGAGGAC
>NZ_FNCY01000036.1 GCF_900099695.1 Propionivibrio dicarboxylicus | reverse complement strand
CAGGTGACGATGTGACCGGTCAGATAGACGACGTCGCCCGCACGCAAATCTTCGAGGTCTTCGTCCTTGATCGGCGTTCTCAGAATCTTCTTGCTCACAGCGTCGCTCCTTCATGCGAGATGATTTGATAGCTCAGGTCCGCGTTGATCCGGATCCGCCCGCGACGGTGCGCCCAGCAGCCCGTCGACACCGCCACCCCGATCGTCGAGGGATGTCGCGCCGAGGACTCGATGTTCACCCCCATGACGCTGTCCGTCCCGGTCAGCCCCTGCGGGCCGATGCCCATCTCGTTCAGACCGTCTTCCAGCAGCTTCTCCATCAGCGCCGCCCGTTCGTTCTCGTGGTGCGAGCCGATCGGCCGCATCAGCGCCTTCTTCGACAAGCGCGCTGCCGTCTCCACCGCCGTCGACACCCCGACCCCCACCAGCAGCGGCGGACAGGCATTCACGCCGCGCGACGAAATCACCTCGAAAACGAAATCGGTCACCCCTTCGTAGCCCTGACCCGGCATCAGCACCGTCGCCGAGCCCGGTAGCGTGCAGCCACCACCAGCCATATACACGTCGATCGTCACGCCGTCGTCATCGCCGACGATCTCCCAGTCCAGCCACGGCGCCTTCGTCCCCGTGTTCGTCCCGGTATTCTTCTCGACGAAGGTCTCGACCGCGTTGTGACGCAAGGGCGATGCATCCGTCGCCTGCCGCGTCGCCTCGGCCAGAATGTCACCCAGTTCGCCCAGCAGCGGAAACTTCGCCCCCGCCGTCACGAAGTACTGGATCACCCCGGTGTCCTGGCAGCTCGGCCGGTCCAGCTTCGCCGCCACTTTCTGGTTCTCCGCCATCGACAGATAGATCGCCTTCGCCAGCGGCTTCGTCTCCCGCCCCCTCAATTCCGACAGCTTCTTCTCCACGTCCGTCGGCAAGTGCTTCCCGATGTACGCCGTGAATTTCGCCATCGTCTCAGTCAGTGACTGAATAGCCCCTTCTTTTTCCACATCCGCTCTCCAAAACATGCCCATCCGGCAATGGTGGATAATTTATAATGTTCCATGAAATATAAAAATATTGATTAAGGCAAACCTTAGATTCCAGGGTGGAACAAATGAAACTACGGACCGACCTCTCGTTTTTCTCGACATTGGTGAAGTGCGGCAGTCTCTCGGCCGCCGCCCGGGAATTCAACGTCACCCCGTCGGCGGTCAGCAAATGGCTGGCCCAACTGGAAAGTCGCATCGGCGTTCGCCTGATCGCCCGCAACACCCGGCGCATCAGCCTGACCCAGGAGGGCGAGATCTACCTCGCCGAAGGACGACGCATCCTCAGCGAAATCGACGACCTCGAACGATCGATTTCAAGCAGCCAAGGCGCCCCGCTCGGATTGCTGAAAGTTCAGGCCACCTTCGGCTTCGGCCGCAGTTTCATCGTCCCGGCGGTATCGAAGTTTTCGGCACTCTATCCGGACCTGGAAATCCAGCTCTTATTGACCGACCGGCCGATCAGCCTGGCCGAGGGTAATATTGATGTGAGTATTCGCTTCGGCCCGCCACCCGACGGTCGTGTCCTGGCGCGGAAACTCGCCAATCACCGACGGCGGATTTTCGCCTCTCCACGTTATCTGGAAGGCAGGACCCGTCCGGTCGTGCCGAACGACCTGACGATGCACAACTGCCTGATCGTCCGGCAGGACGACGTCGCGTATGGACAATGGCATTTCACCAAGGCACGCAAGACGCATACGGTCAAGGTTCGCGGCACGCTCAGCAGCAACGATGGCGCGGCCGTTCTGACCTGGGCGCTGGAAGGCCGCGGCGTCATCATGCGTTCCGAGTGGGACGCGGCACCGTTCGTGCGCGCCGGGCAACTCGACGTCCTGCTCGAAGACTACGCACTCCCCCCCGCCGACATCTACGCGGTCTATCCGCATAAAGAGAACCTCGCCGCCAAAACACGCATGTTCGTCGACTTCCTGGCCGAGCACTTCGCCCACAAATCGGGACAACAACGCAGTCCGTGGTAAGACGCCATGGTTTTTGCCGCCACCTCCCGTATGCAGAACAATGCCAAGCCAACGCATGCTAGACTCGACTTGCTCGTCCAAGAAGCGACCTCCGCACGGAATACGCGCAACCAAGCCTCAGAGGTCACGCCCGAAACCACAGCACGCATCAAACCGAGATCATGGGCACAACCAATATCCTGATCGTTGAAGACGACAAACTTCAGCGCACTCTCATCCGCAAGGTCATCGACAACGGCCAGCGCCAGATTGCCGAAGTGGAAACGGCGCAGGACGGATTGCGATATGCCCAGGACAACCCCGTCGACATCCTCCTGCTCGACCTCAGCCTGCCCGGACGATTCGACGGGTTCTCACTGTGGGAAGCCTTGCGACGAAACAAGCGTTTCGCCGACACCAAGGTGATCATCATCACCGGCTACGACGACCCCCAGGACCGGATCGACGCTGAAAACCTCAACATCGACCACTACCTCGTCAAACCGGTCAACGCCGCCGAGTTGCAAGCACTCATCGCGCGCCTGGAGGCTTAGCGGTCGGCGGCAAACAACGGGACAAGCCCGACGCCACCGAACTGCCACAAAGCCCGACAAGACCGGATCGCCCGCCCGGTCTCCCGCAACGGCAAATTACCGTGGCGAAGCAAAGCTTGTCATTGGCCTATCCTGCACATGAGCATATGATGATAGAGCACACAGGCGCGTGATTCGCATCATTACAGGACCGGCACGGCGGACTCGACCATGGATTCCGGCTCACCCCTCTCTCGGACATACCCCCCGCTGGCCAACCCGAGGCACTTTCAGCGCTGGGTAGTGCTGGCCATCACCGTCGTCAATCTGGTCGCCTGGAGTCTCGGCGCGCATGAAATCGTCGTCAGCCGCCAGCGCGCGATCGACCAACTCCAAATCGTCACGACCAATCTCGTCGAACTGCTCGAATCGAATATTTCCGAATCTGCCCGGAATATCGACCTGGCCCTGCAAAACATCGCGGACTCGCTCGAATATGCCGGACGCGACCATGAAATCCCGGACGCCTTCGTCGAGTCTTTGCTGGCACGGCAGCTTGCCCGCCATCCCGAGGTCGATGCGTTTCGCGTCAGCGATGCCAAAGGCGACGTGCTCTGGGGCAAAGGCGTCATCCGTTCGAAGCCGGCAACCTATGCCGACCGCGATTTCTTCCGGGAACATCGGAAACAACCGGGTCAACGCCTGATCATCACCGAACCGATCATGGGCCGGGTCTCCAAGATCCGGGTTATCGCTTTTACCCGTTCCTATCGTGACGCCAACGGTGCCTTCGCTGGCGTCGTCTCGGCCGCCGTTCCCATCCAGCATTTCACCGATCTCCTTTCGCGACTCGACCTCGGCGCGAACGGCACTGCGCTAATGCGCCATCTCGACGACGCTTTGCTGACACGCTATCCACCGGTCGACGGGGCCGCTGGCGAGACCGGCGCCAAGGCATCAACGGACGAGACAAGGACACTGATCGACTCCGGCAAGGATCGCGGCATATTTCATCTCGACCCGGCGCCTGACGGCATCGAACGCAGATACGCTTTCAAGCGCGTACGCACCATGCCACTTGTCGTCGCTATCGGCGTCTCTCCCGTCGACACGCTCGCCGAATGGCGTCGTGACACGGCCACGACCATCGCCTTGCTCACCGCATTTTTGATCGCCAGCGTCTTCGCTGCCTGGATCGACCGACGCTACTGGCACCGCTACAGGCAGGATGCCGAATCCATCCGGCGCAGCCATCTGCGCTTCAAGACGATCATCGACGCCTCCCCCGTTCCACTCGCTCTCAACGATGCCGATAAACGCGTCGTCTATGTCAATCCGGCCTTCATAAAGACATTCGGCTACGAACTCAGCGACATCCCGCAGCTCGAAGACTGGTGGATAAAGGCCTACCCCGACGCCGTCTATCGCTCGGAAATCATGCGCGAATGGCAAGACCGAGTCGCCTCCGCCATCGATACCGGGCAGCCGTTCGACGACCTCCTGGCCCGCATCACCTGCAAGAACGGCAGCCAACGCTTCGTGCTCTGTTCGGCGGCAGCCCTGCCAGAACCGGACGACACCATCCTCGTCGTCCTCTATGACATTACCGAACGCAAGCACGCCGAAGCGACCCTGCAATCGGTGATGGAGGCCGCCAACGATGCCATCATCGTGACAAATCCCGACGGCGCCATCACCCACTGGAACAAGGCCGCAACCGAGGTCTTCGGCTATTCGGCCGACGAAGCGATCGGCAAGAACCTCCATGCACTGGTCGTTCCAACCCGTCATCTCGGCGCCCATCAATCGGCCTTCCCGACTTTTCAACGCACCGGCGCCGGTGCCGCCATCGGGCGCTCGATGGAACTTCAGGCGCATCGCAAGGACAGGCGCGAAATCGCCGTCGAAGTCTCTCTTGCGTCGGTTCGCCTGCACGACGGATTCCATGCCATCGGAATCGTTCGCGACATCACGGAGCGCAAACGGACGGAGAACGAACTCAAGCAATTCGCCGCAATCGTCCAGTCCTCCGATGACGCAATCATCGGGAAGACGCTGACCGGCATCGTCACCAGCTGGAACCCCGGTGCGGAAGCCATTTTCGGATACAGTGCCGAGGAGATGATCGGCCGGCCAATGCTGGATGTCTTCCTTCCCGCCCTGCAGAACGAAGAAACCATCATCCTCGACCATATCAAGCGGGGGGAGTCGGTCGACCACTTCGAAACGCTGCGGCGACGCAAGGATGGCCGGGTCATCAATGTATCGGTCAGCATCTCGCCGGTTCGCGACAGCGATGGAAACATCATCGGCATATCGACGATTGCCCACGACATCAGCGACAAGAAACAGGCCGAGGTGGAACTCGAACAGCATCGATTCCATCTTGAGGAACTGGTTGCCGCCCGCACCGCCGAGCTCGATCGCGCCAACAAAGCACTCTCCCTGGCCAAGGATCAGGCCGAGAACGCCAATCGCGCAAAGAGCATATTCCTCTCGAACATGAGCCACGAAATCCGCACGCCGATGAATGCCATCTTCGGCATGGTCCATCTCCTTCGGCGCAGCGAACTGACGCAATCGCAGCAGGAGCGGGTCGACAAGATCGACACCGCCTCCCGACATCTCCTCAACGTCATCAATGACGTACTCGACCTCTCGAAGATCGAGGCCGACAAATTGGAGTTGCAGAACGAGCCGGTATCGATCCCGGCCCTGCTCAACAACGTTCACAGCATCCTGATCGAATCCGCACAGAACCGCGACAACACCCTGCGCATCGAATCCGACCCATTCCCCGAGGCACTGCTGGGCGATGCCACGCGCCTGCAACAGGCATTGATCAACTACGCCACCAACGCACTCAAGTTCACCGACGGCGGCCTGGTGACGATCCGCGCCCATCGCGTCAGCGAATCACAACGATCCGTCATCATACGTTTCGAAGTCAAGGACAACGGAATCGGCATCCCGGGCGAAGCTGTTCCGCGTCTTTTCAATTCCTTCGAACAGGCGGACGGATCGACGACACGCAAGTACGGCGGGACGGGTCTCGGCCTGGCGATCACCCGCCGCCTCGCCGAACTGATGAACGGCGACGTCGGTGTCCGCAGTACGCCAGGCGTAGGCAGCACTTTCTGGTTCACCGCCTGCCTGAACAAGAGCGATATTTCCGACCTCTCAGCCTCCAGAACCAGTTGCGATGCCGAACGGCATTTACGTGAACGCCATATCGGATCCTTCGTTCTGGTCGTTGACGACGAACCCGTCAACCGCGAAGTGGCGCGCGATTTTCTTGAATCCGTCGGACTTGTCGTCGATGTCGCTGAAGACGGGGCCAAGGCCGTCAGCATGACGGAAAAGACCGATTACGATCTGATCCTGATGGATATGCAGATGCCAATACTCGACGGCCTCGAGGCGACGCAACAGATCCGCACCAAAGCGTCCTGCCGCAGCATCCCGATTCTGGCGATGACGGCCAACGCTTTCGCCGAGGACAAGAGCCGTTGCTTCGCTGCCGGCATGGATGACTTCATCGCCAAGCCTTTCAAGCCGGAGCACCTGTTCGCCTGCGTGCTCAAATGGCTGGACCGGCGACTGCAGTAACGCGAAAACGGCACGCGCCCCCCTCGCTCCGGGCAGTCGCCATCAATGGCCACAGCCCGTTCTGACGGCCATGCCGGGTACATGAATCCAATTCACCTAAGCGTGCAAAAAACTCGTTTGAACCCCGGCCAACGCTTGCGTAGACTAGCCCGCAGCCCCGAAAGGTCGTCACATTCCCGGCAACACGCCGAAGGTCTTCGCCACGTCTCCCTGCAGTAAGGGCTGAGACCTGACGGTCCGATGACGCTGTCACTCGAACTGACGCAGTCGCACAGGCCATCCCAAGCGGGAATGCAGATTCAGGGCGGATTCGACTGTTGTTTTCGAAATGTCATTCTAAAAACCCGAAGGAAAAGCGATGCCACTAGTTTCTCTGCGCCAACTACTCGACCACGCTGCCGAAAACAGCTACGGTTTGCCCGCCTTCAACGTCAACAACATGGAGCAGGTCTGCGCCATCATGGACGCCGCGAGCGAGCTCGACGCGCCCGTCATCATGCAGGCCTCCGCAGGGGCGAGAAAGTACGCCGGCGAAGCATTCCTCCGCCACCAGATCCTGGCGGCCCTCGAAGCCTATCCGAACATCCCGATCGTCATGCACCAGGACCACGGCCAGTCGCCGGCGGTGTGCATGCAGGCGATCCGTTCGGGCTTCTCGTCGGTGATGATGGACGGTTCGCTCGAGGCTGACGGCAAGAGCGTCGCCTCGTACGAATACAACGTCGCGACGACGCAGAAGGTCGTCGAACTCGCGCACTCGATCGGCGTCTCGGTCGAAGCCGAACTCGGCGTGCTCGGCTCGCTCGAAACGATGAAGGGCGATAAGGAAGACGGTCACGGCGCCGACGGCCACATGACGCGCGAGCAGTTGCTCACCGACGTCGAGCAGGCCGCCGACTTCGTCAGGAAGACGCAGTGCGACGCGCTCGCCATCGCCATCGGCACCAGCCACGGCGCCTACAAGTTCACCAAGAAGCCGACCGGCGACATCCTGGCGATCGACCGCATTGCCGAGATCCATGCGCGCATCCCGAACACGCACCTCGTCATGCATGGATCATCGTCGGTGCCGCAGGAACTGCTCGCCGAAATCCGTGAATTCGGCGGCGACATGAAGGAAACCTATGGCGTGCCGGTCGAGGAAATCGTCCGCGGCATCAAGCACGGCGTG
>NZ_FNCY01000005.1 GCF_900099695.1 Propionivibrio dicarboxylicus | reverse complement strand
CTCGGCCGCGGAGGTTAAGGGCACCGAATCCATAGCGGCCTCGCTTGGCATCCAAGGACGCGTCCGCGCTACCGCCGGCAACGCCATCGTTCTCTGCTACCGCGACGAAAACGATGGTCGTCTGATCCACATACGCGCCAGCAGGGTAGGCGATAACGGCATCAAGCCTGATGTCTGGTACTCGCTCGACGCTTCTGGCGAATTCGTTGAGGTGGCGACGTCGTGCTGATTCCCATCTACGCCAACGACGAGCGCAGCGTCGAGCAAGCCACCGCGCTCTTCCGCCACGCCAATTACAAGATCGTCGGCCGGGTCATCAACGGCCGCGTCTGCCTCGTCCTGCTTCCTGTTCCTCAACCCACCAAGGAGTAAATCAGATGTTCCCGATGACCATCACTTTGAGCAATAACGCGCAACTCGCCGCCGTCCTGTCTGTGTTGGGCGGCCCGCAGTTGTTGAACCCGCCGCCGGAGCCGACCGAACCCGCAAAAAAGTCCGCTCTTGCGAAGACGGAAGTGGCTGTCGTTATCCAGCCTACTGCAACGGCGGAGGCGGGCGCTGCGCAAGAGACGAAGGCCGCGGCCTCCGACACCAAGCCGGCATCGACTGAGGGCAAGACCTTCACGATCGACGACGCGAAGGCGCTGACCATGAAGATCGTTGGCGACAAGGGCCGTGACGCCGCGGTCGCGCTGCTTGACAAGTACGCCGTCAAGGTCGCTGCCAAGCTCCCGGCCGACAAGGTCGCGGAATTCTGCACCGACGCGCAGAAGGTTCTCGCGCAATGACAACCACTAAGCGCAAGCCTGCGGCGGCGAAGCCGCAATCGCCAATCGACTTGCAGACGGCGGCTCCTGGCCAACTTTTAGACCGTAACGATCTCAAGCAGATTACGCGCAAAAGCCGTGCGACGATCTTCCGGTGGGTTTGCCAAGGCATCCTGCCAAAACCACGAAAGATCGGCCCAGTTAGCAACTTTTGGACTGTTGACGAGATCCGCAGCGCGCTTGCTAAGGCGATTGGAGGCGGGCAATGAACACCCTCAAATTCCGCCCCGTCGGCAAGTCCGGCCCGATCGTGAAGGTCCGCGTATCGCAGTCTAAGCGCGCGATCTACTCGGTCAAGAAGGCGTCGGGGGAAGGCTACCACGCACCGCTCGCGATCAGCGTCAAGAAAGCCGTCAAGCTGATGGACGCCCGCGGCTTCGTTCGTGCGGGGGTTCGTCATGGCTAGTTCCAAGTACGCGGATGAAGGCAGCATCGCCCATGCACTTGCGGCGATGTGCCTTACCGAAGGCCAGGACGCAGCCGCCTACATTGGCCGCTTGATCGAGTCGGAAGACTACGAGCACGCCAAGCTCTCCCCCTCGGGGGCGAAGAAGTGGATGGCCTGCGCTGGTAGCCATCGTCTCGAGCAGGAAGCCGAGGGCGAGTTCGAGCCGCGCTGGTTCTCGATGGAAGTGACCGAGTCTATGGCCGAGCACGTCCAAGTCTATGTCGACGCAGTCCGCCAGCGCATGAAGGAATACGAACTCGCCGGCGCGGTCGAGGTCGTCCTGCTCGTCGAGCAACGCTTGCCTATCGAGCATATCACCGGCGAAGAAGGCGCTACCGGCACGGGTGACGCGGTCATCATCGCCGTGTGGGCTGACGGCACCGCGCTCGTCGATGTCGGCGATCTCAAGTTCGGCATGGGTGTCGAGGTGTCGGCCGTTGAGAACCCTCAATTGCAGATTTACGGCTCGGGCGCGGTGCAGGAATACGGCTTGCTCTACGACATCACCCGACTGCGTCTCACGATCTATCAGCCGCGCATCAAGCGCGAGCCGAGCGAGTGGGACATTACCGTCGAGGATCTGCAGAAGTTCGAGGTCAAGGCCAAGCAGGCGGCATTCCACGCGATCCAAGTGGTGCGCGTCGAGCACGAAGGCGCCGTCATTCATCACCTCAAGGCCGGCGATCACTGCAGCCAGGGCTTCTGCAAGGCGCGGGCGACGTGCCCGAAACTCGCACAGTTCGTGCAGGAAGGCGTTGGCGCTGATTTTGAAGTGCTTGGTGCGAAAGACACTGACGTTATGGACTTCCTCGCTCCTTCTCACCAAGAGGAAGAGGTGCTCAGTGCCAAGATGCAAGCCGTCGATCTGATCGAAGACTGGTGTCGCGCGGTGCGCGCCGAAGTCGAGCGTCGTCTGCTGGCTGGCACGTCGGTGCCCGGCTACAAGCTGGTGCAGGGCAAGCGCGGTGCTCGGGCGTGGATCAACGCCGACGAGGTTGAGACAGTCTTCAAGTCCATGAGGCTCAAGCAGGAAGAGATGTATGACTTCAAGCTTATCAGCCCGACCTCGGCTGAGAAGGTGCTCAAAGACTCGCCGAAGCGCTGGAACCGCGTGCTGCCACTCATCACGCAGAAAGAAGGCAAGCCGAGCGTGGCGCCTGAGTCCGACAAGCGCCCGGCGCTCGTCATTAAGCCTGTCGAGGAAGACTTCGACGTCATCGGCGACGACCTGGCGGGATGATGACATGCGCCGACTGCTCAACCTCATCCGACTGCGTCTTCTGCAGATCGAACTGGACGGCTACGAGATCGCGGGCAACTTCGCCGCGGCTCGTAGGGTCGCGACCGCCGAGGCGTGCCTGTGCGGGGAGTTGAGCCGGCCATGACAACGACACAACCGAAGCCCTGCGATTTTCTTCCACCGGATGCACGCGAAGCGCTCATCGCTGCATCGAAGATCCCGCAACCGATCGCCCGCCGTATCGCGATGCAGGAAGCGACCGAGCGCGCGCAACGCAAGTATCCGCAGTTTTTCCAATCAGCCAAGGAGCAATCCAAATGAAAATCACTCTTACATCTGTTCGCGGCGCCTTCCTCAATCTGTTTGAAGCCAAGACTGTCGGCGGCGAAGGCGAGCCGCGCCACTCCGGCGCCTTCGTCATCGTACCGGGCAGCGAAAACGCCAAGAAGCTTGCAGCCGGCCTGACCGCCGTTGCTAAGGATAAGTGGGCCGGCAAGGCCGATGGCATCCTCAAGGATCTCAAGGGCAAGGGCCGCGTGTGCTATCGCGAAGAGCCGCTGTCCAAAGACGGTGAGGTCTATGACGGCTTTGAGGGTATGCACTCGCTCAACGCCAGCAACAAGGCCCGCCCGCTCGTCATCGACCGTGACAAGTCGCCGCTGACTGCCGCCGACGGCAAGCCGTACTCCGGCTGCTACATGAATGTCTCGCTCGAACTTTGGGCGCAGGACAACCAGTATGGCAAGCGCATCAACGCCACCCTCAAGGGCGTGCAGTTCGTCAAGGACGGCGATGCCTTCGGTGGCGGCGCTCCGGCTTCGCCCGACGAGTTCGACGACCTCGGCGTCGAAGAGGAAGAAGGCGAAACCGCCGACATCTGCGGGTGATGGTGGCGCCCTTCGGGGCGCTTATCGGGGCGGTCTCGGTTGATGACCGAACGGTGTGATTCATCACCACACCGGAGACCGCCGCGATAAGCGAACACTCGCGGGGCGTCCAATCCTCCCGGCTGACAACGCCTAAGCCACGTCGTTGTTTGAACGGCCAAGGTCGCTACCCTCCCGCCGCCCGCTATGCCGCTTGTTTACCGACGAGAGATGTGCGCAAACCGCAGGACGCTTAAAGCATGAGGCGGAAACCTTGGCAACGGCTTCCACAACTTTGAGGAGATCCACCATGTATCTGCGAACACTGAGCAATGAGGAACTGGTGCGCTACGCCAGGGCATCGGAAAACGAGCTGACGACGTCGGATCTTGAGCGCGAACTCATCGTCCGACTCGAAGAGGCCAGCCAGGAAGACGAACGCCTCGCGATTCTCGACGGTCAAGAACTCGAAACGGCGGACGACCTGACCGCCTTCTTCCAGAAGATCGAGCGCGCGCAAACCCTCGTGGCGGATCTGTAATGATCTTCTTCGGCGACCTCGAAACCTTCTGCGAGAAACCGCTCAAGCACGGCACGTTCCAGTATGCCGAGGCTTGCGAGGTCATGCTCTTCTCATTCGCGATCGATGACGGCCCGGTCAAGGTGCTCGACTTCACCGACTACGACGCCGCGCTTGCATGGGAAATCGAGGAAGCACTGCTCGAAGCCGATGAAATCGTCTTCCAGAATTCCATGTTCGACCGTACCGTCTTCCGCCTCTCGAAGAACTCACTGCCGGTCATGCGTGAAGTCGGTGAGCAGGTCGAGCGCTGGCGCGACACGATGGTGCAGGCGCTCACGCACTCGCTGCCGGGCGGTCTCGAGAAGCTCGGTGATGTGCTCAAGGTCGAGCAGGATCAGCGCAAGCTCAAGATTGGCAAGGAGTTGGTGCGCTTGTTCTGTATGCCGCGCCCCAAGAACATGAAGCTGCGCCGCGCGACACGCCAGACGCATCCCGTCGAGTGGGCGCAGTTCGTCGAGTACGCCGGCAACGACATCCTTGCCATGCGCTCGATTTATAAGAAGTGCCCGAAGTGGAACTACTGCGGCACCGAGCTTGCGTACTGGCATCTCGACCAGCATATCAACGACCGCGGCGTGTGCGTCGATCTCGACCTCGCCAAGGCCGCGATTGGTGCCGTCAAGATCGAGCAGGCCAGGCTCAAGGAGATGGGGCAGGAAGCCACCGCCGGATGGCTTGAGTCGCTGACCAAGCGCGACAAGCTGCTCGAATACATCCTGATGGAGCACGGCATCAACCTGCCCGACCTGCGCAAGGACACGCTCGAGCGCCGCATCGAAGACCCCGACCTGCCGATCGAGTTGCGCAACCTGCTGGCGCTCCGGCTCATGGCGACGACGACTAGCACGAGCAAGTACAACGCCGTTGTCCGTGGCGTGTCGAGCGACGGCCGGCTGCGTGGTCTGCTGCAGTTCGCCGGGGCGAATCGTACGGCGCGGTGGGCCGGCCGCCTGTTTCAACCCCAGAATTTGCCGCGGCCTGACATGGATCAGGATGAGATCGAGCAGTGTATCGACGCGATCAAGGACGGCGGCATCGACCTCATCTCTGACAACGTCATGCGCGCGTGCTCCAACGCGATACGCGGCGTCATCACGGCGCCGCCCGGCAAGAAGCTAGTCGTCGGTGACCTGGCGAACATCGAGGGCCGTATGGCGGCGTGGCTCGCCAGCGAGGACTGGAAGCTGCAAGCCTTCCGCGACTATGACGCCGGCACCGGCCCCGATCTCTACAAAGTCGCCTACGCCAAGGCGTTCGCTATCCTCGTGGATCTCGTCACCAAGCCGCAGCGCCAGATCGGCAAGGTCATGGAATTGATGTTGCAGTATGAAGGTGGTGTCGGGGCGTTCATCACCGGCGCTGCGACCTATGGCATCGACCTTGACGAGATGGCTACGGCAGCATTGCCCAACGTGCCGGCCGATGTGCTCAAAGAATCGACCGAGTTCTATGACTGGACCGTCAAGAAAAAGCGCAGCACGTTCGGTCTGTCGCGCGATACGTTCATCGCCTGCGACGCACTCAAGCGCTTGTGGCGCTACGCACACCCCGCGATCTCGTCGTATTGGGGCGAACTCAAAGAGAAGGTCACCGCTGCGATCAACAAGCCCGGCGAGACGTTCATCGCCCGCCGCTTGAAGATCCGCCGCGATGGCGCCTGGCTCAAGATCCGGTTGCCTTCTGGCCGCTTCCTCTGTTACCCGTCGCCCCAGGTCGATGACAAAGGCCAGATCAGCTACATGGGCGTGAATCAATACTCGCGCCAGTGGTCCCGCATCAAGACCTATGGCGGCAAGATCTTCGAGAACATCACCCAGGCCGCAGCGCGCGACGCGCTTGCCTACAACATGCCGGCAATCGAAGAGGACGGCTTCGAGATCATTCTGACCGTCCATGACGAAGACATCACCGAAGCACCGGACACCCCCGACTACAGCGTCGATCGACTCTGCGCGCTGATGGCGACCGTGCCGCATTGGGCCGAGGGCCTGCCGCTGTCGTCGGCTGGGTTTGAAGGCTACCGCTACAGAAAAGACTGACCCACAACGGAGATACAGAAAATGGCAAATAAAGTCCATCCGCAACTTGCCGCCTTCGAGGCCGCTGCCCGACTCTACTGCACCAAGGCAGGCGTCGATCCTGATGATGGCGTTCAAGTGCCTCATCCGCTTGGCATTGATGTGCCCCATTTCGTGCCGCGCTGGCACATCGAGGCCGATCGCCTGGTCGATCTCAGCCGGATGCTCTCAGCCATGCGTGACGTGGCGCGTGCTCAACCGACGATCGTAGTGCCGTCGTGACCGCAATCGAGCGCAACCTCAACGAGTGCACGGCTCATCTGCGTGCGCTGATCGAGCGCCAGCGCGAGTACTTTCGGAGGCTTTTCAAATGACGCCTTTCACCGCTGCCTGTATCGCCGTGTCGATCCTGTGCTGCTTCTTCGGCCTGCTGCTTGTGGCTACGAAGGGAGTGATGTGATGCCCGCCCCTGTTCGCGAATCCGACGTTGAGAAGTACCTCGTGCGACAGGTCAAGGCGCTCGGCGGCGAGGTGCGCAAGGTCAAGTGGATCGGCCGCGACGGCGCCCCCGATCGCCTGGTCATGCTTCCGGTGTTGGAATGCTACGACCGATTCATTGTGCGCGGGCCAATCTGGGTCGAACTCAAGCGCCCAGGCGGCAAAGCGAAATTCCCATCTGATGCGCGCGAACGCCGGCAGGCCCGTGAGCATGAGCGGATGCGCAAGATGGGCCAGCGCGTCGAGGTCATCGACTCCTTCGAGGGCGTCGATGAGGTACTGCGGTAAATCGTTTTCAAGAAAGGATGGTGCATCGTGAGCAAGTGGGACCGTCGCTTCTTCCACATGGCGCTGCTTGTTGCCAAGTGGTCGAAAGACCCATCAACGACTGTCGGCGCCGTGATCGTCGATCAGCATAATCGCGTCGTCAGTATCGGCTTCAACGGTCTGCCGCGCTCTGTCTGCGACGATGACACGATCATCAACAACCGCGACGAGAAGCTGCGCTGCACGATCCACGCCGAAGAGAACGCCATCCTGTTCGCCCGCGGCGCTGTCGATGGCTGCACGATCTACACCACGCACACGCCCTGCGCCGGCTGCGCAGCCAAGATCATCCAGTGCGGCATTGTCCGCGTCGTCAGCCCCCGGCCGTCGATCGACTTCGCGACACGTTGGAAGGAGCATCTGCGTAGCGCCACGCGCATGTTCATCGAGGCCAACGTGCAGCACGACTACATCGAGCTTTGCGAATGAATCGTCGCGACTACACGCCCCGGCCCTACGGCAAGTTGATGACCGACTTCGCCATCGACGTGCCGCGCTGCGCCCTTTGGGCGGACATGGGCCTCGGCAAGACGGTCTGTACCTACACCGCGCTCGACGCCATGTTCCTCGCCGGCGAGTCCATGCCGACGCTCGTGATCGCGCCGCTCATCGTCGCCCGCGACACCTGGCCGGACGAGGCGCGCAAGTGGGCACACCTGCGGCAGATCGACGTCATGCCGATCGTCGGCACCGAGGCCGAACGCCGGACCGCACTGCGCTATGACGCCAGCGTCTATACCGTGAATTTCGAGAATCTGCCCTGGCTCATCGAGCACCTTGGCGATCGTTGGTCCTTCCGCACGGTCGTCGTCGATGAGGCGCGCAAGCTCAAGGGTTTCCGGCTCCGGCAAGGCGGCAAGCGTACGGCAATGCTCGCCAAGGTCGCGCACACCAAAGTCAAGCGCATGATCCAACTGACCGGAGCGCCAGCGCCCAACGGTCTCGCCGACTTGTGGGGGCAGGCGTGGTTCCTCGATGCTGGCAAGCGACTCGGTCGCACCTACGATGCCTTCCGTCAGCGCTGGTTCCAGAAGTCATTTGACGGCTACGGTGTCGAGCCGCTGCCCTTCGCACAAGACCAGATACAGGGCGCGCTCGCCGATCTCTGTCTGCGCGTTGATGCCGCCGACTGGTTCGATCTTGAGAAGCCCATCAACGTGCCGGTCTATGTCGATCTGCCGGTCAAGGTGCGCGCGAAGTATCGCGAGATGGAAAAGGAAATGTACACCCAGATCGAGGACCGAAGCGTCGAGGCGTTCAACGCGGCGGCCAGAACGCAGAAGTGCCTGCAGCTTGCCAATGGCGCCGTCTATGTGGATCCGCTCACCGAGGGCGAGGAAAGTCGCGGGCCGAAGGAATGGCGCGAGGTGCATGACGTCAAGGTGCAGGCGCTCGAATCCATCGTCGATGAGGCCAACGGCTCGCCGGTGCTGGTTGCCTATCACTTCAAGAGCGACCTCGCCCGGCTGCGCAAGGCCTTCCCGAAGGCGCGTGTGCTATCCGACCCGGTGCAGTTGCGCGAGTTCAAGACCGGCAAGTACGAGATCGGCCTCGGACACCCCGGCAGCATGGGGCACGGCGTCGATGGCTTGCAGGATCACTGCCACCGCATTGCCTTCTTCGGGCACTGGTGGGACATGGACCAGCGCGACCAGATTATCGGCCGCGTCGGCCCGGTGCGTCAGTTCCAGGCCGGGCACAAGAGGCCGGTCTATATCTACGACATCATTGCCCGCGACACGGTGGACGAGCTCGTGCTCGCCCGCCACGAGACGAAGCGTGATGTGCAAAGTCTTTTGTTAGAAGCGATGAAAGGAAAACGAGATGTTTGATGACGTAGCCGCCGCTGTTGCCTCAGACCTGATGCCGTCGAAGCCGGAATGTTTTGGTACGTTCAACCCGTTCGTCACCGTCCAGCAGCATCGCGGCTGCGACAAGTGTGCACACAAAACGGCGGTATCTGGTGGCTGTCCTCGTGCTTCGGGCGTTGCAATCGCCGCCTTTGGTTTTGGTGAGATTCCCGAGAAGTTCAAGACTATGGCACCCCCACCGCAGGACAAGAGCCTGACCGCTGTCGAGAGTAAAGGCCTCGTCTTCGTCGAGCCTCCTTGCTTCGGTAAGCGGCTCGGCGCTGCGACGCCAGACTGCGACACCTGCCCCTACCTTGACGAGTGCGATGGCGCCAGCGCGGAAGCGGCGGGATTCAAGCGGATTGTCGAGCCGGCAGAGTGCGCCAACGACAGGCAGGTCGGCGGGGATCATTACAAGAAGATGGGCATCGAGCCTTGGGATGTGGTCGATACCTGGCCGATCGAGCAGCGCATTGGCTACTACCGTGGCGGGGCGCTCAAGTACCTCATGCGCATGGGCAGTAAAGATGAAAGCGAGCAGGAGATCCGCAAGGGCAATCACTACTTGGAGAAACTGCTCGAAGTGCTGCGCGGGGATCGGCGATGACCCTATCCTCGCAGCAACGGGTACAGCGCGGCCTGCGATGTGAAGATGGACACAAGCACCACGGCTACGATCGCTGCCCTGATACCTCCTTTTTCTGCGTCCCGGCGGGCGATCAGCACAACCACTCCAACGGCGAGGGCGGGGAGCCCCATGCCTACGGCTTGGGCTACGCCCACCAGCAGGATGTACCAAGCCGGAGCGGATATTCCGGCCGCGAGGAAAAGCGACGCGGGAAGCGAAGCCAAGACAGCGGTCAGCAGGACCAACAACAATCGTTTCAACATTTTGTAATCTCCCTAGTCCAGCAAGCATAAATCAATCATGTTTCTCACGCCCGAAGAACTCGCCGACCTGACCGACTACGACGTCGGCCAATGGTCACGGCAGCGCCGATGGCTCGACCGGAATGGTTACCCGTTCGAGTTGTCGGCCGCCGGTCGGCCAAAGGTTTTGAGGGCATACGTCGAGAAGCGCCTCGGCTTGACAACGGCGAAAGCCGCGGCGCAGACTGAACCGGATTTCAGCCGTTGGGAGCGAGCATGATGGTCGGCAAGCGCAAGGTAGCAAAGCCCCTGCCGCCTCGCCTTTACGTCGAGAAGGGCAAGCGGGTCACGTCCTACTACACGATCACGCGGGCAAACAAGTACATCGGCCTCGGCCGGGATCTTGTTGCGGCGAAGCGAAAGCTCGCCGAGATCGAGGCCGATACTCCGGTCAGCGGCAGCATTGCCGAACTGATCGCCGACACGATCGAGCATCGCCGGCGGCTTGTGGCTCAGGGCAAGTTGTCAAAGCGTACCGTCGATGACAACGAGAAGGAGCACGCCCCGAACCTGATCGACGCCTTCGGCAAGATGCAGCCTGACGCGCTGCGGCCCAAGCATGTCTGGTACTACCTGCACAAGGCGCGTGGCGCTGAGGCGCCGGTCAGAGCCAACAAAGAGATCTCCTTCTTGCAGGTCGTCATGGGGCGGGCGTGCAGCCAAGGCATCATCGACGTCAATCCTTGCGTCGGCGTCGAGCGCAACAAGGAAACACCACGCGATCGGCTTGTCTCCGACGATGAGCTTCGCGACTTCCTACGCCTGGCACGCGAGGATGGTGACGTTTCCATTCGCGCGGCCCTGGCCTTCTACATCGCCTTCATCACCGGCAAGGGGCAAGGCCAGATCCTCAAGCTATCCCGCCGGCAGTTGGGCGATGAGGGCATCGACTTCGGCAGCCGAAAGGGCGGCGCTCGCGTGCTCGTCCAGTGGTCGGACAATCTGCGCGCAGCAATCGACGAGTCGCTTGCCATGCCCGCGGCTATCACGCCGCTGTATGTCGTCCATACGCAAGAGGGCGGGCCTTACACGTCGGATGGCTTCAAGAAGGGCTGGCAATTGCTGATGGGCAAATGGGTTGCCGGCGGCGTGTGGCTGGACGGCACGAGGCGCGAGCCGGGCGAGCGCTTCACGTTTCACGACGGCCGGGCGAAGGCGGTGACCGAGGTGATTGAGGAAGGACGGAAGGCCAGCGAATTGACCGGGCACCGTCTTGAATCGACCGTCGCCAAGGTCTATGACCGCCGCCGAGTGAGGACGGCCGCGCCGGTACGGTGAAACAAAAAAAAAAAAAGCCGATTCCATCTTAGGAAATCGGCCTTTCATCTTAGGAAACAGAGCAACCACTAACCCCGAAACCCTTGTGTTGTTGGCGGAGTGGACGGGACTCGAACCCGCGACCCCCGGCGTGACAGGCCGGTATTCTAACCAACTGAACTACCACTCCAATTCGAACCGGACCGCAAAGCGCGCAGACCGTCGAACAAAAACTTTTGGTGGGTGCTGACGGGCTCGAACCGCCGACATCCAGCTTGTAAGGCTAGCGCTCTACCAACTGAGCTAAGCACCCGAGGTTCCGTGTCAAACCACACGAAGGGCGCGATTCTACCGTATCTTCAAGACCAACGCCATAGCCAGCGCACAAACTTGGGCATTTCATCATGAAAAAGGCCGGAGCAAACGCCCCGGCCCGTATGCAAATGCACGGTCGATCGATCAGTGCGTCACGATCGTCTGCGCCGGCGTACTTTCAGCCGGAACGGCGGCCGGTGCCGAAGCCTCCAGCGGCGTCGGCTGACGCTCAAGCGCCTCTTCGAGCACGCGGTCGATCCACTTGACCGGGATGATCTCGAGCTTGTTCTTGATGTTGTCCGGAATCTCGGCGAGATCGCGAACGTTCTCTTCCGGAATCAGGACCCGCGCCAGACCGCCGCGCACCGCCGCCAGCAACTTCTCCTTGAGACCACCGATCGGCAGCACTTCACCGCGCAGCGTGATCTCGCCAGTCATGGCGACGTCACAACGCACCGGAATCCCGGTCAGCGACGACACCAGCGCCGTCGTCATGGCGATGCCGGCCGAGGGACCGTCCTTCGGCGTCGCGCCTTCGGGCACGTGAATATGGATGTCCCGCTTCTCGAAGGTATCGTCGGCGATGCCCAGCCGCTGCGCGCGTGCGCGCACGACCGAACGTGCCGCCTCGACCGATTCCTTCATGACATCGCCGAGCGAGCCCGTAGTGATCGTCTTGCCCTTGCCCGGCAAGGCCACCGATTCGATCGTCAGCAGTTCGCCGCCGACCTCGGTCCAGGCAAGCCCGGTCACCTGTCCAACCTGGTTCTCGCGCTCGGCGACGCCGAAGTTGTACCGGCGCACGCCAAGGAACTTGTCGAGATTGCGCGAGGTGACGGCAATCCGCTTCTGGCTCTTCTTGAGCAGCAGCGTCTTGACGACCTTGCGGCAGATCTTCGAAATGTCGCGCTCCAGCCCGCGCACGCCGGCTTCGCGCGTGTAGTAGCGCACGATGTCGCGCAGCGCGCTCTCGGCCACTGTCAGCTCGGTCTTCTTGAGACCGTTGGTCTTCATCTGCTTCGGCACCAGGTAGCGCTGGGCGATGTTGATCTTCTCGTCCTCGGTGTACCCCGACAGACGGATGACTTCCATACGGTCGAGCAGCGGCGCCGGAATGTTCATGGTATTGGCCGTGGCCACGAACATCACTTCCGACAGGTCGTATTCGACCTCGACGTAGTGGTCGACGAAGGTCGAGTTCTGCTCGGGATCGAGCACTTCGAGCAGCGCCGAGCTGGGATCGCCGCGGAAGTCCTGCCCCATCTTGTCGACTTCGTCGAGCAGGAAGAGCGGATTCTTGACCGCGACCTTGGTCATGTTCTGCAGGATCTTGCCCGGCATCGAGCCGATGTAGGTGCGACGATGCCCGCGGATCTCGGCTTCGTCACGCACGCCGCCGAGGCTCATGCGCACGAACTTGCGTCCGGTCGCCGTGGCGATCGACTGGCCGAGCGAGGTCTTGCCAACACCGGGAGGCCCGACGAGGCAGAGAATCGGCGCTTTGAGACGATCGACGCGCTGTTGCACGGCGAGATATTCGATGATGCGTTCCTTGACCTTCTCGAGGCCCCAGTGATCCTTGTCGAGAATCTTGCTGGCTTCGGCGAGATCCTTGCTGATGCGGGTTTTCTTGCGCCAGGGCAGATTGATCAGCGTCTCGATGAAGTTGCGCACGACCGTCGCTTCGGCCGACATCGGCGACATCAGCTTGAGCTTCTTGAGCTCGGACTGCACCTTCGCCATGCCTTCCTTGCTCATACCGGCCTCTTTGGCCTTCTTCTCGAGTTCCTCGTAATCCGCGCCCTCTTCGCCTTCGCCGAGCTCCTTCTGGATCGCCTTGACCTGCTCGTTCAGGTAGTACTCGCGCTGGCTCTTTTCCATCTGGCGCTTGACGCGACCACGAATCCGCTTCTCGACCTGGAGGATGTCGATTTCGGTTTCGAGTTGCGAGAGCAAGCGCTCGATGCGCACGCGCACATCGAACATTTCGAGGATTTCCTGCTTCTGCTCGAGCTTGAGCGGCAGGTGGGCGACGATCGTATCGGCGAGGCGACCGGCCTCTTCGATGCTGGCGATCGACGACAGGATTTCCGGCGGGATCTTCTTGTTGAGCTTGACGTACTGGTCGAACTGACTGACGACAGCGCGACGCAGCGCCTCGACTTCGTGATCGACACCGGCATCGGCATCGACCGGCCGCACGGTGGCGACGAACATGTCGTCGCGCGCCTCGATCGAGCCGATACGCGCACGCTGGGTACCTTCGACCAGCACCTTGACGGTACCGTCGGGTAACTTGAGCATCTGCAGGATGTTGGCAACGCAACCGATGCTGTAGAGATCTTCGGCGCTCGGCTCATCTTTGACGGCCGATTTCTGCGCCACGAGCATGATGCCCTTGCCGCTTTCCATGGCGGATTCGAGCGCCTTGATCGACTTGGGCCGCCCGACGAACAGCGGGATGACCATGTGCGGGAAGACCACCACGTCGCGCAAGGGCAACAGGGGCAACTCGACAACTTCGGCGGAAGACAGGGTATGGGTAGACATTGCGTGTGCTTTCTCGTGTGACAGTCACGACCCCAGATGGGGCCGTGTCGTCAGATTTCAATCCGCCGGTCGCGAAAGCGCGCCGTCGGCCAGTCAGTTGGAACCTGAAACCTTTGGCTGGTCGGCGTAAATCAGAATCGGTTTGGCGTCCGAACCGATCATGTTTTCGTCGATCACCACCTTCGAGACATCTTCCATGCTCGGAAGTTCGTACATGGTATCGAGAAGAACCGATTCGAGGATCGAACGCAGACCGCGCGCGCCCGTCTTGCGCTCCAGTGCGCGCTTGGCGATCGCCGTCATCGCCGCCGGGCGGATTTCGAGTTCGACGTCTTCCATGGCGAAGAGTTTCTGGTACTGCTTGACCAGCGCGTTCTTCGGTTCGATCAGGATCTGAACCAGCGCGCCGGCCGACAGTTCCTCGAGCGTCGCCACCACCGGCAGACGGCCGATCAGTTCGGGAATCAGGCCGAACTTGATGAGATCCTCGGGTTCGACCGTGCGCAGGACATCGCCGATCGCCTTCTTGTCGTCGCGGCTCTTGACCTCAGCGCCAAATCCCATGCCGCCCTTCTCGGAACGGTTGCGGATGACCTTCTCCAGACCGTCGAAGGCGCCACCGCAGATGAAGAGGATGTTGGTCGTATCGACCTGGACGAAGTCCTGGTTCGGATGCTTGCGCCCGCCCTGCGGCGGCACCGAGGCCACCGTGCCTTCGATCAGCTTGAGCAGCGCCTGCTGCACGCCTTCGCCGGACACGTCGCGGGTGATCGACGGGTTGTCGGACTTGCGCGAGATCTTGTCGATTTCGTCGATGTAAACGATGCCCTGCTGCGCCTTGTCGATGGCGTAGTCGCACTTCTGCAAGAGCTTCTGAATGATGTTCTCGACGTCCTCGCCGACGTAGCCGGCTTCGGTTAGCGTCGTCGCATCGGCCATGACGAAGGGCACGTCGAGCATGCGCGCCAGCGTCTGCGCCAGCAAGGTCTTGCCCGAACCGGTCGGTCCGATCAGCAGGATGTTGCTCTTGGCGAGTTCGACATCGTTGTTGACCTTGCCCTGATGGCGCAGTCGCTTGTAATGGTTGTACACCGCCACGGAGAGAATCCGCTTGGCGGTTTCCTGCCCGATCACGTACTGGTCGAGCAGAGCCGAAATTTCCTTGGGCGTCGGCAGGTCCTTCTTGGCGGCCTTGGTACCGCCCTGTTCCGCCACCTCGTCACGGACGATGTCGTTGCACAGGTCGATACACTCGTCGCAGATGAACACCGACGGACCCGCGATCAGCTTCTTGACCTCATGCTGGCTCTTGCCACAAAACGAGCAATACAAGAGCTTTTCGCTGCCACCTTTTTTCGCCGACATCAAACTACCTCGTCACCTTCATTCAAACGTCAAATTATGCCGCGTCGCGTCGCTCGAGCACCTTGTCGATCAGACCGTACTCGACGGCTTCCTGCGCCGACAGGAAGTTGTCGCGATCCGTGTCGCGCTCGATGCGCTCGACCGGCTGCCCCGAATGCAGGGCCATGATCTCGTTGAGCTTGGCACGCAAGGACAGGATCTCCTTCGCATGAATCGCGATATCTGAGGCCTGGCCCTGGAAGCCGCCCATCGGCTGGTGAATCATCACGCGCGAATTCGGCAGCGCAAAGCGCTTGCCCTTGGCACCGGCGTTGAGCAGGAAGGCGCCCATCGAACAGGCTTGCCCCATGCACAGCGTCGACACGTCAGGCTTGATGAACTGCATCGTGTCATAAATCGACAGGCCGGCCGACACCGACCCACCTGGCGAATTGATGTAGAAATGGATGTCCTTGTCAGGATTCTCCGCTTCCAGAAAGAGGAGCTGAGCGACGACCAGATTGGCCGTCGCATCGTTGACGGGACCCACCAGGAAGATCACGCGCTCCTTGAGCAGGCGGGAATAAATGTCATACGCCCGCTCACCCCGGCCGCTCTGTTCGATGACCATGGGCACCATGCCCAGGGCTTGCGGATCGAAACTGCTGCTCCCGAAACGATCAAAACTCATGCCAACTCCTTATCCGGACAAATCTGAACTCAGCCCTGACGACCCATCAGGTCGTCGAAGGCGATCGCCTCATCGACCACCTTGGCAGCAGACAGCGCCCAGTTCACAACGTTCTCTTCGATAGCAACGCCTTCGATCTCCGACAGGCGCTGCGGATGCGCGTAGTACCAGCGCACGACTTCTTCCGGATGCTCGTAGCTCTGCGCCGCATCCTCGACGATCGCCTTGATCTGCTCGGGCTTCGGCTGCAGTTCCTTTTCCTTGACGATCTCGGAGAGGATGAGGCCGAGCGAGACGCGGCGCTTGGCCTGGTCGGCAAACCATTCCGGCTGCATCGGGAAGTCCTTCATCTTGGCGCCGCCGCGCTGGGCCATGTCCTCGCGCGCCTGCTGCATCAGCTGCTGGATTTCCATATCGACGAGCGCCTTCGGCACTTCGATCGGGTTGACCTGGAGCAGCGCGTCCATGACCTGGTCCTTGACCTTGTTCTGCAGGCGCTTGCTGACTTCGCGCTTGAGGTTGGTCTCGATTTCGGCGCGCATCGCGGCGACGTCACCGTTACCAATGCCGAGCGACTTGGCGAACTCGCCGTCGACTTCCGGCAGGATCGGCTCGCGCACTTCCTTGACGGTGATCTCGAAGCTCACCGTCTGGCCGGCGAGATCCTTGACGTAGTCGGCCGGGAAGGTCATTTCGAAGGTCTTCGATTCGCCCGCCTTGAGACCGGTCACGGCCGCCTCGAAGTCGGCCAGCATGGCGCCTTCGCCGATCACGAACGGATAGTCGGTCGCTTGACCGCCGGCGAACGGTTCGCCGCCCTTCTTGCCGAGGAAGTCGATGGTGACGCGGTCGCCCTTGGCGGCAACGCGATCGACCGGCTCATACTGCGTGCGCTGCTTGCGCAACACGGCGATGGTGTTGTCGAGTTCGGCATCGCCGACTTCCAGGGTCGAGCGCTTGATCTCGACGCTGCTGAGGTCGCCCAGCGTGATCTCGGGAAACACTTCGAAGATCGCCGTGAATTCCATGTGCGTCGTGCTCTCGCCGGTCTTCGGCTCGATGCGCGGCTGACCCGCCACGCGCAGCTTCTGGCTGCGCACCGCTTCGCCGAAGGCCTTCTCGAGGGCTTCGCCGATCGCTTCGCTCTGCGCTTCATGACCGTACTGCTGCTTGATGATCGCGGCCGGCACCTTGCCCGGACGGAAGCCCGGCATCTTCACGGTCTTCCCGATCTTGCGCAGGCGCGCTTCGACGTCCTTGTCGAGGTCGGCAATCACCACCGACAGGTCCAGGCGACGCTCTAGGGCGCTCGGCTGCTGGGCGGTTTCGGTGCTGGATTGAGTGGCGTTCGTGTCCATTAAAATTCCTTGAAGTCTTGAAATGCAGTACTGAAAAATTGTTTTATAAAAACAAACCTGACTGATCGCTCTATTCGTGGTGCAAGAGCGGGAAAATCTCCCGCGCGACTTGCAACGACGCCCCCACCCGAAAAAATCGACACCGTGGTGCCAACCCGCATCCCCCGGGCAAAACCATCGTCATCCCTACTATCGCAACCCCCTGTCGATGACGCCGCCTCAACGGCCCATGCGTTGCTTCCAACAAACCAGTGATTATATCAGATGAAGCTTCTCCGTTAATCGTTCGCCCGACACAGATCCCCCGCATTCCCGCCCGGCTGAGGCGACGCAGGCACAGCCCGTTACAATTGCTGCATTGACGCTTACTGTCACGACAGCTATATTGCTGCCACGACAGTAACCGCACAAACAGCAAACCATGACAGACACCCCGGACTTTTATCAGGCTGACGCCGTTCGACCCGGAAACAGCGTGGGCTACACGATCAATCGCCTGGCCCACGCGCTGGCGCTCGAACTCGACCGCCGCATGAGCGCGATCGGCCTCACCGACGCGCAGTGGAAGCCTCTGCTGCTGCTGCGCCAGGGCACCTGCATCACCGCTGCCGACATCGCCCGTCACGCCTGCCACGACACCGGTGCCGTGACGCGCGTGCTCGACCGGCTGGAAGCCAAGGGCCTGGTGCAACGGATTCGCTCCGAATCGGATCGCCGCGTCATCAAGCTCGAACTGACGCCGGAAGGCGAGAAGATTTCGGCCGAAGTGCCGGTCATCCTGAGCGAAGTCCTGAACCTGATGCTGACCGGCTTCTCCACCGAGGAATTCGCGCTGGTCAGCGCGTTGCTGAAGCGCATGCTCGGCAACATCCAATCCATCAGCAAGGAAAGCGCCGCGCCATGAGACCCACCGCCTATCGTCCGCCCGCCCTGGCTGTCCTGCTGGCTGCCCTGCTGGCCCTCGGCGGCTGCGCCAACTATGCCGGGATCGTGCCGGAAGTCCGCCAACTCGACGAGCTCGTCGCCAACGCCACGCGCGGCTTCGACGCCTGGCCCGAAGAAGGCTGGTGGCACCGCCTGAACGACCCGCAACTGGCCGCGCTGATCGACACGGCGCTGGCCGACAATCCCGGCCTGCAGGCCGCCTCGGCCCGCGTGCGGCGCGCCGAAGCGCTCGCCGGCAACGCCGAGAGCGCGCTCTGGCCGAGCCTCGGCGCCTCGACCTCGAACACGCGCGAACGCTTCAGCGAGCACGGCATGATCCCGCCGCCCTACGCCGGCACGACGCGCAGCATCAACGAACTGCAGCTGCTCGGCCAATGGGAAATCGATTTCTTCGGCAAGAACCGCGCGACGCTCCGCGCCGCGCTCGGTGAAGCCGCCGCGGCGGCGGCCGACCGGCAGGCGGCCCGCCACCTGCTCGCCGCCAACATTGCCCGCGGCTACCTCAACCTCGCTCGCCTGATCGCCCAGCGCGATCTCGCCGGCGAACGCCAGCGCCAGCGCAGCGAATTTGCTGAACTCGTCCAGCGCCGCTTCGCCGCCGGCATCGACACCGGCATCGCGCTTGAGGCGGCAACCGGCGCCATCCCGGAAAACGCCCGCGACATCGCCGCCTTCGAGGAACAGATCGGCAGCGCGCGGCACCTGCTCGCCGCCCTGGCGGGCAAGACGCCCGAGGCCATCGACAGTCTGGCCCCGACCTTGCCCGAGAACATCGCCATCGACCTCCCGGAAACGCTGCCGGCCGGTCTGCTGGCACACCGCGCCGACGTCACCGCCGCCCGCCGACGGGTCGAAGCGGCACTGAACACGACCGACGCGACCAAGGCGATGTTCTACCCGAACGTCAATCTGCGCGGCTTCACCGGCTTCTCTGCGATCGGTCTCGACCAGTGGCTGGACACCGCCAACCGCCAGTCGGGCATCGGCCTCGCGCTCAGTTTGCCGGTTTTCGACGCGGGCCGCCTGCGCAGCCTCTACCGCGTCTCGACGGCCAACCTCGACGAAGCGGTCGCCGCCTATAACGGCACGCTGCTCGAAGCCCTGCGCGATGTCGCCGACCAACTGACGACGCTGGCCGCGCTCGACCACCAGATCGCGCACCAACAGGCGACGCTGCAAAGCGCCGAGCGCAATTTCCGGCTCGCCGACCAGCGTTACCGCGCCGACATCGCCGACCGCCTGAGCGTACTCAACGCCGAAGCCGGCCTGATCAATCAGCGACGTGCCGCCATCGACCTGCAGGCGCGCCGGCTCGACACCCGCATCCGCCTGATCCACGCACTCGGCGGCGGATTTTCCGACGCCCCCGCCGCCGCCCTTGCCCGCCAGTAACGCTGACGAGCCGATCACTACAGAGAATCGCCATGAGCAACGACAACACGCCCACCTCCGCCCCCACGCTCGCCCCTTCGTCCGCCGACATCAAGCGCAAGCGCCAGTTGCTTCTGCTGGCGACCGGCTGCTGCGTCGCCATCGCCGCCTATAGCGCCTACTGGCTGCTGGTGGCGCGCTACCAGGTCGATACCGACAACGCCTATGTGCAGGGCAACATCGTCCAGATCACGCCCCAGATCGGCGGCACCGTCATCGCCGTCGAAGCCGATGACACCGACATGGTGAAGGCCGGCCAGCGCCTGATCCGCCTCGACCCCGCCGATGCGCGCATCGCGCTCGACCAGGCTGAGGCGCAATTGGCCGAGACGGTACGCGAAGTGCGCAGCCTGTTCACCGCCAACGCCGCGCTCGCCGCCGGCGTCGACAGCCGCAAATCCGACCTCGCCCGCACGCAGACCGAGCTCGCCCGCCTGTCCGACGACCTGGCCCGGCGCAAGCCGCTGGTCGACGGCGGCGCGGTATCGCGCGAGGAAGTGCTGCACCTGCAGACGGCCGTCGACAACGCCAAGTCGGCCGAAAGCGCCGCCGCCGCCAATCTCGCCGAAGCACGCGAGCAACTGGCGAAGAACCAGAGCCTGACCGAGAACACCACGCCGGAAACGCATCCGCGCGTGCTCGCCGCTGCCGCCAAGGTGCGCGACGCCTGGCTCGCCAACCAGCGCCTCGGCATCGTCGCACCGATCGCCGGCATGGTCGCCAAGCGCAGCGTCCAGGTCGGACAGCGCGTCGCCGGCGGCACGCCGCTGATGGCCGTGGTGCCGCTCAACCAACTGTGGGTCGATGCGAACTTCAAGGAGTCGCAACTCGAAGACCTGCGCATCGGCCAGCCGGTCGAACTGACCGCCGACAGCTACGGCCAAAGCCTCAAGTATCGCGGCACCGTCGCCGGTCTCGCCGCCGGTACCGGCGCGGCCTTCTCGCTGCTGCCCGCCCAGAACGCCACCGGCAACTGGATCAAGATCGTCCAGCGCGTGCCGGTCCGCATCCAGCTCGACCCGGCGCAACTGGCCGAGCATCCGCTGCGCGTCGGGCTGTCGATGAATGTCACCGTGGACGTCCATGACAAGAGCGGCCATTCCGTCGCCGAAGCCGGCAAGACGGCGCCGGCCGCCACCACCCAGGTCTTCGACGATCTCGACAAGGCGGCCGACGCCCGCGTCAACAAGATCGTTTCCGAGCACCTCGGCCACGCGGTCAAGCTGCAGCGGGCCGGCTGAGATGCGCACTGACGACAGCACAGGAATCCCGTCGTGAGCGAACGTCCAACCCCTTCTGCGCCGCCCGCCCAGCCGCAACCGCTGAGCGGCGGACAGCTCATTCTCGGCACGGTGGCGCTGTCGCTGGCCACCTTCATGAACGTGCTCGACTCGTCGATCGCCAACGTCTCGATCCCGGCCATCGCCGGCGATTTCGGCGTCAGCCCCAACCAGGGCACCTGGGTGATCACCAGTTTCGCGGTTTCGAACGCCATCGCCGTGCCGCTGACCGGCTGGCTGACACAGCGCTTCGGCATGGTGCGGCTGTTCACGCTGAGCACCGCCCTGTTCGTCCTCGCCTCCTTCCTCTGCGGCCTGGCGCCGAGCCTCGGCCTGCTGATCTTCTTCCGCATCCTGCAGGGCCTCGTCGCCGGACCGATGATCCCGCTGTCGCAGGCCCTGCTGCTGCAGAGCTATCCGCGCACCAAGGCCGGCATCGCCCTCGCCCTGTGGTCGATGACGACGCTGGTGGCCCCGGTGATGGGACCGCTGCTCGGCGGCTGGATCACCGACAACATGAGCTGGCCGTGGATCTTCTACATCAACATCCCGGTCGGACTCGTGTCGACGGCGCTCACCTGGAGCATCTACCGCTCGCGCGAAACGCCGACGCGCAAGCTGCCGATCGACAGCGTCGGCCTCGCCGCGCTCGTCGTCTGGGTTGGCGCGCTGCAGATCATGCTCGACAAGGGCAAGGACCTCGACTGGTTCGCCTCGACCGAGATCACCGTGCTCGCCCTGATCGCGCTGGTCGGCTTCCTCTTCTTCCTGATCTGGGAACTCAACGAGGCGCACCCCGTCGTCGACCTGCACCTCTTCGCCCGGCGCAACTTCTGGGTCGGCACGCTGGCGCTCTCGCTCGGCTACGGCGCCTTCTTCGGCAACGTCGTCCTGCTGCCGCTGTGGCTGCAGCAACACATGGGCTACACCGCCACCTGGGCCGGCTTCATCATGGCGCCGGTCGGCCTGCTCGCCATCCTGATCACGCCGATCGTCGGCAAGACCATCCAGCACAACGACCCGCGCCGCTACGCGACGGTCGCCTTCGTCACCTTCGCGCTCGTCCTCTGGCTGCGCTCGCGCTTCAACACCAGCGTCGATGTCGAAACGCTGCTCATCCCGACGGTGGTCCAGGGCATCGCCATGGCCTTCTTCTTCATCCCGCTGGTGACGCTGACGCTCTCCGGTCTCGCCCCGCAGATGATCCCGGCGGCCTCGGGCCTGTCCAACTTCGCCCGCATCACCGCCGGCGCCTTCGGCACCTCGATCGCGACGACGCTGTGGGAACACCACGCCACCGAACACCACGCGCAACTCGTCGAATCGATCACCCGATCGAGTTTCCCGACGCAGCAGGCGATCAACGGGCTCGGCGCACTCGGCATGAGCCCGGAGCAAAGTCTCGGTTATATCAACCGCATGGTCGATCAACAGGCCTTCATGCTCAGCGCCAACGAGGTCTTCGCGGCCTCCGCCGTGCTGTTCCTACTGCTGATCCCGATCGTCTGGTGGGCGCGACCGGTACATGGCGCCGCGGCCGACGCCGGCGGCGCGCACTGAACGGCGGATTCGACGCCGATCCATAAAAAAACCGGCTGATCCGATTTCAGCCGGTTTTTTTGAAGCTAATGCTGCCTGGTGCGAAAGGGGGGACTCGAACCCCCACGGATTGCTCCGCTGGAACCTAAATCCAGTGCGTCTACCAATTTCGCCACTCTCGCGTCCGGCCGCGCATTCTACCCGAGAACCCTCTATACTGTCAGCCCGCCGCGACCGCAGCGCGCGGCTTTGCCGCCAGCCGTCCCGGCCATCACGCACGCCGGTTTCACCATGCCCGTCGACCACTACGAAAATTTCCCGGTTGCTTCGCTGCTCCTGCCCAAGACGCTCCGCCAGCCGATCGAAGCGATCTATCGCTTCGCCCGCAGTGCCGACGACATCGCCGACGAAGGCGATGCCGACGCCGATACCCGCCTGCAGGCGCTGGCCGTCTACCAGGCGGAACTCGACGCAATCGAGCGCGGCACCCCCGGCGATTCACCGATCTTCCGCGATCTCGCCGGCGTCATCGCCGCCTGGAAGCTGCCACTGACCCCCTTCCGCGACCTGCTCGATGCCTTCGCCCAGGACGTCGTCAAGAAACGCTACGCCGACTATCCCGAACTGCTCGACTACTGCCGCCGCTCGGCCAACCCGGTCGGCCGCCTGCTGCTGTATCTCGTCGACCGCGCCGATGCCGACAACCTGCACCGCTCCGACTGCATCTGCACGGCGCTGCAGCTCGCCAACTTCTGGCAGGACATCGCCATCGACTGGGACAAGCAGCGCATCTATCTCCCGCAAGACGACCTCGCCCGTTTCGGCATCGACGAAGCCCAGATCGACGCTGCTCGCTGGACGCCGCACTGGGCCGAGCTCATCGACTTGGAACTCGCCCGTACCCGTGCCCTGATGCTCGAAGGCCTGCCGCTGGTGCGCCAACTCCCTGGCCGCATGGGCTGGGAAATTCGCCTGACGGCACAGGGCGGACTGCGCATCCTCGAACGCATCGGCCAGACGCGCGGCGACGTCTTCCGCCACCGCCCGAAACTCGGGGCCTGGGACTGGGCGCTCATGGCCCTGCGCAGCCTCGCCCTCTGAGGCGCCGCCCCGTGAAGCAAGGAATGACCATGACGCCCGACGATTACTGCCAGCAAAAAGCCGCCGCCAGCGGCTCCAGTTTCTACGCCAGCTTCCGCTTCCTGACGCCCGAGCGGCGACGCGCGATCACGGCGCTCTACGCCTTCTGCCGCGAAGTGGACGATGTCGTTGATGAAACGCCCGACGCGGCACTCGCCGCCGCCCAACTCGCCGACTGGCGCGACGAGCTCGACCGCCTCTACGCCGGCCAGCCGCAACACCCGGTGACACAGGCGCTGCAAGCGGTCCTGCCGCATTTTTCGCTGCCGCAGGAACTGCTGCTCGAAATCATCGACGGCATGGAAATGGATCTGCAGCAGACGCGCTACCCCGATTTCAAGTCGCTCTCGCTCTACTGCTACCGCGTCGCCAGTGTCGTCGGCCTGCTCGCCGCCGAAATCTTCGGCTACGAAAACCGTCGCACGCTGCGCTACGCCCATGACCTTGGCATCGCACTGCAACTGACCAACATCATCCGCGACGTCGGCGAGGACGCGCGCCGCGGCCGCATCTACCTGCCGCAGGACGAACTCGAGCGCTTCGGCGTGAGCGAGGCCGACCTCCTCGACGGGCGGCGCAGCGAGGCCTTCCGCCAGCTGATCACCTTCCAGATCGAGCGCGCCGAATCCTATTACGCGGAGGCGCTGCGCCAGCTGCCCGAGGAGGACCGCCAGGCGCAACGCCCGGGCCTCATCATGGCGGAAATCTATCGGGCCACGCTCGACGAAATCAAGCGCGATGGCGAACGCGTGCTGAGCGAGCGCACCTCGCTGTCACCGCTGCGCAAACTCTGGATCGCCTGGCGCACATGGCGCAGCCGCTGACTCCGCCCCCCTCCACGACGACCGGCACCGCGCGCATCGCCGTCGTCGGCGGCGGCTGGGCCGGTCTTGCCGCCGCCATCGAACTCGCCACCGCCGGCGCTGGCGTGACGCTGTTCGAATCGGCGCGTCAGCTCGGCGGCCGCGCTCGCCGGGTCGTCATCAACGACCTGCCGCTCGACAACGGTCAGCATATCCTGCTCGGCGCCTACCGCGAGACGCTGCGCCTGATGCGCACCGTCGGCGCCGCGCCCGAAACCTGCCTGCGCCGATTGCCGCTGTCGCTGACACAGCCACGCGACGGTTTCCGGCTGCGCCTGCCGCGCCTGCCGGCACCCTGGCACCTCGCTCTGGGCCTCGCCGGCGCGCGCGGCTGCGGCCTGGGCGAGAAGCTCGCCGCCGTGCGTTTCATGCGTGTGCTGGAGGCCCGCGCCTACCGCCTCGATCAGGACATCAGCGTTGCTGAACTGCTCGACCGACACGGCCAGCGCGGCGTCCTGCGCCGGCTGATGTGGGAACCGTTGTGCCTGGCCGCGCTCAACACGGCGCCGGAGATCGCCTCGGCGCAGGTCTTTGCCAATGTCCTGCGCGACAGTCTCGGCGGCAGCGCCGAGGCGACCGACTTGCTGCTGCCGACGACCGACCTCGGCCAGGTGTTTCCCGACGCCGCCGCCCGCTGCCTCAACGCCCGAGGCGCCGAGATCCGCCTCGGCACACGCGTGCGCGCGATCGAGCCGCCGCTGGCCATCGACGGCGAGCCGTTCGCGCACATCGTGATCGCCACGGCGCCGCGCCATGCCGCGCAACTGCTCGCCGGACAGGCGGAAACGGCGGCGACCGCCGCCATGCTTTCGGCGTATGCGCACGAACCGATCGGCTGCGCCTACCTCGGCTATCCCGACGACATCACGCTGCCCGAGCCGATGCTCGGCCTCGAAAGCAGCAGACACGAGCGCCTCGGCCAGTGGGCCTTCGACCGCGGCACGCTCGGCGGCCCGCGCGGACTCGTCAGTTTCGTCCTCAGCGCCGAAGGGGCGTGGGACCGCCTCGATGACGATGAACTCTGCCGAGCACTGCACGGCGAACTCGAAGCGGCCCTTGGACACGATCTGCCGTCGCCGCGCTGGCATCGCGTGTTGCGCGAACGCCGCGCCACTTTCTCGTGCCGCCCGGGCCTGCCACGACCGACGCCGCAGACGGCGCTGCCCGGCCTGTGGCTCGCCGGCGACTACGTCTATGCCGATTACCCCGGCACGCTCGAAGGCGCGGTGCGCAGCGGCATCGCTGCCGCGCGCGGTATCCTGGCATCCGGCTGATCCTATTTCGGCAGGGCTCGCGAGCCACACGATCCCTATCGAAACAGGCTACAGGACCCCAACCCGGCGCACTGCCTCAAACGAGCGGCGTTTCCGTCCCGCCCGGATCGGTGAAGATGAACTGGTCGCCCTGCAGCGACACCGTCCCGGCCGGCAGACTGCGGCGTAGACGCAACTGCTTCTTGCCGAAACCGAGATCGACCGCGCCGGCCACTTCGACGCCGATCTGAACCTGCGCGTCGGCAATCTGCGCGAGTTGTTTCTCGAGCGCCTCGCGCTCCGGCAACAGCTTACCCCAGGCCTGGATCACCGACTGGCGCGAGGCATTGACCCGTTCGAGCATGCCGCTCTTGTCGCCCTGCTTGACGAGGTGTTTGGCCAGCTTGTCGAGTTTGTCTTCCTCTTCCTTGCGCGTCTCGATCGACTGAAGCAGCGCCTTGTACTCCGCATCGAGCACCGGATTGACGCCGAGCACGAGCTGCGTCACGCCACCGGTCGCGGCGCCGAGTACCGGCGCCTGGATCAACAGCATCGCCCGCGCCGATCCGCCGGACAGCTTGCCGCGCGGATTCTTGACACCGACGAGGATCTGGTTGTTGGCCTGCAGATCGGCCTGCAACGCCGAATCCTCGACCGCCAGCGTCGTGCCGGCATAGATCTCGGCGCTCTCGACAAAGCGTACCGTCACGGCACCGCCGGCCCGGATGTTGGCCTTGGCAATGGCGCCGCCGCCGATGCTAATGTCGCCGCCGGCATTGAGCATGGCGCCGTCGACGACCGATGCGACAATGATGTCGCCGGTCGCGTTAACCTTCATCCCCGGCAGCACTTCGCCCTCGACGACGACCGTGCCGTCGAAGCCGATGTTGCCGGTCGCCATGTTGACGTTGCGCACACGCAGCACGTTCTCGACGCTGACGCCTTTTTCACCGCAGACCGGCTGGCCGCTGTAGGTGGCGCGCAGAAGATCGGGATCGGCGGGATCGACATAAGCGCCTTCGAGATGATCGGCGAAAGCGACGCTGGCACCGTCGCGCGCCAGAATGGCGCCGCCGCGCACGTTGCAACCCGGCTTGCCGCGCGTCGGCGGACGCCGTCGCATCAGCGGCTGGTCGGCCGTCACGGTTGGAATATCGCCGAGGTCGCGAAAATCGATCAGTCCCTTGTCATTGACCTGCGGCGAACGATTGCGCGCATCGCTGACCAGAAGCTCGAAACTGCCGTCC
Source organism: Propionivibrio dicarboxylicus (assembly GCF_900099695.1). Classification (GTDB taxonomy): domain Bacteria; phylum Pseudomonadota; class Gammaproteobacteria; order Burkholderiales; family Rhodocyclaceae; genus Propionivibrio; species Propionivibrio dicarboxylicus. The sequence continues at coordinate 216,382 of NZ_FNCY01000005.1, read as the reverse complement.
TCGCCGTCGATGGCGGGGACCGCCCTGGCCACCTCGAAGCGTCCGGCGAGGTTGGCCGCACATGCCGCGGTTATCGCCGGCGCGTCGATGCCGAAGGTGACGCCGGCCGCCCCGAGAGCGATAAAGACTTCGTCCGAATCGATGCGCTTGCCACCACAGGCCGGCTCGATCTTCAACCAGACATGCGTGGCATCGGGCGCGACCTCAAGCGTGAAGCTCCCATCGCGCCGCTCTCCGATCGCCAGATCACGGCATTCGCGCCCTTGCTGGCAAGCGAGCAACAGCGACACCAGCGCCGCATCCAAGAGAAACCAATCGGCATAGCCCGCGCCAAGGATCAACGCCCGCAAGGCATCCGCATCCAGCGCCGGCCGCTCCGCCACCGGCACTACGCTCGCGATGAGACGCGAACCATCTTCCGACAAGGTCAAGCCGGGATACCCCGCCATACGCCCTCCGAAACGTCCACCGCGCTACCGATCGACAGGCGGCCTGTCACCTCATTCTAACCGGCCCATCGGAAGGTCGCCACCTCTATTACCAAAGTCATACTCACGCAAGCTCGGCAATGCTACCGCCATGCATGCGCAGCCGCCGTTCGCAACGCGCGGCTATTTCTTCGTCATGAGTCACGAGAATCAGCGTCGTCTGCCGTTCGGCATTGATTTCAAACATCAGTTCAATGATCTGGTGTCCCGTCGCCGCATCGAGATTGCCGGTCGGTTCGTCGGCGAGGATCAGCAGCGGCTGCGGCGCGAAGGCACGGGCCAGTGCCACCCGCTGCTGCTCGCCGCCGGAAAGGTGTTTCGGATAATGATTCAGGCGATGCGACAGCCCGACGCGTTCGAGCCACGCCAGGGCCGTCGACCGCGCCGCCACGACGCCGGCCAGTTCCAGCGGCAGCATGACGTTTTCAAGCGCCGTCAGCGACGGCAGCAACTGGAACGACTGGAAGACGAAACCAAGCACCCGCCCGCGCAACACGGCGCGCGCGTCTTCGTCGAGGCGCGCCAGATCCTGTCCCGCCAGCACGATGCGGCCGGCGCTCGGCAGATCGAGCCCGGCCAGCAAGCCGAGCAGCGTCGACTTGCCCGAGCCCGACGCACCGACGATCGCCACGCTCTCGCCGGTGCCCACAGCGAAAGAATTCTCGTGCAGAATGACCAGCGCTTCGCCGCCGTTATCGACGTGCTTGCTCACGCCGAAGACTTCAATCACCGGATTCCCGATCACCCTGCCCTCCGTTTTGTCCATGCTCAGACCGTCCTCGCTCCGTCTGCTCCGCTGCCTTCTCGTCCTGTTCATCCTCGGCCAGCCCCTGGCCGCCTGGGCCGCACGCACCATCCTCGTCTTCGGCGACTCGCTCTCGGCGGGGTACGGCATCCGCCAGGAAGCCGCCTGGCCATCGCTGCTTGCCAAGCGCCTGCAGGAAAAGCACCCCGATTATACCGTCGTCAACGCCAGCATCTCGGGCGAGACTTCCAGCGGCGGCCGCTCGCGCCTGCCGGCCGCACTCGAACGTCATGGACCGGCGATCGTCATCATCGCGCTCGGCAGCAACGACGGCCTGCGCGGACTGCCTCTCGCGACCTTGCGCGACAACCTGCTGGCGATGATCGATGCGGCGCAGAAAGCCAAAGCCCGCGTGCTGCTCGTCGGTCAGCGCCTGCCGCCCAATTACGGCCGCTATGCCGACGAGTTCGCGCAGACCTTCACCGACATCGCCAAACAGCGCCGCCTTGCCGCCGTCGATTTCCTGCTCGAAGGGATCGCCACGCGCCGTGAGCTGTTCCAGGCCGACGCGCTGCACCCGACCGCCGAAGCCCAGCCGATCCTGATGGAAAGCGTCTGGAAGCGGCTCGAACCCCTGTTAAAATAGAGCGATGAAAAACGGCATTGCCGGCATCGACGAACGCGATGCCTTCGACGACATCATCGACGTGCGCACCCCGGCGGAATTCGCCGAGGACCATATTCCCGGCGCGATCAACTACCCCGTGCTCGACAACGATCAACGCATCGAGATCGGCACGATGTACAAGCAACTGTCGCCCTTCGAAGCCAAGAAGCTCGGCGCCGCCTACATCGCGGAGAGTATTGCCCGCCACCTGCGCGAAAGCTTCCTGACGCGGCCACGCCAGTGGCGCCCGCTGATCATGTGTTGGCGCGGCGGCGAACGCAGCGGCGCGATGACGCACGTGCTGCGCCGCGTCGGCTGGAACGCGGCCCAACTCGACGGCGGTTACAAGGCCTACCGCCGGCACGTCATCGATCAGCTCGAGACGCTGCCGGCACAGTTCGGCTTCACCGTCATCGGCGGCGCCACCGGCAATGCCAAGAGCCGCCTGCTCCAGGCGCTGGCGCGGCAAGGCCAGCAGGTGCTCGATCTCGAGGCGCTGGCCTGCCACAAGGGCTCGGTCCTCGGCGTGCTGCCCGACACCCCGCAACCTTCGCAAAAACGGTTCGAGACGCTGTTGCTGGCGACGCTGGCACCCTTCGATCCGGCCCGCCCCGTCTATGTCGAAGCCGAGAGCCGCAAGATCGGCCAGGTCTTCCTGCCGACGCCCCTGCTCGAACGCATCCGGGCAAGCGCCTGCGTCCGCATCGACGCGCCCTTCGACGCCCGCGTCGAATTCCTGCTGCGGGACTACGACTATTTCGTCGCCGACCCGGCCGCCCTCGACGCGCGTCTCGACGCCCTGCGCGATCTGCACAGCCGCGAAACGCTGGCGCAGTGGAAAGCCTACGCGCACGCCGGGCACTGGCGCACGCTCGTCGCCGAACTGCTGCAACGCCACTACGACCCGCTCTACCAGCGCTCGCAGGAGCGCAACTTCTCCGGATTCGGCACGCCGAAAACCTATACCCCCGCCGATCTCGACGCCGCCAGCATCGACGCGCTGGCTGCCCATATCATCGACGACGCCGACGTGCTCCCGCCGGCCGCTTAAGACGCCGGCAGGCAGCGCACTGCAAGACAGCCGCAGGCTTCTGTGCTACTTTGCCCGAACACTGGCAGTGGCATCCTCCCGCAGTCCCCGTCCGCAGCATTCTCTTGTCATCTTCGTCGTTTGCAGGAGTCCGGAGCGCAATGCAGGATCGACATCCTCTCACCCGCCTGTTCGCAGCGAACTCGGTGGCCGTCGTCGGCGCCTCCGAGCGTGAGCACGCGATCGGCATGGTCGTCTTCCGCAATCTCCAGAACGCCGGTTACGCCGGGCGCCTGTATCCGGTCAATCCACGCCATGACGCCATTTTCGGCGTTCCCGCCTACAAGACGCTCGGCGAAATCGGTGCGCCGATCGATGTAGCCGTCATTTGCACGGCAGCGGCGACGATCCCAGACATCCTCAAGCAGTGCGGCAAATGCGGCATCGCCGGCGTCATCCTCGTCACGCCCTATGCCGGACTGGCCGAAACCGGAACGCGGCTCGAACGACGCACCCTGAAAATCGCCCGCGGACTCGGCATCCGCGTCCTCGGCCCGGACAACGCCGGCATCCTGCGACCCGACATCGGCCTGCACGCGGCGACCGCCGGCCCGGCCGTCAAAGCCGGCCGCCTCGCCCTCGTCACCTCGTCGCCGGCCCTGTGCAGCGCCATGCTTGACCACGCCGCCAAGGCCGAAACCGGATTTTCCAGCGTCATCGTGACCGGCGCGGCCAAGGACATCGCGACGCCCGAAATACTCGACTATCTCGCCAGCGATCCGCTGACGCTCGGCATCCTGCTGCATCTCGACCGCATCGACGACGCGCGCGCCTTCATGAGCGCCCTGCGCGCGACGACGCGAACCAAGCCGGTCGTCGCCTTGCGAACGACCGACGCGAACGCCCCGATCGATGACGCCGTCCTCGAGGCCGCACTGCGGCGCGCCGGCGCGGTGCGCGTACGCAGCCTCGGCGAATGGCTCGACGCCGCGACGATCCTCGTACGCGGGCGCCTGACAGGCGGAACGCAACTGGCCATCGTCGCCGACGACCCGGCCAGCGGAGCGCTGGCAAGCACCCGTGCCGCCGAACGCGGCCTCGCGCTGGCGTCCTTCGCGACGAGCACGCGCAAGGCGCTCGCCGCCGCGCAAGGTGCCGGGCGAACGCTCGAGGGCGCGATTCAACTATCGCGCGACGACACGCCCTACGCCCTGCGCAAAACCGTCGAGGCGCTGCTCGCCGACGATGCCGTCGACGTCATCCTGAGCGTCCTCGCCGCGCAAGCCCCGACCCCGCCGCACAAGCTGAGCCGCGTCCTGACCGATGCCGCGGCCAAGACCGACAAGCCGATGCTGGCCGGCTGGACCGGCAGTTCGGCCGGTGTCGCCGGACGACAACTGCTGCGGCGCCACGGCATCCCCGCCTTCGAGACGCCGGAAGCCGCCATCGACGCGTTTGCGCTGCTTGCCGAAGACTTCCGGCAACAGGCACGCTTGCGCCGGATTCCAACGCCGACCGGCCTGCCGCCATGGCGCGAGGCCGACGGCGCCCGGCTGCTGATCGACGCCGCGCGGCAGCAAGGCCGCACCCGCCTGAGCTGCGGCGAGCGCCATGCCGTGCTGCGTAGCGTCGGCATCGACACGCCGGTGGTCACACGGACGCAGACACCGAACGAGGCGATCGCCGCCGCCCTGCAGGCCGGGTTCCCGGTCATCCTGCGCGCCGACGCCGCCCCGTCCTCGCCGGCGGCCACGATGACACGCCGTGCCGACTCGGTCGGCGCCGTGCGAGCAGCCTTCGACGCGCTGCTTGCCGCAACACGCGCGACGACGCCGGAAGGCACGATCGACGGACTCTGGGTCGAAGCCGATCCCGACCGACCGCAGGCCATCATGTTGCAGCTCAGCGTCCGTCAGGACGCGCATTTCGGCCCGACGCTGCGGCTCGGACGCGCCGATCCGTGGGCGCCCCAGGCGCTGGCGCTGCTCCCGCTCGACCGGCTGCAGGCACAGGACCTGATCGCATCGGCGCATCTTCCGGCACTCACCATCGGCGCCGCGCTGGCGCTCGAAGCGGTGCTGCTCGGCGTCTCGCTGCTCTGCAGCCAGAACGCGTCGCTCGATGCGCTCGACATCGGACGCCTGCGCATCGATGCGCTCGGCGCCCTCGCCGCCGAGATCGACATCACGCTCGCCGCCGAGACGCGGCAGGCGCCGCATCCCCGCCCCGCCATCGCGCCGTACCCGCTGCACTGGGTGCGCGACTGGGTGCTGCCTGACGGGGAACGCATCACCCTGCGTCCGATCGCCCCGGAAGACGCCGACATCGAGCAGGAATTCGTCCGCCACCTCTCGGACGAGAGCAAGTATTACCGCTTCATGGACGCGCTGCGTGAACTGACGCCGGCGACCCTCATCCGCTTCACGCAAATCGACTATGCCAGGGAAATGGCGCTGCTGGCGACGATCGCCGAGGGGAAGACGGAACGCGTGATCGGTGTCGCCCGTTACGTCGTCTGCGCCGATGGCGAAACGGCGGAGTTCGCCCTGGTCGTCGCCGACGCGTGGCAGAAACGCGGTATCGGCCGCCAGTTGATGGCGGCACTGATCGAAGAAGCGCAGGAAAAGGGGATCCGCCGCATGGTCGGCGACGTGCTGGCAATGAACGCAAAGATGCTGCGCCTGGCCGGGGCGCTCGGCTTCAGCAGCCACCCCGACCCGGAAGACTCGACGATCCAGCGCATCAGCCGTGCGCTGGACGTCTAAGTACAGTTAGCAGCGGAAGCGGCCGACCAGCTGGTTGAGTTCGCCGGCGATCCGTTCCATGTCGCTCGCCGTTTCGGCGTTCGCCGACATTGCCGCCGTCGTCTCTTCGACCATCGAGGCAATCTCTTCGACCTTCTGCGCGATGCTGTCGCTGGCGACGCTTTGTTCCTGCGTCGAATCGGCGACTTCGCGGATACGCTCGAGCGTGCGCTCGGACGACTCCTTGATCTGGCGCAAGGACTCGGCGGCCGACTGCGCCGCCGTCACGCCGGAATCCACCTGCGGCAGTGCCGCATCCATGACACCGGCAACCTGAACGGTATCCGACTGGATGCCGGCGATCATCTCTTCGATTTCCACCGTTGCCAGGGAGGTCCGTTCGGCCAGTTTGCGCACCTCGTCCGCCACCACGGCGAAACCGCGTCCCTGCTCGCCCGCCCGCGCTGCCTCGATGGCGGCATTGAGCGCCAGCAAGTTGGTCTGCCCGGCGATTTCCTTGATGACACCGGCAATCGACGAAATCTGGTTGGCGCGTTCTTCGAGCTTGCGCACGCGGGTAGCCGCGTCGCTGACCACCGACGCAATGCCGTTGATTTCCTCGCTCGCCGTCTGCACGCGCTCGAACCCGGCCTCGGAGAGTTGCACGGAGTGCGCGGAATTCTGCTGCGAATCGCGGGCGTTCTCGGAAATGTGATTGATGCTGACAGTCAGTTCCTCAATGGCTGCGGCCATCGCCGAGGTCGCATCCGACTGCTTCTGCGCGGCCGTCGCCACTTCACGCGAAGCGGTGCTGATGTGATCGGAACCCTTCGACAAACGCAGCGAATTCTCGCCGATCTCGCTGACCATCTTGCGCAGCGAGCGAACCATGTTACCCATCGAATCGAGCATGCTGCCGGCCATGACATCCGGCATGTCGCCGGAAAGATCGCCGTCCGACACACGCGCCATGAAGCGGATGGCATCGGCCGGTTCGCCGCCGACCTGGCGAATGACGCCGCGCGCGATGACGAAGCCGAGCCAGGCGATGATCGCCAGCAGACCAAAGGCGATGGCCAGATCGGAGATCAAGCGCCGCCGGAACTCCGTCTCAATGTCATCAACATAAACGCCGGTGCCGATCACCCACGACCACGGCTCGAACAGCTTGACGTAGCCGAGCTTGTCGATCGGTTCCTTCTCGCCCGGCCGCGCCGTCAGCGTATAGAGATAGGCGCCGCTCGGCGTGCCTTTGGCCTTGGCGACGATATCGCGCACCGTGTAATTGCCCTTGGGGTCCTTGACCGTGTCGAACAAGGGTTTGCCGATCCGGTCCTTGGCAACGTGATAAACACCGTAGCCCTCGGTCGTGTAGGCATAAACGTATTCGGATTTCCCGTCCTGACCGCCGTAGCGGATCATCGAGATCACCTCGGTCGCGGCCTTCTGCGCCTGTTCGCGCGTCATCTTGCCGGCCGCTTCTTCCCTCTGATAGGCAATCAGCGTCGCTTCGACGCCTTCGAGGACCGACTGAATCGTTTCCTTCTTGGACTCGAGCAGATCCTGTCGCGTTTTCACCGCCGACAAACCCGTCAGTGCCAACAAACCGACCAGGGCGGCCAACACCAGCAGGGCAATCTTTGTCTTAAGTCTCATCCGATCAATCATTGCCTTACTCCTCAGGCCAGAATACCAATACGACTAAAGTAATAATTATATATGAATATTCACACACTCCCATTGTGGGATTCCACAATGTAAAAAAACGGAGGGCGCCGTTGACAACGGCGCCCTCCTCACGAAACTTGAGTATGAAAAGGTACTATTTTCAAGTGCGCCGGATATCGTAACGGCATGGCGAGGGCGGCACGCTGGCTTCGGCGAAGCGACGCAACTCGTCGAAATCGACATTCTTCTCCCACAAGAGGGCACGACCGGCTCGCTGCTGCTCGGACCACTCGGGATGACGCGATTTCATGTCACGCAGAAATAGCGTGAACTCGGATTCATAGGGCGCCGCCACGGTTATCCTCCTGTCAGTGAATGGCGATTGGGCGCGCCACGCCAGCGCAAAAATCGTCGAGCAGCGCATCAATCGATTCCTGATCGCGGTCCTCGTCGGGAATGTTATCGATGGCCGAACGCAGGCCCAAGGCAATCGACCCCTGGACGAAGAGACTGCGACTCGATGCCTTATCGACCAACTCGAACGCTTGCCGTGTCGGAAATGCGACGATGGCATAGTTGTCGCTGTCGTAGACGATGTTCATGACGATTCCTTTCTGATCTCTATCCCGGCAGACATCGAACCGGGTCATTAAGGAAGATGCGTCCGTTTGTTGCCATTTCAAGACGGTGTCGCGTACCACCGTCAACGCATCGGACAGGCACCCGGCCGACAAGTTCAGTCGGGCGCTGTCGCGGCGCCGCCAGCCCTTCTCTCAGGCGCGGCGAAAATGCAGCTTCACCAATTCCATCGCAATCGGCGAAGCGAAGAAAAACGGCGTCATCAGCAGCCAGTCGCTCCACCCCGGCGGCACCGTATCGAAGACCGGCTGCAGGAAGGGGACGTACACCACGATCAACACCAGCAGCAAGGACCCTGCCAGCGCCCAGAGCATCCAGCGGTTGCTGCTCCAGCCGATACTCAGGATGCTGTGCGTCTCCGACCGCGCGGTGAGCGCGCGCAACAACTCCGAAATGCACAATGTCATAAAGGCGATGGTTTGCACCGCGGCCAGATGATCGGGATAGCGCCCGAGCGCGAGCGTGAAGACCGTCAGCACAGCGATGGTATCGACCAGCCCGACGACGGCGATGCCGAAAGCCATGTTGCGGTTGATCACCGGCTCGCCCGGCGGACGCGGCGGCTGCTCCATGATGTCCGGGTCGCCTTTTTCCATGCCGAGCGCCAGGGCCGGCGCGCCGTCGCTGACTAGGTTGAGCCAAAGCAGTTGCACCGGCCGCAAGGGAATCGGCAAGCCGAAAAGCATGGCGCCGAAGATGATCAGGATCTCGCCGATGTTGCAGGCCAGCAGGAAATAGACGAATTTGCGGATATTCGAATAGATGATCCGCCCCTGCCGGATCGCCGCGATGATGCTGGCGAAATTGTCGTCGGTCAGCACCATGTCGGCCGTCTGCTTGGCCACGTCGGTGCCGGTGATGCCCATGGCCACGCCGATGTTGGCGCGCTTCAACGCCGGCGCATCATTGACGCCGTCGCCGGTCATCGCGACGACATGACCGTTGGCCTTGAACGCATCGACGATGCGCGTCTTGTGCTGCGGAGAAACGCGGCAACATACCTGCAGATCGGCGGCCTTGGCCGCCAGCGTCGCATCGTCGAGCTTCTCGATCTCGGCGCCGGTCAGCACGATGCCGCCCGGCGTCAGCATGCCGATATCACGCGCGATCGCCTCGGCCGTATCCTTGTAATCGCCGGTCACCATCACGCACTTGAGACCGGCGCGATGCGCCACCTGCAAGGCCTCGACAACCTCCGGACGGGCCGGATCGATCATCCCGAGCAGCCCGATGAAGACGAGGTCGTTTTCGAGCGTTTCGGGCGTCGGCGACGCCGGCAATTCAGCCAGCGGACGGCTGGCCACCGCCAGCACGCGCAGAGCGCGACAGGCCATGGCATGGTTGCCGGCCCGGATGTCTTCGCGCAAGGTCTCGGTCAGCGGCACCGCGACGCCATCGACCAACGCGCGCGTGCACAAATCGAGCACCACATCCGGCGCCCCCTTGACGATGGCGAGATACGGCGCATCGCCCACAGGCATGGGCGACGCGGCAGCGACACGGTGAATCGTGCTCATGCGCTTGCGTTCGGAATCGAAGGGAATCTCCTGCACGCGCGGCAAACGCGCCGCCACCGCGTCACGCGAATGACCGGCCTTCGCCGCAGCGACAACCAACGCGCCCTCGGTCGGATCGCCAATGATCCGCCAGGCCGCGGAACTCTCTTGCGCCGTCTGCGCTTCCAGCCACGCATCATTGCATGCCAGCCCACCGACCAGCAGGGCGGCGACATCCGGATCGCCAGTTGCCTCGAACACGCCGGCATCGTTCGAAAATGCACCGAACGGCGCATAGCCTTCACCGCTGATGCGGAAACGTCGCCCGCCGGAAAACCCCTCGACCACCGTCATCTCGTTCTGCGTCAGCGTCCCCGTCTTGTCCGAGCACACCACCGTCGCGCATCCCAAGGTCTCGACCGCCGGCAGCTTGCGGATCAGCGCGTTCTGCCGGATCATGCGCTGCATGCCGAGCGCCAGGCAGATCGTCACGATCGCCGGCAAGCCCTCGGGCACGGCGGCAATCGCCAGGCTCACCGCCGTCATGAAGAGGTTGATGATGTCCTTCTTCTCATTCTGGAAGTAGCCGACCAGGTCGCCCTGGAACGCGACGGCGAGGTGCGTATCGCGGAACAGGCCGTAGAGGAAGACCAGCGCGCAGATGACGAGACAGGCCGAACCGAGAATCCTGCCGAGGTGCGCAAGATTCCGCTGCAGCGGCGTTTCTTCCGCCTCGAAAGACTGGATCATCTCGGCGATCAGCCCGATCTCGGTGTTCATGCCCGTTGCCACGACGAGGCCGCGGGCACGGCCGTAGGTGATGAGCGTACCCATGAACGCCAGATTGCGACGATCGCCAAGCGCGACCTCATCGTCGAGCACCAGCGCCGCATTCTTTTCGACCGGCACCGACTCGCCCGTCAGCGAAGCTTCCTCGATCTTCAGATTGACGCTCTCGATCAGGCGCAAATCAGCCGGCACGAAGTTGCCGGCCTCGAGAATGACAATGTCACCGGGAACGATCTCGCGCCCGGGGATGACGACGATGCTGCCGTCGCGCATGACCTCGGCATGCGGCGCCGACATCTTCTGCAGTGCTTCGAGCGCCTGTTCCGCTTTCGACTCCTGAACGACGCCGATCACCGCATTGAGCGCGACGATGATCATGATCGCCAGCGAATCGACATATTCGCCGAGCGCCAGCGAGATGAGTGCGGCGGCAATCAGAATGATCACCAGATAGTTGTTGAACTGATCCCACAACAGCGCCCAGAAACCGGGACGCGGATGCTGGCGTAGTTCGTTGCTGCCGAACTGCGCCAGCCGCGCCTTCGCCTCCCCGTCGCTCAATCCGCGCTGGGCATCGGTCTCGAAAGCGGAGACCAGGCTGTCGATCGTCCTTTTGTAAGCGTTTCGATCGAATTCGGTTCGCATGACATCATCCTCGCCAGGAATGTCGGGACGGCCCGACGCCTCCGCCGTGGCGGAAACCCCTGTCCTGACCCCTCGCTACTTGACGAGCAATACGGGAATCTTTGTGAGATGAAGCACTTTCAGTGTAATCGACCCGAGCAACAACTCAACCAGCGCCGTCCGCCCATGCGTTCCCATGACGATCTGATCGCAGGCAAGGTGCTCGGCGAGCGCACAGATGACCTCGGCGGGATGCCCGACCGAGCAATGACATGTGTATTGCACCTGCGCCGCGTCGAGCAGTTCGCGGGCGGTTTTCATCTGAGACTCGCTCTCGTCGCGGTGAAAGGCGGCGATCTGCTCATGCGAGGCGAAACGGCTGATATCGTGGGAAAGCGGGGGCTGGACATTCACCAGGTGGATATCCAGGCCCTCCGGATCGGCATAACGCGAGCGCTTGTCGATCACCAGCGACACGGCGCGCAAAGCGCATTCCGAACCGTCGACGGGAATCAAGACTCTTTTCATGACGACCTCCTTGCGTTGATGACGGAACCCTCCCGCAAGCAAGACTCTCGGACTTCAACTCACCTGCTGGATTCCAGCAACCCGCCATCCCGAGCTGCCATCCGTCGGTTTGGCGAGATGCCACACTTCGCTGAACGGCTCGGCTGCTGCGTCGGGCCGTTCGCGTACCATGCCACTGAAATGAACGCTGGCGATATGCTGCCCCCCTTCGGTAACCACTTCGAGCAACTCGGCATTGAGCGTGACGACATCGGTCTGCTGCTTGTCGCCGCCGCGTTCGGTGATCTGTCGGCGAATCTCGGCACCGAGCGCCGGCACCAGGAACTCATCGAGATCGCGGACGTCGCCGGCATCGTTCGCCGCCTGCAGACGGACGAAATTGAGTTTGGCCACACGCAGGAAGCCCTCGACGTCAAAATCGGCCGGCACATACCCTGAGGTTTCCCCCGCGCCGCCGGGGAAGGCGGCTTGCGGCGGGGCGTAGGCCGGTTCTCCGCCCGGAGTTGAACCCGGATTCGCCCCTGCGTACTGCAACGGTTCTTCCGGCGCTTTCGCCGGGCGCCGGAAGATCAGCCTGAAGACGACCAGCGCCGCCATCGCCAGCAAGGCGATCATCACCACGTTGGCCAAGCCTTCGCCGAAACCGAAGTGCGACAACAGCGCGGCGATGCCAAGACCGGCAGCCAGACCGGCGATCGGCCCGAGCCAGTTGCGCTTCGGTGTTGCCGCGGGCGCCGGCGCCGTGGCCGGCGTGGCAGGACGCGTCGGCGCGGCCTGTTGCACCGGCGCCGCCGGCTTCGGCGTCACCGCCTGCCGCTGCATGCCGACCGACCTGCCGCCCCCCAAACGGGCGGCTTCGGCGTTCTCGATTGAAAGACCCAGGGCGACAACCAGTGCAAAGATCGCCAGAAAAGCTTTTTTCATCCGCATCTCCAAAAAATATGGGCTATAAAACAACTTCCTGAATCAATGCTAGGCGATGAAAAAGCATCTAACAAGTCGAATATAATGAGCAAAAGCATCGAGTTTTTCGACATTACTATCGCTGCTACTAATAATCCCGGGAGCGTGCCATGGACAACCTCAATTTCAAGCATCTGAAATACTTCTGGACGGTCGCCAAGACCGGCAGCATCGCCCGCGCCTCGGAACAATTACACCTGACACCACAATCGATCAGCGGACAGCTGACCGAATTCGAAGAGCGGCTCGGCGTCGAACTTTTCCGCCGCACCGGGCGCAATCGCGAACTCACCGAAGCCGGCCGAAGAATCCTGAGTTATGCCGAAGAAATTTTCGCGATCAGCAACGAACTCATTGACGCGCTGCACGTCCAGAAAAGCCGGAAGAGCCTGACCTTCCGCGTCGGCATCGCCGACTCGGTGTCGAAATCGATCGCCTATCACCTTGTCGAACCGGCGCTGCGCCTCAGCGAACCGGTGCGACTGATCTGTCGCGAAGGCCGACTCGCCGCGCTGCTTGCCGAACTGGCGATTCACCATCTCGACATGATCATCGCCGACCGCCCGATGCCTGCAAACCTGAACGTGCGCGGCTACAGCCACCTGCTCGGCGAGAGCGGCATCACCTTTTTCGGCACCGAGCATCTAGCCGGACAGTTGCGCGGCAAATTCCCGACCTGCCTGAACGGCGCCCCGCTCCTGTTGCCGGGCGAAGACGCCGCCATCCGGCCGCAACTCATCCAGTGGTTCGAGACCAATGGTCTACGTCCGGAGATCCTCGGTGAATTCGACGACAGCGCGCTCATGAAAGCTTTCGGACAAGCCGGCGCCGGACTCTTCGTCGCGCCGACCACGCTGGCGAGCCACGTTTGCGAACAATACAAAACCGTCGCGATCGGTCGCATCGACACGGTCATCGAACGGCTCTACGCGATCACCACCGAGCGACGCCTCACCCATCCTGCCATTGTGGCCATCAGCAAAGCGGCGCGCGAGGACATCTTCGGCTGACACGAATGTGGAATACCGAAATTGATCCGCACGCCAGAGCGCGTATATTGGCCAACCTGTCTTACCGTAGTTCCTAAAATCCGCTACAAGCAAACATAGCGACCGTGTCTCCTCAGGCAGAACGGTCGTTAGGGGATGCTGTTTTCAAAATTTGGCAGTTTTGTTTAATTTTCTGAGGAGGTGCAAGTGGATATTTCCCTAGTAGCAATCATATCTATCGTTGCGCTGCTGATCGTGGTGATCATCAGCTGTATCAACGAAGATCTGAACGTTGGCTTCCTGGCCATCGGCTTTGCCATCATCGTTGCCGGTGTCTGGGGCGGTGTGTCGGGCGCGAAAGTGCTCAACTACTTCCCGACCAGCCTGTTCATGATCCTTGTCGGCGTGACCTTCCTCTTCGGCATGGCACAGACCAACGGGACCATGGAAAAGCTGACAGCCTATTCGGTTCGTGCTTGCGGCGGTAACACCGCGCTGGTGCCGATCATCGTCTATCTGCTGACCACCTTCATCACGACCATCGGGCCGGGCAACATCGCCGGTACCGCGCTGATGGCACCGGTCGCGATGGCGATTGCCACCCGCGTCGGCCTCTCCGCCTTCCTGATGACGCTCGTCGTCGTCGGTGCTGCCAACGGCGCTGCATTCTCGCCGTTCGCCCCGACCGGCATCATCTCCAACGGCATCATCGCCAAGATGGCCGGCGGCCTGGGCATCATGCCCGACGCGCTGAACGGTCTCGCCTGGAAGATCCACTTCAACTCGACCGTTGCCCAGGGCATCGCCAACATCGGCGGCTTCTTCCTCCTCGGCGGTTGGGCCTGGATGAGCCGTCAAAAGGGCGCCGACCTCAACATCGACGAACTGGCACCGAAACCCGAGCCCTTCAACAAGCACCAGCTGCTGACGCTGGCCATGGTCGCGCTGCTGATCGTCTTCGTCGTGCTGCCGGGTCTTGGCCCCTTGAAGCCCTTCTTCAAGGCCAACGCGTGGCTCGCCAACGTCATCTCGAACGTCGGTACCATCGCCTTCGTGCTCTCCTGCGTCCTGATGCTCACCGGCTCGGGCGACAGCAAGGCTGCCGTCAAGGTCGTGCCCTGGGGCGTGATCATGATGGTCTGCGGCATGACCGTGCTGATCGAAGTCATGGACAAGTCGGGCGGCCTCAACGCCTTCGTCACGCTGATCGCAGCCGTGTCGAACCCGACCACGGTCAACGGCACGCTGGCCTTCGTCACCGGCATCATCTCGGCCTACTCGAGTTCCTCGGGCGTCGTCATGCCGATGTTCCTGCCGATGGTTCCGGGCCTCGTCAAGGAACTGGGCGGTGGCGATCCGATCGCGATGATCTCGTCGATCAACGTCGGTGCCCACCTCGTCGACACCTCGCCGCTCTCGACGCTCGGCGCGCTCTGTATCGCCTGCGCCGGCGATCACGAAGACAAGGCCAAGCTGTTCCGCAACCTGCTGGTCTGGGGTCTCTCCATGTCGGTGGTCGGCGGCATCATCTGTCTCGTCTTCTTCGGTTTCCTCGGCTTCTAATCAGCGACCGAACCAAGCAAAAAAGCCTGCGGCATCCGCCGCAGGCTTTTTTTCGTCCAACGAAACCCGGCCTTCAATGCGCCGCAGCACGGACCGCTGCCGGCAGTAAAACCCTTACTTGAAAAACCCGGCAGCATCCTTCAGCGCGGACGGCGCGTTTTCCAGCAGTTTGGCCTTACCCTGCGTCTTGGCCTCTTCCTTCACCGCCTCCTTCACCTCGGCTTTCGTTTTCGGCGTGGCCTTCGTCGCCGCGGCGCCCTTGGCCGGCCCCGGCTTCGAACAATCATTCACTTCGCACTCGGAGCCGCTATAGGCAAAAGCCGAACCGTGGGCAAGAAAAAGCGCGACAAGAACTGGAACTGCATGCAGAACTGGTTTCATGGTTTTGTTTTCCCGAATGGACTGATGTGACACGCCGGCAGTTGACCGCCCGGCGAAAATTGATGACGCATGCATTGCGTTTTGCATATTACGCCTTTGCAAAAAGCCGCGGCGGTCTTTCGTGCGAATTCGAACATGCCAGGATTCGGCAGCACGGCATCGCCCTCGACACACGCACACTCACTCGGCCGCCGAGGTGATCGATCGAGCGCGTGTCTGCGCGCAAAAAAAAGAAGCGATCTCGCGATCGCTTCCCGTGCGTTCCATACCGGCGCCTTGCGCCGGCACATCGGCCATCGGCTATGCCGGAATCTTGCCGAGTCCCTTCAGGATCTTCTCCGGCGTGAAATGCCATTCGCGCAACCAGACGCCGCAGGCGTGGTGGATCGCCTGCGCGATGCTCGGTGCGGCGCCGTTGACACCGATCTCCGAGATCGACTTGGCGCCATACGGACCGACCTGGTCGTCGCTGCCGATCATGAAGGCGCGGAAGTCCTTCGGGATATCGCCGATCTTGGGCGCGCCATAGCTGCGCAGATCGCGCGTCAGCGGCACGCCGCTCGCGTCATAGACGATTTCCTCGGTCAACGAATGGCCGATCGCGCGCATCGAGGCGCCGTAGATCTGCCCCAGGGCAAGTTCCGGATTCACCGGCGTACCGCAATCGAGCAAGGCATAGAACTTCTCGAGCCGGATTTCGCCGCTGCGCACATTGACCGCGACCTCGGCGAAATTCGCGCCGTAGGGGAAACAGTACTTCGGCGTAACGAAGCTCGCCGTGCCGACGAGAACGCCGAAGCCGGTACCCGATTCCGAGCGATGCGCAATCTGCGCCAGACTGACGGCGCCCTGCTTGCCCTGCACGACGCCCGGCGCGACGAGTTGCACGTCGGTTTCGGCTTCGCCGAGCATCTGCGCGCCGTGGAACAGGATCTTGGCGCGCAGGGCCTCGGCCGCCAGCTTGGCGGCATTGCCCGAATAGCAGGTGCCGGACGACGCGTAAGCGCCCTTGTCGAAAAGCGTGTGGTCGGTGTCGCCGGAAACGACGGTGACGTGCTCGATCGGGCAGCACAGCACTTCGGCGGTCAGCTTGGCAACGACGGTATCGAGGCCGGTACCGATATCGGCCCCGCCCGAGAGCACGATGAAGGTGCCGTCGGACTCGAGCTTGACGAGGCAGTTGGCCTGGTCGATATCGGGAATGCCGGACTTCTGCATGATGATCGCCATGCCGCGACCGAAACGCCAGTCGCCCTGCGGCGGACGCGGCTTGTCCCATTCGATCAGTTCGCGCCCCTTGGCGATGATCGGCGTCAGCGCGCAGCTCGCCGCCGTCGGCACTGCCGCCGGTACCTTGCCTTCGCTGACCGCCTTCATGACCTTGAGCGCCTGGCCTTCCTGCACGCGGTTCTTCTCGATCATCTCGAGCGCGTCGAGTCCCAGTTCGGCGGCAAGTTCGCTGATCGCCATGGTCAGCGCGAAGTTGCCCTTCGGCGCGCCGTAGCCCTGGAAGGCGCCATTCGGACAGATGTTCGAGTAATAGGTGGTGACCTTGAAGCTGACGTTGTCGCAGGGATAGAGCGGCAGCGACAGGCCGGGACCATTGCACGGCACGGTCATCGCGTGGTTGCCGTAGGGCCCGGTGTTGGCCTTGAAATCCATGTGGACGGCGGTAATGCGGCCGTCCTTTTTCGCGCCGACGCGCACCGTCACCTGGGCGACGTGGCGTGACGAACACGCGATGAATTCCTCTTCGCGCGTATAGCGGAAGAGCACCGAGCGGCCGGTGACGCAGGTCGCCCAGGCGCAGACTTCCTCGAGCAGCATGTCCTGCTTCGAGCCGAAACCGCCGCCGACGCGCTGCTTGATCACATGCACCTTGTTCTGTTTCATGCCGACGATGCGCGACACCTGGCGGCGGATGTGCCACGGCACCTGTGTCGAGGCGCGCACGACAAGCCGGTCGCCATCCATGTAGGTGTGGCAGATGTGCGGTTCGTTCGGGCTATGCTGTACCTGCTTCGAGGCATAGGTACGCTCGATGATCGCGTCGGCCTCGGCGAAGCCGGCGACGGGGTCGCCGATCTTGCCATGCACCTGGGCGACGATGTTCTCGCGCGGACGCGCGCCGATCGGGAAATTGAAGACCATCCGCTCGTCGCGGGGCGCGGCGCTCGCATTCTGCTCGGCGAGATCGGCCGGCGCGCCGGCCACGTAGTCGATGCGCTCGTCATGAACAACAGGGGCGCCGGGCGCTGCCGCCGCGTCGATCGACATCACCGGCGCCAGCACCTCGTAGTCGACCTCGATCAGGGCGAGCGCTTCCAGCGCGATCGCCTCGGTCTCGGCGACGACGGCAGCGACGCGGTCGCCGACGTGACGCAGCTTGCGACTGAACATGCGGCGATCGAGCGGCGACGGTTCGGGCGCGGTCTGTCCGGCGGGCGTATAGACGACATCGGGACAGTTCTGATGCGTGATCACCAGCAACACGCCGGGCAACTGCTCGGCGCGGCTGACGTCGAGGCGCTTGATCAGCGCATGCGGATACGGCGAACGCAACATCTTGATGATCGCCGTGTTCGCCGGAATATCGTCCTCGACGAAGCTCGGCTTGGCCTGCAAGACCTTGGCGGCATCGAGCTTGGGATAGGCCTTGCCGATATGCACGAGATCGTCGCGGAATTCCGGAATTGTCGTCGTCGCGGCCATCGGATCGCCGAGGCGCCGCTGCGCCAGTTCGACCGCTTCGAAGATCTGCTGATACCCGCCATCGCGGTTATACAGCCCCGACAGCGCGTCTTCGATCTCCTCGCGCGTCGGTTCCGGACAGCGTTCGAGCAGATCGGTCAGGATCAGCGCCAGCGCCGGATCGTTGTAGCCCGATTGCACCACCCCGGTGTCGATCATCGCCTGCTGGACGATGCTGAGCTGGTTCCAGGTCCCGAGCGACTCGGCCGTCTCGACGACGGCGCCGTCGAGTTGCGCGGCGATCAGCAGCGACGCATTGACGATGCGGCCATTGACGCGGATCGAATCCGACCCGGCAAAGCCAAAGCCATCGTCGCTGTTGCGCACTGAACGCAGACCAAGGCCGAAGAGCAGCGACTGCACATTCTCACCGGCCTTGCCGACGAATTCACGCGCGCAACCGTTGAGCGAAAAACGGATCGTCATCTCAAATCTCCTTCCGCGCCGTTGGCGTACCGGACGACAGATCGGCCAGCAGATCGGCGACGACGATCCCGGCGATATAGCGCTTGTAGGCGACGCTGCCGCGCAGATCGTCTTCCGGCGCGACGGCGGCGCTGACCGCCTGTTCGAGCGCGGCATCGTTGAGCGCACGCGCTTCGATATCGCGCAGGCGCAGCGGCGTGGGTGTCACGCCTTCGACGGCGATGCACGGTCCGGCCGAACTCAAGGCCACGGCAGCGGTCAGCACGCGCAGTCCGGCCACCGAGCGCGCCACCTTGCGCGTCGCGCAGGGCCGTTCGGGATCGGGAAGCCGCAGCGCCACCAGCAGCGCATCGGCCGAATCGGCGCCGCCGGCAAGAAAGCGTTCAAGCGCGACAACGGCGCCATCGGCGTAGATCAGTTCGGCATCGAGCGCGAGCAGTACCGGCGTCAGCACCGCTTCGTCCTGTTTCGCACAGAGCTCGCCGCCGAGCGTCGACTGGTTGCGCAAGTTGCGGGAATAGACGAAACCGGCGGCTTCGCGCAGCGCCACCGGCACGCGCGAATCGTCGATCAACTGCTGCAGCGTCAGGGTAGCGCCGAGGCGAAGCTGGCCATTGTCGAGCGCGACGGCATCGAGCCGCAGGCCGGCCAGCGAAATCGCCACTTTTTTGTCGGTACGCGTCGGCGCAGCGTTCAGTTTGCTGCCGCCCGCCATGAAAACGGCCTTGTCGCCGTACTGCCGCTTGAGTCGGACGGCCTCGTCCACTGTCGCGGGCTTCAGGAATTGTTCGATCATTATCCACTCCGGTTCTGCCTTCCCGCGCCAGAACCCGGCGCGGAAGCTTGTCGTCGCCCCTCGTCCGCCCCGATCGGCGGCGAGGCGGCCACTTTACTCGCTTTTCATGCGGAATGGGGAGCCTTGAGACGCCACCGGCATTATCGGCGCCGACAAGACAAAGGGCCGGGCATTTGCCCGGCCCGCGCCGACGCGAAAAACCCGGCGGGAGATCCCGCCGGACCGCTGATCACGCCTTCTCGAAGCGCATCACGCCGGCCTTGCAGGACACGCGAATGGTGTCCTTGGCGGCGAATTTTCCTTCGAGGATCGCCCGCGCCAGCGGATTCTCGATCTGCGACTGGATCGCCCGCTTGAGCGGCCGCGCGCCGAAGACCGGGTCGAAACCGGCGGTCGCGACTTCGGCCAGCGCGCTGTCGTCGACGGCGAGCGCCATGTCCATCTGTGCCAGCCGCTTTTCCAGGTACGCCATCTGGATTTTCGCGATCGAGCGGATGTGCTTCTCGTCGAGCGCGTGGAACACCACCACCTCGTCGATGCGGTTGATGAACTCGGGCCGGAAGCTGCTCTTCACCTCGCCCATCACCGCCAGCTTGACGAGTTGGTAATCGTCGCCGGCCATCTGCTGGATCATCTGGCTACCGAGATTGGAGGTCATGACGATGACGGTGTTCTTGAAGTCGACGGTGCGCCCCTGCCCGTCGGTCATGCGACCGTCGTCGAGCACCTGCAGCAGCACGTTGAAGACATCCGGATGCGCCTTCTCGATCTCGTCGAGCAGGATGACGCTGTACGGCTTGCGTCGCACCGCCTCGGTCAGGTAGCCGCCTTCCTCGTAACCGACATAGCCGGGTGGCGCACCGATCAGGCGGGCGACCGAATGCTTCTCCATGAACTCACTCATGTCGATGCGGATCAGGTGATCTTCCGAATCGAAAAGGAAGCCCGCCAACGCCTTGCACAGCTCGGTCTTGCCGACACCGGTCGGACCGAGGAAGAGGAAGGAGCCGTAGGGCCGGTTCGGGTCGGAAAGGCCCGCACGCGAACGCCGGATCGCATCGGAGACGAGACGCACCGCCTCGTCCTGGCCGACGACGCGCTGATGCAGCCGGTCTTCCATCGCCAGCAGTTTTTCGCGCTCGCCCTGCATCATCTTGGACACCGGGATGCCGGTGGCGCGCGAGACGACCTCGGCGATCTCCTCGACGCCGACCTGCGTGCGCAACAGCTTGTTGGCGGCCGCTTCGCCCGTCCCCTTGCCGCTCTCGGCGGCCTTGAGCTGGGCTTCGAGCTGCGGCAACTGGCCGTACTGGAGCTCGGCGAGCTTGTCGTACTGGCCCTTGCGCTGTAATTCGGCCATGCGCGCCTTGAGCCGGTCAATCTCTTCCTTGATCGAGGCGCTGCCCTGGACCTTGGCCTTCTCGGCTTTCCAGATTTCCTCGAGATCGTTGTACTCGCGTTCAAGCTTGGCCAACTCATCCTCGATCAGCTGCAGACGCTTGCGGCTGGCCTCGTCCTTCTCTTTCTTGACCGCCTCGCGCTCGATCTTGAGCTGGATCATGCGACGGTCGAGCTTGTCCATGACCTCGGGCTTCGAGTCGATTTCCATCTTGATGCGCGCCGCCGCCTCGTCGATCAGGTCGATCGCCTTGTCGGGCAGGAAACGGTCGCTGATGTAGCGATGCGAGAGTTCCGCCGCGGCGACGATGGCCGGGTCGGTGATATCGACGCCATGATGCAGTTCGTATTTTTCCTGCAGGCCACGCAGGATCGCGATCGTCGCCTCGACCGAGGGTTCATCGACCATCACCTTCTGAAAGCGGCGTTCGAGCGCGGCATCCTTCTCGACGTACTTGCGGTACTCGTCGAGCGTCGTCGCACCGACGCAGTGCAGTTCGCCGCGCGCCAGGGCCGGCTTCAGCATGTTGCCGGCATCGATCGCACCTTCTGCCTTGCCGGCGCCGACCATGGTATGCAGCTCGTCGATGAAGACGATGATGCGACCTTCGTCCAGGGCGATTTCCTTGAGCACGGCCTTGAGGCGTTCCTCGAATTCGCCGCGGTACTTGGCGCCGGCCAGCAGCGCCGCCATGTCGAGCGAGAGCACGCGCTTGCCCTTGAGCGTTTCCGGCACTTCGTCATTGACGATGCGCTGCGCCAGCCCCTCGACGATGGCCGTCTTGCCGACGCCCGGCTCGCCGATCAGGACCGGATTGTTCTTGGTGCGCCGCTGCAGGATCTGGATCGTGCGACGGATTTCGTCGTCACGGCCGATGACCGGGTCGAGCTTGCCCTGCTGCGCGCGCTCGGTCAGGTCGATGCAGTATTTCTTGAGCGACTCGCGCTGCCCTTCGGCTTCCTGCGAATTGACGCTCTCGCCGCCGCGTACGCCGGCAATCGCTGCTTCCAGCGCTTTGCGTTCGAGGCCGTGCTGCTTGGCCAGCCGGCCGGTTTCGCCCTTGTCGTCGCACAGCGCGAGCAGGAACATTTCGCTGGCGATGAATTGGTCGCCGCGCTTCTGTGCCGCTTTGTCGGTGAGATTCAGGAGGTTCGTCAGGTCGCGGCCGATCTGCACTTCGCCGCCGTGCTCCTCGACCGTCGGCAGGCGGTCGATCGCCTGGTCGAGCGCCGTCCTGAGCGCCTGCACATTGACGCCGGCCTGGGCCAGTAGCGAGGCGGTCGAACCGTCTTCCTGCTGCAACAGGGCAAGCAGCAGATGCTGCGGCGCGATCATCGCATGGTCGTGGCCGATCGCCAGGCTCTGCGCGTCGGCCAGCGCCTGCTGGAATTTGGTGGTCAGTTTGTCGAGTCGCATCGCTGCTCCCTCAAAGTATCTATCAGTGATACCGACGAGATGGGGGAGCACTGTCGTATTTCAAGTCGAAGTCGCCGCAAACACGATTTCCGATCGCCACGAAGGCGGCCGGACGATATCCCGAAGGCGTAGAATTCCTGCGAAAGGCAACACGCCTGTTTTCGCATCTCAACATCAAGGACAAGGGGATTGGCATGCATCGGTATTTCCGTTTATCGCTGGTCGCGGCCGCACTCGGCTTCCTGGCGCAGGGCGCCGTGGCGGACCAGGTCAACGTCATCTGCTCGGCCCAGGCCGACTGGTGCAACATGATCAGCACCGTCTACGCGCGCACCACCGGCACCAAGATCAATGTGACGATGAAGGGTTCGGGCGAAGCGCTCGCGCAGATCATCGCCGAGAAGGAAAACCCCAAGACCGACGTCTGGTTCGGCGGCACCGGCGATCCGCACCTGCAGGCGGCCGAACAGAACCTCTCGCTCGAATACAAGTCGCCGACGCTGCCGCAACTCCATCCCTGGGCGCAGCAGCAGGCACAGCAATCCGGCTACCGCACCGTCGGCATCTACTCGGGACCGCTCGGTTTCGGCTACAACACCGAACTGCTGGCCAAGAAGAAGCTGCCGGTCCCGAGTTCCTGGGCCGACCTGCTCAAGCCCGAATACAAGGGCGACATCCAGGTCGCCAACCCGGCCTCAAGCGGCACCGCCTACACGATGATCGCCACCCTCGTCCAACTGATGGGCGAGGACAAGGCCTTCGAATACCTCAAGGCGCTGCACCGCAACGTCGGCCAATACACGCGCCAGGGTACCGGGCCGATCAAGGCCGTGGCGCGCGGCGAAACGGCGGTGTCGATCAGCTTCGTGCATGACGGTCCCGGCGAAAAACTGCACGGTTTCCCGGTCGAAACGATCACGCCGAAGGAAGGCACCGGCGCCGAAATCGGCTCGATGAGCATCATCAAGGGCGCGCGCAACCTCGCCGCCGCCAAGAAGTTCTACGAGTGGGCGCTGACGCCCTCGGCACAGGAGATGGGCGCTGCCGCAAAGCAGTACCAACTGCCGTCGAACGTCGCCACGAAGATTGATCCGCTCGTTCCCGACTTCAAGAAGATCAAGTTCATCAACTACGACTACGCCAAGTACGGCGCCAGCGCCGAGCGCAAGCGGCTGATCGCCAAATGGGAGAAGGACGTCAATTCGCTGCCGCGCTGATCCGACGATGCCGCGCCATCCGAACCGGGCGATCGTCGCCTGGCTGCTCGCCGGTCTGCTCGCTTACCTCCTGCTGCCCTGGTATGCGATCCAGGACAGCGCCTGGTACGCCGTCCTGACGCAGATCGCCGACGGCCCCGAAACCGCCAACGGCCTGTTCCAGGCATTCGCGCACGGCCGCCCCTGGCTCCTCGGCGGCCTCGCCGGACTGGCACTCGCCACCGTCGGGCTGGCCGTCCCGCCCGGCCGCCGCCAGGGCCTCTGGCTGATCGCCGGCGCCCTGCTCGGCCTCATCGCGCTCGTCGGCGGCGGTTTCGCCATCGGCGCACGCGGCTGGTCGTTCGAGGTCTTCAACGCGTGGTTCGGCGAACTCGAGGCGCAACAGTTCGGCATGGGCGGCGGCGCCTTTGTCGCGATCACCGCGCTGACCTTGCTGCTCGCCTTCGGCCTCGCCCGCTGCGGCAACTTCAAGGGCGACCTCTTCGTCGCCGGCGCCGTCGTCGGCTGCGCCGCGCTGCTGCTGCTCTTCATCGCCTATCCGGTGACCAAGGCGCTGTCGGCGGCCTTCATCGACGAAGCCGGCCACTGGGGCCTCGGCGCCCTGTTCGAACGCATCGGCGATGCGCGCATCTGGAACCTCGGCTGCCTGGCCGGATCGACGCAGTGCGGCGTCGCCTGGAACACGCTCTTCCTCGCCCTGGCCTGCGCCATCGGCAGCACCGTCCTCGGCACGATGATGGCACTGCTCGCCGAACGCAACGCCGGCCCGCGCCTGCAAACGCCGCTGCGCCTCATCGCGCTGCTGCCGATCATCACCCCGCCCTTCGTCGTCGGCCTCGGGCTGATTCTGCTCTTCGGCCGCGCCGGCATCGTCAACCAGTTCCTCGAATATGCCTTCGACATCACGCCGACACGCTGGTTCTACGGTTTCCTCGGCACCTGGATCGCGCAGATGTTCGCGTTCACGCCGATCGCCTTCATGATCATGCGCGGCGTCGTGCAAGGCCTCGCGCCGAGTCTCGAGGAAGCGGCGCAGATCCTGCACGCCGACCGCCGGCAGACCTTCTTCACCGTGACGCTGCCGCTGATGAAGCCGGGACTCGCCAACGCCTTCCTCGTCGGCTTCATCGAGAGCATTGCCGACTTCGGCAACCCGATCGTCGTCGGCGGCCAGTACTCGGTGCTGTCGACCGACATCTTCTTCGCCATCGTCGGCGCCCAGTTCGACCAGGGACGCGCCGCCGCGCTCGCCTGGGTACTGACGCTGTTCGCGCTCGGCGTCTTCGCGCTGCAGCGCGGCCTGCTCGGCCGGCAGAACTACACGACGGTCAGCGGCAAGGGCGACGCCGGCATCCCGATGCGGCTGCCCGACGGGGTCCGGCGCACGCTCAACGGCGTCGTCTATCCCTGGCTGGCGTTCACGCTCGTCGTCTATCTGTTCGCCTTCATCGGCGGCTTCGTCCGCACCTGGGGACGCGACTACACCTTCACGCTGACACATTTCCAGACCGCCTTCGGCCTCGAATGGAGCGACTTCGGCCTGGTCTGGTCGGGCACCGCCTGGAATTCGCTGTTCACCACGCTGACGCTCTCCGGCCTGTCAGCGCCGCTGACCGCCGCCATCGGCCTGCTGATCGCCTACCTGATCGCGCGCACCGACTTCCGCGGCCGTGACGGCTTCGAGTTCATCGCCCTGCTCGCCTTCGCCATTCCCGGCACCGTGCTCGGCGTCAGTTACATCCTCGCTTTCAACGTGCCGCCGGCGGAACTCACCGGCACCGGGCTGATCATCGTCATCTGCTTCCTCTTCCGCAACCTGCCGGTCGGCGTCCAGGCCGGTACCGCCGCCTTCAAGCAGCTCGACAAATCGCTCGACGAGGCCTCGCTGATGCTGCGCGCCAGCACCGCGCAGACGCTGCAACGCGTCGTCCTGCCGCTGCTCAAGCCGGCGCTGATCGCGGCACTCGTCTACAGTTTCGCCCGCGCCATGACAACCGTCAGCGCCGTCATCTTTCTCGTCACCGCCGAGAACGAACTGGCGACGACCTACATCATCGGCCGCATCGGCAACGGCGATTACGGCATCGCGCTCGCCTACTGCACAGTTCTCATCCTGCTGATGTCGCTGATCATCGGCGCCATCCAGTGGCTCGTCGGCGAACGCCGGCTCGGGCGGCGCAAATCATCGGCGGCCCCGCTGGCCGCCGGCATGTAAGGAAAACGCATGGATTACGGCATCGAATTCAGGAACATCAGCAAGCGCTACGGCACCGACCCGGCCGCGCCGCTCGTCGTCAAGTCGGTCAGCTTCGGCATTGAGGCCGGATCGCTGGTGACCATCCTCGGCCCCTCGGGCTGCGGCAAGACGACGGTGCTGCGCATGATCGCCGGACTCGAATCGCCGACCGACGGCCAGATCTTCATCGGCGGCCGTGAAGTCACGACGCTGGGACCGGCCGAACGCAACGTCTCGATGATGTTCCAGAGCTACGCGCTCTTCCCGCACATGAACGTCGTCGACAATGTCATGTACGGACTGCGCGTCTCGGGCGTACCCAAAGCGCCGGCGACCGCGCGCGCCATCGAGGCGCTCAAGAACGTCGGCCTCGTCGGCTACGACGCGCGCATGCCGAGCGAATTGTCGGGCGGACAGCAGCAGCGCGTCGCCCTGGCGCGGGCGCTGATCCTCGAACCGAAGATCCTGCTTTTCGACGAGCCGCTCTCGAATCTCGACGCCCGCCTGCGGCGAGAGATGCGAGAGGAAATCCGCAGCCTGCAGCAGCGCCTCGGCCTCACCGTCGCCTATGTCACCCACGACCAGAGCGAGGCGCTCGCCGTCAGCGACACGATCATCGTCATGAATGACGGACGCATCGCGCAGCGCGGCACGCCGCAGGAGATGTACGAGCGTCCCGGCAGCGAATTCGTCGCCGGTTTCATGGGCGAGGCCATGCTCTTTCCCGGCGTCGCCGACGCCGACGGCAGCGTCCGCCTCGGTCCGATCGATTTCCGTCCGCGCCAGTCGGTCGCCGCCGGCGCCGTCAAGGTCGCGGTGCGCCCGGAAGCCTGGCAGATCCGGCGCGACGGCGGCGGCATCGTCGGCCGCCTGCAAAAGCGCGCCTACCTCGGCAGCTACTTTGAATACACCTTCGCAACGCCGCTCGGCCCGATCTTCGTCGTCTCGCCCGAACTCGCCCGGCCGCTCGATCTCGGCGCCGAAGTGGGCTTGATGCTCGCCGATCACGGCGTCTCGGTCGTCCACGCCGACGCCTGAACACAACAAGGAAAACAATGCGGATCGACCTGCACAATCACACGACGCGCTGCTGCCATGCCGTCGGCAGCATGGACGCCTACGTCGAGGCGGCGCTGGCCAACGACATCGAGGAATTCGGCTTTTCCGACCACAGCCACTGGATGCTCCACGCCAAGGGGCCGCGCTATGCGATGCGCGCGCACGAGCACGAACACTACATCGCCGACGTAAAGCGCCTGCAGACGCGCTATCGCCGCGACGGCGCGCAGCCTTTCCGCATCCGTCTCGGCATGGAAATGGATTTCATTCCGAGCCGCCTCGCCCTGGCCCGCGAGGCCATCGCGCGCCATGACTGGGACTACGTGATCGGCTCGGTCCATCACGTCGGCCTCGGCAACATGCAGGACGACGAACTCTATGCCATGTGGCCGATCGAGGACATCTGCGAAGTGTATTTCGACGCCGTCGGCCACATGGTGCGCGAACGCTTCTGCGACATCGTCGGCCACCTCGACCTGCCGAAGAAACTCGGACATCGACTGCCGGGCGGCATGCTGCGCCTCATCGAACCGCTGATTCCCGACCTGCTGGCCAACGACATTGCCGTCGAAATCAACACCTCCGGCATCGATGCGCCGGCCGGCGAAGTCATGCCGGGTTGGGACGTCATCGCCCTGCTGGCCGATCGCGGCGTGCCGCTGACGCTGGGTTCTGACGCACATGCGCCGGACCAGGTCGGGCGCCATTTCGGCGCCGTGTTCGCCCGATTGAAGCAGCTCGGCGTCCGCGAACTCGTGCGCTTCGAACGTCGGCAGATGCTGGCGGCGCCGATCGACTGACGATCGGCGCGCCCTATAAACCGACGCGTCTCAGGAAGGCTTCGAACGCCGGCCTCCAGGCTGCGGGATTGCGCACGAACGTGGCGTGCCCATCCTCGCCGAGCGGTGGCAACAGGGGCGGCAACTGAACGAACTCGCCCTGGCCGCCGTTGCGGACAAACGCATCGAACCACTGCTTCGGATATTTCTCGCCGAAATACTTGTCGTTCGTACTGTAAAGCCACAAGGTCGGAATTCGCGCGCGTTGGCCATAGCTCGAGAACACGGCTTCGAGCAAATCGGGGCGACACGGGCTTCCGGGCCTCCCGACCGGATCGCCGCCACCGCCGCCGGAAAAATTGATCGCCGCGACGACACCCGGCAAGCCTTCCGCCGCAAGCGCGATCGAGGTCGCCCCTCCATACGACTGCCCGACGACAACGCCCTTCGCCGCATCGACATACGGCAGGGTTCGTGCGTGTTCGACGACCTGGACGACCTGCTGCGCTGCGGCGCCGAATGAGGCCGGATAGCTCCGGGCGGCGCAGTTACCGGCATATTCGAGGTCCTCGCCACCGGAAACACCGTAGCCGATGCGTGTCGGCACCAGCACCGCAAAGCCTTTGCCGACGAAGTAACTCGCATTCGCCGCATAGCGCATCCGCCCCATCGCGGCAAACTCCGCGGTCGTGGCCGGGCGGCCGTGACTGAGCACCAGAAAAGGCGCTCGATCCTTCTCGTCGTCGCGAAAGACCGTGACCTTGATCGATTGCGACACAGTTTTTCCGTAGAGATTCTTGGCACTGACCGGCAGGTCCAGAATTTCCTCGACGAGCTTCGCCGCACACGGCAGGGACAGTGACAGCAGCGACAGGACTTGCAAACAGGGACGGCAGAACACCGAATTCTCCTCATGAAGATGGCGAATTGACGACAAAGGGAAGCCGTCTGCGATGAATCGACTGAACGAAAAAATGCCGCAAAGCGCGGACGCCAGTCGGCGAAGGTGCTGCTTTGGTTATTTGTGCGTTGTCACCGCCCGCGTTGCGGTGTTAAGGCGTTCTGGAGGCGGAAGCTTCTTGTGCGGACCCTGTGTGTGTTTTTGTCGAATCCGGCGCGGTGGCGGACTCAGAGCCCCGATGGCGGCCATCATGCCATCGCAACGCAGATGAGATCAACTGGCCGAACTGACAGAAGCGGCGGCGGTCGCATGCTGCCACCCGGGAACCGACGGGCGCTGCACCAACGGGTGCACGTGGCCAGCCCTGTCGCATCAGGCTGCAGCCGCCGCGTTGCGGCCGTCGTACTAAGAACGATTCCCATCAAAATGGTTCCATGGTGATACGCGCTGCTACAAAAGGCGCCAATAATCAGAACATACTTCAGCCGCGATTCCCGATAGTATGATTTCCGTCAGATGGTGATTAATTTCACTATGTGGCAAAATATCAACCTGCTATGAAAGGAATCATCATGAGTGCAAGTCCTACCACCCAGCTGATCGAACGTCTGACCGCGAACCGTCTGCTGTCGTCGTCCGTCTCGCTGGCCACGCTGATTGCCGGCATCGCCACCGTCTCGCTGCCGCTGCTTCTGGTCAGCGGTCTGCTCGCCTACGGCTGGCCGTTCCTGCATGTCTATCTGGCCAACGTCAACGACGCCGCAAACAGTGCTGCCAAGCCTGCCCGCGCCGGCCTGACGACGCTCCGCACCAGCGCCCTCGCCGCCCACTGAGCCACACCACCATGTGTGGCCAGCCCCCGACCGGAGCCCAGCACCTTGCGTGCGAATGCCCGTCGTCACCCGGCCTGTCCGGAACGTCGCGGCCCTGCTCCGGTCGGCTCAGTCGCAATTGCTGACCGCGCTGGGCGGTAGCCGACTGAACCGGTTTTTCGTTCCAGCTTCTTCCTTCCGTTTTACTTCCCGCGTTTACACCGCCTGCACGGCCGCGAACCCGCCGCCATGCGTGCGAAAATTCGTCGTCTGTCCCTGGTAAAGCCGGGCCGATACCAGTTGCACGCGGCCGCGATAGACGAAATTGCGGACATCCAGCTTGAGATGCCGCGGCGTCCCCTCGATCCACAGCCGACGCTCCGACGGCGGTACCAGCGCCTGTGCGATGTAGCCGCCCTGTGCAACCATGTCGAACACGCGCCGCGTCACCTTGTCGCCGCGATACGCGGCTTTGCCGCCATAACCGCCGGCCGGCTTGAAGAACCACTGCCGCCGCGCCGCCCAGAAGGAGTCCGCATTCTCGGCCGTGACCAGGCGCGTCGCCGGCACCCCGTCGCGCAACCGGGCGCGATCGTCCTCGCCAACGCCGATCGCTTGTAACCACGCGTCATCGCTGAGCGCGATCAGGTTGCGTTTGTCAGCGTAGCAGGCGTGCGCGCGCGGATGCGGCGTCAGGACGACGGCATCGGCGAGCCAGGCCTCGCGCAAGGCGGCATGTGCCGGCTCGTCCAGGGAAAAATCGGTGAGACGGTTGTAGACGAGGTCGACCACCGCCTCGCCGCAACGCAAGACGCCATCCTCCCAACGTAGCGCCGACGGATCGACGATCTCGGCGGCGATGCCGTTCGCCTCGAACAGGCGGCGGAACAATTCGAATTCGGGTGCCAGGAACTGGGCCTCGGGCGCCGTATCGACGATGGCGATACGGCGCAGCGGACGTTCACCGCGCGCCAATCGCCACTCCTCGCGAAACATCGCGACGAACGCCGCCTCGACCGACGCCCGCGACTGCAGCGACGAGGCCGCATGTGCGCAATCGCTGCGCTGAGCCCCAAGCAGCTTGGCGTTGAGCATGCCGCCGCCGGCATTGGTGTTGATTTCGATCAGCCGAGGCTGTCCGCCGCACAGGTGGAAATCGTAGCCGAGAAAAACGCCGGCCGCCTGCGGCACATGACGGGCACTTTCGGGCGCGTAGGCAAGCACGCGTTCCTGCCAGGCCGGCAGCGCGACGATGCGCTCGACCGTCTCGGCCAAGCGCGCCATGAAATCGAGTTGGGAATGCGCCACATACACACGCGCATCCGAAAACAGGTGCGGATGCGTCTGGCGTAATACCGACGGCGTCAGGCCTTCCATTTCGAGCGCCCGGCGCAAGCGCGGACGATCGAGCGCGACGCAGTCGCAATGCTCGTTGAATTGCTGCGCCTGCTGCCAGTCCTCGCTGACGGTCTCGGCGGACGCACTCTCGCAGGGGGAATCGATCATCCGCGGAGGCTACCCGAATCGCGCAACGACTGCAAAGGGAATCCCCCCAATCCGGGCGGCGGGTCGTCCGCACTTTTTCCGGGTTTCCGACCGCTGCCAGAGCCTTCCATCCGGCAATCCGACCAACGCCTTTTTCACGATCAAAAACAAACACATAAATATCAGCAACTTAAACACACAAAAAAACAGGCACGCTCCCTGCTAAGGAAGCGGACACATCGTATCCGGGCAATCGCCCGGACACCGTGAAAGACCTTTAATCAAACTGGAATCGGTAATGAATGCAAACAAACTGACCCTGCGCATCATGATTGGCATGGTGCTGGGCATCCTCGCCGGCTACGCCGCCCACGAATGGGCGAACTCGCCTGGACATGCCAAGGAGATCGCCAGCTACTTCTCGATCCTGAGCGACATCTTCCTGCGCATGATCAAGATGATCATCGCCCCACTCGTCTTCAGCACCGTCGTCTCGGGCATCGCCAACATGGGCGACAGCAAATCGGTCGGCCGCGTCGGCGCCAAGGCGCTGCTCTGGTTCATCAGCGCCTCGATCGTCTCGCTGCTGCTCGGCTGCCTGCTCGCCAACGTGCTCCAGCCGGGCGTCGGCCTCGGCATGGCGCTGCCGGACGCGCACGCCAGCACCAACCTCGCGACCAAGTCGCTGACGGTCGGCAACTTCCTCGTCAATGTCTTCCCGAAGAGCATCTTCGAAGCCTTCGCCACCAACCAGATCCTGCAGATCCTGATCTTCTCGATCTTCTTCGGCCTGGCGCTCGCCTCGCTGCCGGACGCGCAGACGAAGACGCTGAAGTCGATGACCGACGAAGCCGTGCACGTCATGATCAAGGTCACCGACTTCGTCATGCAGTTCGCACCGGTCGGCGTTTTCGCCGCGATGAGCGCCGCGATCGCGACGCAGGGTCTCGGCGTGCTCGGCACCTACGGCAAGCTGATCGGCGCTTTCTACGCCGGCCTCGTCATCCTGACCTTCCTGCTCATCTTCGCCGGTTGGCTCTTCCTCGGCCGCCGCGTGTTCACGCTGATGCAGATGATGCGCAGCGTCATGCTGCTGGCCTTCTCGACGGCGAGCAGCGAAGCCGCTTATCCGAAGACGATGGAACAGCTCGCCAAGTTCGGCGCCAACAACCGCATCACCAGCTTCGTGCTGCCGCTCGGCTACTCGTTCAACCTCGACGGCTCGATGCTCTACCAGTCCTTCGCGATCCTCTTCATCGCCCAGGCCTTCGGCATCGACATGCCGATCTCGCAGCAGCTCGTCATGCTCGCCGTGCTGATGGTCTCGAGCAAGGGCATGGCCGGCGTCGCCCGCGCCTCGCTGGTTGTCGTCGCCGCCGTGCTGCCGATGTTCAATCTGCCTGAGTCCGGCCTGCTGCTGATCATGGCGATCGACCAGTTCCTCGACATGGGCCGTACCGCCATCAACGTCGTCGGCAACAGCATCGCCACCGCCGTCGTCGCACGCTGGGAAGGCCAGCTCGCCGAATCCGGCGAAGCCATCGACGCCGACCTCGGCGACGCGTCCGAAGGCGAACTCATCGCCAGCGCCGCACGCGCCTGATCCTCTTGACCACTGCGGTCACGTACCGCAGTCGTTCACCGGCCCGACCGTTCAGCGCGGTCGGGCCGGTGTGTTTTCAGGGTTTGAAAAAAGCGAGGACTTCCGCGAGCTCGCGCGTCCGCTTCATCGGCGGCAGGCTGCGCCAGATGCGTTTGCCATAATGCTTGCCAATCAGGCGGGGGTCGCAGATCATCAGCACGCCGCGATCGGTCTCGTCACGGATCAGCCGCCCGGCGCCCTGCTTGACGTTGATGACGGCACGCGGCAGCTGGTAATCCATGAAGGCATTCAGCCCATCCTGCTTCATCCGCTCGATGCGCGCCGACAGCACCGGATCGTCCGGCGGCGCGAAGGGCAGCTTGTCGATGACGACGAGCGACAGCGCCTCGCCGCGCACATCGACGCCCTCCCAGAAACTCTGGCTGCCGACGAGGATCGCGTTGCCGAGCCGGCGAAAGCGTTCGAGCAGTTCGTTCTTGCTGCCTTCGCCCTGCATCAGCAGCGGGAATTCGAGACCGGCGCGTTCGAGGGCTTCTTCGAGCAACTCGCGTGTGCGGCGCATTGCCCGCAGCGAGGTGCATAGGAAGAAGGCGCGCCCGCCGCTCGCCTGCACGACCGGAAAGGCGGCATGAACGACCGCCTCGGTGTAGGCGTAGGTGTTCGGCTCGGGCATGCCAAGCGGCGCGTAGAGCACGGCCTGACGCGCGTAGTCGAAGGGACTTTCCCAGGACGCCGATTCGGCGCCGACCAGCCCCATCTCGCCGCAGTAGTGATCGAAGTTCTGCTGCACCGCCAGCGTCGCCGAAGTGAAGATCCAGGCGCGCGGGTGGCCGCTCATCTGCTTTTGCATGATGCCGGCAACGATCAGCGGCGTCGCATTGAGTTGCAGCGAATGGGTGTAAGTCTCGCCCCAGCGCACGTAATCGGTGCCGCCGTCGTCGGCGCGTCCGTTCTGCCAGCGGCGCAAGGCGGCGACGAGTTCGCCGGCACGTCGCCAGCACGATTCAAGGCCTTCCGAGCGTGCTGCCTGCGTTTCGAGCAGCGCCCCCAGCGTGTCGAGTTCTCGGATCAGCCCGACGAGGTTGTTGTCGAAACCGGCGCGTTCCTGAAGCTGCGCCAGCGCGAAGCGGGCCGGCTCGACCGGCAGCGTCAGCCGCAAATCCTTGGCCGCCTTCTCGACGACGCCGCAGAGCTTGGGCAGGTCGAGGCAATCCTTCGCCGAGGCGATGCCTTCAAGGCGCGCGTCGCGCGCCAGATCGAGCACCTGCGAAGTCGACACGTTGTCGCCGAAAAACAGGCTGGCGGTCTCCGGCAGTTGATGCGCTTCGTCGAAGATCACGGTGTTGCAGGCGGGCAAAAGTTCGGCCGTGCCTTCGTCGCGCAACATGACATCGGCAAAGAACAGGTGATGATTGACGACGACGAGATCGGCGGCCAGCGCCTCGCGCCGCGCGGCCAGCACGAAGCAGTCCTTGTGCGACGGGCACTCCTGGCCGAGGCAGTTCTCCCGCGTCGAGGTCACCAGCGGCCAGACGCCGGAATTCTCGGCGACATCGGCGCATTCGCTCTTGTCGCCGGTCTTGCTGATGCGGGCAAAACGCGCGACGCGGTGCGCGTCGGCGGCATCCTCGCGCGTCAGGAAGCGTCCGTCGGCGAGCGCGCGTTCGAGGTGGTAATGACAGACGTAATTGGCGCGTCCCTTGAGCAGCGCAGCCTGTACCGGTGAACCGAGCGCCGTGCGCACGGTCGGGATGTCCTTCGAGAACAGCTGGTCCTGCAGGTTCTTCGTCCCGGTCGAGACGATCACCTTGCCGCCGGACAGCAGTGCCGGGACGAGATAGGCGAAGGTCTTGCCGGTACCGGTTCCGGCTTCGGCCACGAGCACCGAATTGCCGGCAATCGCCGCGGCGATGCGCTCGGCCATCTCGAGCTGTTGCGGCCGCAGCCGATAGCCCGGAATCTTGCTTGCCAGCAGGCCTTCGGGCGAAAAGACGTCCTGAAGCGACGGCATGCTAGCGCTCCGCCCCGTCGATGGCTGAACACGACGAAAATGCCGGATGAATTCTTCCGGCGCGGCACGAACCGCAGCGATCGCGAAGATGCGCATCAATGCCGGCAGGACAAGGACAGGTGTTCATGTTGCTTGGTCGGCCGGATACCACTACAGCATATTCTCCAGGAAGGCCCGCGTGCGCGGATGCTCGGGCGACGCGAACAGCTCGCGCGCCGGACGCGCTTCGACGACGAGACCGCCGTCCATGAAGATGACGCGGCTCGCTACCTCGCGCGCGAACGCCATTTCGTGCGTGACGACGATCATCGTCATATGCTCGTCGGCGAGTTCGCGCATCGTCCGCAGCACTTCGCCGGTGAGTTCCGGATCGAGTGCGGAAGTCGGTTCGTCGAAGAGCAGGATGTCGGGTTCCATCGCCAGCGCGCGGGCGATCGCCACGCGCTGCTTCTGCCCACCCGACAAGCGGGAGGGATAGGCGTCGCGCTTGTCGGCGAGGCCGACCTTGGCGAGCAGCGCCTCGGCTTTCGGCACGACGTCCTCGCGGCGCAGGCCCTTGACCGTCATCGGCGCCTCGATCAGATTTTCGAGGACGGTCAGGTGCGGGAACAGGTTGAAATGCTGGAAGACCATGCCCATGGCGCCGCAGATCGTGCGGATCTCGGCGTCGGCCACATAGCGGCACTCGCCGCCGGTATCGGTGCTGACCAACGTCCTGCCTTCGACCTCGATACAACCGCGCTGCACCGTTTCGAGATGGATCAGGCAGCGCAGGAAGGTGCTCTTGCCCGACCCGGACGGCCCGATGATGGCGATCACCTCGCCCCGGCCGACCTCGAGCGACACGCCCTTGAGCACTTCGATCGCGCCGAAGCGCTTGTGCAGATCGACGGCGCGCAACATAGGCGTCGGCGCCGGCGTCGCCTCATTCGTCATAGACTGCATATTTTTTTTCCAGATGCTGGAAGCCGTAGGTCAACACCAGCGTCATGATCAGGTAGAAAGCCGCGGCGACGACGAAGGGACTCGTCGTGAAGTCGCGCTGGACGATGCCGCGCGCCGCGCGCAAGAGATCGTTCATCGCCAGCACGTAGATCAGCGAGGTGTCCTTGATCAGCGTGATCGTTTCGTTGCTGACGGGCGGCAAGATGCGCTTGATCACCTGCGGCAGGACGATGCGCCGCATCGTCTGCGCATACGAGAGGCCGAGCACCTTCGCGCCCTCGTACTGGCCGCGCTCGATCGACTGGATGCCGGCGCGGAAGATCTCCGCGAAATAGGCCGCGTAATTGAGCACGAAGGCGACGATCGCTGCGGGGAAATCCGGCAGCCGCACGCCGATCACCGGCACGAAGGGCAGCGCGAAATAGATGAACAGCATCTGCAGCATCAGCGGTGTGCCGCGCATCAGCCAGATATAACCGCCGACCGCCGCGCGCACGGGCGCGATGCGCGACAGGCGCAGGAGCGCCAGCGCCAGCCCCAGCGGCACCGACAACATGAGCGTAATGACGAAGACCTGGAGCGTCACCCCGGTGCCTTCGATCAGGGGCGGCAGGATGTTCAGGACGTAATCCATGAGGTTCCGAATCGCATGAGCCAAAAACAAATCCGGCCGGGAGGCGTTTTGACTGCCTTCCAGGCTGGAGATTAAGAGCCTATTTCGGCAGGGCTCGCGAGCCGCGTTGTCGATACGGGCGGATGGATGCAAGGCGCGAGGCGCAGCGCATGGTTATTCCATGCGCAAGCAGAGCAACGCCGCAGACACCGCCCGTATCGGCAACCCGGAGGGCCGCCGGCGCGGCACACGATCCCTACCGAAATAGGCTCTAAGAAGCGGACGCTTACTTCTTGACGATGTCCTTGCCGAACCAGCGCGTCGAGATCGTCGCGGCGGTGCCATCGGCCTTCATGTCGTCCATCGCCTTCTGCAGCTTGCCCATCAGCGCGGTGTCATCCTTGCGCGTGCCGACGCCGTAATCCTCGGTGCCGAAGTTCTCGTCGAGGACGCGGTACTCGCCCGGCTTCTTGGCGATGTAGTAGCGACCGACGACCTCATCGACGACGATGGCATCGAGACGGCCGGTGGACAGGTCCATCAGCGCAGTCACGTTGTCGGAGAACTTCTTGAGTTCCTTGATCGACTTGGCAGCCTTCTCGTCCTTCTGGATCGCATCGACGGCGCTGCTACCGTCCTGCACGCCGACGATCTTGCCGGCGAGTTCGGCCTTGGCCTTGATCGGCGACTTGTCGGTGACGACGATGATCTGGTGGTTTTCCAGATACGGCGTCGTGAACAGGATGTTGGCCTTGCGCTCTTCGGTGATCGTCAGGCCGTTCCACAGCACGTCGATGCGCTTGCCGTTGAGTTCGGCTTCCTTCGCGCTCCAGTCGATCGGCTTGAAGCTCACCTGCATACCGAGACGCTTGGCGACTTCCTTGGCGAGATCGATGTCGAAGCCGACGATCTCGTTCTTGTCGTCGCGGAAGCCCATCGGCGGGAAGTGATCGTCGAGACCGA
Source organism: Propionivibrio dicarboxylicus (assembly GCF_900099695.1). GTDB lineage: Bacteria > Pseudomonadota > Gammaproteobacteria > Burkholderiales > Rhodocyclaceae > Propionivibrio > Propionivibrio dicarboxylicus. Next base: position 179,656 of record NZ_FNCY01000005.1, on the reverse strand, counting down.
CGACGATGCTGGCCGGGGCCGCCGGTGCGGCCGGTGCCGCTGCCTGCGGCGCCTCCGACTTGCCACAGGCAACCAGCAGGGCACTGCTCAGCAGCGCCGCCATCAACAGGGAAATCTTATTCATTAACACTCCTCGATAGTCGTTGTTGTCGTGATTCAGTATCAGGCCTCGGGGGCCGGTTCGCGGGGCAGCAGCAGGTTGAGCAGCACCGCCAGGACGCCACAGAGGCTGATGCCCTGCAGCGAGAAATTGCCGATCGTCACGCCCAGTCCGCCGATACCGACGACCAGGGTCACTGAAACGATACAGAGATTGCGCGCGCTGGAAAGATCGACGCGACCGTCCATGATCGTTTTCAGGCCGATGCCGGCGATCGAACCGAACAGCAGCACCATGATGCCGCCCATGACCGGCATCGGAATCGTCTGCAGGAAAGCGCCGAACTTGCCGACGAAGGCCATCAGGATGGCGAAGCCGGCCGCCCAGGTCATCACCACCGGGTTGAAGTTCTTGGTCAGCATGACCGCACCGGTCACCTCGCCGTAGGTCGTTACCGGCGGGCCGCCGAAGAGGCCGGCGATGTTGACGGCGAGACCGTCGCCCAGCAGCGTCCGGTGCAGGCCAGGCGTTTCGGTGAAGTCCTTGCCGGTCACGGAACCGATCGCCAGGATGCCGCCGACATGCTCGACGATCGGTGCGATGGCGACCGGGATCATGAACAGGATGGCGGCCATGTTGAACTCGGGCTTGCCAAATTCCGGCATGGCGATCCAGGCGGCGTTCATCACCTTGGAAAAATCGACGATGCCGAGGAACAGCGAATAGGCGTAACCGACAGCAACGCCGATCAGGATCGGCACCAGCTTGAGCAGGCGACGCGCGCGGATGGCGGTCAGCATCGTCGCCAGCAGCGACACCGTCGCCACCGACAGCGCCGTGCCATAGGGCATGATCTGCTGGTCGCCGGCCTTGCCGGTAGCCATGCTCACCGCCACCTGGGCGAGACCGAGACCGATCACCATGACCACCGGGCCGATGACGACCGGCGGCAGCAGGTGATGGATGAAGCCGACGCCGCGCCACTTCACGAGCGCGGCGGCGACGTAGTAGAAGAAGCTCGCCGAGGCCAGCGCGCCAAGCGTCGCCGGCATGCCCCAGGTCTGAACCGAATAGATCACCGGCGCGATGAAGGCGAAGCTGGAGCCGAGATAGATCGGCACTTCGCGACGGGTGCAGATCTGGAAGACCAGCGTGCCGATGCCGGCGCCGAGCAGCGCCAGGCTCGGATTGAGCCCGGTCAGGAGCGGCACCAGGACTGTCGCGCCAAAGGCGACGAACAGGATCTGCGCGCCCGACAGCGCCGTCCGCCAGACCGGTTCAGTGGCCGGCAAGTCCGCCGCGCCCGTGCTTGTATTCATGGATTCCGCTCCTTATTTCGTGCCAAAAATCTTGTCGCCGGCGTCGCCGAGACCCGGGATGATGTAGCCGACCTCGTTGAGATGGCTGTCGATCGCCGCGGTATAAACGTCAACATCGGGATGAGCGGCCTTGAGCGCATCGATGCCTTCCGGCGCGGCGACCAGGACGATCGCACGGACCTGCTTGCAGCCGTTGCGCTTGAGCATGTCGATGGTGGCGATCAGCGAGCCGCCGGTCGCCAGCATCGGGTCGATGATCAGCGCCATGCGCTCGTCGAGCTGGCCGACGAAACGCTCGAAATAGGGTTCCGGCATCAGCGTTTCATGGTTGCGGGCGATGCCGACGACGCTGACCTTGGCGCTTGGAATCAGGTCGAGCACGCCGTCGAGCATGCCGAGGCCGGCGCGCAGGATCGGCACCACCGACACTTTCTTGCCCTTGATCTGCTGGATGCAGACATCGCCAGCCCAGCCCTTGATCGTGCAATCCTCGAGTTCGAAGTCGCGACAAGCCTCGTAGGTCAGAAGACGGGCGAGTTCGGCGGTGAGCTCGCGGAATTTCTTGGTACTGATATCGACTTCACGGAGAAGCCCGATCTTATGTTTGACGAGGGGATGATTGACTTCGATCACCGACATGGTGGGGCCTCCGGGCGCGATTAGGACAAACCTGCCAAGGTTAGCGGAAAACGTGAAAAAACGCACGAAAAAAGTCCACCCGGGCGACGCCCCGCAAGCAAAGAGCCGACGAAAAAATGACAATGACGACGCCCATGGCACTCGCCTCGACGGGATAGGCCAAGCGCCCGCCCCGGGCGAGATGCGCCAATGCTATATTGGCGGCCATCTAACAATAAACAGGGAGTTCTTCCATGACCCTCTCGCAACGCATCCTCGCGCTGATCGCCGCGGCCATGGTATGCCTTGCTGTCCTCACCGGCGTCGGCTACGTATTGACTTCCAAGGTCTACGAAAAAGCCAATTACGGCAACGAAAACACGGTCCCCAGCGTCGAAACGCTCCACCGGGCAATCGCCGGATTCAGCCAGATTCGCGTGCAGGTGCTGTACCACATTCTGTCGAGCCACATGCAGAGCGACAGCCCGGACATCAAGGCCGAGATCCAGAAGAAAATCGACGACGCTTTCGTCGAAACGGAAAAAGCCCTGAAGGACTACGAAGCCCTGATCTCCAACGACGAGGACCGCAAACTGCTCGAGGCCGACCGCGCCGCCCTGGCCGGCTACAAACGCGCCAACGAACCGATTCTGGCCGCGTCGAGCGAATACCGGACCGACGCGGCCATGGAGGAAGTCAAGAAGGCCAGCGACGCCCCGCGCAAAGTTGCCGACGCACTCAACATGCACGTCAAGTTCAATACCGACCTCGGCAACAAGGAAGCTGCCGAAGCGCAGTCGGCCAAGAGCACCTCGACACTGACCGCCCTGCTCGTCCTGCTCGGCGCCGCGGTGATCCTGGGCGGCATCGGCTTCACTATCCTGCGCTCCATGAACACCCGATTGGCTGAAGCGAACACCATCGCCGAGCAGATCGCCAACGGCAACCTGGGGGCGCGGGCGACCGCCGACCGGACCAGCAACGACGAAATCGGGCACCTGTTAGGCTCGCTCGAAAAAATGCGCCACGATCTCGCCATCACCATCGGCGAGATCATCGCCAACGCCGAAAGCGTCGCCAATGGCGCCGACCAACTCTCGGCCTCGGCCAAGCAGGTAGCCTCAAGCACCGAACAGCAATCATCCGCGACCACCTCGGCAGCGGCCGCGGTCGAGGAGATGACCGTCAGCATCGACCACATCGGCAACAGTGCCGGCGACGCCAGCCAACGCGCGCTCGACGCCGGGCACCAGGCCGAGCAAAGCGGCAGCGGCGTCGAAACCGCAGCGCAACGCATCAGCGACGTTGCCGAGCACGTCGAACACACGGCACAGCAGTTGCAGACGCTGTCGGAGCAAGTCCAGCAGATCGGCAGCATCACCGTCGTCATCCGCGAAGTCGCCGACCAGACCAACCTGCTGGCGCTCAACGCCGCCATCGAGGCCGCACGCGCCGGCGAACAGGGCCGCGGCTTCGCCGTCGTCGCCGACGAAGTACGCAAACTGGCCGAACGCACCACCGCCTCGATCCAGGAGATCAGCGAGGTTATCGGACGCATCCAGGAAGGCGCAACGGCAGCGGTCGACAGCATGCAGACAAGCCGCCACGTCGTCACCGACGTCGTCACCACGGCGAGGGATGCCAGCATCTCGATGGGCGAAATTCGCGCTTCCGCCGATAACGTCCGGCACGCCATCGAGAGCATCTCCGACGCGCTGCGCGAACAGAAGACCAGTTCGACCGAACTTGCACGCAACGTCGAAGCGATCGCCCAGATGTCGGAAGAGAATTCCGTCGCGGTCGAATCGGTCGCACAAACGGTACAGCAACTCGTCGAACTCTCCAACGCGCTCAAGACGACCGTTTCCCGCTTCCACCTTTAGGAGCCCCATCGCGATGAACACCGCACCCATCCCCGATTTCGCCGTCGCCGCCACGGGGGGCGAGACCTTCCGCCTGTCCGAACAGCGCGGCAAGATCATCGTGCTCTACTTCTACCCGAAGGACAGCACGCCCGGCTGCACGACCGAAGCGCAGCAATTCCGCGACCTCGCCGCCGCCTTCGCCGAGGCCAACTGCATCATCGCCGGCGTCTCGCGCGACAGCATCAAGTCGCACGAGAACTTCAAGGCCAAGCAGGAACTGCCCTTCGCGCTGCTCAGCGACGCCGACGAAGCCCTGTGCACCCGCTTTGCCGTCATCAAGGAGAAAAAACTCTACGGCAAGCTCGTCCGCGGCATCGAGCGCAGCACCTTCGTCATCGATGCCAACGGCGCACTTCGGGGCGAGTGGCGCGGCGTCAAGGCGCCCGGCCACGCGCAGGAAGTGCTCGATTTTGTCAGAACCCTTTGACGGCAGCCCACTCTAACGATCGGAGACTCTTCTTTCATGGTGAAACAAGTGGCCCAACACGGCAAATCCCGCAAGAGCGCAGGCGCGGCGACCAAACTCTTCGTCCTCGACACCAACGTCCTCCTGCATGACCCTACCAGCGTCTATCGCTTCGAAGAGCACGATGTTTACCTGCCGATCAAGACGCTCGAAGAACTCGACAACAACAAGAAGGGCCTGTCCGACGTCTCGCGCAACGCCCGGCAAGTCTCGCGCACGCTCGACGAGATCGTCAGCAGCCAGGACGATGGCATCCAGAACGGCATTCCGCTGACTCAGTTGTCGAACCGGCTCGCGACCGGACGCCTGCTGCTGCAGACCGAAGCGATCAACCATGAACTGCCGAGCGGCCTGCCGACGGCCAAGTCGGACAATCAGATCCTCGCCGTCGTCCTCCACCTGCAGCGCCTCAATCCCAACCGCGCCGTCATCCTGGTGTCCAAGGACATCAACATGCGCATCAAGGCGCGGGCGCTGGGCCTCGCGGCACAGGACTACTTCAACGACAAGGTGCTCGAGGACACCGACCTGCTCTACACCGGCACGCGCGAACTCCCGGCCGATTTCTGGGACAAGCACGGCCAGGGCCTCGAATCGTGGAAGCAGGAAGGTCGTACGCTCTATCGCATCAAGGGCCCGCTGGTCCCGAAGCTGCTCGTCAATGAGTTTCTCTACCTCGAAGGCGCGCAGCCGCTTTACGCGATCGTCCGCGAAGTCAGCGGCAAGACCGCGGTGTTCGAAACGCTGACCGACTACACACACCCGAAGAACGCCGTCTGGGGCATTTCGGCGCGCAACCGCGAGCAGAATTTCGCGCTCAACCTGCTGATGAATCCCGACATCGACTTCGTCACGCTGCTCGGCCAGGCCGGCACCGGCAAGACCCTGCTGACGCTCGCCGCCGGCCTCACCCAGGTGCTCGAAAGCAAACGCTACGCCGAAATCATCATGACCCGCGTGACCGTGCCGGTCGGCGAGGATATCGGCTTCCTGCCCGGTACCGAAGAGGAAAAGATGGGGCCGTGGATGGGCGCGCTCGAGGACAACCTCGATGTGCTCAACCACACGGAAAGCGAGGGCGGCGAATGGGGCCGCGCGGCGACGCACGACCTGATCCGCAACCGGATCAAGATCAAGTCGCTGAATTTCATGCGCGGCCGCACCTTCCTCAACAAGTTCCTGATCATCGACGAGGCGCAGAACCTGACGCCAAAACAGATGAAGACGCTGATCACGCGCGCCGGTCCGGGCACCAAGGTCGTCTGCATGGGCAACATCGCGCAGATCGACACGCCCTACCTGACCGAAGGCAGTTCGGGCCTCACCTACGTCGTCGACCGCTTCAAGGGCTGGCCGCATTCCGGCCATGTCACGCTGCAGCGCGGCGAGCGCTCGCGTTTGGCGGACTACGCCGCCGAAGTGCTATAATCCGCGCCTTGTCGGGCCGTGTCACAGGACGCGGCCCGGTCGTTTTTGCCCGCCGGAACGATAGCGTTCGTTCGGCCTGTGACATGCTCCGGAGAATCGATTGAAACGACGGGATTTCCTGGCTGCCTCGGCAGTGCTATCGCTGTTGGCCTCGCCCGCCGCACAGGCGGTCAAGAACCCGCCACCGGCCAAGAAACCGCCCGCCAAACCCGCGACGAAACCGGGGGCGAAGCCCGCCGGCAAGACCGTCGCCAAGCCCGGCATCCGGCACGCGGCCACGCCAGAGAACGGCGCAGCGAGCGCCATCCACGAACCGCATAACGTCATCAGCCTGCCGGAAGAACCGCCGGCGCGCTGGCGCACCGTCGACCTGCAGACGCAGATCGGGCTTCGACACGTCAAGGGCGCCGCCAAGCTCTGGCTGCCACTCGCCCAGTACAAGGACACCCCGTGGCAGCGCTCGCTCGGCCACACCTGGGAAGGCAATTTCACCAGCGCCGGCATCTACCGCGATCCGGTCGCCGAAATGGAAGTCTTCGTCGCCGAATGGGCCGAAGGCACCGACAGTCCGCGACTCCAGTTTTCGAGCCAGATCGCGACCCAGGACCGCCACTTCGACGTCACCCGACGCGGCGCCATCGCCGAACGCACCGAAGTTCTGCGCCGCTGCCTGCAGCCGACCAGCCAGATCCCGATCGACGGTATCGTCCGGCGCACCGCCGAACGCGCCATCGGCCGCATCCGCGACCCGCTGGCGATGGGCAAGGCCCTCTACGACTGGGTTGTCGAGCGCACCGAATTCGACAGCAACGGCACCGGCCTTGGCAACGCCAACATCGCGCAGATGCTCGAAAGCGGCAATCTGAGCGGCCGCAGCGCCGACATCGCTCAGCTCTTCGTCGCGCTCTGCCGCTCGGTCGGCATTCCGGCACGACCGGTGTTCGGGCTGCGCAACGGCACCTCGCGGCTTTTCGGCAGCCTCGGCATCCTCGGCGAGCTCAACGCCGCGCAACACTGCCGTGCCGAACTCTACATCCCCGGCTACAGCTGGATCGGCGTCGACCCCGCCGACGTACGCAAGGCGATTCGCGAAGAAAATCTGAGCAACTTCGACCCCAAGCTCAACGTGCTCAAGAAGCTGCTGTTCGGTTTCTGGGAAATGAACTGGATCGGCTTCAACGCCGCCCAGGACGTCACGCTGCGCGGCGGCGCCGCCGAAACCTTGCCCAACCTGATCATGCCGGTGGTCGAAACCGGCGAAGGCCGCTACAGCAGCCTCGACACCAGCCGGATGAACTACAGCGTCACCGCGACGCGCATCGACACGCCCTGACGCCGGGCGTTTCCGCCCGGCCGCCGACGCGCCCCACGCCCCCTACCGAAACAGGCGCTTAATACGACCCCTGCGCAGCGAAATTCTCGAAGCGCGTGTACTCGCCGAGGAAGGCGAGCCGCACAGTGCCGATCGGACCGTTACGCTGCTTGCCGATGATGATCTCGGCCGACCCCTTGTCTGGCGAATCGGGGTGGTAGACTTCGTCGCGATAGATGAACATGATCACGTCGGCATCCTGTTCGATAGCGCCGGATTCGCGCAAATCGGACATCACCGGCCGCTTGTTCGGCCGCTGTTCCAGCGAGCGGTTGAGCTGCGACAGCGCGATCAGCGGCACCCCCAGCTCCTTGGCCAAGCCCTTCAGCGAACGCGAGATCTCGGAAATTTCGGTCGCCCGGTTCTCGCCGTTACCGTTGGCCGAGGACATCAGCTGCAGGTAGTCGATGACGATCAGGCCGAGCTTGCCGCACTGGCGGGCCAGACGGCGTGCCCGCGCGCGCAGGTCGATCGGATTCAGCGCCGGCGTCTCGTCGATGTACATCGGCGCCTCGTGCATCTTGCCGAGCGCAAACGACAGCCGCGCCCACTCGTCGTCGTTGAGCCGCCCCGTCCGCACACGGTGCGCGTCGAGCCGACCGACCGACGAGAGCATACGCATCGCCAACTGGGCGCCGCCCATTTCCATCGAGAACACCGCCACCGGCAGACCGACCTCGATCGCCACGTGTTCGGCCATGTTCAGCGCGAACGAAGTCTTGCCCATCGACGGCCGGCCGGCGACGATCAAAAGGTCGCCCGGCTGCAGCCCTGAAGTGCGCGCATCGAGATCGTGATACCCGGTCGGAATACCGGTGATTTCGGACGGGTTGTCGCGGTCGTGCAATTCCTGGATCCGCTCGACGACCTGGGTCAGCAACGGATTGATGTGCTGGAAGCCGGACTGGTGACGGAAACCGCCCTCGGCGATGGCAAAGACCTTGGCCTCGGCCTCGTCGAGCAGCTGCTTCGGATCGCGCCCGACCGGATTCAGGGCGCTGTCGGCGATCTCGTCGCCGGCCGTCACCAACTGCCGCAGCAGCGCCCGATCGCGGACGATTTCGGCATAGCGCACGATGTTCGCCGCCGACGGCGTGTTTGAAGCGAGCTCGCCGAGATAAGCGAGGCCGCCGGTCTCGCTGGCCTCTCCGGCAATATCGAGCCCCTCGGCCACGGTCACGGCATCGACCGGCTTGCCCCGTTCCAGCATGCGCTGGATCTGACGGAAGATCCGCCGGTGCTCGTCACGATAGAAATCGCTCTCGCTGATGCGGTCGGCGATCTTGTCGAAAGCGGCATTATCGAGCAGCAGCCCGCCGATCACCGACTGTTCGGCCTCGAGCGAATGCGGCGGAATGCGCATCTGCGCCAGCATCGGATCGCTGGGCGGCGCGTTATCGGAATATTTTTTGAAAGGTGGTCTGGCCATAAACGCAATCAGATTTTTTTGGCAACAAGAGCGCGAGTTTACTCTTGCCGGGCCGTGTCGACAAAAAAAAGCCTTGCCCAAAGGCAAGGCTCTTTCGGTCAGGCCCGGAAAGGCCGACGATTACTGCTCGCCGACGACGTGGACCTTGATGTTGGCAAGCACGTCAGTGTGCAGCGCGACTTCGAGAACAGTCTCGCCGACTGCCTTGAGCGGACCCATCGGCATACGGATCGACGACTTCTCGACCTCGAAACCGACCGTCTTCAGCGCTTCGGCGACGTCGTAGTTGGTCACCGAGCCGAACAGACGGCCATCGACACCGGCCTTGCGGGCAACGGTCACATCGACGCCTTCGAGCTTGGCGGCAAATTCCTGCGCTGCCACCAGCTTGTCGGCAGCAGCCTTCTCGAGATCGGCGCGGCGCGCTTCGAACTCGGCCTTGGCCGCCGGCGTCGCACGCTTGGCCTTGCCTTGCGGGATCAGGAAGTTACGGGCGTAGCCGTCCTTGACCTTGACGAGGTCGCCGAGGTTGCCGAGATTGACGACCTTTTCCATCAGAATAATTTGCATCGTCGTCTCCTCGCTTATTGGTGGTTATCGGTGTACGGCAGCAGCGCCAGGAAGCGTGCGCGCTTGATCGCGACCGACAGCATGCGCTGATAACCCGCCTTGGTACCGGTCAGACGAGCCGGCATGATCTTGGCGTTTTCGGCGATGTATTCCTTGAACAGATCGACATCCTTGTAGTCGATGTATTCCATCTTTTCCGCCGAGAAGCGGCAGAACTTGCGACGCTTGAACATACCGCCGCCGCGCTTTTTGACGTTCTTGTCATCCTTCTTCTTGAAGAATCTGGCCATTTTGGTTTCCTTCAACAAATTCAATATTCGTTACATGCAATCTCAGCTGCCGGCTCTTCTGGCTTTTCGCCGCCAGGAAGCCCTTCACGCGAATTTCTGCTCCGGGTGCTGCCGCCTGCAACCAGTTGGCGGCGTCTCCCAGGCCAACAGCCTGGATGTCACACTCGACCCTGCGCGGGACTGCTGCTTCCGTTTGCTCCGACACATGGTGAATGACGCATTCGGTCACTGGCACACCGGCCGGGGTATAACGGACAGACTGGCGCTCGATCAGGGTTCCGGTCAGTTCGACGCGATTCAGCTGAGTCTCGACAATCAGACCGCTGCCTGCTCGGTCGTCGCCTCAGCCGCGCCTTCTTGGGTCGGCAGCATCGACTTCGACTTCTCTTCCTTCATCATCGGCGAAGGCGTCGTGATGGCGCGCTTCATCTTGATGGTCAGGTGGCGCAGAATGGCGTCGTTGAACTTGAAGCCGTGCTCGAGCTCGGCCAGGGTCTCACCGTCGCACTCGATGTTCATCAGCACATAGTGTGCCTTGTGCAGCTTCTGGATCGGGTAGGCCAGTTGACGGCGGCCCCAGTCTTCCAGGCGGTGAATCTGACCGTTGCGCGAGGTCACCAGCGCCTTGTAGCGCTCGACCATCGCCGGCACTTGTTCACTCTGGTCCGGATGAACAATAAAAACAATCTCGTAATGACGCATGAACACTCCTCATGGTTGAAGCCCCCCGCCATGCAACGGTGGAGCAAGGTGGAAAAGGCGCGGATTATACGCCAAAAACGACACAAAAATCAATGAACTTCCGAGCACTTTGCAATGTCTTGTCAACGGAAGTGAAAAAAACGCGGGCCCGGGCGCCATTGCCAGGTCCGTCCAAGGCTGCAGCCCGGAAAAGCAACGTCGCATCGTTACCCGCGCACAACCATGAGACCGTCCCGCCCCGCTCGCCACGCCACCGCAAAACCAACGCCGGCCGCCGGCTGGGCTCGTGCGCTGCGACGTCTCTGTTTTGCCGCCCTCGTCATCGCCTCGGCCGCCCTCGCCGCCGACGCACCGTCCGCTTCGCCGACGACGCCAAACGAGATCACCGTCGTCCTCGACGACAACTATCCGCCTTACATTTTCCGCGACCGCCAGGGCACGCTCCAGGGCTACCTCGTCGACAGCTGGATGCTGTGGTCGAAGAAGACCGGAACGCCCGTCCAGCTGCTCGCCTCCGACTGGAACCTCGCCCAGCAGCGCATGCAGCGGCATCAGGCCGACGTCATCGACACCATGTTCGAGAACGACGAACGCCTGAAAACTCATGACTTCGGCCCGCCGTACGCCGACGTCCCCGTCTCGATCTACAGTCACCGCGGCATCGGCGGCATCGCCAGTATCGAGACGCTGCGCGGTCTCCTCGTCGGCGTCAAGGACGGCGACGCCTGCGTCAATACGCTCAACGCGCAAGGGATCAATTCACTGCAGGCCTATCCGAGCTACGAAGCGCTCGTACAATCGGCCATCCGCGGTGAGATCCGCGTTTTCTGTCTCGACGAACCGCCAGCCAACTACCTGCTCTACCGCGAAAATGCCGAGCAGGACTTCCGGCGCGCTTTCCGCCTGTACAGTGGCGAATTCCACCGCGCCTACCACAAGGGTGACAGCGCAATGCGCACCCGGATCGAAGCCGGCTTCGCCGCATTCTCGCCACAGGAGAAACAGGCGCTCGCGGAAAAGTGGATGGGCCAGCCGCTGCAAGCGTCCGACCTGCCACCGGCAGTGCTCTATGCGCTCGACGGCCTCGCCGGCGCCGGCATCCTGCTGATCGTCTGGGTCGTCTCGCTCCGGCGCGCCGTCCGGCAGCGCACCGAAGAACTCATCGCGACACTCGAAGCCATCCCCGATCCGATGTTTGAATGCGACCCCCGCGGCTATTGTCACCAAAGCTTCGCCGCCACGCCCACCGGCCATACCGCCGTCTCACCGATAAACAGACTCGACGGCCGCAAGGTCGACGCCGTCCTGCCACCGGATGCCGCGACTATCTGGCTCAATGCCCTCAAGGAAGCGGAGCGCCGAGGACGCGCCGGCGGCTTCGAAATCGAACTCGATGCCCCCGGTGAAAAGCGCTGGATCGAACTCTCGGTCGCGAGGAAAGGCCATCGCACCGGCAGCGACGCCCGCTTCGTCGTCATTGCGCGCGACATCACCGCCCGTCGCGAGGCCGAGGCGGCAATCCGGCAACTGGCCCACCACGACCCGCTGACCGGCCTGCCCAATCGTACGGTACTCGACGACCGCCTGCGCGCCGCGATCAGCCGCGCCCGACGCCAGCGCGGCCAATTCGCCGTGCTGTTCCTCGACATCGACCGCTTCAAGCGCGTCAACGACACGCTCGGCCACAGCGCCGGCGACCAGTTGCTGATCGAGTTCGCGCAACGACTGCGCGCCATTCTGCGCGAGGAGGACACGCTCTCCCGGCTCGGCGGCGACGAATTCATTCTGGTGCTGCCCGACACCGACGCAGCCGGTGCCGCCAGCGTCGCCGAGAAGATCATCGCGTCCATCTCGACGCCGTTCATGATCGACGCGCAGGAACTCGCGTGCACCACCTCCATCGGCATCGCCCTCTACCCCGATGACGGAGAATCCCTGGAGACGCTCTCGATGCATGCCGACACGGCGATGTACCGCGCCAAGAGCGCCGGACGCAATCGGCCCACTTTTTTTGGCGACCCACCCATCGAAAACAAATGACCTTTCAGTCAATAACTTACCGGAAATTACGGCAGACCGGCGCATAGCCACGTCACGACAAGGGCTTTACAGACGGGCCAAATTCCCTTACATTCCGGCCCCATGTATTTTCGCCATACCCTCACCACGCTTCTTTGCGTGCTTGCCCTCTGTCTCGGTTCGACCGGTTCCGCCGTCGCCACCGAGCAGCAGTCCACACGCGAAGAACCCTCGATTTTCGAGCGCTACGCGACCAGCGCCCAGGACCTGATCCTCAAGGGACTGGAGCTTGTCGGCATCAACTATCGCCGCGGCGGCACCAATCCGGATATCGGACTCGACTGCAGCGGCTATGTCCAGGTCGTCTTCAAGGAAGCGATCGGCAAGCTCCTGCCGCGCACGGCCAAGGAACAAAGCCAGGTCGGCGACGCCATCGACCGGAACGAACTCAAGCCCGGCGACCTCGTCTTCTTCAACACGATGCGCCGCGCCTTCTCGCACGTCGGCATCTACCTCGGCGACAACCGTTTCGTGCATGCACCGCGCACCGGCGCCGAAATCCGCGTCGAAGACATGAGCCAGAGCTACTGGGTCAAGCGTTACAACGGCGCGCGCCGTATCCTGGAATAGCACACGTACGTTCCACCCAAAAGGACGCTGCGGCGTCCTTTTTTGTTTGGCGGCAACCCTCTATACTCGCGGTCAACCCTCACGACCGGCGCCGCCGGACGACCGCGACCGCCCCATGATTCCATGGCTTGACACCCACGACGATTTTCCACCGCTCGAACGCGCCCTGCAGGCACCGAACGGGCTCCTGTGCGCGGGCGCCGACCTGTCGCCGCAACGCCTGCTGCTCGCCTACCGGCGCGGCATCTTCCCCTGGTTCTCGCCGGGCGAACCGATCCTCTGGTGGTCGCCCGATCCACGCATGACGCTAGACCCGTCGGCATTGAACATCTCGCGCTCGTTACGCCGGCGCTTGCGCCAGGGTGGCTACGAGGTCCGTCTCGACCACGACTTCGCCAATGTCATCCTCGCCTGCGCCAGCGTTCCGCGCGCCGGCCAGAACGGCACCTGGATCACGCCGGAAATGCAGGCGGCCTACCGGCGCCTGCACGCGCTCGGCTACGCCCATTCGGTCGAAACCCGGATCGACGGCGAACTCGTCGGCGGTCTCTACGGCATCGCCATCGGCCGGATGTTCTACGGCGAATCGATGTTCTCGCTCGTCACCGACGCCTCGAAAATCGCTCTCGCCCACCTCGCCCGCCATCTCGCCGCCGAAGGCTTCGGCCTGATCGACTGCCAGATGAGTACGGCGCACCTCGCCTCGCTCGGCGCCCGCGAAATGCCGCGCCGCGAATTCATCGCCCGGGTGAACGCCCTGACCGCCGAAGCTGTCCAACCCGGGCACTGGTCCGATGCCGACACCCGCGCTCCCTGGAATTAGGGTGTATTCTCAATTAACCGCCTAGACACCATGTCGCACCCTGACGATTCCGAGCTTCCCTTCTCGCTGCTGCAGTTCTACCAGACCGCCGGCTATCCCTGCAGCTATCTGCCCGACCGTCCAGCGCGTTCGCTCGTCGCGGCGCCGCCGTACCTGATCGACACGCCGATCTACAGCCACCTCGTTCGCCGCGGGTTCCGCCGCAGCGGCCTGTTCACCTACCGTCCCGACTGCGATGCCTGCCAGGCCTGCGTTCCGGTGCGCATCCCGGTCGCTGAATTCGTTGCCAACCGGAGTCAGCTGCGTTGCCGCAAGCGCAATGCCCACCTCTGCGCGAGCGAACAACCGCTGATCGAGAACGAGGCCCATTTCGCCCTCTACCAGCACTACCAATCGACGCGCCATCCCGGCGGCGGCATGGACGTCGGCGACCACGAGCAATACGCCGACTTCCTACTGCGCAGCCATGTCGAGACGCGCCTGATCGAGTTCCGCGAACCCGACGCGGCGGCAACGCTGCGCATGGTCAGTCTGATCGACGTGCTCGACGACGGCCTGTCGTCGGTATATACCTTCTTCGATCCGGACCTGCCGGGCGCCGGCTTCGGCAGTTATGGCATCCTCTGGCAAATCGACCAGTGCCTGGCCAACGATCTTCCCTACCTGTACCTCGGCTACTGGATCGCCGATTGCCGCAAGATGGCGTACAAGGCCGACTACCGCCCGATCGAGGGCCTGATCAACGGACGCTGGCGACGACTGGAGATCGGCACACCGCCGGATTGAACATCGGCCCCGGCCCAAACCCTCGCCGGTGGCATGGTTGAAGGCCTTCGCCGGGAATGGGATAATCGTCAGGTTTTACAGCCGCCTTTGCGCCCCTGACCGTTCCGGGCACCGCCTTTCGCCCCCCCTTAAAACATGACCCACTATTTATTTCTCATCGTCGGCGCCGTGCTCGTCAATAACGTCGTGCTGGTGAGAATCCTCGGCCTGTGCCCATTCATGGGCGTTTCCAAAAAGCTTGAAACCGCGCTGGGCATGGGCGCCGCGACAACTTTCGTGCTGACGCTGGCGACTGGCGCCAGCTACGTGATCGATCATTTCCTGCTCATCCCCTTCGAGCTCGACTACCTGCGCACGATCTCCTTCATCGTCACCATCGCCGCCATCGTGCAACTGACCGAAATGGTCATCCAGAAAACCAGCCCGGTGCTGCATCAGGTGCTCGGCATCTACCTGCCTCTGATCACCACCAACTGCGCAGTACTTGGCGTCCCACTGCTCAACGTCGCCAACAAACATAATTTTGTTGAATCCCTGCTCTTCGGCGCCGGCAGCGCGGTCGGCTTCTCGCTGGTCCTTGTGCTCTTCGCCGGCATCCGCGAACGCATTGATGGCGCCGACGTGCCGCCCCCGTTCCGTGGTGTCGCCATCGCCCTCGTCACCGCAGGATTGATGTCACTGGCCTTCATGGGATTCGCCGGACTGGACAAGTACCAATAATGCTGACCGCAATCCTCATCATGGCGCTCGGCGCCGTTGTACTTGGCGCCGCACTGGGCTTTGCCTCAATCAAGTTCAAGACCGAAGGCAACCCGCTCGTCGAAAAGATCGAGGCCATCCTGCCGCAAACGCAGTGCGGCCAGTGCGGCTTTGCCGGATGTAAGCCCTACGCCGAAGCGATCGCTGCCGGCGAGGCCGACATCAACCGCTGCCCGCCGGGCGGACAGGAAGGCGTTGCCAAGCTCGCCGACCTGCTCGGCCGGGAAATCACGCCGCTCGACGCCGAGGAAAAGCCCAAGCAATTGGCGATCATCGACGAGCACACCTGCATCGGCTGCACCCTCTGCATCCAGGCCTGCCCGGTCGACGCCATCGTCGGCGCGGCCAAACAGATGCATACCGTCGTCAGCGCGCTCTGTACCGGCTGCGAACTCTGCGTCAAACCCTGCCCGGTCGAGTGCATCCGCATGGAAGTCATCGGCGAAAGCCTGGAAACCTGGAAGTGGCGTTACCCCATCTTCGAAATCAAGCGAGCGAGTTGATGTTGCAACTGTTCAAATTCAAGGGCGGCGTCAAGCCCGAAACGCACAAGGCACCGTCGCTCCAGGCCCCGATCGCCAAAGCGCCGTTGCCCGAACAGCTGATCGTGCCGCTGCATCAGAGCATCGGCGGTGTGCCGCAACCGCTCGTCGAAGTGGGCCAACACGTTCTCAAGGGACAACGCATCGGCGCTGCCGACCAGTGGGTCTCGGCCGCGGTGCACGCGCCCACCTCGGGCACCGTCATCGCCGTCGAACCCCGGCTCGCCGCGCATCCGTCGGGACTCACGACCGCTTCGGTTGTCATCGCCCCGGACGGCCGCGAAGAGTGGATCGACCGGCAGCCGGTCGACTACCACACGCTGGCCCCGGAACGTCTGCGTGAACACCTGCGCGATGCCGGTGTCGTCGGCCTCGGCGGCGCCGTCTTCCCGAGCCACGCCAAACTGTCGGCGGCCAAATCGGTGCCGATGGAAGAACTCGTCATCAACGGCGCCGAATGCGAGCCGTTCATGACCTGCGACGATCTGCTGATGCGCGAACGCGCCGAGGAAATCGTGCGCGGCATCACCGTTTTCCGCGACCTGCTCGAACCGCGCAAGGTCCTGATCGGCATCGAGGACAACAAGCCCGAAGCGCTCCAGTCGATGCGCGAGGCGGTCGCCCGTCTCGGAGTCGACTTCACGGTCACCGCCGTACCGACGCGCTATCCGGCCGGTGGCGCCAAGCAACTGATCCGCGTCCTGACTGGCAAGGAAGTCCCGGCCAGCCGCCGCTCCCCTGAAATGGGCGTGCAGTGCTTCAACGTCGCCACCGCCTACACCGCCTGGCGGGCGCTGGCCTTCGGCGAACCGGTCATTTCCCGCATCGTCACGCTGACCGGCAACGTTGAGACGCCGCGCAATTGGGAAACGCTGCTCGGCACACCGCTCGGCGAATTCATCCGGCTGGGCGCCCCCAAACCCGATACCGACCGCTACCTGATGGGCGGCCCGATGATGGGTTTCGAAATGCCCGGTCTCGAGGCGCCGCTCGTCAAGGCCAGCAACTGCATCATCGCCGGCTCGCCGGCGCTGTTCCCGCCGCCGGCGCCGGAAATGCCCTGTATCCGCTGCGGCGCCTGTGCGGAGGCGTGCCCGCACGAATTGCAGCCTTTCGAACTGTACTGGTTCTCGCGCGCCAGGAACTTCGGCAAGACGCAAGAATACAATCTCTTCGACTGCATCGAATGTGGCTGCTGCAGCTATGTCTGCCCCTCACACATTCCGCTGGTCCAGTATTTCCGCTTCGCCAAGAGCGAGATCTGGGCGCGCGAACGCGACAAGAACCAGGCCGACGCCGCCAAGTCACGCTTTGAATTCCGCAATGAGCGCGACGAACGCGAAAAGGCGGAAAAAGCCGAACGGCTGGCGCGCGCTGCCGCAGCGAAAGCCACGGAAAAGCCCGCTGCCGAAAAACCGGCGGCCACCGTACCGGCAGAGGAAACGCCGCCGGCAAACGCGCCGGTCGACGCCGACGCCGCCAAGAAGGCCGCGATTGCCGCCGCCATGGAACGCGCACGCCTGCAACGCGAGGCGGCCCAAGTCAAGAACACCGACAACCTGAGTACCGAGCAACGCGAGGAAATCGCCCGGATCGACGCGCGGCGCGCGCGCGCCCCGGCGCACCAGGCGGTGGAACAGACCGACGTCGCGCCGCCCCCGGCGCAGGAGCAATGATCCGTGAGCTTCCCGACCCCACGCCCGTACGCTTCGAAACGAGAAGGCTGAACCGATGACGTTCACGACCCCACCCTACCTCACGCAAGACGTCAGCGTCCGGCGCATCATGCTGCACGTGCTCGCCGCCCTGGTGCCGGCGATTGCTGTCTACGTCGCGCTGATCGGACCGGCCGTGCTGGTGCAACTCGGCATCGCGACGCTGGTTGCCCTGCTCGGCGAAGCGGCGATGCTCAAGCTGCGCGACAAGCCGCTCGCCCTCTTCCTCGGCGACGGCAGCGCCGTCGTCACCGCCTGGCTGGTGGCGCTGGCCTTCCCGCCGCTGGCGCCCTGGTGGCTCATCACGGTCGGCACGCTGTTTGCCATCGTCATCGCCAAGCATCTCTACGGCGGCCTCGGCCAGAATCCGTTCAACCCGGCGATGATCGCTTTCGCCGTCTGCATCGTCGCCTATCCGTCGCTGATGTCGCAGTGGCCACCGGTCGACGCGGGCAACGGCATCGGCGAGCAACTCGCGCTCATCTTCGGCCAGGCGCCGCGCCTCGACGCGATGAGCGGCGCGACGCCGCTCGATGCCCTCAAGACAGCGCTCAAGGGCGCCGACAGCGGCCTGACCGTCGCGTCAGTGCTCGATAATCGCGCCGTCTTTGGCCATGTCGGCGGCAAAGGCTGGGAATGGGTATCGCTCGCCTACCTCGTCGGCGGTCTCTGGATGTGGCAACGCAAGATCATCGGCGGCCAGGTCTCAGCCGCTTTCCTCGCCGGCATGGCGCTGATCGCGACGGCACTCTGGCTGCTGCATCCGGATCAGTTCGCCAATCCGCTCTTCCATCTCGTCTCGGGCGGCACGATGCTCGGCGCCTTCTTCATCGTCACCGATCCCGTCTCCGGCTGCACGACGCCGCGCGGCAAGCTGATTTTCGGTTTTGCGGCCGGACTGCTCGCCTACATCATCCGCGTCTTCGGCGGCTATCCGGATGGCGTCGCCTTCGCGGTGCTGCTGCTCAACATCTGCGCGCCGCTGATCGACCACTCGACCCAGCCCGCCATTTTTGGCATGAAGAAATGACGACCCCGCACAAGCCGATCACCGCCCCGAAAATGGCCATCCGCACGGCCGTCATCCTGCTCGTCTTCGTCACGCTCTTTACTGGCCTGCTGTCGGCCGCTTATCTGTGGACGCGTCCGGCGCTGGCTGCCGCCGCCAGGGAAGAACAGATGCGCCTGATCGACGAAGTGCTGCCGCGCTCACGCTATGACAACGCCCTGCTTGAGGACAGCATCGTCCTCGACAATGGCCTGACCGCCTACCGCGCCCGCAAGGACGGCAAGGCCGTCGCGCTGGTGGTCGAAGCCGTCGCCCCGGACGGATATGCCGGAAAGATCCGCCTGTTGCTCGCCGTCGCCCCCGGCGGCACGCTCTTCGGCGTTCGCGTCACCGAGCACAAAGAGACACCTGGCCTCGGCGACTATATCGAACCGAAGAAGGACAAGAACAAGACACACCCCTGGATCACCCAGTTCGATGGCACCAACCCGGCCGAGATCGACGCGCAGGAATGGCGCGTCAAGAAGGATGGCGGACGCTTCGACTCGATGGCCGGCGCCACCGTGACACCGCGCGCGGTGATCAAGGCCGTGCGCAAGGCCGTGCTTGAAGTCGTCGCACACCGCGACGACCTGTTTGCCGCAGCAAGGAAGGAAGGACAGCCATGATTACCCGCGAAGAATTCCGCAAGATCGCGTTCAACGGCATCTGGAAACAAAACACCAGTCTCGTCCAGATCCTCGGCTTGTGCCCCTTGCTGGCCGTCACTACCAACCTCGTCAACGGTGCCATGCTCTCGCTCGCGACGATCATCGTCATGGCGCTCTCGGGGTTTGCCATCGCCAGCCTGCGCAACCTCATCCCCCATGAAATCCGCATCCCGGTCTTCATCCTGATTGTCGCCGCGCTGGTCACAGTCATCGATCTGCTCTTCAACGCCAAGCTGCACGAGCTCTACCTGATTCTTGGCATCTTCATTCCGCTGATCGTCACCAACTGCATCGTGCTCGCCCGCGTCGAAGCCTACGCCGCCAAGAACCCGCCGCTCCAGTCGATCGCCGACGGCGTCTTCATGGGCGTCGGCATGTTGTGGACGCTATCGCTGCTTGGCGGCCTGCGCGAACTCATCGGCAACGGCACGCTCTTCTCGGGTATCGACCTCGTCGTGCCGGGACTCTCGCCACTGCAACTGCTGCCTGCCGACTATCCGGGCTTCCTGCTCGCCATGCTGCCGCCCGGCGCCTTCATCCTGCTCGGCTGCCTCGTCGCCTCGAAAAACTGGCTCGAAGCGCGCCAGGCGAACCGGCAGCGCCACACCCCACCCGCCGCAGTGTCCGCGGGTGGCTGTCACTGAATGAAATGAACGCCACCCGTCGCGCCGAAATCTTCCGGCGTCTGCGCGCCGCCAATCCGGCGCCGACGACCGAACTCGAGTACGCGACGCCGTTCCAGCTGCTGATCGCCGTCATCCTCTCGGCGCAGGCCACCGACAAGAGCGTCAACCTTGCGACGCGCAAGCTCTTCGCCGACGCCCCCGGCCCGGCCGACATCCTGGCGCTCGGCGAAGCCGGGCTCTCGGCCTACATCAACCGCATCGGCCTCTTCAACACCAAGGCGAAGAACGTCATCGCCACCTGTCGTCAGCTGATCGAACAGCACGGCAGCGAGGTGCCGCGCGACCGCGAGGCGCTCGAAGCGCTGCCCGGCGTCGGCCGCAAGACCGCCAACGTCGTGCTCAACACTGCCTTCGGCGAAGCAACGATCGCTGTCGATACGCACATTTTCCGCGTCGCCAACCGCACCAAGCTCGCCCCGGGAAAGACGCCGCTGGCCGTCGAACTCAAGCTGCTCAAGGCCGTTCCCGACGAATTCAAGCGCGACGCCCACCACTGGTTGATCCTGCACGGTCGTTACGTCTGCAAGGCGCGCAAGCCGGAATGCTGGCGCTGCGACCTGACCGACCTGTGCGAATACCCGGACAAGAACGTCGGCGAATCGTCCGATGCCCCTTCCTCACCACTCCCGCCCCTGCCATGACCCAGCTCCCGACGCCCGAAAGCAGCCCGCTCGACCGCCAGTTCGCCTTCATCCTCGAGATCGACCGCCTGAAATCGGTCTTACGCCAGAACTCGCTGGTCGACGCCAGCCGACGCGAGAACAGCGCCGAACACAGCTGGCACGTGGCATTGATGGCGACGATCCTCGCCGAACACGCCGGTAGCGCCATCGATGTCGGCCGCGTCGTCGAGATGCTGCTGATCCACGACCTCGTCGAGATCGACGCCGGCGACACCTTCGCCTACGACGTGCGCGGCGCCGAAACGCAGGCGCAACGCGAGGAAGAAGCGGCCCAACGCATTTTCGGCCTGCTCCCCGACACCCAGGCCGCACACCTGCGCGCCCGCTGGGACGAGTTCGCCGCCAACGAAACGCCGGAAGCACGCTTCGCGCTGGCGATCGACCGGTTGATGCCGATGGTCCATAACGTCATGACCCAGGGCAGCGCCTGGCGCACCAATCACGTCGTCGCCGGCCAGGTGCGCCGCCGCGCCGAATCGATCACGCGCGGCGCGCCGGCGCTGGGCGCGCTCGCCAACCGCCTGATCGACGCCGCCGTCCAGGCCGGCCATCTGCCGGAATCGCTCGCCTAGATTTCCCCTTAGCCCCGCCCCACCGCGGTGCAGCGGCCCTGAAGTGGTGCGCCGCCGA
Organism: Propionivibrio dicarboxylicus; assembly: GCF_900099695.1. Lineage (GTDB taxonomy): Bacteria > Pseudomonadota > Gammaproteobacteria > Burkholderiales > Rhodocyclaceae > Propionivibrio > Propionivibrio dicarboxylicus. The sequence goes on along the minus strand of NZ_FNCY01000005.1, from coordinate 158,445 downwards.
CCCCCGGACGGCATCCGGCGCCACTCGCGTCCATCCGAATCGCATTACCCGGCATCTTTCGCTCATCCAGATGCCATAGGACACTTGCGTCTATAAAATTAGACTGGTATCTTTTTTTGTACACGCCGCGCTTTCCATTGGCACGTAACCTGCATCACCCGACCGGCACTATTTCATTACCTCTTTGGGAGACACACGACATGGAAACGAATTCCAATCCTCCGCCCGCCGACGGCAAGGTCAGCAGTTACGGCTGGAAAGCGCTGGCCGGATCGACGGTCGGGTACGCGATGGACGGCTTTGACCTGCTGATTCTCGGCTTCATGCTCTCGGCGATATCGGCCGATCTGCACCTGACGGCAGCGCAGGCCGGGTCGCTGGTGACCTGGACGCTGATCGGCGCCGTTGCCGGCGGCATCATCTTCGGCGCGCTCAGCGACGTCTATGGACGTATCCGCGTGCTGACCTGGACGATCGTCATGTTCGCCCTCTTCACCGGTCTCTGCGCCTTCGCCAACGGCTACTGGGACCTGCTCGTCTATCGCACCATCGCCGGTATCGGCCTTGGCGGCGAATTCGGCATCGGCATGGCGCTGGCCGCCGAAGCATGGCCGGCCCACGCCCGTGCCCGTGCCACCTCGTACGTCGGCCTTGGCTGGCAGGTCGGCGTGCTTGGCGCCGCGCTGATCACTCCGGCGCTGTTGCCAACCATCGGCTGGCGCGGCATGTTCCTCGTCGGCGTCATCCCGGCCTTGATCGCCTGGGTCATCCGGAGCCGTCTGCATGAGCCGGAACTCTTCGTCAAGAGCACCGCCAAGCGCCGTACCTTCGTCGAGTCCTTCAAGCTGCTGATCAAGGACAAGGCCACCACCAAGATCAGTGCCGGCATCGTCGTACTCTGCTCGGTGCAGAACTTCGGTTACTACGGCATCATGATCTGGATGCCGAATTTCCTGTCCAAGCAACTCGGCTTCAACCTCACCCGCTCGTCGATGTGGACCGCCGTCACCATCCTCGGCATGATGGCCGGGATCTGGGCTTTCGGCCAGCTTGCCGACCGCATCGGCCGCAAGCCGAGCTTCCTGCTCTTCCAGGCCGGCGCCGTTGTCATGGTGCTGTTCTATTCGAGCCTGAACGACCCGAACACGATGCTCTGGGCCGGCGCCCTGCTCGGCATGTTCGTCAACGGCATGCTCGGCGGCTACGGTGCGCTGATGGCCGAGGCCTACCCGACCGAAGCCCGCGCCACGGCGCAGAATACGCTGTTCAACATCGGCCGCGGTGTCGGCGGTTTCGGCCCGGTTGTTGTCGGCATGCTGGTCCAGTCGTACTCGTTCCCGATCGCCATCGGCACACTGGCGGCGATCTACATCATCGACATGATCGCGACGATCTTCCTCGTTCCCGAACTCAAGGGCAGCGAACTCAAGTAAGCCAACTTTCAACGCGCCGAACCCGACGGCGGCAGGCCTCGCGCCTGCCCCGCGGGGCCGGTGTTTCCTGAAATCAACGTCATGAACGCCCAACCGACTCATTTACCAACGCATTTGCCAACACCGGCCGCCGGCGGACGGCGACATCACTGACCGCAGCGCGGAGAAATTCCCGGGGACTCTTCATGGATACCAAGACACTACGCCCGATCGCGGAAAAGCTCTTCGACGACATCCGCGCCCTCAGTTTCGACGGCGTCGGCGTCTCGCGCGACAGCTACGGCACCAAGGAAACGGCAACGGCCGACTTCCTGCGCGCTTTTGCCACCGATGCCGGATTCAAGGTCAGCGCCGACCGCGCCGGCAACCTCGTCATCGGTTTTGCCGACACGCCGGCCGATGCGCCAACGATCTGGTGCGGCTCGCACATCGACTCGGTGCCGCAGGGCGGCAATTTCGATGGCCTCGCCGGCGTCGTCGCCGGCCTGCTCTGCCTGCTCGAACAGCAGCGTAGCGGCGTCCGCTCACCGATCCCGCTGCAGGTCCTCGGTTTCCGCGGCGAAGAAAGCGCCTGGTTCGGCAAAGCCTATGTCGGCTCCGGCGCGCTGCTCGGCCAACTCGAAGCCGAAGACCTGGCGCTGCGCCACCGCGACAGCGGCGAAACGCTCGGCCAGTGCATGGAACGCATCGGCGCCGACATGGAGGCTATCGCCGCCCAGCGCCTGCTCTTCGATCCGAAGAAGGTTCGCGCCTTTCTCGAATTGCATATCGAGCAAGGCCCGGTCATGGAAGCGCGCAAGCTGCCGGTCGCCGTCGTCTCGGGCATCCGCGGCAATATCCGCCACAACCACGTGCAGTGTTTCGGCGCCTCCGGCCACTCGGGCGCGATCCCGCGCTGGCTGCGACGCGACGCCATGTTCGCCGTCGCCGACCTGATCATGCGCGTCGACGAACACTGGAGCGAACTGCTCGAACGCGGCACCGACCTCGTCGTCACCACCGGCATGCTGTCGACCAATGCCGCCGAGCATGCCGCCTCGCGCATCCCCGGCCACGTCAAGTTCAGCTTCGAAGTGCGCAGCAAGAGCATCGACACGCTCGAAGCCTTCTACCAGCTGATGCGCGCCGAATGCACGGCGATCAGCCGCGAGCGCCAGGTGCGCTTCGAATTCGACCGCCGCATCCTGTCGAGCCCGGCGACGATGGACCCCAGCCTGTGCACGCTGCTGTCCAAGGTCTGCACCGAACTCGGCACGCCCTTCGAAGTTCTGCCGAGCGGCGCCGGTCACGACGCCTCGATGTTCGCCAACGCCGGCATCCCGAGCGGCATGGTCTTCGTGCGCAACCAGAACGGCTCGCACAATCCCGAGGAAGCGATGGACATCGGCGACTTCATGGCCGGCGTCCAGGTACTGCATCAGGGCATCCAGGAGATCCGCTGAGCATACGCCGATGACGCCGACCGCCGCCCAACACCCCGCGCCCTCGTCGATCGACTACGAGGAACTCGGTCGCCGCCTGCGTGCGCACCGCATCGGCACATCGATGCTCGCCGAGGAAGTCGCGGCGCAGCTCGGCATCTCGCGCGCCGCGCTCTACCGCATGGAACAGGGCAAGATCGTCAAGATCGAGACGCTGGAGCGACTCGCCGAAGTACTCGGCACCTCGATGCCCTCGCTGCTCGGCGTCGAAGTCGAGTATTACCCGACCGCGCTCGGCTTCCTCGAACGCGTGCGCCAGATCGAGGAAAATGCCGAACGGATCGTCGCGCATTTCGAGCCGATCTCCCTCCTGCTCGCCTCCGACGCCTATCTCGACTATCTTCGCACGATGCTGATGGAATCGAGCCCGGCGACGGAAGCCGGGCGCGATCCGCATCGCGAGGAGGTCAATGGCATTATCAATCTCCTGCGCGAGCGCAAGACCACGTTCTCGTCGCGCCACCCGAACATCGTCAGCCTGATCGGCCTGCGCGAACTCGAGCGCTTCCTCGAGACCGGCCTCGTCGGCACGCTCTCGCTCGACGAAGCCGTCCGTCAGCAGCGCATCCTCGCTGCCCGCAAGGAAATCGAGCGCATCGCGACGTTGATGGAAAACGCCCCGATGAATACGCAGATCGCGCTCGTCGAGGAAGCCATGCCGGCGACCTCATTCCAGCTTCTGACCACGCCGCAGCGCACGATGCTCGCCGTCAGCCCTTTCCGCCTCGGCGAAATGCCAAGCATCCGCAACGGCATCGCGACGATCACCGCGGCGCCCGAAGCCGTCCGGCTCTACGAAGCGATGGCCAACCGTCTCTGGCAGGAAGCGCTGAAAGGCAAGACGGGCGCGGCGCAACTGCGTAAACTGTTGAAACGAACCCGAGACCCGATTTCACCCACCCCCGGAGGTATGCCGTGACATCCGCCCTTCCGCCCCGAGACGCCGAAGACGCCCGCATCGCGCGCGAAGTATCGCTCGCCCTGCTGTCCACCGGCTGCATCGAAGTTCATACCGACGAACCGTTCCGACTGCCGTCGGGCTGGGCAAGCCCGGTCTATATCGAATGCCGCCGCCTGATTTCATTTCCGGAAATCCGCCGCACGCTGGTCGGCTACGCCCTCAACCTGCTGCGCAAACGTCATGGCCTCGACGGCGTCTCCGCGGTCGCCGGCGCCGAGGCCAGCGGCATCGCACTGGCGGCCTGGATCGCCGACGCGCTCGAACTGCCGATGCAATACGTGCGCAAGCAGCGCAAGGGCCTCGGCCCGGGACGCCAGGTCGTCGGCGTCGTCCGGCCGGGCGAATCGGTCGTCCTCGTCGATGACCTGATGTCGGGCGGACGCTCGATCGTCAACTGCTGCCTGGCGATCGCCGAAGCCGAATTGCTGGTCAAGGACGTTTTCGTTATATTCGATTACGGTACGTTCCCGACCAGGAACGTACTCGACACGATGGGCGTCACCGTCCACTCGTTGGCGACGTGGCAGGACATCCTCGTCGCCGCGCGCGAAAGCGCGAGCTTCCAGACGCGCGAACTGGCCGAACTGGAAACCTTCCTGGCCGATCCGATCCAGTGGTCGCACGTCCACGGAGGCAAGTCATCCGCCAAAACCGAAACGAAAGGACTCCTATGAACTTCCAAGACACTGCAGCCCAATTCGAACGCTCCGGCGGCGGCACCGACGATTTCAAGCGCCTCTACAAGGACGCCTTCGAACTCATGAAAAGCGACGCCGCCAACGCCGCGCTCTATTTCGTCATCGGCGTCGCCGCCCATGCCTACGTCATTCGCTACGAAGACCAGGCGGTGACGACCGAATTTGCCGAAGGCGCCAAGGCGACGATGGTCGGTTTCTGCCAGAAAATCTGCGCGGCGCTCGCCGCCGACCCGACGACGCGGCTGACGCTGCTCGGCGAAGTGGCAAGCGACTACCAGTTCCGCGTTCCAAGTTTCTAAGCCACCCCGACGTCATTTCCGCAAGACGCGCCAACACCGCGCCGCCCGGACCCGCTCCGGTCGCGCGCCGGGGCCGCGCAACGCCTCATCTGGAGAAGTTTCATGGAATTCAATTCGACAATCCTGTCCAACGTCGAGATGTCGCCGAATTACTGGCGCATTCGTCTGACCGCGCCAGCGGCCTTCGCCGCAGCCACGCCGGGACAGTTCGTCATGGTCCGCGTCGGCGGCAGCATCGACCCGCTGCTGCGCCGCCCCTTCGCCGTCTATGACGTCGGCAGCACAACCAAGGCCGACGGCACGACGACGGTCCATTTCGAGATGCTCTACAAGGTCGTCGGCAAAGGCACGACGCTGCTCTCGCGCCTGCACGGCGGCGACAGCGTCGACATCCTCGGTCCGCTCGGTCAGGGCTTCGTTTTCGGCGATGACGATGAGGAAAAACTGCTCGTCGGCGGCGGCATCGGCCTTGCACCGCTCTACCTGCTGGCGCGCGAACTCGTCAAGCGCAACTCGCCGGTGCGCCTGTTCGCCGGCGGTCGCAGCCGCAACGACCTGCTCTGCCTCGACGAGTTCGAACGACTCGGCGTCGACTGCCACACGGCGACCGAAGACGGCTCGCACGGCGCCACCGGCTTCGTCACCGTCGCCCTGAACCAGCACCTCGATGCACTCGCCGGCAAGAAGGCGACGCTCTACGCCTGCGGCCCCGACCCGATGCTGCGCGCCGTCGCCAAGATCGCCGCCGACCGTGCGCTGCCTTGCCAGGTCTCGCTCGAAGCAGCGATGGCCTGCGGCGTCGGCGCCTGCCTCGGTTGCGTCACGCCGGGCAAGAACCACTCGGCGCACACCCCGGACTACCGCTGCGTCTGCGCCGAGGGACCGGTATTCGAATCCAGCGAACTGAAGTGGGGAGCCTCTGCATGAGCGAGAAGACCGTCAACATGAATGTCCGCGTCGCCGGCCTCGACCTGCGCAACCCGGTCATGACCGCCTCCGGCACCTTCGGCTACGGCGAAGAGTTCTCCGAATACGTCGACCTCACCCGGCTCGGCGCCTACATCACCAAGGGCCTCTGCCTGCATCCGCGCACCGGCAACCCGACACCGCGCATCGTCGAGACCCCTGGCGGCATGCTCAACGCCATCGGCCTTCAGAACGTCGGCATAGACGCCTTCATCGAGAAGAAGCTGCCCTTCATCCGCTCGGTCGACACGCCGTGCATCGTCAACTTCTTCGGCGAGACACCCGAGGAATACGCCGAAATGGCGGCACGCCTCGACGCCCTGCCGGAAGTCGCCGCACTGGAAATGAACATATCCTGCCCCAACGTACGCCAGGGCGGCATCATCTTCGGCACCGACCCCGACTGCGCCGGCAGCATCGTCAAGGCCTGCCGCGCGGCGACGAAGAAGCCGCTCTTCGTCAAGCTCTCGCCCAATGTCACTGACATCGTCGCGATGGCAAAGGCCTGCGAGGACGCCGGCGCCGACGCGCTGTCGTTGATCAACACGCTGATCGGCATGGCCATCGATCTCAACAAGCGCAAGCCGATCCTCGCCAACGTCACCGGCGGCCTCTCCGGCCCGGCAGTGAAACCGGTCGCGCTGCGCATGGTCTGGCTCGTCGCCAAGTCGGTCAAGGTGCCGGTGATCGGCATCGGCGGCATCATGAACGCCACCGACGCGCTCGAATTCCTGCTTGCCGGCGCCTCGGCCATTCAGGTTGGCACGGCCAGCTTCATCAATCCGGGCGCGGCGCAAAAAATTGTCGAGGACATGGAAGCCTGGATGCTGGCGCAGGGCGAGACCGACATCCGCAACCTGATCGGCGCGCTGAAGGTCTGACGCACATGTTCAATCCGACGCGCGAACAGGTTCGCCAGTTCTTCTGCGGAGCGTGGCGCAAGCACGTCGAGCGACTGCCGCTCGACGGCGCCGAGGTCACGGCGGCGGACCTGATCGCCGAGCATCCGGAATACCACGCGCTGCTCTTGCGTCCGGAAGAGGCGCAGGAAAAGGAATTCACGCCCGACGGCGGGCAGACCAATCCTTTCCTGCACCTCTCGCTGCACCTCGCCATCGCCGAGCAGATCAGCATCGACCAACCCCCCGGCATCCTCGCCGCCTACCAGGCGTTGCGCCAGCGCCTCGATGTGCACGATGCCGAACACGCGATCATGGAATGCCTGGGCGAAGCGCTCTGGCGCGCCCAGCGCAGCGGCGGCACGCTGGACGGCATGCAGTATCTTGAGTGCGTGAGGCGCGCGGCGGGCTGAGGATTCCCATACCGCACGACTCTCCGCCGCAGGCCACGGCGCCGCCCGGCCGTTCGCCGCCGGTCAGCCGACATCGACTAAATCTTCCTGAGCGCCGCGCAGGACGTGCGTGCAAAAACGCAGCCCCTCAGCCTGACGCATGTGTAATGACCCAGTGCGTCATGCCCGACGCATATTCATCGCGACGAGGGACACGCGTGCGCCAAATGAAAGCACATTCAGCAGAAGGCGATCCACACCTCCGATGTGACTTTATTAACAGTCTAAGTTTTCTGGGAATGATAGCTTGCCCTCCCTATCATGACCATGATCTTTCGTATCTCTCGGCCGATGTCGATGGGCTGCTCGGCCCGGCTTGCGCAGTTTGGCATCCCATTGCTGACAGCGACACTCGTGACGCTCGCTGTCGGAGGGGTTGGTTTGCCTGCGTCAGCCTGGGCGACGTCCTGTCTGGTTCCGATCACGATCAATGACGTCCTGACGCCAATCATCGCAGGAAGCGGCGGATTAAGCATTTCCGAAAACGACAACACGGTCAGCACCAATGGCACCAGTTACTCGAAGATTACGAAAGGAAACGGAGGATCACTCGATGCCGTTAACGCCAGTGTGCAAACCGGCACCCTGACCTTGCCGCTGTTTTCTCCCAGTACATTTCCGAATACCGGCAACACAAATGTCTCACTATCTTCGGGGCAGTCGCTACCTGCTGGCTCGTACGACACGGTCACACTGAGCAATGGTGGCAACTACACATTTGGCACCGGCACCTATTACATCAACGCATTAAAAATAAACAGCAACACCACAACGCTCACGCTCGGCGCTGGCGACTATTTCATCCGGCATTTCGACTCGGGCCAGGGAAATAACGACGTTACGATCAGGACGAACGGCGTAACGCGACTCTTCATCGGTTCCAGCCTTGCCGTCCATGACGCGTTTGATTTCAACAGCGCCGGCGCCACCGCCAATCTCCAGCTCTACCTTTACGCCGGCGCCACCGCCTTTTTCCACGACAGAGGTATCTTCAACGGCCTGATCTACGCGCCCAACGCTGCTTCATGTTCCGACAATGACACTTCCAACAACTGCATTTTTTTTCATGACAACAGCACCATCACGGGTGCTATTCTCAGTGGAAGCACAGTCTTTCTCCACAACTCGAATGACATCAATTTCAGCAGCGCTGTCCGATCGGCGATCGGCGGCATAGCGATCCCTGGATGTATCCAATACACCCCCGATCACTACGAACTCTCACTCCCTTCGGTGGGCATCGCCTGCGAGAAATCGCCGATCAAGGTGACTGCCTGCGCAAGCGCTACCGCGCCTTGCATATTCGCTTTCACGGCTGTCAACGGTTCCAGCGTGAGAGTGACGACGACCGCGGGCACACTTGGCGCGACATCACTCACTTTCGACGCCAACGGCAGTGCCAGTACAACGCTCAGTTATCCAACGGCTACGGACGACACCACCGCCAAAGTATCCCTGATGGACGTCACAGAAACCGTCAAATGCTGCCAGGACGAAAGCACCTGTTCCACCGCCAGCAGTTGCTATGAAATTCTCAAGACCTCAGGTTTCATTATTTCGTCCACGCCCGGCGGGATGGCAACAACATTGCCGGCAATCAAAGCGGGTTGCGCTGGTCACGAAACCAACACGAACTATTATCTTCGCGCCGTACAGAACGGTTCAACCGATGGCACTTGCAAAGCTGCGCTGACCGGACAAAGCAACGTTGACTTTGGGTATCAATGTAATAATCCGACAACGTGTAGTCTGACCAACGCGATGGTTCTGAACGGCGACGCTATTGCCGGCAACGAAAATGGCTTAACAGCCAAAGCCACGACAAAAACTCTGAATTTCGACGCCAATGGCAACGCACAGATCACCTTCAATTACTACGCTGATGCCGGACAAGTCAGCCTGTTTGCAAAGACATCATCGCTTTCGGGGAAGAGCAATCCCTTCGTCGTCGCACCAGACAACTTCGCCCTCACCGACCTCCCACCGGCACCGCTGGTCGCTGGCGATCCGTTCAATGTCACCGTCACCGCGCAAAACGCCTGTAACACGGTGACACCGAATTTCGGCAAAGAGACAAGCGCGGCAACCGCAACGCTGACGTCGAGCAATCCATTGCCAGCACAGGGTAATGCCGCAGCAATCAGCACCACGCTCTCCGGCTTTAACAGCGGTGGCGCCAGCACGAACGCGATCTGGCAAGAGGTCGGCACCGTCGACCTGACAGCGACAACTACCGCCTATCTCGGCTCGGTGCTTAACGTCAGCGGCACTAAGGCTAATGTCGGGGGCTTCAAGCCGGCCTATTTCGACGTCGCCCCGATCGTCCCGGCCTGCGGCACCGCCTTCACCTATTCCGGCCAGGCAATTCAATCCGTCACAGTCACGGCTAGGGAACGCCAAGGAAAGACCACCGGAAACTATGGCGGAGACTGGGCCAAGGCTGTCACTCTGTCCGATACCAGCGACTCGACCCAACACCTGATCAACAACACCATTGCGGCAGCCGCCATCGCCGGAGGCGTCGCCACCCTCAAGCCGACCTATACCTTCGCCGACAAGCTCAGTGCGCCGGCAAACATCGGCCTGCGCGCAATCGACACAGACGGCGTGACCTCAAGCGACCACACCGAGGCAACGACCAAGATCCGCAGCGGCCGCCTCGTACTATTCAGCGCGCTCGGGTCGAACAAGACCGATCTGAATATGCCGCTCCAGACGCAATACTGGAGCGGCAAGTCCTGGGTGATCAACAGCGACGACAGTTGCACCGCGCTGCCAAGCGGGGCTTTCGCGCTCTCGGGCGGTCTGGCGGCAAATACCAACGTCCTGTCCGCGGTCACCTTCTTCGGGGGCAATGCCAACATCACATTGAGCGCCCCCAATGACGGAAAGGCCGGCAGTGTCGATGTCGCGGTCAATCTCGGCAGTTCGGGCAACGACGTTTCCTGCCTCAACAACCATGGCGGCACCGGTGCCGCGATGCCCTGGCTGCGTTCGCGCAACGGCGACTGCGCCAATAGCTACGACCGCGACCCCTGGGCCCGTGCAACCTTCGGCGTGTATGCGCCGGAAACGCGGAGAATCATCTATGTTCACGACGCCTTCTGAACGGCGACTGGCGCGCGGTTTCACGCTGGTCGAACTCGTTTCGGTCATCACCGTGCTCGGCATCCTCGCCGCCGTCGCCATACCGCGCATGGAAACCGAGACCTTTCAACAGGCGGCATTCCACACCCGTGTTCTTGCGGCCTTGCGCTACGCCCAGAAAACGGCAGTCAGTCACCGGCGACCGGTATGTGTCACTTTTCCCGGTTTGCATAGTGTGTCGCTCAACATCGACGTCGCTGCAAATGACGATTGCAAAACCATACTCCTGATCCCGAGCGCAAACAGCAACCAGATCGCCAGTGGCGCTGCGACAGCGCTGTTTTCAGAAATACCGGAATCGTTCACATTCGCTGCCAATGGCACAACGAGCAATCGGACGATTGATTTCGTCGGTGGCGCACGCATTACCATCGTCGGAGCAACGGGCGGTGTGTTCTAAGACAACACGTGGGTTCACGCTAATCGAGATGGTGATTGCCATTGTCATCATCAGCATCGGCTTTGCCGGCGTGCTGATGGCCATCAACAGCACGGTACGCAACAGCGCCGATCCGCTCGTGCGCAAGCAGATGCTGGCAATTGCCGAGGAAATGCTCGAGGAGGTGCTGATCAAGCCTTTTGCGGTTTCCGGTGACGCGCCGGTAAATGTTGCCAAGGCTTGCGGCGTGTCTCCCCCCCCCTCCCGCACCACGTTCGACGACATCAAGGACTACAACAACTACCAGACCGTTGGCATCTGCGATGTTGATGGGCAGCCTGTCACCGGGCTTGTTAACTACAATGTCCATGTCACCGTGATCGATAACGCGCTCGGCGACATCACAACACAAAGTGGCGCCGCCGCGCAGGTGGTCGTCTCAGTCGTTCATGGCACTGAGCACATTCTGCTCAGCGGTTGGCGAACCAACTACGCGCAATGAACCCGCTCAGCCCCCATTGTCTCGATGCGCACCGCTTCGGCCGCGCCAGGCCGAAAGGCTTCACGCTGGTCGAGATCGTCGTTGTCATCGTACTGACCGGTATCCTGGCCAGTTCGCTGACAATGTTTCTGAAACCTGCGACCGACGCCTATGCCAGCGTCGGCAACCGCGCTGCGCTCACCGACGCCGCCGATACCGCCTTGCGGCGCATGGCCGACGACATCCGCCGCGCCGTCCCCAATTCTATCCGTTCGGTCAGCGCCAACTGTTTCCAGTTGGTTCCGATTCAGGTTGGCGGACGCTATCGTACGGGTCCGGACCGCGCCAGCGACGTCACGTCCTGTACGCCGACAACCTGCAGTGCACCGCTTGATACGACGCAGGCGAGCGACGCTTTCGACATCCTCTCCGACTTGCCGAGACAACCTGCAAAGAACGACTGGGTCGTCGTCAACAATCAGAACGCCGATGATGTTTACGCAGGCACCAACCGCGCTCAGATCGCTGCCATCACTCAGGCCTCGCCAAACGGCGCACCACGGGTTGGCGACGGCACGGTTCGCCTGACCGTCACGCCGAAGCAATTCCCCTCCGGCTACGATGGCGGACGCTTTTTTACAGTGGCCGACGCCGAGCAGACGGTCTTCTATAACTGCATCGGTAGGACGCTCTATCGAACCGTAGCCACTTTCGACACGGGTACGACAAATAGCTGCCCTACGGATGGCGCCGTCGTCGCCACGAACGTGAGCAACTGCACTTTCGTCTATAGCCCGAGCACCGGCATGACATCGCAGAATGGTCTGCTCTGGATGCGGCTGGAACTCGGCCTCGACGGTGAAAGCGTGGCGCTGAACTACGGCGTACACGTGGATAACGTGCCATGAGCGCCGCCACCCGCACAAACCAACGCGGTTTCGGCGCCATCATGGCGATCGTCGTGCTGGTTATCCTGGCGCTGTTCGGCGCAGCAATGGTCACTGTCGGTTCGGTGCAGCAAGTGACGTCAGCCCAAGACCTGCTCGCTGCCAACGCCTGGCAGGCAGCGCGCGCCGGCAACGAATGGGGGCTGTACAAAGCCCGCAAAAAATCGGACTGGACGGCGAATATTGGGGAGAACTGCGATACCGGAACACGTAAGGCGGAACTCGACCTCACCGCCCAAACCGGTTTCCGGGTCACGGTGACCTGCACGCCTTCGCAACTTTACAAGGAAGGCGAAACCGTTCCCGGCGTCGACAAAACCGTTCGCATCTACACCATTCTCGCTGTTGCATGCAATGCCGCCGCTTGCCCGGACACAAGTGCTACCGCGGCCAATCCCGGCTACGTCGAACGCTCCCGCCGGGTGCAGGTTACCGACAACTGAAGCGCGGGCGCACGACCTCCACCCTCACCCCCCCAGCCGCGCATACGCCGCCTTCTTCGCCGCATACATGCGTCGGTCGGCGGACTCGATCAAGCTGTCGAGCGAGCCGCCGTCGTCGGGATAAACGGCGATACCGACACTGCCACGCAAGGAGAACCGGCGCTCCTCGAAAAAGAAGGGGGCTGCCGTCTCCCGGTCGAAGCGTTCCAGAAACACCCGTGGCCCAACCGGCAGGTCTATCGGCGTCAGGATCATGGCGAACTCGTCGCCACCAATCCGGGCAACGGTGTCCGATTGACGCGACACCCGCTTGATCCGCGCCGCGAATTCGCGGATCACTGCATCGCCAGAGCGATGTCCGAAGGTGTCATTGACCTGCTTGAGACCGTCCATGTCGATCACCGCCACTGCAGCCTTGCCCCGCTCACGCTGGCAACGGGTCAAGACATTGCGCAGGCGATCCATGAACAGCGAGCGGTTGGCGAGATCGGTCAGACCATCGTGCGTCGCCTTGTAGAACAGGTCCTTGCCGCCGAACTCGACGGCAAAATGAATCGACGCGCCGATCACCTCCGAAAGCAGTTCGAGCAGTGCCCGGTCGCGACGCCCGAAACCGCTCACTCGCGTCGACATCGCCTTGAGAATTCCGACCGTGCGCTCGTGATACTTGAGCGGCACGACGACCATCGAACGCAGGCCGATGGTGCGGCACGCCCGACGATTCACACGCGGATCACGTTCGCTGTCGGCACAATAGAGCGTTTCGCCGAGTTCGACGCACTGACCGGAGATACTGTCGGACTGCTTGAGGCGAAGTCCCAGGTACTTTTTGGCAATGCCGGAAGTCGCGCGATAGACCATGTCGCCGTCCTCGGCGAGCTCGATCGCCGCCCCCTCGGCCTTGGTAAAGGCGATGACCCGGTCAACGACGTGCGTCATCACCTCCCCCAGATCCAGCCCGATCCTGGCCAGTTCGCTCTGGAAGTGAATGATATCGAGAAGTTGTGCTCTGGTCGGCATCCTTAGCTCTGTCGCGGAACGGCCCGCTCTCCAACACTCACTCTAGTGCAAGGCTTCATTCTGTACACCCTGACGCTCACGCGCTCAGCGGCAAGAAATCGTAGCCATCGCCGCGTCGTACCAGGGTCCCGATCGCCGCTCCCGGCAGATGATAACCGGCCAGCAACAAGCGTTGCGCCAGCACCTGTTCGGCAAGACGCCGACGCGTCGCCCGCGCCACCTCGGCATCGAGATCGAAGGCCACCGACCAGTCAGGGTGACGCACGAACAGCGCGGCGACATTGGTGTTGTCGCCCCAGAGCATCAACTTCCGATCGCCGCCAGCGACAATGAACGCGGTATGTCCCGGCGTATGCCCATGGGCAGCGACCGAAGCGACCCCTGGCAGCACTTCGGATCCCGGCTCGAAACGCACGACATTCGCGGCCATCGGCCCAAACACGCGACGCGGCGCCGCATACGCGCCCTGCATCGCCGCCGGCGCCGCCGCCATGCGTGCGTCATCCATCCACCAGGCCCATTCCGGCGCCGGCACGAACACCTTCGCGTTCGGATACACCAGCTGCCCAGCCTTGTTGCGCAAACCGTTGATGTGATCTCCATGAAAATGCGAAATAACGACCGCCGTCACCGACGCCGGATCGATCCCGGCGCGCGTCATGTTTTCCAGCACCTTGCCGGCGGTCGCCGCGCCGAACTCGCCGTTGCCGGTATCGAAGAGCACGCGCTGACCGCCGATATCGACGAGCTGCACCGTATAGGGAATCGCCAGACGATCGGTCGGTAAACCGGCCTCGGCCAGCGCCGCCTGCACCTCGCTGAGCGCGGCGTTACGCACAAACGCGGCATCGACGGCGCGGCTACCGTAGCCATCCGAAATCGCCGTCACCGTCACACCGCCACCCAGATCGACGCGCGCCACCCCCGGCACGAGCGACTGCGCCCGCGGCACCGTTCCGGCGCATGCGCTCAAGCCGCCCAGCATGCTGCCACCGACCAGCGCAGCGCCGGCCACCAGGAAATCGCGACGTGACAATTGCATTTTTCGCCCCTATGACAAAGATATCGATTACGACCGCTCGGACGGCGGCGCCACTTTGAAAACCTCGGCCAGTGTCGTGATACCGGCGGCGACTTTCATCGCCCCGGCGATACGCAAGGGCTTCATGCCTTCACGATAGGCCTGATCGCGAATCTTCGGGAGATCGGCGCCCTCGCCAATCGCCTGCTTGATTTCCGACGACATCGTCAGGATCTCGTACAGGCCGATGCGCCCGCGATAGCCGGTCATGCGACAGTCGAGACAGCCGACCGGATGGAAGAACTGTGTCGGACGATTGGCTTTCCACGGCGCGACGAGACGATCCCAGAGCAGTTCGTCCTCGGCCGTCGCCGCCGCGGCCCGCTTGCAACTCGGACAGAGCACACGCACCAGGCGCTGGGCCATGACACCGAGCACGGTGGCACCGAGCAGGTACGAGGGTACGCCGAGATCGAGCAGGCGCGTCACCGCCGACGGCGCATCGTTGGTGTGCAAGGTCGACAGCACGAGATGCCCGGTCAATGCCGCCTGGATGGCAACTTCGGCCGTCTCGAGATCGCGCACCTCGCCGACCATGATGATGTCGGGATCCTGGCGCATCAGCGCGCGCACTCCCTCGGCAAACCCGAGATCGATCGCCGTCTGCACCTGCATCTGGTTGAACGCGGGCTCGACCATCTCGATCGGGTCTTCGATCGTGCACACATTGACCGCTGTCGTCGCCAGTTGCTTGAGCGTCGAATAGAGCGTCGTCGTCTTGCCGGAACCCGTCGGCCCGGTCACGAAGATGATGCCATTCGGATTTTCCGTCATCGTCCGCCAGCGGCCGAGTTCGTCGTCGCCGAAACCGAGTTCGCCGAAGCTGCGCACCAGCACTTCAGGGTCGAAGATCCGCATCACCAGCTTCTCGCCAAAAGCCGTCGGCAGCGTCGACAGGCGCAACTCGGCTTCCTGCCCGTCGGCCGTCCGCGTCTTGATGCGTCCGTCCTGCGGGCGGCGTTTCTCGACGAGATCCATGCGACCGAGGATCTTGATGCGGCTGACCATCGCAGCCATGACGCTCATCGGGATCTGGTAAACCTGATGCAGCACGCCGTCGATGCGGAAGCGGACGATGCCCATCTCCCGCCGCGGTTCGATGTGGATGTCGCTGGCGCGTTGCTCGAAGGCATACTGCCAGAGCCAGTCGACGATATTGACGATGTGCTGGTCGTTGGCGTCGAACTGCCGGTTGGTGCGTCCCAGTTCGACGAGTTGCTCGAACGACGACAGGCCACCGCTCTGGCCACCGGTCTGCGCCGCCTTCTTGACCGAACGCGCAAGGTTGTAGAACTCGACGAGATAGCGCGCGACATCGGCCGGGCTCGCCAGGACGCGCCGGATGCGCTTCTTGACGATGGCGCCGATCTCCTTCTCCCAATCGCGCAGGAAGGGCTCGATCGTCGCCACGACGACCTCACCAGCACTGACCTCGACCGGCAGGATACCGAAGCGCGTGGCATATGCGCTCGACATCACATCGGTGACCGCGGTGAAATCGATCTTGAGCGGGTCGATGTGGATGTACTCGAGATCAACCCGGCTTGCCAGCCACTCGCCAAGTTCGTCGATCGTCAGCGGCCGGTGCGGTGGCCGACGCGACTTCCATTTCTGCTCGGCAACGACCAGCAAGGGATGCGCCGACTGGCGCTTGAGGCGGCTCTCGGCGATCAGCGCATCGGCATCGCGCTGTTCCACCAGCCCATCCGCCACCAGCATGCCGAGCAACTCGGCAACGGTGAGACGGTGGTCGGGTGTCGACGCGTCGACTTTCTTGATCATGACGAACTATCCAGCGCGATGATATCCGAGAACTATACCCGACAAGGCGCAAACGGCTCAATGCCCGCAAGCGTCTGGCTTCGCCCGGCGACAGGGTGTCACGCATTGTTGCATTATTGCGCTTGTATTTATATGCCATTTCCGTTCACACTAAGCGACTCGCGACGACCGCCTAATTTCTGACCTATTCCAGGAGCCCCCCGATGAAAAACGCACTGCCTGTTCTTGCCTCGATTGCTGCCCTGCTCGCCGTTCCGGCCATGGCACAGCAAGGACCGGCGGGCGTTCCGGGCGCACCGTTGATCGGCGCCTCGATCGCGCCACCGCCGGCGCCGGTCAAGGACAGCAAACCGCCGCAGCCGCGCAAGCGCGCCGGCGCCGATTGCACCAAGGCCAAGGATGTCGAACTGTGCAAAGCCCGACAGGAAGCCCGCCGGCAGGCGCGCGACGCCTGCAAGCCGCTGACAGGCGCCGAACGCCGCCAATGCCTCGACGAAAAACTCCCGAAGGGCAAGTAAGGCAAAGCACCAGACCAGGTTTCCCGGAATGGATATTTCCGTCATCGGCGCCAGCGGCAGCTGCGGCCGCGAAATCGTCACCCAGCTTGTCAGCGCCCGCGTTCTCGGACGCGGCGAACTGCTGCAACTGATCGGCGGCAATCCCGGCACGCGCAGGCCAAGTTACCTGCATGGCCTGCGCGCCGACCTGCAGGACGCCTATGCCGAGAACATCGCCGAGATCGACGTCTCCGACGATGCCGACGAAATCGTCGGCGACATTGTCGTCATGGCGGCAGGAACGACCTTCCCCACCGATGCCGGCAACATTGGCAAGCTGCAGAGCCGCGACGACCTCGGGCGCGCCAACGCCATTCTCTTCGAGCATTTCGCCCGCGCCGTTGCGCGCCATCGCGCCAGCAACCCGCCCGTCGTCATCGTCGTCAGCAATCCGGTCGAACTGGGCGTCCACATCTTTGCGCGCCACCTCCCGCGCGAGTACGTGCTTGGCATGGGCGCGTTCAGCGACTCGCAGCGTTTCCGCTGGGAAATCGCCAGTCAGCTCGGCATCGGCCGCCAGCGCGTCCATGCGGCGATGGGCGGCGAACACGGCCTCGGCATGGTGCCGCTGTGGTCGACGGTACGCATCCAGGGGCTGCGCGGCACCGAACTCGACGCCGCCATTCGCCGCATGCGCGCCGGCACGCATACGGCTGATTTCTCGGCGCGGCTGATGGCCGAACACGCGGCGCTGATCGCCGAGATGGGCGCCGATCCGATCCACGGCCCGGTCAGGGCGCTTGAGCGCGTCTCGCGCCTGCCACCGGACCTGCGCGTCGCACTGAAACCTTTCCCGATCCACTACTCGCAGGCCAAGACCGTCTCGGCGACGGCCAACGCCACCGTCGAACTCGTCAAGGCACTCTGCGAAGGCCGCGCCGTCGGCATCTGCGCCCAGTACGAACACCGCGGTGAAATGGGCATCGACGGTCCGATCGGCAACCGCCTGATCCTCGAAGGCGCCGTCACCCGCATCGTTCCCGGCGACGACCTGAGTGACGAGGAAATCGCTCAGCTGCAGGCCTGCGCCGGGCGCTGCCGCGCCAAGCTCAAGGAGTGGATCGGTGACTGAGGCCAGCGTCAGAAAAAGCGCTTTTCCGCTCCACGTCATCGTCATCGGCCTGCACGATCGGCCCGGCGCCGCGCACAGCGTCGCCGACGTCTTTTCGGCGCGCGGCCTGCAGATGGAGGCATTCCAGGGAACCTCGGACAGCCTCAGCCCGGACGGGCACGCCACCCTGCTGATCCTTTTCCGTGCCACACCCGAACGCGCCGCCCTCGTCACCCGCGTGCTGCGGCGCCTCTCCAGCGTGCGCGATGCCGAACTGATCGACGCCGGCGATCCGCGCCTGCGGCTGTCGGTCCTCGTCGCAGCAGGTCCGACACCGCCCGCATCGGTTCATCTCGTCAGCATCGACGCGCAGACCGCGCTGGCGATCGGCATGCCGGGCGACTTGCTCGCCTGGTTGCAGTCGGAGAACGCCCCCGTCCGTTTCGGCGCCGTGCGTCTCGACGTGATCGAGCGCAGTCCCGGGATCTGATCAGGACAAGGCGGCGCGCCAGGCGTCGAGCTTGCGCTCGAACGCCAGCGTGTAGGCCGGACTGGTCGATGGCAGCACCCGGGTTTCATAGCCGAGCGCGGCAAAATGCCGCTCGAATTTCGCCGCCGTCTTGCCGTTGAAACAGACACGGCGCAAGCGCGGCGCCTCGACGGCGAGGCGCGAAAAATCGTTGGCTTCGGCGGCCTCGATGGCGGAATCGAGCGCGCCTTCGCGTTGGCAGCCACGATACACATCCCAGACGCCGACACGATGACGCAACAGGCTCACGACCCTGTCGGCATAGTCGAGCTCGACGAGCGGCACCGCGAGCACCGCCGCCATGATCCGCCAGAACTGGTTCTGCGGATGGGCGTAGTAACCCTGCGCTGCCAGCGACACCGGCGACGGAAAGCTGCCGAGCACCAGCGTCTCGACGCCGGCATCGAGGATCGGCGAAAAACCTTCCAGGCGCGCGGAATCGGTTGGCATGAGATGGGCGCCGGAGGAGGCCTGCGCCTCCTGCCGGCGCAAACCACGCTTACTTGGCCGACAACGCCATCATCAGGTCGTTGATACGACGGACGAAGCCAGCCGGGTCGTCGAGCGTACCGCCCTCGGCCAGCATCGCCTGCTCGAGCAGCAGTGCCGCCCAGTCGTCGAAGCGCGTCTCTTCGTACTTGAGGCGCATGACGGCCGGATGCTTCGGGTTGATCTCGAGGATCGGCTTCATTTCCGGCGCTTTCTGCCCGGCCGCCTTGAGGATGCGCGCCAGGTTGCCGCCCATGTCGTTCTCGTCGGCAACGACGCAGGACGGCGAATCGGTCAGGCGGTGCGTCACGCGCACGTCCTTGACCTTCTCGCCCAGCGCCGTCTTGATCTTCTCGATCAGTTCCTTGTACTCGTCGGCGGCCTGCTCGGCTTCCTTCTTCTCGGCCTCGTCCTCGAGCTTGCCGAGATCGAGCCCGCCCTTGGCGACGGACTGCAGCGACTTGCCGTCGAACTCGGTCAGGTAGCCGATCACCCACTCATCGACGCGATCGGACAGCAGCAGCACTTCGATGCCCTTCTTGCGGAAGATTTCGAGATGCGGGCTGTTCTTGGCGGCCGTGAAGGTTTCGGCGGTGACGTAGTAGATCTTCTCCTGGCCTTCCTTCATGCGCGACACATAATCGGCGAGCGAGACCGTCTCGTCCGGCGTATCCGACTGCGTCGAGGCAAAACGCAGCAGCTTGGCGATGCGATCCTTGTTGGCGAAGTCCTCGCCGACGCCTTCCTTGAGCACGCGGCCAAATTCCTTCCAGAAGTTCGCGTACTTTTCCTTCTCGGCGGCGTCCTCGCTGTCGGCCAGGCTTTCGAGCATCGACAGCACCTTCTTGACGCAACCGCCGCGGATCGTCTCGATGTCCTTCGATTCCTGCAGGATTTCACGCGAGACGTTGAGCGGCAGGTCGTTCGAATCGACGACGCCGCGGACGAAGCGCAAGTACACCGGCATCAGCTTCTCGGCATCGTCCATGATGAAGACGCGGCGCACATACAGCTTGATGCCGTGACGCGCGTTGCGATCCCAGAGATCGAAGGGCGCGCGCTGCGGGATGTAGAGCAGCTGCGTGTATTCCTGCTTGCCCTCGACCTTGGCGTGCACGTAGGCAAGCGGGTCCTCGAAGTCGTGCGCGACGTGCTTGTAGAACTCCTTGTACTCCTCGTCGCCGATCTCCGATTTCGGCCGCGCCCACAGCGCCGAGGCTTTGTTGACCGACTCGTCCTCGTCGGTTTCGACTTGCGCTTTCTTCTCTTCGTCCCAGGATTCCTTCTTCATGACGATCGGCAGCGTGATGTGGTCCGAATACTTGCGGATCGTCTGGCGCAGCTTCCAGCTCGACAGGAATTCGTCCTCGCCGTCGCGCAGATGCAGGATCACGTCGGTGCCACGACCGGCCTTGTCGACCATCTCGACCGAGAAATCGCCCTCACCGGCCGACTCCCAGCACACTGCCTGATTCGCTTCCAGGCCGGCACGGCGCGAGACGACGGTAACCTTGTCGGCGATGATGAAGGACGAATAGAAACCGACGCCGAACTGGCCGATCAGATGCGCATCCTTGGCCTGGTCGCCGGTCAGTGCCGAGAAAAACTCGCGCGTCCCCGACTTGGCGATGGTACCGAGATGCTCGATCGCCTCTTCGCGCGACAGGCCGATGCCGTTGTCGGAAATGGTGATCGTGCGCGCATCCTTGTCGAAACTGACGCGGATCTTGAGTTCGGCATCGTCGCCGTACAGCGCAGAATTGTTCAAGGCCTCGAAACGCAGCTTGTCGCAGGCGTCGGAGGCGTTCGAGATCAGCTCGCGCAGGAAGATTTCCTTGTTGCTGTAGAGCGAGTGGATCATCAGATTCAGCAGTTGCTTGACTTCGGCCTGAAAGCCCAGGGTTTCCTTGGGTGCACTCATGAGAGACTCCGTAAATACGTTGTTCTTCGGATGGATAAGACGGTGCCGGAACGTTTTCTCCAATCCGGCGACAAAGGCCTATCTGGGGACGCTCGTGCCGTTTTCAAGACCGAAAGAAACTCTGGTCAGGCCAATCTGCGTTATCCTTATGCAATAACCCCCGTAACGAACCACCGCGAGAGGAATAGATGGAAAACAAGGCAGACATCGCATTGATCGGCCTGGCCGTGATGGGCCAGAACCTGATTCTGAACATGGACGACCACGGCTTTACCGTCGTCGCCTACAACCGCTCGACCGACAAGGTCGACCAGTTCCTCGCCAACGAAGCCAAAGGCACCAAGATTCAAGGCGCCCACTCGATCGCCGAGATGGTCGCCAAGCTCAAGAAGCCACGCCGCGTCATGATGCTGGTCAAAGCCGGCGCGCCGGTCGACGAGTTCATCGACCAGCTGATCCCGCACCTTGAAGCCGGCGACATCATCATCGACGGCGGCAATTCCCTCTTCGACGACACCAACCGTCGCCAGAAATACGTCGAAAGCAAGGGCCTGCTCTACATCGGCACCGGCGTCTCCGGCGGCGAAGAAGGCGCCCGCCACGGCCCGAGCATCATGCCCGGCGGCTCGCCGGCGGCCTGGCCCCACGTCAAGGACATCTTCCAGGCGGTCTCGGCCAAGGTCGAAGGCAAGGTGCCGTGCTGCGACTGGGTCGGCGAAATGGGTGCCGGCCACTACGTCAAGATGGTGCACAACGGCATCGAATACGGCGACATGCAGCTGATCTGCGAAGCCTACAACATCATGAAGAACGGCCTCGGCATGAGCGCCGACGAGATGCACACGGTCTTCGCCGACTGGAACACCGGCGCGCTCGACAGCTACCTCGTCGAAATCAGCCGCGACATCCTGGCCAAGAAGGATGAGGACGGCGCACCGCTCGTCGACAAGATCCTCGACACGGCCGGCCAGAAGGGCACCGGCAAGTGGACCGTCATCAATTCGCAGGACCTCGGCATTCCGATCACGCTGATGGCCGAAGCCGTCTATTCGCGCTGCGTCTCGGCGCTCAAGGACGAACGCGTCATCGCCGCGCAGAGCCTGACCGGCCCGAACCCGCTGCTCGCCGACATCGCCGCCGACCCGGCCAAGAAAGCCGCTTTCGTCGAGGACATCCGCCAGGCGCTCTACGCCTCCAAGATCATCAGTTACGCCCAGGGCTACATGCTGATGCGCGCGGCCGCCAAGGATTACGGCTGGAACCTCAACTACGGCGGCATCGCGCTGATGTGGCGCGGCGGCTGCATCATCCGCTCGCGTTTCCTCGGCAAGATCAAGGAAGCCTTCGACAAGAAGCCGGACCTCTCCAACCTGCTGCTCGACGAGTACTTCCGCGGCGAGATCCACGCCTCGCAGGCCAGTTGGCGCAAAGTCGTCGCCGCCGCCGCACTGAACGGCATCCCGGCCCCGGCTTTCAGCACCGCGCTGGCCTTCTACGACCAGTACCGCAACGCCGTGCTGCCGGCCAACCTGCTGCAGGCGCAACGCGACTACTTCGGCGCACACACCTACGAGCGCACCGACAAGCCGCGCGGCCAGTTCTTCCACACCAACTGGACCGGCAAGGGCGGCAACACCGTCTCGGGCACGTACAACGTTTAAACACGCGGCCGTCCAAACAAAAATGGCGTGGAGCGATCCACGCCATTTTTCATTGCGGCGCCACTACCGACGGAAGCGGGTAATGCGCGATGCAGCGAGATCGATGTCGCGATTGGCCAGCACCTCGGGATAACTTTTCTCGACGAAAACGCGGCGCATGTCGTCGACCATGGTCTGCCCCATGCCGCGCAGCGACACCACCGAATAGCCGCCGAGATGCGGCGTGACGATGACGTTCGGCGTCGATAGCAGCACGTGATCGGCACCGATCGGCTCGCCCTCGACCACGTCGGTGGCATAACCGCCGAGTTTGCCCGAACTGAGCGCGGCCACCAGCGCCTCCTGCTTGAACAGCTCGCCGCGGCAGGTATTGACGATGATCGTCCCGGCATTCATCGCAGCGAACTGCTCGGCGCCGAACATGCGCGAGGTCTCGGGCGTCAGCGGGCAATGCAGCGTGAGGATGGCGCTGCGCGCCAGGAGCTCGTCGAAACTGACCTTGGTCGCGTGACGCGCCGCCACTTCCTGCGCATCGACGTAGGGATCGTAGGCAATGACATTGGCCCGATAACCGAGCGAGAGGATGCGGGCGACGGTGCTGCCGATCGCGCCGATGCCGACGATGCCGATGGTGGCACCACAGAAGTCGACACCGAGCGAGAGCTTGGCCCGCCGCGCCCACTGCCCGGCCTTGACGATCGTCGCGCCCTCGACGATCCGGCGCGCCGAGGCATCCATCAGACCGAGCGCCATCTGCGCCACCGACTCGCGCTCGACCTGCGGCCCGACGCGCGACACGGCGATACCGAGCTCGGTGCAGGTCGGCAGATCGACGTTGTCGCAGCCGACGCCGTGCCGGGCGAGCAATTGCAACTTCGGCAGCCCCAGCAGGACCTCGCGCGAATATTTCGGCGTGACGCTGGCGATGATGCCATCGACATCGGCGAGCTTTTCATGGAACAGCGAGGCCGGCGCGTCATTGGGAAGTTCAACGCGGCGCAACTCGGCGAACGCCTCCAGCGCACGCAAATGCTCGGGGAAGGAGATTCCAAAAGAACTTGAATTGACAATGGCGATCTGCATCTTGGTGCTCATGGCATATTTCCGCTTTGGGGTTGAAGTGGGATGACAGTGCTATTTTGATTGAGTCGCAAGCTTGCTCGGGTCAGGCGCAGGTTTGCCCGGTTCGGACGCGACTTTGCGCTTGGCCCGCTTGGACAGCGAGATTTCCTTGCGCACCGGTTTGACCTTGAGGCGACGCAGCGGTGCGAGCCCCTGCCGCGCCAGCAGCGGCGTGCGCAAGGACTGCCGCATGGCGAAGTACCGTCCGGCGATTTCCTCGTAGATCGCGACGTTCTCGGCGATCGGCTCGATCACCCGCGTATCCTTCATCGCCCGCTGCGAGCTTTCAAGCAGCGCGTCGCTGCGCCCGTAACGGGCCAGATTGGCGGCACCGACGATACCCACCTCGGGATCGTGCGTCAGCCGGATCGGCAAATTGAGCGTATCGGCCATGATCTGCATCCACGGCAGATTCGACGTACCGCCGCCACCCAGTCGAAATTCGCGGATGCGACCGGAAGGATCGAGCTTCTGCTTGACGAAGAGATACGAGAACGCGACGCCCTCGAGGAAAGAACGCGCCAGATCGTCACGCGAGGTCGCGACACCGAGACCGAAGACCATGCCGGTGCCGATATTGCCGATCATCTTGTCGCGCTCGCCGGCAAAATACGGGAAGGTCATGACGCCGTGCGAGCCGGGCACCGACAGGGCCTGGCCTTTGAGGTAATCGAGTTCGAGACCGAGCAGGTTGAGCAGCAGGTTGCTGGCGATCGTGCAGTTGTTGATGCCCGACCCGGTGAAGAAAAATCCCGGCGTCAGCAGACAGCTCTGGATACCGCCGCCTTCGAGATCCTCGACCGGCGAGGCGGTCGGCACGCGGAACATGCCCGACGTGCCAAAATTGCCGACACCGATGTCGGGCGAGAACCCGGTCAGCACGGCGGCCAGCGCCGCACCGTCGTACAGCCCCGCCGAAATCTGCGTCCCCGGACGCAGGCCAAGCCGCTGACAGACAGCTGGGCGCAGCGGCACCTTTTCGCTGAAACCATCGAGCACGCGCGGGAAAGCGCCAGCATCGAAACCGGTGGCGCGAATGATCGCCTCGTCCCAGCGCCCATTGATGTCGAGGCAACCGAGCGAATTGGCGGTACTGTAATCGGTGAAGTACTCGCCGGTCAGGAGGTGCATCAGGAAGGCCTTCGAATCGAGCACATGCGCCGTCCGACCCGGCAGGCCGGGATCGCGCGCGGCGAGGAAATGGAGACGATTCGACGGGTACTGGAAGATCGGCGGACAACCGGTGCGCAGATACATCTGATCGGCATTGCCGATCGCCTTGAGGAATTTCGGATGGTGCGCCTGTGCCTGCGTATCGACGAAGGTCGAGATCGCCGTCAGCGGCCGATCGTCCGCATCGACGAGCACCAGACCGAACTGGTACGAGGTCAGCGCGAGTCCATCGACGTCGGCACCGCGATCGCCGATCGCGCGCTCGCAGACCTCGAACAAGGCGGCTTCGAGCTTGGCCGGATCATGCTCGGCGCGTCCGGACGTATCGCCCTCGATCTTGGTACCGACGTTGCACGGCGCGCTGACGATGCGCCCGTCCTCATCGACCAATGCCGCCTTGATATTGGTCGTCCCGACATCCACCGACAGAATCAGACCCATTGCCTCTCCCCGTCCTGAACATTAAGCGATTAAACCGCCGACCGCACGCTTGTGTCCAGCCTCCTGCGCCAGTTTGTCCGGGAAATGTTATGCCTCGATCCGCCGATATTCGATCGTCACGACCTCCACCTCGCGCCAGCCGGCCGGACTCTGGAAACGTACCGGATCGCCCTCGCGGGCGCGCAGCAAGGCGCGCGCCAATGGCGACACCCAACTGATCCGGTTACGTGCAAAATCGGTCTCATCGACACCGACAATCTGATAGGTCTGCTCGTTCCCCGCCTCGTCGCAAATCGTCACGGTCGCACCGAAAAATACCTGCTCGGGATTCCCCGGCCGCTCCGGATCGACCACTTCGGCGAGATCGAGACGACGGGTCAGGAAGCGGATGCGGCGGTCGATTTCACGCAAGCGCTTCTTGCCGTAGAGATAATCGCCGTTCTCCGAGCGGTCGCCGTTCGACGCCGCCCAATGCACCACTTCGACGATGTGCGGCCGCTCGACGCGCAACAAGTGGTCGAGCTCTTCCTTGATCCGGGCATAGCCTCCCGGCGTAATGTAGTTACGCGTCCCCTGCGGCAGCTTGAGCGAGGCGTCGAGTTCCTCGTCTTCCTCGTCTTCGGATTCGCGAACGAATGCCTTGTTCATGCACAAGTCCTCCTGAATCAATCGCAGATGCACTGGCGTTGCCATCGTGCCAACACTCTTCTCGGGAGATCGGCCGACAACAACTTCGACAGCCGCTTTTCACCTCGCATTTTATGCGCAATTTCCTGCGCCATCTTCATTGGGCGATCGTCCGGAAGCCTCTGCGCGAAAGACGTGGAGAATCCGCCACGCCTCCGGCAAAGTCTCCCTGCGAGGAATAAAGCCCACCATATTCAGGTGCACGCAAATGGCGTTGTGTTTTCTCGGCAGCGCGCCTACCATAGTCCCGGACGCGCCGTTGATTGACCGTGTTGCAATGCTCGGTCCCGACAAACCGAAGCCGACACCGAGTCAAACGCCGTCGCCCTTGGCAGGTTTTTTCTGAATGGCTGGCTCACGCCTAAACGTAAGTCGACATCAACCTAACGGAGGATTTTCACCCATGCTGACCGAGGAAGAAATCAACAATGCCCAAGCCACCCTGAACGAACTCCGGGTGGAGCACCGCGATCTCAACCTGATCGTCGAGCATTTGTCGGCGACCCCGATTCCCGAGCAGGATCAACTCCTCATCCACCGTTTGAAGAAGCGCAAACTCTCGCTCAAGGACAAAATCTATCAACTCGAACGGATGCTGGTTCCAGACGTCCGCGCCTGACGCTTGAACGACCCGGGGACAGCGCCCGGGGATTCACCACTCCCGGGACAAGAGAGCCCCGGGAAGCCACCACTCCCGGGCCTGCTGGCCTGGGAAGATGCATTTCTGTAGCAACTACAGGAATTGCACGCCGAGGTACCAGAACAGCGCCGAGATCAGCGCGCTGCAGGGAATCGTCAGCACCCACGCCCAGACGATCGTACCGGCAATCCCCCAGCGCACGGCCGAAAGCCGCTTGGTAGCGCCCACGCCAACGATGGCGCCGGTGATGGTATGCGTCGTCGAGACAGGAATACCGAGCGCCGTCGCGAAAAACAGCGTAGCCGCACCGCCGGTCTGCGCACAGAACCCTCCAACCGGCCGCAGTTTGGTGATCTTCTGCCCCATCAGCTTGATGATCCGCCAGCCGCCGAATACCGTGCCGATGCCGATCGCCGTATAGCACGAGATCACGACCCACAGCGGCGGCATCGCTGCGTGCGCATCGGTCACTCCGGCAGCGATCAGCAACATCCAGATGATGCCGATCGTCTTCTGTGCATCGTTGCCGCCGTGGCCAAGCGCATACGCCGATGCCGAAATGAGTTGCAAGCGCCGCGACCAGGTATCGACGCGGCGCGGCGTCGTGTGCCGGAAGGCCCAGGACACCAGGATCATCATCAACGAGCCGAGGACCATGCCGAGCAAGGGCGAAATGAGGATGAAGGAGACCACCTTGATGATGCCGGTCGAAATCAGCGACGAGGGACCGGCCTTGGCCAGCGCCGAACCGATCAGTCCACCGATCAGCGCGTGCGACGACGATGACGGAATGCCGTAGTACCAGGTGATGACGTTCCACGCGATGGCACCGACGAGCGCGCCAAACACGACGTGATAATCGATGGCGAAGAGTTCGATCGTGCCCTTGCCGACCGTTGCTGCCACCTTGAGTTCAAAGATGAAGATCGCCGCGACGTTGCAGACAGCCGCGAGAATCACCGCAGTGTGTGGCTTCAGGACCCGGGTTGAGACGACCGTGGCAATCGCATTGGCGGCATCATGAAACCCGTTCATGAAATCGAAGGCGAGCGCCAGAAAGACCAGGAAGGCCAGCACTCCCAGGCTGATATTCAGATGTTCCATGGAAGCGAACCGGTCAGGAGTTTTCGACGACGATACCTTCGATCAGGTTCGCCACATCTTCACAACGGTCGGTCACGGTTTCCAGGAGTTCGTAGATGGCCTTGTACTTGATCAGCTCACGAACATCCGGCTCCTCGCGGAACAGACGCGACATCGCGCCGCGCATCTCGCGATCGGCTTCGGTTTCGAGCTGATCGATCTCCCGGCAGAGCTTGAGGATTTCAGCAGCATTGTCCATCGACGGCAGCATCGCCACGGCCTTCTGGACAAACTCGGCGCTGGCCAGGATCAGTTCGCTGAGCCGGACCGACTCCACCGTGATGTGACGGATGTTGTACAGCGAAATGGTGTGCGCCGCATCCTGAATGAGATCGAGGATGCCGTCGAGGCCGGTAATCAGTTGGTGGATTTCTTCGCGATCAAGCGGTGTGATGAACGACTTGTGCAACTGCCGCATCGTTTCATGCTTGATCCGGTCGGCCTGGTCTTCCGCCTCGTCGATGATGTCACACTGTTTGGCGGCTTCTTCATCGGATTGGTTGAAGACGGTCAGCAGATTCACCAAGGTCCGGCTGCCGAGCACCACTTGCTCGGCATGCGCGTTGAAAAGTTCGAAAAACTTCCCCTCCTGGGGCATGAATCGTGCAAACATGTTTAATTTGGTCGCCGTAATAGATGGCCGGCATTCTACCATTGGCCTTGGCGAACGTCACAAGATTGCATCCGAAACATCACGACGGCGTCGAACCACCCCGAACGCGCTTCGCCTTATCCGGCAAAAAACGTGCGCCCACCGAAGGCTTGTGGCAAACTTCGCTCACAAAAACAAAGCCCTGACGCTTTGGTCAGGGCTTGATGTCCGGTGGCGGAGAGGGAGGGATTCGAACCCTCGGTACCTTGCAGTACGCCTGATTTCGAGTCAGGTACATTAGACCACTCTGCCACCTCTCCGTTAGGGGCAAGATTCTAACACAAGTATTTTGAACAATGCGCCTGCTTGTCGTTTTTTTAGTGCTTTTTCTGGCCGGTTGTGAAAACAGCGTGCCGCAACCCGTGGACAAGACGCGGGAGCTCGTGATCCTGACCCGAGTCGGGATCACGACCTACACGCGCGACGCCCCCGGCGAGGTGAGCGGCTTCGAACACGACCTGGCGCAGCGCTTCGCCACCGATATCGGCCTGCGCAGCCGCTTCGTCGTCGCCGGCAGTGACATGGATGTCAAGGAAAGACTCGAACGCGGCGAAGGCCACCTCGCCATTGCCTGGTCGGCGCCGGAAAATGAACTCGGCACCCACCACAGCCAGGCGTACGCCCAAAGCCGCGACGTCATCGTCACGCACGAGGCCTCATTGCCGATCACGCAACTCAAGCAGCTTGCCGGTCGCACGGTCCATGTCGTCGCCGGCTCGCGCCAGGAAACCGCCCTGCGCGCCGCCGGAAAGCGCGTGCATCGACTCACCGTCGTCCCGGTCGAGCATGCCACCGAACTCGAATTGATGGCGGGCGTTGCCGAACAGCGATACGAGATCGCACTGGTCAGCGAGGCAGCCTATGACATCGGCAGCAATTTCCACCCGGAGCTTCAAGATTCGCTGCAACTTGGGCCGGACCATCCGATCGTGTGGACCTACGCGAAAGAGATACCCCCGGACTTCATCGCCCGCGGCGACGACTTTCTCCGCCGCATGGAAGCAAGCGGTGAACTCGACCGGCTCAAGGATCGCTATTTCGGCCACGTCAACCGCCTTACCACCGATGACACGGCGATATTCATCGAACGCATGCGCAGCACGCTGCCGCTCTACAGACCGATGTTTCAGGAGGCACAAATCCGCACCGGCATCGACTGGCGCCTGCTGGCGGCGCTCGCCTATCAGGAATCGCGCTGGGATCCGCTGGCCACCAGTGCGACCGGCGTGCGCGGCATGATGATGCTGACGGCGGAGACTGCCGACCATCTGCGCGTCGGCAACCGGCTGAATGCGGCCCAGAGCGTCCGCGCCGGCGCGCAATACCTCGTCGAATTGCGCGATGCGCTGCCGGCCAGCGCGCGCGAACCCGACCGGACATGGCTCGCGCTCGCCGCCTATAACCTCGGCATGGGACACCTCAACGGCGCCCGCCACCTCGCACGAACGCTCGGCAAGAACCCGGACGCCTGGTATGAAATGAAGCAGGTGCTGCCCCTGCTGGCCAAGCCGCAGTATTACCGGCGGCTCAAGTCGGGCAAGGGGCGCGGCGGCGAAGCCGTCATCATGACCGAGAACATCCGCGTCTTCGCGGATATCCTCAAACGCTTCGAACCGCCGTATGAACCAATGAAACGAAAATCCGAAAAATTTATTTGGAAATCGTTTCAAGCCCCCCCAGATAGGGACGAAGCACCGGAGGCACCGTAACGCTACCATCGGCATTCTGGTAGTTTTCGAGAATCGCCACGAGCGTACGCCCGACCGCCAGACCCGAACCGTTCAAGGTATGGACGAGTTCGGTCTTGTTCTTCTCGTTGCGGCAACGCGCCTGCATGCGCCGCGCCTGGAAGGCCTCGAAATTCGAGCACGAGGAAATTTCCCGGTAGGTATTCTGCGCCGGCAACCAGACTTCAAGATCGTAGGTCTTGGCGGACGAGAACCCCATGTCGCCCGTGCACAGCGCCACGCGACGATACGGCAGACCCAGCTTTTCCAGAATGACTTCGGCATGACGCGTAAGCGCCTCGTGGGCCTCGTTCGACTTGTCGGCCGCAACGACCTGGACAAGCTCGACCTTGTCGAACTGGTGCTGACGGATCATGCCACGCGTATCCTTGCCGTAGGACCCGGCTTCCGAGCGGAAGCACGGCGTATGACAAACAAGCTTCAGCGGCAGCGCATCGTGCGCCAGGATTTCGTCGCGCACGAGGTTGGTCACCGGCACTTCGGCGGTCGGGATCAGGTACAGCGGCTCGGCGTCCGGGCGCAGGATCTTGAAGAGATCGGCCTCGAATTTCGGCAATTGCCCGGTCCCGAACATGCTCGCCGAATTGACGAGATAGGGGGTATAAACTTCGGTGTAGCCGTGTTCGGTGGTATGCACATCGAGCATGAACTGCGACAGCGCACGATGCAGGCGGGCAATCCCGGCCTTGAGCAGCGAGAAGCGCGCGCCGGAAATCTTGGCTGCCGCGGCGAAATCGATCTGCCCCAAGCCCTCGCCGATATCGACGTGATCCTTGACAGCAAAATCGAACTGACGCGGCGCCCCCCAGCGATGCACTTCGACATTATCGCCTTCCGACTTGCCGACCGGGACGCTTTCCTGCGGCAGGTTCGGGATCGTCGCCACGAATCCCTCAAGCTCCTTGAGCAATTCGCCCAGACGTGCCTCGTTGGCTTCCAGTTCGCTCTTGAGCGCGGCGACTTCGGCCATCACCGCCGAGGCGTCCTCGCCCTTGCTTTTGAGTTGGCCAACCTGCTTCGACAGGCTGTTGCGCGAGGCCTGAAGATCCTGAGTGCGCGTCTGCAGCGTCTTGCGCTCAGCCTCGAGCGTCTGGAAAGTGGCCGTATCGAGCGTATAGCCGCGCGTTGCAAGTCGTTCGCAGACCACATCGATTTGGGTCCGCAGCAATTGAATGTCGAGCATGGTGCTAGTCCTTAGAGTTTTTCGATTCTTTCGTTTTTCTCGCGTTCTTCAACGCTTCGCGATCGAGTTCGCGCAGGTGCGCAAGCTTTTCGCCAATCTTCAATTCCATCCCGCGCGCCACCGGTTGGTACCACGATACCGTCGGCATACCCTCGGGAAAGTAATTCTCGCCCGCCGCGTAGGCTTCGGCCTCGTCGTGCGCATAGCGATAATGCTTGCCATAGTCGAGATCGCGCATCAGCCGCGTCGGCGCATTGCGCAGATGCAGCGGCACCGCCCGGGAACCATCGTTGGCGACGAACGCCCGAGCGGCATTATACGCGACGTAGGCGGCATTCGACTTGGCCGCCACCGCCAGGTAAATGACCGCCTCGGCCAGCGCCAACTCGCCTTCCGGCGACCCGAGCCGCTCGTAGGTTTCGGCAGCGGCGGTTGCCACCTGCGCCGCACGCGGATCGGCCAGCCCGATGTCCTCCCAGGCCATGCGCACGATGCGCCGCGCCAGATAACGCGGATCGGCGCCACCATCAAGCATGCGGCAGAACCAATAGAGCGCGGCATCGGGATTCGACCCGCGCACCGATTTATGCAACGCCGAGATCTGGTCGTAGAAGGCTTCGCCGCCCTTGTCGAAACGGCGCAGACTCTGCGCCAGCGTATTGTCGATGAAGTCGCCATCGACATGCGCGCGCTTCGCCGTCAGCGCCGCCGTCTGCGTCTGTTCGAGCAGATTGATGAGGCGCCGTGCGTCACCGTCGGCACACCCGATGAGTCGGCCGCGCGCCGCCTCGTCGAAGCTCAATCCATCCAGCGCCCGCGCGCAGGCACGTTCGAACAAAAGCCCCATTTCATCGACGGACAGCGGATGCAGCACATACACCGACGCTCGCGACAGCAGAGCCGAGTTCACTTCGAACGAAGGATTCTCGGTCGTCGCGCCGACCAGGGTCAACAAACCGGCTTCGACATACGGCAAGAAGGCATCCTGCTGCGCCTTGTTGAAGCGATGCACCTCATCGACGAAGAGAATCGTCGAGCGACCACTGTTCGCGCGCACCGCCTCGGCATGGGCAACTGCCTCGCGGATATCCTTGACACCGGAAAAAACCGCCGACAGCGCGACGAATTCGGCATCGAAGGCATCGGCCATCAACCGCGCCAGCGTCGTCTTGCCCACCCCCGGCGGCCCCCAGAGGATCAGGGAATGCGGCTTGCGCGCTTCAAACGCCAAGCGCAGCGGTTTGCCCGGCCCGAGCAGATGCTGCTGGCCGATGACATCGTCCAGCGTCCTGGGCCGCAGGCTTTCGGCCAAGGGCACCACGTGCGGCGTTGAAAAAAGATCACTCACTGATGACATCGACGCCGCTAGGCGGCGTAAACCGTAATAAGGACGGCGCAATCGACGGATTGCGCTCGAGGTTTTCGAAATACAGCGAAGTCGTCTGGCCGAAGTTATCGAAGAGTTCCATCGCCTTCAATTCGCTGCCGGCAAAACCCAGTCGCAACTTCTCGAAGCCGCTCTCCTGCGTTTTCGGCAAGGCCTCGACCCATTCCAGCCCTTCCCGCTCGCCGGCTTCGCGCAAGCTGAAGTTGCGTTCCAGCGTCGCTTTGCCGCCGCTCTCGCCGGCCAGCAAGGACGCCGGTGTGCCGCCCAAGGCCTGCCCGGCCTTCTTGACCGTCACCTGGCGCAAGTCCGGATCATAGATCCAGATCTTCTCACCGTCGCCAACCAGGAGCTGACTGTAGGGCTTCTCGATCTGCCAGCGGAATTTTCCCGGACGGACAAAAATCATGACGCCCGACGATTGCTGCGGTCGCTTGCCATTCTTGGCAACGACGATCTGCGTGAATCCCGCCCGCAAGGTCCGCGTCGAATCGAGGAATTGATGCAAGCGCTCGATCGCGCCGGCCGCCGCTCCCTGGCTCACCAACAACAATGCCAATACACACCACAATTTCCGCATCAGTTCTCTTCCTTGCGCGCCAGCACTTCGCGACCGCCGCGCGCATCCATTGCCGAGACCAGCCCGGCCTTCTCCATTGCTTCGATCAGTCGCGCCGAACGGTTGTAGCCGATACGCAGATGCCGCTGCACCAACGAAATCGAGGCGCGGCGATTTTTCATCACGACCTCGACGGCCTGGTCGTACAAGGCGTCTGCTTCGGCGTCGCCCCCCAACTCGCCGCTCGCGCCGCCGGCGTCGCCGTCGTCATCGAGCCCCCCCCCCGAGAGCACGCCCTCGACATACTGCGGCGCCGCCGCCTTCTTGAGCGAATCGACGACGCGATGCACCTCCTCGTCGGCAACGAAGGCCCCGTGAACACGCGTCGGATAGCCGACTCCCGGCGCGAGGTAAAGCATATCGCCCTGTCCGAGCAGCGCTTCGGCGCCCATCTGGTCGAGAATCGTGCGCGAATCGATCTTCGACGACACCTGGAAAGAAATCCGCGTCGGAATATTGGCCTTGATGAGACCGGTGATCACGTCGACCGACGGCCGCTGCGTCGCCAGAATCAGGTGAATGCCGGCCGCCCGCGCTTTCTGGGCGAGCCGCGCAATCAGCTGTTCGACCTTCTTGCCGGCGACCATCATCAGGTCGGCCAACTCGTCGATCACGACGACGATGTTCGGCATCAATTCGAGCGGTTCCGGCGTCTCCGGTGTCAGCGACAAGGGATTCGGCAGCCGGTTGCCGAGTTTCTGCGCATCGCGAATGCGGTGGTTGAGACCGGCAATGTTGCGCACGCCGACCGCCGACATCAGCTTGTAGCGGCGCTCCATCTCGGCGACACACCAGTTGAGTGCGTTGGCGGCATGCTTCATGTCGACGACGACCGGCGCCAGAAGGTGCGGAATTCCTTCGTAGATCGACAGTTCAAGCATCTTCGGATCGACGAGGATCAGCCGGACCTTCTCCGGCTCCGACTTGTAAAGCAAGGAAAGAATCATCGCGTTGATGCCGACCGACTTGCCCGACCCGGTCGTCCCGGCGACCAGCAGGTGCGGCATCTTGGCGAGATCGACGACGACCGGCTGCCCACCGATGTCCTTGCCGAGCGTCATGGCGAGCGACGAGTTCATGTCGTGGTAGGCCGCGCTCGAAATGATTTCGGACAGGCGTACCGTCTGCCGCTTGGCATTCGGCAATTCCAGCGCCATGCAGGACTTTCCGGGCACTGTCTCGACGACACGGATCGACGCCATCGACAAGGCGCGTGCCAGGTCCTTGGCGAGATTGACGATCTGCGCCCCCTTGACGCCGACCGCCGGCTCGATTTCGTAGCGGGTAATGACCGGCCCGGGATACGCCGCCAGGACTTTGACGATGACACCGAAATCGGCGAGTTTCCGCTCGATCAGCCGTGACGTGGTATCGAGGCCTTCGACGCTGATCTGCTCTTTGTGTTCGGGGATCGGTTCAAGCAGGTGCAAGGGCGGCAACAGCCCGCCCTCGACAGCTTCCGGAAAGAGCAGCACCTGCTTTTCGCGCTCGATCCGCTTTTCGACCTTGACCGAGCGCTTGATCTCCACTTCCGGCGCCTCGACCACAATCGGCTCGTGCGGCGCCACCCGTTTTTTCTCGACTTCAACGACGGCATCGCGCTCGCGCGCAACTTCGCGCCCGATGCGCCGATCGCGCCAACGATCGAACAGATGATACGAACCGCCCAGCAGCATTTCGATGAATCGACCGAAGCGCTCGGCGGCACTGACCCACGACATCCCTGAGAAAATGCTCCAGCCGAGCATCCAGGCGGACAGCAGAATCAGCGTCGCCCCGGTATACCCGAGATAGCGCACCGCGACGCGCCCGATTTCCATGCCGAGAACGCCTCCCGGCGCCAAGGGCAACTGCGCCTTGAGCGAATAAAACCGTAGCGCCTCGAGTCCGCAGCTCGACACGATCACCGCGACGAAACCCAACAGCGCGATGTAGAGAGGACGCCGATCCACTCCCCGCAAACCATCGAGACGACGGTATCCCCACCATACGCAGGCAAGCAGCAACACCACCCACCACCAGGCGGAAATGCCGAATACATAGAGCAGCAAATCGGACAGCCAGGCGCCACCACGACCGGCGGGATTCTGCAAGACCTTGCCCTGAACCGCATGCGACCAACCGGGGTCGCCCTTCTGATAGCCCCACAACGACAGGGCAAGAAACGCCGAGAAGGCGATCAGGGCCAACCAGCGTGATTCTTGCAGCACCACCGCGATTTTCTCGGGCAAGGGGCTCGGCGTCGCAGCAGAGACGCCGACCGAAGCGCCGGATATCTTACGTGAGATGGCCATGGATACTGCGACTCGTCAGGACAAACAAAGTCGCATTATAACTGCCCAATGCCGACAACCGGGAGCCTCGCGGCCACTGCCGCGAGGCTCCCGATTCCGAAGCGCAGCGTCTCAGTCCATCGTAATGACGATGTTGCCATCGTTAATCCGGATATAACCGCTTCTCTCCAGATCCTTCATCACCCGAGTCACCATTTCGCGCGACGCCCCGACCAGCTTGGCCATATCCTGCTTGGTGACCTTGTGCCGGATGATGCGCACACCGCCGACGACTTCGGACAAATCGAACAGATTCTTGGCGACGCGACCATAGACATCCATCAGCGCCAAACCTTCGATCTTCCAATTTGCCTGCCGCAGGCGCGTAACCAGGCTCTTCATGATATTCAGGCTGAGGTCCGAGCTTTGCTTGAAGGCCTTCACCAGATCATCTCTGGAAATCTCCAGCAATTCGCTAGGATCCACCACGACGACATCCGCTGAACGCGGTTCGCCGTCGATCAACCCCATTTCGCCAAAACATTCGCCCTGGGAGAGAAAGGCAAGAATCACTTCCCTTCCTTCCGAATCACGGCTCAACACCTTGGCACTGCCGCTTACGATCACATAAAGCGCGCTTGTCTTATCGCCCGCAAACACCACCGTGCGATGTTTGGGAAATTTTCGCTTCACAGCCACGCGAGCAACCAATTCCAATTGCTCATCGGGCACGCCAGCAAACAGCGGTACGGCTCTTAGCGACGCCAAATTAGACGCCATATCACACCCCCTAAAACAGACCCCGAAATGTCAAAATAATTATTAGGCTTCGCACTACTGGCTGCCTCTAATTGTCCGGATCAAGCCGGTATAATCATCCTAGTCCATTTCTAGGAGGAAAAACAACATGTCGCACGTTACCCGCCATTCTCCTCTGCTGATTCTGGGTTCCGGTCCGGCTGGATACACGGCGGCCGTCTATGCTGCGCGTGCCAATTTGAAGCCCGTCTTGATCACGGGCATGGCCCAGGGCGGCCAGTTGATGACGACCACTGAAGTCGACAACTGGCCGGCCGCAGCGGAAGGCATTCAAGGTCCGGAACTCATGCAGCAGTTCGAGGCACACGCCCGTCGTTTCGAGACCGACATTGTCTTTGACCATATCCACACGGCAAAGCTGGGCGAGAAACCGTTCATGCTGATCGGCGACGCCGGCACCTACACCTGCGACGCGCTGATCATC
Source organism: Propionivibrio dicarboxylicus (assembly GCF_900099695.1). GTDB lineage: Bacteria > Pseudomonadota > Gammaproteobacteria > Burkholderiales > Rhodocyclaceae > Propionivibrio > Propionivibrio dicarboxylicus. The sequence continues at coordinate 121,460 of NZ_FNCY01000005.1, read as the reverse complement.
GCTACCGGCGCTTCGGCTCAATATCTCGGTCTGCCTTCCGAGGAAACCTTCGCCGGTCGCGGTGTGTCCGCCTGCGCCACCTGCGACGGATTCTTCTACCGCAACAAGCGCGTCGCAGTCATCGGCGGCGGAAACACGGCTGTCGAAGAGGCGCTTTATCTCGCCAACATCGCCAGTCACGTCACGCTCGTCCATCGCCGCGACAAGCTACGCAGCGAAAAAATCATGCAGGACAAGCTGTTCGAAAAAGCTGAAGCCGGCAAGGTCACGCTCAAGTGGAACTCGACCGTCGACGAAATCCTTGGCGACAAGACCGGCGTCACCGGTCTGCGCGTCAAGAACACGCAAACCGGCGCCACGGAAGACATCCCGCTCGACGGCGTTTTCGTTGCGATCGGCCACAAGCCGAACACTGACCTGTTCGTCGGCCAGCTTGAACTCGACAACGGCTACATCGTCACCCAGGGCGGCCGTCATGGCAACGCCACGCAGACCAGCATCAAGGGCGTTTTCGCTGCCGGCGACGTGCAGGATCACATCTATCGTCAGGCCTGCACTTCGGCAGGCAGCGGCTGCATGGCCGCGCTGGACGCCGAGCGTTATCTCGACCAACTGAGCGGCTAAACCAAGCCTCGCACGCAGCCCCCGATGTTCCGCCGACACCGCCTTCCACGGAAGGCCGGTGTCGGCTTGCCCGTTTCGAGTCTCGCGCCCTCATGAAGCATCCGATTCCTACTCCCGACGACATTGCCGCGTTCCGCGCAGCCGTCGCCGATGCGGTGCCATTGCCGGCAGACGCCCGCGTCGTCCACGAGCCCCCCAAGCCACGACCGAGGGCGCGCCAGCGCGAACAGGACGAAGCGGCGGCCATTGCCGAATCGCTGCATGGTCCGCTCGAAATCGACGACCTCGTCACACTTGGCGAAGTCACCTCCTACCTGCGCACCGGACTGCCGCGCAACGTGCTGCGCGACCTGCGACGCGGGCGTTGGTCGATCCAGAACCATATCGACCTGCACGGCATGAATCGCCATGAAGCGCACCAAGCCGTCAGTGAATTCGTCGCCGAATCGCTTGCCAGCGGCAAGCGCTGCCTGCGCATCGTGCACGGCCGCGGCTTCGGCTCGCCAGGCCGTGAAGGCGTGCTAAGACACCTCGTCAAGGGATGGCTGATGCGCAGCAAACATGTACTGGCGTTCTGCCACGCCCCGCTGGCCGACGGCGGCGAGGGCGCGCTGTGGGTACTGCTGCAGGCGAGCGAGGGACGCCCGCCGCGCTGAAACGACGCGACCCGCCTCAGCGGGTCGCGGAGAAAGCGGGGAACCCGCCGATCAGACCGCTTCTTCGCCGGTTTCGCCAGTGCGAATACGGACCACCTGTTCGACGTTGGTGACGAAAATCTTGCCGTCGCCGATCTTTCCGGTATGCGCCGCCTTGATGATCGACTCGATCGCCGCATCGACCGACCCGTCAGGCACGACGATCTCAATCTTAACTTTGGGCAGGAAATCGACGACGTATTCTGCACCACGATACAGCTCGGTATGCCCCTTCTGCCGTCCGAAGCCTTTGACCTCCGTCACCGTCAACCCGGATACGCCAATTTCCGACAACGCCTCGCGTACCTCGTCGAGCTTGAACGGCTTGATGACAGCTTCGATTTTCTTCATTCACTTTCTCCCGGAAAAGATAAGGGCTGGATTCCGTCCCAATCCTAACAGAATCAGAAGGGATCGCGGTAACGATTGGTTATCGGATAACGCCAGTCCTTGCCGAATCCGCGCTGGGTGACGCGAATACCGACCGGCGCCTGGCGCCGCTTGTATTCGTTGATCTTCAACAGGCGCACAACACGACGCACATCCGCCTCAGCATAACCGCGGGCGATGATGTCCTTGGGACTGACGTCGCGCTCCATGTAGGCTTCGACGATCGCATCAAGCACCTCGTACGGCGGCAGGCTATCCTGGTCGGTCTGACCCGGCTTCAGCTCGGCTGAAGGCGGCCGCGTGATGATGCGCTCAGGAATGGCATACGACACCGTATTACGCCAGTTGGAAATTCGATAGACCAGTGTCTTGGCGATATCCTTGATTACCGCGAACCCACCGGCCATATCGCCGTACAGCGTGCAATATCCCACCGCCATTTCCGACTTGTTGCCTGTCGTCAGCACCAGCGACCCGGTCTTGTTCGACAATGCCATCAGAATCATGCCGCGGATGCGCGCCTGCAGGTTTTCTTCGGTCGTATCGGCAGGCAATCCGGCGAATTCTTTCTCAAGCATGGCGGCGAACGTCGTCATTGCCGGCTCGATCGGAATTTCGTCATAACGCACGCCGAGCAGACGGATCATTTCGCGCGAATCGTCGAGGCTCATTTGCGCGGTATAAGGCGATGGCATCATTACCGCACGAACCTTGTCGGCGCCGAGCGCATCGACCGCGACGCAGAGCGTCAGGGCCGAATCGATGCCACCGGACAAGCCGATGATGGCACCGGGAAATCCGTTCTTGCCGAGATAGTCGCGCACACCAAGCACCAGCGCCTGATATACCTCGCCTTCGACCGAAGCCGGCTCGGCAATCGGCCCGGGCAAGGGCGCGCCATCGACGATCTCGACGATTTCCAGCGCTTCCTCGAAGTGCGGCAAGCGACAACGCACCTCGCCCTGCGCATCGAGCGCGAACGAACCGCCGTCGAACACCAATTCATCCTGTCCGCCAACCAGATTGGCATAGACCACCGGCAAGCCGGTGGCGGCGATCCGCTCGCGCAGGACCTGCGCGCGCAAGTCGCGCTTGCCGATGTGATACGGCGAGGCATTGAGCACCAGCAGAACCTCGGCACCAGCGTCGCGCGCCCGATCGGCCGACCCGGCCTCCCAGACGTCGGCACAAATATTGATTCCGCAGCGCACGCCCTTGATCTCGACGACACAAGCCTCGTCGCAGGCGTCGAAATAACGCTCCTCGTCGAAGACTTCGTAGTTCGGCAGGCGCTGCTTGCGGTAGGTCGCAACCCGACGGCCGCCACGCAACAAGCTGGCGGCGTTGAAACTCCGTCCGTCCTGCAGCAGCGGATATCCGACGATCATGTCGAGATCGGGCAAGGCGAGCGCCAGGGCGTCGAGTTCGCGCTCGCATGCTGCATAAAAGTCCTGACGGAAGAGCAGATCCTCCGGCGGATAACCACAGAGCATGAGTTCCGGCGTCAGCAGGACATCGGCACCGAGCGCCTTGGCGCGGCGGGCGAAATCGAGAATTTTGGCCGCGTTGCCGGGGATATCCCCGACCGTGGCGTTCATTTGGGCAATGGCGATTTTTGGCATAACCGCTACTATAAACGATCCCCGCCTCAGCCCAAAGAAGGTCGCCGCACCGGCGTTCGCCGGCCGTTACAGACCGACAACGAAGCCATGAACAAAGCCAACAGCCAGCCCGCGCCGCCGTCGATAAAATGGCTCCTGCATACCAACGACACATATCAAAGGAAATACGAATGCATCTGAGTCAATCGCTGCTCGCCGTTCTCTTCATCGCCATCGCCGCCCTGCCGCAAGCTCTGGCTGTCGCCATCGACACGCTGCGCGGTTCGCGCGACGCCTAATCCGGGCGGCATGCCGGAGACTATCCGGCCCAGGCCGCCACGAATTCCCGCCAGTGCGGCTTGTCGATCGCCGACAGTTCGCTCCTGACGAAGGTCATTTCAGCCTCGTATTCCTCACGCGTAAGCTCTCCGCGCATCAGGCGGAAACGCTGATAGACGAGATAGGTATTCATCACATCGGTTTCGCAGTAATCGCGGATTCCGGCGATTTCACCCGCCAACCAGGCCTCCCACACCTTGCTGCCGTCCATGCCGAGCTTGCCGGGAAAGCCGATCATCTTGGCAAGGTCGTCGAGCGGCGCGTTCGCCCGCGGTTGATACAGCGCGAGCAAGTCCATGAGATCGAGGTGACGCGTGTGGTAACGACTGATGTAGTTATTCCACTTGAATTCGCGGCTGTCGCCGAAATCGCCGTCACCGAGATCCCAGTAGCGCGGTGCCGTCACGCCATGCACCAGACCACGGTAATGCAGGACCGGCAGGTCGAAGCCACCGCCGTTCCATGAGACCAGTTGCGGCGTGTACTTCTCGATGCCATCGAAAAACCGCTGGATGATCTCGCCCTCGCCCTGCTCAGGCGCCGCCAGCGACCATACCTTGAGGTCCTTGCCCGAACGCAGCGCGCAGGAAATCACGGCGACGCGCTGCAGGTAATGCGGCAGAAAATCGCTGCCATGCTGCGACCGGCGCTGCTGGAACGCCATTTCCGCGATCTCGGCGTCGGACAGCGACGCATCCAGACCATGCAAGCGCCGCAACCCATCGACGTCGGGAATGGTTTCGATGTCGAAGACGAGAACAGCGCTCATCCCGGAAACACACCCGTCGACAGATAGCGATCACCGCGGTCGCAAACGATCGTCACGATCGTCGCGTTCTCGACTTCTGCCGCTACGCGCAAGGCGGCGGCGATTGCACCACCGGACGAGATACCGGCAAAAATACCTTCTTCGCGCGCCAGGCGACGCGTCATTTCCTCGGCATCGGCCTGCGACACCGGCTCGATCCGGTCAACGCGTGCCCGCTCGTAGATCTTCGGCAAATACTCTTCCGGCCACTTGCGGATGCCGGGAATCTGCGAACCGTCTTCGGGCTGGCAACCGACGATGCAGACGGCGGGATTCTGCTCCTTGAGATAGCGCGAGACGCCCATGATCGTCCCCGTCGTCCCCATGCTGCTGACGAAGTGGGTCACACGTCCCTGCGTCTCCGTCCAGATTTCCGGCCCGGTCCCCTCGTAGTGCGCGAGCGGATTGTCCGGATTGGCGAACTGGTCGAGGATGATGCCGCGACCTTCGTCGCGCATGCGTTCGGCCACGTCACGTGCCAGTTCCATGCCGCCATCCCTCGGCGTCAGCACCAGTTCGGCACCGAAGGCCCGCATCGTCTGGCGTCGCTCGACGCTCTGGTTTTCCGGCATCACCAGGATCATCCGGTAGCCCGAGGTCGCCGCCGCCATCGCCAGCGCAATGCCGGTATTGCCCGAGGTCGCCTCGATCAGGGTATCGCCGGGACGAATCGTGCCACGCCGCTCGGCGTGGCGGATCATCGACAGCGCCGGCCGGTCCTTCACCGATCCGGCCGGATTGTTGCCTTCGAGCTTGGCCAGCACCACCGTGCCGCGTGCCTCGACGAGTTTGCCGGGCAGGCGCTTCAGGCGTACCAGCGGCGTCTGGCCGACGGTATCCTCAAGAGTCTTATACATGACGGCTCATCCAATCGACATACTGCGCGACGCCTTCCTCGACACTGGCGAACGGCGCCTCGTAGCCGGCGGCACGCAGCTTCGAAAGATCGGCCTGGGTAAAGCTCTGGTACTTGCCCTTGAGCGCTTCGGGGAAGGGAATATATTCGATCAGCCCCTGCTTGAGCAGATCAGCCAGCGGCAGCGGCGATCCGCCTTTGAGGCCGCGACAGCTATTGACGTTGGCCGCGGCGAGTTCGTTGAAGCTTTGAGCACGACCGGTGCCGAGGTTGAAAATACCCGACTTCTCGGGAAGATCGAGGAAGAAGAGATTGACCTTGGCAACGTCACCGACATAGACGAAATCGCGCTTCTGCTCGCCGTGACCATACCCGTCGCAGCCTTCGAACAAGCGGACCTTGCCCTCGGCGCGGAACTGGTTGTAATGGTGGAAAGCCACCGACGCCATGCGTCCCTTGTGCGATTCGCGCGGACCATAGACGTTGAAATAGCGGAAACCGACGACCTGCGATTTCGCCTGCGGCAGACGCTGCCGCACGACCTGGTCGAAGAGGAACTTGGAATAGCCGTAGACGTTGAGCGGCGACTCATAGGGCCGCTCCTCGCGGAATTCGTTACTGGCGCCGTAGGTTGCGGCGCTGGAAGCGTAGAGGAACTGGACCTGCTGGTCGAGACACCAGTCGAGCATGTCCTGCGAGTAGCGGAAGTTGTTCTCCATCATGTAGCGCCCGTCGGTCTCCATCGTGTCGGAGCAGGCACCTTCGTGGAAAATCGCCTTGACGTCGCCGTCGAAGTCGCCGGCCAGCAAGCGATCGAGGAAATCTTCCTTGTCGAGATAGTCGGCCACTTCGCAATCGACGAGATTGCGGAACTTGTCGGCGCGGGTCAGGTTGTCGACCGCGATGATGTTGGTTTCGCCGCGCTCGTTCAGCGCCTTGACGATGTTGGAACCGATAAAGCCGGCAGCGCCGGTGACGATGGTATACATGGAATCTCCTTATTTCAGGGCGGCGTCGAGTTCGTCGCGCGGACAGACCGCCGTACCCAGTTTTGCGACGACGATGCCGGCGGCGATATTCGCCACATGGATCGCCTCGGCCCACGGCGCGCCATAGGCAAGCATCACCGCCAGCGTGGCGATGACGGTGTCACCGGCACCGGAAACGTCGAACACCTCGCGCGCCACCGCTTTTTCATGAATGGCACCGCCGGCGTGGAAGAGCGACATGCCTTCCTCGCTGCGCGTGACCAGCAAAGCTTCAAGGCCAAGTTGCTGACGCAGTGCCACGGCCTTGCTTTCAAGCTCGGCATCGTCCTTCCAGCGCCCGACGACCTGGCGCATTTCCGACCGGTTCGGCGTAATCACCGTCGCGCCGGCATAAATGCTGTAGTCATCGCCCTTGGGATCGACGAGCACCACTTTCCCGGCCGCCTTGGCCAGCCGGATCATTTCGCTGATGTGCGTCAGCCCGCCCTTGCCGTAATCGGAAAACAGCACAGCATCGCAGCCGGGCAACCGCCGCTCGAACTCGGACAACTTGGCGAGCAAGACTTCGTGTGACGGCGGATTCTCGAAATCGATGCGCAGCAATTGTTGCTGACGGCCGATGACCCGCAGCTTGACCGTCGTCGTGATGCCTTCATCCACATACAAGCTGGCGTCGATGCCACCGGCTTCGACAAGTCGCCGCAAGCTGTCGCCCGGCTCATCATTCCCGACCAGCGCCAGCAGGGAAACCTGGGCACCGAGCGCCGCAGCGTTGCGCGCGACGTTGGCCGCGCCGCCCGGGCGTTCCTCGCTGCGCTCGATCTTGACGACCGGCACCGGCGCTTCCGGCGAAATGCGCGAAACGTCGCCGAACCAGTAGCGGTCGAGCATCACGTCGCCGACGACAAGCAGGCGGACCTTCGAAAAATCTCCAAGAACCATGAAAGTTTCCTACGGGGTAAGTTCAAATTCTTCGGTGCGTTTCGGCGAATAAGTTTCCCAACCGCCACACGCCGGACAGCGCCAATAGAACTGGCGCGCCTTGAAACCGCAATTATCGCACCGGTAGCGCGCGAGGCGGCGGGTATACGTCTGAACGATGCCCTTGGCGAGGTCGAGATCGACCCGCGTCTCGGGCGGCGCCGTCAGCAACCGGGCCTGGATCAGCCGCTCGAGCCCGAGCAGCGTCGGGTTGCGCTTCAACTCGTCGCGCACAAGGTCGTAGGCCGCCTCCGGGCCGTCGCTCTCGAGAACCAGTTCGAAGACCACGTCGAGCAGATCGAGCGAGGGATAGCGGTCGAGATAGCCGCGCAGCAGTTGCAGGCCTTCGCTGCGCCGGTCCATCTTGCGAAAGGCGTCGAGCAGGCGCGGCGCAACGAGCGCGAGGTAAATCGGGTCCTGCTGTTCGATGCGCTGCCAGCTGGCGATCGCATCGGCATAACGCTCCTGTTGCAGGTCGATGTCACCCGTCAGCAGGCTGGCGCGCACGCACTTGCGATTCTTCTCCAGCGCCGTCTGCAGATGCTGACGCGCCTGCTCGGGCCGCGAGCGCATCTGTTCGGCCGCTGCCAGTTCGCAATAGTATTCGGCGACATCCTTGAGCGTCGCGACATCGGGCAGTTCGGCGGCGATCGCGATCGCTTTCGCCCAATCCTTTTCCTGCTGGTAGATTTCCAGCAGATAGCGCTTGGCCTCTTCGGCGATGCTGCTTTCGCGCAGTTTTTCGAAAATTTCCTCGGCGCGATCAAGCAGACCGGCCTTGAGAAAATCCTGACCGAGTTCGGACATCGCCTGCAGCTTGAGGTCCTGCGGCAGGTCCTCGCGCTCGATCAGCGTCTGGTGCATGCGGATGGCACGCTCGGTTTCGCCCCGGCGTCGGAAAAGACTGCCGAGCGCGAAGTGCAACTCAACGGTTTGCGGATCGACACGCACGGCATCGACGAAAGCCTCGATGGCGCGATCCGGCTGCTCGTTGAGCAGAAAATTCAGGCCTTGGAAATAGGAACGCGGCAAGGCGCGCGACTCGCGCACAAGATGCCGGATATCGATTCGTGCCGCGGCCCAGCCAAGCACGAAGAACAGCGGAAAAAACAGCAACTGCCAGTACTCGAATTCAATCATGATCCACCATCGAAAGAAGAGAATGCGCCGTGTGCCTCAACCGGAAACGCGCATCGAGCATCGACCACCGCGAACCGCTGATCGGTCGCACCAGGTCGGCCATCGGGCAAGTCCGGCTGCCGTACCCTGTTGCTTCCGCTAAAAAAATGGGCGACAACTCGCGTTGCCGCCCATGGTGCTTTGGTTCAAGCTTATCCTGCCAGGAGCGTGCCATCGACACGCTCGCGCAATTCCTTGCCAGCCTTGAAATGCGGTACCCATTTCTCGGGAACGCTCACCTTGTCCCCGGATTTCGGGTTCCGGCCCACGCGTGGCGGCCGGTAATTCAACGCAAAACTGCCGAATCCGCGAATCTCGATACGATCGCCTTTGGCCAGCGCCTCAGCCATCGCATCGAGAATCATCTTGACCGCGAAATCAGCATCCTTCGCAACGAGTTGCGGGAAGCGCTCTGCGAGACGAGCGATCAGATCTGACTTGGTCATGCTGGAACCTTATTGTTGGCTGTTCAGCTTGGCCTTCAACAATGCGCCGAGGTTCGTCGTTCCCGAGCTGACACTGCTTTCCGCCGAGAACTTCTGCATCGCCTCGTGCTGCTCAGCCTGATCCTTGGCCTTGATCGACAGATTGATCGAACGGGTCTTGCGGTCGATGTTGATGATCATCGCCTCGACCTCGTCGCCTTCCTTGTAAACCTTGGTCAGGTCGTCGATACGATCGCGCGACACTTCGGAAGCACGCAGATAACCGTCCATGTCCCCTTCAAGCGTGACCACGGCGCCACGGGCGTCAACCGACTTGACCGTACCCTTGACGATGGCATTCTTCTCGTGGGTGGCGATGAAGCTGGTGTACGGATCGCTGTCGAGCTGCTTGATACCCAGCGAGATACGCTCCTTCTCGGTGTCGATGGCGAGCACGACGGCTTCGACTTCGTCACCCTTCTTGAAGTTGCGGATCGCTTCCTCGCCCGGCGTCGACCACGACAGGTCGGAGAGGTGCACGAGACCGTCGATGCCACCCGGCAGGCCGATGAAGACGCCGAAGTCGGTGATCGACTTGATCGCGCCCTTCACCTTGTCGCCCTTCTTGTGGTTCATCGCGAAGTCGTCCCACGGATTGGCGACGCACTGCTTCATGCCGAGCGAGATACGACGACGCTCTTCGTCGATTTCGAGGATCATCACCTCGACTTCGTCGCCGAGTTGGACGACCTTCGACGGATGCACGTTCTTGTTGGTCCAGTCCATTTCCGACACGTGGACGAGGCCTTCGATGCCCTGTTCGATTTCAACGAAAGCACCGTAGTCGGTCAGGTTGGTGACCTTGCCGAACAGGCGGGTGCCTTGCGGATAGCGACGGGCGATGCCGACCCACGGATCTTCGCCGAGCTGCTTGAGGCCGAGCGAGACGCGATTCTTGTCCTGGTCGAACTTGAGGATCTTGGCTTGCACTTCGTCGCCAACCGCCAGCACTTCCGACGGGTGACGCACACGGCGCCAGGCCAGGTCGGTGATGTGGAGGAGGCCGTCGATGCCGCCGAGGTCGACGAATGCACCGTAGTCGGTGATGTTCTTGACGACGCCCTTGACGATGCTGCCTTCCTTGAGGTTCGACAGCAGCGCTTCGCGCTCTTCACCCACCGTCGCTTCGAGCACGGCACGGCGCGAAACGACGACGTTGTTACGCTTGCGATCGAGCTTGATGACCTTGAATTCGAAGGTCTTGCCTTCGTACGGCGTGGTGTCCTTGACCGGGCGCATATCGACGAGCGAACCGGGCAGGAAGGCGCGCACGCTGTTGGCCATGACGGTGAGACCGCCCTTGACCTTGCCGGTAATCGTACCGGTGATCAGCGAACCCTTGTTGAGGGCTTCTTCGAGGTAGTTCCAGGCCGCAACGCGCTTGGCGCGTTCGCGCGAGAGACGGGTCTCGCCGAAACCGTTTTCGAGTTGCTCGATAGCGACCTGAACGAAATCACCGATGTTGACTTCGAGTTCTCCCTGGTCGCTGAGGAATTCTTCGCGTTCGATGTAGCTTTCGGACTTGAGTCCGGCGTTAACGACAACAAAGTTCTGGTCGATGCGCACGACTTCGGCCGTGATGACCTCGCCTTGGCGCATTTCCTGGCGCGTCAGGCTGGCTTCGAAAAGATCGGCAAAACTTTCTTGCGTGGTGGGGATGGATGACATGATGGTGACCTATCCGCATGACTGCGGAGTTAAGTTTAAAAAAGCCATCCTCCCGACATCGGCACCAGCGCCTGGTCAGAGAGGACGACACCTGCACGACGGCTTGACGCCGCCCTGCCCTTGCTTGCTACAAAACCTTGCCGCTCCAGGTCAGTACCTGATTCACCGCTTGCTGGATGGTCATCTCGGTGGTGTCGAGGAGACGGGCGTCTTCGTTTTGCCGGAGCGGCGCCACAGCACGTTGGCTGTCGCGTTCGTCGCGTTCGCGCAGATCCTGCAAAAGAGGTTGGATGTTAGCAGCGATTCCTTTTTCGATCAACTGCTTATAACGACGTTCAGCACGTACCTCGACGCTCGCGGTCAGAAAGACCTTGGTCGTCGCGTCGGGGAAGACGACCGAGCCCATGTCGCGGCCATCGCCTACCAGCCCGGGCGCCCGACGGAAAGCGCGCTGCCGGAAGAGCAAGGCATCGCGTACGGCCGGCAGCGCGGCGACGCGCGAAGCACCGACCGAAATCGTTTCCTGCCGGATCGCATCGCCAACATCCTCGCCGGCCAAGCGGATCGCCGTTTCGGTAAAGTCGACGTCAAGCGTCGCCGCCAGCGCCGCGACACCGGCTTCGTCGTCCCAGGCCACGCCGGCGCGCTGCGCCGCCAGCGCCGTCAGCCGGTAGAGCGCGCCCGAATCGAGGTAATGCCAACCCAACGCTGCCGCCACGCGGGCGGCGACGGTGCCCTTGCCCGAGGCCGACGGGCCGTCGATGGCAATGACCGGAACAGCTTCTGTCACCATGGAGAAATGCTCGAAATAGTCAGGGAAAGTCTTGGCCACGCAGCGCGGATCGTTGATACGCAGCGGCGTGCCGAATGCCACCAGCGAAAAGCACATCGCCATGCGGTGATCGTCATAGGTATCGATACCCGCCGCTGGCGAGCGCAAAACGGGCGGCGGCGCCACGCGCAGGAAATCGCTACCTTCTTCGACGGCGGCACCGAGCTTGCGCAACTCGGTCGCCATCGCTGCGATGCGGTCGGTCTCCTTGACACGCCAACTGGCGATGTTGCGCAAACGCGTTTCACCGTCGGCAAACAGCGCCAGCGTCGCCAACGTCATCGCCGCATCGGGAATGGCATTGCAATCGAGATCGATGCCGCGCAACCGTCCGGTGGCGGGCGCCTGCGCCTCGATCCAGTTCGGACCACGCGTGATGCGGGCGCCCATCGATTCGAGCGCTTCGGCGAATCTCACGTCACCCTGAATCGAATCGGCGCCGACGCCCTCGACGCGGACTGGCCCGCCAAGCGCGCCGAGCGCAAGAAAATACGAGGCCGACGAGGCATCGCCTTCGACATAGATCACTCCCGGCGAACGATACGCGCTCGCCGCCGGAACGACGAAACGCTGCCAGCCTTGGCGCGTCACCGTGACGCCGAAACGCGCCATGACCGCCAGCGTGATATCGATGTAGGGCTTGGAAATCAGTTCGCCGACCACCTCCACCGTCGTCTCGACGCCGGTCAGCGGCAAGGCCATCAGCAAGCCGGTGAGGAACTGGCTCGAGACGTCGCCGCGCACTTGCACGACACCGCCTGGCCGGACCGACGCCGGACGAATTTCCAGCGGCGGAAAACGCTCCTCGCCAAGATAAGTGATTTCTGCGCCAACCTGCCGTAGCGCATCGACAAGATCACCGATCGGGCGCTCGTGCATGCGCGCAACACCGGAGAGACGGTAGTGGCCGCCGGCCAACGCCAGCACCGCGGTCAGCGAACGAAACGCCGTGCCGGCGTTGCCGAGAAAGAGATCGGCCGAACGGCACGGGAAATTCCCACCGACGCCAGCAATGCGCCAGGCATTGTCGCCCAGCGACGTGACGCCGACGCCGAGCGCCTGCAGCGCTTCGAGCATGCGTTCGGTGTCGTCGGAGGCGAGCAGGTCGCGCACCTCGGTTTCGCCCGAGGCCAGCGCCGCGAGCAGAAGCACGCGATTCGAAATACTCTTGGACCCCGGCAGGCGAACGCTACCCTGCGCGCCGCAGGCCTGCGGCAGATCGATGAAATCCATGCTATTCCTTGAGTTTGCCGTCGGCCCAGGCGCGCCGCGCCGCACGGGCGACGGCGAAGACCTCTTCGAGCGCAGCGCCATCGCCTTGGTCGAGGGCCGCGCGCAACTCGCCGAGCTGTGTCTGATAGCGATCGAGTTCGTCGAGCAGCGCCGCCCTATTCGCCAGACAGATATCGCGCCACATCTCCGGATGGCTTGCCGCGATCCGGGTGAAATCGCGGAATCCGCTCGCCGCGAAATTGAAGAACTGCTCGCCGTTTTCCCGCCGCGCAAGATCATGCACCAGCGCGAAGGACAAGAGATGCGGCAGATGACTGACAGCGGCGAAAACACGATCGTGCTCGCCCGGCGTCAGTTGATGCACCTGCGCGCCGCACCACTCCCAGGCCGAACGCAGCCGGGCGACGTCGAGCGTCGAATTCTCCGGCAGGGGCGTCAGCACCACTTTCTTGCCGCGATACAGCATCGCGCTGGCCGCCGCCGGTCCGCTGTTTTCAGCGCCGGCAATCGGATGGCCGGGCACGAAGCGATCGATGCGATCGCCCAGATGCGCGCGCGCCGCCGCGACGACATCGCTCTTGGTGCTGCCACCATCAGTGACCAGCGTCTCCGGCCCGAGATAAGGGGCGATCTTCGCCATGATATCGGGCATCTGCGCCACCGGCGTGGCAATCAGGACAATGTCGGCATCGGCGACTTCGGCGCCGGGATTGGCGCCAACACGGTCGATGATGCCGAGATCGATGGCTTGCGACAGACTGCCGAGGCTACGGCCAAAACCGACGACTTCACCGACCTGGCCGACGGCCTTGAGCGCCAGCGAGAACGAGCCGCCGATCAACCCGACGCCAAATACCACAAGCTTGCCAAACTCTGCTTCGGTCCCCACGGATCGTCCCTCAGTACGCCGCCAGGGGATAGGAGCCGAGCACCTTGAAATAGGCGGCACGCTGGGCGAGTTGTTCGAGCGCGGCAGCGATTTTCGGCTCGTCGCGATGCCCTTCGACATCGACGTAGAAGACGTATTCCCAGAGCGTATGCCGGGCCGGCCGCGATTCCAGGCGCGACATCGACACACCGGCTTCGGAGAACGGGATCAACAGATCGCAGAGCGAACCGGTACGATTGGGCGCCGACATGATCAGCGAGGTCTTGTCGCGTCCCGACGGACCGGTCGGCTGGTGGCCAAGAACCACAAAACGCGTCGTGTTGTTGGGCTCGTCCTCGATATTGGAGGCGAGCTTGGGCAAACCGTAACGGTCCGCCGCCGCATCGCCGGCGATCGCCGCCGCGCCCGGCTCGGCGCTGGCCTGCTGGGCCGCCTGGGCGTTGCTGCCCATCGAAATCCGCTGCGCCTGCGGCAACATGCGGTTCAGCCACTCATGGCACTGCGCCAGCGACTGCGCGTGCGAATAAACCTTGGTGATCTTGTCCAGCGACGGCTCGCGCGACAGGAGGTGCTGATGAATCCGCAACACCACTTCACCGCAGATCTGCAGCGGCGTCGCCATCAGCAGATCCATCGTCCGCCCGATCGCGCCTTCGGTCGAGTTCTCGATCGGCACGACGGCATAATCGGCGTGCCGCGATTCGACTTCGCGGAAGACATCGTCGATCGACACCTGCGGCGACAACTGCGCCGCATGGCCGAAATGCTTGACGGCCGCACTCTCGGAAAAGGTGCCGAGCGGGCCGAGGAAGGCGACGCCGAGCGGTTTTTCGAGCGACAGACACGCCGACATGACCTCGCGGAAGAACCAGGTGACGCTATCGCTCGACAGCGGTCCGGGATTGCCGTCCTGGATTCGGCGCAGCACCTGCGCTTCCCGTTCGGGCCGGTAGATGAAACCGGCCTCGCCGTGTTCGGCCTTGATTTCGCCGACACGCTGGGCGCAGCGGGCGCGCCGGTTCAAAAGATCGAGCAACTGATCGTCGATCGCGTCGATTTCTCCGCGCACCGCCGCCAGGCTGCGCTGCAATTCCTCATTCATGCACGCCCCCACCCCATCGTATCCAGATCCCCTTATTGCGCGTCGACATCCGCCCCGTCATCGGCAGGCGCATCGCCCGAGCGCGCCTCGGAATCGTCCTCGGTCTCGACAATCTTTTCCAGCCCGGCCAGCTTTTCGCCGTCATCGAGCGCGATCAGCGTCACACCCTGCGTCGCCCGTCCGAGCTCGCGAATTTCCTGAACGCGGGTACGGATCAGCACGCCACCGGTGGTGATCAGCATGATCTCGTCCTCGTCCTTGACGAGACGCGCAGCGACGACCTTGCCGTTGCGTTCGCTCGCAGCGATCGCGATCACCCCCTGGTTGCCGCGCCCCGAATGACGGAAGTCGGCGAGCACCGTGCGCTTGCCGAAGCCATTCTCGGTCGCCACCAGCACCGTCTCCTGATGGTTGTCGGCGACCAGCAGCGACAGCACCTGCTGCCCTTCGCCGAGCCGCATGCCGCGCACACCGCGTGCCGTACGTCCCATCGGCCGCACGTCTTCCTCGTCGAACCAGACTGCCTTGCCGGCATCCGAGACGAGCACGATGTCCTGCGTACCGTTGGTGATCTCGGCACCGATCAGGAAATCGCCTTCATCGAGCGCCACGGCGATGATGCCGGCCTTGCGCGGATTCGAGAAGTCCGACAGCGGCGTCTTCTTGACCGTCCCCTGCGCTGTACACATGAAGATGAAGCGATCCTCGGCGAACTCCTTGATCGACAGGATGGCATTGATCTTCTCGCCCGCCTCGAGCGGGAACATGTTGATGATCGGCTTGCCGCGGCCGGTACGCGCGCCTTGCGGCACTTCATAGACCTTGAGCCAATAAACCCGCCCGCGATTGGAGAAGCAGAGAATCGTATCGTGCGTATTGGCGACAAACAGTTGATCGACGAAATCGTCTTCCTTCATCGCCGCCGCCTGCTTGCCGCGCCCGCCGCGCCGCTGCGCGCGGTAGTCGGCGAGCGGCTGCGACTTGACGTAACCGGTGTGCGACAGCGTCACCACCATGTCCTGCGGCGTGATGAAGTCCTCGATGCCGAGATCCTGCGTATCGACGACGATTTCCGAGCGGCGCTTGTCGCCGAACTGGGCGCGAACGCCGGCGAGTTCTTCGGTGATGATTTCGTTGATGCGCTCGGGACGCGCCAGGATATCCATCAGGTCGGCGATTTTTTCGAGCAACTCGGAGAAATCGGCGACGATCTTGTCGCGCTCGAGACCGGTCAGCCGCTGCAGACGCAGATCGAGGATCGCCTGGGCCTGCGTCTCCGACAAGAGGTAGCCGCTGCGCGAAAGTCCGTATTCCAGCCCGAGACCTTCCGGACGCGTTGCATCGAGCGCCGCGCGCGAAAGCATTTCGGCGACCGTCGCCGAGTTCCACAGCTTCGACATCAGCCCACGCCGGGCATCGGCCGGCGTCGGCGAGGCCTTGATCAGGGCAATGATCTCATCGACATTATCGAGCGCCACAGCCAGGCCTTCCTGAATGTGGGCCCGCTCACGCGCCTTGCGCAACTCGTAAACCGTACGCCGCGTGATGACCTCGCGACGGTGCGACAGGAAACACTCGATCAGCTGCTTGAGATTCAGGAGGCGCGGCTGACCATCGACCAGCGCCACCATGTTCATGCCGAAGGTGTCCTGCAACTGGGTCATCTTGTAGAGATTGTTGAGCACGACCTCGGGCACTTCGCTGCGCTTCAACTCGATGACCACGCGCATGCCGGACTTGTCGGACTCGTCGCGCAGGTCGGCAATGCCTTCGATGCGCTTATCATTGACGAGTTCGCCGATCTTCTCCAGCAGCGAACGCTTGTTCACCTGGTAGGGCAACTCGTCGATGATGATCGCCTGACGGTCGGCGCTGCCCTTGATGTCCTCGAAATGCGACTTGGCGCGCATGATCACCCGGCCGCGACCGGTGTGATAGCCCTCGCGCACGCCCGACACCCCGTAAATAATGCCGCCGGTCGGGAAATCCGGTGCCGGCACCAGGTCGATGAGTTCGTCGATGCTGAGTTCGGGATTGTTCAGCAGCGCAAGGCACGCGTCGGCGACCTCGTTGAAGTTGTGCGGCGGAATGTTCGTCGCCATGCCGACGGCAATGCCCGACGAACCGTTGATCAGCAGGTTCGGAATCCGCGTCGGCAGAATCAGCGGTTCCTGCTCGGAACCGTCGTAGTTCGGCCCGAAGTCCACAGTCTCCTTGTCGATATCGGCAAGTAACTCGTGACCGATGCGCGCCATGCGCACTTCCGTGTATCGCATCGCCGCAGCGCTATCGCCATCGACCGACCCGAAGTTGCCCTGTCCATCGACCAGCATGTAACGCAGCGAAAAGTCCTGCGCCATCCGCACGATCGTGTCGTACACCGCTGTATCGCCGTGCGGGTGATATTTACCGATCACGTCGCCGACGATACGCGCCGATTTCTTGTAAGCCTTGTTCCAGTCGTTGCTAAGCTCGTGCATCGCGTAGAGCACGCGTCGATGCACCGGCTTCAGGCCGTCGCGCGCGTCCGGCAGCGCCCGGCCGACGATCACGCTCATCGCGTAGTCGAGATACGAACGGCGCATCTCGTCTTCGAGACTGATGGGAAGGGTTTCTTTGGCGAATTGCTCAGCGGCCTGATCCATTTTTATTGTCCGTAGATTCCAGCAAACACGGGGGCGGACGGTCGTAGCGCCGCCCTGATAAACGGGTCATTTTAACACGAGCGACCGCTTCCCGACCCGCAAACCCCGCACGAATCGGCGACCACCAACATGCCAGCAGGCTCGAAATCAGGCGAAATCCCAAGTAAGCTAGGCGCCGCTCCGATTATTTCGCCAAGAAACCATACCCTGCACATGGACACAACGCCGCAAGTCACAAAAATCGACCTTCTGATCGAAGCACGCTGGATCATCCCGATCGAGCCGGCGGGAATCGCCTTGGAAAACCATGCAATCGCCATCGACGCAGGCCGGATTGTTGCAATTCTGCAACAATCGGAAGCACACCGCCGCTTTTCGCCGCAAACCATCGAACGGCGTCCGCACCATGTCCTGATTCCCGGTCTCGTCAACCTTCACACCCACGCAGCGATGACGCTCCTGCGCGGCATGGCCGATGACCAACCGCTGATGGAATGGCTGCAGCATCACATCTGGCCCGCCGAGGCGCGCCATGTCTCACCCCAGTTCGTGCGCGACGGCACGCGAATCGCGTGCGCCGAGATGCTGCTGGGTGGCATCACCTGCTTCAACGACATGTACTTCTTCCCCAAGGCAGCGGCCGAAGCGGCAGTCGAGGCGGGCATGCGCGCGGCCATCGGCCTCATCGTCATCGACGCCCCGACGGCCTACGCCACCGACGTCGACGACTACCTCGACAAAGGCATGGCCATCCGTGACACCCTGCGCGACCAACCCGGGATCAACTTCTGCCTGGCGCCGCACGCTCCGTATACGGTCAGCGACCGTGCCTTCGGCAAAGTCCTGACGCTGGCGGAGCAATGTGAACTGCCGATCCACCTCCACCTGCATGAAACGACGCAAGAACTCCGCGACAGCGAACGGCAATTCGGCGTCCGCCCGCTGGAACGACTGCACCGGCTCGGCCTCTTGGGACCGGCGCTGATCGCCACCCATGCCGTCCATCTCGAACCCGGCGAAATCGCTCACCTGGCCCGCCACGGCTGCTCGATCGCGCATTGTCCCAGTTCCAACCTCAAGCTGGCGAGCGGCATCGCCCCGATCACGGCCTTGCTCGCGCAAGGCGCCAACGTCGGCCTCGGCACCGACGGCGCCGCCAGCAACAACCGGCTCGATCTTTTCGCCGAAATGCGACTGGCCGCACTGCTCGCCAAGGCCGAAAGCGGACAGGCGGACGCCGTCGGCGCCCATCAGGCGCTGCACATGGCGACACTCGGCGGCGCCCGGGCACTCGGCCTGGACGAAGAGATCGGCTCCCTGCGCCCCGGCAAGGCGGCTGACCTGTGCGCCATCGACCTGCAGGATCTTCGCCTGTCCCCGTGCTACGACCCGGCATCCCACGTCGTCTACGTCGCGAGTCGAGAGCAGGTTTCGGACGTCTGGGTTGCAGGAATACAACGTATCAAGCACCGGAAACTGACTGCGGATAATGAAATTGAGTTGATCAGCCTAGCTTCCTTATGGCAGAATCAAATTCGTCCGCGCGATGCTTGACAAGTTTTTGTATTAGTTAACTGAGGCGTATCAGGCCTGCTGGAGTTCGCTCCACAGGCTTTAACCAATGAGGATTTTCAGATGAAAAATACGGCAAAACACAGTTTGATGGCCGCCCTGGCCATTACCCTTGGTCTCTGTGCTTCTTTCGCCCAAGCGCAAACCGCTGGTAGCGTCTACGTTCTCGACAGCCGTGGCGACGTCGTCAAGAGCGGCGCCGGCCTGTGCGTCCGCACCGGCTACTGGACCCCGGCTGCTGCTGCCCAAGACAAGAACGGCTGCGGCTGCGACAAGGATCTGATCGCCAAGGAAGTGTGCGAGCCCGCTCCGAAGGCTGCCCCGGCTGCTCCGGCAGTTGCCCAGAAGGCTGCCGCTTTCGGTGAGAAGGTCACGATCGCCGCTGACGCCCTGTTCGACTTCAACAAGGCCACGCTGCGCCCCGAAGGCAAGACCAAGCTTGACGACGTCGTCGCCAAGGCTGGCCAACTGAACCTCGAAGTGGTCATCGCCGTCGGTCACGCCGACCGTATCGGTAGCGCCGCTTACAACCAGAAGCTGTCCGAGAAGCGCGCCGCCGCGGTCAAGGACTACCTGGTTGCCAAGGGCATCCCGGCCAACCGTGTTTACACCGAAGGCAAGGGCAGCAAGCAGCCGGTCACGAAGCCGAACCAGTGCAAGGGCCCGAAGAGCGCCAAGGTCATCGCCTGTCTGCAACCGGACCGTCGTGTTGACATCGAACTGATCGGCACCAAGAAGTAATAAGGCCGAACGGACGAAAAGCCCTGCCTCGGCAGGGCTTTTTTGTTGCTCCACTCTTTTTGCGGACGCCATCGCCATGCAAAACGCCGACCCTCTCGAACTCCAGAAATTCAGCGAACTCGCGCACCGCTGGTGGGACCCGACCAGCGAATTCCGCCCGCTGCACGAAATCAACCCGTTGCGCCTCGAGTGGATCGAACAGATCGCCGGCCTGGCAGGAAAAACCGTGCTCGACATTGGCTGCGGCGGCGGCATCCTCTCGGAAAGCATGGCCGCGCGCGGTGCCGACGTCACCGGCATCGACCTCTCCGACAAGGCGCTGGCCGTCGCCAAACTGCACCTGCTGGAAAGCGGGCGCCGCGTCGACTACCGCAAGGAATCGGCCGAGGCGCATGCCGCCGAAGCGCCCGAGCGCTACGACGTCGTCACCTGCATGGAAATGCTCGAGCACGTCCCCGACCCGGCCAGCATCGTCGCCGCCTGCGCGCAACTCGTCAAACCGGGCGGCCATGTGTTTTTCTCGACGCTCAACCGCAATCCCAAGGCCTACCTGCTGGCCGTGATCGGCGCCGAATACATCCTGAACATGCTGCCGAAAGGCACGCACGATTACGCGAAATTCATCCGTCCGGCCGAACTGTGCCGCTGGGCCAAAGCCGCCGGCCTCGAACCGGACGAACTCATCGGCATGGGCTACAACCCGCTGACGCGCGTCTACCGCCTGAACCGGGACACCAGCGTCAACTATCTGGTGCACACCGTACGGCGCCGCTGAACGCGCCGCCCCGCCCCTCCGATGGCGGGGCGCTTATTCTTCCGTCATTTCCAGCGGCCGGATGATGAGAAAGAGCGCCTGATCCTGCGCATCGGCCAATTGCGCCAGACCAGCAAGATCGGCGAGCAGGTCGGTAACGACCTCTTCGCTCCAGCCGGCGCTCTCGAATTCCTCGGTCGCCGCCAGCTCGGTCGCCGCGACAACAACCGCATCGTCGTCCAGATCGACCAGCGACGCGCACAACTCGTCGGCGACACGAACCACCGCCACATCGTCCGACGACACGTAGGCCGGCTCGTACGCATCCAGGACCCCATGCAGCGGCTCACCGGTCAGGAGGGCGTGCAGCGTCGCCAGGCGAACGGTATCGAAGCCCGGCAGCACGACACCGCTCCATTGCGCCAAAGGTTGCGCCGACTCACCGAGTTCGACGATCTCGTCGTCATCGGCAGCCACCAGTCGCGACTCAAATTGCATGCGTTTCCCTTTCCTGTCCCTATTTTCTGATCATTGTGTGCCAGCGTTTGCGATCTCGCCGCAGCGCACGCGCATCACGGCCGAGATTGCCTCGTCGATATCCGCGGCACAGGTCCGGTGGTTGGTGATCGCAGCCCGGATCACCGTCCGTCCCTCCACGCGGGTGGTGGAAAATACCACGTCGCCGGCCAATTGCAAGACATGCGTGATCCGTTCGTTCAGGCGATCCTGAGCCGCACCCTCCCAATCCGACGGCGCGGCGCTGAAACAGCAGACATTCAGGCGCACCGGCGCGGCCAGGCGCAAACCCGGCGTCGCGCCGACCAGCACGCCCATACGCTCGGCCAGACGGCAATTGTCTGTGATCGACGCGCCCAGCGCCTTGCTGCCATAGTTCCGCAAGGCCGCCCAGACCTTGAGCGCACGGAACCCGCGCGACAGATCGACACCGTAGTCGCAGTACCAGGGTTCGCCGCCGCCAAGCCCCTGATCCTGTTTGGCGAGATAGGCCGGACGCGCGGCGAAGGCCTGGCGATGCGCCGCTTCGTCGCGGATCAGGACGACACCGCAGTCATACTGCACATACATCCACTTGTGAAAATCGAAGGCCAGCGAATCGGCCCGCTCGATCCCGCGCGACAGATCACGCCAAGGCGAATCGGCCAACCGCGACCAGGCGCCGAACGCGCCATCGACATGCAGCCAGATGCCTTCGCGAGCACAGAAATCGGCAATCGCGTCGATGTCGTCAAAGACACCGAGATCGACCGACCCGGCCGTCGCAACGATGCAGAACGGCAGCATGCCGTCGGCGCGATCCTTCGCCACCGCTTCGGCGAGGCGCTCGAGAGACATGCCGCCATCGACGCCGGCCGGAATGGTCCGTAGCGCCGCCGCCCCGACACCGAGCAGTTCCAGGGATTTCACGGTCGCGTTATGCACGCCCTGCAAGGCATACGCAGCCAGTCGCTGGGCGCCCTGTATACCGTCGCGCCGGGACGCGGCCCCGAGCGCGCGCGTGCGTGCGGCGGCCAGCGCGATCACCGTCGCCTGCGAGGTCCCGCCGACGAGGACGCCACTCGCCGACTCGGGAAAACCGAAACAACGGCGGCACCAATCGATCACCTCGCGCTCAACATAGACGGCGCCATGATCGCGCCCGCCGCAATTGCTGTTCATCGTCGCCGCCACCATCTCGGCAAGCAGGCCGGCGGCCAGGCCGGTGCCGTGCACCCAGCCGAAAAAACGCGGGTGCGTGTTGCCGGTGTGGAACGGCAGAACCTTGCGCACCAGTTCATCGACGAGCGCCCCGCTCTCCTCGCCCTCAAGTGCTTCGCCCAGCGCCAACGCCGCCTTGTCGGCCTCGCCGACAGGTTGCCACGGGTGTTGCCGGGCCGAACTCAACTGGTCGATACAGGCATCGAGCAAGCGGTGCGCATCGGCCCGAAACGTTTGCCAGTCGGCCGGATCGAGCGGCGAGGGCGAAAACTGCGCGGAACGCTTCCCTTGTTCTTGCATGACGGACTCTCCCTACCGAAACATGAACAGACCTGAGGCGAACAATACGCCATACACGATCTGCGAAAAATAGCGATCCTGAATATGCCGGTGCGCCCAGTTGCCCGCCAGCGCCCCGACGACAAGAAAGGGCACGCAGACGCCGATGATCTCCCAGATCTCGGCGGTCATCCGGCCGGAAACGACCCCCTGCACGAGCATGACCGAATTCAGGCTCAGCCAGAGCAGACTGATGGTCGCGCGGAAATGGCTCTTGTGCGGCAGCGCGTGACGGGCATAGATCACGACCAGCGGCCCGCCCGAAGAAAACGCGCCGTGAAAGAACCCGCCGGCGATCAGCATCAGGCGCAGAATCCAGGCCGGCACGCGCTTTTCGTCCAGCGCCAGCCACTTGGAGAGCAGGCCGCGTACGGCCACGAGCACCATGAAAGCGCCAAGAATCGAACGCAGCACACCCTCATCGAACGCGCCGAAAGCGAACAACCCGACCGGCAAGCCGAGTCCGACCCAGATCACAATGCGACCGAATTCGCGCCAGACGATGCGTTGGCGATCGATCCAGACGATATAGGCGGCCAGAAACAGCGCCAGCACCAACAACACCGGTACGGCCTGCTTGGTGCCGACCAGCAGGATGGCGAAGGGCAGCGCCAGCACCGTACAACCGAAGCCGGTAATGCCTTCGAGAAAATGCGTCATCAGGACGACGCAACCGAGCATCAGATAAGCGCTCACGGGCGCCACCCCGCGCACCGCGCTTCAACGGGGCATCGCAAGAGCCCGGACAGGGCAACGCAGACATGATATTTTTGCATCCGCAGAGAATACCGCCATTGCGCTCAACTCACGAGCCTCATTGAGCTTATCCAACATGAACGCATCACATTTGCGACGATCAATCATGAGTTTTAGTCATGCCTAACCCCATTGACGTTCCGCTCACCGCCTTTCGCGTCTTCGTCACCATCGGTCGCTATGGCAACTTCACCCGGGCAGCGACGGCACTGGGCATCACGCAGAGCGCCGTCAGCCGCCAGGTTGCCCGACTGGAGAGGCTGGCCGGCGCAAGACTGTTCCAGCGCAGTGGCGCGTCCGTGACCTTCACCTCGGAAGGCCGGCAACTCCACGACGCCCTGAAGGAAGCGATTTCGACGCTTGAACTGACGGCGCAGCAACTGGTGCAAAAACGTCTCGCGCACGACCGCCTGATCGTCCGCACCTCGATGCCGAGTTTCGCGATGAAAGTCGTCGTTCCCGTCCTCGGCGAATTCTCCAAGCGCCACGGCATCCAGATCGACCTCGTCACCTCGTTGGCGACGCCTCTGGCACAGGACGAATTCGACGTGCTGATTACGCGTCACATGGCGCTGCCGGACGCGCCCAGCTGGGAACTCGTGCGCGAACGACTCGTCTGTGTCGGCTCGCCAGCCTGCATTGCCGCCCGCGGCACAGACCCACAGCAGCAGTGGCCGATGATCCTGTGCCGGTTGCGCCCCGATGCGATCGCCGCCTGGGCGATGGCGCGCGACATTGCCGCCGACATGCTGCGCACCGTCGCGAGCTACGACCACTATTTTCTCGCCGTCGAAGCGGCGATCGGCGGCGTCGGCTTTCTCGTCATACCCGAAATGCTCGTCCGCGACGCGCTGCACAACGGCATCCTGCGACGCGCCGACGACACGGCGATCGCTTCCGGCGCGGCCTACACGGCCTACGTCAACCCGGCCAGCCGCCATTTGCAGCAGGGCGAACGATTCTGCCGCTGGCTCAAGGGGATGCTGCGCGAATCGCCACCATGAACAGATGCAACGATGCCGCGCTCGCAGCGATCGAAAACCGGCTAATTGAAGGGGGAAAGAGGCGTATAATGCGCGCCTTCCTGCGCTGCCTCAGAACCATCGAGGATGGTGCCCCGAGCCAGAGTCGAACTGGCACGCCTTGCGGCGGCGGATTTTGAGTCCGCTGCGTCTACCGATTCCGCCATCGGGGCAGGAAGTTCGCACGAGGCGAACTGGAAGAGCGCGAATTATCCTCGATTCAGACATAACCGACAAGTCACTTATTCATGATCCAGACATGCTGACCCTCGACGACTTCGATTTTCCACTGCCGCCGGCACTGATTGCGCAGCACCCAGCGCTCGAACGCACATCGAGCCGACTGCTTCACGTCGCCGGCGAGCGCCTCGACGATCGCCTCTTTGCCGAGCTGCCAACCCTGGTCGCACCGGGCGATCTGCTCGTCTTCAACAACACCAAGGTCATCAAGGCACGACTGTTCGGACGCAAGGAAAGCGGCGGACAGATCGAAGTGATGATCGAACGCGTCGTCGATGCGCGTCATGCGATCGCGCAGATCCGCGCCAGCAAGTCGCCAAAGCCGGGCTCGCGCATCCTGCTCGAAGACGCCTTCACCCTGACCGTCACCGGTCGTACCGGCGAACAGGGCGAGTTCTTCGCGCTCGAACTCGATGGCGACGGCGACCTCTACGCGTTGACCGAGCGTCACGGCCGCCTGCCGCTGCCGCCCTATATCACGCACGCTGCCGCAGCCGAGGACGAGACGCGCTACCAGACCGTCTATGCCCGCCATGTCGGCGCGGTCGCCGCCCCCACCGCCGGCCTGCACTTCGACGAAGCGATGCTCGCCCGCCTGCAAGAGGCCGGCGCCGAACTCGCCTGGCTGACGCTGCACGTCGGTGCCGGCACCTTCCAGCCGGTGCGCGTCCATGACGTCGCAGCGCACCGTATGCACTCGGAAACCTACGAACTGCCGCAGGCGACCGTCGACGCGATCGCACGCACCCGCGCCCGCGGCGGCCGCGTCATCGCCGTCGGCACGACAACGCTGCGCACCCTTGAAGCCGCGGCACAAGGCGGCGAGCTGCGCGCCGGCACGGCGGAAACCGACATCTTCATCACGCCGGGCTACCGCTTCCGCGTCATCGACCGACTGATCACCAATTTTCACCTGCCGAAATCGACGCTGCTGATGCTCGTCTCGGCCTTCGCCGGCATGGCACCGATCCGTGCCGCCTATCGTCATGCCGTCGACGAGCACTACCGCTTTTTCAGCTACGGCGACGCCATGCTTCTGGAACGACAGCCATGAAATTCGAACTCATCACCACCGACGGCGGCGCCCGCCGCGGTCGCCTGACGCTCGCCCACGGCTGCGTCGAAACGCCGGTCTTCATGCCGGTCGGCACTTACGGCACGGTCAAGGCGATGACGCCGCGCGACCTCGACGAGATCGGCGCGCAGATCTGCCTCGGCAACACCTTTCATCTCTGGCTGCGCCCCGGCCTCGACGTTATCGGCAAGCACGGCGGCCTGCACCGGCTGATGGGCTGGGACAAGCCAATCCTGACCGACTCGGGCGGCTTCCAGGTCTTCTCGCTCGGCGCGCTGCGCAAGATCACCGAGGAAGGCGTCAAGTTCTCCTCGCCGATCGACGGCCGCAAGCTTTTCCTGACGCCCGAGGAATCGATGCGGATTCAGCACACGCTGAATTCCGACATCGTCATGATCTTCGACGAATGCACGCCCTTTCCCGCCACGCATGTCCAGGCCGCCGACTCAATGCGCATGTCCTTGCGCTGGGCAAAACGTTCGTATGACGAACACCAGCGCCTCGGCAATGCCAACGCACTGTTCGGCATCGTCCAGGGCGGCATGTACGAGGACCTGCGCGACGAATCGCTGGCCGGCCTCGACACCATCGGTTTCGACGGCATGGCTATCGGCGGCCTCTCGGTCGGCGAACCGAAGGAAGAGATGGCGCGCATCCTGGCCCACACGGCGCCGCGCCTGCCGACGCACAAGCCGCGCTACCTGATGGGCGTCGGCACGCCCGAAGACCTCGTCAACGGCGTCCAGGCCGGCATCGACATGTTCGACTGCGTCATGCCGACGCGCAACGCCCGCAACGGCCACCTGTTCACGCGCTTCGGCGACGTCCGCATCAAGAACGCGCAGTACAAGGACGACCTGCGCCCGCTCGACGCCTCCTGCGACTGCTACACCTGCCGCAACTTCAGCCGCGCCTACCTGCACCACCTTTTCCGCGTCGGCGAAATCCTCGGCGCGCAACTCAACACGATCCACAACCTGCGCTATTACCAGACGCTGATGCGCGAACTGCGCGAGGCGATCGCCGCCGGCACGCTGGCCGAGACGGTGGCGCGTTTCCATGCCGGTCGCGCCGGGCAGGAGTGATACAATAACCGGTCGTTTTTTTACCCCCTTCACTATCCATTCGTATTTCAGGAGAACACTGTGCTGATCAGTTCCGCCCACGCGCAAACCGCCGCCGCTTCCGCAACGGGAGGCGGTTTCGAGCAGATCTTCATCATGATCGCGATGTTCGCGGTCCTGTATTTCTTCATGATCCGCCCGCAGCAGAAGAAGGCCAAGGAACACAAGGCGCTCGTCGAAGCGCTGGCCAAGGGCGACGAAGTCATCACCCAGGGCGGCATGGCCGGCCGTATCACCAAGGTCGCTGACGACTTCGTCACGATCGCCATCGCCGAGAACGTCGAAGTCCAGTTCCAAAAGGCATCGATCGCCGTCGTTCTGCCCAAGGGCACGCTCAACAAGAATTAAGAAGCCCAGGCTTGGGTCCTGCGGGGCGTGACGCCCCGCAGCGACCTTCCCGGCGATGCTGCATCGCCCCATCCTCGTTCGACAGACCCCATGAATCGCTATCCGCTCTGGAAGTACGTCATCGTCGCCTTTGCGCTGCTGACCGGTTTCATCTATACCCTGCCGAATTTCTTCGGCGAATCGCCGGCCGTCCAGGTTTCCAGCGGCAAGGCCACGATCAAGACCGACCTCAAGACGCTCGAACGCGTCGAAATGGCGCTCAAGGGCGCCAGCGTCGACACCAACGGCCTCTTCCTCGACACCAACGGCGTCAAGGTTCGCCTCAAGGACACCGACACCCAGCTCAAGGCGCGCGATATCCTCGAGAAGCAGTTCAACCCCGACGCCAGCGATCCGCAATACGTCGTCGCCCTGAACCTGCTGTCGAGCTCGCCGCAGTGGCTGACCAACCTGCACGCGCTGCCGATGTACCTCGGCCTCGACCTGCGCGGCGGCGTGCACTTCCTGCTGCAGGTGGACATGAAAGGCGCCGTCACCAAGCGGCTTGACTCCCTCTCGGCCGACCTGCGCAGCCTGATGCGCGACAAGACGATCCGCCACGGCGGCATCAACCGCGAAGGCGAGCGCATCGTCATCCGCTTCCGCGACACCGACACGCGCATCAAAGCCCGCAACATCCTCGAAGACAACCAGCCCGACCTGCTGCTGACCGAACAGGGCGAAGGCACCGACCTGCGCCTGCTCGCCACGCTCAAGCCGACGGCGCTGAAAAAGATCCAGGAACTCGCGGTCAAGCAGAACATGGGCACACTGCACAACCGGATCAACGAACTCGGCGTCGCCGAGCCGGTGATCACCCAGCAGGGCGCCGACCGTATCGTCGTGCAACTGCCGGGTGTGCAGGACACGGCCAAGGCCAAGGACATCCTCGGCCGCACGGCGACGCTTGAAATCCGCATGGTCGACGACACCCCGGGCGCGCTCGAGGCGGCGATAGCCGGCCAGGCGCCCTTCGGTGCGGAAATGTACGTCGAACGCGGCGGCCAACCCCTGCTCGTCAAGAAGCAGGTCGTCCTCACCGGCGATCGTCTCACCGACGCCCAAGCCGGCTTCGACAACCAGAGCCAGGAACCGGCCGTCCATCTGACGCTCGATTCGGCCGGCGCGCGCATTTTCAAGGAAATCACGCGCGAAAACGTCGGCAAGCGCATGGCCATCCTGCTGATCGAAAAGGGCAAGGGCGAAGTCGTCACCGCCCCAGTGATCCGCACCGAAATCGGCGGCGGCCGCGTGCAGATTTCGGGCCGCATGAGCACCATGGAAGCCAACGACACGGCACTGCTGCTGCGCGCTGGCTCGCTGGCCGCGCCGATGGAAATCATCGAGGAACGCACGATCGGCCCGAGCCTCGGCGCCGAGAACATCGCCAAGGGCTTCCACTCGACCCTGTGGGGCTTTGCCGCGATCTCGCTGTTCATGATCGGCTACTACATGATGTTCGGCCTCGTCTCGGTCCTCGCGCTGGCGTCCAACCTGCTCTTCCTGATCGCGCTCCTGTCACTGCTGCAGGCGACGCTGACCCTGCCGGGCATCGCTGCCATCGCGCTGGCGCTCGGCATGGCCATCGACTCGAACGTGCTGATCAACGAACGCATCCGCGAGGAACTGCGCAACGGCGCGTCGCCACAGGCGGCGATCTATACCGGTTATGACCGCGCCTTCGGCACCATTCTCGACTCGAACATCACGACGCTGATCGCCGGCATCGCGCTGCTCGTCTTCGGCTCCGGTCCGGTGCGCGGCTTCGCCGTCGTGCACTGCCTCGGCATTCTCACCTCGCTGTTCTCGGCAGTCGTCGTCTCGCGTGCGCTGGTCAACCTCATCTACGGTCGCCGCCGCAAGCTCGAATCGGTCGCCATCGGCCAGATCTGGAAGCCGGGCAATACGCCGACAAGCTCCGTCAACTAAGGGATCAGAACCATGGAATTTTTCCGCATCCACAAAGACATCCCGTTCATGCGGCATGCGCTGGTGTTCAATGTCATTTCGCTGATCACCTTCCTGCTCGCCGTGTTCTTCCTCGCCCACCGCGGCCTCCACTTCTCGGTCGAATTCACCGGCGGCACGCTGATCGAGGTGAATTACAGCCAGGCCGCCGACCTCGAGAAGATTCGCGAAGGACTGACCAAGTCGGGCTATACCGACATCGCCGTGCAGAACTTCGGCTCCAGCCGCGACGTCATGATCCGCCTGCCGCTCAAGGAAGAGCAGAACTCGGCCAAGATCGGCGAATCGGTGATGGCGGCGCTCGACACCGCAGCACCGGGCGCGACGCTGCGCCGCGTCGAATTCGTCGGTCCGCAGGTCGGCAAGGAGCTCGCCGAGAACGGCTCGATGGCGCTGTTGCTCGTCATCGTCGGCATCGTCCTTTATCTGGCGATGCGTTTCGAATGGCGCTTCTCGGTGTCGGCAATCATCGCCAACCTTCACGACATCGTCATCATTCTCGGCTTCTTCGCTTTCTTCCAATGGGAATTCTCGCTCTCGGTGCTGGCCGCCGTGCTGGCCGTGCTCGGCTATTCGGTCAACGAGTCGGTGGTCGTCTTCGACCGCGTGCGCGAAACCTTCAAGAAAGTCCGCGGCCTGACGACGCCGCAAGTGCTCGACCACGCGATCACCAGCACGATCTCGCGGACGATCATCACACACGGTTGTACGCAGCTGATGGTGCTGTCGATGCTGATCTTCGGCGGCGAGACGCTGCATTACTTCGCCCTGGCGCTGACCATCGGCATCTGCTTCGGCATCTACTCGTCGGTGCTTGTCGCCAGCCCGCTCGTCATGTGGCTCGGCGTCTCGCGCGAACACTTCATCAAGCCGAAAAAGCAGATCGAAGGCGCCAACGACGAAGGCGCGGTCGTCTAAACCAAGCGTACACCTCGAAAAGCGGAGCCGCGTGCTCCGCTTTTTTTCGTCCCTCGGTCGCCAAAAAAAGACGCGGCACGCCCACGCCTTGGGCGCCGCCGCGCCCGTCGCTGGTGCATCCCCGTCCTTCGACCGCCGCGCACAGCGGTTGCTATATCACTTTCAACACGTTGATTTACCTTAACATTCCAACAATATCGGATAGTTGGAACGCTTATTGCTGTTTCCCTGACATGAAACGAATTCCTCTCAATCACTTCATGCTCAGGAGCACACGATGAAACCAGGCGCCTCTCTCGCCCTCGCCGGGCTTTCCCTCGGACTCGCCCTCTCGACGCCGGTCCTCGCCGAACCCGGCACTCTCGACAAGATCAAGGCCAGCGGCAGCATCACGCTCGGCAACCGCGATTCCTCGATTCCATTCTCATATCTCGATGACAAGCAGCAGCCGATCGGCTATGCCATGGACCTCTGCCTGAAGGTCGTCGACGCGGTCAAGGCCGAACTCAAGCTGCCGTCATTGAAGGTGGTCTATCAGCCGGTCACCTCGGCGACCCGCATCCCGCTGCTCGCCAACGGCACGATCGACCTCGAATGCGGCTCGACGACCAACAACGCCGAACGCCAGAAGCAGGTCTCCTACACGATCACGCACTTCGTCACGGCCAACCGCTTTGTCGCCAAGAAAGCCGACAAGCTGCACAAGCTCGAAGATCTCAAGGGCAAGACGGTGACCTCGACCTCGGGCACCACCAACATCAAGCAAATCACCGAACTCAACGCCGCGCGCAACCTCGGCCTGACGATCCTGCCGGCCAAGGATCACGCCGAAGGCTTCCTGATGGTCGAGACCGGGCGCGCCGCCGCCTTCGTCATGGACGACATCCTGCTTGCCGGCCTCGTCGCCAATGCGCAGAACGCCGGCGGCTACACGATCTCCGACGACGCGCTCTCGGTCGAGCCCTACGGCATCATGGTGCGCAAGGACGATCCCGCCTTCAAGAAGGTCGTCGACGACGCCATGACAAAGATCTACAAGAGCGGCCAGCTCAGCGCGATCTATGACAAATGGTTCGTCAAGGCGATCCCGCCGCGCGGCATCACGCTGTCGATCCCGATGAGCGCAGCGATGAAGAAGGTCGTCGCACATCCGACCGACACCGCCGACCCCGCCTTCTACGCGAACTGACCGGCCGCGCCGGAACCGTCGCCCGGCGGTTCCGGCGGCAGAGACCCACCCACCGACCACGGGAGACCACCTTGAAGTACAACTGGAACTGGGGCATTTTCTGGGAGCTCTCCCCCGACGCCACCGGCACCTATCTCGCCACGCTCTTCCAGGGCCTGCGCTGGACCATCGCCACCGGCCTGTCGGCCTGGCTGATGGCGCTCGTGCTCGGCAGCCTGATCGGTACCCTGCGCACCGTGCGCAATCCCACCGTCGTCCGCCTCGGCGATGCCTACGTCGAACTCTTCCGCAACATGCCGATCCTGGTGCAGATGTTCCTCTGGTTCTTCGTCGTGCCGGAACTCCTGCCCACCGGCCTCGGCACCTGGGTCAAGCAACTGCCGAATTCTTCCTTCTGGACCGCCGTCTTCGCGCTCGGCTTCTTCACCTCGGCGCGCGTCGCCGAGCAGGTCAAGGCCGGCATCCGCGCGCAGCCGCGCGGCCAGACGATGGCCGCCACGGCGCTCGGCATGACGACGGCACAGACCTACCGCCACGTGCTGCTGCCGATGGCTTTCCGCCTGATCCTGCCGCCGCTCACCTCGGAATTCATGAACGTCATGAAGAACAGCGCCGTCGCGCTGACGATCGGGCTTATGGAACTCACCGCCAGGGCGCGTGCGATGCAGGAATTCAGCTTCCAGGTCTTCGAGGCCTTCACCGCCGCGACGCTGCTCTACCTGGCGCTCAACCTCGCCATCGTGCTGTTCATGCGCCGACTCGAACGTTTCGTCGCCGTGCCCGGTTTCACCGCCGCCCGTGATGCCGTCGCGGCGGCCCACTGAGCGGAGAAGGAAAAAGGAAACTACGCCATGCTCGCCCATTTCGATTTCGACGTCATCGCCCGCACCTGGCAGGTGCTGCTCTTCCAGGGACTCGTCTTCACGCTCCAGGTCACCGCGCTGTCGATGCTCGGCGGCATCGTCTTCGGCACGCTGCTGGCGATGATGCGCCTATCATCGAACATGGCGCTCTCGCGACTCGCCGCCGGCTATGTCAATGCGATGCGTTCGTTGCCGCTGGTGCTCGTCATCTTCTGGTTCTACTTCCTGATGCCCTACATCGGCGCCTGGGTCACCGGCGCCAGCCAGCCGATCCGGGTCGGCGCCTTCGCCTCGGCGCTGATCACCTTCATCCTCTTCGAAGCCTGCTTCTATTGCGAGATCATGCGCGCCGGTATCCAGAGCATCCCGCGCGGCCAGGCCAACGCCGGCTATGCGCTCGGCTTCACCTACTGGCAGGTGATGGCGCAGATCGTCCTGCCGCAGGCCTTCCGCAATATGCTACCGGTATTGCTGACACAGACGATCGTGCTCTTCCAGGATGTCTCGCTGGTCTACATCATTTCCCTGCCCGACTTCGTCACGCTCGCCAGCAAGATCGCCCAGCGCGACGGCCGGCTCGTCGAGATGTACGTCTTCGTCGCCCTCGTCTATTTCGTCGTCTGCCTGACGCTCTCGCAGGTGGTCAAGCGCCTGCAGACACGCCTCGCGGTCGCCACCCATTGAACAACGCCAGTTCCCCCTCGGGAGAAACACAATGCCCATGATCGAAATTCACAAAATCAGCAAATGGTATGGTTCCTTCCAAGCCCTCAAGGAATGCAGCACCAAGGTCAACAAGGGCGAGGTCGTCGTCGTCTGCGGCCCGTCCGGCTCCGGCAAATCGACGTTGATCAAGACCGTCAACGCGCTCGAACCGATCCAGCAGGGCGAGATCCTCGTCGACGGCTACAGCGTCCATGACAGTCGCACCAACCTGCCGAAGCTGCGTTCGCGCATCGGCATGGTCTTCCAGAATTTCGAGCTGTTTCCGCACCTGTCGATCACGCGCAACCTCGCCATCGCGCAGATGAAAGTGCTCGGCCGCAACAAGGACGAGGCCGTCGAGCGCGGCCTCAAGCTGCTCGATCGCGTCGGCCTCTCCGCGCACAAGGACAAGTATCCCGGCCAGCTCTCGGGCGGCCAGCAGCAGCGCGTGGCGATCGCGCGGGCGCTGGCGATGGATCCGATCGCCATGCTCTTCGACGAGCCGACCTCGGCGCTCGATCCGGAAATGATCAACGAGGTCCTCGACGTCATGGTCGAACTGGCGCAGGAAGGCATGACGATGATGGTCGTCACACACGAAATGGGCTTCGCCCGGCGCGTCGCCGACCGCGTCATCTTCATGGACGCCGGCGAGATCGTCGAGGACGACAGCAAGGAGCAGTTCTTCAGCCAGCCGAAAAGCGAGCGGGCGCGCGAATTCCTGTCGAAGATCCTGCTGCACTGAGCGCACCGCAACGCCTGAACTTGGGCGCCGCCGCGGGGTCTATGCAGCACGCATCGCATATTCGCATCACCCGCAAAGGATTGCTCATGGCCCATCGCACCCCCGTCTGGGATCTTCCCACCCGCATATTCCACTGGTCGCTGGCGACGCTCGTCGCCGGTGCCATCATCAGCGGCAAGATCGGCGGCAACGCCATCGTCTGGCACGGCCGCATCGGTCTCGCGCTCGTCGGGCTGGTCGTCTTCCGCCTCGCCTGGGGCTTTCTCGGCTCGACGCATGCACGCTTCGCCAGCTTCGTGCCGACCCCGTCGCGGTTGCGCGCCTATCTGCGCGGCGAATGGGACGGGCTCGGCCACAACCCGCTCGGCGCGCTGTCGGTGCTGGCGCTGCTGGCGCTGATCGGTGCGCAGCTCGCGACCGGACTGCTCGCCAACGACGACATCGCCTTTCAGGGCCACCTCGCACCGCTGGTCGCCAAGGAACTCAGCGACACCCTGAGCAGCCTGCACCGCCTGCTCATCAACGGCCTGATCGGGCTCATCGCGCTGCACCTCGCGGCGATCATGTTCTATGCCCATGTCAAGCGCGAGAATCTCGTCAAGCCGATGCTGACCGGCTGGAAGGAAACCGCCGCGGCACCGAAGACGCCGGTCGGCGGCGGCCCTCTGGCGCTGCTCGTCGCGTTACTGCTGGCCTGTGCCGCCATCTATGCCGGTTCGGGCAGCTGGATCGCGCCGCCGCCCGTCGCCGCAGCAGCACCGACGCCAAGCTTCTGACACCCCAAACAAAAAGCCGCCCGCAGGCGGCTTTTTCATGCGCTCGGCAGCGCTGCGCCGATCAATCCTTGCGGAAGTTGTCGTGACAGGCCTTGCAGGTCGCGCCGGTCTTGCCGAACTGCGCCTTGATCGCGGCCACGTCACCGGTCGCCGCCACCTTGGCCAGTTCGTTCGCCTCGCGATTGAAGTTCGTCCCGACTTCCTTCACCTTGTCGGGCTGCTGGAAGAATTCCGGCTTGAGGCGGGTTTTCTGATCGCCGATATCCTTGTCGGTCCCCGGCACGAACAGCGCGCCCAAGCCCGAATTGGCAACCGCCGCGACGGCGTTCGCCGCCGCCACCACCTGCTCCTTGTTGAAGGTGCCGTCCACGTTGGCCTTGATCTTGCCCATGTTCCAGGACATGAAGCTGTACGCCGCCTTGCGCGTCTTGATCGCATCCTCGGGCTTGAGACTTTGCTGGGCGAGCACGCTCCCGGCAAAACCGGCGAGCAAGGCTATGACGAACATTTTTTTCATGACACACCTCTTCAGGAACAGGAACCGGCGCCGGCGCCGGAAAAAATGCCGGCGCGATGGCGACGCGCCGACCCACATGCTGGCGTGTTGGTCA
The DNA here is from genome assembly GCF_900099695.1 of Propionivibrio dicarboxylicus. Classification (GTDB taxonomy): domain Bacteria; phylum Pseudomonadota; class Gammaproteobacteria; order Burkholderiales; family Rhodocyclaceae; genus Propionivibrio; species Propionivibrio dicarboxylicus. The sequence goes on along the minus strand of NZ_FNCY01000005.1, from coordinate 86,643 downwards.
GCGCCAGGCGCCAAAAGTTCAGGCCCGGCGTTAGAGCCTATTTCGGCGGGGCTCGCGGGCCGCGTTGTCGATAGGGGCGGAGGGATGCAAGGCGCGAGACGCAGCGCAGGGTTGCTCCATGCGCAAGCGGAGCAACGCCGCAGACACCGCCCCTATCGGCAACCCGAAGGGGCCGCCGGCGCGGCCCACGATCCCTACCGAAATAGGCTCTTAGACCGCGAAGACGTGCTTGATGCGCAGGCTCTTTTTCTGCTCGACGAGTTCGATCAGGCGATCGATATTCGGGTGCTTGCCCGGATGCGCGCGCGCATCGTCGGTGTGCTCGGCATAAAGTTCGAGCCCCTTCTTCGCCGCCTCTGGCGTGATCGCGCCGTAGGTCTGGGCCAGATGGTTATAGACCGCCAACGAGCCCTGGCTGCCGGCCTTGTTCTCGATGGCGACGACAAGATTGCCTTCGGCGTCGAGCAGGTTGATCGCCGCCAGATGCGAGATGCCGGGCAGCTTCTTGAGGTTATCCGAAAACGACATGCGGGACTCCTCAGATACGGCGCGCGAGTTCGGCGGCCTTGCCGGTGTAATCCCACGGCGTCAGCTTGAGCAACTCGGCCTTGGCGGCTTCCGGAATGTCGAGCGAAGCAACGAAGGCCTGCATGCCGTCACGCGAAACGCGCTGGCCGCGGGTCAATTCCTTGAGCTTCTCGTAAGGATTGGCGACGCCGTAACGGCGCATCACCGTCTGGATCGGCTCGGCCAGCAGTTCCCAGTTGGCATCGAGATCGGTGCACAAGCGATCCGGGTCGGCTTCCAGCTTGCCGAGGCCGCGCAGCAGCGATTCGTAGGCCAGCAGGGCATAGCCGAGCGCGACGCCCATATTGCGCAGCACCGTCGAATCGGTCAGGTCGCGCTGCCAACGCGAGATCGGCAGCTTCTCCGAGAGGTGACGCAGCAAGGCGTTGGCCAGGCCGAGATTGCCTTCGGAGTTCTCGAAGTCGATCGGATTGACCTTGTGCGGCATCGTCGACGAACCGACTTCGCCGGCCTTGAGCTTCTGCTTGAAGAAACCGAGCGAGATGTAGGCCCAGACGTCGCGGTCGAGATCGATCAGGATGGTGTTGGCGCGGGCGAAGGCGTCGAACAGTTCGGCCATCGCATCGTGCGGCTCGATCTGGATCGTGTACGGATTGAATTCGAGACCGAAACTCTCGACGAAGCGCCGCGCGAAGCTTTCCCAGTCGTAGTCGGGATAAGCGGCCAGATGCGCGTTGTAGTTGCCGACGGCGCCGTTGATCTTGCCGAGCAGGCTGACGCCGGCGATCTGGCGACGGGCGCGGTCGAGGCGCGCGACGACGTTGGCCATTTCCTTGCCGAGCGTCGTCGGCGTCGCCGGCTGACCGTGCGTGCGCGCCATCATCGGCAGCGCCGCGTGTTCGTGGGCGAGATCGCGCAGTCGCGCAATGACGCGGTCGATCGCCGGCAGCATCACCTCGTCGCGTCCCGCCTTGAGCATCAGCGCATGCGACAGGTTGTTGATGTCCTCCGAGGTACAGGCAAAATGGATGAACTCCGACACGCTCATGACTTCCGAATTATCGGCAAGTTTCTTCTTGATCCAGTATTCGAGCGCCTTGACGTCGTGGTTGGTGACCGCCTCGATGGCCTTGACCTCGGCCGCCTCGACCGGACCGAAACCGGCGACGAGCGCGTCAAGCGCCGCCACGGTCGCCGGCGAGAAAGCCGGGATCTCGGCGAAATGGGGTTCAGCGGCCAGGGCCTTGAGCCATTCGATCTCGACCTCAAGACGGCGGCGAATCAGGCCATACTCGGAAAACTGGGGGCGCAGGGCGTCGACCTTGGCGGCATAACGGCCGTCCAGCGGGGAAAGGGCGGTAAGAACGTCGAAAGACATGGTATTCATCCTGGTTGATAGCCGCGATATTTTACCCGATGGCGAGGACCGACGCCCGCCCCGTCCAGCGACAGGACTGGAAATCGGGGGCACAGCGGCGATATCGCAATGCTATAATGCTTCCCCATGATTACTCCCGCAAAAAAGCAGATGAAGCTCATTGGATCGCTGACCAGTCCGTACGTCCGCAAAGTGCGGGTCGTTCTGGCCGAGAAGAAGATCGAATACGAATTCGCGATTGACTCGCCCTGGAACGCCGACTCGAACGTCCCGAACGTCAATCCGCTCGGCAAGATTCCGGTGCTGGTACTCGACGATTCCACCGTGCTTTTCGACTCCCGCGTCATCGTCGAATACATCGACAGCGTCGCACCGAACAACAAGCTGATGCCTGAATCCAACCGCGAGCGCACCGAAGTCAAGCGCTGGGGGGCCGTCGCCGACGGTATCTGCGATTCGGCCGCGCTGATCTTCCTCGAGCGCAAGCGTCCGGCCATGCAGCAGAATCCGGAATGGATCGACCGCCAGATCGACAAGATCCGCCGCAGCCTCGACTTCATGTCGACCGAACTCGGCGAAAACGCGTTCTGCATGGGCAATCACTTCACCCTGGCCGACGTCGGCGTCGGCTGCGCCCTGGGATACCTGCTGCTCCGCTTCCAGGAAATCGACTGGCGCGAGTCGCATGCCAACCTCGCCCGCCTCTATGACAAGCTGATGCAGCGGCCGGCGTTCGCGGAGACGATCCCGCAAGTCTGACGCCGCCCCCCGAAACACTGCGCCGTGTCCATCGACCCGGCGCCGAGATCCCCGGACATTCCCCAATGCTCCGGGGATTTTTTATGCAAAACAGGAAATATCGCACAGTCTGCCGGAAGCGAACCCGTTAGTATCGTTGTTAAAAAGCCAGACATCGTCGGGGGGCGATGCCTGTACGTTGCCGCCCCGTGGCCAGACGATACCGACCCGTGCAACTGGAGCGCCCATACCATGTCGATCGAAGCCATCAACGCCAATTTCGAGACTGACACAGGACTGATCCACGCACTTTCCCTAAGCCTCTGTCACAGCCTCGACGCCCGGAAAACCGCCAGAGGTTTCCTGGAAATCCTGTGCGCCAGCCAATGCCTGGCCGATGCCGCGCTGTGGTGGAACGACCCGGATGAAAAAGACGCGCTGAGCTTGCTTGCCGCGCTACCGACCAAGAGGACGCGCAAGAACGGCGTCGCCGCCGGCCATTTTTACGACCGCTGCCGCCACCAGGACATGCCCCGCGTACTCTCGGCCGCCGACGCCGAATTCCACGCACTCCGGGCGGAGATCGATAACCCGTCGCTGATCGACTACGTGGCGCTCTTCCCGCTCTGCAAACAGGGTCTGCTCGTCGTTTTCTCGCCGACGCGTATCGCCCTTGCCCCTCTGCGAACGCAGGCCTTCCACGACATGCTCGGGCGCCTGGCGATCGCGCTCCAGGGCAACCTCGCTTACGAAAAACTTGAGCGCCCCGAGCCAGTGCCCGCAGACGACATCGCGCAACTGACCAAGGAAATGCTGCCGGAGATCAATCTGGTGCTCCTGCAAGCGCTCATTCACGCGCTGCCCAACCTTGTCTGGTTCAAGGACATCCACGGCCGCTATCTCGCCTGCAACCGGCGCTTTGAACGCTTCATCGGCAAACCGGCCGCCAGTATCCTGGGACGCACCGACGATGAACTGCTCGACCGCGACATCGCCGAAAGCTTCCGCCAAACGGACGCCGCGGCCATCGCCAGCACCAAGCCGTGTACCAACGAAGAATGGACCGTTTTCGCTGACGACGGCCACACGGAACTCCTCGAAAAGACGAAGACCGCCATCCACGACGCCAACGGACAGCTGATCGGCGTTCTCGGCATCGGCCACGACGTCACCGAACGGCAACGCACCGAGGACCGCTCGCGCCATCTCGCCTCAATGCTGCGCCTGATGTGCGACAACGTGCCCGACATGATCTGGGCCAAGGATCTCAACAAAAATTACCTGTTCGCCAACAAGGCGCTGTGCTGTGACCTGCTCAACGCCGTCGACGTCCGGGAGCCGATGGGCAAGACCGACATTTTCTTCGCCGAACGCGAACGCATCCGGCATCCCGAGAACGCCGAGTGGCACACTTTCGGCGAGCTCTGCCAGGACAGCGACGCGATCACGCTGGAAAACGGCAAACCCTCGGTCTTCATCGAATCCGGCAACGTCAAGGGCGAGCATCTGTGTCTCGAAGTCCACAAATCGCCGTTCGTCGCGCCGGACGGCGAGATCCTCGGCACCGTTGGCTGCGCCCGCAACATCACCGAGCGCCGTCGCATCGAGGACGAACTCGAAGAGCACCGCCAGCATCTGGAAGAGCTCGTCGACCTGCGCACCAACGCCCTGCTCGAAACCGAGCTGCGCGCCAGCTATATTCTGCAATCGACGGCCGACGGCCTCTATGGTGTCGGCGTCGACGGTGCGATCACCTTCATCAATCCGGCCGCCTGCCGGATGCTCGGCGTCACCGAAAAGGACGCCATCGGCAAGAACGCACACATGCTGTTCCATCATCAGCATGCCGACGGCAGTCCCTACCCGGCCGAAGAATGCCGTATCGGTCTCGCCGTGGCCCGGGGCGAAGCGCTGCGTTGCAACAACGAAGTCTATTGGCATGCCGACGGCTATGCCATTCCGGTCATGTCGGCGCTGCATCCGACCTCGCGCAACGGCGAGATCACCGGCGCCGTCATCAGCTTCGTCGACATCACCGAACAACGCGCCGCCGAACAGGCACGCGAAAAGGCGCTGCTGGTGGCGGAAAACCTGGCACGCGTCAAGAGCCAGTTTCTCGCCAACATGAGCCACGAAATCCGTACGCCGCTCAACGGCGTGATCGGCTTCGCCCAGATCGGGCTACGCACCTTCGCCGACGCGGAAAAATCGCACAACGCCTTCAGCAAGATCCTGGCCTCGGGCAATCGGCTGCTGGGTATCGTGAACGATGTGCTCGACTTCTCCAAGATTGAAGCCGGCAAGCTGAGCGTCGCCGAAGAAACCGTCGTGCTGGCGGACGTCATCGGCCATGCCATTGAGTTGATCGCCGAACGCGCGCACGGCAAGAAGCTGCAACTGATCGTCGATCAGGCGCCCAGCTTGCCGGCGGCCTGCAGCAGCGACGCGCTGAGACTCGAGCAGGTGCTGCTGAACCTGCTCTCGAACGCCGTCAAGTTCACGGAAGCCGGCCACATCCGTCTCTCCACCTGGCGCGAGGACGACTGGCTCCACTTCAGCATCACCGACACCGGCATCGGCATCGCCGAAGACGAAATCGACAGCATCTTCAACCCCTTCCACCAAGCCGACGGCAGCGCCACCCGCCGTTTCGACGGCACCGGCCTGGGACTGGCGATCTGCAAGCATATCCTCGAACTCATGGGCGGCAACATCAGCGCCCGCAGCCAACCGGGCGTCGGCAGCACCTTCCAGTTCAGCATTCCGTTCCAGGCGGCAGCGCCAGCATTCAGCGCGCCCCCCGAAGCGTGTGGCGACGACCTCGGCGGGCTGTCGATCCTCGCGGTTGAAGACGACGCGACCAGCGCCGCCTTGCTCGAGTACAACCTCCGCGAAGACGGCGCGACGATCGTGCTCGTCAGCAACGGCGTCGACGCGGTCAATACCTTCCGGGACGTGCCGCCCAACACCTTCGATCTCGTCCTGATGGACATCCAGATGCCGCAGATGGACGGCTACGAAGCCACGCGGCAGATCAAGCGTCTCGCCCCCGAGTTGCCGGTTATCGGCCAGTCGGCGCACGTCTTCGGTAAAGACAAGGCGCAGTGTTTCGCCTCGGGTATGGACGCACACATCGCCAAGCCGATCGATTTCACCCAACTGCGTGCACTCATCCGCGAGCAGACACGAAACCGCCGATCCGAGGAAAAAGAAGAAAACTCGCGCAAGGAAGAAAACTAGCGCGCTTCGCCGCGTGCCGCCAGGTAGACGCCGCTCAGCGAGAGGACGAAACCGGCGGCCTGTAGCGGGGCGAAAGCCTCGCCGAACAGGCACCACGCGAGAAAGGCGCTGCCGACCGGCTCGCCGAGGGTGACAACACCGACGAAGGTGGTCGACACATGGCGAAGCGACCAGTTATAGGCCGTGTGTCCGAGCAGTTGCGGCCCGAGCGCCATACCGAGTGCGGCGAGATACGCCGGCAGACGGTAACTGGAGAGCGGAACGCCGGCGATGCCGCAGCCGGCCAGCAAGAACAGCGCCGCCATGCCATAGGCCAGCCAGATATAGGCGGTCAGCGGCATGCCGGCGCGCAGGCGCCGACCGATCAGCAGATAGGCGGAAAAGCACCAGCTACCCGCCAGCGCCAGCGCACAGCCAAGCAGCGCGGCACGCCCGCCGCTGTCCGCACTCGCGTCGCTCCAGAAAATCATCAGGCTGCCGGCCAGCGAAACGACGATGCCGGCCAGCGTCAGGCGGCTCGTCCGCTCGCCGAACAACACGAACGACGCCAACGCGATCCACACCGGGTTGGTCGTCACCAGCGCCGTGCTGCTGGCCACCGAGGTGGTTTCGAGCGAGCTGATCCAGGCGGCAAAATGCAGGGCGAGAAAGAAACCGGCGCCGGCAGCCAGCGCCAGCTGACGTCGCGTCAAGGACTGCAGCACCGTCCGCGATTGCCCCCAGGCGAGCGGCGTCACGACCAGCGCGGCAATGCCGAGACGTAGCGCGGCGATGGCCAGCGACGGCAAGCCGCCTTCCTGCGCCAGCCGCGCCAGGATCGCGCCGAAGGAAATGACCAGCACGCCGAGGCCGAGCACGAAGAACGGCAGGCGGCGCGACACCGGCCCCTCGCCGATCATTCCGCGCGACGACCGGCCGGCTGCCCGCCCTCGAGATACGCCGCCCGCACCTCGGCGCTGGCGAGCAATTCGCGGCCGCTGCCGGAGAGGACGATGCGGCCGTGCTGGAGCACGTAACCGCGGTGCGCGACGCGCAAGGCGTGGTGGGCGTTCTGCTCGACCAGCAGCACGGTCATGCCGTGGTCGCGGTTGAGTTCGCGGATCACCTGAAAGATGCGGCGGATCATCAGCGGCGCGAGACCAAGCGAGGGTTCGTCGAGGAGTAGCAGTTTCGGCCGCGCCATCAGGGCACGAGCGATCGCCAGCATCTGCTGCTCGCCGCCCGACAAGGTGCCGGCGCGCTGCTGGCGCCGCTCGTCGAGGATCGGGAAGAGCGCGAACATGCGCTTCAGGTCGGCCTCAAAATTGAGCGGATCGGCGAGCACCGCGCCCATCTGCAGGTTTTCCATCACCGTCATGCGCGGGAAGATGCGCCGGCCTTCGGGCACCAGCGCGATGCCGCGCCGCGCCACCTCGTGGGCCGGCAGGCCGGTGATATCCTCGCCGTCGAAAACGATGCGGCCCGCCGACGCGCGCGGCTTGCCGAACAAGGACATCATCAGCGTCGACTTGCCGGCACCGTTGGCACCGATCAGCGTCACCACCTCGCCGACCTGCACCGACAGGTCGATCGATCGCAGCGCAGAGATGGCGCCGTAATGGGCATGCACCCCGGACAATTCCAGCATCATGGCGCCGCCCCTTCCGTGCTTGCGTCCATGTTCTCGTCTTCTTCCTCGCCGAGATAGGCCTGGATGACGCTTGGATTGTTGCGGATTTCCTCGGGCGTGCCCTCGGCGATCTTGCGGCCGTAATTGAGCACGCAGATATGATCGGAGACGTTCATTACCACGCTCATGTCATGCTCGATGAGCAGGATCGACAGGTCGTCGTCGGCGACCAGCGACTGCAGCAGTTCGTTGAGTTCGGCCGATTCGCGCGGATTGAGGCCGGCGGCCGGTTCGTCGAGGCAAAGCAGGACCGGATCGACGCAGAGCGCGCGGGCGATCTCGATGCGCCGCTGTGTGCCGTAGGGCAGGTCGCCGGCGGCGACATCGGCCTTGTCGATCAGCTTGAGCCGGGTCAGCCAGCCGACCGCTGTCTCCAGCGCCTTGGCTTCGGCGCGCCGGTACGCCGGCAGGCCGAGCAGACCGGCGAGCGAGAAGCCGGACGCCGCCTGCAGCGGATTGTGCTGCGCCACGATCAGGTTCTCGAGCACCGTCATGCGCGGGAACAGGCGGATGTTCTGGAAGGTGCGCACGACCTGCGCCCGGTGCGCCACCGCGTGGCTCGGCAAACCTTCGAGCGCCAGCACGCCGCGCTGCGGGTGGTTGAGGCGGACGCTGCCGAGCGTCGGCTTGTAGAAGCCCGTCATGCAGTTGAACAAGGTCGTCTTGCCGGCACCGTTGGGACCGATGACCGCGGTGATCTTGCGTGCCGGCACGGCGAGCGAGAGGTCGTCGATCGCCGTCAAGCCGCCGAAACGCATGGTCAGCCGGTCGACCGTGAGGATGGGCTGCAACAGATCACTCATGCCCCGCCCTCCTTGCGCGCCACCCGCAAGGTCGGCTCGCGCCGAGAGAGGATGCCGCCCGGTCGCCAGATCATGATCAGGATCATCGCGGCGCCGAACAGCAGCATGCGGAATTCGGAAAAATCGCGCCCGAGTTCGGGCAGCAGCACCAGCACCAACGAGGCGAGGACGACGCCGAGCTGGCTGCCCATACCGCCGAGCACGACGATGGCGAGGATGATCGCCGACTCGTTGAAGGTGAAGGATTCGGGCGAGATAAAGCCCTGCCGCGCGGCGAAGAAGACGCCGGCGACGCCGCCGAGCATGGCGCCGAAGACGAAGGCCGAGAGCTTGACGCCGGTGACGTTGATGCCGAGCGCCCGGCAGGCGATCTCGTCCTCGCGCACGGCTTCCCAGGCGCGCCCGATCGGCAGCTTGCGGAGACGCGTGACCAGCAGGTTGGTGATCAGGCAAAGCAGCAGGATGACGTAATACAGGAAGACGATGCGATGCATCGGCGAGAATTCGAGGCCGAAGAAACCGGCGAAGCTGGGCGTGTCGCCGGGCGGACGGAACGGCAGGCCGAAGAAGCTCGGACGCGGAATCGAGGCGATGCCGTTCGGCCCGCCGGAAAAATCGGTCCAGTTGACCAGCACGACGCGGATGATTTCGCCGAAGCCGAGCGTGACGATGGCGAGGTAGTCGCCGCGCAAGCGCAGGCTCGGCCAGCCGACGAGCAGGCCGGCCAGCGCGGCGATGCCGCCGGCGACCGGCAGTGCCGCCCAGAAGCCCCAACCGAACTGCGTCGACAAGAGCGCATAGGCATAGGCGCCGACGGCGTAGAAGGCGACGTGGCCGAGATCGAGCAGACCGGCGAGGCCGACAACGACGTTGAGCCCCCAGCCGAGCATCACGTAAATCAACACGGTCGTCGCCGTATCGACGACGTAGCGGTTATCCGAGAAGACAATCGGCATGAGCAGTGCCAGCACGAGGGCGGCGATACCCAACTGCCGCACCCAGCCCGCACCGCCCGCCGAAGAGGCCGTCGCCGCGCCCTCGGCGCGTTCGCGCAGCCGCTTGCCGGCGCTGACGCGATCGATCGAATAGCGCAGCACCAGGCGTCCGACGAACACTGCCAGCACGAAAGCGCCGAGCAGCGGCCAGCGCGTCGCCACCTGCAACGCACCGCCCTGATCGACGGTCGTCAGGCCGACCATCGGCACGCCGAGCAGCAGACCGATCAGCGCCACCGATGCCGCATCCTTGCAGCGTTCGGCCAGCGTCAGCGCGTCATGAACGAGAACCGGCGCGCGCATCAGACTTTCTCCACTTCAGGCCGGCCAAGCAGGCCGGAAGGACGGAACATCAGCACCAGAATGAGGATCGAGAAGGTCGCCACATCCTTGTACTCGGGCGACAGGTAGGCCGCCCAGAAAGCTTCGATCAGGCCGATCAGCACGCCGCCGAGCATCGCGCCCGGCATCGAGCCGATACCGCCGAGCACGGCGGCGGTGAACGCCTTGATGCCGGCAACGAAGCCGATATAGAAATCGACGACGCCGTAATAGACGGTGACCAGCACCCCGGCGACCGCAGCGAGCGTCGCGCCGAGCATGAAGGTCAGCGAGATGATGCGATCGACATGGATGCCGAGCAGGCCGGTCATCGTCATGTCCTGCTCGCAGGCGCGCTGCTGGCGCCCGAACGAGGTGCGCGAAATCATCCAGGTGAAGCCGCTCATCAGCAACACCGTGACGACGATGATCAGCACCTGCGAATACGACAAATGCACGGTGAAGCCGTCGGCCTCGAAAATATCGAAGCCGCCGACGAGCACCGGCGGGATCGGCTTGACACGCGCACCCTGCGTCAGCTGGACCATGTTCTGCAGGAAGATCGACATGCCGATCGCCGAGATCAGCGGCGCCAGGCGCGTCGAACCGCGCAGCGGGCGGTAGGCGGTGCGCTCGACGGCCCAGCCATAGACCGAGGTGAACAACACCGAAACGAAGAGCACGACGGCCAGGGCCAGCGGCACCGACGTGATGCCGGCGGCGGCGAGCAGCGTGAAGGCGGTCACCGCGATGAACGCGCTGACCATGTAGATGTCGCCGTGGGCGAAATTGATCATGCCGATGATGCCGTACACCATCGTGTAGCCGATCGCGATCAGGCCATAGACGGCGCCGAGCGTCAAACCGTTGATCAGCTGTTGCAATGCGAGGGCCATGCCACTCCCCGAAAACGAAAACCTACTAAAACCGAAACATCAACGAAACGCCGGGGCGCGCTGCGCCCCGGTCTGCCGAACCCCCTGCCGCGCCACGCCGCCCGCCACACTGCCGGACGGCCGAAGCACGGCAAGAACGGTTACTTGGCGACGTAGTCGTACTTGCCGCCCTTCCACTGATAGACCATGAAGCCCGGCAGCTTGTTGTCGCCCTTGGCGTCGAACGAGAGCTTGCCGATGACGGTGTCGAAACTGCCGCCGCGCATCGCCTTCTCAAGATCGGCGTACTTCGTGCTCTTGGCCTGCTCGGCCGCCTGCGCGAACAGCTGCATCGCCGCGTAGGCATACATCACGTAGCCTTCCGGCTCGATCTTGGCGTCGCGGAATTTCTTGACGATCGGGGCCGCCGCCGGGTTCTTGCGCGGATCCGGCGAGAAGGTGAACAGCACGTTGTCGGCGGCCGCGCCGGCGGCCGTGACGAGTTCGGAGTTGGTCAGCGTGTCGCCGCCCATGATCGTCAGCTTGAGACCGGCCTGCTGCGCCTGACGCAGGATCAGCGCGACCTCGGTGTGATAACCGCCGTAAGCCATGACCTCGACGCCGGCCGACTTCAGCTTGCTGACAAGACCCGAATAATCCTTCTCGCCGGCGGTGATCGACTCGCGCAGCGCGGGCTTCACGCCCTTGCCCTGCATCGCCTTGGCGATCTCGTCGGCGAGGCCTTTGCCGTAGGCGCTCTTGTCGTCGACGACGGCGATCTTCTTGGCCTTGAAGGTGTCGGCGAGATAGGTGCCGGCGACGATACCCTGCTGGTCGTCGCGACCCATGATGCGGAAGACATTCTTGAGGCCGCGCTCGGTCACCTGCGGATTGGTCGACACCGTCGCCATCGGGATCATCGCTTCGTTATACACATCGGACGCAGGGATTGTCGAACTCGAACACCAGTGGCCGTGCATGAAGACGATCTTCTTGTTGACCATGGCATTGGCCACCGACACTGCCTGCTTCGGATCGCAGGCATCGTCGCCGACTTCGAGCTTGAGCTTCTGTCCGAGCACGCCACCCTTGGCGTTGATCTCGGCGATCGCGAGTTCCGCGCCCTTGCGGATCTGATCGCCGGCCGAGGCGTATTGCCCGGTCATCGGACCGGCGATGGCGACCAAGTGATCGGCATAGGCGGCTGGGACGGCCAAGGCCAGCAGGCTGAAGCCGGCCAGCAGGAAGTTCTTGCGCATGGACTCTCTCCTCAGGTTGAGTGGGCGTAACGGACAACAATGGCGCAGCATATGCCGAAAGGCTGCAGCGACCGTGCAAAAGGCGACATTCTACCCGCACCGGCGGCCACCACGCGCGTTTTCCGGGGCATTTTTCCCAGGCACTTTTTCGGTGCATTTTTCCGGCGCTATTTCCGGCGCCTTCTTTCCCGCGCTCTTCCCGGACTTATCCCGACGTGCTTCGCGGATTTACTTCCGTGAGGCTTGGCAGTACGATCGCTCGCATGACATAACCATGACAGGAGAGGCAAACATGACTATCGAAAAAGTCGGCATCGTCGGTGCCGGAACCATGGGCAACGGCATCGCGCAGGCGCTCGCCGCGGCGGGCATCGAGACGGTGCTCACCGACATCGCCGAAAGCGCGCTGCAGAGCGCGATGAAGACGATCACCGGCAGTCTCGACCGTCAGCTCAAGAAAGAGAAGATCACCGAAGCGCAGAAAGCCGCCACGCTCGCCAAGATCGTCACCAGCAGCGACATGGGCGCGATCGCCGACTGCGACCTCGTCATCGAGGCGGCGACCGAGAACGAACCGCTCAAGCTCAAGATCTTCAAGCAACTCGACGAGATCGCCAAACCCGGGGCCTTCCTCGCCAGCAACACCTCGTCGATCTCGATCACCAAGCTGGCGGCCGTCACCAAGCGCCCGGCCCAAGTCATTGGCATGCACTTCTTCAATCCGGTGCCGATGATGGCGCTGATCGAAATCATCCGCGGCCTGCAGACCAGCGACGCCACCCAGGAAGCCACCGAAGCGCTGGCCAAACGCATTGGCAAGACGCCGGTCAAGGTGCGCAACAACCCCGGCTTCGTCGTCAATCGCATCCTCATCCCGATGATCAACGAAGCCATCTTCGCGCTCGGCGAGGGACTCGCCAGCGCCGCCGAAATCGACGACGCGATGAAGCTCGGCGCCGCCCACCCGCTCGGCCCCTTGGCGCTTTGCGACCTGATCGGCCTCGATGTCCAGCTGGCGATCCTGCAAGTCCTCTTCGACGGCTTCAAGGACCCGAAATACCGGCCGGCGCCGCTGCTCGTCGAAATGGTCGAAGCCGGCTACCTCGGCCGCAAGACCGGCCGCGGCTTCTTCACCTACAGCTGAACGGCAAGCGCCCCCACCGCCCCCGCCACGCCGGGCGCGGTGGATTCGTCGGTTTCCGCACACGCGCCGGACACGCCGACCCGGCTCGCCGGCGGGTATAATCGCCCCCGCACGGCCCGGCGGCCGGACCGTCCTGCCCGGTCCGCTCGACAACACGCGGCCGCTCCCGTCCCGAACACAGGAAACCGACACATGAGTCATCCCTTTGCCATGGGCTTGGCGATCTTCTGCGTCTGCCTCACTGCCGCCGCCCAGGTCATGCTGCGCGCCGGCATGTCCTCGGCCGCGCTGCAACAGGCGATGGCACAGGGCCTCTTCTCGCTCGACCTCTACCGCCAGGCGCTCGCCTCGCCCTTGATCTGGGGCGGCATGGCCTGTTTCGGCGCCAGCGTCGCGCTCTGGCTGCCGGTGCTCGCCAAGCTCGAAGTCAGCGTCGCCTACCCGCTCACCTCGCTCGGCCTTGTACTCACCGCCTGCGCCGGCGTGCTGCTGCTCGGCGAATCGATCAGCACGCAGAAAGTGCTCGGCATCCTGCTCATCGTTGCCGGCGTGCTGGTGCTCAGCCTCAAGCATTGAAGGAGTCCGTCTTGACCTCATCCTTTTCCGGCCGCGCGTCGGTCGCCGACGCCCGCCGCGTCTTCCTCGCGACCTTCGCCCTGACGCTGCTGCTCAAGCTCTGGCTCGCCGCCGCCTTCCCGATGACCGGCGACGAGGCCTTCTTCCTGCAATGGGGCCTGATCCCCGACTGGGGCTACTACGACCACCCGCCGATGATCGGCTGGATCCTCTACGGGCTCAGCCATATTTCGCTCGACCCACTCGTCCTGCGCAGCGCCACCGTCGCGCTCTGGAGCCTGATCGCGCTCGGCCTCGTCGACCTGCTGCTGCGCTGGGCGCCGGACACGCCCGAGCGCGCCTACTGGCTCGGCGGCCTGCTGCTCGTCCAGCCTTTCGCTTGGGCACTCAACATCGTCACCACCGACACGCCGCTGATCTTCTTCGTCTTCTTCTCCGGCTACGCTTTCCTGCGCGCCCGCCTGGGCGGCGGCTGGCGCTGGGACGCCGCCGCCGGCGTCTGCCTCGGCCTGGCGCTGCTCTCCAAGTTCTTCGCCGCGCTGCTCGCCCTCGCCTATGCCGTTTACCTGATCCGGCGCCGCGGCGAGCGCGCCCGCCTGCTGCTGATCGCCCTCTGCGCGCTGCCCTTCTTCGCCGAGAACGTCTGGTACAACGCCACGCACTGCTGGAATAACGTGATGTTCAACGTGTTCAACCGCAACGAGAACACGCACTGGTCGGCCGGCTACGTCGCGCTCTACCTCGGCATGATGCTCTACCTGCTGACGCCCTGGGCCAGCCTGCGCCTGATCCGCGAACGCCGCAGCCTGCAACAGCACGGCCCGATCGTCGCGCTCTTCCTCGTCGCCTTCGCGCTGATGCTGGTGGTATCGACGCGCAAGGTCGTCGGCCTGCACTGGGTGCTCGGCTTCGTTCCCTTTGCTTTCCTCGCTCTCGGCGCCGTCACCGACGGCGCCTCATTGCGCCGCTACTTCCGCTGGACGCTGTGGCTGTCGGCACCGCACCTCGTCGCCATTGCCGTTGTCATCGTGGCGCCGATCAGCGTCTGGGAAGGCCGCGCCTTCCATGACGACGTCGTTTTCCACAAAAAGACCGGCGAGATCGTCGCTGCACTGCGCAAGAACTTGCCCGAACGCGGCGCGATCATGGCGCGCGCCTACACGCCGGCGTCGATCCTCTCCTACTACGCCGGCGAATACTGGCCGGTCTTCGGCGAGGGCCGCTTCCACGCACGTCAGGACGATGTCGTCGTCGACTTTCGTACCTACGCCGGCCGGCCGCTGCGCATCTTCGACCGCAAGCCGATCGAGGCCGAAGCGCTGGCACCCTACTTCGACCGCGTCAAGGTCAGCACTTTCTCGATCGAAGGCGTCACCTACTGGTTCGCCGACGGCGACAACTTCAACTATCCGGCCTATCGCGAAGGCGTGCTGAAGCGCGTCGCCGAACACTTCTACCGGATTCCGTCGTACTTGCCGGTGCTCGGCTGCGATTTCCTGACGCGCTACGATTTTCCCTGCCCGACGCCGACCGCTCCCGACAAGCAATAAGCAAAAAGGCGGCGGCCCATACTGGCACCGCCGTGCGCGCGCGCAAAAGGGCCTGCCACTAGTTCATATGACGTTCGCTGCGCAGACCGCCTGGATGCGGTTGTTATAGTCGGCCGCCGTCAGCGTCGGCCCGACTGCGGGCAGAGCGAACTGCGCCAACGCCGTGATCAGTTTGTCGGCGCTGGCATCGGGACTCCCGCCCGTTCCACCCCCGAAGTAAGGATTCTGCAACATGCCATCGGTTCCTTTCAGCACATAGCCATCTTTGATCACGAAGCGTTCAATCTCGCTGTTCCCGCTCTGCCCCTCTAAATCGATCAAGCGACTATTGTCGTGACCCGATGCCGTCGCCGGTTCGCCTGACGCCATGACGACAAGCACCGCGGTTGCCGCGTTGGATGACACCGAAGGCCACACGACTATGGCCAGCCGAGACGACCGTAGCGCGGACGAATCCGACGGACGAGTGCGCGCTTGGACACTCGTCTTTTCTCGAACGGGTCACAGACGTCTGTATTGGCGGGCTGCACCACGCCACCAAGCACGACGAGACCTTGCTCGCCAGCATCACTCGTGAAGTGTATTCGCCAGACCGGGTCCGAACGGAATCGACGACCGCGGATTGTGGCGAACGATGCCCCCCCGATACCGTCCGCACCATGACATGCTCCTGCTGCTATCGCCAACCACGATAAATGCTCACTCCCCGTGCGCGGTTCGGCTGGATTGACCACCAGCGTTCTTATTGCTACGACGCCTTGCAACACGCACGACAGCCCCCCTTAACCCACCCTACGATCAGCCATCTCGTCTTTCGGTTTTGACTTGTTCGAAGACCGGTGAACGATAGCGAAACGCTATTGGCATCTTTTCGATCTCTGAATTTTTAGCCCAAGGACTGGCCGAAAAGCCATTTCTATGGTTCTTTTTCGGCTCGACAGATGCCCCTCACACTGTTTTTTTTCGCACTCAACAACGACACAAACACCCTCACCGACACCGCAGGACGCCGCCGGTCTCGCATGCCGGAAAGGAATCCGGCACATGCCGACATGCTTGTTATTGCGCCCGGATTTCTGCCGTCTGATTCCTGACACCGACAACCCGAAGTGTTCTTGCTGCCCAAGCAATGACCATCTTTTGTGACGCCATTATCGAATAGCCATTCACGTTTTTATGTGGCATTTTTCATGGACTTGAATTTATTTCATCGCTTTCAACGGCAGCTTCTCCGGACTTTCATCGCCCGGCGTAGTCATACCTTTTGCATATCCATACGCGACACACCGTTGCTTTCCGCACACCTCCATGACAGGTTCAGCGCTTCCGAAGAGGCCGGCCGCTCAGCATGTTTCTGCGTGACATGGTTAACGGTGTTGAAATTATTCTTATTGCGCGTTGCGGGCACGGCGTTACCGCGCCGCCACCGGCGCGAGAAGCGAGGACGCACGCGGATGGGCGACAGTCAACGCTGCATCGCGAAATTCCGGCGATGTCGGCGACCCAGGCCCAGTCCGGGCCAAGAAAAGATGGCGCCGGAACGCGCAAGCCCCTCGGCCACGGCCGGGGGCGACCACTCCATCGGAATATCAGTCGATGATACCGCCGCCGAGACAGACGCGGCTTTCGTACACCACGACTGACTGTCCCGGCGTCACCGCCCACTGCGGCGCGGCGAAGCGAATGCGGCAGGCGTCGCCGTCCACCGCTTCGATTTCGCAGGGCGCGTCGGCCTGGCGATAACGTGTCTTGGCCGCATAGACCCAGTGCGTGTGCGGCGCCGTGCCGGACACCCAGGACAGCTGCCCGGCCTGCAACTCCTCGCGCAACAGGGCCGGATGATCGTGGCCCTGGACGACATACAGCACGTTGCGCGCCATGTCCTTGCCGGCGACAAACCAGGCCGCGTGCTCGCCCGTCTCGCTGCCCTTGCCGCCCTTGATACCGCCGATCTGCAAGCCCTTGCGCTGACCGAGCGTGTGATAGGTCAGCCCGTCGTGCTCGCCGAGCACGCGATCGTCATCGAGACAGCGTATCTCGCCTTTCTTCGGCGGCAGATAGCGCATCAGGAATTCCTTGAACGGCCGCTCGCCGATGAAGCAGATGCCGGTCGAGTCCTTCTTGACGGCGACGTGCAGGCCGGCGTCCTCGGCCATGCGACGCACGTCGCGCTTGTAGATGTCGGCCAGCGGAAAGAGCGCCTTCGAGAGCTGCTGCTGGTTCAGCCGATGCAGGAAATAGCTCTGGTCCTTGGTGCCGTCCTCGGCCTTGAGCAGTTGGAAGCCGCCATTGAATTCGCGCACGCCGGCGTAGTGCCCGGTGGCGATTTTCTCGGCCCCCATGCGCATGGCGTGGTCGAGAAAGGCCTTGAACTTGATCTCCGAATTGCACAGCACGTCCGGATTGGGCGTGCGCCCGGCCTGGTATTCCTTGAGGAATTCGGCGAAGACGCGCTCCTTGTATTCCTTGGCGAAGTTGACCACCTCGACGTCGATGCCGATGCGGTCGGCGACACTCATGACGTCGATCAGGTCCTGTCGCGAGGAGCAATATTCGTCGTCGTCATCGTCTTCCCAGTTCTTCATGAACAGGCCGACGACGTTCCAGCCCTGCTGCTTGAGCAGCAAGGCGGCAACCGAGGAGTCCACGCCGCCGGAAAGACCGACGACGACCGTTTTTCCCGTGCCCGTCGCCATCGTCAGCGGCACGGATAGTGGGTGATCAGATCGAGCGGCGCGCGCTTGCCGGCGCACCAGTCCTCGACACATTGCAGCACCATCGGGCTACGCAGCTGCGCCTGTCGCTCGCGCAGTTCGGCCAGCGTCAGCCAGCGCGCGGCGATGATGCCCTCATCGAGCGGACGCGCGGCATCATGGCCGGTCGCCCGGCCGGTGAAGACAAAGCGCAAATAGGTGATGTCGCGGGCTTCGTTGCGCCAGTTGTAGATGCCGACCAGCGCCTCGGGCGCGAAGCTGTAGCCGGTTTCCTCCAGCACCTCGCGGATCACCGCCTCGGTCAGCGCCTCGCGACACTCGAGATGCCCGGCCGGCTGGTTGAAGCGGACGCCGTCGTCGGTGACTTCCTCGACGCATAAAAACTTGCCGTCATTCTCGATGACAGCGGCAACGGTAACATTCGGCTTCCAGTTCATGACGGGCTCCTGCAACGACTCGAAAACCCACATTTTACCGCCAAGAACGCTCTGAAATCGGCTAAAATTTGAGCTTTTGGCACCCCGCCAAACCCACTATACCGACAATCATTCAGGAGAACGCACCATGTCCATGGCCGATCGCGACGGGTTCATCTGGCAAGACGGAAAACTCGTTCCGTGGCGCGAAGCCACCACCCACGTCCTCACCCACACCCTGCACTACGGCATGGGCGTTTTCGAGGGCGTCCGCGCCTACAAGGCGGCCAAGGGCACGGCCATCTTCCGTCTCGAAGAGCATACCGACCGTCTGTTCAATTCGGCCAAGATCTTCCAGATGAAGATGCCCTGGGACAAGGCGACGATCATCGAAGCGCAGAAGGAAGTCGTGCGCGCCAACAAGCTCGAATCCTGCTACATCCGCCCGATCGTCTTTTACGGTTCGGAAGCCATGGGCATCGCCGCCAGCACCCTGTCGGTGCATGTCGCCATCGCCGCCTGGCCGTGGGGCGCCTACCTCGGTGCCGAGGGTATGGAAAAGGGTATCCGCATCAAGACCTCGTCCTTCACCCGCCACCACGTCAACATCAACATGTGCCGCTCGAAGTCGGTCGGCACCTACACCAACTCGATCCTGGCCCACCAGGAAGTGGCGCAGGACGGCTATGACGAAGCACTGCTGCTCGACGTCGACGGCTACGTCGCCGAGGGCGCCGGTGAGAACATCTTCATCGTCAAGGGCGGCAAGCTCTACACCCCGGACCTCACTTCCTGCCTCGAAGGCATCACGCGCTCGTCGGTGCTGACGCTGGCCGACGAACTCGGCCTGCAGGTCATCCAGAAGCGCATCACGCGCGACGAAGTCTATTGCGCCGACGAAGCCTTCTTCACCGGCACGGCAGCGGAAATCACGCCGATCCGCGAACTCGACAACCGCCAGATCGGCGAAGGTCGCCGCGGCCCGATCACGACCCAACTGCAGACGCTCTTCTTCGACTGCGTCAACGGCCGCGTGCCGGCGCACGAAGACTGGCTGTCGTACGTGGCGCTCGACAAGGCGCCGGTCGAGGCGGTGACCAACGGCGTCGTCAGCTTCGACGGCCTCGCCGAATCGGTGACCAAGCACTGATGCCTTGGGGAAGGCCGCCGGCCTTCCCCGGTCTCCTCCACCGCACGCGCCCGAACGATCATGACCACGACCTCCGCACGCCCCGCCGTTGAAGTCACCGCCGACGACCTCCCGCTGCACTGCCCGCCGGCGAAAGCCCCGGCCTGGAATCTGCATCCGCGCGTTTTTCTCGACGTCGTTCACACTGGCGAAGCCGTCTGCCCCTACTGCAGCACCCGCTACGTTCTCAAGGGCGAGGCGCCCAAAGGGCATTGACCGCCTCGCCAGGAACCGGCCCGATGCGTGACGAACGGAATGCCGGACCACCCGGAAAACGCAGCGCGCTGATCGTCGCGCCGGCCTGGATTGGCGACACCGTCATGGCGCAGCCGCTGTTCATGCGCCTGCGCGAACGTCATCCCGACCTCAGCCTCGACGCACTGGCTCCGCCCTGGGTGGCACCGGTGCTGCGACGCATGCCGGAAATCGCCGAGGTCATCGACAATCCCTTCGCCCACGGCGAACTGGCGCTGACCGACCGCTATCGGCTGGCGCGCAAGCTGGCCCAGCGCGGTTACGACGCCGCCTACATCCTGCCCAATTCGCTCAAGTCGGCGCTGATTCCCTGGCTGGCCGGGATTCCCGAACGCATCGGCTTTACCGGCGAATCGCGCTATGGGCTGATCAACCGGCGCCACACGCTCGACAAAGCGGCGCTGCCGAAGATGGTCGAGCGTTTCGCGCAACTGGCCGAAGCCCCCGGTGCACCGCTACCGCGCCCGGTGCCCGATCCGAAACTTGCCGCCACGCCCGATGCAACGCTGGCGGCGCTGGCGCTTTCGCGTCCGGCCAAACTCGCCGTCTTCTGTCCCGGCGCCGAATACGGCCCGGCCAAACGTTGGCCCGCCGCCCATTTCGCCGCCCTCGGCGACCGCCTGGCCGCACTTGGCTACGGCGTCTGGCTGCTCGGCTCGGGCAAGGACCGCGTCGTCGGCGACGAGATCGTCCACCTCGCCGCCACGCCGCCGGCCAACCTGTGCGGCAGCACCTCGCTGGCCCAGGCCATCGACCTCATCGCGCTCGCCGATGTCGTCGTCTGCAACGACTCCGGGCTGATGCACGTCGCTGCCGCGGTCGGCCGTCCGCTCGTCGCTCTCTACGGCTCCTCATCGCCCGGCTTCACGCCGCCGCTGACGCCGCGGGCACAGATTCTTTCCCTGGAACTCGCCTGTAGCCCCTGTTTCAAGCGCGAGTGTCCGCTCGGCCACCTCGACTGCCTGAACCGGCTCGACCCGGAACGGGTACTCGCCGCCTGCCTGAATGCCACCCCGCCGGAGGTCACGCCATGACCACGATTTTCACCACCCCTGAAGACGCCGAGGAGGCGTTCTACGATGCCATCAGCCGCGCCGATCTCGACGCCCTGATGAGCGTCTGGTCGGAAGACGAGGAGATCGTCTGCATCCACCCGACCGGCCAGCGACTGTGCGGCCATGCCGGCGTGCGCGAAAGCTGGCGCAACATTTTCGAGGGCAACGCGCGCTTTCGCGTCCACCTCAAGCACAGCATGCGCTGGAAAGGCGTCCTGCATGCCGTGCACAACGTCGTCGAGATGCTCTACCTCGGCAACGACCCGACGCCGCACGGTCCGATCCTGTCGACCAACATCTACCAGCGCGGCGCCAATGGCTGGCGCTTGCTGCTGCGCCACACATCAAGCGGCAACGAAGACGCCAGCGACGACGATGCCGGCGCCGCCGGCGCGGCGACGCACACGCTGCACTGATGCGCTACACGCCGCCTCGCTGGCTACCCGGGGGTCACGCCCAGACGCTGTATCCGCTGCTGATCAAGCCGGAGGCCCCGGCGTTCCGACGCGAGCGCTGGGAAACCCCGGACGGCGACTTCATCGACCTCGACTGGAAGAATGCTACCGAGACCGACGGCGACAATCCCTTGTTGCTGCTCTTCCACGGCCTCGAAGGCAGCTCCGACAGCCACTACGCCCGCTCGCTGGTACGGGCGGCCTTCGCCATCGGCTGGAGCAGCGTCGTCGTCCATTTCCGCGGCTGTTCGGGCGAACCGAACCGCCTGCCGCGCGCCTACCACTCGGGTGATAGCGAAGAGATCGACTGGATCGTGCGACGCCTGCGCGCGCTGCATCCGCACCGCAGACTCCATACTGTTGGCATTTCACTCGGCGGCAACGCCCTGCTCAAATGGCTCGGCGAACAAGGCCAGGCCGCCACCGCGCTGGTCGATACGGCAGCGGCCGTCAGTGCGCCGATCGACCTCGCCGCCTGCGGCCACCATCTCGCCCGCGGTTTCAACGCACTCTACACGCAGCATTTTCTCTATACGCTGAAGCCGACCTCGCTCGCCAAGCTGAAGTGCTTTCCCGGCCTGCTTGACGAGCGCAGCATCCGCCGCGCCCGGACGCTGTACGATTTCGACGACGCGGTCACGGCGCCGCTGCACGGCTTCGCCGGCGCCGACGACTACTGGTTCCGCGCCTCGAGCAAGCCCTGGCTCGGCGGCATCGCCGTCCCGACCCTGTTGCTCAACGCCCGCAACGACCCCTTCCTGCCGGCGCACGCGCTGCCCTTGCCGAACCAGGTCTCGCCGCAGGTGTGCCTCGATTTCACCGAACAGGGCGGCCACGTCGGCTTCGTCACTGGCTATCTGCCCGGCCATCTCGACTGGATGCCGCAACGCCTGCTGCGATTTTTCCGCGACGGCAGCTAGGGGAATTCACCGTCGAGCGCTTGATTGTATCGCCCTCCAATCCCTAATCCCCTCCCGATAACATTGGCATAGCAAGGCGGCGCGCTCCGACGTTCGTGTTGATGTTAAGATACCCGTCGAACGCCTGACCAGCCCGGAGATCCGCCATGTCCGACGCGCAATCCCCCCAAGTTTTCCTCGGCCGACAACCGATTCTCGGGCGCGAACAGCAACTGCTGGCCTACGAACTCCTGTTTCGCAACGGCGTCATCGCCACCGGCAACAGCGCCGAAGTGCTCGACGCCACGCAGGCCACCACCACGGTCATCGCCAACGCCTTCGCCGAACTGTCGATCGGCGATTCGCTCGGCCCTTACCGCGCCTACATCAACGTCGACGAGGACTTCCTCTTCAGCGACCTGATCGAGGCCCTGCCGCCGCAACTCGTCGTCCTTGAAATCCTCGAGACGATCCAGCCGACTCCGGAAGTCATCGAACGCTGCAAGGAACTCCATGACAAGGGCTTCACCATCGCGCTCGACGATGTCATTGATGTCACGCCCGCCTTCCTGCCGCTCGTCGACCATGCCGACATCATCAAGGTCGACCTGCTCGGCACACCGCCGGAGCGGCTCGCCCCACTCGTCGCCCAACTCAAACAGCATGGCAAGAAGCTGCTCGCGGAAAAGGTCGAAACAGCCGAACAGCTGGCGGTCTGCCAGCAACTCGGATTCGATTACTTCCAGGGCTATTTCTTCGCCAAGCCGACGATCATCAGCGGACGCAAGCTCAATCCCTCGCAGGTGATCCTGCTCAAGCTGCTGGCGCTCGTCATGCAGGATGCCGAGACCACGGAAATCGAAAACGCCTTCAAGCTCGAACCGGGCCTCACCGTCAACATGCTGCGTCTGACCAACTCGGTCGGCTGCGGCCTGGCGACGCGCGTCACCTCGCTGCGCCACGCCATCACCATCCTCGGACGTCGGCAGATCCAGCGCTGGCTGCAACTGCTCGTCTATACGAACCCGCAGGCAGGCGGCGTCAAGACCGGCAGCCCGCTGCTGCAACTCGCGGCAACGCGCGGTCGCCTGATGGAACTGCTCGCCGAGCACCTGCAGACGAAGGACCGCGAATTTTCCGACCAGGCCTTCATGGTCGGCATCATGTCGCTGATGCCGGCGCTGCTCGGCATGGCGATCGCCGATATCCTCGCGCAACTGCCGGTGGCACCGCGGGTCAGCGACGCACTGATCAACAAAGGCGGCCCGCTCGGCCTGCTGCTCCAACTCGTCGAAGCGACCGAGCAACTCGATCCGGCCATCGTCCAGCAAGCGCTCGACCGCCTGCCGTCGATCCGGCCGCAGCAACTCGAAACGGCGCTGGCCGAAGCCTTCGCCTGGGCCAATCACCTCAACGAGGAATCGACCTGAACGACTGACCGACGTTCAGATCTTGAAACCGGCGACCGAGCCCTTCAGGCTCGCCGCCAGCGTCGACAACTGGCCGACCGTCTCGGCCGAGGACTTCGTCCCGCGCGAAGTCAATTCAGTGATGGCCAGAATGTCGCGCATCGAGGCGTTGACGCACTCGGCGAGGCGGTTCTGATCCTCGGTTTCGCGCGCAATCGACTCGATCAGCCGCGCCAGTTCGCCCGACACCTTGCCGATCTCAGACAGCGCCGAACCGGCCGCGTCCGAGAGTTTCGCGCCTTCGACGACACCCTGCGTCGACAGCTCCATGGCCGCCACCGCATCACGCGTATCGGCCTGAATTGTCTTGACGAGCGCCGCGATCTGCTTGGTCGCCTCGCCCGAGCGTTCGGCCAGTCGCTGCACTTCCTCGGCAACCACCGAGAAGCCCCGTCCGGCCTCGCCAGCCGCCGCCGCCTGGATCGCCGCATTGAGCGCCAGCACATTGGTCTGCTCGGTAATATCCGAAATCAGTTCGACGATCTCGCCGATCTCCTGCGACGATTCGCCGAGTCGCTTGATGCGCTTGGCCGTCTCCTGGATCTGGACGCGAATCTCGCCCATCCCGCGGATCTGATTATCGACGGCGGATGCCCCCTGCTCGGCCGCCGCCAGCGACGCATTGGCAACCTTCGAGGACTCGGCCGCCGACGCCGACACGCCCTGGATCGAATCGACGATCAGACTGACCGTGCGGTTGGTGTTCTCGATTTCGCTCGACTGCTTGCCGGCGGCGTCGAGAAGCTCCTGGGAAATACGCTGCGCCTCGCTCGTCGTGCGCGTCACCTGCTCGGTCGCTCGGTTGATTTCAATGATCAGCGAACGCAATTCCTCGATCGTGTAGTTGATCGAATCGGCGATCGCCCCGGTCAGGTCCTCGGTCACCATCGCCCGTACGGTCAGATCGCCATCGGCGAGATCGGCCATGTCGTTGAGCAGGCGCAGGATGGCCTCCTGGTTGGCCTTGTTCTCGGCCTCGGAAGCGAGACGGCGACGCACCGTTTCCTGGTTGAAAACGCGTACCAGCAGATAGAGCGCCGTCAACGCCAGCATCGCCAGCAGCACCTCGCCGATCGCCGACAACCGCATCTGCGTGTTGCGCTCGTAGAAATCGGCGAGATTGATCGCCTCCATCAGCAGGACTTCGGCGTCGCGCTGAATGGCCAGGCTGGCGACGCGCGCATCGACGAGTCCTTCGTTGTTTCTTTCGACGATTTGCTGCAACTGCGAGTATGCCTCGCTCTGTTCCGACATGCGCCGGAGCAGACGCACGAGATCGGTGTCACCGACCGGAGCGATGCCCAGGGCCGCATCGCCGGCAATGAAGGCGTTCACCAGTTGGCGGAAGCGCTTGATGCTGTTGAGCAGTTGCGGCACCCACTCCGGATTGTAGGACTCGCCCGACAGCAGGCTATTGGTATAGCGCGACATCTGCGACACGGCCAGCGGCACCTGATAGGCCGTACTCAATTCCCGTGCCGGCAAGCGCGCCGCCGCCACCTGGGCAAAATCGCGCGCCAGCAGGCTCAGCATGCCATCGGCCGAGTTGGCTTGATTGACCCGCTCGGCCAGCAGCACGAGATTGCCTTTCTGATCGAGCAGGGAGTGAATCGACGGCTTTCCCGCCGCCGGCACGAAGGTCCGGATCCAGATCTGGCTGACGGTTTCGAGCGAGGCCGGCACCTCCATGAGGAACCCGGTTTTCGCCTCGATCGACCACAGGTTGTTGCCGAAGCGCACATAGGCGTCTTCCATGACGTCGAAACCCTCGACATCGCCAAGCAATGCCAGATTCATGCCGCGGGTGAGGCGCTGCGACAACATCTGCATTTCGGTCGACACGGCACGCATCTCGCTGTAGCGCGCCGACAACCGGAATGCCAGCGAGGCCAGCACCACCAGTGCGACAGTCGCGGCGATCATGACGGCAAGCAAAAGGGTCATTTGCGAACGCGGCGGCATATGGCCGATCCAGGGCAAGGGCTTGAGCAGGCGCTGATCGGCGGCGTCGATCGCCAGCGTCTTGCCGCTGCGTTCGGCGTCGCGCCAAGCCTCACGCGCCTCCCCTTTTTCCGAGGACGCGCCTGCCTTCATGCGCGAAAGCACAGCCGCAATCCTGCCGAAAAATGCCATTCGATTCTCCTTGCCGCATCCGGCGCGACGCCGTCGCCGCAGTCACGGCACGTCCAAGCCATGCGATCCACCGCAAGTATCAAGGAGCCTCCAGCCCCTGTCAATGAAGGCGCCGGAGCGACATCCGACAAAATGTCGCGCGACTATGCTGTTCGCTTCGCCACGAAGGCGCCGGAATAAGAGCCTATTTCGGCAGGGCTCGCGGGCCGCGATCCCTGCCGAAATAGGCTCTAAATTGGAAGTGGATTAAAATCGCGGGCACGCCCCACGGACCCCTTCGGCATGCATCCCACCGTTCATCATCTTCCGCTCGGAACGCACCCGACCACGCCAGCGCCCATGGTCGGCAGCCTCGACGTCGTCGTCACGCGTCGCGCCGACGCGCTCGAACTCCGCTATTGCCTGCGCGGCGACATCGCGCGCCTGCGCGTACCGGGACACGAATCGCCCGAGCGCCGCGATGGCCTGTGGGAACACACCTGCTTCGAAGCCTTCATCGCCGTCGCCGGTCAATCGGCTTACCGGGAATTCAATTTCTCGCCCGCCGGTCATTGGGCCGTCTATGATTTTTCGGCAACGCGCCAGCCGGCCGCCACGCCAGTGACGACAGCGCCATCGATCGACAGCGAAGGCTCGGCCGGCCGCCTCGAACTCGCCGTCACGCTGACGGCCGCGCACTTGCCGCCGGACGCCCTCGCCGCCGACCTCGAGATCGGCCTCTGCGCCGTCATCGAATGCGTCGACATGCTCGACGACGCGCTCAGTTACTGGGCGCTGCACCACCCGGGCGAACGCCCCGATTTCCACCGCCGTGACGGTTTCGCTTTCCGACTCGCCGCCATCGCATGATTTTCTGAAGGCCCCGCCATGCCCATTTCCTTCGGTCTCGACCGCCTGCTCAACGATCCGCAACTGCGCCGTCCGCTGACCGGCCAGCGCCTGGCGCTCGTCGCCCACCCCGCCTCGGTAACCGCCGACCTCACGCATGCGCTCGACGCGCTGGCGCAACAGCCCGAACTCAGCCTGAGCGCGGCCTTTGGCCCGCAACACGGCCTGCGCGGCGACAAGCAGGACAACATGGTCGAATCGCCCGACTATCTTGACCCGCAACACGGCATCCCGGTCTTCAGCCTCTACGGCACGGTGCGGCGACCGACCGACGCAATGATGGCGCACTGCGACTGCCTTCTGATCGACCTGCAAGACCTCGGCTGCCGCATCTACACCTTCATCACGACGCTGCGCTATTTGCTCGAAGCCGCCGCCGCGCATGGCAAGCGCGTCCTCATCCTCGACCGCCCGAACCCGGCCGGACGGCCGGTCGAGGGTCTGCTGCTACGCCCGGGCTGGGAAAGCTTCGTCGGCGCCGGACCCTTGCCGATGCGGCACGGCCTCACCATGGGCGAACTGGCCGCCTGGTTCATCGCCGAACTCAAACTCGACCTCGACTGCGACGTCATTACCATGGACGGCTGGCAACCGGAGCAAGCGCCCGGCTTCGGCTGGCCGCTCGGCGAACGCAACTGGATCAACCCGAGCCCGAACGCCCCCAACCTCTCGATGGCACGCTGCTATGCCGGCACCGTCATGCTCGAAGGCACGACGCTGTCGGAAGGCCGCGGCACGACACGACCGCTCGAACTCTTCGGTGCCCCCGACCTCGACGCCCGTCGCCTGATCGCCCGCATGCACGCACTGGCACCGCAGTGGCTGGCGGGGTGCCGACTGCGCGACTGCCACTTCGAGCCGACATTCCACAAGCATAGCGGGCGACTCTGCAACGGCGTGCAGATTCACGTCGAGGACGCCAGCTACCAGCATCAACGCTTCCATCCCTGGCGCCTGATGGCGCTCGCCTTCAAGGCGATCCGCGCCGAGATGCCCGACTACCCGCTCTGGCGCGATTTCCCTTACGAATACGAGCACGACCGACTGGCCATCGATCTCATCAACGGCAGTCCGCTGCTGCGGCAATGGGTGGATGATCCCGACGCGACGCCGGGCGATCTCGACGCGCTCTGCGCGCCCGACGAATCGGCCTGGCTGGAGCGGCGGCGGGACTTTCTGCGCTACTGAACGAGGCCCTGCCGCCGTTGCCCCGGCGGCCTCAGGCCGTCAGCGCACGGTGCAAGGACAGGATGATGCCGGCTGTCGCGCCCCAAATGAAATAGTCCTGGTACGGCACGGCGTAGAATTTGCGCGGCCGTCCGTTGCGCTGGATGACATGCTCCTGATGGTTGGCCGGGTCCATGAGAAAATCGAAGGGCACCTCGAAGACCTGCGCGACCTCGTGCGCGTCCGGCGACAACTCGAAGGGCGGCGTCACCAATCCGACGACCGGCGTGACGCGATAGCCGGTGATCGTGCAGTAGTCCGGCAAAAACCCGATGACATCGATGTGCTCGGACGACAGCCCGATTTCCTCCTGTGTTTCGCGCAAGGCGGTGTGCACAGGCGACTGGTCCTCGGGCTCGACCCGTCCGCCAGGAAAACTGATCTGACCCGGATGATCGCGCAGATGGTCGGTACGCTGCGTCAGCAACACGAACCAGCCGGCGTCGCGCCGGACAATCGGGAACAACACCGACGCCGGCGTCAGGGACTCCGGCGAGCTGCCATCATCACCGACGTGCAATTCGCAGGCGACCGGCACCGACAGCAGCACGCGCCGGAGCTGCCCGGCTGCAGCGCCGATGTCCGATTCTGCCGTCAGTGCAAGTTCAGACGTCATTTGCTGTCGTCATCGTCTTCCTGGATCTCGGCGCGAACGGCGTCGAGCGCGTCCTGCAAGGTGTCCTCGGTCAGCGAATTGATCGAGGTCGCCACCAGATCGGCGGACTCCACCGCCCGGACCGGCAGGTGCTTGCTTTCGAGACTGGCGATCAGGGCGGCGGCCGCGCCAACGACGCGCAACAGGGTCTGCCGCTCTCCCATCAGGATTTCCAACTCCCGGCGTAACATCAAAATTTCCTGCTCGCGATGCGGCATGATACGTTCTCCTAATAATTTTTCTTGAGCGTCATGGTATCGCCATTTCGCTGCATTTCCATTCGATTCAGGAAACTCATGCCCAGTAATACCACGGGCATGTCCTGGGCATGGACCACTGCCTCGACATCATTGAGGACAATCTCTCCCACCTTGACGGTCTTCAACCTGACCCGCGACACCTGGGTCAGGCCGTTGGCCGTCTGCGCGACACCGCTCGATCCGGACGAGGGATCGATGCCAAGGCGCCGCGCCTCCGATGCGCCGATCGACACGAGCGACGCGCCGGTATCGACGATGAAGCGCACCGTCATTCCGTTGATGCTGCCGTTCGCCAAAAAATGGCCGGCGGTATCGGCGGTGATGACCGCCACCGTCCTGGCGTCGGCCTGCGGTCGCTGCACGACATTCTCGCCGACACGCAACTGCCGTCGACGCCCATCGATCTCGATCGCCACGCTGTCGCCGTCGATCGCCAGCACCTGAACGCCTTCTGCCGTGCGAACGCCGACCGGAACGATGCGCGGCTCGCCACCATTGATGACCAGCAAGGCCTTGCCGGGAAACATGCCCGACACACCGACATCGACAGCCCACCCCGGCGTGCCCCACAGGCAGGCCAGCGCGACAAGCATCGAACACGCGCTTCGCCTTGCAAAACGACTATCGCGCAATAAGCCTGTCGCCATCATCTGCTTTGCCAAAACCGAAGGACATGGCTATTTTGCCACATTCCGGCACCCGCTCCCGGTTCCGGGAAAAATCGTCACTGCGTCACCAGCGCACCGCCCCGCAAAACCGCCCCGATAAGTGCCATTGGCATACCACCGCCGGTCTGCGCAATCGACTCGGAAAAATGCGTTTCGACCTGGCGAACGAACAGTCGTGAACAGCTCCGGCGAGCACGCGACGCACATAAAAAAAAGCGCGGCGGCGCCGCGCTTTTTTTTGGCTGAAGAGGTCTCAGTCCTTGTGCTTGACTACCACGCACTGATAGACGCCGGCGAAGAAGGTCTTCTTCTCCCAGGTGAAGCGCTCGGGATTCTTGGCGTAGTGGCTGATCTCGTTATGCCAGAGCGCCTCGGCGAACGGCTCGAGCAGGCGGTTGACGAGCTTCAGGATGTAGCGGATCGGCTGCCACTTGGCCGGGTTGTGGTAATCGACGAAGACCAGTTTGCCGCCGCGCGGCACCTGCTTCAGGAGGTTATCGACGATTTCGAACTTCTTGCCTTCGGGCACTTCGTGCAACAGGAAGAAGCTGCAGATAAGATCGTAGCTGCCCTCGCCGTGACCGCCGAACTCTGCCGCGTCGGCGCGCATCACGCGCGTCCAGTCCATTCCGGCGAGCTTGCGCGTGCCATGCTCGATCTGCACCGGCGTCACATCGGTCAGGTGGAACGCGCCCTTCGGACCGACCTTCTGCGCAGCACGGGTGACGAGGTCGCCATACACATGCGCGACCTGCCAGACCTTCGAGCCCGGCTCGATCTCATTCAGGTAAGCGCGCATCAGACGTTGGTCGTTGAGGAACAGCAGGATGCGCACGACGATATTGCGATCCAGGGCTTGTACCCATTTGGGATCGACGTACGCCCAGTCATATACCTCGGTCATATAGGCCGGAACACCGTCGTAATAGGGATCGACGGCAAGGGTCGGATGATTGTTGGTCATAATAAGTCCTGTCTGCTCCTGGATAAGGCACCCGCGAAGCGATTCAAAGCAATGAGAAACCTGAGGCGGAAACCTGCACGGGCAAGCACGAACGGATGCAGACGGAACGGCACGACGTGACAACGACGATAGCAGGGACAACAACCGCGAAACCCAGAATTATCCCCGTCATCGCCTTACAGGTCAAACACTTGCTGAAAAATGAAAGCCCCTGACAAGCGCATTGGATTATGAATCGGCGGCAAGGAAAACAGGTTTCGGCCGCAATATTTGCCTGACAGCCGCATCAGCGCAGGCGGCGACGCCCGCCCCAAGTCAATGGCGAGGGCGCGTTAGTCCGGGAGTGGCGAGAAGAGCGCGGCGATATCCTCCTCGCCGAACTTGAGTTCGATACCGCGATCGTCGGAGAGAATCCCGTCGGCGAGTTCGGCCTTGCGCTCCTGCAACGCCAGGATACGTTCTTCGATACTGCCGGCGACGATCAGCTTGTAGACGAAGACCGGCTTGTCCTGGCCGATCCGGTGGGCACGGTCGGTCGCCTGGTTTTCGACGGCCGGATTCCACCACGGATCGAAATGGATCACCGTATCGGCCGCTGTCAGATTGAGACCGACGCCTCCCGCCTTCAGGCTGATCAGGAAGATCGGCACCTCGCCGGCCTGAAAACGCCGCACCGGCGTCTCGCGGTCGACGGTGTCGCCGGTGAGGATCACGTAATTCAGCCCGATCCGCTTCAACTCGCTCTCGATCAGGGCCAGCATGCGCGTGAATTGCGAGAAGAGGAGGATGCGGCGACCTTCCTCGACCTGCTCGGGCAACATCGTCATCAGCAGATCGAGCTTGGCGCGCTCCTTGACGCGCTGGGCGAGCGGCGTGCGCACCAGGCGCGGATCGCAACAGACCTGCCGCAACTTTAGCAGCGCGTCGAGAATGACGATCTGGCTGCGGCCGAAGCCCTTGCTCACCACTTCCTCGCGCACCATCGCGTCCATGGCCACGCGCACCGCTTCGTAGAGGTCGCGCTGACCGCCCGACAACTCCACCTTGCGCACGATCACCGTCTTCTCGGGCAACTCGCGCGCCACCTCCTCCTTGCGCCTCCGCAGGACGAAAGGACGCACACGCCGGGCCAGCAGTCCGCGGCGCCCGTTGTCGCCCTGCTTCTCGATCGGCACACGCCAGTAGCGCATGAAATTGGAATTGGTTCCGAGAAAGCCCGGCAGCAGGAAGTCGAACTGGCTCCACAACTCGCCCAAATGGTTCTCGAGCGGCGTGCCGGTCAGGCACAGGCGATGCCGGGCGTCGATCTTGCGCACCACCTCGGCGCCCTGACTGCGCGCGTTCTTGACCGTCTGCGCCTCGTCGAGGAGCAGCAGATGGTAGCGATGCCGTTTGAGATCGGCGGCGTCGCGCCACAGCAGCGGATAGGTCGTCAAGACGACGTCATGATTCGGAATCTCGTCGAAACGCGCCTTGCGCTCAGCCCCGTGCAAGGACAGGATCGACAAGCCAGGGGCAAAACGCGCCGCCTCGTTGCGCCAGTTGAAGATTAGCGAGGTCGGCAGGACGACGAGCGCCGGACGGTCGAGCCGTCCCGCCTCTTTTTCGATCAGCAGATGCGCCAGCGCCTGCGCCGTCTTGCCAAGCCCCATGTCGTCGGCGAGGATGCCGGACAAATTATGTTCGCGCAGAAATTGCAGCCAGGCGACGCCTTCGCGCTGATAGCCGCGCAATTCGAGACCGAGCCCCGCCGGCGGCACGATCTCGCCGACACCTTGGGCGGCGACCAGGCGCTCGGCCAGGGCCAGCACATCGTTCTGGCCGCGGAATTGCCAGCGACTGGTATCGCCGAGTTCGCGCAAGCGCGTCGTATCGAAACGCGAGACGCGCAGCGTCGCCGAACCCGACAGTCCTTCGAAAAGATCCATCAGTGTCGCCGCCAGGGGTTTGATGCGCGCCGCCGGTGCGCGGATGCGCCGGTTGGCGGGCGTCATCAGATCGATCAACTCGGCGTCGTCGATCTGATGCAGGGCGAACGAATCGAGCCAGCGCGCATCGCGGCGGAACAGCGAGGCGAGAAGCGGCGCCAAAGGCAGGCGCTCGCCTTCGACGACGATCCCCATGTCAAGATCGAACCAACCGCTGTCGGACTCGATCAGTTGCGCATCCCAGGCCTCGATTTCGAGCGCGTGATGCCGAAAATCTTCGTCGAACTCGACCTGCCAGCCGCTTTCCCGCAAACGCGGCACGGCAGATTGCATGAAGACATCCCAATCGGCCTCGCGCGCCAGCGCAAAGGCATCGTCGGGCGGACTGCCATAGGCGAACAGCACCTCGGCCGGCAGCTTTTCGAGTCCGCACGCCTGCAAGGCGGTCATCAGCGCCTGCTCGCGTTCGCGACGCCGCACGAGCGCGACGGTCTCGCCGTCGGGCAAGCGGAGAAAATCGCGGGTTTCATCCGGGCGAAGTTCGACATCCTGATAGCGGAACGACGGAAAGGCGGCGTCGAACATGCCGCCGCTGCGCACTTCCGGATAGGCGCGCCAGGCTTGGTGCCCGGCCACCGGCACGGTCTGCAGGCGCAACACGGCCACTGGCGTCGCATCGACGCGACGCAGGGAGACGCCGGCCTGCAGGACCGAGAGTTGCGCCTCGGCATCGGGCAGCGCCAGCACGTCGGACAATCGCGCCGCCTCGGTCACCGGCACCGGCGGCAAGGCCAGCACCTGCGCCAGACGTTCCGGCGCGACATCAAGCGTCAATTCGCCGATCAGCCCGTCGTCCAGATCGACGTACCAGGGTGAGGCAAAGGGAATGACCAACGCCGCTTCGGGGACCGCCGCCAGCGTCGCCGCACAACACCCGTGACCATCCGGACACCAGCGCAACGTTCCCGGCCGCGGCTCGGCCCAGGCCAGCGGAGAACGGTCACCGGCCGGGCACAAGCGCCCGGTCAGCGATGCGCGACGCAGGATCTCGCCGCCGGTCGCCGAGGTCAGCGCGAAAGCACGCAGGCCGTTGGCATAACCGCGACTTTCCCAGATGAGGCGCAGGATGGCCGCGTCTTCCTCGCCGACGAAGGGCGGCAGCTTGCCGAAAGCCCGGTCGAAGTCCCACCACTCTTCGCTGTTTTCCGGATCGCGTCCCTTGACGACGGAAATGCCGAAAGCCGTCGCCTGGATATTCCAGTGCAATAGATAGAACAGCTGACTGCGCCCGGCAGCGACGCGGATCGTCGTCTTGCTGACCGCGTTCGACACGCGACGCAACTCTTCAGTCCAGGAAAATGCGCCGGGTCTGATGGTTTCTTCCGCTTCTGCGGGCTTATCGACGATTTCGGAGGCCATGAATCACGTTTCGCAGTTGAGGACTGTCCGCCTCCGCCACATCCCTTCGCTCAATCCCTGAAGTTGCCGGTCTTGATCGGGAAATCGGTGATCGATTTATTGATCAGCGCGATGCAGGACTGCAATTCGTCGCGCTTGGCGCCGGTGACGCGCACCGCATCGCCCTGGATCGACGCCTGCACCTTGAGCTTCGAATCCTTGACGAGCTTGACGATCTTCTTGGCGAGTTCGCTCTCGATGCCGACCTTGATCTTGAGTTCCTGCTTGACCTTGTTGCCCGACACCTTCTGCACGTCCTGGGCGTCGAGGCGTTTGACGCTTTCCTTTTCCTTCTTTTCCATCGCCGGGAAAAGGATGTCCTTGATCTGGTCGAGCTGGAAATCGGAATCGCCGAACAGGGTGATCACCTTGTCCTTCTCGTTCAGTTCGATCTTGGCCGACGTACCCTTGAAATCGTAGCGCGCGTCGATCTGTCGGCCGACGACGTCGATGGCGTTTTTCAGCGCCACCATGTCGGCCTCGGAAGAAAAATCAAAGCTGGGCATGCTTGCTCCTTGTTCGCGTTAGGACTCGTCGGACCGCGGGGCGACGATGAATGTACACCGGCCACCGGCGTGCGCCCGAAATGGTCGCGACACCGGTTGGCCGCCGGTTTTCAGCCGAAGTGGCAGACGTAGTGATACGGCGCGTCGCAGGCGATCTCGAAGGAGGAGTTGCCGGGCACGTTGAACGACTGGCCCTCGCCGTAGACCTTCCAGTCGCTTTCGCCCTTGAGGCGAACCTTGCAGCTGCCGCCGACGCCTTCCATGATTTCCGGCGCGCCGGTATTGAAGACCAGCGATGACGGCAGGATGACGCCGACCGTCTTCTTCGTGCCGTCGGCGAACTGCACCGTGTGGCTGACGCACTTGCCGTCGAAATAGACGTTGGCCTTCTTGACGACACTGACATTATCGAATTGCGACATGATTACATTCCCCACAATTTCTGAATGATGAACTTGGCAACGAAACCGAGCATGCCAAAGGAAAGAACGAAAAACAGGATGGCGGTTCCCATCTTCCCAGCCCGCGCCTTCCACGCCAGCTCGCCGATGATGAAGAGCATGTAGAGCATGAAGGCGCCGACACCGAAACTCATGCCGAACGCCGCCACCTGCTCCTCACTCAGACCGAACATCGACCCTCGTCTTTCGCATCGCGTGCGCTAAATGAAAACCGGTCAGGCCTCGACCCGACCGATCACCAGGAACTCCATCAGAGCCTTCTGCACATGCAGCCGGTTCTCCGCCTCGTCCCACACCTTGCTCTGCGGCCCGTCGATGACCTCGGCCGAGACTTCCTCGCCGCGATGCGCCGGCAGGCAATGCAGGAAGATCGCATCGTCCTTGGCCGCCTGCATCATCTCGGCATCGACCTGGAAGTCGGCGAACGCGCGCATCCGCGCCTCGTTCTCGGCTTCGAAACCCATCGACGTCCACACGTCGGTGGTGACGATATCGGCACCGCGTGCCGCCTCCATCGGATCGGCGAACCACTCGAAATGGCTGCAATCCTTGAGACCGGCGAGTTCCGGCTTGACTTCGTAACCGGCCGGCGTCGACACATTGACCTTGAAACCGAGCACCTCGGCCGCCTGCAACCAGGTGTAGCACATATTGTTCGAATCGCCGATCCATGCCACCGTCTTGCCCTGGATGGGACCGCGCTGCTCGATATAGGTGTAGATGTCGGCCATGATCTGGCACGGGTGGAACTCGTTGGTCAGGCCGTTGATCACCGGTACGCGCGAATTCGCCGCCAGCCGCTCGACGATCGTCTGCTCGAAGGTGCGGATCATGATCACGTCGCACATCCGCGACATCACCTGCGCCGCATCCTCGACCGGTTCGCCGCGCCCGAGTTGCGAATCGCGGGTGTTGAGATAGATGGCGGCGCCACCGAGCTGCTGCACACCGGCCTCAAAGGAAAGCCGCGTGCGCGTGCTCGCCTTCTCGAAAATCATCACCAGCGTCCGGTCGGCCAGCGGCCAGTAACGCTTGTATGCCTTGAATTGTTCCTTGATCCAGCGCGTACGCTCGAACAGGTAATCGAATTCCTCGCGCGTAAAATCGCTGAACTGCAGAAAATGCCGTACCGACCTAACGCTATTCGTCATATTGGCTCCTTTGCTCAACCCTTCAGGAACGCCTTGATCAGGCCCGACAGGCGCAGCACCAGTTCGCTCGCTTCTTCGGCACTGAAAGTCAGCGGCGGCAACAGGCGCACGACCTTGTCGGCCGTCACATTGATCAACAGGCCTTCTGCCAAGCCCTGCGCAACGAGCTCGGCACACGGCCGGTCAAGTTCGATGCCGATCATCAGGCCCTGGCCGCGCACCTCGACGAAACCCTTCACACCGGACAGCGCCTCGGTCATTCCACGACGGATCAGGTCGCCGATCTCGACGGCATTGCCGAGCAGATTGTCGCGCTCGACAACGTGCAAGGTGGTCAATGCCGCCGCCATCGCCAGCTGGTTGCCGCCGAAGGTGGAGCCGTGATTACCCGGACCGAACAGTCCCGCCGCCTTGCCCGCCGCCAGACAGGCGCCGACCGGAACGCCGCCGCCAAGCCCCTTGGCCAGCGTCGCCACGTCCGGCACAATGCCGGCCTGCTGGAAACCGAACCAGGTACCCGTCCGGCCCATGCCGCACTGCACTTCGTCGCAGATCAGCAACCACCCCTGCTGATCGCAGAGGGCGCGGACGCCACGCAGATACTCGACATCCGCCGGATGCAGCCCGCCCTCGCCCTGAACCGCCTCGAGCATGACGGCGACGATGCCCGACTGATGCTCGACCAGCGAACGAATGGCATTGAGATCGTTGAACGGCACGCGGATGAAGCCTGAGACAAGCGGCTCGAATCCGGCCTGGACCTTACGATTCCCGGTCGCCGACAGCGTCGCCAGCGTGCGCCCGTGGAAAGACTTGTCCATGACGACGATATGCGGATTGTCGATGCCGCGCTGATGGCCGTAGAAGCGCGCCAACTTGATCGCCGCCTCGTTCGCCTCGCAGCCGGAATTGCAGAAAAACACTTCCTGCATCCCTGAAAGCGCCGCCAGTTTGTCGGCCAGTTGTTCCTGCTGCGGCATGCGATACAGATTCGACGTATGCAGCAAACGCCCGGCCTGGGCGGAAATTGCCGCCACCAGATCCGGATGATTGTGACCCAGCGTCGACACCGCGATGCCCGACAGGGCATCGAGATAAATCTTCCCGTCAACATCGGTCACCCAGCTGCCTTCGCCATGGCTGAATGCCACCGGCAAGCGGGCATAGGTATTCATCAGATGAGACATTGCACCCCCAGCGCCCCGGAACGGGCTTCCTAAATTGAAACGGCGGCTAGCGCCGCCGGATGATGAACTACGCATGAAACCGAAGGTACTCGCACAGCGAAAAAACCGTTCGGCAAGGGGTGAAATTCTAAGAGAAATCGGCCCGCTTGTACAGGCGAAAACAGGCGTATTCGAGATCGTGCAGGCACGTTACAATGCGGCATGCGTATCGCCGTCTTCAACCAAAAGGGGGGCGTCGGGAAAACCACGACAACGCTCAATCTCGCCGCCGCCACGTTTCGTGCCGGGGGCCAACCCTTATTGCTCGACCTCGATCCGCAATGCCACCTCTCCCACATCCCGAACGCGGTGCCGCTTGACGCCGGTCGCAGCCTCTTCGGCTTTTTCCAGGGCGTCCGGCCGCTTGAAGCGCTGACACTGAGCTGGGAAGGACTCGGACGCCTGATCCCCTCGCACCAGCAACTGATCAAGGTCGACTCGATCTTCGGCAAGGGGCCGGCGATCCTCAACAAGCTGCGCACCGGACTCGATGCGCTCGAAGAAGCGATTCCCGGCCAGGCGGCGCAGAATACCTTCATCGATTGCTGCCCCTATGTCGGCGTCCTGTCGCTCAACGCGATCTTCGCCTGCGATCTGCTGATCATCCCGATCTCGACCGACTACCTGTCGCTACAGGCGGCCGACCAGATGACGCGCACGCTGGCGATCCTCGAACCGGTCCTCAAGCGCCGCCTCGAACGGCGCTACCTGCTGACCCGCTGCGATCGTCGCCGCAAGATGAGCGAGGACGTCGAATCGCAACTGCGCGAGCGCTACGGAGACGAAGTACTCGCTTCGGTCATCTCTGAGAACGTCACGGTTGCCGAAAGCCCCGCCCGCAACCGCGACGTCTTCACCCACAACGCCACGAGCCAAGGTGCCCGCGACTACCAGACGCTCTACGCCGAGTTGCAGGAAAAGGAATTACTCACCGCACCGGCACCGACCGGCGGCGCACCGGAACACTAACTGCGCGCCGGTCCGCCGGAGATCATATCGACGACGTCTTCGTAGTTCAGCGGCCCCGCGCGCAGCGCAGCGGCCTGCTGGCGCAGTTCGAGGATCTCGCAGCCCTGATAGATCTGGCGCAACTTGCGTTCCGCCTCGTCCTCATCCCGCCCGAAAATGGAAAGATTATCGACGATCGCGCCGTTCCGCGTCCGGATGCGAAAACAGTATTTTGCCGAAACCAATTGCTGCATAAACCGCCCCGATATCAACGAGATATTTCATCAATAGCGAGGAAATTATCTGAATTCAAGGCAAGTGTCTATTTTTTCAGGAAACACGCCCCAATAATGTCCGGCGGAACGGCAAAAAACAAACGGCGCCCACAGGCGCCGTTTCGCTCTGAAAACCAGCCGTGATCAGGCAGCCAGCGCCTTGATCTGAGCCGACAGACGGCTCTTGTGACGCGAAACCTTGTTCTTATGAACGATCTTCTTGTCGGCGATGCGGTCGATGACCGAAACCGATTCCTGATAAATGCTCTGAGCCGCTGCCTTGTCGCCGGCGAGAATCGCCTTCTGCACACGCTTGACTGCTGTACGCAGGCTCGAGCGCAGACTGGCGTTGTGGGCGCGTTGCTTGACGGCTTGGCGGGCGCGCTTACGCGCTTGTGCGCTGTTGGCCATGAATGTTGTCCCTAAAAAAGCTAATGCGTTGATCGAAAACGCGGGATTCTACAGACTTCGACCGTGCGGTGCAAGAATTTTCCGCACGAGAATAGATCGGCGGTTTTTGTCGAACACACAATGCGGCTAAGATGACGGCTTGCCATCGACCCACACCCCCATGAACCTGCTCAAAGCCCTCGCCACCGTCAGTGGCATGACCCTGTTATCGCGCATCCTCGGTTTCGTCCGGGACTTCGTCATTGCCCGCATTTTCGGCGCCGGCATGATGACCGACGCCTTCTTCGTCGCCTTCAAGCTGCCCAACCTGCTGCGCCGTCTGTTCGCCGAGGGCGCCTTCTCGCAAGCCTTCGTGCCGATCCTCGGCGAAACCAAGAACCGGCATAGCGAAGACGACGCCAAGCACCTGATCGACCGCGTCGCCACAATGCTCTTCCTCGTCCTGCTCGTCGTCACCCTGATCGGCATGGCCGGCGCGCCGCTGCTGGTTTACCTCTCGGCGCCCGGCTTCAGCACCGACCCGAACAAATTCGACCTGACCGTACAACTCACGCGCATCACCTTTCCTTATATCCTGTTCATGTCGCTGGTCGCGCTCTCGGGCGGCATCCTCAACACCTGGAACCGCTTCGCCGTCCCGGCCTTCACGCCGGTGCTCCTCAACGTCAGCATGATCGCGCTGAGCCTGTTCGCCGCGCCGTACTTCCAACAACCGGTGCTCGCACTCGCCTGGGCCGTCTTCCTCGGCGGCCTGCTGCAACTGGCGTTCCAGTTGCCGAGCCTCAAGCGTATCGGCATGCTGCCGCGCTTCGTCTTCGACTGGCATGACGAAGGCGTGCGCCGCATCCTGCGGCTGATGGCACCGGCCGTGCTCGGCGTTTCGGTATCGCAGGTCAGCCTTCTGATCAACACCATCTTTGCGTCTTTCCTCGATACCGGCAGCGTCTCGTGGCTGTACTACGCCGACCGGCTCATGGAATTCCCGGCCGGCATGCTCGGCGCCGCGCTCGGCACCATCCTGCTCCCCTCGCTCGCCAAGTACCATGCCAACGACAATTACGACGAATACTCGAAACTGCTCGACTGGGGGCTGCGCCTGACACTATTGCTCGCCGCGCCGGCAGCACTGGCGCTGGCGATCATCGCGGTACCGCTGATCGCCACGCTGTTCCATCACGGCGCCTTCACGTCGCATGACGTGTTCATGACGCGCAACGCCCTCGTCGCCTACAGCGTCGGACTGCTCGGCATGATTCTCGTCAAGGTGCTCGCCCCGGGCTTTTACGCCCGCCAGAACATCCGCACGCCGGTCAAGATCGGGATACTCACGCTATGCATCACGCAAGCGCTCAACCTCGCCCTGATCGGCTGGCTGCAACACGCCGGCCTCGCCCTGTCGATCGGCCTCGCCGCCTGCATCAACGCGACGCTGCTCTATCGCGGACTGCGACGCCACGGCATCTATTCCCCTCAACCCGGATGGATGTCATTCACCCTCAAGCTGATCGTCGCACTGGCGGCCATGGGCGTCGTCCTCTGGCTGACCGCAGGCGATCCGGCCGACTGGCTGCGTTGGCACCTGAGCGAACGGCTGCTCCGGCTGGGGCTGGTCGTCGGACTCGGCGCCATCACTTATTTCGTGACGCTCGCCATCGCCGGTTTCCGGTTCAAGGACTTCAAGCGAAAGGCGGCCGTCTGACGCCTTCAATCCCACCACGGAGACAACGTCATGAGACTCGACAGCAGCAGCTTCAAGGACGGCTCGGCCATCCCCGGCGAGTTCGCCTTCTGCGTCATTGACCCGGCCAATCACGCCCGCCTGAGCGATAACCGCAACCCGCACCTGCGCTGGAGCGACGCCCCCGCCGGGACGCGCTCATTCGCGCTGGTCTGCCACGACCCCGACGTTCCCAGCCGGGGCGACGACGTCAACCAGGAAGGAAAAACCGTCCCGGCCAGCCTTCCCCGTGTCGATTTCTTTCACTGGACGCTGATCGACATTCCGGCAGACCTCCGCGAGATCGGCGCCGGGGAGTATTCGGCCGGCGTCACCGCACGCGGAAAACCCGGCCCGGACAGCCGGAACGGCGCCCGCCACGGAATCAACGACTACACCGGCTGGTTCGCCGGCGACCCGGACATGTGCGGTGACTATTTCGGTTACGACGGCCCCTGCCCGCCGTGGAACGATGCGATCGCACACCGCTACATCTTCACGCTCTACGCCCTCGATATCGAACGCCTGCCACTGAGCGGCGCCTTCACCGGCGCCCAGGTCCGCGCCGCACTCGTCGGCCACATCCTTGCCGAGGCGTCACTGACCGGCATCTACAGCCTGAACCCGACCGTCCGTATCTGATCCCGGCAGCGAAAACAACAAAGCCTCCCATTCCGGGAGGCTTTGTCTATCGCAAGAATGGCAAACCGGGCGACGACAAGCCACCCGGTCATCCAGGACACCCGCTTACGGCACCAGCGGCAGCACCGGCACGATCATCAGGGCAACGATGTTGATGATCTTGATCAGCGGATTGACGGCCGGACCGGCCGTATCCTTGTAGGGATCGCCGACGGTATCACCGGTCACCGAGGCTTTGTGGGCGTCCGAGCCCTTGCCGCCGAAGTGACCGTCCTCGATGTACTTCTTGGCGTTGTCCCAGACGCCGCCGCCCGTCGTCATCGAAATGGCGACGAAGAGACCGGTAATGATCGTCCCCATCAGCAAACCGCCCAGCGCCTTCGGACCAAGCAGCAGACCGACCAGCACCGGCACCAGCACCGGCAGCAGCGACGGCAGGATCATTTCCTTGATCGCAGCGGTCGTCAGCATGCCGACAGCACGCGAATAATCCGGCTTCGCCGTACCGTCCATGATGCCGCGAATTTCCTTGAACTGGCGACGCACCTCGATGACGACCGCGCCGGCAGCGCGGCCGACGGCTTCCATCGCCATGGCGCTGAAGAGATACGGGATCATGCCGCCGATAAACAGGCCGATGATGACCATGTGATCGGAAAGATCGAAGGCCGTCACATAATTGCGACCTGCGAGCGCGTGCGTGTAATCGGCGAACAACACCAGTGCCGCAAGGCCGGCCGAACCGATCGCGTAGCCCTTGGTCACCGCCTTGGTGGTGTTGCCGACGGCGTCGAGCGGGTCGGTCACGTCGCGCACTTCCTGCGGCAGCCCCGACATCTCGGCAATACCGCCAGCATTGTCGGTGATCGGCCCGTAGGCATCGAGCGCAACGATGATGCCGGTCATCGACAGCATCGACGTCGCGGCGATCGCGATACCGAAGAGTCCCGCCCAGGCATAGGCAACATAGATCGCCAGGCTGACGCAGACCACCGGCAGCGCCGTCGCCTTCATCGACACGCCCAGGCCGGCGATGATGTTGGTTCCGTGTCCCGTCGTCGACGCTTCGGCCACGTATTTGACCGGCGCAAAATCGGTGCCGGTGTAGTACTCGGTGATCCAGACCAGCAATCCGGTCAGCACCAAGCCGACAACCGCGCATCCGAAGATATTGATCGACGCGATCGTCGTGCCGTCGACCATGACAATGCCATCACCAAGAACGGCGCGCGTGACCGGATAGAACGCAATCAGCGCGAGTGCGCCGGCGACGGCGAGACCGCGATAGAGCGCGTTCATGATCTTGCCGCCCTCGTTCGCCTTGACGAAGAAGCAACCGATGATCGAAGCAATGATCGACACACCGCCGAGAATCAGCGGATAGATCACCAGATTGTCATTGGCACCTTCAACGCCTTTGAGCATCATGGCGCCCAGCACCATCGTCGCGACGACGGTGACGGCGTAGGTCTCGAACAGGTCGGCGGCCATGCCGGCGCAATCGCCGACGTTGTCACCGACGTTGTCGGCGATGACAGCGGGATTACGCGGATCGTCTTCCGGGATACCGGCCTCGACCTTGCCGACCAGGTCGGCGCCGACGTCGGCGCCCTTGGTGAAGATGCCGCCGCCCAAACGCGCGAAGATCGAGATCAGCGAACCGCCGAAAGCGAGACCGACGAGCGGCTCGACCGCACGCTGAAAATCACCGCCGGCACCACCGCGCAGGAAGGTGTAGTACCCGGCGACGCCGAGCAGGCCGAGACCGACGACGAGCATGCCGGTAATCGCACCGCCCTTGAAGGCCACGTCGAGCGCCGGCGCGATGCCGTGGCGCGCTGCCTCGGCCGTGCGCACGTTGGCACGCACCGACACGTTCATGCCGACATAACCGGTGGCACCGGAAAGCACGGCACCGATGACGAAACCGATCGCCATCAGCTTGCCGAGAAAGGCACCGATCAACAGCGCGAGAACGATCCCAACCCCGCCGATCATCGAATACTGCTTGTTGAGGTAGGCCGAAGCGCCCACCTGGATTGCCTTGGCAATTTCCTGCATCTTGTCGTTGCCGGAAGACAACGACAAAATCCACCGCGTCATGACAATACCATATACAACGGCTATCACCGCGCAGACGAGCGCGAATAAAAGACCGGACGACATAATACTCCTCGATGTAGTTGAATTATCTTATCGTCATAGATGAAAGGACACGTATCGAACTGGTATACCAGATCAATACGCATCCAGACTCTGACGTGAATTTTGTTTGCGGGTTAAATCCTACACCACTCGAACGCGCGAGCACCATGCTTTTATCGAACAGGTTTCGCGCGCCGGTCAGGCTGTCAGGCCACTTATGACAAGACGGAAAAAACCTCGGCGCGAACGGCATCGACATCGCGAACGCCGTCGATGCGAGTGAAACGCGGCGCCCGGAGATCGGCGTCGGCCCACGAAGAATAGAACGCGCCAAGCGGATAGCTTTCGCGCCGGTACAAGGCCAATCGCCGCAGCACCGTTTCGGTGGCGTCGTCATCGCGCAACACCAGCGCTTCGCCGGTGACGTCGTCGATACCGTCGACGCGCGGCGGATTGAAGCGCACGTGATAACTGCGGCCGGATGCCGGATGAACGCGGCGCCCGTTCATGCGCGTGACGATCTCGGCATCGGGCACATCGAAATCGAAGACATGATCGACATCGATGCCTTCGGCACGCATCGCCTCGGCCTGCGCGAGCGTGCGCGGAAAGCCGTCGAAAATCCAGCCGGCACGACAATCGGCTTCAAGCAAACGGGCACGCGCGAGTTCAATGACAATCGCGTCGGAAATGAGATTTCCGGCCTTCATGTCGTCCTCGATGCGCAGGCCGAGTGGCGTGCGCTGACGCATCGCCGCGCGCAGCATGTCACCGGTCGACAGCGAAGCAATGCCAAAAGCATCAGATATGAAGCGCGCCTGCGTCGTCTTGCCGGCGCCGGGCGCTCCGAGGAGGACAATTCTCATGCCGGGATTCCGCTCGCTTCAAGCACGGCCGGCCTGCGAAAACCACGCCTGCATATGCACCGCGTCCTCGGGCGTATCGACGCCGGGAATCGGCAGATGGTCGGAAATCACGACGCTGATACGGAAACCGTGCCACAGCGCACGCAATTGCTCGAGTGCCTCGAACTGTTCGAGCGCCGACGGCGCCAGCTTGGCATAGGCGCGCAAGAAGCGCGCGCGATAGGCGTAGAGGCCGACATGGCGATAGGCGGGCAATCCGGCCGGCAGCGATTCGCGTCCATCTTCGAGGGCGAAATGATCGCGCGCGAACGGAATCGGCGCGCGCGAAAAATACATGGCATCGCCATTTGCCCGGCATACCACCTTGACCACATTAGGCTTGAAGAAATCGGCCGGGTCGCCGATCGGATGGCCGACCGTGGCGATATCGGCACCGCTCTCGGCGAGCTGGCGCGCCGTCTGCGCGATCAGGGCCGGGTCGATCAGCGGTTCGTCGCCCTGGACATTGACGACGATGGTGTCGTCGCTCCAGCCGCGCAACTCGACGACCTCGGCGAGACGGTCAGTCCCGGTCGGATGATCGGCGCGCGTCAGCAAGGC
This sequence comes from Propionivibrio dicarboxylicus, assembly GCF_900099695.1. Classification (GTDB taxonomy): domain Bacteria; phylum Pseudomonadota; class Gammaproteobacteria; order Burkholderiales; family Rhodocyclaceae; genus Propionivibrio; species Propionivibrio dicarboxylicus. Next base: position 41,986 of record NZ_FNCY01000005.1, on the reverse strand, counting down.
AGACAAGCCGAACTGCTCCGCCGCCGCGATGACATCGGCGTGATCGGTGGCAACCCAGACTTCTTCTGCCCCGGAGAGCACACCGCGCTCGGCGACACGGGCGACCATCGGCTTGCCGCCGAGATCGAGCAGCGGTTTTCCGGGCAGGCGCGTGGAGGCGTAACGCGCCGGCACGACGACCTTGAAGGCGGTCTCCTGGCTCATTCACAGTTCTCCTTCGCCAAGGGGACGCGCCGCGTCCTCGAGCATGACGGGAATATCATCCCGTACCGGAAACGCCAGCTTGCAGGGCTTGCAGACGAGTTCGGACTCGGCCTTGCGATATTCGAGGTTGGCCTTGCAGAGCGGGCAGACGAGGATGTCAAGCAGACGCGCATCCATTCAGTTTCTCCAAAATATGATCAGGCAGGGAACGGCCGTCGGGGGCCGCGTCGAGGTGCGCCGTCACGGGCAGCACCCAGGCATCCGGCACGCAGAGTGCCGCACATTTTACTGCATCCTTCTCGGTCATCAGCAGCACGCCGTCCCGTGCGAAAGCCAGATCCTCGGCGGTATACGCGTGGTGATCGGGAAAAGCGCGCGGCTCGACGCTCAAGCCCAGCGCCGCCAGCTGGGCGAAAAAACGCGAGGGATCGCCGATCCCGGCGAGGGCGAACAGCCGGCGGCCGCGAAACGCTTCGGCCGTGCAGCGCTGCGACGGATCGCCGAGGGCATGGAAGGACGCCGATTCCAGACGCATCGAGAAGGCCGGCACCGGCACCGCGAAACGCGCTTCGGCCGGCGCCGAATTCCAGACGACCGCCGTCACCGAACGCAGGCGGGCGAGCGGCTCGCGCAGAGGGCCGGCCGGCAGCGCCAGACGGTTGCCGGCGGCACGACCGTCGAAAACGACAATCTCGGCATCGCGCGCCAGACGGTAATGCTGCAGACCGTCGTCGGCAATGATGACATCGCAGGCGGGACAGGCGGCCAGCAGGGCGGCACCGGCAGCGACACGATCGCGCCCGACGAAAACGGGGGCGCGGCTGCGCCGGGCGAGCAGCAAGGGTTCGTCGCCAACGTCGCCGGCCGGTGCATCGGGATCGACGCAACGGACGCCCTCGCCCGACCCGCCATAACCACGGCTGATGATTCCCGGCTGAAGACCACGCGCGCGCAAGGCGTCGACCAGCCAGAGGACCAGTGGCGTCTTGCCGCTGCCGCCGACGGTCAGGTTGCCGACGACGATGACCGGCACCGCCAGCCGCTGCGCGCGCAGCACGCCGATCCGGTAGAGTCCGCGCCGCAACGCGGCCAGCGCACGAAAAAGCCAGGAGAGCGGCAGCAGCGGCCACAGCACCGCCGCCGGGCGCCGTTGGTACCATAGCACCGGCAGGCGTTGCGCGAGACCGGAGCGACTCATGCCAAGGGTCCGGTCAGGTCAGCGCGGAGACTGCGTCGCGAAGGAAATATGCGGGTAGCCGGCGCCCTGTGCCGCCTGCATGACATCGACCACACTCTGGTGCGTGGCCCGTGCATCTGCATTGATGACGATAACCGGGTCTTTGGCGTCGCCGGCAGCGCGGCGCAAGGCCTCGCTGATCGAACGCACGTCGGCGGCGACCAGCGGCGACTTATTCACCAGCACCTGGCCGGTCGCCATCACCGCCACATTGACCTCGTTCGGCATCTCGGCCTGCTTGCTCGCGTCGGCGGTCGGCAAGTTGATCTCAAGCCCCGAAAACTTCGCGTAGGTCGTCGTCAACATCAGGAAGATGATGATGACCAGCAACACGTCGATCATCGGAATGAGGTTGATTTCGGGTTCGTCGGAACCGCGGCGGCGCTGAAAGTTCATGACGGTCGCCTACTGCCTGCGTTCGCCGTGGAGCACTTCGACGAGACGCACGGCCTGTTGCTGCATCTCGATCACATAACCGTTGACGAGGGCGCGGAAATGCCGCCAGAAGATCATGCTCGGAATGGCGATGACGAGACCGAAACCGGTGTTGTAAAGCGCCACCGAAATACCGTGCGCCAGCTGCATCGGGTTGCTGCCGGTCGGTGCCTGCGAACCGAAGATCTCGATCATGCCGACGACGGTGCCGAATAGCCCCATCAGCGGACTGATCGAAGCGATGGTGCCGAGCGTCGTCAGATACTGCTCGAGCTCGTGCGCGACGACCGCGCCGGTCTCCTCGATCGATTCGCGCATCACTTCGCGCGAACTGCCGATGTTGCGCAGGCCGGCGGCCAGTACACGCCCCAGAGGAGACTGGCTTTCAAGTTCGACAAGGAAGGCGTCGTTGACGCCGTTTTCACGGTATTCGGCAATGGCACGCGGCAGGACGCCCGCCGGCAAAACCTTGACGCGCCGCAAGGCGACCAGACGCTCGATGATCAGGGCAACGGCAATGATCGAGGCCAGAAGCAGCGGCCAGATCGGCCAACCGGCGGCAAGAATGATCGAAAACACACGCATCTCCGGGGATTTTTTCAGGCTCGAACTTTAGCCTGTGGGCGCCCCCCGGGCAACCCCTAACTAAAGTCATAGGCAATTTTCTTTTCCACAATATCTGTGGATAACTCTGTGAACAGCCCCGTGGATTCGCCGCTAAGTCCTCTTGCCGAAAGGCTTTTTAACACTTTGCAGAAAAAATCAGCAAGCCAAAATTATGATTAAAAATCAGTACCTTGCAATTATTCACCGGCTTGTGTTAGGCAACACCCGGGGCGCAGCCCGGAAAGTCTTGCAGGATGTGCATGAAAAGACAAGCGGGTAGAATTGGCGCATGATTGAAGCCTCCCTCTCCCCGGCAAGCCCCGCCGATCCTAACAGCGCAATCCCGGTATCGATTCTGAACAGACGGGTACGCGAGTGTATCGAATCCTCATTCCCGCTCCTCTGGGTCTCGGGCGAACTGTCGAACGTCACCCACGCCGCCTCGGGACATGTGTATTTTTCGCTCAAGGACGCCGAGGCCCAGGTCCGCTGTGTGATGTTCCGCAGCCGTGTCCAGTTGCTCGGCTGGCGCCCGGCCAACGGACAGCGCGTCGAGGCTCGCGTGCTGGTCTCGCTGTACGAGGCGCGCGGCGATTTCCAGCTCAATGTCGAGACGATGCGACAGAGCGGACTCGGCTCGCTCTACGAACAATTCCTGCGACGCAAAGCCAAACTCGAGGCCGAGGGGCTGTTTGCTACCGACGCGAAGCGCCCCTTGCCGGCGTTCCCGACCGTCATCGGCGTCGTCACCTCGCTGCAGGCCGCCGCCCTGCGTGACGTTCTGACGACGCTCAGCCGCCGCGCGCCGCACGTCAAGGTCATTGCCTACCCGACCCCGGTGCAGGGCGAAGGCGCCGGCGAGCAGATCGCCGCCGCCCTCGGCGAGGCCGACCGCCACGACGTCTGCGATGTCATCATCCTCTGCCGCGGCGGCGGCAGTCTCGAAGACCTCTGGGCTTTCAACGACGAAGGGCTGGCGCGGGCGATCCGCGCCAGCCGCCGACCGGTCATCGCCGGCGTCGGCCACGAAACCGATTTCACCATCGCCGACTTCGCCGCCGACCGGCGCGCCGCCACGCCGACGGCCGCGGCGGAAATGGCGGCGCCGGAACGCGCCGCGCTGATCGCCCGGATCGACGCGCTGCATAACGCCCTGACGCGTCAGCTGCGCCGCGATCTCGAACGACGCGCCCAGCGCCTCGACCTGATGGCCGGACGCCTGCAGCACCCGGCGCAACGCCTCGCCAATCAGCGCGAGGCGCTCGACAACCTCAAGCGCCGCCTGGCCTCGGCCCTCAGGAATCGCGCCAACCGCAGCCGACAGGCGCTCGGCGACCTGACGCAACGCCTGCTGCTGGCGCGTCCGCGCACCGCCGACGCCGCCCGACGGCTGGACGCGTTGCCGCCACGCTTGCACGGCAACTGGGCCAAGCTCCGGGCCGAACGCGCCGCCGCGCTCGCCCGCCTCGGCGCGAGCCTCGACCACCTCAATCCGCACGCCGTGCTGGCACGCGGCTACGGCATCGTCAGCGATGCCAACGGCAAAATCGTGCGCGACAGCCGACAACTGGAACCAAACGAACGCATCACTGTCTGCTTGCACAGTGGCCGGCTGGACGCGCGCATCGAAACGCTCAGCCACGCAACTGAACCGGAGGACCATTGATTCGGCCCGACCCGCCGACAAGAATAACCCGCCATCATCAAGGAGAAACCATGGAACACCAACTGCCGCAACTGCCGTATGCCATCGACGCGCTGGCGCCCCACATGTCCAAGGAAACGTTCGAATATCACTATGCCAAGCACCACCAGGCCTATGTCACGAACCTCAACAACCTGATCAAAGGCACCGAATACGAAGCCCTCGACCTCGAAGCCATCGTCAAGAAGGCGCCGGCCGGCGGCATCTACAACAACTCGGCCCAGGTCTGGAACCACAGCTTCTTCTGGAACTGCCTGAAGCCGAACGGCGGCGGCGCCCCGAGCGGCGCGCTGGCCGAAGCGATCAACAAGAAGTGGGGCTCGTTCGACGAGTTCAAGAAGGCCTTCCAGGCTTCCGCGGTCGGCAACTTCGGCTCAGGCTGGACCTGGCTCGTCAAGAAGGCCGACGGCTCGGTCGACATCGTCAACATGGGCGCCGCCGGCACGCCGCTGACCACCGGCGACAAGGCGCTGCTGTGCATCGACGTCTGGGAACATGCTTATTACATCGACTACCGCAACCTGCGTCCGAAATTCGTCGAAACCTTCCTGACCAGCCTCGCCAACTGGAGCTTCGCCGAGAAGAACTTCGGCTGAGCGACGCCACTGACAACACGCAATTCCGAGACAAAAGAGGGTGCTTCCGGCGCCCTCTTTTCATTGTGCGACCACCGACCCCGACGGCGAACATCCCGGGGACATTCACCGTCCGGGCTGGCACCGCTCAATGGAACATCCGGTACTGCAACAGATAGGCCCCCGCACCGGCGAAATAGCCGATCAAGGCCAGCCAGCTGATCTTCTTCATGTACCAGAAGAAGTGGATCTTCTCGAGGCCCATCGCCGCAACGCCGGCGGCCGAGCCGATGATGAGGATCGAACCGCCCGTCCCGGCGCAGTAGGCGAGGAATTCCCAGAGAAAGTGATCGGTCGGATAGCGCTCAAGGCCGTACATCCCCATCGCCGCGGCGACCAGGGGCACGTTGTCGACCACGGCGCTGACGAGGCCGATGATCAGGACGATGACATCCTGCCGCCCAACGGCGAGATCCAGCCACTGCGCCAATGACGTCAGGATATGAGTATGCTCCAGCGTCGCCACGGCGAGCAGGATGCCGATGAAAAAAACGATCGAGCTCATGTCGATGCGGCTGAGCGCATGAACCAGCGTCAGGCGATGTTTGCTTTCCTCGGCCTTCTTGCGATGCACCAGATCACCGGTCAGCCAGAGGATACCGAGACCGAAAAGGATGCCCATGAACGGCGGCAGGTGGGTCACGGTCTTGAAGACGGGAACGGCGACGAGGATGCCGATTCCCATGAAGAACATCAGATTACGTTCGAATACGCTGGTCTGCCTGCCATCATCGCCGCCATCGAAGCCGGGTGCCTCAACCAGTCTGCCGCGCAAGCAATAGGCGGTCACGGCCAGGGGCACGACCATGCTGATGATGGAGGCGACGAAGACCGACTTCATGATCGCCAGCGTCGTGATCTGCCCGCCGATCCAGAGCATGGTCGTGGTCACGTCGCCAATCGGTGACCAGGCGCCGCCAGCGTTGGCGGCGATGACGATGATCCCGGCAAAGAACAGGCGATCGTCGTGCCTGGCAAGCAGCTTGCGCATCAGCGAAATCATGACGATCGTGGTGGTCAGGTTGTCCAGCACCGAACTCAGGAAAAACGTCACGAAGCCGACCAGCCACATCAACGACGACAGCTTCGATGTCCGGATGCGCTTGGTGATGACTTCAAAGCCGTTGTGGGCATCGACCACTTCGACGATCGTCATCGCCCCCATCAGGAAGAAGACGATCTGCGCCGTCGCCATGACCGATTCGCCCAACTCCTCGCCGATCCGGTGAGCATCACCTCCCGCCAGCGCATAAATGGTCCATAGGAGTCCCGCCCCGACCAGGGCTGACGCCGACTTGTTGATCCGAAGAGGGTGCTCCAGCGCAATGGCGGCATAGGAGACCACGAAAATCATGACGAGCGACATCAACATCTGACAGATCCTCCGCAAACAGGGGTGGCAATGGGTGGGACAAAGGAAGCGGTAGCTGCCGGAATCGCGATCGCGCATCCGACGGCGCCGGACCCGGAACACACCGGGCGGCAGCAGACAGGCGGCAGACGGGAGCGGCGCACGATTTGCCGGCGTATGAAGGCGAGGAGCCGAGCGCAGGCCGGTCGCGGAGACCGGCGCGGAAAGGGGTATTCGAGGCGCAGCCGAACAGGCTGCCGGCCATTTCGTCGAGACATGGGCAGTCGCACGCTCGTGCGGCGGCCCGACCAGCACGACTACCTGCCCGTGATGACGAAGAAAATCAGCGGAAAGCGCTGTGAGTCACGGACACCCATTGACCTGAATACTACCCGAATCGATCCGTCATGTGGAGAGCATGACGACGGGAAGCGCGCGCCCATTCCGGACGAGCGTGCATTCGTTGCGGGATCGGCGGTCCGGGCAGGAGGCACAGAAAGCGCCAGCGGACGAATGAGTCTATGCTCAAGTCAAGCGAAGGTCTGGCTCGATTGCCTGGAGTCCGCCATGAAACTCCCGATGCTTTTCCTGGCCGCCTGCATTGGTATCGCCGTGGCCGCCGAACCGCCCCGTAACACCGGCATGTCAGCTGCCGCCGGCGAGAAGCGCATCGCGCTGGTGATCGGTAATTCTGCCTACAAGGATGCCCCGCTCAAGAATCCGGCCAATGACGCACGCGACGTCGCGGCGGCGCTGCGAAAGCTCGGCTTCGAGGTCATCGAAAAAACGAACGTGCCGCAGAAGGAGATGAATCGGGCCATCGTCCAGTTCGGCGAAAAATTGCGCGCCGACACGGTCGCGCTTTTCTACTACGCCGGCCATGGCATGCAGGTCCGGGGCAAGAACTACCTCATCCCGGTCGATGCGCAAATCCAGTCCGAGGCCTCGGTCCGCGTCGAGGCCGTCGATGTGGACGGCGTCCTCGACCAACTGACGATCAGTCCGCTGAACATCGTCATCCTCGACGCCTGCCGCAACAACCCGTTCGAGCGTCGCTTCCGCAGTGTCGGCGGCGGCCTGGCGCAGATGGACGCGCCCAAGGGCAGCCTGATCGCCTACGCCACCGCCCCAGGCAAGACAGCCGCCGACGGCGACAACCGCAACGGCCTCTACACGCAGGAATTGCTCAAGCATATCCAGACGCCCGGCCTGCCGCTGGAAACCGTCTTCAAACGGGTGCGGATCGGCGTCATGGCCGCCAGCGGCGACGCACAGACGCCGTGGGAAACCTCGTCGCTGACCGGCGATTTCTTTTTCCGTCCGGGCAGCGGCAGCGCGCCACCGCCAATACCGGAGGCCGCTCCGACCGATCCGGCCGCGGATGAAATCGCACAATGGCGAAACATCGAACACAGCACCGACGTCACCGACTTCGAGCAGTATCTGCAGCGTTTCCCGAACAGCCGCTACGCCACGCTGGCCAAAGCGGTGCAGCAAAAGCTGCAGGGCGACGCCGCAACACCGACAACGACTCAGGCGACGGCACAAGGCAGTGCAACATCGGCACGCGAGGTCGCCGACGGCGAGCGGCAAGCCCAGCCGGCACAGAGCGCGGATCCGATCGACCTGTCCGGCACCTGGAACCCCGAGCATGCCCCCGGGCAGGTCTACATTTTTTCGGACGGGAGTTGTACCTACAAGGGCTTTCTCATCATCAGCATCGGTTGCCAATGGCGCCGACCCGATGCGAACAAGCGCGAATTCGTCATCGTCTGGAACCATGGCTATACCGACACCATGACGCTATCGAGCGACGGTCAGCGACTGATCGGCAGAAACAACGTCGGTGACCCGGTGGCTTTTACGCGCAGTCGCTGACCCGAGTGCGGGCATGCCACGACTCCCGTGTGCGGGTCATGCCACGACTCCCCGTGCCCCCTACTCCCGCGCCAGCCGAAAAGCCAGCGCGGCCAGCACCGTGCCCATGACATAGCGCTGGGTCGCCAGCCATTTCGGGTTGTGGCTGAACCAGGCCGCCAGGCGCGCCGCCGACAGCGTGATCGTCAGATTGACCGAGAAGCTGATGACGATCTGCGTCAGGCCGAGTTCGATGCTCTGGCTGAACATGTCGCCATGCGCCGGCGAGACGAACTGCGGCAGGATGGAAAGATAGAACACCGCGATCTTGGGATTGAGCAGGTTGGTGACGAAACCCATCGCAAACAATTTGCGCGGCGTGTCGATCGGCAGGTCCTTCGCCTCGAACGGCGAGCGGGACCCGGGCCGGACCGCCTGCCAGGCGAGATAGGCCAGGTAGGCGGCACCCGCCCACTTGAGCGTTTCGTAAGCCAGCGGCACGGTCATGAACAGCGCGGTCAGTCCCAAGGCGGCGGCGAACATGTGGATGAGGAAACCGGCGACCACACCCAACAGGGAAATCACGCCGGCTTTTCTGCCCTGGCAGATCGAGCGCGAAACGAGATAGATCATGTTCGGCCCCGGCGTCAGCACCATCAGCAGGGCGGCGCCTGAGAAGAGCAGGAGATCGGACACGGGCACCATGGGAATCCTTCGTCTATGGGGTTGAGCCGGAGAGACCGCCCGTTCGCGACGGGAACAGGCGACACTGGAATATACGGGAGACGGCGGGGCGAAACAAATCCGACGCGTTCAGGCCGTCGGCGCCACCGGCCGTCGCTGCGTCCATGCCCCTCGCATCAGCGCCGACTCGGCCGCCGAACGACTCGGGAAATACTCGACCGACTCCCGCGTAAACGGCAATCCGTCCTGGCGCGTGCCGAGATAGAAACCTTCTGCGCTTTCCAGCACCTCGACCCTCAGGCTGGCACCGAAAGCAGCGGCGACGAGGCCGAGTCCATGACGTTGCCGTGCCGCATCCGGCGCTTTCGATCGCGGCGCCGACAAGACATCGGCCGGTTTTCGCGCGCGCCGCAAGGCTCGCGTCGCGTGACGCCCGGCCCCGCCTTCATTGACCGCCAAATCGCCGCCGGAACGCGAGGTTCCCACACGAGACTGTGTTGCGCCGGCAGTGTTGCTCATCGTCTTTCCTTTCTCCAATCGCCATGCCATGGCGGGCTCGCGCCTCGCCGTCGCGCGAACGGCAGGACTGCCGTCACGCCACGTTTGTAATGCTATTGCGAATCCGAAATCATGGAAAAATGAGTTTTTTGTCATGACCCCGTCGTCATCACATCCGACCTTTTCCGCGATCGGAACACGTCCCGGCAAGTGCTCCGGATCGCCCGGTGCGGTTGCGGCAACACTGCCAAGCCCTATCCGTACGCGCACGTATAGGCGCATCGCCGGCGCCGGCGATAGGCTAGGCCAATAAGAACTGCGTCTGCCGAAACGAGAGCCGACGCGTGAGAAGAAACCCCATGCACCGGCAAGCCCTGGCCTGCCGCCCGGAGCGCCATCGACCGCATGACTGCTACCACCCAATCGCTCGAACTGTTCGCGTGGAATGACCGCTTCCTGACCGGTGTCGACCTGATCGACGACGAGCACCAGCGCCTCGTTCATCTCATCAACCGGGTGGCGACCTTGCACGGCACCTCGGCCGACAGCGCCGAGGCGCGCGCGATGCTCGAGGAGCTGATCGCGTTCACCGGCGAGCACTTCTCGCACGAAGAGCAGGTCATGGACGGCGTCTGCGATACGCGCTTCGTCATGCAGCACAAGGTGCTCCACCGCAAGTTCCTCTGGGAACTGGAGAAGATCCGGCTGTCCGACTCCTCGTCGAGCGCCATCGAATATCTGTTGCGTTTCCTCAGCAGCTGGCTGGCCTACCATATCCTCGGCATCGATCAGTCGGTCGGCCGCCAGTTGCGCAAGATCGCCGGCGGAATGTCGCCGGCGCGGGCATTCGAGGAAGAAAAGTCGCACGTCTCCGACCCGGCCACGTCGAGCCTGCTCAACGCGATGCAGAACCTGACCGGCATCATCTCTCAGCGCAACCAGCAACTGACCGAACTGACCACGCAGCTCGAAGCCACGGTAAGAGAAAGAACCGCCAAGCTCACCCATGCGGTACACGATCTTCGCCTTCGCAACGAGGAACTGCTCACGCTCAACAAACAACTTGCCGAAGTGCGGCAACAACTGCTCCAGGCGGAAAAGCTCGCCTCGATCGGCAGCCTGGCCGCCGGCGTCGCGCATGAAATCAACAACCCCATCGGCTTCGTCAAGTCGAACCTCGGTCAGCTCGCCTCAAGCCTGAAAGCCCTGCTCGCCGCCATCGAACGCGACGGCGTGCAACTCAAGGGCATCGACCTGGAGTCCTTGCAGGAAGACATCCCGGAACTCATCCGCGAATCGCAGGACGGGATCACCCGGGTGGTCCGCATCGCCGACGATCTTCGTTCCTTCGCCCAGATCCAGGAATCCGGCGTCCCGGGATGGACCCGATTGTCCGTGCTCATGGACGGCGTCGCCCGCCTTCATCCGGCCCTGGTCTCGGGCCGTGTCACCTTGGCCCGGAACGACTCGGCGCCGGTGGAAATCCGCTGCGTGTCGGCGGAAATCGCCGACGTCGTGAGCGCCATCATCAACAATGCCGTCGACGCCATCACACACGATCGCGGCCGCATCATTCTGCGGACGGGCAGTGGCACCGATGACGCCTGGATGGAAATTGAGGACAACGGCAAGGGGATTCCGCCCGATTACATTCACAAGATCTTCGACCCCTTCTTCACCACCAAGGAGGTTGGCGCCGGTACGGGCATGGGCTTGGCAAGAGCCTATGGCATCGTGCGCAAACACGGGGGGCGCATCGAAGTGCGCAGTTCGCCCGGATCCGGAACGGTTTTCCGCGTCACATTGCCGCGCGGCGAATGATCCCGGCATTTGCCGGTCGGCCGCTTCGCGCCGCCGGCGACCCATCGAAATCCAATGGAATATGCCGAAAAAGGGCGGCGCCGGCAGCGATTTCCCTAAACTTTTCACGCATTTCGATCTCCAACCCTTGAATCGGGACACAGGGGCCGCTGGCGGCGCTGCTTGGAACAGGAAAGCCGTCGGACACTGCAACCGAAATAACCACGGGGGTCATGCACCATGCTGTTATCCTGGATTTCGCCAAGGCAAGGCTCGCTGAAAACGCGCCTGCTCGTCGCTCCGGTCGCCTCGCTGATCTGCTTCGCCGCACTCGGCCTGCTGTTCCTGGAGTTGATCGACACGAGCCTGCGTCGCGATCGCGAACTGCAGCTCGTTTCGGTCGTCGAAGTCGCGTCGGGGGTGTTGCAGCACTACCAGGCACTGGAAGCCGACGGTTCGCTGTCGCGCGAAGCGGCGCAGAAAGCGGCGCTGCAAACCCTGAAGAAAATCCGCTATTCGGGCACCGAGTACCTCTGGGTCAACGACCAGACGCTGCCGTATGCGACGATGATCATGCACCCGACGGTCCCGGCCCTCGACGGGCAGGTACTCGACAAGGAAAGCTTCAACAAGGCGACGCGCATGTACAGCCCGGACGGCGCCACCGACGAACCGCTGGCGCATGGCAATCTGTTCTCGTCCTTCGTCCGCATCGTCGCCAAGCACGGCCAGGGCTTCGTCGCCTACGAGTGGCCAAAGCCCCTGCCGGCGGGCGGCGTCACCACCGCGCTCTATCCGAAGCTCTCTTACGTCAAGGGCTTCGAGCCGTGGCGCTGGATCGTCGGTTCGGGCGTCTATATCGACGATCTGCGCACCGCCTACTGGCGCATCGCCTGGGGCGTCGTCGCCGGTCTGCTCGCCGTCGGCGCGCTGACGCTGATCGTCGCCTTGCGCGTGCGACGCACATTGATCAACGAGATCGGCGGCGAACTTGACGGCGCCCTCGCCGCCATCGGCCGCATTGCCTCGGGCGATCTCGCCACGGCTATCGGCGACGAACGCACGCCGCCGGCCAGCATGCTCGCCTCGATCGAGTCGATGCGTTCCCAATTGAACACGCTGGCGAGCGCCATCATTCGCAACTCGAATGTCCTCTCCGACGACATGTCGACGCTGACAAACGATGCCTCCAGCATGAGCGGCCGCCTGGCCGCTCAGAAATCGGCGTTTGACGAGGTCCGCAACCTGGTCGAACGGATGCAGGCGCAGTTGCTGCTCATGGCGGAAATGGCCAAGGACACGGAAAACAGCACGCAGTCGATCGCTCAACGCAGCGTCGACGGCGTCAGCCTGATGACCGAGACGATGCGCGACATGCGCCTTATCGCCGGTATCATCGAGAAATCCTCGGGCGAAGTGCGATTGCTTTCAGAACAGGCGCAGAACGTCGGCAGGATCGTCAGCCTGATCCATGAGATTGCCGACCAGACCAACCTCCTCGCCCTCAATGCCGCCATCGAAGCGGCGCGCGCCGGCGAATCCGGGCGCGGTTTCGCCGTCGTCGCCGACGAGGTCCGCAAGCTGGCCGAACGCACGGGAAGCGCCACCAAGGACATCTCGACGACAGTCGGGCAGATACAGACGAAGGTGCTCGACGTCGTCGCCGAAATGCAATCGGCAACGCCGGTGGCGCATGCCGGCGTCGACACCGCCGACAAGACGGTCGCCATGCTCAACGATTTTCGCCAGGCCGCCGAAGATGCCGTCGGCAAGATGACGCAGCTCAGCGTCATCGTCGGGCAGGAGGTGGAGAACTCGCGCAACGTCGTCGACACGGTCGGCCAGTCGATCGAAGTCACCGAACAGGCCGTCTGCATGGTCGAGGGCGCCGCCAGCATTGCCGCCAAGGCCGATCGCACGGCGGACGAACTGAAGGGTCAGGCCTCACGCTTCCGGGTCACCGGCGCCTGAGGTCACAGCCCGTGCGCGCGTTCGATGCGGCGCAGCGTGCCGTCCCGCTGCATGTCGTCGAGCGCCTGATCGAAGCGACGGGCGATATCTTCGTGGATGCCCGGCTGTAGCGCCAGGTAGGAATACGCGCTTTCCACCGGCGCCCCCTTGACCTCGACCCGCGCCTCAAGGCCGAGATCGCGGATCGCCTGCTGGCCGACGGCACGGCTGCTGATGACAAGATCGACCCGCCCGGCCAGCAGTTTCCGCAAACTTTGCGCCAGGGTTGTCGCATCGTCGGCCCGCAGCACGCCGGCGCGGACCGCCTGCGCGAACCGCTCGCCATAGGTCAGCCCGGTCACCACACCGACCGTCATCCCCGCCAGCGCGCTCAAGTCATCGACATACGCCGGGTCCGACTCGCGCAAGCCGAACAAGACGAAATCCTGCTTCAGGACCGGATGACGCGTAAACAGCATCCGCGCCCGCCGCGCCTCGGTCGGCTTGATCGTAAACAGGCCGTCGACCTTGCCCGCCTCGTAGTAGGCAATCGCCCGCGCCACCGGATACGCGTCGATCCGGAGCGGCTCACCGATGCGCGCGAATGCCTCGCGAACGACATCGACCGAAAATCCGACCGGCCGACCGTTGTCGATGCGGACATAGGGGGCGAACTCGAAGGTCGCGAGGCGTGTCACCTCCTGCGCGTCAGTACGAACCGGGACGCAGAGCAGAAACAACAGGAGGAAGCGCATCAGCATGAACGTTTTCGCCAAGCCAGGTGGATGCTTTCGGCATTGATCGCAGGGATGTTGTTCACACTATAGACGCCAGGCGCGAAGGCGCTAGACGCATCGCTCAATGCTTCGCCGACATCGTCTTTCTCGGCGCTCGCCCGCCGGCACGGCGCAGGATCAGACCGGGAAGACCCCGATCAAAGCCGCAACCACTTGAGAACGATCTCGTAGAGGGCTTCGGGCACCACCGGCTTCGGCAGGAAATCGTTCATGCCGGCGGCAAAGCAGCGCTGCCGGTCTTCCGAAAAGACGTTGGCGGTCATCGCCACGATCGGCACCTGCGCGCGGTCCGGCAGCAGACGAATCCGGCGCGCCGCTTCGAGTCCATCCATGACCGGCATCTGCATGTCCATCAGGATGAGGTCATAGCGCCTTTCGGTTGCCAGCCGAACCGCCGCCTCGCCGTCCTCGGCGACATCGATGGCCGGCCAGATATCCTCGAGCATGGCCAGGGTCACTTCGCGATTGATCGGCTCGTCCTCGACCAGCAACACCCTGGCCGACGTGTGGTCGCGGGCGAGCACGAGCTCGGCGGCAACCCCCGCAACCGTCGCCGGCATGGCCGTCGGCGCCTCCATCTTCTTCAACCGGGCGGTGAACCAGAACAGGCTTCCTTTGCCGGCTTCGCTGGTGGCGCCTGCCTCGCCGCCCATCAGCTGCGCCAGCTTCCGGGTGATCGCAAGCCCCAGGCCGGTGCCGCCATAGCGTCGCGTCGTCGAGTTGTCGGCCTGCTCGAAGGCGTTAAACAGCCGGCGCAGCCGTTCTTGCTCGATACCGATGCCGCGATCCTCGACCTCGAAACGGATCAGGTCTGCCTGCCGCCCCGACTCCGTCACGAAAACGCGCACGGTGACCTCTCCCTGCTCGCTGAACTTGATGGCGTTCGACCCGTAATTGAGCAATCCCTGCTGCAAGCGGGTGGCATCGCCGAGATAACGGCAACGATCGGGCAAGCGGTTATCGACGACAATCCTGAGATTCTTCTTTTGCGCCTGCATGCCGAGGATCGACGAGACATTCTCGATGACCGAGCCGAGTTGTGTTTCCGCCTCCTCGAGCGTGAACTTGCCGGCTTCGATCTTCGACAGATCGAGGATGTCGTTGATGATTTCGAGCAAGTGCTGTCCGGCGCGTTCGATCCGGTTCAGGCGATCCTCCTGCAGCGCCGACACGCCCGAGCGACGGATGAGATGGACCATGCCGGTGATCGCATTGAGCGGCGTCCTGATTTCATGCGACATATTGGCGAGGAAGGCGCTCTTGGCGACGGTCGCCGATTCCGCCAATCGCCTCGCTTCCTCGAGCGCCCGTTCGGCACGGCGCCGGACGACGATCGACCAGAGGTCGTTGCCGATCAACTGCAACTGGTTGACATCGGCGTCGTCATACTCGCTCGTCTTGTTGCCGACGCCCATCAGCAGACGCACCTTGCCGCCGTCGACGACCGGAATACCGGCATGCCGCAGCAGCGGCGCGTGCCCCTCCGGCGTGACCTTCTTGTTGGCCAGTCCCGGATAATCGTTGTGAATGACCGGCCGCAGGAATCTCACCGTATCGGCCCACACACCGGCCGCCGATACCGGGTAATGATCGTCATAGGCGGCCGAACAGGCTTCCAGGGTTCCGCTCGACCAGGTCTGCAGCGCAATCGTCTCCTGGTCCTCATTGACGAAATGCACATAACCGATCTGACTGTCGGTCAGCCGCACGGCCTCGTCGACGCCCATTCTCAACAGTTCGATTTCGCCCAGCATGGGCGCCTTCTGACTCATCTCGAACAGCGCGGTCAACCGTTGGTCGCTCTTCGACAGCCGGAGGTTGGCGGCCTCCAGCTGCCTGACCAATATGCCCATCGATTCGGCAGCGGCTTCGGCCGACTGTTTGGCCGCGATCAGCGCCGCCTCGTTTTCCTTGCGCCTCGTGATATCGGTCATGAACGCGATGTAGCGCGGCGCCTGGCCATCCTCGTCGGAATGATAGTAAATCGTCATTTCCGCGGGAATCAGCGCGCCGCTCTTGGCCCGGTGCTCGGTCTCGAACTTGACGACGCCCTGGCGGCGAATCTGCTCCGCCACCTGCGGCAACCGGTCGGCGGGGACGTTCGGATCGATGTCGGAAATGCCGAGACCCAGCATTTCCTCGACGCTGTAGCCGAGTATGTTGGCATGGGTGTCGTTGGCATACAGAAACCGTCCCGTGACCGGGTCCGCCCAGGTGATGCCGATCCCGACCTTGTCCATGGCAAATTGCGTGTCGCGCAAGGCGCGGTTCGCCCGATCGAGTGCCTCGGTGCGCCCGGCGACGAGTTCTTCGAGCCGTTCGCGATGTCGTTCGAGTTCTTCCTGCGTCCGGCGCTGCTCGGTGATGTCGTGTGCGATGCCGAGGACGCCAATGACGCCGCCATCGCTCCGGAACATCGGCGTCTTGATCGTCAGCAGCAAGGCCTCGTGCCCGTCGCTACGATAGGTTACCCACTCCTCGTTGACACTTGGCTTGCCCGCCGCAATCGCATTGCGGTCATTTTCCCGGAAGAAATCGGCCAAGGCCTTCGGCATGAAATGGTGGTCGCTCTTGCCAACGATCTCGCTCTCCGGCGCACCGAAAAAGCGTTCGAATTCAGGGTTGCATGCCAGGAAAATACCGTCCTGATCCTTCAGCCAGATCATCTCGGGAATGGTGTTGATGAGCGTGCGCAGAAAGGTCCGCTCCTGCTCCAGCGAGCGATTCGCGCTGAAAAGCTCGCCCGCATCCTGACCGGCGCTGGCCAGCAACCGGTTACGCTCAGTCATCGATTGCCGCAACTGCTCGTTGGCCGTCATCAGACGAACGAGCTGCGCCTTGTAGCGGGAGACCAGGAAGCTGATGCACAGGAACAGCCCCACCGCCTCGATCGTGTTATAGACATGCAGCACCAGCGAATAGCCCTCACCCAGGCCACCGGTATGCGCCGTCGCGCGAACGATTCCGGAAACCACGGCGACCGCCAGCGCGGCCGTCGTATTGGCATACCAGGCGACGAGAAAGAGCGGGCCGATGTACAACAGTTCGAACAAGGGCGCCGTCCCGGTGGAAAAATCGGCATAGGCGACGACGATCTCCATCGCCAGGCCCAGCAAAGCCGCACGCCCTCCCGAAAAACGAAAGGCCGCGAATCCCGGATGCTGCTCGTTTGCCATTTATCTTGCCCTGTCGGTTGGCGTTGACCTAATGTTATTCAATCCAGGTTTTTCATACAAACAACATATATCGATCCGCCCGAACAACGCCGGACAGATAGTTTTTGCAGAAGGCTTGGGCGCAGCACACCGCAGCGTCCGTCCACGACGGGCCAGGACACACGACACCAGCCTTTCAATAAAATGATTAATTCGTATTATATGATAAAATTGGTAATGCGCATCTAACCGCCAACGATTACCCTCAGCACGAAGGCCAGTATTCACCCCAATCACTCACCGCTCCCCGCGCAAGGCAACCATTCGCCCTCAAGGGAGTCAACACGGCGACGCCATTGGCACCGCACGATCCATTCGGCCCCGCGCCGACGCCATACCCCCCGCACATAGAGGATCGCCATGAGCGAGCATCATTCGATTCGAACCGCCCAATCGACCGCCACCGACACGCGTCAGGCCGTCGCCGAATTCCATGCCCAGGTGATGCAGGAGAACGTCGGCTGCATCCTGTTTTTCTGTTCGAGCCAGTATGACCTCGACGTACTGGCCGAAGAAATGAACCGACGCTTCGCCGGCATTCCCGTCGTCGGCTGCACCACGGCCGGCGAGATCGGGCCGGCCGGTTATTGCAGCCACAGTCTTTCCGGCGCCAGTTTCCCGTCCGATTCGTTCAGCGTCGTCGTCGGTCTGCTGCAGGATTTGAAGTGTTTCGAGTTCGCCAGCGCCCACGCCTTCCTGCAGACCCAGCTCAAGCGCCTGGAAATGGCGAACCCCGCCGCCACCGGCGACAACAGCTTCGCGTTCATGCTGATCGACGGCCTGTCGGTGCGCGAGGAAGCGGTGGCCAGCTTCCTGCAGACTGCGCTGGGCCGAATTCCCCTGGTCGGCGGTTCGGCCGGGGACGACCAGCGCTTTTCCCGCACCCGGATTTTCCACGACGGCGCCTTCCACTCGGACTGCGCCGCGCTGCTGCTGATCAGCACGCCCTTCCCCTTCCAACCCTTCAAAACGCAGCATTTCACGCGCAAGGACGAGCGCCTCGTCGTCACCGAAGCCGACCCGGAAAGCCGCGTCGTCCGCGAAATCAACGGTCTCCCGGCCGCCCGGGAATACGCCCGCGTCATCGGTGTGCCGCTCGACGATCTCAAATCCTTCCACTTCGCCAGTTCGCCGGTGGTCGTCGTCATTGACGGCACCGACTACGTGCGCTCGATCCAGAAGGTCAATCCCGACGGCAGCCTGACCTTCTTCTGCGCGATCGAGGAAGGCCTGGTCCTGCGCGTCGCCCAGGGCATCGACCTGATGAACAACCTGAACGCCGCCTTCGACAGCCTGAGCGAGTCGCTCGGCCCGGTGCAAACCGTCCTCACCTGCGACTGCATCCTGCGCAATCTCGAAATCACCCAGAAGGGACAGAAATCCCGGGTCGGGCAGGTATTCCAACAGCACAATGCGGTCGGCTTCAGCACCTACGGCGAACAATACGGCGGTGTTCACATGAACCAGACCCTGACCGGCATCGCCATCGGCAGCGACATCGCCCGGCGCTAGCCATGTCGATCGCGGACACGACGCCTCCGGGCGACGAGCAGGCGCTACGCGCTGAAATCGCGCGGCTGAACAAGATCAATCTGGCGCTGATGAATCGCGCCGAGCGCAGTACCAGCGCGCAGAACTCGCAGTTCGGCATGTTCCAGACGGCGCTGGTGCTGGAAAAGCAGGTGCAGGAACGCACGGTGCAACTGGACTCGGCGCTGCGCGACAACGAAAAGATCAACCGCGACCTGCAGATCGCCACCGAGCAGATGGAGGCCGAGATCGTCGAGCGCAAACGCGCCCTGGTCGCGCTCGAGCACGAGAAGGAAGAACAGCGCATCCTGATCCGCAAGCTCGAGGATGCGCAGAACCGCCTGATCCAGGCCGAGAAAATGTCGGCGGTCGGACAGCTGGCCGCCGGTATCGCCCACGAAATCAACAATCCGATCGGATTCATCACCTCGAACCTGGGCACGCTCAAGCGCTACACCGAGGATTTCCTCGCCCTGATCGAGGCCTACCACGCGACACAGCCGGCCTTGCCGGCTGCGCAGCGAAGCGCGCTCGACGCGCTGCGCACGCGGATCGATATCGACTTTCTCGGCGAAGACGTCGCCATCCTGCTCGACCAGAGCCTGGATGGACTGGAACGGGTCCGGCGTATCGTCGCCGACCTCCAGGACTTCTCGCGTGTCGGCGAATCGGAATGGCAAAGCGTAGACCTGCACCGCTGCCTCGACAGCACGCTCAACGTCGTCACCAACGAACTCCGCCCGAAGGCCGACATCGTCCGCGCCTACGGCCGGATTCCGGTCATCACCTGCATGCCGTTCCAGCTCAACCAGGTCTTCATGAGTCTGATCCGTAACGCCGCCCAGGCCATCGACGGACACGGCACGATCACCTTGCGGACCGGCGGCGACGAGGACTCGGTCTGGGTCGAGGTCGAGGACGACGGAGCGGGGATCGCCAAAGAGACGCTGCCGCGCATCTTCGACCCGTTCTTTACGACGAAGCCGGTCGGCACCGCAATGGGGCTGGGCCTGTCGGTATCCTACGGTATCGTCGAACGCCACGGCGGGCGCTTCGACGTGCGCAGCACGGTCGGCAAGGGATCGACTTTCCGCATCACCCTGCCGGTCCGGCCGAAGCCCCCGCAGGCGTGAACGAACGGGAACGCATCGCCCTCCCCCTCAGCGAATGCAGACGATCGCCGCGTTGTGGAAACGCGGCATGCCGAACTGATCGTCATCGCTGACGATTTCGCCGAGGCTGAGCGCGCCGCACATGCCGCCGACCGCCACGCGTTCGCGCAAGCCGGCCAATTCGACATCGGCGCCCTCCCGCCCGAAGTGCAGGCAACGCCCGGCGCAATAGAACACCAGCACTGAGCCGGCGGCATCCCCGCCGGCCAGGGCTTCGCCGATCGCCGCGACGCAGCGGCTATCCTCGAGCGCCGGCGCCTTGAGCACCTGCAAGGCCGTCCGCTCGGGAATTTCGCCGACGCAGCGGAGACTGCCGTCGGCATCGAGCGCAACCGGAATGCGCACCAGGCAATCGAATGCCGATGCCATCCCCAGCGGAAAATGAACGGCATGCTGGTAGAAATTCTCGGCCGTCACGTCCACGCCGTATTCGGCCAGGATCTGTTGGCGATAGGCCTCGATGGCCGGCCGGTCGTCGATGGTATCAACGCAATTGCCGCAGGTCGTCGTCGCCTGCATGCGCTTCGGCGACGCGGTGTATTCGTGCCGGGCGACGACCTCGGTCGCGGCCGGCCAGAAAAATCCGAGGACGCCGTGCGTGACGCTGCGCTCGCCGTCGAACAGGCTGGCGATCGGTTCGAAGGATTCGCTGCCGACATTGACACCGCTGTACGAGACCGTGTTCTCGAGCCGTTCGTACAGCCCGTCGAGAATCGTGCCGATATGGGGAATCAGGGCGTCGAAGGCGAGAAAGAGCTGCGGCCGTTCGGTGGCGGGCGTACCGGTCATCAGGCGCGCGCTGACTTCGTCGGCCAAACGGGCCGCTGCATCGTCGCCGGCCGCATCGAGATCGCCGATCAGACACCACGGCGGCATCGGATCCAGAACGAAGGCCACCAGCCCGCGATCGACGATCCCGCCTTCGGTGACCAGCGCCGGAAAAACACCGCCGACGACCGGGACGCCAAGCGCGCGACACGTCGACTGGATCTCGCCGATCCGACCCTGGTCCTTCTCCGCCAGCAGGACGAACACGCCCATGTCCGCCGCGCTCTGCCGCCACGCCGTCAGGCGGGCCCCGAGCGTGTCGACGGCGTCCGGCGCAAAATAGCGATACCGCTTCACCACGAATCTCCAAGCAATGCTGCCGACCCAAGACAACGGGCCACGCCCTTCAGCGTATGTGACAGCCAGCCTGGATTCAATACGCGATTGCACGTATTGCCGACGTCATAGTGCCGGCGCTTCCGGCGCCCCTAGATCCAGCCGAGCAGACGCCACCAGAGGAAATCGAGCGGCACGATCAGCGCAAAGCTCAGGACGCCGAGCGGAATCGTGATCCTCAGCACGTGCCCGAGCTTCTCGCCCGACAACTGCATCGCCACCACCAGCGGCCCGACCTGATAGGGAAAGATCACTGTCGAAAAGCCGACCACCTGGGTCATCAGCACCGCCGTCAGGCTGAACCCCGAGGCCGCGGCAAGCTCCGGCGCCATCGGTGTCAGCACCGTCGGCACGCCGGGAATCGTGGTGATCAGGCCGGTCAGCATCGACATCAGCGACAGCGAATAGAAGTTCAGCATGGCATGGCCGGCTTCGAGCGGCAGCACATAGCGCAAGCCTTTGCCGACCAGCGTGCCGAGACCGGAGTCATGGACGAGCGCCCCGAGGCCGAGGGCGGCCGAAACGAACAGGACGATGCCGAAATCGACCGAGGTATTGAAGGCTTTCGGCGCCACCACGCCGACCCGCGGCAAGAGCAGGCAGACGGCGGCAACGAGGCCGACCCAGGCGGCGTTGATGCCGTGCAGGCTGTCGGTCATCCAGAAGGCCAGCATGACCAGCAGGATCGTCGCGACGCGGCGCTGCGCGCCGGCATCGACGGGCGGCTCTCCGGCCTTCGCCGCCGGATCGGCGGCTTTCGGCTGCGCCTCGGCGCACTCCGTCAGGCGATCGGGAAGGCGATCAGGAAAGAGCAGCAGCACCAGCGCGATCAGCAAGGCCGACTTCAGGATGCCGAGCAACGGAAAATGCAGGCTCAGGTAACTGGCATAGCTCAGGCTGATGCCATGGAGCGTCTCGCTGGCGCCGGCGAGGATCATGTTCGGGATGTTCGCCGGCAGAATGGCGAAACTCGGCATGTTGCACGCCAGCGCCAAGGTGACGGCGATGCCGATGCGGCCGTTCGAGCCGGGACGGAAGCCGACGCGTTCGGCCAGCGCCATGCCGATCGGCAACATCACCACGGCCCGGCCGGTCGAGGACGGCATCAGAAAGCCGAGCAGGCTGGCCGAAATCGCCAGTCCGGCGATCATGTGCGCGTAGCTGCCGGCGAGCAAGGGCGCCAGTATCGCCGCGAGGCGCTGGCCGAGTCCGGAAACGCCGATCGCCGAACCGATGACGAAGCCGGAGACGATCAGCCAGACCGCCGTCGAGGCAAAGCCCGAAAAGATCAGATCGGGCCGCGCCAGGCCGAATACCACGACCAGACTGAAAAAGATCAGGCTCGTCAAAAAGGGCGGCAGAACGCCGGTGCTCCACAGCGCCAGCGTCACCATGACGACGGCGGCGCACTGCGCGGTGCGCGCACCGACGCTCGCTGCAAAAGGACCGAAGGCAACCCAGACCGCCGCCAGTACGGCAACCAGAATGAACAGATGCTTTGCCGAAAATTCGCTACGCAAGACGTTTCTCCCGAAAACGCAAGCGTACCGCAGCGTCCGCCGGCACGGAAGGACGGCACCACCTCTCGTGCGGATGCGCGATGATGATGGGCAAGGCGATGACTTTCCTGACGCACTTGCCGGATCCGGGAACACCAACGTCCACGCCGGGCATTACTCTGTCATGACCGGTGCCGGTGCGCATGACGTCAAAAAAAAGCGCCCCGCGCGGGGGCGCCCAAACACCACCGGGGGGTCAGTGGGGAATCAGCATGATGCCGGTGATGGCAACGATGTTGCCGACGATGAAGAGCAGCACCGACACGCCGATCAGATCGCGGATGCTGATCTTGGCGATGGCCAGCAGCGGCAACGCCCAGAACGGACAGACGATGTTCCAGATGCTCTCGCCCCAGGCAACGCCCATCGCCACCTTCCACGGCTCGACGCCGAGCTTGGCGGCGGCAGGCAGCATGATCGGCGCCTGCACGACCCAGTGCCCGCCGGCCGACGGCACGAAGATGCTGATGATCAGCGAGGACAGGTAGCAATACAGCTCGAAAGTGTCGTAGGTCGAGATGTTGAGCAGCACATTCGAGATGATCTCGACCAGGCCGCTGCCCTTCATGATGCCGAGGATACCGGCATAGAACGGGAACTGCAGGATGATGCCGCCGGCCGTCGCGGCGCCCTTGTTGGTGGCACGCACGTAATTGATCAGCGAGCCGTGCGCCCAGACGCCAAGGATGAGGAAGATGAAGATCAGGATGTTGATGTTGAGCGAACCGCCCTTGCCAAAGTAATAGGCGATGTAGCCGGCGCCCATCAGGCCGAGCGTCCAGTTGAGGAAGCGGCTGGTATCGAGCTTGTCGGAGATCTCGGTCCCCTCGACGCTCTTCGTCTCGATGGCATCCTTCTCGAACAGGCTGGGATCGGCCGTCAGCGTGTCCTCTTTCTTCGGGATCATCAGCACCAGCACCAGCGGGATGACGATTGCAAGAGTGATGGTGATGAACAGCGCCTGCGGATGGAAGATCGTCTGCGACAGCGGGATCAGCCCCATGTCCTTCTCGAGGAAGTGACCCTTGGTGTTGATCAGCAGCGGCACCGACGCCGACAGGCCGCCGTGCGTGATGATGATGCCCGAGAAAGCGGCGGCGACCAGAATGCGGAAGTCATAGGTCGGGTTGTTCTTGGCCGCCTCGCGGGCGATCAGGCCGCCGGCGATCAGGCCGAGCCCCCAGTTGAGGTAATACAAGGCCATCGACGCGACGCCGATGAACATGACCATCTGCACCTGCGTCTTCGGGATCGAGGCGATCTTCTGCAGCCCGCGCTGCACCAGCGGCGCCGCCGCCAGCGCGTAGCCGGTGACGATGACCATGGCCATCTGCATGGCGAACGAGAGGATGCCGAAGAATCCGTCGCCCCAATCCTGCACGATCTTGACCACCGAGGTATTGGTGAAACCGAGCGCCATGCCAATGACGGTCAGCGTAATCAGCCAGGCGATCGTGAAGGGATCGGGCAGATACTTCTGCATCAGATTGACGAAAAACATCAAAATTTTATTAATCATGAATGACCTTCCTGTTCTTCGTGAGGCGGGCGGCGCCAGGCGCCGGTCCCGCGTGCATTGTCCGTGTTGCTGCGACGCTCAGGCGTAGAACGACGACGCCTTGAGCTGATGGATCAGCTTGCGCATGAACTGGCGCTTGATTGCGGCGACCTCTTCAGGCGGATACTTGAAAAAGCCTTCGCCCGTCTTCAGGCCGAGTTTCCCCTCCTCGACCTTGCGTCGCAGCGCCGGATTGGCTTCCTTCGCGTTGTCCATCTCCTTGAGCAGGTTGTCGCCGACCACGCACCAGATATCGAGGCCGCCGAAATCGGCGACTTCGAGCTGGCCGGTCGTCGCATAGCGGAAGGCCGGGCCGAACTTGAGCGCCTTGTCGATATCCGCCGGTTCGGCGACGCCGTTCTCGATCAGCGAGAAGACTTCGCGCGCCACCCCCTGCTGGATGCGGTTGGCCACCAGTCCCGGCACATCCTTGAGCACCTTGACCGTCTGTTTGCCGATGGCGACGTACATCGCCTCGACCTCGGCATAAGTTTCCGCCGGCATATTACCGAAGAATGACAACTCGACGATCGGCATCAGGTGACCGGGGTTATACCAATGGCACACCATGAAGCGCGACTTGCGCTCGGGCGACAAGGCGACCAGCATCGACTCGAGGCTGAGGCTCGACGTATTGCTGGCGAAAATCGCCTCTTTCGGCGCCAGCATGTCCAGGCGCAGCAACAGATCGCGCTTGAGCTCGATCTTTTCCGGCGCCGCCTCGATGACGTACTCGCGGTCGCCCACGGTGAGGCCAAGGTCGGTGGAGGTCGAGATCCGCGCCAGCGTCGCCTCGACCTTGTCGGCGGTGATATAGGCTTCCTCGACCAGCAGGTTGAGTTCGTCGCGGATCGCCCCGCGCGCCTTCGTCAGCTGGGCTTCGTCGACGTCATAGAGCCTGACGTCGAAACCGTGCAGCGCGAAGGCTTCGGCGATGCCGTGCCCCATGGTGCCGGCGCCGATGACGGCAATCTTGTTGATCATCATGCCCTCGCTTTCAGATTGAGGATCTGGCGGGCGTCGGTCGGCGTCGCCGGGTCGTTGTTGAACTCCTTGACGAGACGGACGGTGCGCTCGACGAATTCGGCGTTCGATTTGGCCAGGCGTCCCTTCGCGTACATGACGTTATCTTCCATGCCGACACGCACATGCCCGCCGAGCGACAAGGCGGCGAAGAGGATCGGCATGTGCCCGGCGCCGATGCCGAAGGCCGACCAGACGGCATCGGCCGGCAACAGGCTCTTGAGATAGACGAGGTTCTCGACCGTCGCCGCCGTGCCACCCGGCGCGCCGAGCACGAACTGGTAGTACCCGGGCGACTTGATGACGCCCTGCTTCATGTAATAGGCGGCGTTATAGAACATGCCGGCGTCAAAGACCTCGATTTCCGGCTTGACGCCGTTCTCGATCATCGTCCGGCCGAGCTTTTCGAGGAATGCCGGATGGTTCACGAACAGCGTCGAGTGCCCCCAGTTCATCGTGCCGGCATCATACGAGGCCAGTTCCGGCTTGAGTTCGATGATGTGGGCCATGCGCGTTTCATCGGTGGCGTTGAGATCGCCGGACGTCGTCAGGTTGAGGACGATGTCGCACTTCTCGCGGATACGGCCGACGGTCTCGATGAAACGGTCCTTGTTCATCGTGCCCTTGCCTTCCTCGTCGCGCATGTGCAGGTGGGCGATCGCCGCACCGGCCTGCCAGCATTCGAACACGTCGTCGGCGATCTCGCGCGGCGTCAGCGGCACGGCCGGGTTGTGTTCCTTGGTGGGAAAGGCGCCGGTCGGGGCGACGGTAATCATGGTCTTTGCCATTCAATCCTCCTTTGTGTTTTTGGCGGGAGGCATTGAGCAAGAAACCGGCCATCAGCTAACTCATTGATTCTTAATACACCGCATCCATATCGATGAAATATGTCATCGGTCTCGTCGACACAGCGAGCCCGGCGAACCTTTCGGCGATCGTGAAAACCGTCATATCCCCAGTAACGGCGGACGTTTTGCCACAGATGAAAAAATTCATCTAGCGATGCAAAACGTCATCACCCAGACAAAGACCGAGTCGCTTCGCCTTCTTGACGATCGTCGACTGATCGACTCCGAGCGCCTTTGCCGCCTTGCGCGTGCTGCCATGCGCACGCAAGGCGTCCTCGATGACCGAGCGTTCGACGGCCTCGACGATCGCCTTGAGCGAGCGCCCCTCGCTCGCGACAGTCGCCGCCGGTGACGCCTCGGCCAAGCGCCGGACCTCACCCGGATGCAGCATTGGCAGCAGGCAATCGCCGGCAATGATGGACGACTGATCCGAGATCAGCACCAACCGCTCGATGACGTTCTGCAATTCGCGCACGTTGCCCGGCCATGCATACCCGCCCAGAATATCCATGCCGTCGCGGCTGATGCGCACTTTCTTCGAATATTTGACGTTGTAATGATCGAGAAAATGCGCGGTGAGTACAGCGATGTCATCGGGGCGTTCGCGCAACGGCGGGATGGTGATCGGGAAGACATTGAGCCGGAAATACAGATCGGCGCGAAACTTCCCGGCCTGGGTCAGCGCCTGCAGGTCGCAGTTGGTCGCGGCGATCACGCGCACGTCGAGCGGCACCGGCCGCGAACCGCCGATACGCGTCAGTTCCTTCTGCTGCAGCACGCGCAGGAGCTTGCCCTGCAATTCCAGCGGCATGTCGCCGACCTCGTCGAGCAGGATCGTCCCCTTGTCGGCCAATTCGAACAGGCCGATCTTGCCCTTGGCCGACGCGCCGGTATAGGCGCCCTTCTCGTAGCCGAACAGCTCGGCTTCGAGCAGGTTCGCCGGAATCGCCGCGCAATTGACGCGGATGAACGGCTTGTCGCGGCGCGTGCTGCCCTCCTGGATCTCGGTCGCGACAATCTCCTTGCCGACGCCGGTTTCGCCCTGGATCAGCACGGTCACGTCGAAATCGGCGACGCGCCGCACCAGCACGAGAATTTCGCGCACCTGACGGCTTTCGCCGATCAGCTTGGCATTCAACCAGTCCTTGCGCAGATGCTCGATTTCGCGCCGGTGGCGCTGATCGACGGCCTCGACGCTGCGGATCTTGTGCTTGGTCGCCTCCAACTCGACCAGCATCGTGTCGAGATCGGTGATTTCGCGCTCGATGACGGCCACCAGCTTGATGTTGCCATCCCGATCGAATATCGGGTTGCCGGTGATCAGCATGCGCGCGCCATTGCGCAGACTCTGGCCGACCGAATCGACACGCTTCTTCAGGCGCAGCACTTCGGGCGTCACCGCATTGGAATAGAAGCCGGCGTCGAGCAATTCCTGCACGCTGCGGCCGACGACTTCATGCGACAGCAAGCCGGTGATCCGTTCGTAGGATTTGTTGACATACAGCGTCCGCCCGGTGCCGTCGGCGAGATAGACGCCGTCATAGAGATGGTCGCCGATCTCCTCGAAATCGAGGACCGTCGGCGACTCGAAGCGGGCGAGCAATTCCTTCAGGCGGATGCCGACGGCACGTTGCGTCGCGGCGCCGGACGGCGCGTTCGCGAGGCTTTCGGCCGCTTCGGCCAGCAGGCATTTCATTTCGGACAACGAAGACATCGAAGATCCCTTGCAGAAAAGCGGCCGACCCGGCCCCGCCGTGCCCCCTGGCTCAGCGGTAGTTGTTTTCGATCGTCGTGATCATGTTGAGCAGCATCGTGTTGACCGGCGTCGCAATGCCATGACGCCGTCCCAGCGCGACGACGGTACCGGCAAAGATCTCGATCTCGGTCTTGCGCCCGGCCTCGACGTCCTGCAGCATCGACGTCTTCTTTTCCGGCGAAAGGCGGCTGAAGATCGGAAAGAAGGCCTCGATATCGGCCTCGCTCAGGGCGATGCCCTCCGGCGCGGCGACAGCGAGCACCTCGCGACAGGCCATGCGCACGCATTCACGCGCCGCCTCGCTCGTCTGGAAGACGCCGTACGGCGCCTTCATGATCGCCGAGGTCGGGTTTATGCCGACATTGAGCATGAACTTCCACCACAAATCCCGCAGCATATCGACCGGAATGCGATACGGGATGCCGGCACGTTCGAGAAGATCGCGCACCGCCGCGACGCGCGGCGAAATCTCGTCGTTGCGCGCCTCGCCGAAGACGATCGTGCCGAGCGTCCGGTACTCGATGCACTGACCCTTGCGACCGGCATCGGTCTCGACGACAAAGGAATAGAGCGGCTGCACGCCGAGTTCGGCGGCGATGACCTTCTCGCTCTCGATGCCGTTGAGCAGCGACAGGATCAGGGTATCGGGCCCGACGAAGGGGCGCAATTGCCCGATCGCCTCGGGCAACTGGTGCCATTTGACGCCGACGATGACGAGATCGGCCGGCGGCGCCGCATCGTCGGGACGCAGAAATGACAAACGCAGCCGCTCGCCATTGACGACGACGCCGTCGTCCTCATAACGCCGGATGCGTGCCGGATCGGCAATGACGCTCAAATCAAGGCCGGGAACGGTCGCCAGTCGGGCGGCATACATGCCGCCCAAGGCGCCGAGCCCGCAAAAATGGATGCGCTGCAAGGAATTCATGGTTTTCGCTCTGCGAGGAGAAGAAGTGCGATGCGCCACGGTTCGTGACCGCCGCCGATTCTCCGATCAACCGGCAATCATTTCAAGCGGCACGCGCCTATTCCGACCGCATTGATGCCGTCACAGGCGGCTCAGACGTAAAAACTGTCGCCGCAACCGCACTGGCTCGTGACATTCGGATTGATAAAGGCGAAGCCGCTGTCATCGCCGATTTCGAGAAAATCGATGACGGTTCCGGCCAGCCAGACCAGGGACTTGGGGTCGACGAAGATCTTCTCGCCGTGGCTGTCGAAGACGAGGTCTCCGTCCTCGCCGGCATCGACGTACTCCAGACGATAGGCGAGGCCGGAGCACTCCGACGTCTCGACGACCACCCGGATGCCCTGCCCACCGCCACGCGCCACCAGATGATTGCGAATCTCGGCCGCCGCCCGTTCGGTAAAGCTCATCGTCATGCCAACCATCCTCTTCCTCGTTACTGGCATATGCCGTCGAAAAAACCCGCCCCCCCGAAATACAGCCCCCCACCAAAGCGGTGGACGCGCTTTCGGGAGCGCGACTATACTGGACCTGTAACTTATAACAGTTTGGCACGCCAACACCACGATTTGCCTGACTTCTGGCGTTCAGGACGTTGCCTTGGGGGAGCAGCATGCCGATGCAATTGAGCATACGCCGGGCGCAATCCTGCGCCGAGGGCGCGCGCGAAGCCGTCGAGGCGTTTCATGCCGGCGTCGCACAAGCGAAGATGGCGCTGGTCGTCTTTTTCTGCGCCAGCGATTATGACCTTGACGCCATCGCCGCCGAGATGCGCCAACGCTTCGCCGGTGTTCCGGTGATCGGCTGCACCACCGCCGGTGAAATCGGCCCCGCCGGCTATTGCGAACACAGTCTCAGCGGCGCCAGCTTCGCCGCTGCCGATTTCCGGGTGGCCTGCGGCTGTCTCGACGAACTGCACGCGGCGACGCCGTCGCGCTGCCAGGCGCTGACATCGACACTGATGCGGCAACTCGAACGACAAGGCGGCACGGCCGACGAAAACCATTGCTTCGCCTGGACGATGATCGACGGCCTGTCGGTGCGCGAGGAATCGATCGTCCGCTTCATGCAAAGCGCCTTCGGCAATATCCCGCTGCTCGGCGGTTCGGCCGGCGACGGCGGACGTTTCGGCCGCACCGCCATTTATTGCGACGGATATTTCCGCAGCGATCGTGCCGTCTTCGCCCTGATCGCCACCGATCTGCCGTTCCGCCTGATCAAGACGCAGGGCATCGAAGCGACCGAAGAGCGGCTGGTCGTCACCGAAGCCTTGCCGGAACAGCGTATCGTCAAGGAGATCAACGGCCTGCCGGCCGCCGGCGAATATGCCCGCGTGCTGGATACGGCGGTGAGCAGGCTGACCGATGAAATCTTCATGCAACATCCGCTGGTCGCCATGATCAACGGCGTCTGCTACGCCCGCTCGATCCAGCGGGTCAATGCCGACGGATCGCTGCAACTCTATTGCGCCATCGACAATGGCCTGGTCCTGCGGGTCGGCCGCTGCGCCGGACTCGCCGACAATCTCGACAGCGAACTCGCCGCCATCGACGCCGACATCGGCACCCCGCAGATCATCCTTGCCGGCGACTGCGTACACCGCAAACTCGAAATGGCCTGCAGTCCGGACCGGCAGCGCGTCGAGGAATTATTGCAGCGGCATCATGTCACCGGTTTCGGGACCTACGGCGAGCAGTACCGCGGCATCCACATCAACCAGACCTTCGTCGGCGTGGCGATCGGTTCGGGCGGGACATTGCCTTGATCGCCGCCACCCAGCCTCTGCCAACTGCCACTCTCGCGGAGACCGCCCGTGAACGATAAAGGCGTCCGAATCGATCCGGCCGAAGCGGCAGCGCTGCAGGCCGAAAACGCGCGCCTGAAGAAGACGATCACGGCGCTGATGGATCACGTCGAACGCAGCGCCAGCCTGCAGAACTCCGACTTCAGCATTTTCCAGACGGCGATCCTGCTCGAAAGCCAGGTCGGCAAACGAACCGCCGAACTCCAGGCGCTGCTGGCCGAAAAGGAAAGCATCACGCGAGCGCTGCGCGATTCGGAAGAACGTTTCCGCGGCCTCGCCAACCAGTCGATGGTCGGCATCGCCATCATCGAGGACGGTAACCTCAGCTACTCGAACGATAAATTCAACGCGATCTTCGGCTATTCGGCCGACGAACTTCCGCGCAACCGTCCGGCCACGCTGGTCGTCCCGGAAGAAGTGCCGAACGTGCTCGCACGCTTCAAGCACCAGAGCAATCTCGAAATCGGCGGCCAGTATTTTCTCTGTCGCGGCGTCCGCCACGATGGCGCCGTCATCGACATCGAGGTCAACAGCAGCACGCTGATGATCGGCACGCGACGGGCGATCATCGGCGTCGTCAGCGACGTCACCCAGCGCGTCGCCAGCGAACGCATGATCGAGGCGCTGGTACGCGATCAGCATGCGATCCTGAACAGTCGCATCGTCAGCTTCATCAAGCTCAGGAACCATACCTTCACCTGGATCAACTCGGCCTCGGCCCGGATCGTCGGCTATACGCAACAGGAGTTGATCGGACAAGCGACACGCATCGTGTTCGCCGACGACCAGACCTACGAACGTTTCGGCCGCGAGACCGAGGCCGCCTTCGCACAAGGCAGGATCTTCCACGGCGAAGTTCCCCTGCGGCGCAAGGACGGGTCGGTCGGCTGGTACGAGTTCGACGGCGAGTCGCTCTCGGCCTCGGGAGAAGAGTCGATCTGGGCCTTCACCGACATCTCGGAACGCAAGGCCATGCTCGAGGAATTGCACGAGCACCGCAACAATCTCGAGGCGCTGGTGAATTCGCGTACGGCCGAACTCGCCCGCGCGCTCGACGCCGCCGAATCCGCCAGCCGCGCCAAGACGGCCTTCCTCGCCAACATGAGCCACGAGTTGCGCACGCCGCTCAACGGCATCATGGGCATGACGCAACTGGCCATGCGCATGGCCAGCGATCCCCGCCAGCGCGAATTCCTCGCCAAGAGCGAAAAAGCATCGAAGCACCTGCTCGCGATCATCAACGACATCCTCGACATCTCGCGCATCGAGGCCGACCGCATCGAACTGGTTGAAAGCCCCTTCGAGCTGCGGCCGCTGCTGCTCGATTGCCTGGCGCTTTACGAGGAACGGGCGGCGACGAAAGGACTTCGCCTCGTCGCCTGTATCGACGACGCCCTGCCGGCCAGGCTGTGCGGCGATGCCGTCCGCTTCCGGCAAACGCTCCTCAACTTCATCGACAACGCCGTCAAGTTCTCCGATCACGGCGTCATTACGCTGGAAGCATCGGAGGCGAGCAGCGACGCATCCAGCGTGCTGCTGCGCATCGACGTCGGCGACCAGGGCATCGGCCTGACGCCGGAGCAGCAGAGCCGGCTTTTCGCGCCTTTCATTCAGGTCGACTCGTCGATGACACGGCGCTATGGCGGCGCCGGCCTGGGCCTCGCCATATCGCGCCGACTGGCCCGGCTGATGGGCGGCGACGTCAGCGTTCGCAGCGCCCTCGACGTCGGCAGCACCTTCACCGTGACGGCCCGCTTCAGGAAGGAAAGCGAAGGTGCCAAGCCGGCCGAAACGAAGGCACCGGCGCGTCCCGCCCGGGAACTCCTGCGCGAGCAGTTCGCGGGGGCGCGCATTCTCGTCGCCGAAGACGACGAACTGAGCCAGCAGATCATCCGCATGCAGCTCGAAAGCGTCGGCCTGACGGTCGACGTCGCCGACAACGGTCGCATCGCCGTCGACTGCGTGCGCGCCACCCCGTATGCATTGATCCTGATGGACATGCAGATGCCCGACACCGACGGCCCGACGGCGGCGCGACTCATTCGCGCGCTGCCGCAGGGCGCCGTCGTGCCGATCCTGGCGATGACGGCCAACGTCTTTCCCGAGGACCGGCTGGCCTGCCTCAACGCCGGCATGAACGACCACATCGGCAAGCCCTTCGACCCGGAGCGGCTGTTCGAGACGCTGCTGACCTGGCTGCGCAACGGACAGGCGGCAGCGCCGGGCGCACCGGCCTGATCCGGACGCTCCGCCCTCAGACTGCCGACCGGCCCTCTTCCGCCTTCATCGCCCGCGCCACGGCGCGGACATGACGCATCAGCAGCGCGGCACCCGGCGACAGCAACTGGTCGCGATGCCAGATGATGCCGTAGCCGCCGACCTGACAGGGCACATCGATCGGCAGGATGGCGAGCTCGCCGGTTTTCGCATAGTGGCGGGCCACGTCGGACGGCATGATGTTGAGAAAATCCGATTGCCGCAGCAGGCTGGTGATGATCGCAATCGACGTCACCTCGACGACATTGGACGGCATCTCGAGATCGGCGCGCCGGAACATCATGTCAAAGTAATTTCTCAGGATGCTGCCCTGCGGTGAAAGAATCCATTTCGCCGTCGACAGGTCCTTGAGCGCAAGATCCTTGCGCTGACAGAGCGGATGACCGGTCCGGGCGACGATGCATTCGCTTTCTTCGCCGATTTCCTCGTAGAGCAAGCCCGGCTCGTCCTCTTTTTCGAGAATCCGGGCGATCAGGAAATCGAGCCGCTCCTGCTTGAGCTGGGCGACGAGATCGTCGCTGGTACCGACTTCGACGCCGATGCACAGGCCCGGCGCTTCCGCCTTCGCGGCGGCGATCGCCTGCGGCACGAGCGTCAGCGCCGGCGCGACGACGACGCCGATCGTCACCTGTCCCGACACGCCCGCGCCGACCGCGGCCAGCGCTTCCTGTCCCTGGACCAGATGCTCGAGCGCCAGGCGGACATGGCGGATCAACGCTTCCCCGTAGACGGTCGGACGCACCCCGCGCGGCAGACGCTCGAACAGGCTCACGCCGAGCATTTCCTCGATGTCCTTGAGCATCTTCGAGGCGCCCGGCTGGGTCATCGCCGTCAGGCTCGCCGCCTCGTGCATGTTGCGCGCGTCATCGAGCGCGACGAGCAGCAGCATGTGCCGCGTCTTGAGCCGCGTTTTCAGGCGGCGGGAAATTTCGGCGGAACCCATCGGACGACCTCCGGCGTTGTTATCGGCATCGGTATCGGCATCGACCCGGCGGGCGCATCGAAACCGATACCAAAATACGTATATGAAAAACGTAAAAATTCATTTGTTTAGTAAGTCAGCGCATTTTACTCTGGCAGTCAGCGATTAGAAGCACCGATTCACGACGGAGACGACACGATGACGCATGAATTGAGAATGACGGCCCGACCCGACGCGGCGTGGGTAGCCGCCGGTAAAGGAAGGCCATCCCGGCATTTGAGCGGGAGCGTCTTGTGAAAGCCCTGTATTACCTCGGCGAAAAGACCATGGAGTTGCGGGACATCCCGCTGCCGACGCTGAAACCCGGCCAGTACCTGATCCGTACCCGATCGAACGGCATCTGCGGTTCCGACTTCGAGGGCTATCTCGGAAAGACCGGCCGTCGCCTGCCGCCGATGATCATGGGACACGAAGTCGCCGGCATCATCGAAGAAGCGCCGGCGCTGGGAAAATTCGGCAAGGGCGAGCGCGTCGTCATTTTCCCGAAGCCGTTCTGCGGCGAATGCGAGTACTGCCGCAAGGGCCTCGTCAACGTCTGCCCGGCCGGCGTCTGCATGGGCGTCCTTGACCAGCCCGGCAGCATGACGGAGTTCGTCGCGGTCGACGAAAAGTACCTCCTGCCCTTCGCCGCGACGCTGTCCTACAACGAAGCGGCGATGACCGAACCGCTCGCCGTCGCCTACCGCGCCGCGCACAAGCTGAGCGACCGGGAACTCGCCGAGGCCGAGCATTGCCTGGTCATCGGCGTCGGGCCGATTGGCCTGCTGACGATCGCGGTGCTGAAACTGCGCGGCGCGCGCAACATCATCGCCTGCGACGCCAGCGACCACCGCCTCGGCGTTGCGCGCCAAATGGGCGCCGATTTCAGCATCAATCCGCGCCAGGAAGACTTTCTCGACGCGGTCAGGAAAATCACCGGCGGGAAGATGTGCGACTTCGCCATCGAAGCCGTCGGCATCGAAGCGACGGCCTCGAATTCGATCGACTGTTTGCGCATCGGCGGCACAGTCATCTGGATCGGCAATGCGCAGAAAATGGTCAGCGTGAATATGCAGAAGATCGTCACCACCGAACTCACCGTCAAGGGCAATTATGTCTATGGCCTAGAGGACTTCAAGGAATGCCTCCGACTGCTGGAGGAAAGGCGCATCGACATCACGCCGGTGATGACCGACGAATACCCGCTGGGCGACGGCGTGCAAGCCTTCCGGGATCAGGAAAACAACCGCGAGGGCAAGATCCTCAAGGCATTCCTGGTGAACTGACGCAAACCGCGAACCCCGCATGGCCAAGGAGACAAACATGAAAAAGATCGTACTGCTGCAAACCAGCATGGTGTCATTCGACGTGTTCAACCGCCTGTTTCAGGAAATCATCCCGGAAGCGCAGGTCTCGAATCTGGTCGACGAAGATCTGCTCGACACGCTGAACCGCAACCGCGGCATCACGCCGTCGATCATCCAGCGCATCTGCCAGTACTGCGTCGCCGCCGAAGCGGCCGGCGCCGACCTGATCTTCAGCCAATGTTCGTCGACGCGCGAAGGCATCGAATGCGCGCGCAAGATGGTGAACATCCCGATCCTCATGGTCGACGACGCCATGGCCGAACAGGCCGTCGCTGCGGGCAGCCGGATCGGCGTTGCCGCCACCGCAGCGGCAACGCTGAAACCGACGTCGGCGGCGCTGAGAAGCGCGGCCGCGGCGCAGGGCAAGGACATCGAAATAAAGACCTACCTCGCCGACGGCGCCCTCGACGTGCTGATGAAAGAGCGCAACCGCGACAAGCACGACCGCCTGATCATCGACCTGCTCAAGCGTGCAGAACAGGAAAACGATGTCATCGTCCTGGCACAGGGCAGCATGGTGACGATCGAACCGCTCCTCGGCGAGATCAAGGTGCCGGTCCTGACCAGCCCGAAACGCGGCGTCATCAAGGCGCGTCAGCTCCTTCTCGGCAACTGATACCGGTTCGTCATCGATAACCGGGGCGCAGCCCGTATCGTGACAATGTCTTGAAGCGAATGGCGCCCCGCACGGGGCGCCTTGCTGCAGACACTAGCGGCGATAAGACGCGTCGAGCGCGTCGATGGCGGCGACATTCGCCGCCGACGCGCCCTTCGGATCGAACTCGGAACACAGCCAGGCATTGACGATCGTCTTCGCCAGCTCCGACCCGACCACGCGCGCGCCCAGCGTGATGATGTGCGCATTGTTGCTCTTGGCGGCACGCTCGGCCGAGAACGTGTCATGCGTCTGCGCCGCGCGGATGCCCGGCACCTTGTTGGCCGAAATCGCCATGCCGATGCCGGTGCCGCAACAGAGGATGCCGCGATCATACTCGCCGGCGAGGATGGCCTTCGCCACCCGTTCGGCGATGTTGGCGTAATACTCGCCGCTGCCGGCCGGCGAACGGCTCAGTTCGGACACCTCGATGCCGGGGACATCGCTGAGGTGCTTGGCCAGGACTTCGGAAAGACTGATGCCGACGCTGTCGCCGGCGATCGCGATTTTCATTGGGATTCTCCCTGGGTTGGAAACTTTGCAGCGCTGCCGCGCTAGGCGCCGTCGACGAGATGCGCCAGACCGGCGCTGGCCATCGACGGCACGAACTCGACGATGTCATAATGCGCAATGCCTTCGCGCCAGAATGGGTCGCCGGCGAGAAGGGCTTCGAGTTCGGCACGTGTCGCCGCACGGGCGATGATGACGCCGCCGGTGCGCGGTTCGCGCCGGCCCGAGAGCAGAAATCGGCCGGCGTCGTACTGTGTTTTAAGATAGGCCCGGTGCTCGGCGACGAAGCGATCGACCTCCGACAGGGGCTTGAGATAATCGAGCAAAACGATGAACATTCGGATCTTCTCCGTGAAAATGTCGAAAGACTTGTTTTTTGAAATAAACGCGGATACATTACACCCAAGCCTAGTTGTTAGACAACATAACATCCACAAACAACATCGAGACGCGACGCGAATTTCATGGTGATCAACCGCACGAACGCCTGTGACCAGGTAGCCGAGGAAATCAAGAACCTGATCGTCAAGGGGTCCTTCAAGGTCGGCGAACGCCTGCCGACGGAAACCCAGCTGGCGGAGATGTTCGGCGTCAGCCGCGCACCGGTGCGCGAAGCGCTGCGAGCGCTGCGCCAGGCCGGTTTTCTCGTCACCAAACATGGCATCGGCACCTTCGTCAATGTGGTGAGCCCGGACATCCTCGGCAACGAGTTCGACACCTTCATGTTCTTCCAGGACCAGTCGCTGATCGAGATCCTGCAATTGCGCCGTCTTATCGAAGGCGAAGCGGCGCGACTCGCCGCCGAGCATGCGAGCGAGGCCGACATCGCCAGGATCCGCGAGAGCGAAGCCTTCGCCCGCACCGAAATCCTCAAGCACCGCGAAGGCAAGGACAACGCCTTCTTCGCCGCCGACCTCAAGTTCCACTTGGCCGTCGCCGAAGCCTCGCACAACGGCATTTATGTCAAGTTCATCCACTCGATCCACCAGACGCTGCACTTCCATCAGTTCCTGAGCCTCCGCGAATCCGTGCATCACGACGAGGTCATGGACTTCCACCAGGGCATCCTGGCTGCCATCGCCGAGCACAGCCCGGTCAAGGCGGCGAATGTCATGGAAAGCCACATCCGCCGCGTCGAGGAACTCGTCGCCGAAAGCGCCAAGAAGGCCAAGGCGGAACAGAAGCCAAGAAAGAAATAGGCACGCATCCCGACGCCCTCGGGCCACGCATCCTTCAAGTTCAACAAGAGAGATCCGGCATGTCGCCACTGTCTTTTAATTTCTGTTGTCAGACCTCCTGATCTCTGAGTTCGTCATATCTCAAGTCATGTCAAGTATCGCGCCAAACATCGCCTCAACAGGAGAACCCATGAACGACCTGATCGAAAAAGCCATCGCCGACTTCATCCTCGCCGCCCGCCGCGCCTATGACGCAAGAATACAAACCGGCAACGGCGGCAATCTCAGCGTGCGTATCGGCAACACCGGCATGATGGTGGTCAAGGCCAGCGGCGTCAGCTTCGTCGACTCGGCGCCCGACACGGTGGTCGTCACCGACCTCGAAGGACGTGTCATCGAAGGCGATCGTTCGCCGACCCGCGAACTGCTGCTGCACAGCGTGCTGTACCGCGAGTTCAGCCATTTCGACGCGATCGTGCATACCCATTCGCCCTATGCCATCGCCTGGTCGCTGAGCGGCAAGGACATCCCGCCGATCACCAAGCAGTCGCTGCTCAAGCTGCCGGGGCCGATCCCGGTCGTCCCGGTCGACACGCCCGAAGTGACGACGGCCGACATTCCGAAGATCTGCGCGCTGCTGAAGGAAAACCCCAAGCGCCTCGCCTTCGTGCTGCAGGGGCACGGCATCGTCGCCCTCGGC
Organism: Propionivibrio dicarboxylicus; assembly: GCF_900099695.1. GTDB lineage: Bacteria > Pseudomonadota > Gammaproteobacteria > Burkholderiales > Rhodocyclaceae > Propionivibrio > Propionivibrio dicarboxylicus. The sequence goes on along the minus strand of NZ_FNCY01000005.1, from coordinate 3,983 downwards.
CGCAGCGCTGCCGAAGCCGAACACCTCGCCGAATTCGTCGAGGAAACGGCGCAGGTCGCCTGGCTCGCCGCCATCGGCCGCAATGCCGGCCTCATCGCCTGACGCCTTATTCAAAACGCTTCAACTCACTTTTTCACCCACAGGTCCACACCATGAACACCTATACCCTCCGCGCCATCGTCACCGGTTTCACCCATACCCACAAAGGCACCTACATCTACCACCACAGCACGCATGCCTATTACGACACCGAAGGCTATGCCGAACTGCCGGTGACGATTTTCCTGATCGAAGGTGCCGGCAAGAAGATCCTCGTCGACAGCGGCATGAGCAACACCGAGATCGCGCACAAATACCATCACCCCGGCTCCTACCAGCCCGAGGGCTACGCCGTGCATGAGCAGCTCGCGAAGATGGGCATCACGCCCGAGGAAATCGACATCGTCATCTTCACGCACCTGCACTGGGACCACGTCTATCACCTGGCGAAATTCAAGAATGCCAAGTTCTACGTGCAGCGCGCCGAATACGAATTCGCGATGAATCCGATTCCGCTCTACTACAAGTCCTACGAATACCCGGTGCTCGGTCTCGAACCGCAATTCAAGGACACCAAGTTCGAGCTGCTCGACGGCGAGGCCGAAATCATCGACGGCATCAGCGTCTATCCGACGCCGGGCCATTCGATCGGCCACCAGGTCGTCGTCGTCAACACCGAGGCCGGTGAGTACCACTGCTGCGGCGACGCGATGTTCACCTATGACAATCTCAAGCCGATCCCGAAGATCCACTACACGATCACGCCGCCGGCCCGCTTCGAGAACATCACCGAATCGTGGCGCAGCATTGAGACGATCAAGCGCCGCGCCAAGAGCCAGGAATTCATCCTGCTCACGCATGAGGCCGCCATGATCGAGCTCTACGAGAAGGGCATCGTCCTCGGCAAGAAGGCCTGAGCGCGATCGGGGCCGGCACGATGAAAACCATCGCCATCCTGGCGACAATGGACACCAAGCACATCGAGGTGTCCTATGCCAGAAACCTGATCGAAACGCTCGGCCACGCCGTCCGCGTCATCGATATCGGCGTCTCGGGCAAGCCTGCCGAGGGCGCCGGAGCCATCGAAATCCAGGCCGGTGAGGTGTTGCACGCGGCCGGCCTGAGCCTCGAAACGCTGACGCGCATGGACAAGGGCGCGCGCATCGAAACCATGGCCAGCGCGGCGGCGATCGCCGTCGCCGAATGTTTCAAACGCAAGGACTTCGACGCGATCCTCTCGCTCGGGGGCATCCAGAACACGATCATGGCGGCAACCGCGATGCGCGCGCTGCCGGTCGGCGTGCCGAAGCTGATCCTGTCGACGATGGCCAGCGGCAAGCGCCTGTTCGGTCCCTTCGTCGGCGCCAAGGACATCGTCGTCATGCACTCGGTCGCCGACATCTCGGGCATCAACCGCATCACCCGCAGCGTCATCGCCAACGCCGTCGGCGCCATCGTCGGCATGGCGATGTACGGCAACCGGCGCATCGAGGCGTCCGATGCGCTCGTCATCGGCGCAACGATGCTCGGCGTGACGAGCGGCGGCGTCTCGGCGGCAACAGCGCGCTTGCAAGACGCCGGCTACGAAACGATCTCGTTTCATGCCACCGGCGTCGGCGGTCGCGCCATGGAGCACTTCATCGCCGACAAGGTGATCGGCGCTTCGCTCGACCTGACGCTGCACGAGATCTCGTCGGAAGTGTTCGGCGGCTACTGCGCCGGCGCCAACGACCGGCTGCTCGCCGCGGCGGCGGCCGGCATTCCGCAGGTCGTCGCACCGGGCGCCGTGGATATCCTGAGTTGCAGCACCGACTTCGGCGTCGACAGCTTTCCGTCGAACTGGCGCGCACGCAAATCGATCGCGCACAACGCCAGCCTGTATCACGTCAAGCTCAGCGCCGCCGAAATCGCCCAGGTTGCCACCGTCATCGCCGAACGCCTCAACCAGGCGACCGGACCGCTGACGGTGCTGATCCCGAAACGCGGCTTCTGCGAGGCCGGCGCACCCGGACGGCCGCTCCATGACGCAGCCATCGACGCCGCCTTCATCGACACGCTGCGTCGCGGCCTCAAGCGCTCGATCCGCTGGGTCGAGGCCGATCTCAACATCAGCCAGCCCGAGTTCGGCGAACTCGCCGCCGCCGAATTGCAGGCCTACCTGCAAGCTCAGCCGGTCGCGCTGGCGATGGACTCGGCATGAATCAGGCACACGTCAGACAGTCATCAGACACAAATCAGACACAAGGAATTGTCGTCGCAGCACCAATGCAATCCGGATGTAGAACGAACGCAGTAATGAGGTAAATTCCATTCACCCTTGGGAGGTCGCAATGAACAGAACGAAGTTGATGTTGCTGGGCCTGGGTCTGCTGTTTTCATCGATCGGCTGCAGCTATGCGCAAACCGCTTACAAAGTCGGCTATGTACCGACATCGATCGGCCAGGCGCTGACGCAGGCCTGGAAAACCGGCGTCGAAAATGTCATGAAGAGCTATCCGGGATCGACGCTGCAGTCCTTCGATGCGCAGATGAAAGCCGAGATTCAGGTCACGCTGATGGACGACCTGATCAACCAGGGCTACAACGCCATCATCCTGCAACCGGCCGACGCCGCCGCGCTCACCGCGAGCGTCCGGAAGGCCGAAGGCAAGGGCATTCACGTCATCACGCTCAATACCGACACGCTGCTGCCTCATGCCGCTTGCGTGACGATGGACGACGAAGGCGCCGGCGCCATGGTCGGCGAGCGCATCGGCAATGCGCTCGGTGGCAAAGGTAGCGTCGCGCTGATCCAGTCGCCTCCGGGCGCACAGGCCGGCGTCGAGCGCGAGAAGGGATTCCGCGCCGTGATGACGAAAAACTTCCCCGGCATCAAGATCGTCGGCGCCCAGAACGGCATGTGGATCAAGGACAAGGGCATCGAAATCATGAACAGCTTCCTGCAGATCAACAAGGATCTCGACGCCGTCTTCGCCGTCAATGACAACATGGCCGAAGGCGCGATGATTGCCGCCGAGGCCGCCGGCCGCCTTGGCAAGATCCAGATCTGGGGCTTCAACGGGCAGAAGAGCACGCTGGCGCTGATCGAGCAGGGCAAGATCACCGGCACTGCCTACACCAACGCCTACAACCAGGGCGCCACCGCCGCGCAATATGCGTTTGATCTATTGACCGGCGCCAAGAAGAAAGCGGCCAAGACCGAGGTGATCACCGTCCCGCCGTTCGCCGCCACGCGCGACACGGTCGCCCAGATCAAGAGCGAGGATCGCTGGTAAGCCACGGCGCACGCGGCGGCACCGGCCGGTGCCGCCGCCCGCCCGACACCCACGCCGCCGCGCTACTCATGCTGAACGCATTCATCGCGACGACGCGGTGACACGCGGCCCGGCGCGCACACGCGCTGCCGGGAACGCCCCCGGTCACCTTCGACGTCCTCGAAACACAGGAGAACCCATCGTGTCGGTCAGTGCCATACGACGACTCATCCTGATCGGCTTGCTGCTGGTCATCTCGCTTGCCATGTCGGTCATCACGCCGGCATTCCTGACGCTGGACAACATCATGACGCTGCTGCAGGAAGCGTCGCTGACGGGGATCATCGCGATCGGTTTCACGCTGGTGCTGATCACGGCGGGGATCGACATGTCGATCGGCGCCGTGGTGGCCATCACCTCGATGGTCTGCATCAATTTCATTTCCTACACGCAACTGCCGGCGTATATCTACATTCCGATCGCGCTGGCCGGAGGCTGCCTGATCGGCTGGGTGAACGGCTTCTTCATCACCTACTTCGAGCTGCCTGAATTCATTGTCACGCTGGCGACGCGGGGCATTCTCGCGGGGTTGGCGCTGATCGCGGCGGTCAAGGACGAACAGGGCTTCGTCAAGAACGTCTTCATCCAGGACGAGGTCTTTCTCTCCTTCGGCGAGACGGTCGGGCCGGT
>NZ_FNCY01000015.1 GCF_900099695.1 Propionivibrio dicarboxylicus | reverse complement strand
CCCAGGACGACGGCCGGCGCACGGTAGACCGGAATCCTGAGCCCGTCGAATTCGACAATCTCGTCGATTTTTGGCGCCGTGACCTCGCGCGGCAGATGCACGTCGGTCATCGCATCCAGGATGTGCTGGGGAATCGGGTTTGCCATGATCTCAGAGCCTCCGGATGTGGAATCCGCCATCGACGTTGATGACTTCGCCGGTGCAAAAATCGAGCAGGCCGGAGCAGGCCGCCCAGACGGCCTTGGCGACATCCTCGGGTTGCCCCCAGCGCTTGATCGGCGTCAGTCCGTTGGCAATCATCGCGTCATACTTGTCCTTGACGACCGAGGTCATGTCGGTGGCGATGATGCCCGGCCGGATCTCATAGACATTGATGCCGGCCGCCGCCAGGCGATCGGCGAAGAGCAGCGTCACCATGCTGATCGCCGCCTTCGAGATGCAGTATTCGCCCCGCATCGTCGAGGAGGTATAGGCCGACACCGACGAGATATTGATGATCTTCGGCGTCCGCTGCGGATCCTCCGCTTTGGCGCTTTCCATGATCCTGGCGACCGATTGGGAGAGGAAGAAGGTCGACTTCAGGTTGATGTCGAGCAGCCGGTCGAGGCTTTCCTCGCTGGTCTCGAGCAAGTCCATGCGCACCTTGGGGGCGACGCCGGCGTTGTTGACCAGCACGTCGATGCGCCCGAAACGCGCCATCGCGGTCGAGACGATCTTCTCGCGACCGGCCGGCGTCGAGACGTCCGCCTGGACATAGACCCAGGGATTGCCGGCCTGCTCGATGCCGGCAAAGTTGGGCGCGATGCTCTCCGGCGCCGACGTGCCCACCGCGACAATGGCATAGCCTTCGGTCGCCAGTCGGGTGGCAATGGCATTGCCGATGCCGCGTGACGCACCGGTGACGATAGCAAGCTTGTTTTCGCTCATGGGTTCTCCCCTTGTAGTGGATCAGGCGACGGTTTTGTGCCGGGCGATACAGGTGTCGAGGACTTCTTCGCCGGGTCGGCTCCACCAGTCCTCGGAGAAAATCTCGACTTCGGCGAATCCGGCATACCCCGCGTCTTCCATCCAGGAACGGGTCTTCTTCAGTTCGATGACGCCGTCGCCCATCATGCCGCGGTCATTGAGCAGGTCGCGCGTCGGCGTCAGCCAGTCGCAGACGTGATAGGCCAGGAGTCTGTCGGCGCCGGCGCGGGCGATCTGTTCCCCGAGTTTTGGATCCCACCAGATGTGGTAGAGGTCGGCCGCAACCCCCAGCATGCCGGTACGGCCCGGATCGAGTTCATCACACAGATCGAGCGCCTGCTCCAGGGTGTTGATGCAGGCGCGTTCGGCCGCCTGCATCGGGTGCAGCGGTTCTATTGCCAGCGGCATGCCGACCTGCAGGGCATAGTCGAGGCTGGCGGCGATGCCGTCGCGCACTTCGCTGCGGGCGCGGGCAATGTCGTGATAGAGCGGTTTGCCGCTCAGTGCGCCCGGCAAGGAACCGACGACGAGCACCAGGCAGGGCGCATCGAGCTGCCGGGCCTCGTCGATGGCGCGTCGGTTATCTTCCAGCGCCGCCTTCAATCCGGCGGTGTCGGCGGCCGGAAAAAAGCCGCCGCGACAATAGCCGGAAAGCCCGATGCCGGTTCTTCGCAGCAGTTGTTCGACGCGGTCGATCCCGACCTGGGCGACCTGGTCGCGCCAGGGGCTGATCGCCCGAATCTCCCGCTTCGCGCATTCCTCGATGATACGGTCGAGCGTCCACTGTTTGCGGACGGTCGCCGTATTGATCGACAGCGCCGCATGATTCGCTGAAAAATCGCGCATCGATAGTGCCTCCCTTGTTTGTCAGGCGCTCAGGCTTTGAGCGCCGGCACATCGATCCAGCGGCGTTCCTTCCACGATTCCAGGGCGCATTCGACGAGTTGCACGCCCTTGGCGCCTTCGAGCAGGTTCCACTTGAAGGGCGCGTCTTCGACCAGGTGCCGGATGTACATCTCCCATTGCAGCTTGAAGCCGTTGTCATAGACCTGGGTATCGGGCACGGGCGTCCAGCCGTCGAAGAAGTCGATCGGCTGTTTCGTATCGGGACTCCAGACCGGCTTGGGCGTGTTGACGCGCGCCTGCGTCAGGCAGTCGGTCAGACCGGCGACGGCGGAACCGTGCGTGCCATCGACATGGAAGGTGACGAGGTCGTCGCGGCGTACCCGTGTCGTCCAGGAGCTGTTGATCTGGGCGATGATGCCGCCCTCGAGTTCAAAGGTCGCGTAGGCCGCATCGTCGGCGGTGACGCGGTACTTGTTTCCCTGCTCGTCGAAGCGCTCGGGGATGTGCGTCGCGCCCAGGCAGGAGAGCGATTTCACTTCGCCGAAGAGATTGTCGAGCACATAGCGCCAGTGACAGAGCATGTCGAGAATCATGCCGCCGCCATCTTCGGCGCGATAATTCCACGAGGGCCGCTGGATCGGTTGCAGATCGCCCTCGAAAACCCAATAGCCGAACTCGCCGCGCACCGACAGGATGCGGCCGAAAAAGCCGGCGTCGTTGAGCAGCTTGAGTTTGCGCAGCCCCGGCAGGAAAAGCTTGTCCTGGACGACGCCGTGCTTGATGCCGGCCTTCTTGGCCAGTTCGTAGATCTCGAGCGCTTCCTTCAGGTTGGTGGCGACCGGCTTTTCGCAGTAGATATGCTTGCCCGCGGCGATCGCACGCGCCAGCATGCCGGGGCGCATTTGCGTCGTCGCGGCGTCGAAGAAGACGCTGTCGTCCTTGTTCTTCAGCGCGGCGTCGAGATCGGTGCTCCAGCGGGAGATGCCGTAGCGTGCGGCCAATGCGGCGATCTTTTCGGCATTGCGTCCGATCAGGATCGGGTCGGGGAGCACGCGATCGCCGTTGGAAAGCGTGACGCCGCCTTGTTCGCGGATCGCCACGATCGAGCGGATCAGGTGCTGGTTCATCCCCATCCGTCCGGTGATGCCGTTCATGATGATGCCGATGCGCTGCTGTGCCATGTTCTCTCTCCCGATCTCGTTGTGTGGCGTCATGAAACAGAGAAATCCAGACCGCTATCGAAGAAAACCCGCGCATCGATCCTGTCGTCTGGTATAACCATCCAGCATAGGCGTGTGGCACGGCGGCACGCCAGGGCGTGAAACCGGACATCGTCTTGCTCGCCGATAAATGTTACCGGACGGTTAATTAGGATGGAAATTTATCGGAGCGGCACGCGCTCTGTCAACCGCTATGGAATTCGTCAAGAGCATAAGTGCGGCATGCTTGATAGTGCTTCTCATTAACTCAACTTGCTAATGTAGTGTATGAATTTTTGAACATGTGGAAAACCGAAAGCGAATTCATCGCGGTTTTTCGCGGTGACGGGGTTGACCGGACGAATAAATTCAGAAATCATGCAAAGTGTTACCACGCCGTTAATTAAAAGAAGAATTCCCCGCAAGTCATACGGCCGCAACTTCATCAAGCTGGAAAGCATTCACGCAATGCGACACATGGGATTTGAAGTAATTGCAGTAGTGAACCGGAGGGCGCGTCGGGAGCCGTTTTCCCCGACCTGAGCGGTGTCATCGCAGCGCGCTGCGGTGGCCTGGCGGGTCGCGTGTCCGATTGAAAAAGCTATTGGAGGGAAATGACATGCGTAACAAGGGAGTGTTGAAAAAATCGCTGTTCGTCCTGATGCTGGCCGGCTCGGGTCTCGTCATGGCAGGGGAAGTCGTTATCGGCAATCTGCAGGATCTGAGCGGTCCGACCTCGGTGCTCGGCAACGCGGTGACGCGCGGCGCCGAAGTCGCGGTCGAGAAGATCAATGCTGCCGGCGGCATCAAGGGCGACAAGATCAAGCTGATCACGGCGGACACCAAGGGCAACGTGCAGGAAGCGATCAAGGCCTTCACCCGGCTCATCGACCACGAAAAATCGGTGGTGGTGCTCGGGCCCCCCGTGTCGAATATCGGCCTCGCCATTGCGCCGATCGCCAATGAAAAGAAGATTCCGGTGATTGGCAGTTTCATCGACCCGCGCGTCACCGTGCAGGAAAACGGCGAGGCGCAGCCGTCGATGTTCCTGATCCAGCCGACCAGCGTGCAGTTTGCCGAAATCATTGCCAGTTATGCCAATGAAAAGCTCGGCTACAAGAAATTCGCGGTGCTCTACGACCAGTCGAACGCCTTCGCCGTGTCGATGTACAAGCCGTTCAAGGCCTACATCGAGAAGCGCGGCGGCACGATCGTCGCCGAGGAAACCTTTACCAAGGCCGACAAGGATTACCGCGCCCAGTTGAACAAGATCAAGGCCTCGGGCGCCGAAGCGCTCTACGTGCCGAACTACACGCAGGATCTGGTGATCACCGTCAAGCAGGCGAAGCAGATCGGCATGACGATGCCGATGTTCAGCGGCCTCGATGCGGCGCCGCCGTTTGCGACGCTGGTCGGCGACCCGGACGCGGCAGACAACATGTTCTTCGCCAACAATATTTCCGACAAGGAACCGCAACTGACCGAGGTCCGCAACGCCTACAAGGCCAAGTTCAACGAAGAGCCGATCAACAAGGCTTATCTCGGCTACGACAAGGTGACGGTGATCGCCAAGGCGGTCGAACTGGGTGGCGGCGCCACCGGCCCGCAGATCATTGCCGGACTCTCGCAGATCAAGAACGTGCAGGGCACCACCGGCGTCATCACGCTGTCGCCGAAGACGCACCAGCCGCTGGGTCTGTCGATGGTCATGTACAAGATCGTCAAGGGCAAGTACGAGGAAATCGGACGTTACGTGCCGGAATCGCACAAGTAATAACGCTCGATTGACGCGTTGGGGCAGAAGACGGACGCGGCGGCAACGCTGCCGCGTGCCGTTGCCGGGCGCGCGCGTTCCCTAAAAGGAAACCCATGCTGCAGAACATCTTCTTCGGATTGTCGCTGGGCGCGGTCTATTCGCTGATCGCCGTCGGCTTCGCCCTGGTCTTCAACATCCTGAAATTCTCCAATTTCTCTCATGGCGGTGTCATGTCGTTCACCGCCTACGCCGGCTATCTCGCGTACATCCTGCTGTTCGACGGCAAGATTACCGGCGTCACCATGTTCGTCGCCGTCGTCCTCGTCGCCGCGCTGGTCGGCGCCGTCACCGCCGTCGGCATCGAACGCGTCGGCTTCCGCCGCCTGCGCCGCAATCAGGCGCCGGTGATCTACTACTTCATTTCGTCGATCACGCTGGGCATCCTGCTCGAAAACATCATCACCATCTTTGCGTCCAGCAACTTCTATTCGTACCCGGTTTTCTTTTCGTCGAGCAACATCCAGATCTTCGGCACCTCCTTCTCGATTGCCGACTTCGTCACCCTGCTGTTCTCCTGTGTCGCGCTGGGCCTGTTGCTGTTCGTGCTGTATCGCACCAAGCTCGGTCTTGGCGTGCGCACCGTCTCCTTCGATGTCAACACCGCCAGCCTGATGGGCATCGATGCCGATCGCGTCGTCATGGCCACCTTCGCCATGTCGGGCGCGCTCGGCGGCATCAGCGGCGTTTTCCTCGGCATGAACTACTCGCTCTATCCGCAACTCGGGCAACTCGTGGTCAAGGGCTTCATCGCTTCCGTCATCGGCGGGCTGGGCAACATCACCGGCGCGGTGATCGGCGCCTTCCTGCTCGGCATCGTCGAGGTCGGACTGATCGGCATGGTCGGTTCCGGATTGATGCCCGCCTGCGTCTTCGTCGTCATGCTCGTCTTTCTGCTGGTTCGCCCGCAGGGCATTGCCGGCAAGATCGTTCAGGAAAAGGCCTGACCGGATATGGACTACATCTATTCGATTCTCACCCTCACCGGCATCACCATGATCGGCGTCATGGGCACCTATATGGTCACCGGACTGACCGGTCAATTCTCCTTCGGGCAGGCGGCGTTCATGGCCGTCGGCGGTTATGTCTCGGCCATGCTGACGCTGCGCTTCGGCCTGCCGTTCCCCGTGGTCGCGCTGCTCGGTGCCGCCGCCGCGACGCTGGCCGGATGGCTGGTCGGCCTGCCGACCGTCCGCTTGCGTCGCGACTATATTTCGCTGGTCACTTTCGGTTTCGGCGAAGCGATCATCTCGGTCCTCAACAATTCGGCGCAGCTGACCGGCGGCGCCGAAGGGCTGGTCGGCATTCCCAAGCGCGTCGATCTGCCGCTGGTGCTGGTCAGCGTCATCTGCTGCCTGTTCCTGGTCGCGTGTTACAAGAACTCGCGCTATGGCCGCCAGAGCCTGGCCCTGCGAACCGACGAACTGGCCGCCCGCTCGATGGGCATCGATGTCAATCGCATGAAACTGGTGACCTTTCTCTTCGCCAGCGCCATCACCGGTTATGCCGGCGTTCTGTATGCCTTTTACTCGCAATATCTGGAACCGGGCTATTACAACTGGACCGTGTCGGCCGAGTGGCTGATCATCGTCTTCGTCGGCGGCATCAACAGCCTGACCGGCGCCATGCTGTCCGCGCTGGTTCTCACGACGCTGCCGGAGCTGCTGCGCTTCGCGTCTTCGTGGCGGATTCTCATCTACTGCGTCATCGTGCTGCTCATCATCAATTACCGGCCAAACGGCATCTTCGGTGACTGGGAAATCAGCCGCCTCTGGAAAAAGAAAACGTCTGCCGGAGCGTCCAAAGCATGAATGCCATCACGACAACATCATGCGGCCTGCTGGAAGTGTCTTCCTTGAGCAAATCCTTCGGCGGGGTGCGCGCGGTCTGCGATTTTTCCTTCAATGCCCAGCCGGGCGAGATCGTCGGCATCATCGGCCCGAACGGCGCCGGCAAGACCACGGCCTTCAATCTGGTCACCGGGGTGTATGCGCCCGACAAGGGGAGCGTGAAACTCGACGGGGTCGAGCTCTCGGGCTTGCGCCAGGACGTGATCGCACGCGCCGGCATCGGCCGCACCTTCCAGAACATCCGCTTGTTCAAGGGTCTGACGGTGCTGGAAAACGTGATGACCGCCTCCGACCCCTACGCGCCCTATGGCTTTTTTTCGGCGATCCTCGCCCTGCCGGGCAAACGCAAGGCAGATCGCGAGGCCGCCGACAAGGCGCGCGAATATCTCAACATGGTCGGGCTGGGTGGAATGGAGGATGCCCGACCCGAGTCGCTTCCCTACGGACTGCAGCGCAAGCTCGAGCTGGCGCGCGCACTGGCGATCCGCCCGAAGGTGATCCTGCTCGACGAACCGGCGGCAGGGCTGAACCCGAGCGAAGTCCGCGACTTCATCGAACTGGTCCGGCGCCTGCACGAGCGCTTCAACTTCACCATCGTCTTCATCGAGCATCGCATGGAAGTGGTGATGAATCTGAGCCACAAGCTGTTTGTCCTCAGCTTCGGAAAACTGCTGGCCAGCGGCGATCCCGAAACGGTGCGTCGCAATCCCGAAGTCATCGAAGCCTACATCGGCGAAGAGGAGTAAGCCGTGTCTTTACTCGCAGTCAACAATCTCCACGTTTCCTACGGGCCGGTGCAAGCGCTGCGTGGCGTGAACCTGAATGTCGAGGCGGGTTCGATCGTTTCCATCATCGGTGCCAACGGCGCCGGCAAGACGACGCTGCTCAACACGCTGTCCGGCATCGTCAAGCCGAAATCCGGGTCGATCCTGTTTCGCGGCACGTCGCTTCCCGAGCGCGCCTGCAAAATCATTCGCGAAGGCATCGCGCATGTGCCCGAAGGACGCAAGATATTCCCCGGTTTCACCATCGAGGAGAACCTGCTCGCCGGCGCCTACATCGTCGATGACAAACAGCTCGTCGACGAGCGTCGCGATGCCATGTACGCACGCTTTCCGATCCTCGCCGAACGCACGCATCAGCAGGCCGGAACCTTGTCGGGCGGCGAGCAGCAGATGCTGGCGATCGCACGCGGCCTGATGTCCGATCCTGGTTTGATTCTGCTCGACGAACCCTCCTTGGGTCTGGCGCCGCTGGTGGTCAAGGCGGTATTCGAGCTGGTCCGCGAGATTCGCGACCGGAGCGGCAAGACGATCCTGCTCGTCGAGCAGAATGCGAAGAAGGCGCTGGCCTTGTGCGATTATGCCTATGTGCTTGAGAACGGCGTCATCGTGCTGGAAGGCAAGGGCGACGAACTGCTCAGCAACCCTGCCATCCGCAAGGCCTATCTGGGAGCGGAAGACGCCTGAGCGTGACTAGCTGCAGAGCATCAGATAGCCGAGCACGATGTCCGTCATGTGCTGCAGGCGCTCGACCTTCGCCTTCGGCGTGTTGAGGTCGCGTCCGAATACGGCGCTCAGGGTGTCGTTGTTCGACAGGTAGAAGTAGCTCAAGGCGGCGATCGAGATGTAGAGCTGGAGCGGATCGACGCCGCCGCGAAAGAGCTTTTCGCTCTGTCCGCGGATCAGGATTTCATTGAGCGTATCGATGAGCTTCGAGTTGTAGAAGCCGATGTTCTTCGAGCGCCGGATGTGTTCCGCGTGGTACAGGTTCTCGGTATTGAGCAGCCGGAGAAACTCCGGGTGCTGCAGGTAGTAGTCCCAGGTGAACGTGATCAGCCGGCGAATGGCTTCGACCGGTTGCAGGTCCAGCAGGTGCAGTTCCGATTCGGCGTCGCGGATCGTCTTGTAGGCGCTCTCCATCACCGCCAGAAAAAGGTCTTCCTTGTTCTGATAGTAGTAGTACAGCATGCGCTTGTTTGATCCGGAGCGTTCGGCAATCTTCTCGATCCGTGCCCCGGCAAAGCCTTTTTCCGCGAATTCCTCCGTTGCCGCAGCCAGTATCAGCGACTGGGTTCGTTCCTTGTTTCGCGTTTGTGGCTTGCTTGTTTCTGACATGGGGCCGGTGGATTCGACGGTTGAACCGATGTCACATTATAGGTTTTAAACACTTGAAGAAGAAGCAGTTGTCAAAGAAGATGACATGGAAATACGCTGCCGGCGTTTCGGGCGGCGCGAGTGTTTGGCAGGTTGCATAAAGCGGCGATGGCCGCAGTCGCCATCGCTTATCGCAGCGATGAAAGAATGCTCGCGCCGAAGGATCGCTCGGCAATGCCGCCACGTTCTCCGGGGTTAGCGGTTTAATACCGGCTTTGTCGCGCGAATCAGTTCCAGCATTGCCTCTGCGGCGACTGAAAGCGGCCTGTCCTTGCGCCAGATGATATGAATTGACCGACTGATTCCGGGGGGCGCCAGCGGGATTGTGGTCAGTTCGGGATGACGAAACTGATACAGCGTCAATTCCGGCAACAGGCTGACCCCGAGTCCCTGCAGGATAAGCCCGGCCATTGTCGCGAGATTGCGGATTTCGAACGATGACGGGTTGACGCCGGTTGCGCCGATCGCCTTGACGACGAACTGGTGGATGCTTGCGGTGCCGGCCAGGTGGATGAAGTCGCAGCCGCGCAAATCATCGATGGCAACCATTTCCCTGGTGGCCAAGGGATGGTCCCGCCGGCAAATCAGGAAAAAGCTGTCGGCATAAAATAGCTCGGAAGCATATTGTTCGGGCGGAACGTTCGGTGCGGCCATGGCGATATCGACGAGGCCGTTCTGCAGTAGTTCAAGGCAGTGATCCGAAAGCACGTCGTGGATCTCCACATTGATTCCGGGATAGCGCCGCCGGTATTCCGCGATGATCTGCGGCAGCCATTCTCCCGCGATCGAGGGTAAGGCAGCGACACGGACCCGTCCCTTCTTCTTGGTGACATAGTCATTCAAATTGGAGAACGTCCACTGGATGTCGGAGACCAGATGCTGCGCGGCTTCGGCAAACAGTTCGCCTTCCGGGGTCAGGGCGACGTTGCGCGTATCCCGATCGAACAGGCGCGTACCGACCTCGTCCTCGAGTCGGAAAATCATGCCGCTGAACGCCGATTGCGAGACATGACAATGTTCGGCCGCGCGCGTGAAATTGCGGTGCTCGCAGAGCGCCAGAAATGCCTTGAGCAGTTTCAGAGAGACGTTGAGTGCCATGATTATCCCGATCGATTATTGATCAGGATATCAGATCAATCTATCTGATAAAACCGTTTCCGAGATTCATCGTCCGTCCCCAGAATACTTTCCGTTCAGCAAAAACAACACATATTCAGGGCGGACATGGACAAGATCATTGGCATCAATGAGGTTGTGCAGCACTTCAAGGACGGGATGACCGTTCTCTATGGCGGTTTCATGGGCGTGGGAACGCCTGCCGGCTTGGTGAAATGCCTGCTCGACTCCGGGGCATGCAAGCTGACGCTGGTCGGGAATGACACGGCTTTTCCCGATACCGGCGTCGGTCCGTTGATCGTCAAAAAACGGGTTGGCAAACTCGTGACCTCTCACATCGGTACCAATCCCGAAACCGGTCGGCAGATGATTGCCGGCGAACTCGAGGTCGAACTTGTCCCGCAGGGGTCGCTCGCCGAGCGTGTCCGCTGCGGCGGCGCGGGTCTTGGCGGTGTGCTGACGCCAACGGGTGTCGGCACCATCGTCGAAGAAGGCAAGACAAAGCTCTGCTTCGACGGCAAGGAATACCTCGTCGAACGCCCGATTCGTGGCGACATCGCGCTGATCAAAGCGCGCAAGGCAGACCGGTCGGGCAACCTCGTCTATGAGCGAGCGGCCCGCAATTTCAATCCCTTGATGGCACTGGCCGCCGATCTGGTGGTGGTCGAGGCTGACGAACTGGTCGACGTCGGCGAACTCGATCCCGAATGCATCGTCACGCCGGGTGTCGTCGTGCACAAGATCGTCGTCACCGGAGGGCTGTGAGATGAGTGCCAAGCCCATGGACCCCAAACATATCATTGCCGCTCGCGTGGCCAGGGAGCTTCATGACGGCGATGTCGTCAACCTTGGCATCGGCTTGCCGACGCTCGTACCGAACCATCTGCCGCCGGATATCAGGATTACCTTGCAGTCCGAGAACGGCTTTCTCGGGCTGGCACCGCTCGAAGGAGATCCGGTGCCGGGCCTTGTCAATGCAGGCGGGCAGCCTTGCGGCATGCAGGCGGGCGGCGTCTTCTTCGACAGTGCGATGTCCTTTGTCCTGATCCGCGGGGGACATGTCGATGTCACGGTTCTCGGCGCGCTTCAGGTCGATCAGCAGGGCAATCTCGCCAACTGGATGGTGCCCGGAAAGATGGTGCCCGGCATGGGCGGCGCCATGGACCTCGTCACCGGTGCCCGCCACGTCATCGTCGCCATGGAGCACTGCACCAAGGACGGCGGCGCCAAGATTCTCAAGCAATGCAACTTGCCGCTGACCGCCAAGAGCAGGGTCAACAAGATCGTCACCGAGCTGGCGGTGTTCCGCATCGATCCGGGGCATGGCGGCCTGGTGCTCGAAGAGTTGCAAGCCGGCATTTCCCTCGATCAGGTGCGTCGATGCACCGAGGCGGAGTTCCGCATCAGCCCCGATTGCCAGCTTTGATTTCCCGTTTATCCAAGCGCTACAAAGGAAGACAACCATGAACTTCAGCTTCAACTATCCAAAGAAAGTCGTTGTCGGCGACATTTCGATCCGCGATGGGCTCCAGCACGAAGAGCGTTTCATCTCGACCGACGCCAAGGTCTATTACGCCGAGCAACTGATCCTGGCCGGCGTCAAGCGCCTGGAACTGACCAATCTCGGCAGTCCGAGGAATTTGCCGCAATTTCGTGACGCCGAGGAATTGCTCAGGCGCGTGCGCGAGAGCAAGACCCTGGCCAAGGCCGGCGTCAATTGGGACGAGATCGAGATCACGACGGTGACGATTCGCGAGAGCGCAGTCGATCGGGCGATCGAGCTCAAGAAGCGCGGCGTCGGCCCGGACCGCATCCTGATGATGGTGTCGACCGACGAGCAACATCATTTTGCCAACTCCGGCGTGACGCTGCCCGAATACTGGAAAGAAGCCGAGCGCTGCATCAAGAAGGCGACCGACGCCGGCCTCAAGTTCAACGGTACGGTCAGCACCATCTGGGGCAGCCCGATTTCCGGGCCGACGAAGATGGAAGATGCCATCGCCTTCACCAAAAACTGGCTCGACCTCGGCGCCACCGATATCGAACATGCCGACCACGACGGTTCATCGACACCGGATCTGGTCTACCGCTATTACTCGATGTTGCTCGATGCGATTCCACGCCCCGAGGTGCATTTGGCGCATTTCCACACGACGCGGGGCTGGGGCTTGGCCAACGTGCTCGCGGCCTTGCAGGCGGGCATCTACACCTTTGAAAGCACGCTCGGCGGCATCGGAGGACAACCGGCCAACTTCATGGACGACTGCCCGATTCCGGGGACCGGCAACTATTACTACAAGGATCCCAACTCGGTCGGTCTCGTCAGCACCGAAGACATGCTGCTGATGATGGAAGAGATGGGCATCGAGACCGGGATCGATATCGACAAGATACTCAAGCTCGGCACCTTGTGGGAGCGCACCGTCGGTCGTCGCTTGCGCTCGTCTGCAATCCTGCACGGGCGGATTCCGAAAGACCCGATCGAGTCGTACAAGAAGCGTGGCCTGGCGGAAAGAAAGGCCAAGTTGGGCGAAGCGCCGGATCAGGTTTTTCCGGTCGCGATTTAACCGGGGCCAACGATGAATACGATCCAGGAAGCAGTCACTACCGGGGCGCTGAAGGGGCTCAAGGTGCTCGACCTGACCCGCGTCTTGGCCGGGCCGTTCTGCACCATGTTACTTGGCGACATGGGTGCCGAGATCATCAAGATCGAGGAGCCGGGCAAGGGTGATGACACGCGCGGCTACCCGCCGTTTATCGACGGCCATAGCGCGTATTTCGCCAATCTCAACCGAAACAAGCGAAGCATCACGTTGGACCTGAAGAATCCGCAAGCGAAAGAGACTTTCATGCAGCTTGTGGAAGCGGTCGATGTGGTGATTGAAAACTACAAGCCGGGGACGATGGAAAAGCTCGGCCTGTCATATGACAAGGCCAAGGCGCGGAACCCCCGGATCGTCTACGCCTCGATCTCCGGTTTCGGCCAATACGGGCCGTATAAGGATCGCCCTGGCTACGACATTATCGGCCAGGCAATGGGCGGCCTGATGAGTGTGACCGGGTGGCCCGATTCACCGCCGACACGCACCGGCACCGCCATGGGCGACATTCTCGGCGGATTGAATTGCTGCATCGGCATTCTCGCGGCGCTGCGTTCGCGCGATGCGACCGGCATAGGTCAGCATGTTGACGTGGCGCTGGTCGATTCGGTCGTCAGCTCGATGGAAACGATCATCCAGCTCTATCTCGTCGACCAGCGGGTGCCGCAAAGAATCGGCAATCGCTATGAATTCATCTATCCCTATGACTCCTTCCAGGCTGCCGATGGGTGGGTGGTCATCGGCGTTGGCGGTGACGAGGTCTGGAAGCGCTTCTGCCAAGCCACGGGTCTTGTTGCGCTATTGGAGGACGCGACGCTGGCGACCAACCGCGAGCGGGTGGCGAATAACGCGCGATTGAAGACGACGGTGACCGAGTGGACGTCGTCGCGGAAGGTCGCCGACATCGTCGAGTTGCTGCTCGCCCATAGCGTGCCGTGCTCGCCGATTTACAGCGTCGATC
The DNA here is from genome assembly GCF_900099695.1 of Propionivibrio dicarboxylicus. GTDB lineage: Bacteria > Pseudomonadota > Gammaproteobacteria > Burkholderiales > Rhodocyclaceae > Propionivibrio > Propionivibrio dicarboxylicus. Next base: position 98,985 of record NZ_FNCY01000015.1, on the reverse strand, counting down.
AACTGGCCAACGACCCGCATATCGCTGGTGCGCGGGAAATGATCGTCGAAATGGATCACCCCGCCCGAGGAAAGATGAAGGTGATCAACAACCCGATCAAGTTCTCGGCCACCAAGACGGCAATTCGCAGCACCTCTCCGCAACTCGGTGAACACACGGAGCGGGTCATGGCCGAGGTGCTGGGCTTGTCGGCCACGCAAATCGAAGCACTCAAGGATGACGGCGCATTCGGGAGGGCTTCCTGAATATAGCCGGCGCATGATAAACACAATAAACGGAGGTCTTTCATGTTGGCATTACTGGGGTTTCTGACGGTCGTAATATTTCTTGTCCTGATCATGACCAAGCGGGTGTCGGTGACGCTCGCACTGATTGTGGTGCCGGTCGTCGCGGCGCTCATTGGCGGCTTCGCACCGAAGATGGGGCCGATGATGATCAACGGCATCAAGAACGTGGCGCCGGTCGGCGTCATGATCATGTTCGCCATCCTGTATTTCGGCCTGATGCTGGAAGTGGGCCTGTTCGAGCCGATCGTCAGGCGTCTGCTCAAAATCGTCGGCGGCGATCCACTCAAGGTGGTTCTCGCCACGGCATTCCTGACTTGCTCGGTGTCGCTCGACGGCGACGGCGCGACGACGTTCATGATCACCATTTCGGCCATGCTGCCGCTCTACAAGGCGCTCAACATGAGCCGCCTCGTGTTGTCGGGCACCATCTGTCTGGCCGCCGGCGTCATGAACATCATCCCGTGGGGCGGACCGACAGCACGGGCAATGACGGTGCTGAAGGCCGATTCGGCAGCGATCTTCAACCCGGTGATCCCGGCAATGATCGCGGGCTTGGTCTGGGTGTTTTTCGTCGCCTGGTATTTTGGCAAGAAGGAACGCGCACGCGTCGGCATCATGGACGTGCAGCAGATCGAAAGTCCGGTGCTCAGCGAGGAAGAATCGGCGCTGCGGCGGCCGAACTTGCTGTGGTTCAATGCCGTGCTGACGGCCGCGCTGGTCGTCGCACTGATTCAGGCGATTCTGCCCTTGGCCACCTTGTTCATGATCGCCTATGCCATCGCATTGATTGTCAATTTCCCGCAGCCGAAGCAGCAGCTTGAACGGATCACTGCGCAAGGCAGCGCAATTGTCCTGGTGTGCTCGATGATTTTTGCTGCCGGCATATTTACCGGCATCCTCACCGGCACGGATATGATCAAGGAAATGTCGAAAGTGCTGGTCACCCTGATTCCGGCGCCGATGACGCACTACCTGCCGGTAATCGTTGCGCTGACCAGCATGCCGTTCAGCCTGATTTTCACTCCGGATGCCTACTATTTCGGCGTCCTGCCGATCCTCGCCCAGACGGCAACGGCAATCGGCATCGATCCCCTGCACATTGGCCGCGCCGCAATTCTCGGTCAAATGACGACGGGCTTTCCGCTGAGCCCGCTGACCGCCTCGACATTCATCCTGATCGGCATGTCCGGCGTCGAACTGGGTGAGCACCAGAGGTTTGTCTTCAAATGGGCCTTCGGTTCGACCGTTGTCATGACGGTTGTGGCCGTACTGACCGGTGCCATTTCCTTCGTGAAATAGCCGTCCGGGGAGGTAGGTGGCCGCTATGGCCCGCCAGGGAAGGGAAGGAGCCTCGTGAAGCGAGGCTTCTTCTTTTTGAGCGCACCATGACGATGTCCGGCGTTGCGATGCCTTCGCTCTTTTCCTGAAGCGGTAAATCCAATATAGTCGGGCGCATTCGTTTTTACTGATCCCGGGTTTCGTGGCTAACCTTCTCCCTCCTCACATCGCCGACAGAATCGTCGATCACGCGCGCTCGAACGGCTTGCCCAAGGGGGCGCACCTGGGGGCGCAAGCCCTGGCGGATCTGTTCAATGTCTCGCGCATCCCGGTGCGTGCCGCGCTCGTCCTGCTTGCCGAAGAAGGGCTGGTATTTTCCGAGCGCAATCGCGGCTTCTTCCTGGCGATGGAAGGTGCCGACCTGCCCGAGCGCAAGGGCCGCAGCCCGGAAACGACGACGCCCTGGGATGATCCGCTCTACTATCAGCTCGCCGAAGACTGGCTGAGCGGACGCCTGGGCGAGCGTGTCAGCGAGAACGAACTCATGCGGCATTACGCGGTGACGCGCCATCGCCTGCTCAAGGTGCTCCAGCGCGCCGCCGAGGATCTCTGGGTCGAGCGTCTACCCGGCCACGGCTGGCATTTCCTGGCGGTGATGGTGTCGCCGCAGGCTTACGAAGACGGCTATCGTTTTCGCCTCGTCATCGAACCGGCGGCCTTGCTGGAACCCAGCTTCCGCATCGACCCGGCGGCGCTGGCGAGCTTGAGCGAACAGCAGATTTCCCTGTTGAAGGGCGGCTTCCGGAAACTGTCGCAGACGGAATTGTTCTCTCTCAACTCACAGTTCCATGAGGTGCTGGTCGGCTTTTCGAATAATCCGTTTTTCATCGACGCGGTGAAGAAGATCGATCGCGTCCGCCGTCTGCTCGACTTCCGCAGCACTTACACGAGCAGCCGCGACCGTCTGCTCAAGCAATGCAGCGAGCATCTCGAGATCATCGACCTGCTCGAAAAAGGCGATAACAAGGGCGCGTCCGAATTCCTGCGCCAGCATATCCAGGGGGCGCTGGAATCGAAACGCACCCTGATTGCCAAGGCGCCGCCCGTCAATTAGAGCCTGTTTCGGCAGGGCTTGCCCCCTACCGAAATCGGCATTTAGCCGCGCGGCCGGAAGACGATGCAGACCGGGCTGCCCGTCCTCGCGGCGGTCCCGCAGGGCATGAGCTTTCCGCTCCGAGGATCGATGCGACAGGCGATGATTTCGTCGCTGTCCTCGTTCGCCACGAACAGGTGGCGCTCGTCCGGACTCAGGGTGATGAAGCGCGGTGTTCTCCCTTCGATGCGTTCGCAGTCGACGAAACTCAGGCGTCCGTTGCCCGGATCGACGCCATAAATGCTGACGCTGTCATAGCCCCGGTTGGAGGCGTAGAGGAAGCGGCAGTCCGAGGTGATGGTGATTTCCGATGCGCGGCTATTGACGACGCAACTGTCGGGTAGCGACGGCACCACCTGGAAGGGCGACAGCGCACCGGTCGTCGCATCGAACCGGCAGGCCGTGATCGTCGAATTTAGCTCGTTGACGATGTATGCAAATTGGTTGCTCGGGCTGAAGACGAGGTGGCGCGGGCCGGCGTTTTCCTGCGCCGGCGCGGTGGCGCCTTCGACGGCCACGAGCTTTTGCGCGTCGGTGTCGATGCGGAAGACGAAGGTCCGGTCGAGCCCTTTGTCGGGCACGGCGATGAAACGCTCGGCGCGGTCGAACAGGACCTGGTGCGGTTTCGGGAACGGCTGCTCGACGCGGTGCGGCCCGAGGGTGCCCGTCAGGCTCACCAGGTCGCACACCGGCCCAATCGACCCGTCCTCGCCAAGCGGCATCAGCGCCAGGGTCGAGGTGATGTGATTGGCGACGGTGATGAAGCGGTTGCCCGGATCGATGCACAGGTGCACCGGATTCTTGCCCTCGGTCGATGCCTGGTTGATCAGCGTCAGGCGGCCGGTCTGCGGGTCGATGCGGAAGGCGCTGATCTCGCTGCGGTCGCCATGCACCGCATAGAGCGCGCGCTGATGCCGATCGAATGCCAGGAACGAGGGGTTGACCAGGTCGTCGAGAACCTGGACGAGCGTCCAGGCCGTCTCGCCGGGCGTCACCGCATACACGCTCAGGCCGATGCCGCGCGCATTGCGCTCTTTCGTCGTACGGCTGCCGACGTAAGCGAAATAACTACCGGGTTTCATTTCCATGCCGCTTTCTCCTCTCTTCCGATGGTGGCGATGAAACCGCCATTGACACACGATGTGTTGACATTATTGCATTTCACTGTTTCAATATGCAATAAGTGCTTCGGAAATTCTTGTGTCGATCATCGCCGGGAGGGGAAATGCATAAAGCGGTCTTTTTTAGCGGGCAATCCGAAAAGGTTGCGGAAATTCTTGAACAATCAATGCCGGAAGGGTTCTGCCTGGAGGTGTGTCCGAGTTCGACGAGCGATGATGAGAAGATCGCGCGGATCGAGGAGGCGGAGTTTCTGATTCTTCATCCGGCTGATATTGATCGTAATGTTTTGCAAAATGCAAAAAAGCTTCGTCATATCCAGCTGCTGACTGCCGGCTATGACAAGGTCGATCTCGCCGCCGCCCGGGAACTCGGCATGACGGTGGCCACCAACGGCGGCACCAACGCCTGGGCGGTCGCCGAGCAGGCAATCGCCTTGTTGCTGTGCCTCTACCGGCGCTTGGTCCAATGCGACACGTCGGTGCGGGCGGGTACCTGGCGCAAACCGGTGAGCGGCACCAATACCTTCGAGGTGGCCGGCAAGACGATCGGCTTGCTCGGCGTCGGCAATATCGGCGGAAAGGTCGCCCAACGCCTGAAGGCCTTCGAAACCCGGATCATCTATTTCGACCGCTTCAAGAACACGGGCAATGATTTCGACGGCGAAAGCGTTTCGCTGGAAAGGCTCCTGCGCGAATCCGACGTGCTGTCGATCCACGTTCCGCTGACCGACGAGACGCGCGGCATGTTCGGCGCCGAACAGCTGGCGATGATGAAGCCGACGGCGGTGATCATCAACACGAGTCGCGCCGAAGTCTTCGACGAGGCCGCCTTGCTCGACGCGCTGCGCAGCCGGCGGATCGCCGGCGCCGGACTCGACGTCTTTCACCGCGAACCGCTGCGTGCCGACGACGGGCTGCTGGCCCTCGACAACGTCGTCCTGACGCCGCATACCGCGGGACATTCGTATGAGGCGTGGTTCCGTCGCGCCGATTTTGCCTGGCAGAACATCGAGCGCGTCGTGGCGGGCGAGGCGCCGCTGTCGCTCGCCCGATAAATCACCGCTGCGGCATGCCGCCGTTTCGAGGAGTCGTTTTCATGAGTCGTACCGCTGAACTCCGGAGTTCCGGAAAGTCCTACCGCATCATCGACCTGCCGGCGGAGACCGGCCAGGCACTCGCCGGCCTGCCATGGATTCTGCGCATCCTGTTCGAGAACGTCCTGCGCAAATGCGCTGACGAGGCCGCCATCCTGCGCACCAAGGCGGCGCTGGTCGATTGGTTGAAGGCCGGCACGAGCGAGGAAGAGATCGAGTTTTACCCGACGCGCGTATTGATGCACGACACCACCTGCGGCCCGGCGCTGGCGGATATCGCCGCGATGCGCAGCGTGCTGGCCGAGGAGGGCGGCGATCCGGCATTGCTCAATCCGGTCCTGCCGGTCGATGTGTCGACCGACCATTCGCTGCCGGTCGATTTTTTCGCGACGCCCGATGCGATGCAGCAGAACATGGCGGCCGAGATGCGGCGCAATGCCGAGCGTTACCGCTTCGCCAAGTGGGCGTCGACGACGCTCAAGGGCCTGCGCGTGCATCCGCCCGGCACCGGCATCATGCACACGATCAATCTCGAACGCCTGGCGACGGTCGTCTCCGCCAGGGAGATCGACGGACAATGCTGGGCGTATCCCGATACGCTGATCGGCACCGACAGCCACACGCCGATGATCAATGGCATCGGCGTGCTGGCCTGGGGCGTCGGCGGCCTCGAAGCGGAAAGCGTCATCTTCGATATGCCGGTGATGTTACGCATTCCCGATATCGTCGGCGTCCGGCTCAGCGGCAGGCTTCCCGAGGGAACGACGGCGACCGACCTGGCCTTGCTGGTGACGCAGCGTCTGCGTCAGAGCGATCTCTCCGGCAAGTTCGTCGAGTTCTACGGCCCCGGTGTCAGCACCTTGTCGGCCGGTGCCCGCGCCTGCATCGCCAATATGGCTCCCGAATATGGCGCGTCGAGCGGCTATTTCCCGGTCGATGACAATACGCTGGCCTATCTGCGCGCCACCGGTCGCACGCCGGAACAGATCGCGCTGGTCGGCGATTATGCCAAGCGCCAGCAACTGTGGTTCGATCCGCTTGCCACCCCGCGTTACAGCGATCACGTCGAAATCGATCTGGATGCCGTCGTTCCCGGCATCGCCGGGCCGCGTCGCCCGCAGGACCGCATTCCCCTGGGCGATACCGCCAGCGCCTTGCGGCGCGCCGGCAAGCGCGACACGCTGCGCCATTTCGATGCGCAGACGCCGCCCGATGGCGCCGTCGCCATTGCCGCGATCACGAGCTGCACCAATACCTCCGATCCGGAACTGCTGCTCGCCGCCGGTCTGCTCGCCCGCAAGGCGCATGCGGCCGGGCTCAAGCCGCCGCACTGGGTCAAGACCTCGATGGCGCCGGGATCGCCGTCGGCCTATCGTTATCTTTCTCGCAGCGGCCTGCTGCCCGAACTCGAAGCCGTCGGATTCGGCATCGTCGGCTACGGCTGCACTACCTGTATCGGCAACTCGGGCGCGCTGACGCCGCCGGTCATTGATGCCGTCAATCGGCATGGCATCGTTCCGGTGGTGGTGCTCTCCGGCAATCGCAACTTTCCCGGGCGGGTGCATCCCGACCTCGATGCCGGCTTCATTACCTCGCCGCCGCTGGTGATCGCCTATGCGCTCGCCGGCGATGTGAATCGCGACATCCGGACCGAGCCGCTCGGCCTCGGCCGCGATGGGCAAGCAGTGTATCTCGCGGACATCTGGCCAAGCAGCGCCGAGATACAGGACGCGCTGGCCAGGGCCATCGATCCTGCCGATATCGCGATTGCCTATGACGCGGCCGAGGCCAGCCCGGCCTGGCAGGCGCTCGATGCGCCCGGCAGCACGGTCTTCCCGTGGGACCCGGCATCGACCTACATCCGCCGTCCGCCCTTCGCCAGCGCGCGCTTGCCGTCGCGTCTGGGCAACTACAGCGCGACCGTGTTGCTGGCGGTCGGCGACGATATGACGACCGACCATATCTCGCCGGTCGGCCAGATTCCGGCCGCGAGCGATGCCGGGCGTTACCTGATCGCGCAGGGCGACGATCCCGACGACCTGAACGTCTATGCTTCGCGCCGCGCCAACTGGGAGGCCATGGTGCGTGGCCTGTTCACCAACAAATCGGTGGTCAATCTGCTCGATCCGTCATTGCCGGCGGGGAAAACCCGCTATCAACCGACCGGCGAGAGCATGTCCTTGTTCGACGCGGCCCAACGCTACGAAAAGGATGGCAGCTCGGTGGTCATTGTTGCCGGCGAACGCTACGGCATGGGCTCGTCGCGCGACTGGGCGGCCAAGGGGGCCGGACTGCTCAATGCGCGGGCGATTCTCGCCGTCGGTTTTGAACGCATCCACCGCTCCAATCTGATTGGCATGGGCGTGCTGCCGGTGAAGCTGCCGGCCGGGGTGACGCCGGCCAGCCTCGCGCTCGGCTTTGACGATAGCATCGAGGTGGCGGCGCCGGCGGAGAACTTCGTGCCGCGCATGACGATTCCGGTGCGCATCGTGCGCAAGGACGGTTCGGTCAGCACTTTCGCCGGCACGGCGGCGGTCGAAACCTCGCTCGAAGTGGCGCAATTGCGCGCCGGCGGAATCATTCCTTACATCCTTCAGCGGGTCATGGCGCGCTGAAACTCATAACGATTCACGGGAAGGAGTCTTTGATGGAAAAAGGGTCGCACAAGTATGCCTCGATGTGGCGTGGCGGGCGTCTGTGGGTTATGTCGATGCTATTCACGGCGTCGTTGATCAACTATATCGACCGCGTCAGCATGTCGGTCGCGGCGCCGGCGGTCAGCAAGGAGTTCGGCTGGGATCCGGCGACCATGGGCCTGGTGCTTTCCGGCTTCATGTGGACCTATGCGCTGGCCCTGGTGCCGATGGGCTATCTGACCGATCGCTGGGGCGCCAAGAAACTCAATACCTTTGCCCTGTCTTTCTGGTCTTTGGCGGCGATGGCGACCGGCGGCGCGTTCAATCTCGTCAGCATGATGGCATCGCGTCTGGCGCTCGGCGCCGGCGAGGCCGCCACCATGCCATCGAACAGCAAGGTGGTCCGCCAGTGGTTCACCATCCATGAGCGCGGCTTCGCCACCGCCCTGGCGCGTTCCGGCGCCGAGGCGGGGCCGGCGATCGGCATGCCGATCATCGCCTGGCTGCTGGCCGAGTATGGCTGGCGCATGTCGTTCGTCATCACCGGGGCAATCGGCTTCATCTGGCTGTTCTTCTGGATCCGCTTCTTCAACAACGATCCGCAAAAGTGTTCCTGGTTGTCCGACGAGGAACGCCAGTACATCAAGGAAAACACCGATGCACCCAAGGAAGCCGAGAAGCCGGTCGATCTCGGCCTGATCGGGCGGTTGCTGAAAACGCGGACGATGTGGGGCCTCCTGCTGTCGCAGGGCTGCATCATGTACACCCAGTACCTGATCCTGACCTGGCTGCCGACTTACCTGATGAATGTCCGTGGCATGGCGCTGATGAAGGCGAGCCTGTTCAGTTCGTTCGCCTTCGTGACGGCGTGGGTGCTGGGGATCGCCGTGGGGGCGATCAGCGACAAACTGCTGACGCCGGAAAAAGTGATGCAGGGGCAGCGGCGCAGGATGGTGGTGATCTTCATGTGCCTCGCCAGCATCTTCGTGTTCACCTCCTTCGTCGAGGGCGCCGTGGCGATCTTCGTCATCATCACGCTGGTCAAGACCTTCCTGTCCTCGACCATCGGCCTGAATATGACGCTGACCAACGATCTCGTCGCCAATCCGAAACATGCCGGCACCGCCTTCGGCCTGCTCCTGCTCGGTGGCAACCTGTTCGGCGCCTTCGCTCCGGTGGTGACCGGTTACCTCGTCAAGTCGACGGGCAACTACGAGAGCGCCTTCCTGCTCGCCGGACTGCTGATCATCATCGGCGCCGCCATCTCGTTCTTCATGGCAAGAAAGCCGATCGTCGTCGACTAGCGCGCTTCGCCGAGCGCCGTCGGCCTCGGCGGCGCACGCTTCCCGTACGAGTTTTCGTGCAATGAAGTTCAGAGTGAAATGTCGCCTGCGAATGAAAACTTGTCGCGCCGCGTCGTACGATTCGACTGCCATCGACGAATATGAAAAGGGGAAGCGATGAGTTTCATCAAGACGGAGCAAAGAGGCTACACGGGTGTCATAACGCTCGACCACAGCGAGAAACGCAACGCATTGAGCGAAGCGCTCGTCCATGAGTTGGTCGAGGCGCTTGAGACCTTCCAGAAACAGAATGTCCGGGCCGTCATCCTGCGCGCCCGGCCAGGCGTCAAGGTCTGGTCGGCGGGGCACGACGTCAGCGAGCTGCCGGGCCGCGGCCGCGACCCGCTGGGCTGGAACGATCCGCTGCGCATCCTGATCCGCACGATCCAGGAATGCCCGATGCCGGTGATCGGCATGATCGAGGGCAGCGTCTGGGGCGGTGCTTGCGAAGTCGCGATGGCCTGCGACATCCTTGTCATCACGCCCGAGGTGACGTTCGCCATCACCCCGGCCAAGCTCGGCGTGCCCTATAACATCGGCGGCCTGCTGACGCTGCTCAACATGATCCCGCTGCCGATCATGAAGGAAATGCTCTTCACCGCCGAGCCCCTGTCCTCGGACCAGGCCTTCAACCTCGGCATCGTCAACTACATCAAGCCGGCCGGCGACATCGAGGATTTTGTCCTTGGCATGGCGGAGCGTATCGCGACGAACTCGCCGCTCAGCATCGGCGTTATGAAAGATGCATTGCGCCTGCTGTCGAGCGCGCATTCGGTCACGCCCGAATTGTTCGAACGCATCCAGGGCATGCGCCGGATCGTTTATGACAGCGAGGATTATCAGGAAGGCGTGCGCGCTTTCCGGGAAAAGCGTCGCCCGAGTTTCCCCGGCAAGTAACGAAGGCTTTTGCGCGCTGCTGGGCATCCGGTCTGTTTTTCGACCGGCAGTGGGTCGTCTGCGAAGGGCGCAGGCGCCCCATTTTTTTGACCTCTGCCCGGCAGAAACAGGACTGGCGCTGATGCTCGACACGCTCGAACGGTTCTGAAGCCGGCTGTCCGGTTTCTTGCCGGACGGCGTTCTCCAGGCATCCACGCACCTGCCTCATACGTGTTCGTACGTATGCCATATGGATGCAACTATTGCTATGCCCGGAAGACAAAGTCCAGGACGGCGCCGATGCGCGCCAAAGTCGAACGGTTCTGGAACCCGTGATTCCGGTTTTTCCTCGTGGGTCGTTCTCTCCTTATCACTGCACGTGCGTCACACGGACTTCGTTTGACGGCCATTCAAAGTACGCATCCGAAGAGGGTGCATTTTTCGGGTCCGGCAGATCGTTCTTGCCGACCAGGGGGCTGAGCAGATGGGGAAAAAAATTCTGACCGTTGATGACTCTCCATCGATCCGGCAACTGGTCGGTTTCGTTCTCAACGGGGCGGGGTATTCGGTCGAGGAAACGCCCGATGGCGCGGCCGGCTTCGCCAAGGCGCAAGCAAGCGCCTTCGATCTGATTCTGACCGATCAGAACATGCCGAACATGGACGGGCTGACGATGATCAAGCGTCTGCGGGCCACGGCGTCTTACGCCAGAACGCCGATCCTGATTCTGACCACCGAGAGCAGTGACACGATGAAGGCCCGGGGCCGGGAAGCCGGTGCGACGGGGTGGCTGGTCAAGCCCTTCGAACCCGGCAAGCTGCTGGAGGTGGTCAAGAAGGTCATCGGCTGAGGAACGGCCCATGAGCTACGATCTCAGCCAGTTCGAAAAGGTCTTTTTCGAGGAAGCACGCGAGCATCTCGAGACAATGGAGCGTCTGCTGCTTTCCATTGATCTGGCCGCGCCCGACCCCGAAGATCTCAACGCAATTTTCCGCGCGGCCCATTCGATCAAGGGCGGCAGCGGGATATTCGGCTTCCCCGACATGGCCGGGGTGACGCATGTCCTGGAGTCGCTGCTGGATCGCGTGCGGCGCGGCGACAAGCCGTTGACGCCGGAAATCATCGACGCCTCCCTGAAAGCGGGCGACGTGCTGAATACGCAACTGGCCAATCACCGCAACGGAGTCGAAAGCGATCCGGGCGACGCGGCCCCGGTGATTGCAACGCTGACGCAGTTGATGGGCGCCGCCCTGCCCGTGCACGTGCCACTGCTGGCCTCTCCGACGCTGGGCGGCGTCGCCGACGCCATGACAAGAGCGGCGCCGGAATCGTCGGTACAGGGCTTCCGCATCGAGTACCGGGTGCCGCCGCCCTGTCCGGTGCCCTTCGATGTTCTGCGTGCCGAACTCGAACGGCTCGGGCCTGTGTCCTCGCGGAGCGACGAGCGCGGTACCGAGCATATCGTCCTTCACACGGAGGCAACGCGCGAACTGGTCGAGAGCATTCTGGCCTTCGCCGCCGCGCCGGAGCAATACCGGATCGATCCGCTGACAAACGACGCGGACGGCGACGGAGATGGGCAGGAACGCCCGACGTCGGCCGTGCTCGAAGACGACAGCTTCGGCTTTTTCGTTGACCCCGAACCCCCCACGCCAAGCGCCGAAGACAGTGACGGCTTCGGCTTTTTCGTCGATGTCGAGGCGATCAAGGACGGCACCGACGCAGGCCTGGAAGATCAGGATGGCTACGGGCTGTTTGCCGATCCCCACGTCGCGCCGGTCGCTGCCACCATGCCGCCTGTCCCCGTGCCTGCCAGCGCCGCGGAAGCGCCCCGGAACGGTGGCGCCCAGAATACGTCGGCGGTCCTGCCGGATCATCCGATGCGTCGCGCCAGCGACCGTGAGGCCGAGACCTCGATCCGCGTCAGCGTGGAAAAGGTCGATCAGCTGATCAACCTGATCGGTGAGCTGGTGATCACCCACGCCATGCTGGCCCAGACGATATCGCGCTTCGATCCGGTGCTGCACGAAAACCTCTTCAACGGGATGGCCCAGCTCGAGCGCAACAGTCGCGACATGCAGGAAGCGGTGATGTCGATCCGCATGTTGCCGATCGGTTCGGTCTTCAGCCGCTTCCCCCGCCTGGTCCGCGATCTCGCCGGCAAGCTTGGCAAGGAGGTCGAGCTCAAGCTTGTCGGTGAAAACACCGAACTGGACAAAGGTCTGATCGAGCGTCTCTCCGACCCGCTCAACCACCTCGTCCGCAACAGCCTGGATCATGGCATCGAGCGCCCCGAGGTGCGCCTGGCAGCAGGCAAGCCGGCCAAGGGAAGACTTTCCCTGCAGGCTTATCACCAGGGCGGCAACATCATCATCGAAGTGATCGACGACGGCGGCGGGCTCAATCGCGAACGCATCATTGCCAAGGCGCAACAAAAGGGCATTCCGGTCAATCCGGAGGCGCCCGATCAGGAGATCTGGCCGCTGATCTTCGCGCCGGGCTTCTCGACCGCGGCCGAAATCACCGATGTTTCCGGCCGCGGCGTCGGCATGGATGTCGTCAAGCGCAACATCGAAGGCATGGGTGGCCGCGTCGAAATCAGCTCGCAGCAAGGCTGCGGCACACGCATTTCGATTCGTCTGCCGCTGACGCTGGCGATTCTCGACGGCATGTCGATCGGCGTTGGCGACCAGGTCTTCATCCTCCCGCTCAACATGATTGTCGAATCGCTGCAGCCCAAGGCCGACGAAGTGTCGTCGGTCTCCGGGCAGAAGCGGGTGGTGCATGTGCGCGGCGAATATCTGCCGCTGGTGGCGCTGCACGGCGTGTTCCGCATCCCGGCGAAGACGGTCAATCCCTGCGAAGGCATCGTCGTGATTCTCGAGGTCGATGGCGGCCGTGTGGCCTTGCTGGTGGATGACCTGCTCGGCCAGCACCAGGTCGTCATCAAGAGCCTGGAAACCAACTATCGCAAAGTGCGTGGCATATCCGGCGCCACCATCATGGGCGACGGGCGGGTGGCGCTGATCGTCGACGTCGTCGCGCTGATCCATTTGAGTCGCAGCTAGGCGGTTTCGCCTTTTCGTAAGGAGTCCATGGTGAACATGATGGAAGAAAGCAACCGCGTCCTGGCAGATGCGACGACGGCGGCCGATGGGGCGGCTCAATACCTGACCTTTACCCTCGGCACCGAGGAGTATGCCGTCGATATCCTCAAGGTCCAGGAGATTCGCGGCTATGACGCTGTCACTGCGATTGCCAACGCGCCGGTCTTTATCAAAGGCGTGATCAATCTGCGCGGGGTGATCGTGCCGATTGTCGATATGCGCATCAAGTTCAACGTCAGTGAAGTGAATTACAACCAGTTCACTGTCGTGATCATTCTCAATGTGATCAATCGTGTCGTCGGAATCGTTGTCGATGGGGTCTCCGACGTCATTACTCTGCCGGCCGAGCAGATGAAGCCGGCGCCCGAATTTGGCGCTGCCCTCGATACCCGCTACATCAAGGGTCTCGGCACCGTGGATCAGCGCATGATCATCCTCGTCGATATCGAAAAACTCATGAGCAGCCGGGACATGGAGCTCATGGACGAAGCACTGGCCTAGTAGCCGCCTTTCTTTTAGGAGAACCCAAAATGAGTCTGTCAAACATGAAAGTTGCTACCCGCTTGGGCTTGGGTTTCGGCTCCGTGCTGCTGCTGATGATCATCGTCTCGGTCTTCGCGCTCAAGAGCCTGAACGATATCGATCACATTACAACCGAGATCACTCAGGATCGCTATGTCAAGGTCAAGTATTCGAACGATGCCATTCGACTGACGCTGGACAATGGTCGGCAGGTGCGCAATCTCGTGCTCCTGAGTGGCGCCGCCGACATCGAGAAAACGATTGCCAGGATGGAGAGCAATCGCAAGGAAAATTCCGAGACGCTTGGCGCGCTGGGAAAAATCATCAATACGCCGAAGGGACAAGAGCTGTTCAAGGCGATAAGCGATACCCGGGCAAAACTCTCACCGAAATACGAGGAAGCCTATAAGCAGGCGCGCAGTGCCAACACCGCAGCCGAGAAGGCCCGCTTCGCCGAGTTCATCATCAAGGATTTCGCCGTCACCAATAACGAATTCGTCGAGGCGTTGATAAAAATGGCCTCGTTCCAGGAAAGCCTGATGGATAGCGCGACAAAACAGGCGAGCGAAACGTATGCGCGCTCTCTGGTGCTCGTCGTTTCCCTGGTGCTCGCCGCCATTGTCATCGGCGCTATTGTCGCGTGGCTCATCGTTCGTGAGCTGATGCGCAAATTGGGCGGCGAACCCGACTATGTGGCCGACGCCGTGCGCCGGGTGGCCGAGGGCGATCTCTCGCAGGTCCCGGTGGTCAAGGCCGGCGATAGCGACAGCTTGCTGGCCAAGATGAAGGCGATGCAAGGCGTGCTCATGCAGTTCATCGCCGACATGAATCACATGTCGGCCGAGCACGACAAAGGCGATATCGACGTCAAGATCGACGAGTCGAGATTCCAGGGCGATTTCCGCAAAATGGCCGAAGGTGTCAACACCATGGTTTTCGGGCACATCGCGGTCAAGAAAAAGGCCATGGCCTGCATCAAGGAATTTGGCGAAGGCAATCTCGACGCGCCGATCGAACAATTCCCTGGCAAGAAGAAATTCATCAACGACACGATCGAGCAGTTGCGCGCCAATTTGCGCCGTATCGTTGCTGAAATCGAGGAAATCACGACGGCCGCCAACCAGGGCGATTTCACGGTCAAACTCAGTCTCGATGGCAAGCAAGGCTTCCCGAGAACGCTCTCCGAACTGCTCAACCAACTTTCGGGGACTATCGACACGGCGTTCAAAGACATCATTGAAGTCGCCGATGCGCTGGCCAAGGGGAATCTGACCCGGACGATCGAAAAGCAATACCCGGGTTCTTTCGGCGATGTGCGCAACGGCATCAATACGACGGTCGACAATCTCAAGGAACTGGTCGCCCAGCTGAAAGCGTCGATCGATACGATCAACACCGCGTCGAAGGAGATTGCTGCCGGGAACTCCGATCTCTCGCAACGGACCGAAGAGCAGGCATCGAGCCTGGAAGAGACCGCGTCGAGCATCGAGGAACTGACCTCGACGGTCAAACTCAACGCCGAAAATGCCGCCAACGCCAACAAGCTGGCACGTGGTGCCTCGGAAATCGCCATCAAGGGCGGGACCGTTGTCGGTCACGTGGTCGAGACGATGAACGGCATCAACGAAGCCTCACGCAAGATCGTGGACATCATCTCGGTGATTGACGGCATTGCCTTCCAGACCAATATCCTGGCGCTCAACGCCGCCGTCGAGGCCGCGCGTGCCGGCGAGCAGGGGCGCGGCTTTGCCGTGGTGGCCGGAGAAGTCCGCAATCTGGCGCAGCGTTCAGCCGCGGCGGCCAAGGAAATCAAGTCGCTGATCAACGACTCGGTCGAGTGTGTCGACGATGGGACCAAGCAGGTCGAGGAAGCCGGACAAACCATGTCGGAAATCGTCTCCTCGGTCAAACGCGTCTCGGAAATCATCAGCGAAATATCGAATGCATCGATGGAGCAAAGTTCGGGCATCGAGCAGGTCAACCAGGCCATCAACCAGATGGATCAGGTCACGCAGCAGAATGCGGCACTGGTCGAAGAGGCTGCGGCGGCGGCTGAATCGCTGGAGAGTCAGGCACAGAATCTGGCCGAGGCGGTGGCGGTCTTCAAGATGGATCAGAGCGGCATCAGCGCGCCGATCGTTTCGGCGCGGAAGGCCGCGCCGCGTCACATACTGCAAGCCGTGGCGCCGAAGAAGCTGCCGCCCAGGCCGGCCCTGAAGTCGGTGCCAGCGTCGATGGGCAGCGCCGAAGCGTCGGCCGCCCATGAGGCCGACGACTGGAAAGAGTTTTAAGCTCGGAATGCTGCGCCATGGACGTCGTCGAGGACCTCTCCCCCCTGCTGCCGGAGTCGGCGTTTCTGCGGACACGTCAACTCCTGCATGCGTGGGGGGGCATATCGCTCAGCGACTCCAAGCGGTCGATGGTCGGCAACCGCCTGAAAAAGCGCTTGCGCTGCCTCGGGTTGAGTGACTTTGACGACTATCTCGATCTGGTCGAGCAGGATGAACCGGAACGTCAGAATTTCATCAATGCACTGACCACGAATCTCACCGCATTTTTTCGCGAGGAACATCATTTTGCCGTGCTCGCCGATTATCTGCGCGAACAGCCGGGCGGAAAAACGATCAACATCTGGTGCGCGGCTGCCTCTACCGGCGAGGAGCCGTATTCGATTGCCATGACCGCCGTTGAAGCGCTCGGCGAGCGCGCGGCGAGGCGCATCCGCATCGTCGCCAGCGACCTCGATACGGGGGTGTTGGCACACGCCGAGACCGGCGTCTACGGCATCGACCGGATCGAAAGGCTATCCCGCGACAGGCTGCGGCGTTTTTTCTTCCGTGGCACCGGAAAGTACGAAGGCAAGGTCAAGGTCAAGCCGGAACTGCGCGCAATGATCAGCTTCCGTCAGATCAATCTGTTGGGGGCGCAATGGCCGGTTCCGCAGCATGTCGATGTGCTTTTCTGCCGCAATGTCATGATCTATTTCAACAAGGAGACGCAGGCGAAAATCCTTGAGCGTTTTGTCCCCTTGCTGGCGCCGACCAGCCTGCTGATTGCCGGACATTCGGAAAGCTACAGTCACGTTTCCCACTTGTTCAGGCCGGTAGGGAGAACCATCTACCGCCTCGTCAATCCCCGGGGGCGGCAGTGAAACGCAAGCATGCCCATCACCGTAACCACCCTCCCGAGCCCAGGGCCTACCATGACTCGACCTTCGGTTGCGATGCCGTCAAGATAATGCCCAGCGAGTATTACGTGACGTCGAGAGAGATGGTGATTGTCACCGTGCTCGGGTCGTGCATTTCTGCGTGTATCCGGGACCCGGTTTCGGGCATTGGCGGCATGAACCATTTCATGCTTCCGGGGAAGGATGGGGACGATATCACCTCGGCGTCCGCCCGCTACGGCGGTTATGCCATGGAAATCCTGATCAATCAGATCCAGAAGCTCGGCGGCCGGCGAAGCAATCTCGAAGCCAAGCTGTTCGGCGGTGCGGTGGCGCTTCCGGGGCTGGCGACCCGCTCGGTCGGCGAAATGAACGCCGAGTTCGCCCTGCGCTACCCGATGCCGAGAACATTCCGGTGCTTGCGCACGATTTGCTGGGCTTCTACCCACGCAAGGTCTATTTTTTTCCGAAGAGCGGACGCGTCATGGTGCGGGTGCTGAAAACCATCCATAACAACACCATTCTTGAACGTGAGCGCGCGTATGAACAGCGCCTGCGACGCACGCCGATCGAAGGCGATGTGGAACTATTCTCATGAGAAAGAAAATAAGCGTTCTGGTTTTGGACGACTCGGCGCTCATCCGGCACGTGCTGACCGACATCATCAATCGACATCCGGACATGGAGGTGATCGGCACGGCACCCGATCCGCTCATCGCGCGCGAGATGATTCGCAATCTCAATCCAGACGTCCTGACGCTGGATGTCGAGATGCCGAAGATGGACGGGCTGGATTTTCTCGAACGCCTGATGCGTTTGCGCCCAATGCCGGTGCTCATGGTCTCGACGCTGACACAGGAAGGTTCGGATACGGCCTTGCGGGCGCTTGAGTTGGGCGCCATCGATTTTGTCGCCAAGCCCCGGACGAACGTCGGCGAGGGGCTGGAAGACTATGCAGAAGAAATCGCCGAGAAAATCCGTGCGGTGGCACGGGCGCAGATCTGGAACATCGCGTTCAGGCGTCCGCTTGGCGAAAAAGTGGTTCAGGACAGATATTCGGCCGACGTGATTCTGCCGGCCATCCCGAGAACCGTGAGCTTTACCACCGAGCCGATCATTTTTCTCGGCGCCTCGACCGGCGGCACCGAAGCCATCCGTGTTGTGCTCCAGGAACTTCCGCCATCGCTACCGGGAATTCTGATCACCCAGCATATGCCGCCGGGGTATACGCGTTCTTTCGCCCAGCGCCTCGACAAGCTGTGCCGGATCACCGTCAAGGAAGCCGAGCATGGAGAGCGCGTTCTTCCCGGGCATGCCTATATTGCCCCCGGGGGGCCGGCGCATATGCTGGCAAAGCGGGCTGGCACCGGTTACTTCATCGAGCTCAGCGAAGGGCCGCCGGTTAACCGCCATCGTCCTTCCGTCGACGTGCTGTTCCGGTCGGCCGCCAATCAAGCCGGCAAGAATGCGGTTGGCATCATCCTGACCGGCATGGGAAACGATGGAGCACAAGGAATGAAGGAAATGCACGAGGTCGGCGCCTTCACCATCGCCCAGAATGAAGAAACCTGCGTTGTCTATGGCATGCCCAAGGAGGCCGTCAGCAAGGGCGGGGTAGACGACGTCCTGCCGTTGGGCAGCATTGCCAAACGTGTCACAACGCTGTTCAGATCCCGGGGGCTTGGAGCACCGATTTCCTGATCGGGAGGCCTGTTTCCGGCGAAGAGGCGTTTCCGGAAACGCTCGCAGACGGTCATCTGTTTGTCATCGAGGCAGTGTTGTCTACCCGATGGACGCCGCCGCCCCGCTATTCATGCTGGAACTGCTCATAGACCGCCGTCGCGACCCGCGCCAGCGCGTCCTTCGGCACGCCGGCGGAAATCGCATAGCCGAACTTGCCGTCGATCCAGTAGAAGACATTGACCGCGCCTTCCTGCGCGAAGCGGAAGGCGGTGTCGCGGTTGTTCGTATTCTCCGTGCCGACATACAGCGTCAGGCGTTCGCCGCTGGCATCCTGGTACATGAATTGCGCCACCGGTCCGTTGTCGCCGGGCAACAGGCGCCCGCCGATCAGTTCATAGCCCAGCTTCGCCAGGCGCGGCGCGCGGATCGGTGCGCCAAGCCGCTTGGAAAGCCAGGTGATCAGTTGGTCCTCGTGCTCGGCGCTGATTTCGACCGGCCGCCGGATGTCGGGGCTGAACACGGCGTGGGCGATCGCCGCCTGGCGGGGGAATTGCGACAACTGCGCCAGGTGCACGGGCGGATGGTATAGGTCGTGAGCCAGCCAACCGCTCGCGCCGCTGACGAAAGCGATGGCCAGACCAGCGGCGAGGCGTTGCAGGAACCGCGGTGAACGGGCGCTGAAAATCGACCAAGGCTTCGCTCGCGCCGGTGGCAGCTCGCTGGCCAGCGCCGTCAGGCGATCCGGTAGCGGCTCATCGAGAACGGGGTCGAACAATCGCCGCAGATCATCCTTTTGCTTCCGCCAGGATTCGACGCGCAATCGCTCTTCCGGGTGCTCATCCAGCCATGTCGCCACTTCGGCGTGACGCGCAGCCGGCAGTTCGCCATCGACATAGGCGTGAAGATCGGAGGTCGGGACAGGGCTGGCAGTCATCGCACAATCTTAAGCTGAACAGGGGGTACGCGGTTTTCAAGGATCTGGCGCAGGCGTTCGCGCCCTCGGGCGAGGCGGGACATCACGGTGCCGAGTGGAATGTCCAGCGTCGCGGCGACTTCGGCATAACTCATGTCTTCGATCGCGACGAGCAGCACGACCGCGCGTTGTTCCTCCGGCAGCGCGGCGAGCGCTGCGCCGAGGTCCGAGACTTCGATACGGTCGGACTGGGTGGCGCGCACCGGCAGGTCGATGGCTTCGTCTTCAAATGACGCCATCGGCGGGGCAGGGCGCCGCATCTGGTCGATTCGCAGGTTGTGCATGATCGAGAACAGCCACGCGCGCAGATCGCTTCCCGCTTGCCATTGGGATAGTCGCGTCCAGGCGCGTTCGAGCGTGTCCTGGACGAGGTCGTCGGCCGCCTCGCGATTGCCGACCAGCGCGCGCGCATAACGGCGCAGACGCGGCAGTACGGCCAGGATCGCGAGGCTGTCCATGGGACTCAGGGTTTGGCGACACGCCAGGCGTTGTTGACGCCGTCACCGGTCCTGTCTCCCGGTTTCTGGTCCTTGATCCAGTAGTACAAGGGCTTGCCCTTGTAGGCCCACTGTTTCATGCCGTCGTCACGGACCACGACGCTGTAATCGCTGCCGGCCGATGCGCCTTCCGTGACGAACAAAGGCGGCCAGTTCGTCGCGCAGGGGCCGTTGCAGACGCTCTTGCCGCTGCCGGCACTGTCCTTGTCGAAGGTGTAGAGGGCCATGCCGTTATTGCCGGTGAGTATTCCGTCGGAAATCATTGCCGGTCCGGCCGGCTGCGTTCCATAGCCGCCGCATGCGGCCAGCAGCGAAGCGGATAACACCAGTGCTGCGCTTGTCTTGACGATGTTCATGTCGTTTCCTCCTGGGTGGGGTTTCGGGGACTGCGCCTTCATCCCCGTTAACGCACCCACGCGCCGGATTATTCCTGTTCCTTCGACATTTCTTTTGGTCGCAGAGTTGCCGTTGCCGCGCGGATCGGCGAACGAAAGCCGGGACCATCGGGGGTTCGGGGCCATCGCGATGGGGGCGGGAGAGCGCGTTGGAAGGCGCGTTGGAAGGCGCGTTGGAAAGCGCGTTGGAAAGCGCGTGGGTCGCCGGGCGCCGCATCCGGGGTTATGCTATCGGTTTCTGCTGGAACCCTGGCGCCTCCGCCGACCACCAATGCCCCATGACTTTTTCTCGACCGCTCAGATGTTTGGCCATGCCACGCTGATGCTGAGCATGGTGACTTTCTCCCGCAAGCACGACAAGCAATTCAAGCTGTGTCTGACGCTTCAGAACCTCTGTTATGCGACCCATCTGTTCCTGATGGGCAATCCGGCCGGCATGGCGGGGACCCTGCTGTCGGCCCTGCGCAATCTGGTGTCCTTGCGCACGCGCTCGATGTGGGCGGCGCTCGTGCTGGTGGCCGCCAACGTGATGCTCGGATTCTGGCTCGTCAAGGCGGTCTGGAACATCCTTCCCCTGGCGGCGACGGCGATCGCCACGGTCTCGATGTTTCGCCTGAGCGGTCTGCATCTCCGTTATGCGATGTTCGCTTGTACGCTGTTCTGGTTGATCAACAACCTCCTGACCGGGTCGATCAGCGGCACGATCATGGAAAGTGTCGTCGCAGTCATGAGCGCGATCACGATCTATCGTTTGCATCAGAGTGAAAAGAAGAGCCCGGCCGCGATGGATGCAACCTAAGGCCGGATGCGTTGTCTTTTGTCACTTGTTTCCGCATGACTATCGAATCCGAGAGGGAGAATTTCCGATGAGCGTCTTATTTACCCCCGTTCAGGTGGGCGACCTGAACCTGCCGAATCGTGTCCTCATGGCCCCCTTGACCCGTTGCCGGGCAAGCGAGGGGCGCGTCCCCAACGCGCTGATGGCCGAGTATTACGTGCAGCGCGCGAGCGCCGGACTGATCCTGACCGAGGCGACCTCGGTCACGCCGATGGGCGTCGGGTATCCCGATACGCCCGGCATCTGGTCGGCGGAGCAGATCGACGGCTGGAAGCGGGTGACCGAGGCCGTGCATGCGGCGGGCGGGCGGATCTTCCTGCAGCTGTGGCATGTCGGACGGGTCTCGCACCCGGACTTCCTGGACGGGGCCTTGCCCGTCGCGCCCAGCGCCCTGGCGCCGGAAGGGCATGTCAGCCTGCTGCGCCCGAAGCGGCCGTATGTCGTGCCGCGTGCGCTCGAAACGGAAGAAATCCCGGCCATTGTCGAGGCCTACCGCCAAGGGGCGGAGAATGCCAAGCTCGCCGGGTTCGACGGCGTCGAGGTGCACGGCGCCAACGGCTATCTGCTCGATCAGTTCCTTCAGGACAGCACCAACCGGCGCACCGACCGTTATGGCAGCTCGATCGAGAATCGGGCGCGTCTGCTTCTCGAAGTCACCGACGCCGCCATCGGCGTCTGGGGCGCCGGCCGCGTCGGCGTCCATCTGGCGCCGCGCTGCGATGCCCATACCATGGGCGACAGCGATCCGCTGGCGACCTTCAGCTACGTTGCGCGTGAGCTGGGTAAGCGCAAGATCGCCTTTATCTTTGCGCGCGAATCGGTCGCTGCGCCGCGTCTGGGGCCGCAACTCAAGGCGGCGTTCGGCGGCGTCTATATCGCCAACGAGTCCCTGACCCGCGAAACGGCCGAGCAGGTGATCGCCGCCGGCGAGGCCGATGCGGTCGCCTTCGGCCAGAACTTCATCGCCAATCCCGATCTGCCGCTGCGTCTGCTCAAGCAGGCGCCGCTCAATCCGGCGCGACCGGAGAGTTTTCACGGCGTCGGGCTGAGCGATCCGGTGACCGGATACACCGATTACCCGACGCTGGAACAAACCGAGCGCGCGTCGCGCTGATCGCTTCCGACGCAGTTCCCGGGACGACGCCCGCCCTCTGCGGGCGTCGTCCTTTTTCATGGCGCGATCCGCGGCCGGTCTGACGCAGCCGATGCAATCCGCTGTTCACAGGCGGGCTTTCCCGGGCTAGCATCGCAAGCCTGGCGGGCTGACGGTTTGGCGGGGGGCTTTCCCTGCGGCCGGCGGCGCGCGCGTTATCGGAGAAGCGGGGAGTGCATGAAAGATAACACCTGGAAAGCCTGGTTCGACGGTGCGACCAAGGGAACGAACCCGGGGATTCGCGGTATCGGCGGCGTCCTCAAGGGGCCGGGCGGGGAATTGATCGAGATCTGCGAAGAGATCGGACACGGCACGAACAACGAGGCCGAATATACCGCGCTCATGGCCGTGCTCGATGCGGCGATCCAGGCCGGGGTCGAAGACCTGATCGTCTATGGCGACAGTCAGCTCGTCATCAATCAGGTCAATGGCGCCTGGCTGATCAAGGCGAAGGAACTGGTGCCGCTGTGCCAGACGGCGGTGTCGCTCAAGGCCCAGATCCCGAACGTCAAACTGTGCTGGGTGGCGAGAACCGAGAATACCGAAGCGGACGTCCTCAGCAAACGGGCGCTCGGGGTGATCGATGCGGACGCTCTCGATCGCGCGGTGTGGATGAAGATCTCGGAAATTGCCAAGCCCTTCGGCCTCTCGGCCGTCGCGCTCGGCAAGAAGATGACAAAGGCAAAGCTGCGCGAGAATGGCAAACCGACGCAACTGGCGATCGAGAAGGGCGTCGTGCTCCGCGTTCCCAACAATTTCGGCCACGACGACTACTGGCATCGCCAGCTCTTGCCTGCTGCCCTGAGGGAGGCGCTGTTCCTCGATTGACGGTCGTGACGTCAGTATCCGGACGTCATGTCGCGCGGGCACTGCGGGATTGCCGGCAGCGCTCATGTGCGGCCACGCCGCCTGAATGACGGCAATCTGGCGTGTCGCCGGCGAGCCGGCAAGGAAATCAATTCGGGCTTCCATCGAGACGGTCACAGGGGGATAATGCGCCCCTTCTCAACAACGATCGACGATGATGAACCCAGGCCCAAGTCACTGGCCTTGGTCGCCCGAACGCGTAAGAGCCTATTTCAGTAGGGATCGCGGGTCGCGTTGTCGATAGGGACGGATGGATGCAAGGCGCGAGGCGCAGCGCATGGTTGTTCCATGCGCAAGCGGAGCACCGCCGCAGACACCGCCCCTATCGGCAACCCGAAGGGCCGCCGGCGCGGCCCACGATCCCTACCGAAATAGGCTCTAAACCGACACTGAGCTGTCATTCAATTTCGCTGGGCGTCAAGGCGTACACCGCAACACCGACCGCCCAGCGAGCAGACGCGACGCTTCATCGTTTCTCTGCTCCTGTGTTTTGAACATCGGCACCCGAGGGTGCCTGTCCGCCTGCCATCGGCCGCGTGATCGCACGCCCCATGGCGGCGCGAGGAGCACAGAAATGAATGCAAAAACCATCCAGGGGATCGTCCGCCGTCTCGGTCCCGGTCTGATTACCGGCGCCGCCGACGACGATCCCAGCGGCATCGCCACCTACTCGCAAGCGGGTTCCCAATTCCGCTTCGGATTGGTGTGGACCTTGTTGCTGACCACGCCCTTGATGATCGGCATCCAGATGCTGTCTGCACGCATCGGCTGGGTGACGGGCGAGGGCCTGGGGGCGAACATCGCGAAGATCTGCCCGCGTTGGCTCACGCTGAGCCTGGTTACCCTGCTGGTGGTGGCCAATACGATCAACATCGCCGCGGACCTCGGGGCGATGGGCGAGGCGGTGCGCCTGCTCGTCGGCGGCCACGTCGCGCCGTACATCGTCGGCTTCGGACTTCTCTCGATCGCCGGCCAGGTCTATTTTTCCTACGAAGGCACGGTGCGCGTCCTGAAATGGCTGACGCTGGCACTTTTCTCGTATGTCGCGGTAATCCTCTCGGTGGCGATTCCGTGGCAACAAGTCATTACCGAATCGAGCGCTCCATGGCGTTACATGCCCGATGGCATTTCCTTGCATGACTACGCATCGATCGTCGTCGCCGTGCTTGGCACGACCATCAGCCCGTATCTGTTTTTCTGGCAGGCCTCGCAGGAAGTCGAGGAGGGCGTGCGCCGTCCGGGGGCTGCCGAGCTTCGCGGCAATCCCGAATACATGGCCGAACACCTCGCCCGCATCAAGCAGGATACCTATGTCGGGATGGTGTTTTCCAACGCGGTTGCCGTTTGCATCGTTCTTGCAACGGCCGTGACGCTCAATGAACACGGCATCACGACCATCCTGACGGCCGCCCAGGCGGCGGAAGCGTTGAAGCCGATAGCCGGGGAATTCGCCTTCGTGCTCTTCGCGCTCGGGATCGTCGGCACGGGCTTGCTTGCCGTACCGGTCCTGGCGGGATCGGCCGCTTTCGCAGTCAGCGAGATATTCGGCTGGCGTGCCGGGTTGTCGCACGGTTTTCATGAGGCGCGCGGCTTTTACGGCATCATCATCGCCGCGACCGCAATCGGTACGGTGATGGGATCGTTCGAACTCGATCCCATCAAGGCCCTGGTTTGGAGCGCGATCATCAATGGCATCATCGCCGTGCCGATCATGGTCGTCATGATGCACGTCGGCCAATCGGTGCGACTCATGGGGGCGCTGACGATTTCCCGACGTCATCGCATCTTCGGCTGGGGCGCCACGGGGGTCATGGCCCTGGCCGTTGCCTTCATGCTGATGACCGCGTTCTAAACACGAACGATGCCGGGCGCATGAGGTTTCCTCAGGGGAACCGCCGCGCCCCGGTCAACCGGTTCCTGGCCGCATCCCGCTGGACTTCGTCCAAAGCGTCTTCTATCCTGCCTTACGGGTGACAGGCTGCGGCCCTGCCGATGAGCGACGAACTCTCAGGATATTTCGATGGGCATATTCACGCTGGTGATCAACGGCGCCCGCCACGACGTCGATGTGGCGCCCGAAACGCCTTTGCTCTGGGTGCTGCGCGATACGCTCGGCCTGGTCGGGACCAAGTTCGGCTGCGGGATCGGCGAATGCGGTGCCTGTATCGTCCATCTCGATGACGTTCCGGCGAAATCCTGCCGGACAACGGTCGCCTCGGTCGGCAAGCGGCGGGTCACCACGATCGAGGGATTGGGACAGCCAACGCGCCACCCCTTGCAGCAGGCCTGGGTCGAACTTGACGTGCCGCAATGCGGATTCTGTCAGCCCGGCCAACTCATGAGCGCGGCCGCCCTTCTCAGGGAAAACCCGCAGCCGACAGACAAGGACATCGAAGAAGCATTGGCCGGCAATCTCTGTCGTTGTGGCACCTATCCGAGAATCGTGGCCGGCGTCCATCGCGCTGCGGAAATCGCCGCCGCGACGCCCGCCGGCAAGAAGGAGCGGACATGAACACGCTTCCTTCCCACGCAGTGCCGGCCGATCCCAACCGCCGTGCCTTTCTGCGCACCGCCACGCTCGCCGGCGGCGGTCTGTTGCTCGGTTGCTATCTGGCACCGCTCGCGAGTGCGGCCCCCATCGTCGATGTGCCGCAG
This sequence comes from Propionivibrio dicarboxylicus, assembly GCF_900099695.1. Taxonomy (GTDB): domain Bacteria; phylum Pseudomonadota; class Gammaproteobacteria; order Burkholderiales; family Rhodocyclaceae; genus Propionivibrio; species Propionivibrio dicarboxylicus. The sequence continues at coordinate 73,341 of NZ_FNCY01000015.1, read as the reverse complement.
CGGCGGAAGCCCGACGAATTCGTTCCGAACGCCTTCATCCGCATCGCCGCCACCGGCGTCGTCACGCTCGTCTCCAAACAGCCCGAAACCGGTCAGGGAATCAAGACGGCGCTGCCGATGGTTCTGGCGGAGGAACTGGAAGTCGATTGGCGCGACGTCGTCATCGTCCAGGGCGACCTGGACCCGGTCTATGGCCGGCAGATCGCCGGTGGCTCGACCTCGACACCGGTCAATTACGAGAACTTCCGCCGCCTCGGCGCTACCGCCCGGACGATGCTGCTGCAGGCAGCGGCCGAGATCTGGCAGGTTGCGGAAGGCGAATGCGTCGCCACGCTGGGCACGATCGTGCATCGTCCAAGCGGACGCACGCTTGGCTACGGTGCGCTCGCGTCGAAAGCGGCCGAGCGCCCGGTGCCGGACGCGACGAAGGTCGTGCTGAAAACGGCGAAGGATTTCGCGCTCATGGGCCGACGCATCGGCGGTGTCGATAATGCGGCCATCGTCGCCGGCGAAGCGCTGTTCGGCATTGACGTGCGCCTCCCCGGAATGCGCTACGCCGTCTACGAGAAATGCCCGGTCTTTGGCGGTACGGTTGTCAGCGCCAATCTCGACCTCGTCCGCGCGCTGCCGGGCGTTCTCGATGCTTTCATCATCGCCGGCACGGACGACCTGACCGGACTGATGCCGGGCGTCGCCATTGTCGCCGAGTCGACCTGGGCAGCCTTCAGCGCACGCAAGCAGCTTCGCGTCGTCTGGGACGAAGGGAAATACGCGAATGACGATTGGCGCGGATTTATCGCGCAAGCCGAGGCACTGGCCGATGCCCCCGGCGCGACGCGCCTGCGCGATGACGGCGACATCGCCGCGGGCATGGCCGCGGCGGCCCGTACGGTCGAGGCGTCCTACCGCTATCCGTTCATCGCTCACGCCTGCCTCGAACCGCAGAATTGCACCGCCTGGTTCAAACCCGACGGATCGTTGGAAATCTGGGCGCCGACGCAGAACCCGGCCGCGGGCCAGACGCTGGTCACCGCCGTTCTCGGCATCCCGAAGGAAAAGATCACGCTGCACTTGATCCGCAGTGGCGGCGGCTTCGGCCGTCGCCTGAGCGCCGACTACATCGCCGAAGCCGCGGCAATCGCACAGAGAGTGTCAGCACCGGTCAAGCTGACCTGGTCGCGCGAAGATGACATGCGCCACGACCACTATCGGCCCGGCGGCTTCCATTTCTTGCGTGTGGGCCTCGATGCCAAGGGGCGGGTCGTCGCCTGGCGCGACCATTTCGTCACCTTCGCCAACGCGCGGACACGCAACGGCAAGACCGAATTGCGACCCGGAAGTGGCGGTCACCTCAGCCCCGACGAGTTCCCCGGGCGCTGGATCGACCACTGCCGCATGGAAGAGACCGCGCTCGATTGCGGTATTCCCATGGGGCCATGGCGGGCGCCGGGCGCGAACGCCTTCGCCTGGGTGTTCCAGAGCTTCATCGACGAATTGGCTCATGCCGCCGGGCAGGACCCGCTGGCGTATTCGCTGGCGCTGTTGAATCGTCGACCGAACGCCACCGGCTACGATGTCGGTCGCATGACCCGCCTGCTTGCGCATGTCGCCGACAAGGCAGCTTGGGGCAAGAAGAAATTCCCGCGCGGGCAGGGCGCCGGCATCGCCTTCCACTACTGTCACCGCGGCTATGTCGCGCAGGTGGCCGAGGTCAGCGTGGCGCCGCACGGCGCCTTGAAGGTCGACCGCGTCGTTGTCGCTGTCGACATCGGTGCGCAGATCATCAACCTGAGCGGCGCCGAAGCCCAGGTCGAGGGCTCGGTCATCGACGGCTTGAGCGTGCTGGCACAGCAGGAACTCGATATCCGGCAAGGGCGGATCGTTCAGGGCAATTTCGGCGACTATCCGCTGGCCGGTATCGCCGACCGGCCGACCGCCATCGAGATCCACTTCCTCCAGACCGACAACCCGGTCACCGGACTCGGCGAACCTGTCTTGCCGCCGCTGGCCCCGGCCGTCTGCAACGCCATTTTCGCCGCGACCGGTGTGCGCATCCGCCAGCTGCCCCTGACGCAGACGAGCCTGCGCTGGGCTTGAGCCGGGCGCCGAGGGGCGTTTGCAGGTTTGTCGACTTACACGTCATTCTGCGCCGTGACCGTGGCCCAAGCGCCCGGTCCGGCATTCAGTCGCCACCGGCATCGCCGGCGTCGCTCATGCGCGAACTCTTCAGATAGCCGAGAAGACCGATCAGGGCGGGCGCCGGCGCCTTCGACTTGCGGGTGATGACGCCGAGATTGACCATCGAGATCGGCAAGTCGATCGGGATGATCGTCACCAAGCCGCAGTTGGCATAATGCGTGGCGACGTCGAAGGGCACCACCGAGACCATGTCCGACGCCTGGATCAGCGATGTTGTTGCCAGCAGGGACGTGGTTTCGACGACGTCGAGGAAGGCCGGTTCGAGACTCAGCCGGAGCGCCGATTCGACGCGTAGTCGCATCGGACTGCCGATCGGGTGAAGGATCCAGGTCTGCGTCAGGAGGTCGGCAACGCGGAGCTTCTTTTTCCGGCTGAGCGGATGTCCGGGACGGGCGATCAGGCTCATGCGTTCGGGTTTGTCGAAGAAGTCGATGGCGAAATCCTGGCTGTCCATGCCGTCGGGAATGCGGCCAATGACGAGGTCGAGGTCGCCGCGCGCCAACAAGGGCAGGATCGTGTCGCTGGTGCCGACATCGAGCGAGATGCGGACGCGCGGATATGCCGCCTTGAAGTCGAGCAGGCGCCGGGTCAGCGCCGTCGGCACGGCGCCCATGACGCTGCCGATGCGGACGAAGCCGAGGGCGCCCTTGGCGAGTTCGGCAATTTCCGTTTCGGCGTGTTCGAAATCCTGATTGACGCTGCGCGCATAGCGGATCAGCACCTCGCCGTAGAGCGTCGGCTCCATGCCGCGCGGCAGGCGGTCGAAGAGTTTGACCTTGAGCCGCGATTCCAGTTGCTGCAGGAGTTGACTCGCCGTCGGCTGGGTCGTGTGCATGGCCGCAGCGGCCCGCCGCATGTTGCGGTAGCGATCGAGCGCGTTGAGCAAGAGGATTTGCCGGCTGGAGATCTTGAGTGGCTTGAGCGGGATTTCGGAGTCATCGAACGGATGCATCGCAAGGCCTGTGAGCGTGACGGAAAATGTATCTTAATTTTAATATCGTTCAATACAAAAAAACGATTATGCACCTATATCTATAGCGCTTAGGATGTTTGCCAATCGATCGCCGACCGCGCGGTCCGGCGTGATCGAGGCGTTGTTCCAGGACTCATCCATCAGGGCATTTTGGGATCTCATAACATCGGGTTAAAACAGGAGACAGAAATGATTGCTCGTCGAAGTGTTCTTGCAATGTTGGCAGTGACGCTGTGCGCTTTTTCGTCGATTTCGTTTGCGCAATATGCCGAACGGAAAATCCGTATTTCAGCCGGCGTGCCGGAGGAGAATCCGGCATCGGTCGGGGTCAGGAAGATGCAGGAAATCCTGAACGCCAAGTCCGGCGGCAAGATCAAGCTCACCGGCTATTACAACGGCGTACTTGGCAACGATAACCAGGCGGTGGCGGCGCTGCGCTCCGGCACCCAGGAAATGGTCATTACCTCGAGCTCGCCGCTGGCCGGCCTGATCAAGGAGTTGGGCATCTTCGACCTTCCCTTCCTCTTCGCCAATGAAAAGGAAGCCTATGCCGTTCTCGACGGCCCGGCCGGCGATTACTTCAACAAGCGCCTGGAAGAAATCGGGCTCGTCAATCTCGCCTACTGGGAGAACGGCTTCCGCAACCTGACCAACAGCAAGCGTTCGGTTGCCAAGCTTGAAGACCTCTCCGGCCTCAAGGTCCGTGTCATGCAGAACAACATCTTCATCGATGCCTTCCGCGAGTGGGGCGCCAATCCGGTGCCGATGCCGAAGTCCGAGTTGTATACGGCGCTGGAGATGAAGGCCGTCGATGGTCAGGAGAACCCCTTCATCGACATCGAAACCAACAAGATGTTCGAGGTGCAGAAATACATGACCGCCTCGCGTCATGCCTACACGCCGTGGCTCGTGCTCTACAGCAAGAAACTCTGGGACGAACTCAGCGCCGACGAACGCAGCGCCCTGCGCGAGGCGGCGGTCGAGGCGCGCAAGGTGCAGCGCGAAGCCAATCGGACGCTCGACGAAAAGGCGCTGGTCAATCTCAAGGCCAAGGGCATGGTGGTCAGCGAACTGAGCACGCAGGAGCGGGCCCGCATCGTCGAGAAGGTCAAGCCGGTGTATGAGCGCAACCTGGCGACCTACAGCAAGGAAGGCCCGGAACTGGTCTTCGCGACCCTGAAGAAGATTCAGTGAGTCGGCTGCGTCCGGCGAGTCCGGAGGCATGAAGCGGATGATCGTCCCGGCTCAATGGAAGCCGGGACGTCAGGATCGCAGCATTGTCGATGTCGGTGTATTGAGAATTGAGAATAGGAGACAGTTAAAGTGAAAGTGGTGATTACGGGAGGTGGCGGTTTTATCGGGTATCGTCTGGCGCAGGCGCTCTTGAAGAAGGGGACGCTGTCCGATCCGCAGGGGCAGCAGGCGCCGATTACCCAGATCGTATTATTTGACATGGCGTTCCCCGAGAACGTCGATGCCCGGCTGAAGGCGGTCAAGGGCGATCTCAACGACCAGGCCTGCGTTGAAGCGACGCTTGGCAGCGATACCGATGCCGTATTCCATCTGGCTTCCGTCGTCAGCGGCGGCGCCGAAGCCGATTTCGATCTCGGCTACAAGGTCAATCTCGACGGCACCCGTGCCTTGCTCAATGCCTGTCGCAAACAAGCCAGGCCGCCGCGCTTCGTGTTCACCAGTTCGATCGCCGTCTTTGGCGGCGAATTGCCGGAAACGCTCGATGACGGCACGACGCCGAATCCGCAGGGTTCCTATGGCGCCCAGAAAGTGATGTGCGAATACCTGGTCACCGACTGTTCGCGCAAGGGCTATATCGACGGGCGTTCGCTGCGCCTGCCGACCATCTCGGTGCGTCCGGGCAAGCCCAACCTGGCCGCCTCGTCATTTGCCAGCGGCATCATCCGCGAGCCGCTCGCCGGCCTTCCGGCGATTTGTCCGGTGAGCCGCGACGCCATGATCTGGCTGCTGTCGCCGCGCAAGATCATCGAATCGCTGATTCATGCCTATGAGCTGCCGTCCTCGGCGTGGGGGCTGCGGCGCGTCATCAATCTGCCGGGCTTTACCGCCGTTGTCGGCGACATGATCGACACCCTGCGCCGCATCGCCGGCGACACGGTGGCCGATCTGATCGAACTCAAACCCGATCCCCGCATCGAGGCGCTGGTGCTGTCCTGGCCGGTCCGTTTCCGCACCGATCGGGCCAATGCCATGGGCTTCGCCGCCGATCAGAACGTCGAATCGATCATCCGTTCGTATATCGATGACGAAAAGATACCACTGAAGGCATGAACGGCGGCGACGCCGGTTCGCCGGCGTCGCCCAAATCATCTTCTTCATCGTCATCGGCGCACGCGCGGGCAAGGCCTGGCCAACAGGATCGAATCGGGGACTGGAAATGCATATCGGATTTATCGGACTGGGCATCATGGGACGCCCGATGGCGAAGAACCTGCTCAAGGCGGGCTATCCGCTGACGGTATATACGCGCTCGTCGACGACCGACGATCTCGTCGCGCTGGGCGCCAAGGCCGCGCCGTCGTGCAAGGCGCTGGCCGAGCAGTGCGATGTCATCTTCACCATGTTGCCCAATTCGCCGCAGGTCCGCGAGGTGGTGATGGGCAAGGACGGCGTGCTGGAAGGCGCGAAGCCGGGGACGATTCTCGTCGACATGAGTTCGATTGCGCCGGCGGCGGCGCAGGAAATCTGCGAAGCGGCGCACGACAAGGGCGTTGTCATGCTCGATGCGCCGGTCTCGGGCGGCGAACCGAAGGCCATCGACGGGACGCTGGCGATCATGGTCGGCGGCGATGCGCGGGCCTTTGAAACAGTCAAACCGATTCTGGAAAAAATGGGCTCGTCGGCCGTCTTGCTCGGCGGTATCGGTGCCGGCAACGTGACCAAGCTCGCCAATCAGATCATCGTCGCCCTGAACATTGCGGCCGTTTCCGAAGCCTTCGTGCTGGCGACCAAGGCCGGCGTCGATCCGGCGGCGGTGTTCGATGCCATCAAGGGCGGACTGGCCGGCTCGACGATCATGAATGCCAAGCTGCCGATGATTCTCAGCGGCAATTTCGAGCCGGGCGGGCGACTCGAATTTCATACCAAGGATCTGCGCAACGTACTCGACACCTCGCATCGCCTGAATGTGTCGCTGCCGCTGACCGGGGCCATGATGCAGATTTTCGAAGCGCTGATCGGCGACGGCATGGCCAAGAACGATCACTGTGCCGTGGTGCGGTATTACGAAAAGCTGGCCAAGGTGGAAGTGCGCGCCGGGGCGTGCTGAGCGGCGGGTTTTCGGGCCTCCTGGGATTTTTCAAAAGGTTCCTGGTGGCGGGCTGATCCTGCGGCGCAAGGACCGTTGGGGGCGCGCGGGGCGTTGTCTTGGGCGGGCGGTTGTTCGGCCAATCAGGCCATTTGTCTATCGATCGGTGTCGGGCTGCAACATTGTGCTAAGCCGCCTTTCAGCCCCCGGTCACCCTGAACGGTCGCTTCCTCGCGTAGCCACGGCACTGACGTACAATCAGCATCACATTTTCGCCGGAGTATCGTGTGGGTCATCTGCTGAGCGACAAATCATCGCTGATTCCGTTAATCGACCGCCTTAATCGCTATCCGATCGGCCTGGTCGATAGCGCCAAGCTGCGTGAAATCCTGTCGCTCCTGTTTAGTGAAGAAGAAGCCTTTGTTGCCTCACGATTCCCGCTGCACGAGGCGACCAGCGACGAATTGGGCGAACTGACCGGCATTACCATCGATCGACTGCTCCCGATTCTGGAATCGATGGCCAACAAGGGGCTGGTCATGGACCTTCCCTACAGCGGCGCCACGTATTACCTGCTCGTTCCCGGCCTGATCGGCTTCTTCGAATTCACATTCATGCGGCGTAGTCCGATCCTGACATCCCCGGTTTCTCCCGCGGAACTGGCTCGGCTGATGAGTGAGTATCTCCACGAAAATGGCCGCCAAGGCCAGACCGGCGAGTTCTTCGGCAGCCCGACCCAACTCACCCGCGCACTCGCTTACCCCGAACACATCCCCGTCACTTCCCGCATTACCGCCTACGAAGACGCTCGCCAGATCATCGAAGCCGCCGACTACTGCGCCGTCACCTTGTGCTACTGCCGCCACAAGAAGGAACATCTGGGCAAAATCTGCCGCAAGGGGGCTCCGGTCGACGGGCTGTGCATGGTCCTCGGTGAAGGCGCGCGATTTCTCGTACGCCGCGGCTTCGCCCAGGAACGCGACAAGGCAACGCTGCTGGCCGGTCTGGAACAGGCGCGCTTGCTTGGCTTGACCCACGTCACCGATAACGTGCGCGAGAAACCCTCATTCCTGTGCAACTGTTGCCGCTGCTGTTGCGAACTCATGGCGGGCGTGCAGAGCGGGTTCGCCAACGGGGTCGCCAAGACACCTTTCCTGGCAGAGGTCGACGCCACACAGTGTGACTATTGCGGCGATTGCCTGAGTACTTGCAACGTCAAGTGTATTGGCCTTGCCGATACGGCGCGCCATCGGAGCAAGGCCGAACGACATGCCGAGGTGGACGCCGGAACCTGTCTCGGCTGCGGCGCCTGTATCGACGCCTGCAAGAATGGGGCAATTCACTTCGTCCCGCGCCCTGTGCATACGATCCCACCCAGGACACGCAACCGGATGTACGCCCGCATCCTTTGGGAGAAAGGCCGAATTCAACCTTTCCTCATCGACCTGGCCAGGATGAAGTGGCGAAAGGCAGCGAAGACCTTCAGGTAGTCATAGCCTCGAAAGGCCGCGGAATGGCGATCTACGCGGACATAGCCGGAAGATCCACACACCCATGTTCCCTTCAGGCGTATCTCTTGTCAGCCTTTGAACTCGGATGCCTGAACAGTTGCACGGAAGCACGCAGCCTTGCCGGCCGCTTTTCGGTGACATGATATATGAGTGCAATCGGCCAGAAGCAGTCGCACCTGTGTTATGACAAACGACGTTGGAATGACTGCTTCGCTCTAAGAACCGCCTGAGCGCCAATTTCAACTAATCGGCTTGAGCAGCCATTCACCTATTATTTATCGACAGTCCGTAATTCCTCGATTAGCTGCCGAATGATAATTGATGGAATTCCCGGCGCCGAACAACCCCGTCTGGTTTTTCCAATGCCGTACTCATGCACTGATCAAACATATCAATGGCGGTTTGCGCATGTGCTTTGGGGGGGCTGTGCGGAGTAGGTGTCCGAGACTGAAAGGCGGCTTACAGCCCGATTTCCGCCCGATACTGCAGTGCCCGCAAGGTCAGCTTCGGCCGTCACTGCTCCTCGGCCTTAGTGGGCGCTGGTAAATAGCAACTCAGTGACAGCTTCTTGCACGAGATCAGTCCAAGAGCATTGGCCTGCCTAGCACCTGTATTTCGTTGCGGGGTGCTGGTGTAGCTATAGGAACCAACAGGATTGTCTCGGTGTTTTTGTAGCACCTTGGGTTGTTTTTTTGCCCGACTCTGGCAACACGGGGGATGAGGCAGTCATAGTCGTGCTTGGCTCGCCACGCGCAACGCCCATAATCACATGGAAGTCGCAGCGAAAGAGTATGCAGCCTTTACTCTCGGAGGCAAAAAATACGAAAAAGAGCGATGCCGAGTTCTATCCTGAGAGCAGAGGATGTTGAGCCGGAACTACTTCTACAGCGACATACGATCGCATAAAAAACATGTCTGCGTTGTATGAAACTAGCGGCCCGTTGTTTCAGATCGACCTGGAGTAACAAAATGATCGTATCTATGCAAAAAAAGCGCACGCTAACACAGTCGCTTACGTTTACTGCTGCATGTCTTCTGGTTGTTTTTTCGGTGGGGGCCCAAAACTTGGAAATGCTCCGAAAAGAAACGGCATCTCTTTACCAGCAAGGGCAATATGCGCGTGCCGCCGAACGGGCAAAGCAAGCCGTCCGTCTAGCTGAAGATACTCTCGGCCCCGATCACTTAAGCGTCGCCTCCAGTCTCAACGACCTGGCGCTGATGTTGGTCAGCCAGGGGCAGTATGCGCAGGTGGAACCGTTCTACCTGCGTGCCCTGAAAATTTACGAGAGAACGTCGGGGCCTGATATGACATCTGCTGCGACGGTGCGGGCCAATCTCGGCGATCTTTATAAGCTCCAATACCGCAATGAACAGGCAGAACAGCTCTATCAGCAAGCGTTGGATGTATACGAAAGGGCGTACGGACCAGACCACCCGAATACAGCGCAGTTGCTCATCAAAATTACCGGAGTAGCTTTTGAACGTGGACGTCTCATCCAGGCAGAGGCGCTCGCCCAGCGCGCGCTGGCAATCCAGGAAAAGGCGCTGGGTCCGGAAAATCCTGCCTTGGCGGTAAGCTTGAGCAACCTGGCTTTTCTTTATATGAACCAAGCACGCTACTCCCAAGCGGAGCCCCTTCTGAAGCGTGCGCTGGCGATCTGCGAGAAAGCGTTCGGACCCAATCATCCTGATCTTGGCTACATTCTGAACAACCTGGGCGAACTCTACACCGCTCAAGGTGAGTATGCTCGGGCAGAGGCCGTGCAGAAACGATCTCTTGCTTTACGAGAGAAAGCCTTAGGGCAAGAGCACCCCAACGTCGCGGTCAGTCTGGTTAACCTGGCAGGGCCATATCTGGCGCAAGACCAGTACTTACAAGCGGAAAAACTCTTCAGGCGAGCGCTTGCTATCATCGAAAAGTCGCTCGGCCCAACCCATCCTCACGTTGCATCTGTACTTAACCAACTCGCGCTGGCGCATTACGCGCAAGGGCAACACAACGTGGTTGAAGCATTGCTCAAGCGTGCCTTGGAAATCCGCGAACAGGCCCTTGGTGCGAACAATCCCGATTTGGCGACTAGCCTAAATAATCTTGCAGCCCTCTACACCACCGAAAAGAAATACGTACTCGCAGACGAGCTCAGAGAGCGTGCGCGGCGAATACTGAATGACGCGTTGGGCCCCGATCACCCGCGAGTGGCCGAAGTGCTGAGTGATCAGGCTTATCAGTGGGTCGACCAGGGCCGATATGCCGAAGCGGAAGTGCTTTATCGGCAAGCGCTGCTGATCCGCGAAAAGACACTGACCAAGAAAAATTTCGAACTGGGTACAAACCTCTATAACCTTGCTGAGGCCATCGGAAAGCAGGGGCGGTACGAGGAGGCTCTGCCGTTGTTCAGGCAGGCACACGAAGTTCTTGAGGACAGTCTGGGACCGGATCACGCATTGGTAGCGACTAGCCTGCACAAGGAGGCCGATCTCTATCAAGCGCAGGGGGATTACGCCAAGGCTGAGGCCCTCTATCAGCGGTCGCGCCTGGTCGTCGAGAAGATCGTCGGTGAAGACCATCCTGGTCTTGCGCTGAGTCTCAACAACCAAGCCAAGATGTATCGCAAACAAGGCCGTAATGTTGAGGCACTGCTTCTGGCGCGGCGAGCCAGCGCCATTGCCCGGCAACGCATAGCTAATGGCGGTACAGACGACGCGGCTCTGCGTGAAGCGGTGACAAATCGCACTGGGTTCCAGAACCATCTTGCTTTGCTCTCACTCAACCCGAATCAGGAAGAAGTCGATGTCATTGTGGATGAGTCGCTGCAGATTGTTCAGCTCGAACAGATGAGCGGTACCGCCTCTGCCATCGCAAAGATGGCTGCTCGTTTCGCCACAGGCGACGATACGCTGGCCGGTTTGATCAAACGCAAACAAGATGCAGCAGAGCGTCGGGCTAGGCACGAAGCGAAATTGCTGAAGGTGGCCAGCAGGCCTTCCGCACAACGCGTTGTTGCCGACGAGCAACGGATCCGTGGTGAAATCGTCAGCATCAGCCAGGAAATCGAGACTATCAATGCTGAGCTGGCGCTCAGCTTTCCTCAATATCAGGAACTGACACGGCAAGCGCCTCTTGATTTGGGCCGGATACGCTCATTGTTAAAGCACGGGGAGGCATTGCTCGTGTATGCCTTGGGTGAGAAAAATCATCTTTGGGTGGTGAGACAGGACAAGGCCATGTTCTTGCCGCTATCTGCCGACGTCAATGATGTCAGCGCCAAGGTCGCTGCTGCGCGTGCAAACATGATGATCGATGCAAACGGAGCACTGATGCGCCTTGATGCGGGTGTGCTGCACGCGCTTTACCAGGCATTGATGAAGCCGGCTCAACCGCATCTCGATGGTGTCAAGCATCTACTGGTCGTGCCAGTCGGTGCTTTGCAGAGCCTGTCGTTCAGTATGCTGATTGCGACTCCACCGCCAGCGATCAAGACCAGTGCTGACTACCGCAAGATCGATTGGCTGGTCAAACGCTACGCCATCTCGGTATTGCCTTCCGTTGGCTCGCTCCAGGCATTTCGTCAGTTCTCGAAAACCGAAGCCGCCCGAGAGCCGTTCGTCGGATTCGGCGATCCTCTTATTGGCGAAACAGAGGGAGGGGTTCGCGGCAAACGGGGCTCACTGACCATGGCATCCGTCTTCCGCAATCCGGCAACTCAAACTGATGCCACGACGGGCGCAGTACAGGCTGAAATCGCCGATGTCGATGTCATTCGACGTGCGCCACGCCTGCCTGAAACCGCAGATGAACTTCGTGCTATAGGTACAGTACTCAAGGCTGGAGCAGATACGATTTGGCTGCAGCATCAGGCTAGCGAGGCAACGGTTAAGAGGCTGGATTTAAGCCGCTTCCGCACTGTCGTCTTTGCCACCCATGGTGTTATGGCCGGAGAAATCCAGGGCATTGGCGAGCCCGGACTGATCCTAACCCCTCCAGCAAAAGGCAGCGCAATGGACGACGGCTATCTTGCCGCTAGTGAAGTGGCGCAGCTTCGGCTCAATGCAGATTGGGTAGTGCTTTCAGCGTGCAATACCGCGGCGACCGATGGCAGCCCAGGAGCAGAGGGTTTTTCAGGACTGGCCAAGGCGTTCTTTTACTCCGGCGCTCGTTCGCTACTCGTTTCGCACTGGCCAGTTGCTTCAGAAGCCACTGTGCCGCTAACGACCGGCATGTTAAAGGAGTACAACGTTCACCCAGAACAAGGAAAGGCAGAAGCTCACCGCAAGGCGATGCTGGCCCTGATCAACACTCCGAATCGCCCTGAATACGCACATCCAATGTTCTGGGCACCATTCGTAGTCGTTGGGGAAGGTGGAACAGAAATTGAGTAAGAGTGAGGGGGGTGAGTTAAAGTCCATTGACTGCTATCAACGTTTGAGCGTCTGGTAAATGACGCATCGTCGCCGGAATCTGGCCCAAGATCCGGGATCAGCTTAGGCCGATAAGCCGTAACCTGCCAAGCAATTTTCCTGAGCATGATGGTGATGGATTGCAAATGAGAATATATGGCGGTTTTGGTGTGCGAATGACAGGCAATTTTGAAACGCGAATCGGTGGCGGTTTTAGCTCGCGAAAGGCTGTCGGTTTTGATGAGAATACTCAAGTGAGAGCGCCGACCGGTCTCCTGGAGAAATTTAGTCGAATGAGATTTTTCCAATGACGTCATCGCTGTCGCTGCGCCATTTTCTTCTCGCACTGGCTGTTGTCGCTGTATGGGGAACCAATTTCGTCGTCATCAAGATAGCGCTTGGCGATGTGCCGCCTCTGCTCTTTGCTACATTACGTTTCATTTTGGTTTTTTTGCCGGCGGCTGTCGTTTTTCCGCGCCCGTCTGTTTCACTGGGCAATCTGGCCTTGTATGGCATCTTGATTGGAGTGGGGCAATTCGGACTGCTCTACATCGCGATGAATGGCCTGATATCACCGGGCATTGCCTCTCTAGTCATTCAGTCGCAAGTTTTCTTCACGATTGGGTTGGCGGCGTTGCTGGCGGGCGAACGTATCCGGATTTATCAATATCTTTCTCTATTTCTTGCCACCGGTGGTATTGCCCTAATTATTTATCACACGGACGGCACAACGACTGTAGGCGGATTGGGGTTAGTAATTTGTGCGGCGCTTTCGTGGGCCGGTGCAAACATGGCGGCAAAATTCGGGCGACCAGCCAACATGATGGCTTATGTTGTCTGGTCCAGCGCCTTTGCGATACCTCCGCTCATGCTGCTCTCTGTCGTTATCGACGGGCCGGGAGCTATTCAGATTGCCTTCGGGCAGATTAGCGGCAGCTCTTGGCTCGCCGTAGCATGGCAGGCGTGGGGCAATACGCTTTTCGGCTACGTAGCCTGGGGTTGGCTGCTGGCACGTTACCCGATGGCAACGATTACCCCCATGGCCTTGCTCGTGCCCATCTTCGGCATAGGCGCCTCAACGCTGCTGCTTGGCGAATCACTTCCTCCATGGAAACTGGTGGCTGCCAGTTTCGTAATGGCGGGTTTGGCGTTGAATCTTCTTTGGCCACACCTACGAGCATGGCAGCAGTCGAAATGAGGCGTTAATCCACCGCCATACGGATGACCAAGCGAGGAAGCTCCTTGCCTCCGCGCTCGCACGGGCGAACAATCTGCCAAATTGCTCGGGCAAAGCCGACTGTCTAAGCCACGGTAACCTGAAAGGCAGCATCCAGATCGATGCTTACAACGGCACTGCCTTTGTCGAGGTAGCCTCAATACGTTAGCTCCGCTGCCGTTCAAATTGCAGTCCTCGGATGACGGCTCAAGCCGAGCAGTTCGCTGCCAGCCACGACTGCGGACGACCGTTCCACTCAAGAGCCCGTCGCTCAACCTCCAAGGCAATGATGGTTTCTTGTGAGTCGGAGGGGGGCGCCGAATCGGCAAGCTGATATTGGGCGGATTTTTCGGCTGAATGGCTGTTGACTGACCCAGTGCAGCCCGAGTCTGGCCGAGAGCTCAAGGTCAGCAAAGGCCTGACCTGCCGAATAGTCAACAGAAAGTTTCAGGGTTACAGAGCGCATTGGCAGCAATGAGCTCATCGAAAACCGGTCGACCATTCCGAACCTCTGCGCCGCAGTCAAACTCAATCAGTTATGTGCATGCCCCTGCCATCCAGTCGAAAGCATTGCCAAACTACAATTTTCGCTATCTGAAGATGCACGCAATCCAAAGTTCGGCCACGCGCCGAATTCTCCTGGATGTGCGGTTATGTTCTTTGCAAAGCCATGGACTAGGTATTTGTAGTGACATTACCCCACGATATATGACAACATGGAATACTTGCTGCCGATTTATTCAAGTTGGATGCTCTGCATTCCTGTGCGCGAAAAATATATTCTCATGACAAACATTCTCCATTGCCAGTCTCCGGAAAAACACCCTGCCGCTGAAAACAGTACAGATACGAAAACCACCACGGTCGCCCAAGGCAGTTTTGTTATTCGTGAATCTCTCCTCTCCGGCGAAAAGGCCTTGCATGCCAGCATGGCATTCCAGGAAGGCGAAGTGCTTTCCGAAATTGGCTTTCGCAGCTTGGTGATCGCGCCCAATTACCTGTCCGTTCAATTTGGCGAAGCAGAGCACGGCATGCTCTTTCCCGCGCACCTCGAATACATCAACCACAGTTGCTCGCCCAACGTCTTTTTTGACGTTGATGCCCGGCATTTGCGCGCGTTGCGCACCATCGCTCCAGGTGAAGAGTTGTGCTTTTTTTATCCGTCGACAGAATGGTCGATGAATCAGTCATTTCAATGCAATTGTCGTGCTGACAATTGCCTCGGGTTTATCGAGGGAGCCGCTCATTTGGAGGAATCGGTCCTGGAATCATATGAGCTTTCCAACCACATCAAGGCGATGAAGCAACGCAATCGAGCTGCCTGACAGATAACAGGAGGCTTGTCATTCGGGCATTTTTTCTTCAGCTATCAGCGTATCTCAGGCCACACCCGTGGATGACGCTGACCCTGTTGGGCAGTCTCGTTTTCGAGGCGGCACTGGATAGCGCGACCCGTTACAGTTTTCGCATTCTGATCGACGAGGCGATCGTGCCTCGTGATAGTTCAATGCTGATTCTTGTGCTGACGTTACTTGGCGTCGCCACCGTGCTGTTTTCCGCCCTGGCCCTGGTTGCCGACTATCTCTGGGCCAAACTTGGAACCCTGGTCATCAATGATCTGCGCCGGGATCTCTATCGTCATGTGCAGCGTCTGTCCATTGAATTTTTCGGAAAACGTTCTTCCGGCGACGTGCTCAATTGTTTTCTTGCCGACGCCGAAACCGTCGAAAACTGCCTGGTTACGGTCGTTCCCTATGCGCTGACCGGTGTGTTCAGCGTGACATTCGCGACCCTGTTCATGGCGTCCATTCAGCCATGGATGGCCCTTTTGGCGGTTCTTGGCGTAGCAGCGTGCTTCCTCTTGCCAAGAACTGTGCTTTGGCGCGCTCGGCAAGCCTCTCTGGATACCCGCCGCCAATCCGGGCGCTTGTCCGCGACGATTCAGGAAGGGTTGCAAGGGCAATCGGTAATCAAGGCGTTTGGCCTGGAACACGAAGTGTATCGGCGCTTCAATGACGAAACGAATATTCTGATCAAGTTATCGATCCGTTCCAGTTTTCTGTCATATGTCGTTCAGCGCATTCCATCGGTCTCATTTTTCATTCTCGCTTTGATCATTCTCGGCATCAGTTCGGTCCTGGCATTACAAGGGCATCTCAGCAGCGGCGAGATTGTCTCTTTTCAGATCCTGGTGTTGGGGCTGAACACTGCAATTTCCAACCTGACCTGGTTGGCGCCGGTCATGATCGAAGCGACTGCCAGCATGGAAAGGCTCAACGAGATTTTCAGGGAACAACCGACGGTTGCGGAGGCAGAAGTCCCCGTCTGCCTACCGCCATTTCAGCGAGAACTCCGCCTCGACTCGGTGTCGTTTGCTTATCCGCACCGGGCTGCGGATAGCCGCTCTGCCGCACTGCAAGATATCTCCGTGGTTTTCCGGCGAGGCGAGTTCTCGGTGTTGGTCGGCCCCAGCGGTTCCGGGAAAACAACGCTGCTACAACTGCTTCTACGCTTGTATGACCCCAGCCGGGGGCGGATCCTCTTTGACGGAAACGATATTCGCGATGCTTCGATTGATTCGCTTCGCACGCAGTTCGGTCTTGTCTCCCAGGATGTGCTGCTATTTGATCTTTCGTTGCGCGACAACATTCGTATGGGCAAATTGGATGCCACGGATACGGAAATTCTTGAGGCGTTACGCAGCGCCGAAATCCTCGATTTCGTCCTGGCTCTGCCGGCCGGCTTGGATACGCTCGTGGGCGAGCGTGGTGCGCGGTTTTCGGGAGGAGAGCGTCAGCGCCTGATTCTCGCACGAGCCTTGGTTCGTCGCCCGGCAATTCTGATTCTGGACGAAGCTACGTCAGCACTCGACGTTGCTACGGAGGCAGAGTTGCTGGCCACCTTGCGCCGTCTGGCGGAAACACGGCGAATCACGCTGATTGCCGTCACTCATCGCCTCAGCCTGGCCGCACTTGCCGATCATGTTTACGTCCTGAACAACGGTCGTCTGGCCTGCGGCAATTCCGATGACGAAGTACCAAAGTCAGAAAACTGTCATGTCCGATCCAACCTGCATACCGCATCATCCCTCTGAGTTATCGGCGTCTTCGCCGCCGCTTGTCTGGGCGTTCATCCCGTTCTGGATCGAACAGAACAGCCTGGTCGGCGACAGCTACGACACCGCGGATTTCAAGGTCGAACTTGCGCAGACCTTTCAACAGCTCGGTCTGCCCTGGGTCTGGCAACCGATCGTCCATGGCAATCTGGATCGAATCATCGCGCAGGTCGTCGCAAGCGGCAGAAGTCGCCCTGTCGTCGTGTTCAATTTCTGCGACGGAGTTGACGACCCAAACGAGAGCCCCGGCCTCTCGGTCGTCAGCGCACTGGAACGTTCCGGTGTGCCTTTTACGGGCGCCAATGCTGAATTTTTCCGGATTTCCACTTCCAAGATTCGGATGAAACAGCTCTTCCAGGAAGCCGGCGTGCCAACCGCACCGTTCTGCGTGCTCCCAAATGCCGCGCCCCCCGACATGCCGTCCGGGGACTTCGACTGGCCGTTGTTCTGCAAACCTGACGTTTCGGCGGCCAGCTATGGTATTTCGCTCCGTTCCGTGGTGCATTCCCTGTCGGAACTGCTGGCATACCGTGACGAATTGAAGTCCGGACGCTTCGCGAAATATTTTGCGACGGCGACTTTTATTGCCGAACGCTACATTGAGGGCAGGGAGTTTACGTTGTTCGTCGGTGGGGAACACCATCAGCCCGACAGCCTGTGGAGCCTGCCGCCCGTCGAACGCATTTTTCATCCGGACATACCGCCGGCAGAACGTTTCCTGTCTTTCGATCGCTATTGGGGGCATTATCAGGAAGAGTCCGCCCCGCCGGATGGAAAAGCCTTCTACCACTATCAGCCGGCGCCTGCGGCCTTGCATTCGACCCTCGAGACGATCGGAAAACTCGCCTACTGCGCTGTTCGCGGGCATGGTTACGGACGCATCGATATTCGCCAGGATCATCGCAGTGGCCGCCTCCATGTTCTCGAAGTCAATGCGAACTGCGGTTTGTCAGGGGACGATCAGACATCGCTCGGCAATATCCTGCATTTTGCCGGTCTTTCCTTTCCAGACTTGATAGGTACGATCATATCCAAGACAATGTCATCATTCGATCGACCCCAAGCTGGATGAATATCTGATGCGCGAGAGAGTCTGCGTACTGCAACCCCTCTATCCCGAGTCCTCCCAGGACCACGGGATGTACGATCCGCCGCGAGATCTGTCGGCGCTGCTTCCGGACTGCCAGGTCGATCACCTCTTTCTCGACAAGCGATCCGTCCATCGCCAGTTACGTGAAGCCAGTCGTCGGGGGTACGCCATATTTGTCAATCTGTGCGAAGGTTATCTCGACTGGGATATTCCTTCGGTGGATGTCATATGGAGCCTGGAAGCCCTTGAGTTGCCTTACACCGGCCCCAGCTTGCGCGTGTACGACCCGTCAAAGCCGCTAATGAAGTATGTGGCATACACACAAGGAGTGAAGTCGCCTCCTTGCGTCGAGGTGAATACGCCAGACGACTGCGAGGCCGCATTGACGCAGTTGCGTTTCCCGTTGTTCGTCAAACCGGCACACGCCGGAGACAGTCTCGGGATCGATACGAACTCGCGCGTGCAAGACGCCAACGGGTTAAGGGCGCAATGCCAACAAGTGATCGACCGTTTCGGCAGTGCGCTGGTCGAGGAATTCATTCCCGGTCGTGAATTTACCGTTCTGGTCGTCGCCAATCCGAACAAACCGTTCGACCCCACGGTATTAAGGCCGCTTGAATTTGTATTCGAACATCCTGACGCCTTCAAGACCTACGATCTCAAGATTCGGGAACATCATCCGGAGGCCAATGTGCCGCTTCAGGATCAAGAACTCGATCAATCCTTGCGACAAGCCGCCAAGGCTATTTTCGTGGGTTTTTCAGGAGAAGGTTACGCTCGCCTGGATTTTCGGGTTGATGCGCAAGGCTCGGTATTTTTTATCGATATCAATTTTGCTTGCTCGGTGTTTTACGCCGAGGGGCATGAAGGTTCGGCCGACTACATACTGAAAAGTGACGCCCTCACCGCCAGCGGATTCCTGCGACAGATCATCGACGAAGGCAAAGCACGACATCGAAGCCGGCGGCGACGTTGGGTTCGTCGTGGCAACGCGATTTCCGGATATGGCATCTATGCGCGCGAGGCTATCCAACAAGGAGAAACTGTCTTTCGCTTTGAGGAAAGAGCACAACGACTCGTCAGTTTTCCTCATGTTGAACAACACTGGCCGGCCGATCAGATCGAGATATTCCGGCGCTATGCTCTTCCGCTCAATTCACATGTTTCGCTGTTGTGGGATGATCAACCGGAAAACTGGGCGCCACAAAACCATTCGTGTGATCCCAATACGCGCTATTCGGGATTGAATGTTGTCGCCGTACGTGATATCGCGGCGGGAGAAGAGTTGACGCTCGATTACGCCACGATCTGTAACGATGGCATGATTCCATTTGAATGTCAGTGTAATTCTCCGCGCTGCCGCAAGATTATCCGTGGTACCGCTTCGGTTGTTGTCGGAATTCGTTGAGAGTCATGGCCTTGCATATCGTACGCCGCCATTCATTTAGCCCTGGCGATCAACGGCGGCAATAAGTGGGATAGCAGTCCATCAAAAAAACTCCCTCATGAATGATCGCTCTGGCCGCGAAGCCCTGTCGTCGGCCAAAGTGGCCTTGGGTCAGTCTTAAGTGTTGGGCGGCAGTCGCTGGGTCAGTTTAGTCGTCCCGGCGCTTTAAGGTCTGTTTCCGATCCCCGTGAACGCGCACTTTCGACCTCAAGCCGCCGTTCGACACTCCGAACCGGTGCGCCAATTCTTCAGCACAAACAGGCCCTCCTGGAATCGGAAAAATGGAAGCTCGCAGCAGGCGAACACGCTACGCGCAAATGAGCGGCGTCGGATTCGCAACGACTCGCGATGTGTCGGGCGTTCGAGGTGCAATTGGCATCATTCGAAATGATCCTCTGGCTGCCAAGAGTTCGCGCTCGCGAAATTCAAGCGCTGGTCACTACCCGGGTCTTGCTTATCCGATTGAATTGGTTGGGGGAATGGAGTCGGCTCCCGTCAGCCGCCGGGTTGGCCTCATTGCACGATCGCCATCTTGCTGATGCATTGCTCGACGATATGAAGGTATGATTAACATGCACTAATAATCAGAAGCCATAAGAATCGGCAATGGGCAATAAACTTCAACGTGCAATTGACCATGCGGGCCACCGACTGAACTCGGTATCGGGTCTGGTGTTCATGCTGGTTGCGATCTATGCAATTGGTGCCGTCAATATTTTCCAGGCATATCAGGATGCTATTGAGTCGGAGTTCCATGCACTGGAAAACCATGCGCTGGTTGCCGATGCCAAGGTCAGTGGTTTCCTTCGCGGGCTGGATGTCGGGTTGCACGGTTTGGTGGCCGATCAGTCGGTCGTGCCGGTCGCCTCTCTCAGTTTCGTGGCACAACGCCAGCGGGCCTTCCTGAAACAGTTTTCCGAAATCGATACCGTATTTACCGCGGATCGCACGGGCACGATTACCAGCGCGGAAAGCATTCAGGCAGGTGACGACCTGGATGCGCTACGGGGATTCAACGTCGCCGGGCGGGACTACTTTCAATTTCACCGGGATGCCAAGTCCGGGGATGTCAATCGGACTCATATATCGCGGGTCTTCAGCGCAGTCACAGGCAAGCAGACGATCGCAATCTCCCAAGCCATCCGTAACTCGTCCGGGGAGTTTCTCGGCGTTGTGGTTGGAACCCTGGTGCTTCAGTCTCTCGAGCCATTGCTGGTTGACGTACTGGCAAACAAGGAGATCGATGCGGCGGCAATTCATAATCGGGAAGGCGATGTTCTCTTCCGTTTGCCCGATCCGGAAAAGCATATCGGCAAGAATATTGCCAGCGGAGACGCCTTCCAGACCTATCTCAGCTCAGGTAGCAAACTGACACGCTACCTCGGAAACGTGGTGACCGACAATCAGCGACGCATCCTCGTTTTCGGTCGCATTGGCGAAACCGGACTGGATATCGGCATCTCGGCCAAGCATGAATTCATCATCGGCGGAATACGTCCGGGCATTGTCTGGACAATTCTGGTCTGCATTGCCTTTTCCGCCCTGGTCATTGCGCTGCATAAGATTCTTCGGCGTCGCTATACGCAGAGAATTGCGCTGGAAGAGAGCGAGGCGCGGTTTCATTCGCTCTACGACAGCATGACCGAGGGCGTCGCCTTACATCGCCTGATGCGTGACCCTGAAGGGCGCCCGATCGATTATCTGATACTTGACACCAACCCCGCATACGAAGGTCATACAGGCCTGCGAGCGCAGGACGTGATCGGCAAGACGGCGACGCAAGCCTATGGCGGTGTGCCCTTCCTGGCTGAATATGCTCAGGTCGTTACCACCAGGCAAGCGTTGCGGTTTGAAACCTACTTTCCTCCCCTCGACAAGACTTTTTCCATTTCGGTCGTCTCACCCGGGCCGGACCAGTTTGCCACCATTTTCAGCGACATCAGCGAACACGTTCGACTCGAAAAATCCCAGCGAATTGCCTCGGAACGATTCCGGGCCATTATCGAAGCGTCGCCAATTCCGATGGCGCTGAATGATGATGCGCTCGACATCACGTACTTGAATGATGCTTTTACCAAGGCATTTGGCTATACGCTCGACGACATTCCGACGGTCGCCGATTGGTGGCAGAAAGCCTATCCGGATCCCGATTATCGAGCCCGGGTTCAGCAGAAGTGGCTGGCATATGTTGAATCCGTACTGCAGGGGAAAGACAAGGTCGACCCCATCGAAGTCGAGATTACGACCCGCACAAACGACGTTCGAGTCGTCATGGTGGCAGCGACGTCTCTTCCAGAGGGGCTGGATTCAATTCATCTGGTCACGCTGATCGATATCACGGAACGTAAGCATGCCGAAAATGCCCTTGGACGTCACAAGGAAACGCTGGAAGCACAGATAAGACAACGCACCGCCGATTTGCACGAAGCTCAAAGAATTGCCTCGATGGGGAGTTGGCAACTCGATCTGGCGACAAACAATGTCACTTGGTCTGATGAGCTCTATCGGATGTTCAATGCCGATCCCGGCCAGCCGCCGCCGAATTACTCGATTCACAACAGCATATTCACCCCGGAAAGTTGGACCCGGTTGTCCGCAGCGCTGGAAAAGACGGCTCAGACGGGAGAGCCCTACGAACTGGAACTGCAGACACGTCGCGCCGATGGCAGCAACGGTTGGATTCTGGCGCGGGGTGAGCGCACTTGCGATGATGCCGGCAGACCGGTGGGATTACATGGCATCGCGATGGATGTTACCTTGCAGAAGGAGGCGGAGTTCATCCTGAAGGAGGCCAAGGAGGCGGCCGAAGCCGCGAGCCGCGCCAAGAGCACATTCCTCGCCAACATGAGTCACGAGCTGCGTACGCCGCTGAACGGCGTTCTCGGTATGGCACATCTCATCCGGCGGGGCGGACTGACGCCAAAGCAACTCGAACAACTGGATAAACTCGAAGCGTCCGGTACGCATCTGGTCGACGTCATCAATGGCATCCTCGATCTTTCCAAGATAGAAGCGGACAAGGTCACCCTGGAGGAAGTCGGGATAAGTCTGGAAAAAATCACCGGAGACGTCGCCACGATGATGGAGCCTGCGGCGGAGATGAAGGGGCTTCATATCTCTGTCGACAACGAGCCTCGGACGGGTAGCCTGATCGGCGATCCCACCCGGCTGAAACAGGCCTTGCTCAATTACGCCGGTAACGCCATCAAATTTACCGAACAAGGCCAGGTGATCCTGAGAACCCTGACAGCAGAAGAAACGCCAGACACTGTCCTGGTCCGGTTCGAAGTCGAAGATTCGGGAATCGGCATTGATCCTGACGTGGCGAACAGGCTGTTCAATGCTTTCGAACAGGCGGATAGCAGCACGACGCGTCGATATGGCGGCACAGGGCTTGGCCTGGTGATTACCAGGAAACTGGCCGAATTGATGGGGGGCACGGCAGGGTGTGAAAGCAGGCTCGGCCAAGGCAGTACCTTCTGGTTCACCGCCAGACTGCGGAAAGCCGGGACGGCGCATTCCTGACCGGTATGCGGACAGCGTAATGGGACCTGCCGTCGGGAGCGGATGTGTCTGGCGCTGTTGACGTCCGCCTCAGGGGCAGAAGTGCCGCCACATTATTCGCCTGGGGCAAAGGGAAGTGATCTGCCCTTGGGGCGCTGACGGTTGCCAGGGCTGTTTTCATCAGCACGCTCGGACGGCAGAAAGAAAAATGCCGATCATCGACCGGCATGTGCGTGAAAAGCGTAGCTATGCTCAGGTCAGGTCGGTCGCAACCTGGCCCTGACGTCTTAGCTTGAACAGAGACCCCAGGCCGAGCACGACCAGCCAGGCCGGGATCAACTCGACCGAGATGCGAGTACCGTCGTTCATGTACATGATTACCAGGACGGCGGCCATGAAGGCGAGGCAGAGGTAGTTGCCAAACGGACTCCACAGCGCCTTGAACTTGGTGGTCACCCCCTCGGCGGCCTTGACCTTGCGGAATTTGAGGTGCGCCAGGCTGATCATGGCCCAGTTGATGACCAGGGCAGAGACCACCAGCGACATCAGCAGACCAAAGGCCTTGCCCGGGATCAGGTAGTTGATCAGCACGCACAGCAGGGTGGCGGCGGCCGAGATGGTGAGGGCCATCAGGGGGACGCCGCTCTTGGTGGTCTTGAGCAGCGCCGTGGGGGCGTCGCCCTGCTTGGCGAGACCGAACAGCATGCGGCTGTTGCAGTAGACACAGCTGTTGTAGACGGAGAGCGCGGCGGTCAGCACGACCAGGTTCAGCACGTTGGCCACCAGATCGCTGTCCAGGGCATGGAAGATCATCACGAAGGGGCTGCCTCCTTCGACCACCTTGCCCCAGGGGTAGAGCGAGAGCAGTACGGTCAGGGCGCCAATATAGAAGATGAGGATGCGGTAGATCACCTGGTTGGTGGCCTTGGGGATGCTCTTCTCGGGATCGTCAGCTTCCGCTGCGGTGATGCCGACCAGCTCCAGACCGCCGAAGGAAAACATGATAAAGGCCATGGCCATCACTAGGCCGTCCAAGCCGTTGGGGAAGAAGCCGCCCTGAGCCCAGAGGTTGCTTATCGTGGCCTCGGGACCGCCACCGCCGGAGAACAGCAGGTAAGCGCCAAAGCCGATCATGCCGAGGATGGCGATCACCTTGATGATGGCGAACCAGAACTCCATCTCGCCGAACGCCTTGACGTTGGTCAAATTAATCGCGTTGATAATCACGAAGAAGAAGGCCGCCGACATCCAGGTCGGGATCTCGGGCCACCAGTACTGCACGTAGATACCGACCGCAGTCAACTCGGCCATGCTCACCAGCACGTAGAGCACCCAGTAGTTCCAGCCGGAGGCGAAACCCGCCGACTCTCCCCAGTACTTGTGGGCAAAGTGGCTGAAGGAGCCGGCAACCGGCTCTTCCACCGCCATCTCGCCGAGTTGGCGCATGATGAGGAAGGCGATGAAGCCGCCGATGGCGTAGCCGAGCAGCACGGCCGGGCCCGCCATTTTGATGGTGTCGGCGATGCCGAGAAACAGACCGGTACCAATGGCACCGCCCAGTGCGATGAGCTGGATATGGCGGTTTTTCAGGCCGCGTTTCAGCTCTTCGCCGTTTTGTTGAAGATTCATAGGAGTTCGTATTCGTTTCGGTAGGGTTTTGCGCGCGAATTATAAACGAGCTTTTTCGCAAAACGGACCGCTGAACGATTCCATCAATCTGTCGCGTCGATCGCTTGAATCCGCCGTCCAAAGTTCGAGTTCGCCCGATTGAGACGCTGCCGTTCAAAGTCACTTTCGAATGAGCGGCGAATTATCGGTACATTTCCGCCAGCGCCTGGACGGATCGCCAATGACCGCTGAGGCCGAGGATTTGCCTGAGATCCGGCGGTGCGAATTTACACTCGTCGGCCTTAGTGGACATTGGCAGCCCACGGATGAAAGGACCGATATGCCACCGACTGCTGTCACCGGTAGGCTAGATCAACTGGGTAATCTGAAGCGGGCAAAATGCTTCGAGGCGAAGTCACGAAAGGTGACCAGAGCCGGATTGCAACAATCGGACCGCCAGATCATGCAGGTATCAGCCCTCAGTTCGTTACGTCCAATGGGACGGAAAACCACTTTGTCGGTGTAGAGAACGCTTACAGATTCCGGCACAATCGATATGCCGAGTCCGGCACGTACTAGTCCGAGAATGGTGTGCGACTCATCAACATGCTGGACATACTCAGGCACGATGCCGAGTTCGTTCAGCAATCGGGTTATGATCGTGTAAAAGTAATTGCCAGTTTTTGGGGTGTACGTGATGAATGGCTGTCCATGCAGATCTTGCCAACTGATGGTCTGCTTGGCAGCCAATGGATGCTCAATTGGCAAAGCCACGACCATTTTTTCGCTGGCAACCTGTTCTCGCGTTAGATTCCCTCGAATAGGCAATGAGCGCGTGAAGCCCAGGTCGATGGTATTCGCTTCTAGCCCCTGAATCTGCTCAATCGAGACCATCTCCTTGAGAATGATGTCAATATGGGGCAATGCCTTCCGCGCCGATGCGACCACTTGAGGCATCAGGTCTATTCCTATCACCGAAGTAAATCCGACAACGATACGGCCCATTTCGCCATGACCGGCGCGACGCGCCGTACTGGTGGCTCGTTCAGCGAGATGCAAAATTTGGCGAGCATCGGGCAAAAAGACTCGCCCTGCTGCTGTAAGGCTAACACTACGATTGCCACGTTCGAGCAATTGCACGCCAAGAGCATGTTCCAGTAGTTGAATTTGCCGGCTCAATGGTGGCTGAGTCATGCATAAACGTGCCGCCGCTCGGCCAAAATGCAGCTCTTCAGCGACCGCAACGAAGCAGTTCAATTGACTGATATCGAGTGCCATTTAAAAAATGAATCAAAACATACAATTTTTGGCTTAGACCGGTGAAACGGCTTAGATTACCATGCGGCTAAAGACGCAGACCAGACATAGTAACTTAGTCTGCAAGGCTACTATTTATATGCACATATAATTCTTAGGCAAACATATCTAATGTCATCAAGTCTTATCAAATCCGTGACCTGCTTCCAAGTTCGTCTGCCGTTTGATCATGGAGCTCCGGCACCGTTATTTGCCGGAGTGGCACGAACCACTCTTGACAGTGGTTGGATTCGTATTGAACTCGCTGATGGTACGGTTGGTTGGGGTGAATCTTATAGTGCCGACCTTGATGCGTTGTCATCGATCTTTCGCAATCGCGTAGCGCCCCTTGCAGAAGGGCGTGATGCCCTTGATCCAACACTAATGCCGTCGCTTGAGCGAGCACTGCACTTGATGGGACGGTCAGGTCCGGTCATCCATGCACTGAGTGGTCTTGATATCGCTCTTTGGGATATCCGAGGAAAATTGGCAGGGGTTCCCGTGTACGAATTACTCGGGGGAGGCAGGCGTACGACCATTCCAGCGTATGCCTCGTTGCTTCAGTATTACGGGAATACCGATTTCGTTCAGAGAAATGTTTCCCGAGCGCTCAATGATGGCTATCAGGAGATTAAGCTGCATGAAAAAACTGCAAATGCGGTTAATGCAGCACGCTCGGTAATGAGTGCAGAAATGCCACTCATGGTCGATGTCAATTGTGCCTGGACGATCGAGGATGCAATTTCAGTCGTGCGTGAAATGGCTCCCTCAAATCCCTATTGGATCGAGGAACCCACTTGGCCGCCAGAAGACATTCGTACGCTACAGGCTCTTCGAAGCGAGACAGAAGTGCTGATGGCTGCTGGTGAGAATGCAAGCAGTGTCGTCGAACTTTCTAACATGGTTACGTCTCACGCAGTCGACTTTGTGCAGCCGAGTGCTGTGAAGTGTGGAGGATTATCGGCGCTGTGGAAGATCGCAAAGCAATGCGAAAGCTCGTCGGTCAGATTAGCGCCACATTCGTCCTATTTTGGCCCCGGTTTTCTCGCGACGCTTCACGCATTGGCGGCACATCCACAAGAAGTTACAGTCGAACGAATCTATTGCGACCTTGGTTTCGTGCCGTATCGAGATCTAATTCCAATGAAGAACGGAGCATTTCAACTCACGGATTTGCCAGGTCTTGGGGCAGATCCAGAGGAAGATCTGATCCAAGGGAATTTTGTAAAACTCATATAGTTCTGATGGAGCTGACCAAATGCGAGACTTTAATCGGCGTGAAATCTTAAAGGCGGCAACCGCATGCGTGGCTGTAGACTTATTGGGTATCGGGAATCTCGCTCATGCGCAAAGCGCGGGGACAGCAAAAATCATCGTTCCCTATGCTCCTGGCGCAGCAACAGACATGCTGGCTCGCATGATGGCTCAACACTTGCAACAGACACTTGGTGTCGTTCACATTGTTGATAACAAGGGCGGAGCAGGCACGAGAATTGGAACAAAGGCGATTGCTGATGCAACACCAGATGGCATGACGCTAGGTTTTATTGATACTGCTTTCGTAATTAACCCAGCGTTATTCGGAAGTGCGCTTCCGTACGATACGGTCAAGAATTTTGCCCCCTTATCTCTGATGGCTACGGCTCCTTTGGTCTTGAGTGTCCACAGTTCCGTGCCCGCCAATACGCTGAAAGAGTTGATTGACTTGGCCAAAGCAAAGCCAGGAAAGTATAGTTATTGTTCTGCGGGTGTAGCCAGTGCGCCTCATTTGGCAAGTGAGCAACTACGAGCAGCAACAGGCGCAGATGTCATTCATGTCCCGTACAAGGGAGGAAATTCAGCCCTTACAGATTTGGTCGGTGGGCATGTGGCGTTTGGTTTTACGACGGTGCCTTCCATGTTGCAACACATTCGCTCAGGGGCAGTGAGAGCTCTGGCGGTAACTGGTGCAACGCGTTCTGCCCAACTACCCAATGTGCCATCAATGGCGGAGCTCGGACTGCCAAGTGTCGACGCCACCCCGCTATTCGGGTTGATTGCACCGGCACAAGTGCCGAAAACAATTCTAGATAAGATTAGCGGAATTGCGTCAGTAGCGGTGCGCAGTGGGCCATTACAGGGGAAACTCGTTGAGCAAGGTTTTATTCCCGTGGGTAGCACAGCGAGCGAGTTTAAGGCAAAGATCGAGAGTGAAATTGCTAAATGGACGAAGGTTGTGAAAGCAGCTGATATAAAGCCAGAGGCGTGAGTAAGTTGGTGGTCCCGTTATCGGCGGGGAAGTTAATGTGCATTTAATTTTTTTGCGCAGGTTGGACACTCCGGTCATTTTTTCATTGTTTCCGCAAACTTCCCGGTGGGTAGCCATATTTCTTGCGGAATGCCGTGATGAAATGGTTGACATGGGCATAGCCCAATTTGAAGGCCAGGGTTTTTAACGGGACATTGCTCTGCAGGATCGCCTCGTGCGCCTCGTCCAGGCGCTGGCTGGTGATGAAAGCGTAAATCGAGCCACCAAATTCGGCGACGAAATCATCGTTCAATAAGCGTGCGGAACATCCGAACTGGGCCGCCAATTCATTTAAAGTCGGCAGTTTTCCATGCATGTTAATCAACATTTCGTACACCTCCTGGCTACGCTGTTTTGCCCCCCCGTGCTCGCTTTTTTTCACTGATTTCGTGTGCTCCAGCATTGCACTTAGATAGTCCAAGGTCCCGTTAGAACCAGGGGAAACGAACTCGTTATCACCACGACTATCGGCATCTGCGTATACCCCGTTAGCGGTAAGGACGACGCTCAGGAATTGATGAAGAAGGCGGACATCGCAATGTATGCGGCCAAACAGGCTGGCCGCAACCGCTTCAAGTTCTTCGCGCTAGAAAATTAGCTAACCACCCCATCACTCGGTCTGTTGGCGCTCTGAGTCAGGTGTCACGCAAATTACTGTCGTGCCGGATTCACGTAAGCCGCCAATCGACCGACTGCTCAGCATCAGTAAGCTGCCTCCAATTGGCTAATGAGCAAAATGTCGGTTCAGGGTCGGGAGTTAGCGTTCGCGTGAGAGAAAACCGGTCGTTCAGCATCATTTGAGACTGAATGGCAGATAAGCGGCCCATTGCTGCCCGAGTTTCGCCGCAAGGCCAAGGTCGGCCAAGGCCGATTTCCCGAAGTGTATGCTGTGTCAGCTTTCCGATGCGAAGCGGTTATGCGAATGTCGCCGACGCTGATTCCGGGACAGACCGCTGCCGGCCGATTGCCAACCCGTATCGCCGCCAGCGGAAGCCGTCATCCATAATGCATGCGGTTTTTACCACCGGTGGCTTTCCGGCGAGATTCCGAATGCGTACAATCGGTGACGAGTGGGTGGTCACAATCAAGTTGCGGCGATATCGAGATGATCGCTCGGCATTGATGAGCAACCAGCGTTCCAAGTCGCTGGAATAGGCACAGGTTGTTGTTTGCATAATGTGGTGAATCAGCCCGAGACCTCCCTTTTTCGACGGACAACAGCCTGTGATGTAAGCATGCGAGTGCAAGCCAAAGCCAATTTTTTGCCGCCCTTGCTGGCCGCCATGGCGAGCATCCTTGTCACATTGGCCTGCCTGATGGTGTGCTTCGCGATGGTCGGCGTGATGGAAATCGCAAGAGTTCGCGAAGTGCATGATGCGGCAGGGAAAATGCTGGCTGGCATGGTGCGGGATTCGGTGACCTATCTGCGGACTGCCGCGAAAGACCTGGAACCCGATTGCTCGGACAAGACCCTGAGAGCCTTGCGCCGATGGACGCTGGGTTCTTCATACATCGGCGAATTCGGTGTATTTGATGACAACCGCAAACTTGCATGCACGACCACGGACGGGATCTTGTCGGTGCCTGTCGACGCTGGCGCGCCCGACGCCGTGTATGTCCTCCAACGAAGCGGAGAGATCTTCAATCTCTTTCTCAACAGACCTCTGGAAATCAGCGAGCAGGGGCTGAAATCATCGATTACCGTATTGGGTCGTTTCGACGCCGTCATTTCCCCTTTCAGGCTTCGCGAACTCCACGACACCGGCGTTTCCCTGATACGACTACGCTTGCCCAGTCGAGTGCCTTTGATCATGTACAGGGCGCCGCAAATTCCCGATGCCGAGGTTGCTTTCCTGAGTACTGTTCTCCCCGTGGAAGGCAAGCTGTCAGGATGGAATTACGAGATGGGGATCTTCTGGGTTTCAACGGCAGTTCCGGAAACCGCCAACATTCTGCAGAGCGCAATACCTTGGTTGGCTATCACCACGCGTTATCGACTGCTGATCCTTGTCCTGGCCGCAATGTCCTTGGTCCTTGGAGGACTGACATACTTTGCGACCCTGCCGGTGATTCGGAGCCGTCTGTCCTTCAGGGCACATCTGAAACACTTGCTGAGGCCGGAAAACGTCCGCTGCGCCTTCCAACCGGTCGTCAGCCTCAAGACCCGCAAAATCGCCGGGTGTGAAGTGCTCATGAGATTGGCTTATGGAAATCGCGTACTCTTTCCGGATGAATTCATTCCCGAAGTGATTGCGCAGGGACTGACGGCGCAGATGGACCGGGTTGTCGTGATGAGAGCCGCCGAAGATCTGGAGAAGCTTCCGCTACCGGAGCACTTCAAGGTGGCGGTCAACTTCTTTCCCGACACGCTGCAGAGCAGTCAGGCGCGCATGCTCTTGAACACACATTTCGCCGCATATGCAAATCGAGGCGGTCGGGTTTGTGTCGAAGTGACCGAGCAGCAGATATCGCAGGCAATCAAGAGTGAAGTGGAGGCCGTCAAGGGGGATGGCTATCTCATCGCCGTCGACGACTTCGGGACCGGATTCTCGAACCTGTCGAGCGTCAGGTCGATTGCGCCGCACTATCTGAAAATTGACCGTTCGTTCGTGTGGGACATGGAAGACGTCACGGTTCGTTCATCCCTGATTCCGGAAATCATTCAGATCGCTCGTGCGGTGGGCGCCGAAGTGATCGCAGAAGGTATCGAGAATGAAAGGCAGGCCGACCGGCTTGCAGAACTCGGCGTTGAATTCGGTCAAGGCTACTATTTCGGAAAACCGGTATCCCTTGCCGAGTTGAAGGAATGGGTCGACAAGGAATACGGGGACGAGGCCGGTCCCCGGATCTGATTCTGTCTGGCGTCAGGAATCTGGCTGACGACTGCCACTCGGCGGTCAATGGCATGCGCCCTGCCGCCGCTCCTGGGCAGGGTGCAAAGCACTCCGGCGCTTAATCGATACACCCCCCTGGCTATGCAAATGCATGGAAACCAAAGAGAATAATCGCCTGGGGCCGGTATCTGCAGGAAGCGTCCTGGGCAGATTCACCGCATATGAAATGCCGTTCCTCGATTGAATCTCATTGCTCCAGGCCCACAATACTTTCATGAACCTCAAGCAACTCGAATATTTCGTCCGGGTCGCCGAACTCGGCAGCTTCAGCAAGGCGGCGATGGTGCTCAACATCGCGCAGCCGGCCTTGTCGCGCCATGTGCGCCTGCTCGAAACCGACCTGCGCACGACGCTGCTGATCCGCAACGGGCGCGGCGTCATGATGACCGAGGCCGGCAAGCGCCTCTACGACCATGCGGTCGGCATCCTGCAGCTGATGTCGAGCGTACGCGAGGACATCGAGGCCAATCGTGACGTGCCGAGCGGGCGCATCGTCGTCGGCTTGCCGCCGAGTTTCGGCCGCTGGTGCACGCTGCCGCTCGTCGAGGAATTCCGCAAGAACCTGCCGCAGGCGCAGCTCTCGATTGTCGAAGGCCTGTCGGCGCACCTCGCCGAGTGGATCGCCAGCGGTCGCGCCGACCTCGCCATCCTGCTCAATCCCGATCCGAATCCGGCGCTCGACATCCAGCCGGTCATCGACGAATCGATCTGTCTCGTCGGCACGGCCGCGAACATGCATCTCGCCGGTCCGGGCGGTGTCGCCTTCGCCGAACTCGCCCGCCTGCCGCTGATCGTGCCGGCGCGCACTCATGCCATCCGCAAGCTGATCGAGACGCAATCGGCATTGCTCGGCATCCCGCTCGAGGTCGCCTGGGAGATTTCGAGCATCGCCTCGATCCTCAATCTTGTGCAGGCCGGCTACGGCTACGCGCTGCTGCCGCGCTCGGCCGTCGCCGTCAGCGGGCTGTCATCGCATTTCGTGCTAGCGCCGATCGTGGCGCCGACGCTGATCAGCCGGCTGTGCCTCGTCAGTTCTTCGCATAAACAGCCGACACCGCTGATCCGGCATGTGCAGCGCGTGCTCCGCCAACTGATCATCAGTGGCGCCGAGGCGATGGACGCACCCCATAACAAAACGTTATAGCTAGTAGTCGGGCAGGCGCCTAGGCGCTGCCCCGCAATGCCGCCACAATACCGTCATCGAGTTATTCCAAACCTTCGGAGACCGGGATGCAGACGGCAATTCCCTGTTTGTTCATGCGCGGCGGCACGTCGCGCGGCCCCTTTTTTCGCGCGGCCGACCTGCCGGCGGAGGTCGCCACGCGCGACCGTGTGCTGCTCGCCGCGATCGGCTCGCCCGACGCGCGCCAGATCGACGGGCTCGGCGGCGCCCATCCGCTGACCAGCAAGGTCGGCATCGTCGGTCCGAGCGCCGTGCCCGGCGTCGATCTCGATTTCCTTTTCGCGCAGTTGCAACCCGGCAAGGACGTCGTCGATACGACCCCCAATTGCGGCAACATGCTTGCCGCCGTCGTCCCGTTTGCGCTCGAAACCGGCCTCGCGGCGGTGCAGGGCGAGACGACGACGCTGCGCGTGCGCACGATCAATACCGACATGGCCTGCGACATCACCGTCTGCACGCCCGGCGGCCGCGTCGCCTACGAAGGCGAGGCGCGCATCGACGGCGTGCCCGGGACTGCGTCGCCGATCAGCATCAATTTCCTCGATACCGCCGGCTCGGTCTGTTCCGGTCTGTTGCCGACCGGCCGCGTCCGCGATGTCATCGATGGCCTCGAAGTCACCTGCATCGACAACGGTATGCCGATGGTCTTGCTGCGTGCCGCCGACGTCGGCCGGCGCGGCGACGAGAGCGTGACGGCGATGAATGCCGACAGCGAACTCAAGGCCCGCCTCGAACGCCTGCGTCTTGCCGCTGGAGTGGCGATGGGCCTCGGCGATGTCGGGCCGAAGAGTTATCCGAAGATGTGCCTGGTGGCGCCGCCGGCACAGGGCGGCGCGATCGCCACGCGCTGCTTTATCCCGCACGTCTGCCACGATGCCATTGGCGTATTGGCGGCGGTCACCGTCGCCACCGCCTGCGTGCTCGAAGGCTCGATCACGCAAGGCATCGCCGCGGTGTCGCCCGGCCGCGTGCGGCGGTTGTCGGTCGAGCACCCGACCGGCGAGTTCTCGGTCGAACTCGAGACCGACGAAAACGATCCCCAACGCGTCACCCGCGCTGCCCTGCTGCGCACCGCGCGCCTGATCATGCGCGGCGAGGTGATGATTCCGTCATCGATCTGGACCCCAGGAGAAT
Source organism: Propionivibrio dicarboxylicus (assembly GCF_900099695.1). GTDB lineage: Bacteria > Pseudomonadota > Gammaproteobacteria > Burkholderiales > Rhodocyclaceae > Propionivibrio > Propionivibrio dicarboxylicus. The sequence goes on along the minus strand of NZ_FNCY01000015.1, from coordinate 40,206 downwards.
CCGCATGATCATCGATATTCACGGCCACTACACGACGGCGCCGAAAGCGCTCGAAGACTGGCGCAACCGGCAGATCGCCGGTCTCAAGGACGCGAGCGTGGCGCCGAAGGCGGCCGAGCTGGAAATCAGCGACGACGAGCTGCGCGAGAGCATCGAGACCAACCAGCTCGCCAAGATGAAGGAGCGCGGTTCGGACCTGACGATCTTTTCGCCGCGCGCGAGTTTCATGGCGCATCACATCGGCGACTTCAACACGAGTTCGACCTGGGCGGCGATCTGCAACGAGCTGTGCCATCGCGTCGCGCAACTCTTTCCGGATAACTTCATCGGCGCGGCGATGCTGCCGCAGTCACCCGGCGTCGATCCGAAGACCTGCATTCCCGAGCTGGAGAAGTGCGTCAAGGAATACGGCTTCGTCGGCATCAATCTCAACCCCGACCCCTCGGGCGGGCACTGGAAGGAGCCGCCGCTCTCCGACCGTCACTGGTATCCGCTTTACGAGAAGATGGTCGAGCTGGAAATCCCGGCGATGATCCACGTGTCGACGAGCTGCAATGCCTGTTTCCACACGACCGGCGCGCATTATCTCAACGCCGACACGACGGCCTTCATGCAGTGCCTGACCTCGGACCTCTTCAAGGATTTCCCGACGCTGAAGTTCGTCATCCCGCACGGCGGCGGCGCTGCGCCCTACCACTGGGGGCGTTTCCGCGGCCTGGCGCAGGAGCTCAAGAAGCCGCTGCTCAGCGAGCATCTGCTCAACAACATTTTCTTCGACACCTGCGTCTATCACCAGCCGGGCATCGACCTGCTGACCAAGGTGATCCCGGTCGATAACGTGCTCTTCGCCTCGGAGATGATCGGTGCGGTGCGCGGCATCGACCCCGAGACCGGCCACTATTACGACGACACCAAGCGCTACATCGAGGCGACGCCGAACCTCTCGGCGGAGGAGCGCTACAAGATCTACGAGGGCAACGCCCGCCGCGTCTATCCGCGGCTCGACGCGGCGCTCAAGGCGCGGGGGCAATGACATGAGCCTGAACAATCTCGGTATCGTCAAACGCAACATCGTCCGTGCCGACAAGGCCGCCGTCGAACGTCTTGGCCGTCTCGGCGTCGCCACCATCCATGAGGCCATGGGCCGCGTCGGGCTGATGAAGCCCTATATGCGCCCGGTCTATCCCGGTGCGGCCGTCTGCGGCACGGCCGTGACGGTCCTGCTGCAGCCCGGCGACAACTGGATGATGCACGTCGCTGCCGGCGAGTTTCAGGCCGGCGATGTCGCCGTCGCCGCCTGCACGACGGACAGCGACGACGGTTTCTTCGGCGAACTGCTCGCCACCTCCTTCCGCGCCCGCGGCTGCAAGGGCTTGATCATCGACGGCGGCGTGCGTGACGTGAAGGAACTGGCGGCGATGGATTTTCCGGTCTTCTCCAAGGCGATCCATGCCAAGGGCACGGTCAAGGCGACGCTCGGTTCGGTGAACGTGCCGGTCGTCTGCGCCGGCGCGCTGGTCAATCCGGGTGACGTCGTCGTTGCCGATGCCGATGGCGTCGTCATCGTGCCGGCGGCGATCGCCGCGCAAGTGGCCGATGCCGGCGAGGCGCGCGAAGCGGCCGAGGCGGGCAAGCGCGCGCGTTTTGCCGCCGGCGAGCTGGGTCTCGACATCTACAAGATGCGCGAGCCGCTCGAAAAGGCCGGGTTGAAGTACATCGACTGACTCGGCGATTGAAGGACAAGGATCGCACCGGCATCCCGGGGAATGAAGGAGGTGAGCGCATGAACGATGGAATCGCCTTGAAGCGCCTGCTGCCGTGCCTGGCCGCCGCCGTGCTGCTGGCCGCCTGCGCGGTCGGTCCGGCGCGCAAGGACGCGGCCGCGCCGGCGTCGGATGTGCGTGCTTCCGGTGTTGCGGCAGAGGCGGCCGCGATCCTCGCGCCGACCGGCCGTCTGCGTGTCGCGCTCTATCCCGGCACACCGACCTCGATCCTGCCCGGCGCCAACGGCAGTGAGGCGCGTGGCGTCGGCCATGATCTCGGCCGGGCGTTGGCGGCGCGGTTGGGGGTCGCCTTCGAGCCGGTCGTCCATGCCAAGAATGCCGATGTGCTGGCGGCGGTGAAATCGGGTGCGGCCGATGTCGCGTTCACCAACGCTTCGCCGGCGCGGGCGAAGGAAATGGATTTCTCGCCGCCGTATCTCGATATTGAATTGGGGTATCTCGTCGCGCCGGGTGTCGCGATTGCCGATATTGCCGGCATCGACCGGCCGGGCGTGCGCGTTGCCGTGACCGCCGGCAGCACCTCGGACGGCGTGCTCTCGCGCGACCTCAAGGCGGCGACGGTGCTGCGGGCGACGACGGTCGGCGAGGGCATTCGCCTGCTTGCCAGCGGCGCTGCCGAAGCCTATGCCACCAACAAGTCGACGCTGTTCGAGATGGCCGATACCTTGCCCGGCGGGCGGGTGCTGGCCGGCAACTGGGGTCTCGAACGCCATGCCATCGCGATTCCCAAGGGGCGCGAGGCAGGACTGCCGTTCCTGCGCGATTTTGTCGATCAGGCCAAACGCGGGGGAACGGTCGCCACGGCAATATCCCGTGCCGGGCTGCGCGGCGCCGTGGTGCCGTGAGGAGCAGGGCGATGGCATCTCCATTTCAGCAGAGTTTCAAGCGGCACTGGGCCGCGAACACGATCAATAACGTCATGAAAGGGTCGAAATCATGAGCATCATGCGGTGGTGTCTTTCCGTTGCGGCGGCGCTGTGTCTGGCTTCGGCCGCGCAGGCGCAGAACTATCCGAGCAAGCCGATTCGCGTTTATGTCGGTTATACGCCAGGCGGTGCCGTCGACGTCGTCGCGCGCACGGTCGGGCAGAAGATCTCGACAGCGCTCGGGCAACCGGTCGTCGTCGAGAACAAGCCCGGCGCCGGCACCAACATCGCCGTGCGGGCGATGATCGACAGTCCGCCCGACGGCTATACGCTGATGGTGACGGCCAACGCGCTCGCCGCCAATCCGACGCTGTTCCAGCCGTCACCTTTCGATCCCGAACGCGAGGTAGCGCCGATTTCGCTGATCGGCCGCGTGCCCGTCGTGATCGCCGCCAACGCCAACGCCGGCATCGGTTCGCTCAAGGACCTGATGGCGGCGGCCAAGGCCAAGCCGGGTGCGCTCAGCTACGCGACGCCGGGCAACGGCTCGACGCCGCATCTTGCCGTCGAACTCTTCATGCGCGCGGCCGGCATATCGCTGCTGCATATCCCGTATCGCGGCGGCGCGCAGGCGATCATCGACGTGCTCGGCGGACAGTTGCCGCTGGTCGCCGTCAATGCGCTGGAAGTGCTGCCGCACGTCAAGGCCGGCAAGCTGCGCGTGCTGGCGGTGATGAGCGACAAGCGCACGACGATCTTCCCCGATGCGCCGACGATCGCCGAGTCGGGCTTCCCCGGCTTCGAGGCTTCGGTCTGGTACGGCTTCATCGCGCCGGCGGCGACGCCAAAGCCGATCATCGAGAAGCTGCATGGCGAGATCCAGAAGGCGCTGAAGTCGCCGGAAGTGCTGGAGCGCATGGCGGCGGTCGGCGGCGAGGTGACGCCGGGCTCGACGCAGCAGTTCAAGGAGCTGATTCACAACGAGCGCGTCCGCTACGAGAAACTGATCCGCGAGGCGCAGATCAAGGCCGAATAGTCTTTCTGTCATCCGGTCGCTGACGCCCGCCGAACGCGGGCGATGGCCGGGGTTTTTCCTGATTTTCGAGAGAAGGTGAGTTGATGAGTTTCGAGAAAACGCCGGGCTGGCTGGATTGGTTCGCCAATCCGTCGATCCCGCAGTTCCGTCTGCCGGCGGGGGCCGTCGATGCCCATTGTCATGTCTTCGGTCCCGGCGAGCGCTTCCCGTTTGCGCCCGAGCGCAAATACACGCCCTGCGATGCCTCGCGCGAGCAGTTGTTTGCGCTGCGCGACCGCCTCGGCTTTGCCCGCAACGTCGTCGTCCAGGCGACTTGCCACGGTGCCGACAACCGCGCCCTCGTCGATGCGCTCGTTCATTCCAATGGCATGGCGCGCGGCGTCGCCACGGTGCGGCGCGACATCAGCGATGCCGATCTGCAGGCGCTTCACCAGGCCGGTGTGCGCGGCGTCCGCTTCAACTTCGTCAAGCGTCTCGTCGACTTTACGCCGAAGGACGAACTGCTCGAGATCGCCGGCCGTATCGCGCCACTCGGCTGGCATGTCGTCGTCTATTTCGAGGCGGCCGATCTACCGGAATTGCGCGACTTCTTTACCGCGTTGCCGACGACGGTCGTCGTCGATCACATGGGCCGGCCCGACGTGACGAAACCCGTCGACGGTCCCGAGTTCGAGGGCTTCGTCCGCCTGATGCGCGAGCACACCAACATCTGGTCGAAGGTGACCTGCCCGGAACGCCTCAGCGTTACCGGCCCACGCGCCCTCAATGGCGAGCGCGCCGCTTACCGCGACGTCGTGCCCTTCGCCCGTCGTCTCGTCGAGGAATTCCCCGAGCGCGTGCTCTGGGGGACCGACTGGCCGCATCCGAATCTCAAGGACCACATGCCGGACGACGGCCTGCTGGTCGACTTCATTCCGCAGATCGCGCCGACGCCGGACCTGCAGCAGAAGCTGCTGGTCGGGAATCCGATGCGTTTGTACTGGCCGGAAGAAGTCTGAACCGTCGATCTTCATACCATTTCAATACAGGGGAGCAAGCAATGAGCAGCGATGGCATCGTCGTGGAAAGTCAGGGAGCGCCGGCGGTCGTCAGGCGTTCGGGTGGGGCCGGCGCCGGCAAGGTGAAGAAGCCGTGGTATCGGCAACTGTGGTTCTATGTCATCGTCGCAATGGTCGTCGGTGTTGTCGTCGGCCACTGGTTCCCGGAATTCGGCACGAAGATGCAGCCTTTCGGCGATGCCTTCATCAAGGGCATCCGCATGCTGATCGCGCCGATCATCTTCTGCACCGTCATTCTCGGCATCGCCGGCATGGGCGACATGGCCAAGGTCGGACGCGTCGCGATCAAGGCGCTGATCTATTTCGAAGTCATGACGACGGTCGCGTTGATTCTCGGTATGGTCGCCGTCAACTATTGGCAACCGGGCGTCGGCATGAACGTCGATATGGCCTCGGTCGATACCGGCTCGGTCAAGCATTTCGTCACGCAGGCCAAGGACCAGGGCACGGTCCAGTTCCTCATGGCGATCATCCCGAACACCGTGTTCGGCGCGCTCTCGGAAGGGCATGTGCTGCAGGTGCTGTTCCTCGCCTGCATGTTCGGTTTCTCGCTCTCGGCGCTCGGCGATGCCGGCAAGCCGGTGATCCACCTGCTCGAACTGCTGGCCAAGACCCTGTTCGGCGCCGTCAACATCGTCATGATCGCCGCGCCGATCGGCGCTTTCGGCGCGATCGCCTTCACCGTCGGCAAATACGGCGCCGGCTCGCTGCTGACGCTCGGAAAGTTGCTCGGCTATTTCTACATCGTCTGCTTCATCTTCGTCTTCGTCGTCCTCGGCGCCGTGTCGAAGTACTGCGGTTTCAGCATCTTCAAGATCGTCCGCTACTTCCGCGAGGAGGTGCTGATCTGCCTGGCGACGACCTCGTCCGAAGTCGTGCTGCCGCGGATGCTGGAGAAGCTCGAAAAGCTCGGCTGCAAGAAGAGCGTCGTCGGCCTCGTCATCCCGACCGGGTATTCGTTCAACCTCGACGGCACCTGTCTCTATCTGGCTTTTGCCGCGATTTTCCTGGCGCAAGCGACCAACACGCCGCTCGATGTCATGCAGCAACTCGGTCTGCTCGCCGTGCTGCTGCTGACCTCGAAGGGCGCCGCCGGCGTCTCGGGCGCCGCCTTCGTCGTGCTTGCCGCGACCTTGTCGACGGTCAGCACGATCCCGGTGACCAGCGTCGCGCTGATCCTCGGCATCCACCGCCTGATGGCCGAAGGGCTGGTGCCGACCAACCTGATCGGCAACGCCGTCGCCACGCTCGTCGTCGCGCAGTGGGAGAACTCGCTCGACCGCGAGCAGTTCGCCGCCGAGATCGAACGCACGCCCGACTGAGGAGGCGTCACCGAAACGTCAAGGCGGGCGCTCGCTCGCCGGCCGTCCGCATCGCCGTCCTGCGCCTGCACGACGGCGATGTTTTTTTCCGGCGCCGGAGGCGTGTCAATGCCATAAGCATGATCTTGTATGGCACGATGACGAGCGTGTAGGATGTCGGGATTAAAGGGAGAAAATCATGTCCGAGAAAACGCTGCCGTGTGCGGATCACGGCGAATATTCCATGGTCGAGCACCTCGAACGCCAGGGCGTGTCGCGGCGCGAGTTCATGACCGCCTGTTCGGTGATGACGGCGACGATGACGCTGCCGGCGCTGCTGCGCAGTGGCGGTGCCGAGGCGGCTGAAACCGCCGCCGGCAAGGCGGCAGCCGGTGCTGCCGGTGCCGGCGAAACGACGGCCTGGAGTTCCTGTGTGGTGAACTGTGGCAGTCGCTGCCCGCTCAAGGTCGTCGTCAAGGACGGCCAGGTGATTCGCATCGAACCGGAGAATACCGGTGTCGATAGCTGCGGGACGCCGCATGTGCGTGCCTGCGTGCGCGGCCGTTCGATGCGCCTGCGGCTCTACAGCGAGGAGCGCCTGAAAACCCCGATGAAGCGCGTCGGCGCGCGCGGCGAGGGCAAGTTCGAACGCATCAGCTGGGACGAGGCTTTCGACACGATCGCCGCAGCGCTCAAGAAAACGATCGACCAGTACGGTAACGATGCGATCTATTACCAATACGGGTCGGGCACCTACCAGCTTGTCGCCGGTCGTGCCCCGAACTTCCGCCTGCTCAACCTGCTCGGTGGCTATCTCGACCAGTACGGCACCTATTCGAGCGCGCAGATCCGCGAGGCGATGCCCTACACCTACGGCAGCGGCGGCAACGGCAGCTACATGACCGAAGTGGCCAACGCCAAGCTCTATCTTTCCTTCGGCAACAGCCCGCTCAACACCCGTCAGTCGGGTGGTGGCAAGGGCTACGAGTGGCAGTGCGCCAAGGATGCCGGCGGCGTACGCACGATCCTCGTCGATCCGATGTATACCGATTCGATGCTCGGCAAGGAAGACGAATGGGTACCGATCCGTCCGGGTACCGACGCGGCGCTCTGCGAAGGCATCGCTTATGTGCTGATCACCGAGAACAAGGTCGACCAGGCCTTCCTCGACACCTACTGCGTCGGCTACGACGAGAAGACGCTGCCGGCCGGCGCGCCGCCGAAGAGCGACTACAAGAACTACATCCTCGGCCACGGCGCCGACAAGTTGGCCAAGACGCCGGCATGGGCGTCGCAGATCACCGGCGTGCCGGTGTCGACGATCGTGCGCCTGGCGCACCTGATCGGCGATACCAAGCCGCTGTTTGTCTCGCAGGGCTACGGCGTGCAACGCCAGGCCAACGGCGAACAGTCGGTGCGCGCCATCGCCATGCTGCCGATCCTGACCGGCAACATCGGTCTGCCCGGCACCAACACCGGCGCGCGCGAGGGCGACGTCGAACTCGGCGCCGTCGGGCTGCCGGTCGGCAAGAATTCGGTCAAGGCGGTGCTGCCCTTCTTCCTGTGGACCGACGCGATCGCGCGCGGCACCGAGATGACCGCCAAGCGCGACGGCATCCGCGGGGTCGATAAGCTCAAGGCGCCGATCAAGTTCATGTGGAACTACGCCGGCAACGTGCTGGCCAACCAGCATTCTGACCTGAACCGCACCGACGCGATCCTGCGCGACGAGAAGAAGTGCGAATTCGTGCTCGTCATCGAGAACCAGATGACGCCGTCGGCGCGTTATGCCGACATCCTGCTGCCCGACCTGATGGCGCAGGAGAATTTCGACTACGCCGCCGACGGTTATGCTTCCGGCACCGGCAGCTTCCTGGTCGCCTTGCAGCAGGCGGTCAAGCCGCGCTACGAGGAAAAGAGCTCGTACGAGATCTGTCGCGGCATCGCCAAGCGCTTCGGGTTGGAGGAGAAGTTCACCGAAGGCCGCACGCAGGAACAGTGGGTCGAGTGGTGCTACAACGAGACGCGCAAGAAGAACCCGGAACTGCCCGATTTCGCGCAGTTCCAGAAGCAGGGCATCGCCAAAATGTACGGCAAGGGCAAGGCCAACATCGCGCTCGAAGGCTTCCGCAAGGACCCGGTCAAGAACAAGCTCGGCACGCCCTCGGGCAAGATCGAGATCTATTCGGCGCGGCTCGCCAAGATTGCCGCCGAGTGGGAATTGCCGCCCGGCGACGTGATCTCGCCGCTGCCGCAATACGTGACGACCTGGGAGAGCCACCTCGACGCCAAGGCCGCCAAGTATCCGCTGCAGCTCTACGGCCTGCACGGCCACGGCCGCACGCATTCGACCTATCACAATGTCGCCTGGCTACGCGAACTGCATCCCGACGCGGTGCTGATCAATCCGGTCGATGCCGAGAAACGCAAGCTCAAGACCGGCGACGCGGTGCGCGTCTTCAACGATCGCGGCACCGTGCTGCTGCCGGCCCGGGTGACGCCGCGCATCATGCCCGGCGTCGTCGCCATTCCGCAGGGCGCCTGGTACAAGCCGAACGGCAAGGGCGTCGATGAAGGTGGCTGCATCAACACGCTGACCAGCCATCGCCCGTCGCCGTTGGCCAAGGCCAATCCCCAGCACACCAACCTGGTCGACGTCGCCAAGGCCTGAGAACGCACACGGAGAATATGCAAATGACACAGTTGGGATTTTTCGTCGACCTGTCCAAGTGCACGGGCTGCAAGACCTGCCAGGTCGCCTGCAAGGACAAGAACAACCTCGAAGTCGGGCGCAACTTCCGGCGCGTCAGCGAATACGCGGGCGGCAGCTGGAAGGAAGTCCACGGCGCCTGGCAGCAGGACGTCTTCGCCTATTACGTTTCGATCGCGTGCAATCACTGCGCCAAGCCGGCCTGCGTCGAGGTCTGTCCGAAGGGGGCGCTGGCCAAGCGCGCCGACAACGGCCTGGTGCTGATCGACCAGCAGAAATGCATCGGCTGCCGCGACTGCGAGGACGCCTGTCCGTACGATGCGCCGCAGTACAACCGGGCGATCCGCCGCATGACAAAGTGCGATGGCTGCATCGACCGGATCAGCGCCGGCGCGCAGCCGAGCTGCGTCGATGCCTGTCCGCAGCGGGCGATCGAGTTCGGCGACGTCGCCGAGCTGCGCCGCCAGCACGGCAGCCTGGCCGCCGTGGCGCCGCTCGCCGATGCCGCGACGACGCTGCCCTCGCTCGTCCTCAAGCCCTCGCGCAACAGCCGCCCGGTCGGCGACACGCGCGGCACGGTGTATCCGCCGAAGGCCGAGTAGGGTAGAAGAACCAAGGCCCCGACATCGCGGCGACACGCGTCGCGATGTCGGGCGCGGTTCAGAGCCTATTTCGGTAGGGATCGTGGGCCGCGCCGTTTCGTTGCGGGATGTAGCGCAAGGCGTGGGCGATGAAGTGGAGTTATTCTCCACGAATCGGCCACAACGTAGCGATACGCCCGCAACGAAACGGCCCTCCGGGTTGCCGATACGGGCGGCGTCTGCGGCGTTGCTCCGCTTGCGCATGGAACAACCATGCGCAGCGCCTCGCGCCTTGCATCCTTCCGCCCGTATCGACAACGCGACCCGCGAGCCCCGCCGAAATAGGCTCTTATGCCGCCGACACCGCGGCGGCGCCGGCGCGCGTGTCGACCGGCGCTTCCGCCGGTGGCTTCGGTTTCCGCTTCTTCGGCGGCATGACGATGCCGTCGCCTTCGAGCACCTTGATGCCGTTCTGATTGACGCCCGCGCAGCTGAACGTCATGCGATTGCGCGCGCGGTCGAGTTCGACGGCGGCGACGACCATTTCGATCGTGTCGCCGATGAACACCGGCGCGAGAAAACGCACGTTTTGCGACACGAAGATGGTCCCCGGTCCCGGAAACTGGGTGCCGAGGATGTTCGAGACGAGACTCAGCGTCAGCATGCCGTGGGCGATGCGATGCTTGAAGAAGGTGTCGGCGGCATAGGCTTCGTTGATATGGGCCGGATTGAAGTCGCAAGTGACCGACGCGAACTGATAAACGTCATATTCGGAGATCGTCTTGGCGAAGTAGGCTTTGTCGCCGACCTCGATCTCGTCGATGCCTTTGCCGAGGATGTTTTGAAAGCTCATGGTAGCTCCTTAGGCGGGTGCGAGCGCTGTCGGCGGCGTGACGACGCAGCTGCCCCGCATCACTGTCTCGCCGCGTTGATTGACGGCCCAGGTTTCGAAGGTCGCCGTATTGCCGGCGAGATCGGTTGCGCTGACGCGGACGCCGATCTCGACGGTGTCGTCGAGGAATACCGGGGCGGTGAAGCGCACCTTGAAAGAACGCAACAAGGTACCGAAGCCCGGCAGTTTCATGCCGAGGATGTTGGTGACGAAACTTGCCGTCAGCATGCCGTGGGCGACGCGCTGGCCGTAGCGGCTGCCGCGCGCGAATTCGCCGTTGATCGGCAACTGGTTGAGGTCGCCGGTGATGCCGGCGAACAGCATCATGTCGGTCTCGGTCATCGTCTTGGCGAAATAGGCTTCTTCGCCGACCCGGATCTCGGCGACGGTCTTGCCGATATGGGCGTCCATCATGGTCTCCCCTTCGCGCAGGCCGGCGGAATCGCCTCGGATTCGCCGCGGGCGACGACCTCGCCCTGCTGGTTGGTGCAGGCGATGTCGAGCCGGACGCGTTGCGCCTTGCCATCGACGCCGCTGACTTCGACGTGACAGGTGACGGTATCGCCGATGAATACCGGCTGGAGGAATTCCATCTCCTGCGCGACGTGCACCGTGCCGTTGCCGGGCAACTGCGTGCCGAGAATCTTCGACACCATGCTGGCGACCAGCATGGAGGGAACGACGCGCTTGCCGAGTCCGATCGACGCGCAGAACTCCTTGTTGACATGGATGGGGTTGAAATTGCCGATGATGCCCGAGAACTGATAGGCATCGGCCTCGGTCAGCGTCTTGCCGAACGAGGCGGTGTCGCCGACCTTGATCTGGTTGATCGTCAAGCCGAGCTGAACTTCGCCGCAGTGTGTGGCGGGGTCAAACATGATTGCCTCCGACGTGGATGCTCCGTGCCAACGGGCTGCCGATGCGAACGCGACAGGACGGATGGGTGGAGACCCGGGAAGGTCTCCACCTCATCAGCGGCCCGCGGAGAGATAGGGTTTGAGTCGCTGGATAAGAGTCAGATGCCGACCTGGCTCAGTCCGTTATCGACGTAATAGGTGTAGCCGGACAGGAAGCGCGCTTCGTCGCTGACGAGGAAAGCGCACAAGTTGCCGACGTCATCCTGATTGACCTCGTCGTAGTGCGGGATCTTGGCGCTGGCGGCCTCGACCAGATCGTCGAAACTCTTGATGCCGCTGGCGGCGCGGGTGCGCAGCGGTCCCGGCGAGATGCAGACGGCACGGATGCGCTTTTCCGCGAGTTCGTGACCGAGATAGCGGGTGACGCTCTCCAGCGCGGCCTTTACCGGTCCCATCATGTTGTAGTTCGGGATGACCTTCTCGGCGCCGTAGTACGACAGTGTCACCAGGGCGCCGCCGTCGGTCATCAGCGGTTCGGCGAGCTTGGCCATGCGGATGAAGGAATGGCAGGAGACGTCCATGGCCATCTTGAAGCCTTCGGCGGAGCAGTCGACGATGCGGCCGTGCAGGTCCGCCAGCGGCGAAAAGGCGATGGAATGGACGACGAAATCGAGTTTGCCCCACTTGGCCGTGACCGCCTCGAAGACCTTTTCGAGCTGGCCGTCGACCATGACGTTGCAGGGCAGGATCAGTTCGGCGCCGAGGCCTTCGGCGAGCGGGCGGACGAAGGGCTCGGCCTTGTCGTTGAGATAGGTGGCGGCGATGGTGGCGCCGGCGCCGACGACCTTCCGGGCGATGCCATAGGCGATGCTGTCCTGGTTGGCGATGCCGACGATCAATCCTTTCTTGCCGGCGAGATTGGCGAGTGCGTTCATGCGAGTAACCCCTTGCGGTAATGAAAAAAACCCGTATCCGGCGAACGGGTCGGCCATTGCCCGGCGACTGGCCGTCCGCGGAGAAATTCTTTCCTGCGCCTTGCTGTCATCGATGCGGCAACGCACCCGTTTGGCATCGGCTTGCCGACGTCGGCGGGAAGTCCGCGCTTGCCGGCGGCATCTCGACCCGACGTTCGGGAGAAGCTTTGCCGCGATTGCCATAGGTGCACAAAAACAAGTATGCTCGAAGCAAAATGCCATGAAAATCCGAAATTTTGCAGTGTTGTTGTGCAAATTTGCACAAGGGGTGCGCAATGAGTGACAGCCCGGAGTGGGGCGATCTGCGGTACTTCCTGGAACTCGCCCGTACGGGCAAGCTCTCGGCGACGGCGAAAAAGCTCGGCGTCGAGCATACGACGGTGTCACGGCGTATCGCCCGCCTCGAGCATGAGATGGATACCTCGCTGTTCCTGCGAACGCGAAAGGGCTATGCACTGAGCCAGGCCGGCGAGGCGCTCGTGCCCTATGCCGAATCAATGGAAAGCGCGATGCTCACGGCGTTGTCCGAGGCGTCCGGACGGGATGCCGGGGCGAGCGGCACCGTCCGCATCGGTACGCCGGAAGCCTATGGTCTTTGCATCCTGCCGCGTTTTCTCGACCGCTTGTACGCGGCGCATCCGCGCTTGATCGTCGAGCTTCTTCCCTTGCCGCATTTTCCGAGCCTGGCGGCGCGGGAGGTCGATATTCTGGTGACGCTGGCGCCGCCCCGGACCGGGCGTTACGTCGTCTCGCGCCTTACCGATCTCGAATACCAGTTGCATGCCTCGGCCGAGTACCTGGCCGCGCATCCGCCAATCCGGGGGCTCGGCGACCTGGCCGGGCATGACTTCGTCGATTACGTTCAGGATCAATTGATGAACGAAGGGCTGCGCTATCTGGAGCAGTTGACGCCGCGTCCGCGCCGTCGTTTCACCAGCACCAGCATGCTGGCGCAGCGCGATGCCATTGCCGCCGGGCTGGGTCTGGGGATGCTCATTCCCTATGTCGTCGACAACCGGCCGAACCTGATTCCGGTCCTGCCCGGCGAGGGCAAGGTGACCCTGACCTTGTGGATCGCGGCGCCGACCGAACTCTTCAAGCTGCGCCGCGTACGCGCCGCCTGGGATTTCATCCGGGAAATGACGGAAAGCGATCCGACGCAGTTCCATTACCCGTTCTGAATCGGCGGCAGGCCAGGTGGCTGCCGCGTCAATGCCTGAAACGGTGTCTCAGAACTGTCCCGTGCGCAGCAGCACCAGCGTGCAGGCTTCGATCGGTTCGATGCCGGCGGCGCGCAGGCGCTCGTATTCGCCGGGATTCTCGGTGCCCGGATTGAAGATGACGCGGCGTGGCGCCTTGCCGATGATCTGCTCGAAAAGCCCCTCCTGCCGCTGCGGACCGACGTAGAGCGTGACCGTATCGACCGGGCCGGGTACCGCCGCGACCGAGGCGTAGACCGTGCGGCCCAGGATCTCGGCATCCTTCGGCGCGACCGGGATCGGCGTATGCCCGTAGTCGCTCAGCATCTTCATGGCCTTGTTGGAATAGCGCTCCTCGTTGCTGCTGGCGCCGACGACGATGACATTTTCCATGAGCTGTTCCTCGCGTTGCGCGGGCGCCGTCGGCGTCCGCCGGGGCCTTTCCGCGACCGTGTCGGGAAAGGCGACGAGTTTGAATATTAGCATAGGCCACTAATGTGGCGCCGGGGCGGCAGGCCTGCTGGTGAGGCATCTTGTCGCTCTTTTTCGTATCGACACCACCCGCCAAAAAACATTTACAATCAAAACAATTTATTTCTTTGCGGAGTCGCCTGTCGTGGGGTGTTCAGCGTGAAAAAGCCATCGGCCGCGCCGGAGCGGACGCTTGAGGTGCTGCAGCAGTTCCGTCTGATCTTCGGAGCGATGCGGCAGCATTTCCGCGAGGTCGAGGCGCGCTGCGGCTTGCCCGGCGCGCAGATGTGGGTGCTGCAGGAAGTGCAGCGCCAACCCGGTATCGGCGTCAGCGAACTCGCCGGATTGATGGGGATTCACCAGTCCACCTGCAGCCTGATGGTCGATCGGCTCGTCGCGCTCGGCTGTCTCGAGCGCAAGGCCATGCACCGCGATCGGCGGCGCGTCGGACTGTGCCTGGCGGCGCAGGGCGAGGCGGCAATCGAGGCACTGCCCGGACCGGCCGAAGGGGTGCTGCCGGCAGCCTTGTCATCGCTGCCCGAGGTGGCACTGAAAACATTGCAAATCAATCTTGATGAATTGATCCGTCATATTCCCGGCAAGAACGAGGCCTTTGCCCGCACGCCGCTGGCCGAGATCGTTCAGTCGGACATGAAAGGATGAAGCGCTTGCGTGGGGTGTTCGTTCGTTGTTGTCTGTGTGTCGGGTTGGCCGTGTCGTGGCCGGTGCAGGGAATAGCGCTGAGTGCTGCGCAGGAGGCCGGGAGCGCGCCGTCGGCAGCGCGTACCGACGTGTCCGCCAGCGATTCGGGCGCTTCGGCATCGGCGCCGGTCAAACTGATCCCGTCCTTGCAGTTGTCGCCGCCCTCCGGTAACGATGCGGCGCAGAGCATTTTCTTTCCGCCCGATGTGACGATGCTCGGCGACGAGGAGGTCGACAAGCTGCGCGCCTGCGCCGACGTGCTCAAGCAGTCGCCGCGCCGGAGCATCCTGCTGGTCGCCTATTCCGACGACCTCGGTAGTCGCAGCTACAACATCGCCATCGCCGAGCAGCGCCTCGCGGCGGTCAGCGCGGCGCTGCGCTCGCTCGGTGTCGAGCGCGGCCAGATCCGCCGTCACCGCAGCAACAGCGTCAAGATCGCCAGCTTCGTCTGCAGCAACGAAGCCTGTCGCCAGCGGCTGCGTCGCGTGGATTTTTCATGCAAGGCATGAAGGATATGCCGAATGGCTACAAGGGCGAGCCGGTCGGGATCGTTGTCCTGATCATTCTCGCCTGCGCCTTGCCGTTCATCATCAGCGCCTGGCACCAGGAAAGCGGCCACGGGGTGCTGGTCGCCGCGTTCGGCAACGGCGCGCGCGTCGTGCGCTTCGTCGCCAAGGTCGCCTTGCCCGAGCGCGACAATGCCTTCCGCTTTGTTTACGACCTCAAGCGCGGCGAGCAGGCCTGCACGCTGACCGGCGAACTCGATATCAAGGAATTGCCCGATCCGGATGCGTGCGCCGGTACCCGCGGTCACGGCAGCATCGTCTGCGCCGGTGGCCGGCCGATGAAGCTGCAATGGTCGATGGACAGTTGCCAGAGCGGTTCGGGCCGGTCGATGGGAAAAGGCAATGCCAAGTTTTATTTCGCCTATGCTCGTAACCAGGAGAGCGCATTCGACGCGCTCGACCGGGTCATGGCGCGAGAGCGCTGAAACTGGCGGGCGGGGCGGTCTTTCATAGCGAGGTGATTCATGATCAAGAGCATGTTCGAGCACACTCCCATTCTGATCGGGCTGGTTGGCGTGGTCGGTTCGTTGTACGCCTGCGCTTTCCGGCGTGTCCGGCGCGAGCGTCGCGAGAAAATGCAGGCGGACCGGCTGGGAAATCGACCGGAACAGCCGCGGATGCAGGGTTCGCCGGCGGGGCGCGACAGCGATCATTTCAGCCCGCCAGCCCGGGGGAAGTAATGCGAACTGCATGCTTTGGCCTGCTCTGGAGCGCGCTCGGCATCGGGCTTGGCATTGTCGCCGCGCTGTATGCGGTGGCGCCGCCAGTGAATCCTTTCCTGCTCGCTTCGCTGGGCGGCTCGGCGGTCTTCCTCTTCGGGCTGCCGACGGCGCAGGCGGCCCAGCCGCGCGCGCTTTTTCTCGGGCATCTCGGCACGGCGCTGATCGGCATCGCCTGCTATCAGACCTTCGGCGATGCGCTCTGGGTCTATGCACTGGCGCAGGCGCTGGCTCTGGTGTTCATGCGGGTGACCGGCTCGGTGCATCCACCCGCCGGAGCCAATCCGCTCATCATGATTCACAGCCATGCCGGCTACGCGGCCTTGTGGCAGCCAGTCCTCGTCGGCATCACGATGCTGGCGGCGATCGCCGCCGTGTGGAGCCGCCTGCGGCCCGGCGCGCAGCGCTATCCGGCCGCCTGGTTGGTGCGCTCGGAAGTGCGTCCCTCCTGATTCGCGGCGGCGGATGCCGGCGTCGTCTACGAGGCTTTTTCCTTTTCCGCGGGGACGGCGTTCTTGGCGTCCGTCGCCGGGACGCGTTCCCAGCCGCCGCCGAGCGCCTTGATCAGGAAGACCGTGGTGACGAGGCGCTGGCCGTTGATCTGCGCGACCTGGCGTTCGCTCGTCAGCAGCGCCTGTTGCGCGGCAATGACTTCGAAGTATGACGAGGCGCCGCCCTCGTAGCGCGCCGTCGTCATGTCGAGCACGTGCGCGGCGGTGCGGGCCGAGGCGCCGGCATGTTCGGCGGCGCGTTCGAGTGCGCTGAGACCGGTGATGCCGTCCTCGACTTCCTGCATCGCTGTCAGCACGACCTTGCGGTAGTTGGCGACGGTCGCCTGATAGCCGGCAAGCGCGGCCTTGGCATTGGCTTTGACGCGGCCGCCGTCGAAGACCGATTTGGCGATGGCGACGCCGAAAGACCAGATCAGGCTCGGTTCGTCGTAGAGCTTGCTCATCTGGTTGGCTTCGAAGCCACCGGTCGCGCTCAGGATGACGCTTGGGAAAAAGGCGGCGTTGGCGACGCCGATCTGCGCGTTGGCCGCAGCCATGGCGCGTTCGGCGACGGCAACGTCGGGACGGCGTTCGAGGATATCCGAGGGAATGCCGAGCGGTACCGCCGGCAGGCCGATGTCGCGGCGTTCGGGCGTCAGCGAGAACTGCGGCGCCGGCACGCCGATCAGCGTGGCGATGACGTGCTCGAACTGGCCGCGTTGGCGACGCAGCAATTCCTGCTGGACGCGGGTCGCCGAGAGCAGCGCTTTCTGCTGGGCGACGTCGAGACCGGTGGCGGCGCCCATGTCGTAACGCGCGGTGATGAGTTCGAGCGCGCGTTCCTGCAGGCCGATGGCGCGGCGCAGCACGTCGATCTCGGTGTCGATTTCGCGCAGGTTGAAGTAGGCGCTGGCGAGGTCGGCGGCGAGCAGCAGGCGCAGGTTTTCGAGGTCGGCCGCCGTTTGTTCGGCGGTGGCGCGCGCGCCTTCGATCGTCGCCTGCACGCGTCCGGCGAAGTCCACTTCGTAGCTCGCGTTCATCGACAGGATGTGGTCGTTCTGGATCGTCGCGAAGTTGGGCGACTTGTAGTTGGTGAGCGGTCGGTTGGCCGAGATTTCCTGGCGTGCCGGCCGCGCCAGCAGGCCGATCTGCGGGAACAGGCCGGCTTCGGACGCGGCCTGCAGCGAGCGCGCCTGCGCCAGGCGCGCATTGGCCTGTTCGAGCGTCGGGCTGTTGCGGCTGGCGCGATCCTGCAGATCGTCCAGGATGGCGTCGTCGAAGCGCCGCCACCATTGTCCCTTGGCCAGCGCGTCGCTGGGCGTGGCTTGTCGCCAGGGCGAATCGAGCGTCCAGGCGACCGGCAGGTCGAGCGTCGGCTTGACCTGCTCGGGGATCGTGTCGCAGCCGGCGAGTCCTGCGACGGCTGCAACGATCAGCCAGGCGAGCGCGCGCGGCGACGGTCTCACGGCTGCTCCTTGTCGGCGACGAGCGTCACCACCTGTCCGTCGGCCAGCCAGTCGGGCGGGTTGAGGATCAGGCGGTCCTTGGCGCTGATGCCGTCGAGGACTTCGAAGTCGGCGCCGTAATTGCGTCCGATCGTGACGCGGCGCAGGCTGACCACGCCTTTGTCATCGACGCTGGCGACCAGCGTGCCTTCGCCGCGAATCAGCAGCGTGTTGGTCGGCGCCGTCAGTGCGCGGTTGTCGGCGAGTGGCAGGCCGACCTGGACGTAGGCGCCGGGCAGCAGCAGGCCGTCGGGATTGGGCAGCGAGACTTCGACCTGCATCGTCCGTGTCGCTGTGTCGATCGATGCGGCGGTGCGCGCGATCTTGCCGGTGAAGCGCTGGCCGGCGAGTTCGGACTGCGTCACGCTGACCTTCAGGCCGGTCTTGACGAGGTGCGCGTAGGCCTGCGGCACGCTGACATAGACGCGCAACGGGTCGGTCTGCGAGAGGGCGAAGAGGACGCGGGAGCTGTCGATCAGGTCGCCGACGTCGACGTTCCGCCGCGTGATGACACCGGCAAACGGCGCGACGACGCGTTTGAATTCCTCAAGCTGGCGCAGCCGTTGCATGTTGGCTTCGGCGGCAGCCAGGTTGGCTTGCGACTGGGCGGCGGCGCTGCGCTTTTCCTCGAGGTCCTGTTGCGAGACGACATCCTTGCGGCGCAGTCCTTCCCAGCGTTCGGCGGTGCTTCTGGCAAGCGCCAGGTTGGCGGCGGCCTGGTCGCGCGCAGCGATCGCCTGGCTCAGTTGCTGATCGATTTCCGGGGCGGCGATCTCGGCCAGGAGTTCGCCTTTCTCGACGCGGCTGCCGATGTCCTTGGTCCAGCGCTTGACGTAGCCGGCGGCGCGCGCCGCGACCGGCGATTGCACATAGCCCTGCAGCGTCGCCGGCAGCGTCAGGACGCGCTCGGCGCCGCCCATGCGCGCCTGCGTCGCGCGCAGGTAGATCTTCGACTGCTCGGCCGTACGCTTTTCGAGCACCTGCGCGTTGGCGACGCGGCTGAACACCGTGCGGCCGGCGCCGAGCGCCAGCACGACCAGCAGCACGATGCCGGCGCGCTGGGTGTAGCGCATCACCTGTTGGCGTTTGACGAGGTTCGCGTGGTCTTCGTCGCTGCCGGTATCGATCGGGTGCAGATCAAGTTCCGAATGGCGTTGCTCGGTCATGGTTCAGTGCTCCTGCGGCGCCGGGATGGCCGGGGATGGTGTTCTGGCGGCACGGCGCAGCGCCAGGCGTTGGTGGATGCCCGCGAAGACGGCGGGAACGAAGAAGAGCGTCGAGACGGTGGCGAAGATCAGGCCGCCGATGACGGCGCGGCCGAGCGGGGCGTTCTGTTCGCCGCCTTCGCCGAGTCCGAGCGCCATCGGGATCATGCCGATGATCATCGCCAGCGCCGTCATCAGCACCGGCCGGATACGCGTCGCGCCGGCTTCGAGCGCGGCGGCCAGCGGCGGCACGCCGACTTCGCGGCGCTGACGCGCGAAGGAAATGAGCAGGATGCTGTTGGCGGTCGCCACGCCCATGGTCATGATCGCGCCGGTCAGCGCCGGCACGCTCAGCGTCGTGCCGGTGATGAAGAGCATCCAGGCGATGCCGGCCAGCGCCGCCGGCAGCGCGGCGATGACGACGAGCGCGTCGATCCAGGACTGGAAGTTCACAACGATGAGCAGATAGACGAGGACGATCGCCATGGCGAGGCCGACGCCGAGGCCGATGAAGGACGACTGCATCGTTTCGACCTGGCCGCGCAGCACGATCTGGCTGCCGCGCGGCAGCTTCGGCCGGATCTCCTCGACGAGTTCGCGGACGCGGGTGGCGACCGAGGCGAGGTCGGTGCCCTGGACGCCGACGAAGATGTCGACGGCCGGCATGATGTTGTAGCGCGAGACGACCGACATCATGCGCGCCGGCACCGCGTCGACGAGGTTGCCGAGCAGCTGGTTGCCGCCGGCCGCCGGCGTCAGCGCCGAGCCGGTGCCGACCGGCATGTTGAGCAGGGCGTTGAGCGAATCGACCGAGTACTGCGGCGCCTGCACGGCGACGCTATAGACGACGCCGTTCTTGGGATTGAGCCAGAAGGCCGGCGCGGTCTGCGAGCTGCCCGAGAGCGAGATCAACACGTTCTGGCCGACGTTGGCCGCCGACAGGCCGACTTGCTGCAGGCGCGTGCGGTCCATCTTGAGGGCCACCGCCGGCGCGTCGAGACGCTGGTGAATGTGGGCGTCGACGGCGCCGGGGATCTTCTTGATCGCCTCGGTCAGTTCGGCCGCCAGGCGGGCGTTGCCGGCCATGTCGGGGCCGGAGAACTGGACGTCGATCGCCGCCGGCAGGCCGAAGTTGAGGATCTGCGTGACGATGTCGGCCGGCTGGAAGAAGAATTCGACGCCGGGGAAGCGGCGCGGCAGCTCGGCGCGCAGCGTCGTGACGAAGTCCTCGGTCGGCGCATGGTCCTCATGCAGCGAGAGCAGGATCTCGCCGTCGAGCGTGCCGATCGTGCCGGCGTTGCTGTAGGAGAGGTTGATGCCGCTGTTGGGCACGCCGAGGTTGTCGAGGATGGTTTCGAGCTGGTCGGCCGGGATGACTTCGCGGATGACGCCTTCGATGGCGTCGGCAAGGCGCGCGGTTTCCTCGATGCGCGTGCCGGTCGGGGCGCGGAAGTGCAGGCGGATCTGGCCGGCATCGACGCTCGGGAAGAAGTCGCGGCCGAGCACCGGGTAGAGCAGGCAGGAGAGCAGGCAGAAGCCCATGAAAGCGAAGGAGAAGTTGCGCCGGTGCGCCAGCATCACCGACAGGACCAGCGCATAGGCGCGGCGGACGCGCTCGAAACCGCTGTCGAAGGCGCGGTAGAGGCGTTGCAGCAGGCTGGTGCCGCTGCTCGGCTGCAGGTTGCCCATCATCAGCATGACCAGCGTCGGCACCAGCGTGCGCGACAGGATGTAGGACGCGATCATGGCCAGCGCGACGGCTTCGGCGAGCGGCACGAAGAGGAAGCGCGAGACGCCGGTGAGGAAGAACATCGGCACGAAGACGATGCAGATGCACAGCGTCGACACGAAGTTGGCGACGCCGATCTCGCCGGCGCCGGCCTCGATCGCCTCGATGATCGGCTTGTTCATGTGGATATGGCGCTCGACGTTCTCGATGGTGACGATGGCCTGGTCGACGAGGATGCCGACCGAGAGCGCGAGGCCCCCCAATGTCATCAGGTTGAGCGTCTCGCCGAGCATCTTGAGGACGAGGATCGAGGCCAGGATCGAGAGCGGGATGGTGATGGCGATGATCAGCGTGCTGCGCCAGTTGCCGAGGAAGAGCAGGACCATGGCCGCGGTCAGCGCGGCGGCGATGAGCGCCTCGATGACGACGCCCTTGATCGCCGCCTTGACGAAGACCGACTGGTCGAAGAGCGGCGAGACCTTGACGTCCTGCGGCAGGATCTGGGTGACGCGCGGCAGCAGCGCCTTCAGGTTGCCGACGATGTCGAGCGTCGAGGCGCCGCCGTTCTTGAGGATCGAGAGCAGGACGCCGCGGTTGCCGTCCTGGCGCACGATGTTGGTCTGCGGCGCGAAGCCCTGGCGGACCTGGGCGACGTCGCGCAGGTAGGTGGTGGTTGCGCCGGCGGTGCGGATCGGCAGGTCGTTGAGTTCGTTGGCGACCTCGGGCGAGCCGTTCATGCGCACGACGTATTCGGTGCTGCCGAACTTGGCCGTGCCGGAGGGCAGGATCAGGTTCTGCAGGTTGACGGCGTTGACCACGTCGGCCGGCGACAGTCCGCGCGCCTGCAGCGCCGTCAGGTCGAGGTCGACCGAGATCAGCGGGTTCTTGCCGCCATAGGGAAAGGGGATGGCGGCGCCGGGAATGGTGATCAGCTGCGGCCGCAACTGGTTGATGGCCGCGTCGAAGACGGCCTGCTCGGGCAGCGTCGGGCTGGAAAGACCCAACTGGAGCACCGGGATGCTCGACGCCGAATACTTGATGACGAGTGGCGGCGTGATGCCGGGCGGCAGTTGCCGCACCTGCGTCTGCATGGCTGCGACGACCTGGGCGATGGCCGTCTGGATATTGGCGTTCGGCTGGAAGAAGACCTTGATGACGGTGATGCTGGCCAGCGACTGCGACTCGATGTGCTCGATGTCGCTGACCGTCGTCGTCAGTCCGCGTTCGCTCTGTCCGGCGATGCGCTGGCCCATCTCCTGTGCCGGCAGGCCGTTGTAGTTCCAGATGATGCTGACGACCGGGATGTTGATCTCGGGAAAGATGTCGGTCGCCATGTTGAGCAGGGCGAATGGCGTCGCGAGAACGATCAACATCGCCATGACAATGAAGGTGTAGGGGCGACGCAGCGCGATCTGAACCAATGACACAGTGAAGCTCCGAACGAAGAAGCCGTTTCAATATTTACTGCGCTTGCCCTTGGGCTTTGCGCGGTGCCAGTTCCCTGCCGTAATGCGGTTGCGGTTTCATCCTCCGCGCCGTTTGCTGCGCTCGGCACTGTTTCGAGACAGCTTTTGAGGACCCCGCATCATAACGCTGCTGGCGCCGCGAAGTTGTTTCAGCGCGCGTCATCATCGGGCCGGGTATGGCTGAAATGCAACAGTACCCGGCGGCGGGGCGTCCGGAACGCCGGCGGAATTGCCGGATGTCTGTGCCGGACCGCTCTGCCGCCCCGAAATGCCTTGTAAATTGCAGGCGCCCGGTGCGGCGTGCGGGACAGCTTCACGACTGGACGGCGGTTTGCAATTTCTTGGCATGTTATGACTGGAAGATTATGACGTCCGGTGTATGTGCCTCGGGTATGGTGCCCGAATGGATTCGATGACAGCTGGTTCTTCGCCGGGAACGCCCTCGATGGGTCCGGTGCCTGCGTGACATGCAGTAGTGTGGCGCCGATGGCACTCCGGCGATCGCCGATGCGGCTGATACGGTGCTTGGATCGACGAGTTCGCCGCTGACCGCCCAGCCCGCTTCGCCAACGGCTTGTCCCAATACGACGGCTGCCGCGCTTGCGAGTCTCGGCTGTTCCGAACGGCAGATTTCCCTGGCCGTGAGCAACCAGGCCGTGGGCATTGGCCTTGCCGTATGCAGCGAAGCGGGCCGACTCTCGTTACCCGAGTCGATGTTGCTTGGAGGCGATTACACCGGTGGTATTCGTGGTTCGGCGCATTGGCCCGCGTGTCCCGGTTCCGTATCGGTGAGCGATCGGGTGGCAGATACCCGGAAAAAATACGCGATTGTGGTTTGATGTAGCGACAAATCAGTAACCTTGCACTAATATGAATTCTGCCTTGGTGGAAAACGATGCACATTCGCTTCCGCGTTTTGCATAACAATATGACTCAGGCAGGTTCTCGCCGGTGTTGATGAACCGGCGGAAGCAGGTGTTCTGTAGTACATGTAATAGTCCATAACAATAAAATTGATGTTTTTTTGGGGGTATCACACTCGACGTCAAATTCGACGAACACCCTGCGCCATTTTTATGGCATGGGGATTGTTACTTGTCGATGACATGACGCGAATGTGCTTATCACATACATGAAAATAATCTCCACGCGAAGTGGGGACATCCTCTGGGGGGGAAAATGAATATCGCACTCAAGCTGAAGCTCATGGCGGCTTTTTCGATGGCTACTCTGGCGATGATCGGACTGCTAGGGCGTTACGTCGCCCAGCAGAACGGGCAGGCGCTCGAGTACACCAACGGCAAGGCCTTGCCGGCCGTACAAACCATGTACCGGATCAAGTCGGCGCAGCAGGACGTCGGGCTGAGTCTCTACCGCCACCTCAACAGCACACAGAAGGAAGCGATGGCGGAACACGAGAAGGCCATCGAAGCCGCTGCGACGGAGTTGAAGGCTGGTCTCGAGGAGTATGGGAAGTATGTCCGTACGCCTAAAGGTCGGGAAATGCTCGAGGCGGAGAAGTCCGCCGCGGCCAAGTACCTGGGCTTCCTGCCGAGCGTGCTCGGCCTGTCGCGCAGTGGCGACAAGGCCAGCGCCTATGCCGAAACCAAAAACATGGCGGAACAGCGCAACATCCTTTCCAAACTCGTCAACGAACACATCGAACTCAATATCTCATTGACGGGTAGCCAGGCCAAGGAGGCCGAGGATACGTCGCGCCAGGGCAATATGCTGATGCTCGCGATTACCTTGGCCGGATCCATTGTGGTCGGTGCGGTCAGCCTGCTGGTGACCCGCGGCGTCAATCGTTCGTTGAATTCGGTACAGGTCGCGATCGCCCAAATCGAGGGTAATCTGGACTTCACAACGCGTGCCGAGGTGATCGGCAAGGACGAGATCGCTTCCGTCTCCGTCGCGCTCAACCGATTGGTGGACCGACTCCGAGCCAGCCTGTCGGTAATTTCGGAGAATACGCGGCGCGTTTCCGAGGCGTCGAACCACTTGGCTCAGGCTTCGACACAGGTCGCCGGCGCCTCCTCGCAACAAAGAGATTCTGCCGCCGATATGGCGGCGAGCGTCGAGCAGATGACGGTCAGCATTTCGCACGTCAGCGATCGTTCGGTTGAGGCGCATGCCTTGTCGACCGAATCAGGCACGTACGCTGCCGAGGGTGAAGCCGTCATTGCGCAAACGGTCGATAATATCAAGCAGATTGCCGCATCGGTCGATCAGGCGTCGCATCGCATCAGCGAGCTCGAAGCGAGCAGCGAGCAGATATCATCGATCGTGGCGGTCATCAGGGAGGTGGCCGAACAGACCAATCTCCTGGCGCTCAATGCAGCGATCGAGGCGGCGCGCGCTGGCGAGCAGGGACGTGGTTTTGCGGTGGTTGCCGACGAAGTGCGCAAGTTGGCAGAGCGGACTTCAACATCGACACGGGAAATTGCGGCAACGATAGATTCGATCCGGATGGTCTCCAGAGGGGCGTCGGCGAGTATGGAAGCCGCCGTTGCGATGGTCGCTTCGGGCGTCGCGCGCGCTGACGACGCGAGCGTTGCCGTGCGCCGGATCAGCGAAGCGAGCCGGAAGTCGGTCGCGATGGTCGAAGAAATTGCGGCGGCGATCCGGGAACAAAGCCAGACCAGCAACACGATCTCCAGCGGCGTCGAGAACATCGCGCACATGGCCGAAGAGTCCAGCGCGGCCGCCCAGAACAGCGCCGCATTGGCAATGAATCTCGACGAGGTCGCCGGCAAGGTCGAAGCGGTCGTCGCTGCCTATCGCCTGTAGATTTAGAGCCTATTTCGGTAGGGCTCGCGGCCCACGAGCCCTATCGAGATAGGCTCATAAGTGTCATGGCCCGGTCGTCACAGTGATGCCGGGCCATCGGTTGCGCTCACATCAAGTCCAATCCCGCCAGCGGGCCTTGTCTTCGGGAATTTGATCGACGGACAGCGCCTGCGTCAGTGTGTCGAAAACGAGGCGGATCCGGGCCGGCGTGGGGGTGCGCTGGGGGCGGTAGATATAGAGATCCCAGGGGTCTGGCGCGAAGCGTTGCAGGACTTCCACCAGACGTCCGGCGGCGATATGGGGCATGGCCATGAATCCCGGGACCTGACCGATGGCGATTCCCGCCAGCAGCGCCGAACACTCGACTTCCGCATCGTCGCAGACAAAGGCCGGACGTTGCGGCGTCAGTTGCTGTCCCGCTTTGAAGAACCATGGCCACAGACGACCGGTGGTACGGTCGTGCATGGCCGACAAGGGGAAACGATCCAGATCCTCGATGGCGCTCGGTACCCCCTGACGGGCCAGTAATTCCGGCGCGGCGACGACGCAGAAGGGCATCTTCGCGACCGGCCGGACAACGAAGCGGTTGTCGCGGATGAATCCCATGCGCAGGCCGATGTCGATTTTTTCGTCGACCACATCCAGACGCTGGTCATTGAAACGCAGGTTGAAGGCGATCTGGGGATGGTCTTTGGCGATCCGGGTCAGAATGGGCATCAGGTGATGGCGGCCGAAGGCATTCGGAGCCGTCAGACTGACGACGCCTTGCAGATCGGCCTCGCTCGGCGCGCTTTCCTGGGCGAAGAGGACATCGATCTGCTGAACCCCCTCGCGGGCGCGGCGCGCCAGTTGTTCGCCGAACGCCGTGATGCGAATGCCGCGGGTGTTGCGATGAAACAGCAACTCGCCTTGCAAGGCTTCCAGTTCCTGAATCGCCCGTGTGACCGCCTGCGGCGAGGTCCCGAGCTTGGCGGCGGCACCCTTGAAACTTCCCGTCTCGGCCGCCGTGCAGAAGATCCTGAGCATTTCCAGTCGGTTCAGCATGCGTTCTCCACAATTCCATAAATTGGAATTGTGAAAGCATACTACTTCCATTTATTTCGAGCAGTGCCGTCCCCATACTCCCGCCTGTAAGGCCGTTCGGCCTGCCCCATCCATAGGAGAAATGCATGAGCAGGAATATTGAAGGAAAAGTCGTTGTCATCACCGGTGCCAGCAGCGGGCTGGGAGAAGCCACAGCACGTCATCTGGCGTCGCTGGGCGCCTCGGTGGTGCTCGGCGCCCGTCGTCTCGACCGGCTGGAGGCCATAGCCAATGACATTCGTGCCGCCGGTGGAAACGCCGAAATCGCTCAAACCGACGTCACCTGCCCGAAAGAGGTCAATGCCCTGGTCGACACAGCCATCCGCAGATTCGGTCGCGTCGATGTGCTGGTGAATAATGCCGGCCTGATGGCGATTGCGCCGCTGTCCGAAACCCGGGTTGAGGAATGGGACCGCATGATCGATATCAATATCAAGGGCGTACTTTACGGCATCGCCGCCGCGCTCCCGGTTTTCCAGAAGCAGGGCAGCGGCCATTTCATCAATATCGCATCGGTTGCCGGCCTCAAGGTCTTCAGCCCGGGCGGCACCGTGTATAGCGGCACGAAGTTCGCGGTGCGGGCGATCTCGGAAGGCCTTCGTCATGAAGTCGGCGGGGCGATCCGGACGACGACGATCGAGCCGGGCGCCATCGATTCCGAACTCAAGCACGGCAGCGCACACGCGCAGAGCGCCGCGTTCGTGAAGGATTTCTACAAGATCGCCATTCCGGCGGACGCCATCGCCCGCGCCATTGCCTATGCCATCGAGCAGCCGGCCGACGTCGATATTAACGAGATCGTGCTGCGTCCGACGGTGCAGGAGTTCTAAGTCGCTGCGATCCACGCCGGAGTTGCGCCTGGTCTATCCTGTCGTGGTTGGCGCTGTTCGCAGCGATGCGTTGCGCCAGCGCGAACCATGACGCTCGCGTGTCTCTTCGGCGTGTCGCAATGGCATGAGTTCGGTTTCGTGGGACTGCAATTTTCGAATAAAAAAAGGAGAAATACATGCAATTCAGCTATTACATGCCGACGCGCGTCTTTTTCGGCGCCGGATCGTTGAAGAAACTCGGCGAGGTGAAACTTCCCGGCTGCAAGGCGCTGATCGTCATCTCGGCCGGCCCCTCGATGAGGAAACAGGGCTACCTGGGGCAGGTCACCGATCTGCTTGGGCAACAAGGCGTCAAGAGCGTCGTGTTCGACAAGGTCCAGCCCAATCCGATCAAGTCGCATGTCATGGAAGCCGCGGCCATCGCACGGGCCGAGGGCTGTGATTTTGTCATCGGCCTGGGCGGCGGCAGCAGTCTCGATTCGGCGAAGGCGATCGCCGTCATGGCCGCCAATCCCGGCGATCTCTGGGATTACATCGGCGGCGGCTCGGGCAAGGCGCAGCCGATTCCTAACCGCGCCCTGCCGATCGTCGCCATCACGACGACGGCCGGTACCGGCACCGAAGCCGACCCCTGGTCGGTGATCACCAAGGAAGAAAGCAACGAGAAGATCGGCTTCGGCTTCGACGATACCTTCCCGACGCTTTCGATCGTCGATCCCGAACTGATGCTGTCGGTGCCGCCGAAGCTGACGGCATACCAGGGCATGGATGCGTTTTTCCACGCCGCCGAAGGCTATATCGCCGCCTGTGCCTCGCCGATCAGCGATCTTTATGCGCTCAAGAGCATCGAGCTTCTGGCCAAATGGCTGCCGCTAGCCGTGAACGACGGCAGCAACGTCGCGGCGCGCGCGCAGGTGGCCTTTGCCAATACGCTCTCCGGGCTGGTCGAAACGACCTCCTGCTGCACCTCGGAGCACTCGATCGAGCACGCCATGAGCGCCTATCACCCCGAACTGCCGCACGGCGCCGGCCTGACCATGTTGTCGAAGGCGTATTTCGGCTTTTTCCTTGGCAAGATTCCCGGCGCCTTGTACGAAAACATGGCCCGGGCGATGGGCCAGGACGTCGATGCGCTGCCCGAAAGCGAGCGGCCGCAGGCTTTCCTCGTGGCGCTCGGGAAACTCATCGCCGAGTGCGGACTGGCGAACCTGAAGATGTCGGAATTCGGCATTCGTCGTGAAGAGTTGCCGACGCTTGCGCGCAATGCGCGCGAGACGATGGGCGGCTTGTTCGATCTCGACCGGTACCGTTTGTCGTTCGACGAAACCGTCGACATCCTGAGCGCCGCCTATTCCTGATCGGCCCGGGCAAGACAGTCGGGTCGGCGCGCCAGTCGGCTCGACCGTCATGCGAGTAGCCCATGACAGGTCGATCACGCGTGGTAGCGTTAGCGCGTGTGCCCCCGTGTTATGGGCAAGTTTTCGAAAATTACCATGGTATGGTGTGATGACTACTCTGTTTGGGGGATTTATCTAAGCGTATGGAATGATCTACAGTAGCGCCCGTAACTATCTTGCTACGTCATAAAATAACGAAAGAAATGGCTGCTGGAGTTTCGTGTTTCGTCGACTTCCCGAATTCATTCGATTCGAGTGGGATGGTAGTGACCCTTGCACCGGAACGACACCTCCGTTGATGCCTGAAGCGTGTTGTCGTGGGGTGTGTCCCTGGCGTTTTCATTACGAATGAGTTCGGCATTGTGTCCATCATGAAATCAAGTGCGAAACGCAAATCGACGCCGGTTGACGGCGATTTGCTCAAAGACATTCTCGACAATATCGGCGATGGCTTCGTCATCTATGACGCACAGTGGCGCTTCGTCTTCCTGAACAAGAGAGCGGAAGAGATGCTGGGCGGGCCGGCAGCGACTTTCCTTGGCAAGTGCGTTTGGGAGGTGTTCCCCGAACTGGTCGGGACGCCGGTCGAAGCGGCCTATCGGGCGGCCGCGGCGGGTCAGGCCCAAATGTGCCAGAGTCATCTTTTTCCGCGCTGGGGCGCCTGGTATTTCGTCCGATGCTTCCAGAATAAACTCGGCGGCGTGTCCTCGTACATGATCGACGTCACCGAGCACAAGCAGCAGGACGAGGATCTGCGTCGAACGCACAAACTGCTGACGCTTGCCGAAAAGGCCTCCCGGGCGGGCGCTTGGTACTGGGATTTTTCGACCGACACATTTTTCTGGTCGGACCAATTTTTCAAGCTGTACGGTCTCGATCCTTCGAAGCATAGCGCGAGCAGGGAGAGCTGGTGCTCGACCATTCCGGCTGAAGATCTCGGTTCGGCAAGGGAAAAGATTGCGGAGTCACGCAAGACCGGGAAGCCGCTGTTTACCCGACACCGCATCGTGCGTCCGGATGGCGAGATTCGATGGATCGAGGGGTATGGCGAGACCGTGTATGGCGACTCCGGCGAACCCGAATACATGGCGGGATTCTGCATCGACATCAGCGAGCGGCAGGAGAACGAGAGTGCCTTGGTCCGGGCGCAGCATCTGCAGCAGACGACCGCGGCCAAACTGGCACTGGCCTTGAATGCCGCCGAGATCGGCCTGTTCGAGCGCGATTATGCGACCGGCTTGTTACGTCTGGATAGCCGCGCGGCGCGGCTCGTCGGCTTCGACCAGCGGGATCAGGTATTCGAATTCGATTTATGGCAATCGCTTATTCATCCGGAAGACCGCCTCGGGTTTCAGCAGTTCAATCTGAGCGCAAGCAATAGCGATTTCGGCAGGGAGTATCGTGTCCGGCATGCCAAAGGCCATTGGGTCTGGATCAAGGTGCTTGGCAAGGTCACGCAGTTCGATCCAACCGGCGCGCCCTTGCACGGCATCGGGGTCCTGCAGGATATTTCGGAACACAAGCAAAAGGAACAGACCCTGGCCGACGCCCGAAACAGCGTGATCGAGGCGAAGGAGCGTCTTGACCTGGGCCTGTGTTGTGCCGGGGCCGGGTTGTGGGAGCTGATGTTTGCGACGGCGGAGTTCCGACTCGATCCAAGGCTCAGCCAGGTGCTGGGCTTCGATGAAAAAGAAACGCTGATTTCCGTCAAGGAATTCAGACGGTTGATTCATCCGGAGGATTTGCCGCAGTACGAAGCGGCGGCACAGGCCCACGACAATGGCGAAACCAGTCATTTCGTGAACGAATTTCGCATTCGCCATCGCTTCGGTCACTGGGTCTGGCTGTATTCGCGCGGAAGAATCATCTCCCGGGATGAATATGGAAATCCGCTGATGGCGCTGGGTGCAACCTCGGATATCAGCCTGCAAAAGAGCGCCTTGACCCAGTCGGCGAACATGTTGCGGCAGATTGAAATGATCCTGCGCGATGTCGTCAGGCTCCCCGAGGAATCGGCTGCGACAGCCAATCGAGGCTCGCCCGATCTCGATCGCCTGACGCGACGTCAGCGGCAGATATTGCCCTTGATTGCGGCGGGAAAAACCTCGTCTGAAATCGCCAGCATCATCGATGTGGCCACGGCCACGGTGGTCTCGCACCGGCGGGCGTTGATGAAAACCTTGGGCATGCATAGCATTTCGGCATTGACACGCTTTGCCATCAAGGAAAACCTGATGCCGGATTTGCGTGAACCATCCGCGGCCCCTCCTGAAAGTGCAGGCTGACGCGCTTTGTCGGGTGCGCCGCCTTGCGTGCGCCGATACGCTGAATTTGACGCCCGGAGCCTGATCAGACGGGCGCCAGCGACGGAAGCGCCGCCTTGTATGCGGCGGGCAAGTCCGAGTCGACGGCATCGAAGATTTCCCGCTCGATGGCGCCCTGCGCGCACAGATCCGCCATGAACAGGCGCACGTCCGCCTGGGAGAGTCCGCGCCGGTACGGGCGATTCTGCACCATCGCCTGGAAAATGTCGGCGACGCGGAGAATTCTCGCTTCGAGTTCCAGTGTCCTCGCGTCGATGTGGAACGGATAGCCGTTGCCGTTCGGTTCCTCATGGTGACAGGATGCCCAGCGGGAAATGTCTTCGAGTCCGGGGATGCAGCGCAATATCTGGTACGTCTCGAAACTGTGGGAGTTCATGATCTTGCGTTCCCGCTCGTCCAGCTTTCCCGGTTTGTCGAGGACATCGTCCGGCACCCGTAGCTTGCCGATGTCGTGCAGCAATCCGGCGATTTCGAGCTTGTCGCAATTTTCCGGCGATACGCTCATTCGTTGGCCGATATGCTTTGCCAATGAGGCGACCCCATGCGAGTGCTCGGCGGTGAATGGACTCTTGGCGTCGACGATGCGGGAAAATATTTCGGCCACCTGCTTCAGTTCGGGGAGCGCCATCGAGCAATAGTCTCCCAGCGCGAACATCTCCGACATGTAGGCCTGTATCGAACGCGGTTCGAGCGACAGCCAGAAGGCTTCCGACCGCGATGCGTCGAGGAACATCTCGACGAGTGCCGGCGAAAAATAGCTGCCTGCGCATTTTTCGATGAACTGGCGGATCGCCTGCGTGCTCATCAGCAAGCTGCCATCGGCATAATGCGCCGCGGCCAGTCCGTCCACGCGGTCGGTCAGGTAGATCAGATTCGCCCGGGTCGCCACTGACTCTCCCAGGCGTTCAACCGGCAGGCAGTCCCAGCGTGTATGGTGGTATTTGACCGGCAACGCCGCCCATGTCAGGCGCGAATAGTTGTTGAGAAGGCCGTAGCCGATTTCACAGTGATTCTGCGCGTCGTTCCAGTCGAATTCTTGCACGAGATGGTCGTGCGTGATGGACGACGATACCCCGATATCATGAAGCAGGCCGAGATCGAAGAGCGCGGAAATCTCGGCGGTTGAATCGCCCGCCTTTCTCGCGCATTCGGCGGCCATGATTCCTACGCGCTTTCCATGGGCGACATCGTCGATGCCGACGAGGTCGAGGGCATCGGAAAGTGCGAACAGAATATGCCGGACATTTATGTGAAGATCAGTGCCACGTGCGTGCCGGGTCGAGGTGTTCTGCATCGGAATGGCCATTGTCATGATGTTCCGCGCTTCGAAAATACATCCTAGACCATCTTTGTCGCCGCCGCCCGGACAATTGCGTGCGATGTCATTCAGATGGCGCCGGCAGTCGTGTTGTTCGCTGTTGCCGAAGCCTTTTCGAATTTTGTGCTCGTCATTCTCGCAAATATCGTCTATACCTGATTCTTGTCGTGTCGGTTGATATGTCATTGCTATGTCATTATTTCAGGCTTCGGCAATGAGCTGAATTGGTCAAATACCATGTTAGTGCGTGAATTCTGCCATGTGCGTGTTATAGGTTGAATTCGTGAAAATGGATAACATAGCCGCGAAACAACATGCGCATACACGTGTTAGCGGAAACGGCGTATCGGTACGCGTTTGGCATTAATTCTGACGTGCTCTTTTTGCTTTCTGATTGCGGCGGCTTCGGCCGCATTCGTATGCCGTTGTTGGAAACAATTGAAGTTTCGGGTTTTTACCCGTAGCGATGCCTTGGCTGCAAAAGGGGAGAACTGAAAAATGGGAGAGGGGACTGGGATGGCGGCGGTTTATCAATGGTTCCAGGATCGCAGTCTTGCGGCCAAGATCAATGCCATCACCTTGGTGGTGTTCGCGATGGTGTTCGGCCTCTGTACGGCCTTTCTCATTTCCTTTCTCTCCGACCGGCTGGAACTTTCCGCCGCCGAAAATCTCAAGGGGAGCAACCAGCGCATCATCCGCATGATCGATACCTTCGCGACCGAGTTGGAGCGCTCATCGGAACAGCTTGGCGGCGCGTTCGCGGCCTATGCCGGGGAGGCGATCAAGCGCGGCAATGGGGCCCAGTTCGAGAAACTGGTCGAGGAATTCTCGGGCAGTGCAGCGGCGGTATCCACGATCTTCGTCAAGGAGGGCGACGATTTCGTGCGGAAAGCCAGTACGCTGCGTGACAGCGCCGGCCAGAAAGTCGTCGGCACCGCGCTGGACCGGAACTCGGGCGCCTACAAGGCGCTTGCGACAGGGCAAAGCTACACCGGTCGGGCGACGCTGTTCTCGCGCAATTACATGACGCGCTACGTGCCGATCAAGAACGAGGCAGGCACTGTCGTCGGCGCAAGTTTCATCGGGGTCGATTTCACCGAGAGCCTCGCCGCATTGAAGAAGCAAATCCGGGAAATCAAGGTCGGCGATACCGGTTATGTCTTTGTCGTCGAACGCGGCGCCAATGCCGGGCAGGTGGTCATTCATCCGTCGCTCGAGGGTAAGAACATTATCGAGGCCAAGGCGGAAAAGGGTCGCGCCATCGTCCGCGAAATGGTCGACAAGGCGTCCGGGCAGGTCAACTACACACCGGTCGATAATCAAGTCCTGTCGAAGGAAAAGATCGCCGTTTTCGACACGTTCCAACGCTGGGATTGGCTGGTTATTTCGGGGAGCTTCGTCGATGAGTTCACCCAGGACGCCCGGGCTGTGACGACCGCCTTGATCGGGAGTTGCCTGGTGACGTTGCTGGCGATTGGCGTCGCCATCCAGTTGATTACGCGGATCTGCTTGCGCAAACCGCTGCGCGAGCTGGAGCAGGTGTTTTCGCGCGTGGCGGCGGGCGACCTGTCGGTATCGATCGAGGTTCGCAACCGGGATGAAATCGGGCAGCTGTTGAGCGCTTGCCGCACAACCTGCGGTCACCTGCGTTCGATGATCGCCGAGGTCAAAGAGGGCATGCATCGCATTTCTTCGGAAGCCGTGGAACTCGCCAAGGCGGCGGATGAAGTGTCGATCGGTTCGCACGATCAGAGCAACGAGTCGATGGCGCTGGCATCGGCGATCGAGGAATTGGCGACGAGCATCGAGCAGATGTCGGGCCATTCCGAGCAGACCCAGAACGTCGTCAATCAGTCGAATGTCGTTTCGGAGAATGGCGCGCGTGTCATCGGCGAGGCGGTCGGTTCGATGACCACCATTGCCGAAACAGTGCGCGGGGCATCTCAGGTGGTATCCGAACTCGGCAAGGAAACCGAAAAGATTACGCAAATCGTCGGTGTCATCCGCGACATTGCCGATCAGACCAATCTGCTGGCGCTGAATGCGGCGATCGAAGCGGCGCGCGCCGGCGAGACGGGGCGCGGATTCGCCGTCGTCGCCGACGAAGTGCGGAAACTCGCCGAGCGTACGACGGTGTCCACGACGGAGATCTCGGAAACGGTTCTGCAAATACAGAACGGCGCGAGCAATGCCGTGGAGAGCATGCGCAACGGTGTCAATCAGGTCGATTCCGGCGTGGCACTTGCCGGGAAGGCGGGGAGCTGCATTCGCGACATGCAGGAAGGGTCGAAGAAGGTCGGCCAGGCTGTCTCCGGGATCTCGGACGGCTTGCGCGAGCAGACCTCGGTCAGCGAAATCGTCGCGCGCAACGTCGAGGAAATCGCCCAGCAGGCCGAGCATAACCAGGAACGGGCGCAACGCGCGGCCGATGTTGCCGAACGCATGAAGATGATTGCCGCGCAGACGCTGGCGAGCGTCGATCGCTTCACCCTGTAAGGGGACTCCCGGGCGATGTCGATGGCTTTCGCTATGGGGCGGTAGGTGTCGTCCCCGGAGCCATGCTCTCCGAATGAAGTCGGGCATCGGGAAATAGTACATTTGGGACGGGGTCGCAAAAGCGACTACACTGAAAATCATCGGCAAGCGGCTGGAAGCACCGATCTCCGGTTGCTTTGCCTTCGATGCCGATATCGTGGCGACGAAATCACGGTGGCATTCCAGCATGAATGCCGGCGAAACTGGACGCGATCTTTCTGAAGGAGCGGAATGATGATCAATTTCGACAAGATGCGGGTCAGCGGTCGTTTGCTGGTGGCCGGGGTCGTCGTTCTGGCAGGGTTGGCGCTGCTGGCGGCCAATACCGTAATCAACACGCGCGAACAGGCGCTGGAGGCGCACAAGGTCCGCTTGCGCGATCTCGTCGAATCGTCGAAGGGCGTGGTGCTCCAGTATCAGAAGCTCGAAGCGGACAAGAAGCTGAGCCGCGACGAAGCGCAGCAGCAGGCGAAGGAGGCGCTGCGGCCCTTGCGCTTCGGCAATGACGATTACTTTTTCGTCTATGACTTCGACGGGCGCGCCTTGATGGTTGCCGGCAGTCCGAAGATCGAAGGCCAGATCATGCTCGGCAAGACCGACAAGAAGGGCTTCAAGCTCTGGGATGCCTTCGTCGCGACCGGCAAGGGGCCGGGCAAGGGCTACGTCGAGTACTGGTTCCCGCGCGCCGGGCAGGAGGAGCCGAAGCCGAAGCTTGCCTATCTGGCGGCGGTGCCCGAGTGGCAATGGATCGTCGGCACCGGTGTTTATGTCGATGACGTCGATGAAACCGTGCGCAAGGCGGTGATCGCCGACCTGTTGTTGTCGGCGCTGATTTTTGCGGTGGTGTCGGTGGTGGCGTATTTCGTTTCGCGCAGCATTGTCCGGCAGCTCGGCGGCGAGCCGGCGACGGCGATCGATCTGATGTCGCGTGTGGCGACCGGCGATCTGACGGTGAACTTCCCGGCGTCGACGCCGGGCAGCATCCTCGCCTCGGCCGACCAGATGGTGAGCGCGATCCGCACGATGGTCGCCGACATCATGGGCAGCGCGCAACGTCTGGCGCAAGGTGCCGAACGGATCAACACGGCGGCGCACGAGGTGGCCATTGCAGCGCAGCGGCAGGCCGATGCGACACAGTCGATGGCGGCGGCGATCGAGGAAATGACCGTCAGCGTCAATCATATTTCCGACAGCGCCGGGGCAACACAGGAGCATTCGCGCGCGTCGGCCGAATTGTCCGAGGACGGCGTGGCGCGCATCCAGGTGGCGAGCGAAGATATCAACGAGATTTCGGTGACGGTCAGCGGTGCCTCGGCGCGGATTGCCAAGCTCGAGGAGCGCGCCAATCAGATCTCGTCGATTGCCGGGGTGATCAAGGAAATCGCCGGGCAGACCAATCTGTTGGCGCTCAATGCGGCGATCGAAGCGGCGCGGGCGGGCGAGCAGGGCCGCGGCTTTGCCGTGGTGGCGGACGAGGTGCGCAAGCTGGCCGAGCGGACTTCCGTGGCGACGGTCGAGATCGAAGAGATGATCTCGGGTATCCAGTCCGATACGGTCCAGGTCGTCGCCGTGATGGGGACGGCGTTGCCGCAGATCGAGGCCGGCGTCAAGGCGGCGGGCGAGGCGGCGGACGCCTTGCGGCGGATCCGCGCAGGTGCCGAATCGACCTTGGCGAGTATCGACGAGGTCGCCGGTGCGACGAAGGAACAGAGCGTGGCCAGCAATGCCATCGCCCAGCGCGTCGAGCAGATCGCGCAGATGGTGGAGGAGACCAGCACGGCGATGCAATCGACCGCCGATACGGCCGACGAAATGAACCAGATCGCCGTCGAATTGGGGCGCCTGGTCAGTCGCTTTCGTTGCTGAGCGCGTGTGTTTGTGCCGGCCGCCGTCAGGCGCCCGGCAGGTCTTGCGGATAGGCCTCGAACAGCCCGGCGAGCTCGGACAGCGCGTCGTCGATCATGCCCGGAACTGCCTTGGCGAAGCAGTCGAGGATGATCATGGCATTGGGGATCGAGTCGGCGTCGACGGCGTTGCGCAGGCGGTCGCAGAGCGCGCGGTTGATGTCGTGGAGCCGGCCGTAGCGGGCGCGCAGGCCATCGATCGTCTCGTCGCCGCGACGGCCGGCCTGGGCGGCGACATACTGCGCCAGCAGGCAGGTCGAAACGGCGCGGAAGGCGGTCTCGATCTCGTCGGCGACGGGCTGGTGAAAGCGCGCCATCGGGCGCAGAAATTCGGTGTCGGGACAGCCCGAGGTGGCGATCAGCAGCCCCATCAGCGAACTGACGGCGCGCTGTGCCGTGGTGTCGACCGTCGTCGTCCGTCCGCCGGCACGGACCTCCAGGTGCAGCGGCCGCCAGGAATCGAGATGCTGCGACCAGGCCAGCAGCTCGGCGAGGCGTAGCGCCGCCGGGCAGAACGGCGTGTCGTCGGCCTGGCGGCAACCGGCACAGCGCTGGCAGTCGAGCCGGCACCACGCGGGCGCGTCGGTGGGCAGCGGCGTCAGCGGGCGCATCGTCGCCGCGTCGAAAACGAGCGGAAAACTGGC
The DNA here is from genome assembly GCF_900099695.1 of Propionivibrio dicarboxylicus. Classification (GTDB taxonomy): domain Bacteria; phylum Pseudomonadota; class Gammaproteobacteria; order Burkholderiales; family Rhodocyclaceae; genus Propionivibrio; species Propionivibrio dicarboxylicus. The sequence continues at coordinate 3,269 of NZ_FNCY01000015.1, read as the reverse complement.
GACCGGGGCGTTGTCGAGAATGAAGCGGTAGTCGATCCGCCAGGTTTCCATGCGGCCTCCGTCCTTACGTCAAACTTCGCGCCAGACGCTATGCCAAACGCGTTGAGCTGCGTTCAGGATAGGCGCGAAGGCGTGGGTCTTCAAGCCGATGGCATCGGCGCGGGAGGAGAGGAACGCGGTGCGGAAACGTGTTGGATCAGAGCGGCGGATGCACGCCGGCGAGTTCGACGCCGGTGCCGGCCAGCGCCTCGGCGGCCGCATGTCGCGCGTCCGGGGCCAGGCGCAGGCAGACGCCGCAGTCGGAACTCAGGTGGCGCGGCACCGGCACGAGCTTGACGGCGAGCTGGCGCGCGCCCAGCAATTTTTCGGCGCGGAAGGCGTGGTTGCTGGTGTGGAAGAGCAGGTAGGCCGGCGTCGGATCAGACATGCGCGCTCCTCGCCAGCCGGGCGACGGCGTCGATCGCCATCTCCAGCCCCTCGCTCGGCGTAAATAGGCCGGGCGCGAAGCGGATCGTCCCCTCGGGAAAAGTCCCCAGCGTGCGGTGCGCCGCCGGGGCGCAGTGCAGGCCGATGCGGCATTCGACGCCGAATTCCTCGTCGAGGCGGAAACCGGCTTCGGAACACGACAGCCCGGCCAGGGTGAAGGAGACGATGTCGACCTGGCGGGCCGGATCGCGCGGGCCGTGGAGCGTCACGCCGGGAATTGCCGCGAGGCCGTCGATCAGCCGGCGCGTGTTGGCGTCATGCTGTTGGCGTAGTGCCGCGTGATCCTGGGCGAGCAGCCAGCGCAGGCCGGCATCGAGACCGGCGAGGCCGGCGACGTTGAGCGTGCCGCTCTCGAAGGCGTCGGGCAGGAAGCGCGGCTGTTCCTCCTGTTCCGACAGGCTGCCGGTGCCGCCGCGCTTGAGCGGCCGCAGTTGTGCCGGATCGACGCGACGGCCGAGGATGAGGCCGCCGGTGCCGGTCGGCCCGAGCAGCGATTTGTGGCCGGTGAAGGCGAGGAGGTCGATGGCGTCGCGTTCGATGTCGATCGGCACGATGCCGGCCGAGGCGGCGCTATCGACGAGCAGCAGCGGTTGCGCCAGCGTGCAGGCGCGCAGGCGGCGCCCGATCTCGGCGACCGGCAGCAGCGTGCCGGCGACGTTCGAGGCCTGGCTGAGCGCGACTAGCCGGGTCTCGGGCCGGAGTGCCGCCAGCACCTGCGCCGGATCGAGCGATCCGTCCGCGGCGCAGGCGACGACGGTGAGCGCGACGCCCTCGCTTTCGAGCTGGCGCAGCGGCCGCATCATCGAATTGTGTTCGATCGAACTGGTGACGACGTGATCGCCGGGACGCAGCAGGCCGCACAGGGCCAGATTGAGCGCCTCGGTGACATTGGCGCCGAAGACGACGCGCAAGGGATCGTTGGCACCGAAGAATTCGGCCACGGCTTCGCGTGCCGCATCGACGAGGCGCCCGGCGGCGATCGAACGGGCGTGCCCGGCGCGGCCGGGGTTGCCGCCGACCTCGGTGAGCGCGCGCACGACCGCGTCGACGACGACGGGCGGCTTCGGCCAACTCGTCGCGGCGTTGTCGAGGTAGACGGTGCTGCATCCGCTCATGCGCGGTGCATCAGGCTTTGGTCAGGACGATGCGGAAGGCATCGCCGTCATTGTCGGCGCGGACCCGGCAGCCGGCCTGCGTCGCGGTGCGCAGGATGTTGTCGCGCGCGGTGGCGGTATCGGCGAGCACCGCGAGGCTTTCGCCGGCGGGCAGCGCCTTGAGCGCGGCCTGGGTACGGACGACGGGTTCGGGGCAGGAGAGTCCGCAGACATCGAGTGTTTTCATGGTGTGTCCTTTCAGGCGTCGAATTTCTCGCGCATCGAGAATCCGAGAATCAGGCAGAAGACGAGACCGACGAGCACGGCGACCTGGCCGTTGAAGCCGGGACCGCCGACCTGCAGCACGGCGTCGGTCAGCTTGTCGGCGGCCGCGGCAAGCGCGAAGTTGTGGGCGACAGCGGCACCGACGAGCATGCCGAGGACGAAGACGCCGGCATCGGTGTCGCCTTCGCCGGTGAGGATCAACTGGCGTCCGGGGCAGCCGCCGGCGAGCGCGAACGAGAGGCCGGCGAGCACCATGCCGAGGAAGTTCCAGAGATGGTTGCTGTGCGCGATCGGCTGCATGGCGAAACCCGGCTTGAATTGGCCGAGCAGCCAATTGACGGCGAAGGCGGCGACGGCCATGGCGATGACGCCGGAGATCAGGTGGAAGTCGCGCAGCAGGACGGCGTCGCGGATCGAACCCATCGTGCAGAAGCGGCTGCGCTGGGCGAGGAAGCCGACGAGCAGGCCGGCGCCGAGCGAGATGAGGAGCGGCGCATGCATCGAGCCGGGGCCCTTGCTGCTGGCGAAGATGAAGGCCGGTTGGGCGACCGCCAGCGCGAGCAGACCGAGCATCAGCGCCGGCATCAGCCAGCCGGCCGGCTTGAGTGCCGGGCGGGCGCGGCCGAGGGTGAAGCCGTTCTTGAGGAAGAGCGCGCCAACCGAGATGCCGGTGGCCAGTCCGGCGATGCCGACGATGGCGTTGCCGTCGCCGCCGGCGAGGCGCAGGATGCTGCGCCACGGGCAGCCGAGAAAGACGAGCGCGCCGATGGCGGCGAACATGCCGAGGAAGAAGCGCAGCAGCGGCGTCGAGCCGGCGCGGGCGCGGAATTCGCCGAAGACCAGCGCGGCGGCCAGCGAACCGAGGACGAAGGCGGGGATTTCCGGGCGCAGGTACTGGACGACGTCGGCGCGGTGCAGGCCGAGCGCGCCGGCGATGTCGCGCTCGAAACAGGCGACGCAGATGCCCATGTTGGGCGGATTGCCCATCGAGACGAGCCAGGCGGCGAGCGCGCCGATGACGGCGCCGACAGCGACGATGCCGCCGCGCGAGGCGAAGAAGGCGTTCAGGGTGTTTTTCATGACAGCGTTCCTTGGTGGTCCTGATGCCGATCCAGCCCCCTCGGCTGAATCGAGCAAACCCTGTATTTTCCACGCTTTCCGCCGAATTGCCTAGGATTTGTTCTTAATTAGGATTTGCTTGTATAGGCAGTTGGCATGGGTGCCGGGCGGGCGTGCCGGCGCCGCGTGCGACGGCGATGGGCTGGCCGGAAGCGGGCGGGTGTCCTCCGCGTGCCGGTGTTTCCGGCACGGTGCCGCCGAGCCGCCGAGCCGCCGAGCCGCCGAGCCGCCGAGCCGCCGAGCCGCCGAGCCGCCGAGCCGCCGAGCCGCCGAGCCGCCGAGCCG
>NZ_FNCY01000009.1:17349-188714 GCF_900099695.1 Propionivibrio dicarboxylicus | reverse complement strand
TCGCTGTCCGGCAGACAAACCCCTGCGCAAGCAATGGCGTATATTCAAAAAGCCACGTACTCGCATCACCAAAGCAGAAACCATCATCTATCGCGCCCAGCAATCTGATTGCGCAAGCTGCACAATGAAGTTCCAGTGCTGTCCGAACATGAGATCCCGCATGATCCACCGCAGCATTCATGAGGATGCTCGTAATGTGGCACGCCAGATTGCGACGACACTCGAGTATCAACGCTCATGCTGCGAACGGAAGAAGGTCGAAATGCTGTTTGCCCATCTCAAGTCAATCCTGAGGCTTGATCGCTTACGTCTACGTGGGCTGACTGGCGCGACTGACGAATTCACGCTGGCAGGCATCGCTCAGAATCTCCGTCGCATGGCCAAACTCACCAGCCAAGGACCGCCCTTCAACAGGATAGGTGCGCCCGCTTAACGCGAAACCCTACAGATCAACTAACAAGCCGGGCGGCAAAGCCCGAATGAAACGTCCGAAAGGGCTGTGAGGCAGTTCCCGTTGCCTGCCGCCCCACCTCAAACCCGATTTCAATTCGAGTTTTTCAACAGAATCCGGCCAAAGCCGACAATGGCGTTTTCCTGAACTTCGGCGGTAATTTGTCAGTAAGCTGCCGTTAGCGTAAGCCCATGCCTAGAATCAATCGGTATCTACTGCGACGCACATATTATAAGTGCTTCGAAAAAATGCTCTGCCCCCCATGACATCGATCCACAGTCGCTCGAAGTTGTGTGCATTATTCTCGCGGGGCAGAATGAGTCGGTTTTGCATTCGTCGGCGCCCGCAAGGCGGCGTGTTGATTGAATTCGTGGTTTGTATATTTCCCTCAGTCCTCAGGCTTTGCTCATCAGTCCCGCACCGAACAGCGTCATGATGAACAGCAGCCAGTCATTCACAATGTGCGCCCCGGTAGACACCCAAATGTTCTTCGTCATGATCCATGGCAGTGTCAGCATCATACGTGCGGCACCAATGACCACTAGGCACTGAATCCAGTTCCAGTCGTAGGTAGGCAGGTGGATAAGGCCGAAGACGATGGACGTCATCAGCCATGCACCGATGATCGCGCTCTTGCGCCCCAAACGGAAGTCTTTCGAAAACCACTGCAACAAGGCCAGGAACGGCAGAAGCGTGATCACTTCCTCGCCTAAGAGTTGTGGAATGGTCTTGGCGAAGAAAGCGAAGCGCTCTGCCATGCCAAGGCTGCCCAGTTGCGCCATCGAAGCATTAGGCGTGACATGGATCAGGGCGTGCACAATTGAACCGATAGTCATACTGATGACGACGTTGAGCAGGGCGAAGCCGAACATCAGTTTCACTTCGCGGCGGCCCACCTTGCCAAAAATCGCCCGCCACTTGCCGGGCGCGACACGAGACAGCGCGACCAGTGGAATGCCCGGCATCAAGATAACCGGAATAAACTGCCAGAAAGTGCCTTTTGGCCAAGGTATGGGCAAGGCTAGCACCAAGAAACCGATGACGACCGTTGCCAAAACAATCAACCATTGCCGGTTCGAGATAACCACGGGCGTCCCGTTGTAAAAAGGAAAATCGCTGGCGGGATCTTCCAGTTGATTGAAGCGCGCTTCATTGGTGGCTGCGCTGGCCGCAGGGGATGTCATGAGGAAAATCTTCCGAGATGAGGGCGGCACATTAATTCAACAGTGCCAGGCACTCGTCGGCGCTGATGAGCCAATGGTATTGGCGGAAGAGGGAGAAGTCTTTTTCGCAGACGCCCCCCCCCAGATACACAGTGTTGGTCAATTGCACCAGCGGCCGGCTACCAAGGAGAAGGCTACTTGATACTTTGAAAAACGCCAACGCTTTACCGGTATATGACGCAGCAGTTATGCTGCAAATACACGCTCTCCCAGGCTAGTTCTGGCAGGGAGCTCTGCCGGAGTTCAGAAGCATCACAGAGGTAGCCATGCATAGACGTGAAAATCGAAATGCAATCGGACAGTTGATAGCAGTGTGCATGCTAATGTTTGCTGCCACGGTAGCGTGGGCAGCGGTAGCAGTACCAGCCGAATCGGCAGTACCTCTGGTGATTGGACACCGGACCATCCACACCTTTCGGGCGCCATTAGGCATGTTTTCCGCAAGCGACCGCGCCGATGGAGCACGTCGCCGCATTGACGCCGCTTTTCAGAAAGCAGGTGATGGATGGACTTCAGTCAAGACAACAGACCAGGGAATTCAAGTCGAGCTTGATGGCCAGCCGTTGTTCTACGTACTCGCTGGAGATGTGCGAGAGCTTGCCGGTGAAACGCCAGCCGATCTTGCTAATCAGGCTTCGCGTCTACTGCGTTTAGCCTGGGAGGAACATCGTGAGAGAAGCGATCCCAAAGCTAGCCTTCATGCGTTACTCAAGGTGGGGATTGCCGCTGTCCTATTGGTCATTCTACTGACGCTTACGATCAAGGTGTCGTCGAGGCTGCGTGCCGCGCTGGTTGAACGGATGCCGGGCGTGTTTTCGACTATTGCCAGACATCTTAATGACCATACGGTACGAATAATCTCGTCGATGACAGATCGCTTGTTGGTTGTAGCGACTTGGTTATTCGGCATGCTTCTGATCTTCATCTTTTCCACATTCAGTCTCAACCAATTTGTTCTAACGCGGCCTGCGAGTGAAACCCTATTAAACTCGATCGTTAGCTTGGGTAGTGATGCACTGATGGAAGTTACCGCGTCATTACCGCGCATCTTTATAGCAGCAGTAATTTTTCTACTAACGTGGGTATTTACGCGCGTTTCTTCTGAGTTCTTCGACAACGTTGAAATCCGTTCGGCGGAGGGTGGCTGGCTCAACCCCCATACCGCACCGGCCACCCGACGAATCATCAACGCGCTTCTTTGGCTCTTTGCCATCGCGATGGCTTACCCTTACTTGCCTGGATCGCATACCGAAGCATTCAAGGGTTTGTCGATGATGGTCGGACTGATGATCTCAATTGGCGCTGCTGGCGTGGTCGGACAGATTGCTAGCGGGATCATCCTCGTCTATACCTATGCGCTAAAACATGGCGAGTATGTACGTATTCAGGACTACGAGGGCACAGTAACGGAGCTAGGTCTATTCGTCACACGCCTCCGAACCGGAATGGGCGAGGAAATCGCCATACCCAACGCGGTAGTACTTGGAACGGTGACTCGCAATTTTTCACGCATTCAGAGCAGCGCGGGGAAATCAGGCTATGTTTTGGATACCACAGTAACGATTGGCTACGACACGCCTTGGCGACAAGTACATGCCATGCTTGTCGAGGCAGCAAAATCGACCCCAGGCATCCTTCAGGACCCCGAACCGTACGTCGTGCAAACAGCGCTGTCCGACTTCTATGTTGCCTACAAGCTGGTGGTCTACGTCGGTACCGACGTTCCGGCTGCCCGCGCTCAAGTCGCCAGTGATTTGCATGCCGCAATTCAGGATTCGTTTAACAGCTATGGTGTGCAGATCATGTCGCCGCACTACTTTGGTGATCCCGCTGCATCAAAAATCGTGCAGGAAACCAGTTGGTATGAGCCACCAGCGCGAGAGAAGGATGCAAAATAGCCTCGGCAGATAGCTGCCATACGTTATGACAGCGGTACGCGCTCTGGAAATTAGCGACGGAATGCAAGTTCTGGCATTTTTCGGATGCACAGTATTGCTTTATGAGAGGCCAACTTCAAGCCCGGCGGTCGCGTTTGTCGGACAGCAAATCTGGTATTCGTAGTCACCTAGCACCATCCAATGGTTCTGCGAGGTCGGCACGATCACCGGAAGCCGCCAGTAGCGCACAGGTACCGTCTGTTGATTTGCACGTAAAACAGACCCCGGGTCAGATTTCGACGCAACTCAACAATCACGGCAAGAAAACAGCAAAATTGTTTTTTCCTGTTCGTTTGATCGAATACATCGCAATATCGGCGTTCTTGAGGAGTTCCTCTGTACTCTTGCCGTGGTCGGGAAACACGGCGACACCGATGCTCACACTCACACTCAACAACTGGTCTCCGTAATAAACCGGTCTTGCCGTAGCCGACAGAATTTTCTCAGCGACATGTCCGGCCGCAGAAGGCCCGGCCACATCGGAAAGGATGACCAGGAACTCGTCCCCCCCCTGTCGGGCAACGGTGTCAACTGCGCGGACGCACGAAGACAGTCTGGCCGCAATCGCGCGTAGCACCAGATCGCCAGCTTCGTGGCCGTACGTGTCGTTAATGCCCTTGAATCCATCCGCATCGAGAAATAGCACGGCGAAACGTCCCTTTTCCCGGATGGCCCTGCTACATGCCATCTTCAGACGATCGAGCGCCAAGCGCCGGTTGGGGAGTCCAGTCAGCGCGTCGTGGTTTGATAAGAGTTCGATTTCGTCGCGCTGTGCTTGCGTCGTCCTGATGGTGTTCGCGAGGATTGCGTTGATTCCCGAGTAATACGCTGCATCGAGATCGACTTTGACCTGTAGCCCTTTGTAGCGCCAAATCAGACTCTCAACCTCGGGGGCGGTCAATGCAACGCTCGACCCGAACCGGAGTGCTGCAAGCTTTTCATCCAGATTCCGAGCAATCCCGGCTGGCTTGTAGCGAAATCTGATGGTGACGATACACCGTCTAAATGCGGGATTGGGCTCATAGGGCTCGTTGGTCGCTTCGACATCAATGTATTCCAAGTCGTCGAAAAGAATACACCCGCCGTAAAAAACGCCACGGATAAACTCGGGGGCGAGCGGCATGACGTTTTCGTAAATGGCGATGCCGGCCTCTTCATCGATCGACTGCAAGAGACACCATCCGATTTCATCGGGAATCCCCCCTCGAACGACGGAGTTATAACCGCCGCTCTCCTTGTTTGCATAAAGCCAGTCCCGGCTTGAGTGAACCATCGTCTTGCCTGGTCCATTCTCGTGCCAGATCCGCAGGAAGTTGACGCCTGCACGGAAGAAGATGTTCTCGAAAGCAGGAACTGTCTTTTCGATGTTCTTCAGCGTATCGATCAACATCGAGTGCGGATACCAGAGTGTCGGATCGATGTCGACAGCCTGTAACTGCATTCCACCATCCGGAAGAATTTGAAGATGGTGAAACGATTCGACCAAGCCGAGCAGAAAGGAACCTGCGACTTCGCCCTTGGCCGAATGCTGATCGAAATCGATGTTATCCATTTCTTATATTCTGGGGCGGTCTTTCCAAGCGTTGTGTAAGCCTGCCATGTAGCGGTCCCGGTGCACGCAGATACCTTGCGGGGCATTATTGGGGTTGTGACCGAATTATCTTTGTCGCGGCGGGCGGCGGCGGTATCTAAAATCTATGACTTTTGGTTTAAATGTTATGAATTAGTTCTACTGCTGACAAAACGGTAAAAATGTCACACAAAATGATGCCAATGATCGAACAACCCTTCAAAAAAATCAGTGTGTCTTGGCTGGAAGAATTCGGGAATGAACAGCAGATGGATGTTCCCGAGGAAGACGACTTCCTGTTGTCACAATTGCCGTTGCCTTCCAAAATCGGTACGGGCCGGTACGAAAGAATTAACCTTGCGTTCGGAATGTCTTTCAGCAGGTTTGTGGCGAAGTACTCTCGCGAAGCTGTGGGGAAAATATATCCGCTGACAACCGTCGACGCTCAATTCAAGGAAACGAGTTTTCAAGTATGCATACCGCGCAATTTGCGGCTGCAATTCGAAGAGCAGTATCCGCCGGAATACTTGGCGCCGTCACAAGGCGTCGATTTATATCGGTATACGGACCGCTACCAAACCAAGATCTCTGCAGATTGTACCCACAGCGGTGACGCAACAGTCGTCACCATTGCCTATTCCGTCCTGTGCAATCTGATCGGAACGGATTCGGCTTATCAATTGCTCGGAAAACTCGGGGTTGGCGATAACCCGAGCGTCGTCGTGCGGCCAACACCCTTGTATGTATCCAATCACGTGCTTGGTGTTCTCGATGTTGCCCTGACCGGTCCATCGCGTAGGCTTTTCGTTCAAGCCCGATCTTTAGAATATCTTGCGGCCTTGGTCGACTATGTCTGCGGAGATGAACCGAGCAAGTCGATCCATGACAACCGCAGCAAACAAAGAGTTCAGGCCTTACGTGAAGACTTGATAGGCTACGCGGGCAAGCTTCCTACGCTTGATGAGCTGGCAATCAAGCATGGACGGTCAGCGAAGATCCTGAACGGGGAATTTCAGAAAGAGTACGGGCAGTCGATTCATGCGTTTATCGTGGATCATCGATTACAGCAGGCACACGAAGCTATTCGTCATACAGACATTTCCATCAAGAGCGTATCGGCCGCCCTCGGCTACTCGCATACAAGCAATTTCGCGATCGCATTCAAACGGAAATTTGGTTATCCGCCAGGCAGTTTGAGGAAGCAACAGGCAAGATGACTGGTATTGCTGCTTTGGTCGAGACAGCTAGCCTCACGTGACAAGCGGTAACTCAAAGTCATCTTCGGCTGAATGGCTGGTGATCGGCGCATTACCGCCTGAGTATGGTCGGAAGTCCAAGGACAGCTTTGGCCGACGAGCGGAGATCGGCCAAAGCGGAAATACGCTTGGTGACAGCAAGCAGTCCGCTATGAGTTTCTGAACGGACAGGGAATAGGCAAATGAAACAGACATATTTTGGCTCATCGCCCATGCCCTGGTGCAGCGTGCTGGTTGCGTAGGCCGATGAGTCGAGAAGGGCATGTCTTACCTGGTGTCTGAAGTTTTCCAGTGCGCGCCAATCGCTTGGTGATCCAGCGACGGTCAGCACCGGGTATATGCGCTCTACTCTAGATGCTTCCCGATTTGTGCCATACTGGATACGGTGATTGGAACTAACCTCCTATCAGCGATTTGTTCATGTTGAAGTCGACAGATTTTTTCTGACGTAGTGCATCGGAAGGCACGTGTAGACATGGTTCATCATCAGCCGCCTGAGATTGATTATCAGGCATTGTTTGAAGCTTGCCCCCATCCCTATTTGATTCTTCGAGCAGATTCTCAATTCACAATTGCAGCGGTGAATAAGCGTTATCTCGAAGCAACGGGAACCAGTCGGGAGCAGATGGTCGGTCGTGGCCTTTTTGACATATTTCCGGACAACCCGGATGACCATTCCGGCAGTAGCGTTGGTGATCTTCGAGCCTCTCTGAACAGAGTTCTCCGTGACCAAGCCCCAGATATCATGGGAGTACAGAAATACGACATTCCTTTACGTGATGGCAGTGGTGGCTTTGAAGTCAAATACTGGAGCCCGGTGAACACTCCCGTAGCCAACGCCAACGGCGGTCTAGACTTAATTATTCACCATGTAGAGGATGTGACCGAATTTATCCTCGGGCGAGAACGGTTAAACAAAGATAACAAGGAGCAACTGGGTAAAGTTGAAGCACGCGCCGAACGCATGGAAGCAGAGGTAATGCATCGGACAGCGGATGTAAAAAAAGCCAATCGGGCGCTAAAAGTGGCTCTCGAAGAATTGGAGAAAAGAAGATCAGAACTTGCTGACCTTAACCAACGGTTAACAGAGCTTGATCGACTCAAATCCGAATTTTTCGCCAATGTCAGTCATGAGTTGCGCACCCCCTTGACACTCATCATGGCACCTCTAACGCAACGACTGAATTCCGATGATCTTCCTGAAAGTTTTCGTCGGGAAGATGAGCGTATGTTGCGCAATGCCCGCGTTCTTTACCGGCACGTATCTGATTTGCTTGATGCTGCGAAGGTTGACTCAGGGCACATGGGTGTTGCTTACGCAAGATTTGATTTGGCTGAACTCTGTCGGGTGATGGCAGGGTATTTCGATCTAATCGCAGATGAACGTTCAATTGACTATCGCATTGCTAGCCCGGAAACGCTGACTGCAGAAATGGATTGTGAAAAGGTACAACGCATTCTGCTCAACTTACTCTCCAATGCGTTCAAGTTTGTGCCGAACGGAGGCCGTATCCTTGTTCGGGTCGTCGTCAATGACGAAAACACAGTTTTCATTGAAGTTGAAGATAACGGTCCCGGCGTACCGAAAGACATGTGTGAGGCTGTGTTCGAAAGATTCCGCCAGCTTGAAGGTGGCGCGACTCGCCAATATGGCGGAACCGGTCTCGGCTTGGCTATTGTTAGAGAATTTTCAGAGCTACATGGTGGTGCCGCGTACGTTTCTCAGGCTCCGGGGGGTGGAGCTTTGTTCTGTGTAAGACTTCCCCTACACGCCCCCGCGGGTACAAAAATTGCCGATCAGCCGAACCGCCTCGATGCCATTATCGAAAAAGTTACCATTGCTGAACTAAATCCCATTACAAACACCAGCAGCTTGGCAAGCTCAGATACCTACCTGCCGCTTATTTTGGTGGTTGAGGACAACATCGACATGAACGCTTTCATCGTCGATATCTTGAGCAAAAGCTATCGAACGGCCAGCGCATTCAATGGGCGCCAAGGACTCGAAAGGGCGCTTTCTCTTGAGCCTGATCTAATTCTTGCAGACGTAATGATGCCTGAAATGAGCGGTAGCGAGATGGCCATTGAATTACGCCGACACGCGGAGCTTAATCATGTCCCGATCATGATGCTAACCGCGAAGGATGACGATGAACTTCGTGTAAAACTATTGCGGGCGAATGTTCAGGAGTACATCAACAAGCCGTTCAGAGCCGATGAATTGCTTGCCCGAGTAAATGGGTTGGTGACGGCACGGCAACAGACCATTCATGCATTGACCGTTTCAGAAAATTTTGCCAAAGCGACTATAGACGCCGTTGCAAAAAACCTTTGCGTCTTGGATAAAACGGGACGGATTTTGGCTGTAAATAAAGCATGGCGCGATTTTTACGATAGCAACCACCCACCATCCGGACATCAAAATTACGGAATTGGCCTCAATTATTTGAGTATTTGTCGATCGACAATCGGCCCCGAAGCTGACGATGCGCAACAGATGGCCGAAGGAATTCTTAAGGTCATTACTGGACAGGTGGATGTCTTTGGACTTGAGTATCCATGCAACAGCCCGACTGAGCAGCGTTGGTTCCAAGCTCGTGTGACACGTTTTCACGGCGATAGCGGCAATGTCGTGATCGCGCATGAAAACATCACCGAACGCAAGCGAGCTGAGCAAGAGCTTGAGCGCTACCGTTATCATCTTGAGGAGCTTGTAGCCTCACGTACGGCTGAATTAGCGAAAGCCAAAGACGAAGCAGAGGTGGCAAGTCAAGCCAAGAGTACGTTTTTGGCCAACATGAGCCACGAAATTCGTACGCCGATGAATGCCATCATCGGGTTGACACACGTACTGCGCAGAAAGATTAAGGATTCAGATCAAATCGACAAGCTTGGAAAGATTGCCGGTGCTGCTGACCACCTCCTGGGGGTTATCAACGACATTCTAGACATTTCCAAGATCGAATCGGGGAAACTCGTACTGGAGCGGGTTGATTTTGAGTTGGATTCAATGCTTTCACGAATCTGTTCGATGGTGGTCGAACGCGCGCGTGAAAAGAATTTGGAACTCGTCGTTGATGCGGCGCTGGATATCAATCTGGTCAATGGAGATGCAACCCGGCTCGGTCAAGCCCTGCTTAACTATTTGGGCAATGCCGTTAAATTCACGAGGAAAGGGACAATCACCTTGCGCGCTCTGGTGGTTGATGAGACGGCCCACGATGTTCTATTGCGCTTTGAAGTGGAAGACACCGGCATTGGTGTTGCGAAAGAAAACTTACCACGACTGTTTCATTCCTTTGAACAAGCGGATAGTTCAACAACTCGTCGTTTCGGTGGTACGGGTCTTGGGTTAGCCATAACGCGCCGCCTGTCTCAAATGATGGGCGGTGAAGCTGGTGTTGAGAGCGTTGAAGGTATCGGTAGCACCTTCTGGATGACTGCTCGTCTTGGTCGTGTCCAGCAAAGAAGCTCAAATCATTCGATTCCTGCCCTGATTGGAAGGCGAGCGCTTGTTATTGACGATACGGGGGTAACCCGTTTGGTTCATAGTCAATTACTGCATTTGATGGGCCTTGAAAGTGAAGCCGTTCCTTCAGGTAGAAGCGCACTGGAAGTGATCGAAGCAGCGGATGCAGATAACAAGCCATTCGATCTAGTATTGATCGATTTACTCATGGATGACATGAACGGCTTTGAAACACTGACGAGGATACGTCGCTTGTCCTTGCGACAGCAGCCAGAAGCGTTTCTAGTCACGGCTTCTGGCGATGAAGCAATCCTGGAAGAAGCTCGAAAGGCTGGATTTTCAGATGTTCTATTAAAGCCACTTTCTGCGTCGTTACTAAACGACTGCCTAGTGCGCCTAAGCACAAAAATAACTGAGCAGAAGAAGCAGCAGGAAGAGATGATCCGGGCACCAGTCTCAAGTGCAGAAATGACCCTAAAAAGCAATTTTGGACATAAACGGATACTGGTAGTTGAGGACGAGCCGCTAAATCAAGAGGTTGCGCTCATGATTCTTGGGCAGGCCGGCTTGAGTGTCGATGTGGCCAATAACGGTCAAGAAGCTGTGGAACTGTGCGCCAGACAAAAATATGACCTGATTCTGATGGACATACAAATGCCTGTAATGGATGGTTTGGAAGCAACTCGCCGCATTAGGCAACTTTCTGACTGCGCACATGCACCAATTCTAGCAATGACCGCCAATGCATTTACTGAGGATCGCGATGCGTGCTTTAACGCTGGGATGAATGAATTTGTTGCCAAGCCGGTTGATCCGTCACTGCTGTATTCGGCCGTGTTGCGCTGTTTAGAAAAAAATTAAAATTTCCGCATCAAGCCGCTACTGAAACGGTTACAGACTCAGCATAAGGCTGATCACTGCTCGTCGGCACGCAGAAACGCCGAGCACAAACCGTGGTCATGTAAGACCGCAGACTCATCTTCGACCCCCGTCTTCCCTTAAACCTCATTTGTCGCCAAAGCACATTTGAAGTCCCCTTCACAACACGCCTCCCCGGAGTTTTCCATTGTCCGGAGATCACCGCTTTTCCGAAACGTGATGATTGAGGGCAATGGTGTAGTCGAGTGCCAGCGAACAGTCAGGCCAAGGCGGAAATCCAGTTGCTTTGCCAGTCAATTTTTGGAATTTTCAACTAAGCCTTGCAATACACAAAGGAGCAAGCACGTGACAAAAATCAAGATGTTCGCAGATATCAGAGGCTGAATGGCGGCTTACCGCCAGGTTGCCGCCCGATACCTAACGACTGGTCAATGGCCGGATTGGCCGACGTGCTTCCGTAGCCCATCCGGCAAATATCAGAGCAAACCAGTCATACGAATGACGGCTATGCGGCTCCTGCGACCGGCACCAATTGGCCGATAGCAGAGCCTCGGCGCTCATCCCGAAACCAGTCACTCAAAACGCATACAGTTTCCGCCAAAGACTGCTTTTCGGCAAGATGCTAAATGCGTACAATCGGCCAGTTGCAGCCTGTCGAGATTCTCCCGAACAGCAGTCATTCACTGTTAAGGCTCAGGCTGCATAGAACGCTGACGTCATTCAGACATTATCATCACATACTCAGACTCGAATAACGGCTTTATCTATGCGACGCGTTCTTGCGACTGACTTTGGTATCTGGCCAATGCTCCAAAACTTGGGGCGTGCGTCTGATCACATGCTGGTGTCCAGTGACTACTGGTCCAGACTTGCCAACTATTTGCTTCTGTATGACCAATTGGTAATTCCGACCGGTAACCTACAAATACTACCGGTCCTTCGACTCATGCTCGGTGAATTGGTATTTGATGACCTCATTCGAACGAAGGGAATAGTCCTCGCCAGGTTTGATCAATGGTTCGGTTACGCGGGGAATGGTGGGGGGTTGGTCTTCTTTCAAATAATGGATGGTCCCGACCGACCCAAAGACTATCCCAACCTTGGCACGGCCTTTTTTAAACCAATCGATCAAGCAATCGCAGATACTCTATCTGTCACAAATCCCCCCTCGACAGTAGAACGCCGCTCAGCGATTACAAACCTCCTTCTGGACAATATAGTCCAGCTTCCTTCTCAGTCCATCGCTGATGGGTTGAAGGAAGAAGCATACAAAGACGTATTAGGTAGCCCATACCTCCGAGACTTTCTTGCGCTCCGAAACGCCGGACGCTCTCTAGATGAATTGCGCGGCATCAATCCAAATCAGGTTACGATCTTCAGTCCGCATGTACCACCTGAAGCTAATGACTCGCTTGAGATTAGGGCAGTGCTACGCGTTGCTTTTG
The DNA here is from genome assembly GCF_900099695.1 of Propionivibrio dicarboxylicus. Classification (GTDB taxonomy): domain Bacteria; phylum Pseudomonadota; class Gammaproteobacteria; order Burkholderiales; family Rhodocyclaceae; genus Propionivibrio; species Propionivibrio dicarboxylicus. The sequence continues at coordinate 176,484 of NZ_FNCY01000009.1, read as the reverse complement.
AGAATTTCCTCCTTAGTGTTGGAGGGCACGCCGAAGCCAATGAAATTACTGGTGATGATGCAACGCTCAATGTTCTTCGGGCAAAGGGTCAGCGTCTTGGTTACTCGCCTGAGGGCGCTCAAGCTTTCGCCCAGATTCAAAAAATATCCGGTGTTCCTGATCTAGGGGCGGCCTTTGCGACAAAGCGGCTCTCGCCTGAACAGCTATTGGATCTGCGTCACTCCAAGCATGCTCAGGCTCTCAGAGATTGGTTTGCGGATGGTGCGCCGAGTTCTACGGAGGAAGAAACGGTTAGCCGTTACGTTGAGACAATCGGCCAACCCAGCTTAGTAGATTCATTGCCAGCAAAACTCCTCCGCTTCGCAACAACTACGGGCATCGGTTCAATAGAACCAATTTCCGGCGGTGTGGCCTCTGCCATAGACAGTTTCATGCTGAGCAAGTGGTTTCCAGGAAGATCCCCCCGTTTATTCATGAAACAAGCAAAGGTAATGCTGGCAAACACACCGGTCATCCACGCGCCATTGATGCGCGGAAGAGATCGGAACGCACCTTGCTCATGCGGAAGTGGGAAGAAATTCAAGAAATGCTGTGGCCGTTAAGTCTCAGCTTTGAGTGTCTGATTTTCAAATTTTGATCGGCTGCTTTGGGTCGATTCCTGCCAACTCAGCTTTGTTGTCCGCCAGAATATTCAAAGCGCATCATCTGAGGCTGTGTACGGCCAGAAGAAGTCGTTCGAAGATTCGCAGAAAATCGGTCATTTAAGCTGTCTTTATCCGCTATCGTCTCATCGTTGACAGAGCCGTCATTTTCCAAGTGAGGGCGTAATGCGGGATCTGTTTATTTCTCAGGTGTCCATGCCATGAAAATCACCCTCAGAGTATTTTTTCCCATGGCGGCCTTCGGTTGTCTTGTCCTGAGCCAATCGCTTTATGCCGAAGATGCCTGCGAACGATATCAAACAGAAGGATACGTCCATCCTGTTTACACCGTGAAGCCTTTCGATTTAGTTTCCCGGAAAGTGTCTGGACACAGAAGGACGCTGCAATGGACGAATTCTTTTTCGCTGGAAGAAAGACTCGCTGCCGCCGATGCGTTGTTTTCGGCCGATGTATTGGCCGGTACCGTTCCTCAAGACGACCAGATTCATTTGTATCGTGCGTGCCAGTTGTTCGAGCAGCAAGCCGATTTTTCCCGCCTTGGCCAATGTTTGGATGCACTCGACCACTCGTTGAACGCCTTCGGCGATGTGCCGGAAGCGGTTTCACTATTTGGCGGCAAGGGAAATGTGCCGCCCACGCCCTACTTTTATCTCGGCGAATTTCCGTTGGCGGCATCCGTCAAATTGTTGCGGGCGAACGTTGCGCTACTACACAATCGTCCCGAAGAAGCGCTCAGACTCGTCGAACAGGCCGACCGTTGCCTGCTCTCGGAATCCAGAACCGGCCTGTTGGATCCAAGCCGAACGTTGGATAATCTGCTCAAGGCCGATGGTTCCCCTTCTTCATCTTCGACCAAGCGTTTGCGCCGTTTTGCGCAAGTGTTGGCGAGAATCTATCTGCAACTAGACGAGACAAGCAAAGCCAATAAAATGATGGACGTATTGGGCGCGCTTTCGGCGGAGGTGTATTTTGATCGCCGCAGTTTTGAACACCTCAACAAAGCGGATACGGGCGAATCCAAACGAGCCGAAGTACTCGCAGCGCTCTACATGTCGAGCGGTCGCTCGCAAGAAGCGCTCTCTATGATCGAGAACTATCGGGCGGGAGGGAGAAGATTTTATGCGTTCATGGAATCGCTTCAGGTGCTCGGAATACCCCTACTTTTCGGCGGTATAAAAACACTAATCAACCCCTATTCATTGAGCTTCCAATTCCAGCGCGGCCACCTTCAAGCCGAGGTGGGGCGCTTTGCCGAGGCGAAATCAGACCTCGACGAGTTGATCGGCAATGAGGAATTTCAGTTGGTTGGTTCCTTGTATTGGGCGGCCCTGTACGACAGGGGACGTATTGCCGAGAAAGAAAATCAACCGGATGAAGCCATCGATTTCTACCTGAAATCGGTATCGGAGATCGAACACCAGCGTTCGACAATCAATACTGAAGGCGACCGTATCGGATTCTTTGGCGACAAGCAGGCCGTCTATCAGGCGCTGGTTCGCTTGCTGATCCAGCAGAATCGATCTGAAGATGCTTTCCTCTTCTCCGAGCGCGGCAAGGCCCGCGCGCTTGTCGATATGCTGGCCAACAAGCAGGATTTCGCCCTTCCGGAGGGTAGCAACGACAAGGTGCGCGAACTGCTTGCCCGGCAGCATGCTTCCGACAATCTGCTGACGATGGGCAGCAGCCTTCCGGATGACATTAAGCAGTCGATTACAGCCTTGGTGGAAGCGGCAAAAGACAAGAACCCCGTGGCATCCTTGGTGGCGAGTTCCCGCAACATCCGGGCCAGCATCGCACAGGATATTGCGGCGCTATCGCCCGAACTTGCCTCGCTGGTTTCCGTCAGCAAGATCAGTCTGAAGGACATTCGGGACAATCTGCCTGCGGACGAAGTCCTGCTGAGCTACTTCTACGACAAGCAGCATCTCTACGCCTTTGTGATGACGAAAGACACGGTCAAGGCGATTTCGCTTGAGCGCGAGGGTCTGGAGAAGGACATCGAAACCTTCCGCAAGGCGCTGCACGACCAAGAAAAAAATGGAGCCGGTGAATCGCTGTACAGCCGGCTGATCTCCCCGGTCGAAGCCGAACTGACCACCGGCAAAGTCCTGATCGCTCCCCACGGGGCTTTGCACTACTTGCCGTTTGCCGCGCTGTCAGACGGATCAAAATATCTGGTCGACCGCTACCAACTCAACTTCATACCGAGCGCCTCGACCCTGAAATACGTCGGCAAGCGTCCCGCTGAAAGCAAGGCCGGCACTATGCTGGCGCTGGGAAACCCTGACTTGGGCAACAAACGGTACGACCTTGCCTTTGCCGAAACCGAGGCCAAATCGGTAGGCGCCATCTTCCCGCAGTCCGTGGTCTTGCTGCGAGCCGAGGCCAGCAAGAAGAACGTCAAGGAATACGGTGCCGGATTCAAATACCTGCACTTTGCCACCCACGGCGAGTTCTATCCAGACAAACCGATGGGTTCGGCGCTGATGCTGGCCGGGCAGTCGGCCACCGATGAAAAGGATCGTCTGACCGTCAGCGAACTCTACTCGATGCGACTGAATGCTGACCTCGTCACCTTGAGTGCCTGTCAGACGGGCCTTGGCAAGATTTCCAACGGTGACGACGTGGTGGGATTAGTGCGCGGTTTCCTCTATGCCGGTGCGAATAGCGTGATTTCGACGCTTTGGGAGATTGATGATGAAGCGACCTCGAAGCTGATGACAGCCTTCTACCAGAAGCTCAAAGCCGGTAAGCCGAAAGCGGCTGCCTTGCGTGAAGCGCAGATCGAACTGCGCACAGCGTATCCTCATCCGTACTTCTGGGCAGCATTCCAGATGACCGGAGGGCATGCTCTGTAAGTTGGGATCACACCTCTACGAGCGTTAAAGGCATCGGTCATTGGGCGATGACCGCTCTTCTGTGATTGCAACTTCCGCTTTGGGTCGGAAGCTGTCTATTAGAAGCACTATGACTCGTTGCTATGGCCTATCACTGCTCTGATTGGAAGTGGGGCAGATATTTCTGTGCCTACGAAAATAAACCGCCCCGAAGGGCGGCTTTCTTTGGCTGTTAGTGGAGTGGAGGCGCGCCCTTAAGCTCAGCCGCTATCTGTATCAGTCCAGCAATAGTAACGAGGACTTGGTGATATACCTTTGGAGGTTCGTCGTTTGTCCGGATGGTTTTGGTTTTATGTACGAGATACTTCGGCATCTTGTCCGATTGCGCCAACCACGGTGCCTTCGGCGCAGGGCGGTAAATCCAATCACGTTCGTACAGCCATTCGATCAATTTTTTCGGTGGCATTTGAAGCGTCTTGGCCGCCATGGTGAGGTTGAATGTTCCTTCAGAATGGGAAAGCCGATCAATTTTTTCGATAGCTTTCTCGTGAGTGGCGACTAAGTCAGCGAGTTTTTCGTACCGCTCAATCGTATCAGCGAGAAGGCGAAGAGTCTGGGGGAAGGTATAGGGCGTTTCCTCAACCTGAAAATATGTGTCGGGGAACGACGGAATGGCTTCTTTCTCGATAATGAACTGTTCCATGAGTGATCCAAAGAGTTTGTTGGAAAAGGGGGGGGCTGCGATGCAAGACGCAATCGCCTTCGGCGGGTATTGGGCATCAAGATCCATCCTCTGCAATGATTTCGGCCAGCAATTTTTCGTACCGGCCATTTTCTTTCCCGATTTCCTTCAAGTTGAACGCTGAGTCTTCCGCGTCGTTCAGTCGGGTGTTGATTTCAGAAAGTACTTTCAGGTTGTGAATCCGGGCCGTCAGGGACTTCAGGCGTTTGATCGATTCCGCGCCTTTCGGATCGTCCTCACGAATAGCTGTTGCGATTTCATCGAGTGCTTCCGGGGCTTTGTTCACGGCTTCGTTCTCCAGTACTAGGGTTTCAAACATGTCCGCCATGCGATCAGCCCGCCCTTGTTGCCGGAGAATAATCGTCGCGTTGACGTTGGCGGCCAAATCAACTTCTGAGGTAATCAACTGGGTGCAACGCTCCGCGTTTTGTTGCGTTGCGTGTGCGACAGCGTTGCGAACTTTTGCTTTTGTTGCCGCACGCACTGCTTCGGTCAGGTCGCGTGTCCAACCATTTTTCTTTGCGCGGCGGGTGATTGTTGAGGCTTCAGTTCCGTGTTTCTCAGCAATTTGCCGAATCGACAGTTGCGCAACACGCCATTCCGTTTCGATCAAATCCCAATCCAAATCGTTGCGACGGGCCATGGTTAGTCTCCAGCAATAGCCGTGCAGGGAACGCCGCTGCCGGCGTTTTGTTGAGTGGTTGATGTCTTGGGGTTTGTTTCGTCGAGCGCAGCCTTCATCACCGTTGTGTGGCGGGCGCTTTCCCAATCGAACGCTACAACGCGGCCGGCGTCCTCGCGAAGCCGATCAAAGACACGCTCTCCCAGTGCTTCAGCTACGCCATTTCTGTCGAGGTTGGAGATCAGCAGGGTCGGCATGCGGTTTTCGTAGCGCTCATTAATGACATCGAAAAGCGAAATCTTTTCGGCCTCGCTCCCGTATTGAACACCGACCTCATCGAGAATCAGCAGAGCCGGTCTGGAGAACGCCGCAATAGCCTGCTGCTCCGTTTCCTCGCTGGCCCGGCTCCACGTACTGCGAATCCGGCGAATCAGGCGATTGACCGTTGTGTATCGAACCGAATACCCGTTGTTCATCAGATGAAGTCCGATGCCAGCGGCCAAGTGGGTTTTTCCTGTACCCGGACGACCGATGAACAACGCGCAGCGCCCCGTCTGCAAAACATCGTCGAACTGTTCGGCGTACTCAGAGGCGAGAGACAGGGCGCGTTTCTTCTGTGGCGTATCAGCAACGAAGCTGTCGAGCGTTCTATCGGTGAAGCGGGTAGGCAGTTCGCTATTACAGATCAGTTTACGCACCCTCTCTTGTTTCTGGCGCTCGTCGCTGATCCGTTGTTCCTCGTTACGCTTCTCGGTTGCAACGGCCTGGCATTGGGGGCACGGCGTCCAATAATTTATCAAACGGCACCGGCTATCGTATTCGCCGTGAATCTCGCAATAGGCGACTTTTGTTTTGAATTCCATGTTTCGAAAAATCTCTTGATTGTTTCCGTTTGTCATATGCTCCCCTCTTCGTAATCAATGGTGGAAAAATTTTGTGGTGTAGATTTCCTGTGATTTTTTTTCTTTCGGTCAGAGGCATACTCAGCGGCTTTGCGGAGCCAACTATTGAATGCAGCATTCCAGTCTTTGAACTTCGACCCCTTTGACTGGTGATGGTCGCGAAATTTGAGAAATTCGAGATTCGGATCAAGCCCCAATTCAGACGCGAGATTTATGTTTTTTTCAGTGGGCAGAAGTTGGTCTGGAAAGGTGTGAGCGCGCGACGTTTGTGACTGGCTTCTATAGTTATTATTCTGTTCACTGGTTTGTTCACCATTAGTGCGTGTACCCGATTCGGTAACCGTTGTAGTGCCTACTTCAGTAACCGTTCCCAAATCGGTAACGGTTCCCGAAATCGGAATCGTTTCAGGGAAGCAAACCTGATATTCGACGGGGCGACTAAAACCGCCCTTGCCGGTTTTTTTGAGCCATCCGAGTTTTACAAGAGCCGTTGTAGCTGTGCTGATTTTGGTTACAGAGAGTCCGCAACGTCTTGCGATTGCCTCGCGCTTCGGGAATGCGATGTTTGTGTCCTTGGAGCGGAAGCTGTAAATCACGCCAAGAACGCGCAGTTGAGTCAGGGTGAGCCGGGAATCAGCGAACACTTCGACAGGCATGAAGGCAAAGACCTGAATGGACATTAGGCAGCCCTCCGCTCGCTCATGAGTTGAATTTCATGTTCGGCGAACTCCTGCCCTTTTTTACCTGCTACATCGATCGCGCAATCCGGAAGGCCGTACAAGGCGATGTGGCACGACTCTCCGAATTTGTTTGAGACATCCAGCTGATCCGTTTCCATCGGCCAAATCATTTCTTTCAGGCGGAATTTCGTGTCGGACAGGCGATAAATTCCGCGCCGAATCCAGTCCCAAACCAGATTGACCTTGTTGCTAAGAAGAACGGCGGCAAGAAGAAGGGCGGCCTGGGTGTCGTGTGCAGGGTAGGACGGAACAAAATCGCGCTTTTCGGCAAACTCTTCGTTTGCCGATTCCGCGTTCGGGAAGTCAATGGTGATGTCGACCATCACACGCTCCCCTCAGCAGACAAAAGCCGTTCGACTTCCGAAGCGTCCCAAAGAAGTTTTCCGGTCGGCAACTTCAGCGGCCTGAGCCCACAATAGTGGCCCTTACGGCAAAGTCCGGCGCGGATCGTCTGGGGGGCCACGCGGAGGGCTGCGGCCAGTTCTTCGGTCGCGAGTTTCTTACGGATGATTTCGGCCTGGCGAGTCGAGGCCACTTCGGCTAGGAGTTTGCCGACCGGACGAGTGTTCGGTGTGACTTGGATTTCGAGTTCTTGCATCGTCGTTTCCTCTGGTTGAGGTCAGTGTCATCGCGATGAATTCGCGAGAACCACATGACGATGCGGATTGTTTAACTCGGGTTTTTTGCTAGCGCGCTACTTAAAACTAGTGGTTTGGCTTCTTTCTAAGTTTATTCTTGATAGTAGAAACAGCCTCTTCCATGGTCGAGTTTCTTATATCTTTGTAAGGCACCGAATTGTTGGGGCGACCATCCATTTCTGATGTTGCCACCTTCCAATTGCCTGTATCTGTCTCAATGATCCAGTCGTGGCGTTCAAGGAGCGCCAGCACGGTTTTGCAGTCCAAGTCGATGTTTTTTGAGAGCAATTCCTCAATTTTTTTCCTATAGAGAGCCTTTGCCGCTGGTCTCGGGCTTTGCGCTGTCGTTCTGTTCTTGTGTTTCCGGGATTTTGCTGTAAGCAATGAGGGAATGCGGGTATGGCGGAAAAGTTTCTCTAATGCTTGGTAGCTTGCGAACTTCCCAAGAGTTTCTGCTGCGTGTTCGGTGGCTGTATTTGTTAATACGTGTTTCCCCAGTGATACTCCGCAAGCCATTTCACCCGAATTGGGAATCTGGCTGAAGGTTTTGATCGCTTCGAGAGTCACCGCTGTGGAAATCAACGTGAGCCACTTTTCAATTTCAGCTTCGAGTTCAAGCAGAAGGTTTTTTTGGCGCGCCAGTTTCTTGTGCGATGCGATCCCTCTCTTACTGCGGCTTTTTGAAACGTAAGGGGCGTTTTGCGGCATGAGTTGCTTCACAACAGTCTTGAATTCACTATCCATAGGGGCGGGTCAATAGTGGTTGGTGTCGCGTCAGTCGGGGAATGTGCCCGGTCTTGGGGGTAGCCTAAGGGCGCACTCGATGGTGCAAGCACCGGATGCTTCCCGAGTTGCCTGATGCCGTTAGGGTGCGGTAGTGCTTGGAATCGTCGCCCGTTTGACCATCGGAGTTCCGGCTTTCCTTGCTTTCCAGAGGTCGTAGGCGGCTTGTTGTGAAAGCCATGTGTCGGCCCGCCCGCCATTCTCTATCCCAAGCCATCCTTCAATCCGCAAGGCCATTTCAGGAGAAATTGCGGCCCGCCCGTTCAGTACCCGCGAAAGCGCAGGGCGAGTAACGCCTAGTTGTTCGGCGGCTGCGGTTACGTTCAGGCCCAGGGCCGGTAACACGTCTTCTCTCAGAGTCTCGCCGGGGTGGGGAGGGTTGAACATCCTGCTCATTTCGATTCCTCTCAGTGATAGTCCTGATAATCGACTAATACGGCGTCGCCGTCTTCAAACGTGAAGGTAATGCGCCAGTTGCCATTTACCGTGACTGAGTAATATCCATCCATGTCGCCAATCAGGCCGTGCAGTCTCCAGCCCGGCACGTTCATGTCGTCTGGCGTCTTGGCGGCATCCAATTTGGCCAGTTGTCGTGACAATTTCGGTGCATGGTGCGGTTGAATCCCCGCTTTGCTGCCTGTCTCGAAAAAGCCTTGCAGCCCTTTGTGCTGAAAACTCTTAATCATGTCTGGAGTGTATAGTGTAGCGTTACGGTTATCAAGTGACTCTACCCAGTAACCGTCTTCAAGGTTCTCGTCGCGTCATTTTTAAGCGGTTCGATTCCGGCTTGTTCGAGAATCCACTCTTCGATTTTGGTGTGCCAAGAACGCAACAAATCGAGCGGCCTGCGTCGATAGTGTTTCTCCGCGAGTGCCGAAGGCTTGTGTCCCTGAATTTGGGCTACAACACCGACTGGTGTTTCAGTCCATTCGGCCAGTGTGCCGAAGGAACGGCGCAGGCCGTGGAGAGTCAAGGATGGGAGACCGGCCGCTTGCAACACACGTTTGTGCGCGGGGCTTGGTTCGACCATGCGTCCGGTTTTCGATGCGCCGACAAACACCCACTCAGCGGGTTTCCAGTGCTCAAGGTCGTTTTTTATCCGCTTTCCCATTGAAATACGATATTCAGGAGGCGGTGTCTCATTCCGTCGCTTTAAGTCTAGAAGTAACGATTCAACGTAAGGGGTCAAGGGAATGATGCGTTCCCCCTCAACCTTGTCGCGGATCGTCAGGCTCTTCCATTGGAGATCAACATCCGACCATTTCAAGCCTGCCAGTTCTTCACGACGGGCGCCGGTTAGAACGAGTGCTTGCAGGTAGGCCGAAATCGTCTGGCTGCTGAGTTTGCGGACTTCCAAGAACCATGCGGCCAATTGTTCACGTTGCAAACAGTCTTCGTTCTTGGGTTTAGTGCGGGGTACCTCGTCACGCACAGTCTTTGCGTTGATGGCATCGAGTGAAACAAGCGAGGAATAACGGATATCCGTGGCGCACCAACGAAGGAATGCGCGAAAGAGACGGAATGCAAGGGCGGCACGGGCCGGTCGTTTTGCAGTTTCATCCTGCAACCAATGTGCTAACGCATCGGAGGTGAGCCCTGAGAGTTTCATCGGCATCAAAGAGGACAGTGGCCCGGGCTCGGTTATGCCTTTTCCTATTTGCTTTTTTATGCCCCCAGATTGCGCTAGCTTTTCATGGTCAAGCAGGTGGCGTTCCCCCCAGCATTTTTCGCCGCCGCGATCCATGCGTGCCTTTTGGTAGATGATGTATTTTGACCATGCATCAGCGACTGTTATTTCAGTACGGCGTTGTGCTTCTGCTTCGGCGTTTTGGCGAGCGGCTTCTTGTGTTGCTCTTGCTTCAGCTATTGCAATCTGATCCGCCTTTGCTTGGCGAGGGTCAATCCCTTGGTTCACCAGCATTTTTAGATTGGTGGCTTCTTCGCGCGCTCCGCGTTGAACTTCGACCTTGTTTTCTCCCTTGCCGCTCCAGACTGAATTTAGAGTCCAGTGGCGAACGTCGCCAATCGTGATTCGGATAGTCTGGCGGCGCAATTTGCTCTCGAAAATGAAGGATTTTGCGCCGCTGCTCGTGGATCGAACGGCAAGGCATGGCGTTTCTGTATCCCACAGGAAGGCTTGTGATTTTCCGGGCGGGCACTTGAATGAATTGATGCGTTCGTTGGTCAGGCGAACTCGTTCCATATTTCGCTCCTTGGCTCCATGTAGCCACCATGTAGCCAAAATTCTAGAATATGGATCAACGCATGTCAACCTTCGGATTTGTGGCTACACTCCATTAGTTATTAAAATACAGTGCAGTATTGGGTTGCGTAACTTTCGATCAACGCCAATGAATGACGTAATTTGCGGACTCTTAATCCGTTTGTCGAAGGTTCGATCCCCTCACGCCCTACCACGGATTATCAAAGGCTTGTGCTTAGGCACAAGCCTTTTTTATTTTCTGCCGTCCCGAAGGTGTGACAAACTTGGCCGGATCCTGTTTGTCGGTGCTCATCGCAATTCGATATAAGCGCCGCACCTTTTTCCGGGGAATTCATTGCCCAGCCTTGCTGCGCGAACTCTTCAGTGCGTAGAGAAAAACGAGAAAGAATACGCCAGCCATTGCGTACAGCATGATGATGTAGCCATACAGATTGACGGCGCTGTCGACGATTGCATCGTCCGGATGGTTCTTGTCATAGCGCACGCTTGTTTTAGCGCCGACGGGAAGCGGTGCTTCGGAAAGGAACGGCGATTCTTCGATGCGGTGCGGCTTTCCCGCGGCGTCGCGGTAGGCGATCACAGAGACTTCATAGTGTTTTGTGACGTATATCAGGTTTCGATCCGTTTTGCCGGAAGTGCGTTGCTCTGTGCGGATAACCTGGCCGGTGGTCAGTGTCGAATTCCGGACAAATGCCAGTCGATCGACCGTTGCGTAAATGGCGAACCCGAGCGAGAGCAGGGCGAATACCAAAGCAATGAGCACTCCCGAAGTACCGTTTTTTCGCATGGTATGTCCCCTGCAAATGCGTCCGGCGGATTTGCCTTGTCTCTTGGGCTGCTTGTGTCGGCGCTTTTCGACGGCGCTGTGCGCTGTGTTCCAATATCAATATCGCCATCGAAGTCCGCTTTGGCAAGCGGTTTTGGCAACGGAGAACGCATCCGCCGAACACGACGGGCGTCGTCAGTCGTTCTGCAGTGTCGTCCAGCGAATCTTGCCGCCCGCCGCTTCGTTCAATGTGGCGATCAGCATTTTGGCGTCGGCGTCGGGAAGCGCGAATTCGAGTTCGACGTATTCTCCGTGCCGGATGCTCAGCCAGGACGCGCGAATGCGTTCGACTTCGCGGCGCACGAGTCCTTCCAGCGCATACGGAACGGCGCATTGCAGAATGCTCGTCTTGACGATGTCGATTTTTTCGGCGCCAAGGAGCGCATGGGCGATGCAGTCCGTGTAGGCGCGCAGAAGCCCGCTGGCGCCGAGCTTGACGCCGCCGAAGTAGCGGATCACCGTTGCCAGCACCTGCTCGAGTTCCTGATGTCGTAAGACTTCGAGCATCGGGCGTCCGGCGGTTCCACTCGGTTCGCCGTCATCGACGGCCGCCGATTGCCCGCCGGCCAGTAGCGCCCAGCATACGTGGTTGGCATTAGGGTGGCGCGCGCGCAGTTCGGCCACGACTTTCTGTGCGTCCGGGCGGTTCGCCATCGGCTGAACGCAACCGATAAAGCGACTTTTGCGGATGATCAGCTCGCTATGGACTGCTGCAGAGAGTGTTTTGGGCATGAAAGGAGGTGGCGAGGGGCGTTCCGGCGGGCCGAACGAGGGGACCGCGTTCGGGGGGGGCACGTTCGTTTGTCGTGTCGACGAATGCTCGATCAGACGCCTCGTGGCAATCGGAAAATAAAATGATAAAGTGCGGCGCGACCCAGTCTACGACTTTTGTCATTGGATACTAACCAACTCGCCTCTTCTTTTGCAAAGCTGCTCGAACAGCGTCCTTTTGTGCGGTTCTGGCTGGCACGCTTGTTTGGTACGGTCGCCAATCAGATGCTCATGGTCGCGCTGGCCTGGCAAATGTATGACGTTACCGGGAGTGCTTGGGATCTGGGGCTGGTCGGCTTGTTTCAGTTTGCCCCCCAACTGGCGATGACCTTGCCAGCTGGTCACGTCGTCGACCGTTTGCACCGCGGTTCCATCTTTGCCGCCTGCATGGTGGCGCAATCCCTTGCGGCGATGCTTCTTTGGTTCGCGATTTCCGGCCAATTCGCGACGCGGGAACTCATTCTTGGCGTCTCCGTCATTTTCGGTGTCGCACGAGCGTTCCAGTTACCAGCACAGCAGGCCATCACGCCCTTGTTGGTGCCCCAGTTCTTGCTGGTCCGAGCCATTGCGCTGAGTACCAGCAGCGTCCAGGCCGCAGTCATTTGTGGTCCGGCGCTGGGCGGCGTGCTCTATACCTTTGGGCCTGAAGTCGTCTATGCAAGCGGTGCCGTGTTGTTGTTGCTCGCCTTCGTCCTGACCCTGTTCGTACGCTATACGCATGTTCCGACGCACGTGGCCAATACCCTGCGGAGCATTTTTGCCGGGGTTTCCTTCGTGTGGGCGCACAAGGCCTTGTTGGGGGCGATGTCGCTCGATCTCTTTGCCGTATTGCTGGGCGGCGCAACCGCCTTGCTGCCGATATATGCGCGGGACATCCTTCAGGTAGGTCCCGTCGGTCTTGGTTTGTTGCGCGCTGCGCCCGCCGTCGGCGCCTTGCTCATGTCGCTTGCTTTGACTCGCTGGCCATTGCAGCGAAAGGTCGGTCTTCGAATGCTCTCCTGCGTCGCCGTGTTTGGTGTCTGCATGGTCGTTTTCGGGCTGTCGACGAATTTCGTCGTTTCCCTGGCGGCGCTGGCGATTTCCGGCGCGGCCGATAACGTTGGCGTGGTCATCCGGCTGACCTTGATGCAGCTTGAAACGCCGGACGAGATGCGCGGGCGCGTCGCCGCGGTCAATACGATTTTTATCGGGGCCTCGAATCAACTCGGAGAGTTCGAGTCGGGGGCGACGGCGGCATTATTCGGGCCGGTCGGCTCGGTCGTCCTGGGTGGCGTGGGCACTTTGCTCGTTGCCGTGGGGTGGATCTGGTTGTTCCCGGCTTTGTCGAAGCGCGACCGGATGGTGCGGAGTTCCTGATCGCATTCCGGCTGGCAATGCGTCGTCGCTTATCTTCGGCAGCAATGTTCTTGTTATCAGCGCATCGGCAGTGTCTATGGCTTGGGCGCGGGCCGTTCCCAGGGGAATGTCGGCGGGGTGGCGACGGCGATTACGTGATAGTCCGGCGCCGTCATGGTCTGTCGGGTGATGTACAGACTGGCTGTTCGCACTTCGTTGCCGGCGGCTTCGAGCAGACGCTTCGCTTCCTGCAGGCTGCGCCCACTTTCCAGGCAGTCCTCGACGAGCAGCAGCTTTCTTGCGGTCGGCATTGGGTCCGGTAGCGAATAGGCGACCAAGTCGGTTCGGCGGGCGTCACTGTAACGCAGTCCGATGCTCAGAAGTTCGCGAATCCCCAGGCCATCGGAGAGCAGGCGGGCAGGAATCCATCCGCCGCGCGTCAGGGCGACGATGGCGTCGGCCTGGAAGCCGGATGCCTTGATTTTCAGCGCCAGCGTATCGGTCAGTTTCAATAATTGCGGGAAATTCATCGGCGTCTTCCAATGGCGCGAGGGGCGATTGCCGCCGCGTTCGGGCAAGCTTGTCGTGTTACATGCGCAGAAGATACTGGCGTATGCGCTGAATGGTTTTATCGACGGGGTCGCGCCGGGAAACTTCCAGGCCCAAGTCGCGGGCGATGGCGTTGACCTTGGCCGGGTTGAGCGGAATGCCGCCCCTGTCGATCGCGTGAATAAGCCGCGTCGCTGCCGCGATGTCGGTCGGTGTCCGGCGTGCCAGCCAACGTTTTCGCAGCCAGGCAAACATGAGAGGCAGTCCTGTTGTCGTTCAGTGTCCTGTCCGGTGACAGCCCCGTGCGGCGGAAAAATTTTCCGGCGCACGGGAGCTTGCCGGAATTTACTTGCCGAGGACGCCCTGGCGAACGACCGCGAGCGCCGCGCGCAGGTCTTCGATGGCGATTTGTCCCGGGGCGGAGCTGCTCTTGCCGACCGCGAAGGTGGCGGCTGAACCGTAGACCCAGCCCATGATGCGCGATATCGATCCGATGCCGCCCATCGACATGCTGATCAACGGCATGTCGAAGGCGTCGCGGGCGCGGCTGGTTGCCGCCAGCAGGTCAAGCACATCGCGCTCGTTCTGGGGCATGACGGCTACCTTGCCGACGTCGGCGCCGAGCTTGGCGGCAGCGGCGAATTTCTCGTCGAGGGTCGCTGCGTCCGGTGTCATCTGGAAGTTGTGATAGGACATGATCATGGCGATGCCGTTGGCCTTGGAGACCTTGCGCAAGAGCGCGAGGTCTTCGGGTGCGTTCGACAACTCATAGTCGATGAGTTCGACGCATTTGGCTTCGCAGGCGGCGACATACATGGCGATGACGGCGGGTTCGGCGATGCTGAGCGGCTGGCCGCCTTCCGTGGCGTTGCGTCGCGTCAGCAGTACGGGAATTCCTTTGGCGGCCTGGCGGATCGCCAGCGCCGTTTCGACGACGGCTTTGCTGTCGCCGATCGCCTCGAAGAAATCGATGCGCCACTCCAGCAGGTCGGGCTGCTTGGGGATGATGGCAGCAACCTCGTCCAGAATGGCGGCGGTGGTCTTTCCGACGAGCGGCGTGATGATGATGGGAAGCGCACCGTTTCCGAGCGGCTGGCCTTGAATCTGGATGAGCTTGGTCTCTTTCATGCGTGTATTCTCGTCGTGATTTAAAAAACCTCATGGTAAGCCGGGTGTGTCGCTTTGTCATCCGTCGGGCATGTGTCGTGGACTGCTTGGGCCACACAGGATCTAGTCGTCTCTGCTATCCTCAGGTTCTGTTATTCAATTTGCTTGAAGTGTCATGAAATCCGAAAACGCTCCCGAGACGCACGCGACCCGATTCCTTCGTCAGCATCACATGGCATTTTCAACGCATCTCTATGCCTATGAGGAGCACGGCGGGACGCGCGTTTCAGCGCGCGAACTCAATGTCGATGAGCATGCCGTCGTAAAGACACTGGTCATGGAGGATGAGTCGCGTAAGCCGCTGATTGTTTTGATGCACGGTGACAGGAAGGTGTCGACCAAGGAATTGGCGCGCCAGATTGGATGCAAGAAGGTCGAACCTTGTCTCCCCGAGGTGGCGAACCGGCACTCCGGGTATCTGGTTGGTGGGACGAGTCCGTTTGGCACAAAGAAGGCGATGCCGGTTTTTATCGAAAAAAGCATTCTCGATCTGCCCCTGATTTATATCAACGGCGGGCGACGCGGCTTTCTTGTTGGTGTTCATCCGCACGATCTGCTGCGGGTTCTCCCGGCCAAGGTCGTGCATGTGGCCTTGGACTGAGCAAAGTACTCAACTTTTTCGATTGCACTCCGATATTGCAGTCATGGGCCGCTGTCGTTCGCGCGGTGATGCGGGAGATTGCCATGTCTGCTGTCATAAAGATTTTTCAGGTTGGAGCGCGCACTTATAAGCATGTCATGAGCACTGCGCATGATTCCGTGGAATTGCGCGACGAATCGAATGCGGTGTTGCTGGTGTTCGGCGCCGATGCGCGCGTGCGTTCGCCCAAGGGGCGGCTCGGTGATTTCTTTGTCGAGGTCCTTGACGGACTGCCGCGTTGGGTTTACTACGAACTGGCCGGGCAGTCGCGCCGTGTGTTGTCACCCGATCGACATGTCGCCGAGGTGGAGGTCTCAAGGCAATATATCGGTTCGATGGCGGCCTGCCAGGCGTTTTGATTGCGCCGTTGCGGGTCAGTCGCGCTCGCCCCGCTCAATGATGACCCCGGCGCGCCGTACGCCGGGCAGCATGCCGAGTTTTGCGACAGACACGCGGATCCAGCGCGCGCCGAATTCCTTGAGCAGGACATTGGCGATATGTTCGGCGAGCTTCTCCAGCAAGTTGAAATGCTGGGAGGCGAGGTCGTTGCGCAGGCGTCCGACGACCATTGCGTAGTCGATGGTGTCGTGAATATTGTCCGTTGCGCCGGCACCGACCGTCGATGTGCCGATCTGCAGCGAGATCTCCACGTTCTGCGCCATCGATCGCTCGCGCGGGTAGATGCCGATCAGGGTGGAGATGCGAAGATCGTCAATAAAGATAATGTCCATGCGGTCGCGCAGTCGCTCAGTGTAATATTACGGGCGTTCCGTTTGTCGCGCATTCTAACCTAGGCAGGCACCTGTCCCGTAAACTCGCTATGTCCACTATGTCGCATTTGCAAATTGTTCCTCTGGCAATCCTGGCAGCGTATCTGCTTGGATCGATTCCTTTTGCGGTGCTGTCGAGTCGTCTTTTCGGACTCGCCGACCCGCGCAGCTACGGCTCCAAGAATCCGGGCGCGACGAACGTGTTGCGCAGCGGAAACAAGTCGGCCGCCGTCCTCACGCTGATTGGCGACAGTGCCAAAGGCGCGGTTGCGGTGCTGCTGGCACAGACCTATGGTGAGCCGGCGGGTCTTGGCTCGTGGTTCATCGTCGGCGTTGCCCTGGCTGCCTTTTTTGGCCACATCTATCCTGTTTTCCTGGGCTTTAAAGGGGGAAAAGGGGTCGCGACCGCTGCTGGTGTGCTGCTGGCAATCGACCCGCTGCTGGGGGGAGCAACCTTGGCGACCTGGTTGTTCGTCGCCTTCGCCTTCCGTTATTCCTCGCTTGCCGCGCTGGTCGCGGCCTGTGCGGCGCCGCTCTATGCATTCCTGATGTGGGGGCGCGACAGCCAGCTGGTAGCCGTGGCGGGTATCGCCATCGTGCTGATTGGCAAGCACTGGCCGAACCTCCAGCGACTCATGGCCGGGACGGAGCCGAAGATCGGGAGCAAGAAAAAAGAGGCGCAGAAGGCCGGGTCAGGCGTTTGAGGCTGACGTCAGTTCGGAAAGGGGCCAGCGCGGTCTGACGGCAAAGGCCCCGGCCGGTTTGATCGAAACCCCCGCCTGGAAGCGCAGGGCGCCGGCAAGGGCAATCATGGCGCCGTTGTCGGTGCAGAATTCCAGTTCCGGATAGAAGACATCGATTTTTGCGCGGACGGCGCGAGCATCGAGTTGTCGGCGCAGTTCGCGGTTGGCGCCGACGCCGCCGGCGACGACCAGTTGTTTGAGCCCGCTTTCCTTGACCGCGCGCATGGCCTTCTTGACCAGCACTTCAATAATCGCGTCCTGGAATCCACGGGCGATATCGGCGCGTTGTTGTTCGCTGGGCGTGCCGATTTCGCGAACCTTGGTGAGTACCGCCGTTTTCAGCCCGCTGAAACTGAAATCAAAGTCGCCCGAATGCAGCATCGGTCGCGGCAACTTGATGGCGTCGGGCTGCCCGTGTTGCGCCAGTTCGGAGAGCGCGGCGCCGCCGGGATAAGGCAGGCCGAGCAGTTTCGCCGTCTTGTCGAACGCTTCGCCAGCGGCGTCGTCCAGTGTCTCGCCGAGCAACTCGTATTGGCCGACGTCCGAAACCCGCATCAATTGGCTGTGTCCGCCCGAAACCAGCAAAGCGACGAAAGGAAAGCTCGGCGGGCGTCGTGACAACAAGGGCGACAGCAAATGGCCCTCAAGATGATGGATCGGTATGACCGGAATCTCTAGCGAGGCTGCCAGGCCTTCGGCAAACGCGGCGCCAACCAGCAGTGCGCCGGCGAGGCCAGGGCCTTGCGTGTAAGCGATTGCGTCCAGTTGATCGAGCGAATGTCCGCTGTCCGACATCACCTTGTGAAGCAGCGGAATCGTGCGCCGGATATGGTCGCGCGACGCCAGTTCCGGAACGACGCCGCCGTAGTCCTGGTGCATCAGTATTTGGGAGTGCAGCGCGTGCGCCAACAGGCGGGCGTGGTCGGTATCGTAGAGTGCGACACCGGTTTCGTCGCAGGATGATTCGATTCCAAGGATCAGCATAGTCCGGCATTGTACCTGCAGCGATCCTTGATAGTGCCTGCGAATTTGACTTGGATCAGCGAATTGGCGGCGATAGCTGGCTAAAATCCCTGCAACTCTCCTGTTATTTTAGAAAGGATATTCCGTGAGTTCTTCCATTCATGGTCACGAGGTCATGCATTTCATGCTGGAACGGGGCGGCAGCTTTACCAAGCAAAGCCTGTGTGAGGCGGTTGAACAGCACTTCGGTCCGGACGTGAGATTCCACACCTGTAGCGCCGAGGGACTGACGGCAGCGCAACTGATCGATTTGTTGGAGTCGAAGGGGAAATTCGTTCCGGCCGAAGACGGATTCAACACTGAGGCTGCAAAAATTTGTCGCCACTGAACCGGCGATGACCTGTCGCGACCCGTCTTCCGGCAAGACGGGATCGTGCTGTCTCGGGAGTCAGGCGATTGCGCTAAGGGCCTTCGGACCCAGTATGCGATAGACCTCAAGTGTGCCTTTGCCTTTGAGTTGAAGCGGTCGCGGGACCTCGAAATCGAAATATTGGTCGAGTCGCCGGTGTGTGGCCGCGTCAACCAGGATAGCGCCGGGAGTGCATTCACCGGTGATCCGGCTGGCGGTATTGACGGTGTCGCCCCATAGGTCGTAGGTAAATTTCTTCTTGCCGACGACGCCTGCGACCACGGACCCCGTGGCGATGCCGATCCGAATATCCAACTGAATGCCGCTGGCCTGAATGTCCGATTGCAGCAGCGCTTGCATGTCAAAGGCAAGCTCGACGATCGCAACGGAATAGTCTGCTGGATGATGGTTGAGTCCGCCGGCGACCATGTAGGCGTCGCCTATCGTCTTGATCTTTTCGAGGCCATGCTTCTCGGCTAATTCGTCGAATGCCGAGAAAATCCGGTTGAGCATCGCGAATACCTGCTGTGGACGCATGCCTTCGGCAACCCTGGTGAAATTTACGATATCCACAAACATGACCGAGACATCGGGGATTCCGTCCGCAATTGTCTGGTTGCTGCTTTTCAAGCGGGCGGCGATCGGCGCCGGGAGTATGTTGAGCAGCAGGTGCTCCGATCGATCCTGTTCGATACGCAAGCGGGTGTTGGTCGCCTCGATCCGCGCCTGGGCTTTTTGTTTTTCCAGAGCGGATTGCCTGAGCAGCAGATAGACGATCATCGATACCGCAGTAAAGTTGAGCGCGAAGAAAAAAGCGGTCGTGTGGAGAGGAATGTCGTAGCGCGGTGTCGGCGCGATGTCGGCGAGAAGGACGTCGTGGGTGCCAGAGAGCAGGATCAGTGCAAGATAGGCGACGAACCATGCGCGTGACTCGCGCGCGCCAATGAACAAAATGGCGCCGATCGGGGCGAGAAGTGCCCAGAGGCTGATGCCGCTCGATGCGGTCAGCGATCCCATGCGCCACTGCGCAACGAAAGGCATGATCAGGATAAGCAGCAACTGCATCAGGCGGAATCGATTGAAATTCCGCCCCTTTAGATAGATAACGAGATTTCCCCAGAGAAAGGCCTGGAAAATCACAAAAGTCGCTACCGAAACATGCGGTCCGAGATATTGATAGATCAGAAGCCAGAGTGTGGCGGCCAGGCCGATCATTACCGTCGCGGAGACAAGCAGTGTCTTTTTTAGACGCAGTTCATCGCTGTCCGATGCATCCACGCCGGCGTTGTGGAAGTGCTGGATGATCCAGTCAAGTCCGTTCATGGCAAGCGTCCGGCGGCGATCATTCGGTTGAACAAGAGACCTGGAGAGAGCCAGGTCACAAGATCATCAAACTCGCCGTCAGCGGACGCGGTCGAGGTCGGCGAATGACTGACGAATACTGTGTCGTCGTCGATGTTTTCAGCTTCGTCGGCGCTGATTCCACCGGTCGGCGCGTTACGG
Source organism: Propionivibrio dicarboxylicus (assembly GCF_900099695.1). Taxonomy (GTDB): domain Bacteria; phylum Pseudomonadota; class Gammaproteobacteria; order Burkholderiales; family Rhodocyclaceae; genus Propionivibrio; species Propionivibrio dicarboxylicus. The sequence goes on along the minus strand of NZ_FNCY01000009.1, from coordinate 156,658 downwards.
CCGGCAGAGAAGATCACGGCAACGGCGGCATTGGTGAGTTGGTTTGCCGAGTGGCAGGCGTCGCTGCTACTGTTGGCAGCGCTGCTACACACCGAGAGTAAACGGTCTGCGTTGGCAATGGCAGCCATGGTGGCTGCTTTCATCCCTTCCGAAGCGGTTAACGCGTTTTTGACTTGGTTAACGCTGTTGCTGGCGATTGCGTAACGAAACCGATTGGCTATGCCGCCCCAACTATCGACCGCGTAGCCATGGTCGTCCAACTCGGTGTGGCCGAGTGTTGCGCCTGGCAGAAAACCTGAGAAGGGATGGGAGCAACGGCCGTGTTCGGGGAGCCTCGACGGTGCGGTGAGCGTTGCGCCACAAACGCCCGTGTCATTAGTGCAAAGACTTTCCAGACCATTCGACTCCGGACTAGCAGGGCATGGAAGACGGCCATTGGCGGCGGCGAAGCCCAGCAATGTCTCCCGGATTTGCAGAAGTTGCCGCTGCGTTTCCCGGAATTTCGCGGCGTCTCGCAAGGTCGAGAAAGAGAGCGTCAGACTGCCAAGCAGCAGCGAAATGATCACCAGAACGATTGAAAGTTCGACGAGCGTAAAGCCGGAGGTGCAGGCGAACGAACAGCGCATGGCGGTCGGACGTGAAGGTGAGATGGCTGAACTATAGACGAAGGTGCGTTTTTGTAATGTGAAGTATTGGACAGCATCGGAGGGCGTTTTCGAGCGAGCACGCGCTGGCCGTGAGTCTCATCACCCAATACAGCGGGCGATGTCGGTGCTGCTGTTGTTGGGGCGAAAACTGCGGGTGCCGGTGTATTTTCCGGGGTTTGGAAATGTTTTGGCGTTGACGCCTTCGAGGTACATGCGCCAATCCTCGCGTTCTTCGGCGGTGCTGCGACGTTGCAGTGGGGTTCGCTCTCCGGCGAAGAACAGCACGGCACGACATGTCTGCACACGCCCGTCGAGTTCCAGTACAAAAGCCTTTGAATCGCCGTTTGCGGCATAGAGCAAGTTATCGCGCCAGTGATGAATGACGTTTTTTTTGGCGATAACTGGATTGGTGGCGAGATAGTTTTCGATCAACAGGGCGACACCCTTTTGCGTTTTCGTTGGCATGGGTAACTGGTTGGGGGCAAGTTTGCTAAGGTAGGTGGCGAGATCATCCATCATGGTTTCGATATCGGCTCCAAAATCTTTGCGCCGCTTGATCCGCTCGAAGATGTCTGAAGCGTTGAGCCAGACAACCCTGTCGTTGGCTTTTGTGTCATCGCCGATCGTGATAACGATGTTGCCGGTATGTGTCGTGGAAGACCAGCGGTTGTCAACGTTTTCGAGGTGTTCGTCCGGTGCGCCGATGTCGGCGCATTGGTCACTACGTTGTGTGTGGCGCGATTCCTGACCAGGTAACGGTCGCCCCGGGGCGATAACAATGGCAAGTGGGAGGGCATGGGGAGAAGTTTCGTGTTGCAGCTTTCCGGCGATGTCTTGAACGAGAAACTGCCCTTGGGTGTCCCAGTTAAGTTGACTTGTCTTGTGGCTGCCTTTCGCGCGGCCGCCGATCGCGTACCAAAGGCACTCTCCGGTGCTGTCTCGATAATTTGGAAGGTCCAGGGATTTCCACGGCAGGCGGCCGAGCGCCGACACCTGAGCCAATCCGCAGCTCAGACTGGAAATGCCATCGTTGTCGAGGTTCGGGCATGGCAGGTAGCCGAACGATTGCTCTGCGTGCGTGTCACGGTAGGTCGCGGCGAAACCGAGGAGTGCCTCGCGCGCCTGAGCGAGTACTTCCTCGGTTGTCTGGTGACGGGGGCGTGCGATCGTCACCAACTGATCAGTCAGGGCGCCAAGCATGAGCACCGTCATCAGCACGAGCAGGATGGCGATTACGTTACCCTCTTGGCGTCGGTCGTTCGCAATCGGGTGGTGTGTCATTGTTGTGGTTTGTCAGGCACCGTGTTTTGCGCCCAAGCCTCGAGGGGTGGAATCGCACGGATCGTTTCCGGGCTGAGATGTGCGCCGATTTGCGTCCGAAGCGGTGGAAACATCTTGAACAAGAGGGTGATTCTGCTCGGGTCTGCCTTATCGACGCGAATGCTGAGACCGCGCGTCTTCGGATCCTCGACCAAGGGGCGTCCGTTGATCCAAACCGTCGTCCGCGCGTTGGTGCCAATGACGATGCCATCAATGCGAAGTTCGCCGGGTGCTGTGTCATCAGGTGCGGATTGTTCGCTGGTGCGGCGTTGTCTGTCGAGGGCTTGTCGAGCTTCGGGTGTGAAGAACAGGCGGCCGAGCGTTGTCCCTGTTTGTGCAGCTGACGACAAAGGAAAGAACCAAAGGATGAGGGCGATGGTGCATGTTCCGATGGGTACGGGGAGGCCGGGATTCATGGTTTAGAGGCTCCCTGGCGGTTGTCTTGCAAGGCAACCGCCTCGATTCGGCAGTCTGCGTCGAGATGGCCTGTATCAAGATCGGGTGATGCGACTGTTTGCGAGCGGCCGATGTGACATTTCTTGATGTGGACGAACGAAGGCGACTGTGCGCGGAGTTCGTCCAGAAAGCGGGTCAGGTCTTCCTCGTGCAGCAATTTCAGTCGAAGGTGAATCGGCATGGAGACAAGTGCCAAGGATTCAGATGGCGCCACCGCGAGAATTTGTGGTTGATCTGGTTCGTAGCGCACGTCGGCCAGTTGATGCTTTCGCTGTATCTCGTCGACTAGTGCTGTCCAATCTGGCGCGCTCGTTCCTTCACCGGATGGACCGCGAAGAATCGTATTGAACGCTCTTGCCGTCTCGCGGATGCGTCCTTCACCTTCGCTCAAGCGCCGAAGCTCGATGACAATGGAGTTTCGCTCGGTTGTCGTTGTCGCTGCTTCGTCAAGCGAAGCATGGAAGGCTAGCAGCGATTGCGCAACGATAGCCAATCCGCATGCGCTCGTGGCGATGCAGAAGATAAGTCCGGAGGTAATCGAGGTGTGTCGTTCAGGCGAGGCATTCATGGTTTCCGATTCCGGGAGAGTTCGATGATGAAAGAGGCCGTCTTGATCTGAGCGGCGTCCGCAGGCGGCATGTAAAGACTAGGGGTCTCGCCGACCGGTTGGCGGGTCATCTTGGCGTTGAGTTGTGGCGCTTCCTTGAGTGCGGCCACGAACTGCCGGAGTTGTGTCGCTCCCGTTCGTGGGTGCTTGTCGTCGTCAGGCTGCGCATGGCCGCGGATGACGGCGGTCTCGTGACCGATACGGGTCTCCTTGCCGACGGGGCTTTTATTGTTTTCCAAGGCCCAGTCGATGCTCTCGATGACGATGCCTGGCTTGTCGACGAGCGCATGGCTGATCGTTTGGAATATTTCGGCCGGCCCGGCGGTTTGCCGGAGCAGATGATGATGACTGACGATGAGTGATTGGATCTGTGCGTTGTCGACGGGAACCACGGGGAGTGCGCGTTGCAAAGTTTCGAGACGCGCCCTGATCAGGGCTATGTCCTGTCGGTCCTGGTCGACAGATGTCTCGATGTGGCGGATTTGTAGGTGCAGGCCTATCGATACCAAAAGGCTGGCTGCCATGGCGACTTCGCCGGCGCCGAACAGATATCGGCGGATGCTTCTCAGCCGGGTCTCCCTGCGCATGAATACGTCGGCGTAGTGAACTTTCGGCGGAGACAGGGCGGCTAGTGCAAGAAAAAGCGTTTCACATCCGCTGTCCGTCGGCGCTGACTTTATTCCTGCGCGCTGGAAAGTCTCGGCGATGTCGATGACGATGAAATCTCGGGCGCCGTCTTCCTGACTGTATGAACGGAGGATTGCGGCGATCGACGGCGGTGCGATCATGCAGGTTGTTAACGGCGTACCGTGATCAAGCAGGCGTTGGCTGATCAGGAACAGGCGCAGTCGTGTCGCCGCTTCGATGAAGCGTTCGGCAATGCGCTCTTCGGTCAGGCCCGATAGCGATGTCAGGCGACTGAACTGTAGCTTGCCGTCTTTTATATGGCTCTGCCGGATGCTCGCGTCTTGCTGCGTCAGCAGTAGACAGTTGCGCTCATCGGGACGGATGATTCGCATTAGAGCTGGCGCGAGAAACGATGGGGAATATATCGCGCTGAGCGAGATACTCGCCGAGGCGATCAGCCGGAGCCATGGCGCGATGTTTTCATGTCGGGTGAAAGCAGCCAGAAGCAGGTGCTCGCTATTTCCGGCCGAGCGGTCGAGTCCGAGGCTGAGAGACGCGGTGAATTGCGCATCAGGGAATCGCTGTTCAAGTCTGCGTCGGATGATGCTTGCGCGGTCGTCACCCCGGAGATTCGGAATGGTCTCGTTGACAAAATTTTCTTCTGCAATATTGACCAATGTGATGAGTGTTTCATTCTTGGCGCTAGCCAAATGATGTGCAAATTGCCGGTGGCCGGCTTCGTCGTTGGCGAATTTTCCATCGTGCTCAAGATGTCCGGCGCGCCATCGGAAACTCTTCAGTTCATCGGTGGTGACGTAGATCAGAAGTCCATTTTTCATGACGATGTGCCCTCATGGTGCGATCGTAGTGATGACGTCATAAAATGGCCCGAGCACGGCCAACATGATCCAGCCCAGCAGGCCCCCGAGAACCAGCGTCATGGCTGGTTCGATGAGCTGCTGTAGTTGTGCGGCACGCTCCCTGACGTCGCGCGTGTAGAAATGACTGATGTTTTCGAGAGCCGTCTCGAGGGTTCCGGATCGCTCTCCCGCGCTCAGCATCCGAATGACGAATGGCGGAAACAGGGCGCTGGAACGGAAGGCCGTGGCGATCGAGACGCCCTCGCTGATTGACAGTTCGACGCGCCTCAGTTCGTCGCGGAGCGCAAAGTTGTTGATGGCCGGCTGGATTATTTGAATCGCTTCAAGTACCGGAATTCCGGCAGCATAGAGTTGTGCGAACAATTTGGTGAAGCGCGACAGGATGAGCTTGTGTATGAGCGGACCGATGAGCGGTAGCACCAGCGATCGTCGGTCGATAAGCTGGCGGATGCCGGGATTGGTGTCGCGCAGAAAAGGCAGCATCAGTATGGTGAGACCCAAGCCCGGCAGAAGGACGGCACCATAATTTTCTGTCAGGTCGGCAATCCCGATGAGCAGGCGGGTGCTCATTGGCAAGGCGTGGCCCATGTCGTGAACGAATACTTTGATTTGTGGGACGAGATGTAGTGTGACGAAGGTGGCCGCAGCAAGCACGACAGATCCGGCGACCAGCGGATAAAGCATCAGTCGGCGGGTCTGGGTTGCCAGTTCGTCTTCCCATTTCAAGGTGTCGACGAGGTTGGCGAGGACTTCGGGTAGTTGTCCTGCGCTTTCTCCTGCGCGGATCAGGCTGATGAAGACCTCGTCGAAAGCATTCGGGTGCCAGGCCAATGCCTGCGACAAACTGTGGCCACTTTCGATGGCGGCGATCAAACTCGTTGCGATTCTGCGCATGTCGGCTGTTTCGGCAGTGTCGCGCAGGTCAGCCAATGCGTCGATGAGGGGAATGCCGGAACCGATCAGGAGCTTGAGGTGAAAACAGAAATGGATGCTTTGGCGTCGCGAATGTTTTCGGTGGACAAGGTGTTTGATCAGGTTAGGGAGAGGGTGGGCATCGATCAGTTCAAGTGCCATGGCCTGGAGCAGCGCAGGCAGTCGGTCGGCGTGGTCAGCTTCGATCGTTCCGTTGCATTTGTGGCCGTTGGCGTCAATGGCCCGGTAGCGAAAGAGCTGCATGTGATCAGGCGGATCGAAGCTGAGTGAGGTCAAGCACCCGACCGAGTTCGACCAGCGAGGTTGTGCCATCGCGGACGCGTCTTAAGCCCTCTTCGGCGAGCGTGGAAAATTCGTGCGTTTCCGCCAGGCGGCGGATCTTGCCGACGGTGGCGCGACGCGCCACGTGTTCGGCCAGCACATCGGTCATGCGCAGGATTTCCATGAGCGCAAAGCGCCCGCGATATCCTCGGAATTGGCAGCGTTTGCATCCCGTCGGGCGAAAAAGCGTTTGTTCCTGTTCAAACAGCCGGGCTTCCGCAGCGCTTGCCGGATACGGCGTTTTGCAGTCGTCACACAGCCGGCGAACAAGACGCTGGGCGATGATGCCAATGATATTTTCGGCGAGGATGTCGGGCGGGATGCCGATGTCGAGCAGGCGCGGTATTGCGCCGAGTGCCGAATTGGCGTGCAGGGTTGCATAGACTTGATGACCGGTCATGGCGGCGCGAAAAGCCATCTCGGCTGTTTCGCTATCGCGAATTTCACCGACGAGAATGATGTCCGGGTCCTGGCGCATGATCGAACGGATGCCGTTGGCAAAATCGAGGCGGACAGCTTCGGCAACGCTGGTCTGGCGCACGATCGGCATCGGCAGTTCGACCGGGTCCTCGAGCGTCATGATGTTGATGGTTTCGTCATTGACTTGCCTCAGCATCGAATAGAGCGTCGTCGTCTTTCCGCTACCGGTGGGGCCGGTCACGAGAATGATGCCTTCCGGGCGGGCCATCATCCGCTCGATGTCGCGGCGATGGTGTTGGGTCAGGCCGAGTTCGTCCAGTGATGGGAGTCCGCGCCGGCGATCGAGTATGCGCAAGACAATGTTTTCGCCGTGGAGCGTGGGCTGGACCGAAGCGCGCAGATCGATCTGTCGACCCTGCATGGAGAAGGGGATGTGTCCATCCTGCGGTGCCCGAGTTTCGGCGATGTTCATTCCGGCCAGCACCTTCAGCCGGACGTTCATTGCCGGCCAGTGTGTCTTGTGAACAGACCGGATTTGCTTGAGCAAGCCGTCGATGCGGTAACGGATGCGGAGAAACCCCGGTTCCGGTTCAAAATGGATGTCGGAGGCATCCTGTCTGACGGCATCGGTCAATATGGCGTCGATGAGTCGAATGATTGGTTGCTTCGATTGCTCTGGTGCCGCGTGTCGCACTCGTGCATCGGTTTCTCCCGTCTCAAGTTCGTGGAGGATGCCGTCGATTGCCAGTTCGTGGCCGTAAGCGCGGTCGATCGCGCGATCGATGTCGGTTTCTCCCGCCAGCAGCGTCTCGATGTCCAGATGGCCACCGTGCAGTGCAGTAATGGCATCGAGTGCGACGAGGTCGTCGCCATCGCGGACGGCGATCGTCAGTCGTTGCTGCGATGGATCGTAATGAAGCGGGAGCAGGTGGTGGCGTCGTGCCAGTTCGTGTGGCACGAGTTGCAAGGTCGCGGCATCGATGGTGGCGCATGTCAGCTCGATGCTCGCTTTGCCTTGACTCTCCGAGAGGGTGTCGCGCAGTGCGTTTTCGGAGATGAAGTCGAGCGCTACGAGCAATTGACCGAGCGGCCGGTTCGACGTTTTCTGTTCGAGGAGGGCGATCCTGAGTTGGTCTTCATTCAGCAGGCCCTTGTCGATGAGGCTGCGACCGAGCAGAGGCGCCGTGCTGGCGCGCTTCGGGACGGGGGGGCGAGGGGCTCATGTCGAGATGTTCCCTCATTCGACGACCCCGTCTTGCCCGGGTTGCCAGGATATTCGTTCTTCCGGAAAGGCAGTTTTCAAGTGAGCATAATTACCTTCGAGGCTAGCGTCGCGCAGGATCGTTGGGCGCAGGAAGATGACCAGTTCGGTCTTGATCGATTGGTCCCTTCGTTGTTTGAACAGTTCGCCGATGACGGGTAGGCGGGATAGTCCGGGAATGGTGTTGTCGATATTCTCGATGCGGTCCTCGATGAGTCCGCCCATGACGGCGATATTGCCGTCGTCGATGCGCAGCATGGATTCCATTTCTCGCGTGCGGACGACCGGGATCCGGCTTTCGATCGGCGGAATGGCGCATCCCGTGGTGCCGAATCCGCAGGGATTCGCGAGCGACGGGTTAGGGTCGGTGACGTAATCCACGACGCTGGAGATGCTCGGGCGAATGTTGAGCATGACACTGTCGGTGTCGCTGATCTGGGGGGTGACGTTCATGACGAAACCGACCGGAACCGATTGCAGTGTGGTGGTGAAGGTCGTGGTCGTGGTGTTGGTGTTCGCGGTGGTGTCGGCTTTTAGAGTGAAGTAAACATTGTTGTCGACGACCTTTATTACCGCCGTCTGGTTGTTCATGACAGACAGCTTCGGGCTCGAGAGGACCTTGACGGTACCGAATCCCTCGAGCAGGGTGATGGCGGCACGGATGGCGCCGACGCGCGATTGCAGGTTATTGTAGGACAGCTGGAGTAGGCTCGACGGAGGTGTCGTGATGGTGCCGCTTGCTTTTTGTGCGACGCTGAAACCGCTTCGCCCGAGTGTCACAGCGCTCCAGTCGATGCCTTGCTGATGGTCGCGAGAAAGACGAACCTCGGTCACCATGGCTTCGATGAGTACCTGGCGATGGCTGCTGCGCGTCACCTTGTCGAGGAAATCCTGGATTTTCTCGTGTTGATGCGCGGTTGCCCGTACGCTGAGTATCCCGCTTTCCGGATGGGCGATCACTGACGCGGCTTCCCGGAAGGTCGTGCGGCGAACGACGGTAGTTCCGTTGTTCTGCATTGCTGCCGGATTGGGGCTGCTGGCCAGCGAAGGCACGGGCGCGCCGCGACGGCCCGTGTTCGCCGGCGGTGGCGTGCCGGTGCCGCTTGTGGTCTGCGCGCTCGCTTGTTCGACGACTGTCTCGCTACTTCCTTCCGGCAGGATCTTGTCGGTTTCGTGCAGGATTTCCCGGATGTTGCGGGTGATGGTGTCCCAGAAGTGGTTTTGCGCTTTGTTTTCGACCCGCGTGATCGAATTGTTGGCGCCGGCAAGGTTGCCGGCGACCGGAACGCTGAGGTTGCCGGCGCTGGCGGCGGTTGTGCCCGAAGCCACTTGGGTCGTTACGGCGACGGTACCCGCCGTGTCGCGCGTCATGTTGACGTGGTCGACCTTGTAGGTCTTGAGAAATGGCGTGTCCGGCATGACCGTAAGCGTGATGCCGTCGAGTTCGTAGCGCATGTCGATTTGCCGCGAGATACGCTTGAGCAGTTGCGGCAGGGTTTGATCGATGGCGTGTAGCGTCACCGTGCCGCTGAGGCCCGGGTGGATATCGATGTTGATCTTGGCGTCGCGAGCCAGCGAGAACAGGAGGTCCTGTGCTGAGATGTTGTTGACGACGATGCTATAGGTCTCTGCACGCTCCGTGTGGGCTGGTATTGATGACGGGGCGTCTTGCAGGACGACGGGTTGGGTTGATGTTCTTGCAGGTCTTCGTTCGGGGGCGGGGGAGCGATCGGCAAGCGCGACGTGTTTGTCCGGCGTTGAGCATGACGTTAGCAATAATGTCAAAATTGCTGCGCCAATTTTTCTTCCCATGATCTTTTCTCGCCCTTAAATGTTGTTGGCGAGGGTGATCGTAGCATTGGATGGTTGTCCAACCTATAGAGACATACTGTCTGATATTACAGGTTTTAAAAAATATTTTTTTACTTGAGTTTGCTAGTCGAGCGAATGTAGTACTGACTCGCTGATTTGTCCTGATTGAGTCGTTTCAGCTCTTTTTGAGCCGCGCTCTTGGTCGGGAAGTCGCCGTAAATGATGCCGAGACGGTCCTGGCCGCTGAGTCGGGAGCGATAGACCCGGATCTGCGTTGCATCGAGGTTGGCGACTTCGTTATCGAGGAAGTCTTCGATACGGTCGGTCTCGCTGGCGTCGGTCCTCAGCATCTGGATGACAAAGTGCGAGTCGGGGACTTCCCGTAACCAGCGCTCTGTGTCGGTGATCAGTGTTTCGAGTCGGTTGGTTGTTGCTGTCGAGGTGCTTGTGAGAGAAAAGAACGGGGCTTCGGTCGTCGATGCGGCGGCGCTTGTGCTGGCAGGGGCCGCGCGAGCGCTTGCTGCTTCGGGTGTGGTCGGAGTGTTGCGGCTCAGGGCGAGGGCAGCGCCGAGGCCGACGATCAACGCGCCGGTCGTTGCGAGGATGGCGGCATTGTTCCGTTTGGTGCGTACGGGGTGGGGCTTGGCAGGAACGGTGGTTTCGATTTGTTGTGGATCGATTTGTGCAAGGTGTTCGGTGCAGGCGCGGTGCATGGCCTTGTCGGCGAGTTCGTTGATGCTGCCGATCAATCCCTCGGTTGCCAGGTAGATATGGTCGATTGCGGCGGGGGAGAACAGCGCTTGCCCGCGATGGCCCGCAGTGCGCAGGCGGAACGTCAGATAAGCTTCAACCTCCTGGCGGGATAGTGGGTCGAGCGCGAAATTATGGGTGATTCGCTCGCGCAGCCAGCGGATTTCCGGGTTGCGCAAGCGAATGTCGAGTTCGCTTTGGCCGAAGAGAACGATATGCAGGAGTCGTTCCTGGCCGGTTTCCGGAATGGCGAGTCGTCCGATCATTCCCAGCGTTTCGATCGGCATGATATGCGCATCGTCGATGAGGACGACGGTTCGTTGTCCGGTGGCGCGGATGTCGTTCAGCCGCTCTCGCAAGCGCTCGAATGGCGGCTTCTTGCCGTCGGCAAGCGAGGAAGGCGGCAGATTTTCGGCGGTGATTAAAAGTGTTTCCTCGGGCGTCTGCAGCGGATTCGTCAGGTAGACGGTGTGAACCGATGCCGGCAGTCGTCCGGCGAGCATTCTACACAGGCAAGTTTTTCCGCTGCCTTGTGTTCCGCTGACCTTGACGATGCCTTCGTCGTGGGTGACTGCATAGATCAGCGCTTCGAGCGTAGCGGCGCGTTTTCCTCCGGGGAAAAAGAAGGCGGGAGCTGTCTCCGCCAGAAATGGCGGTTCGCGCAGGCCGAAGTGGTCGAGATAAGTCATCGCTTTCCGGCAGTGCGGGCATGATCCGCGCGGTGCAGCAGCGGATCTGTCAAATTTGCTTCCAACCCCTGCGGTCTCACTTCGTTCGACGTGTTTGACCGCTTCCCTTTATCGTTCATTGCCTTGGCATCCCGATTTTGGCCGTCTTGAGGACGTCTGCATTATTTCATATTTACCATGGTAGTTATCACGGCTGGAAATGCCTTCGGGTATAATAGCCTGCTGTTTTGAAATGGGAAGCTTTCGTGTCATCCGATACATTGGTGAGTATCACCGAGCTTAATTTTTCCTATGACGACCGGGCAATCCTCAAAGGGATCAACATGGAGATTCCGCGAGGCAAGCTGGTCGCGATCATGGGTAACTCCGGCTGTGGCAAGACAACACTGCTACGCTTGATCGGCGGTCAGTTGCGGCCCACTAGCGGGACTTTGTTTGTCGATGGACAGTCGGTTCCGGGCATGAGCCACGACGAGCTGTATGCGATGCGTCGGCGCATGGGCATGTTGTTCCAGTTTGGTGCCCTGTTTACCGATATTTCCGTATTCGATAACGTTGCCTACCTCTTGCGCGAGCACACCGACCTGTCCGAAGAGCTCATTCGCGACGTGGTGTTGATGAAGCTCAATGCGGTTGGTTTGCGCGGCGCGCATCGCCTGATGCCGTCTGAGCTTTCCGGCGGCATGGCGCGCCGGGTTGCCTTGGCGCGCGCGATCGCGCTCGACCCGATGTTGATCATGTACGACGAGCCGTTTGCCGGTCTCGACCCGATTTCGATGGGGGTGATCGGGCAACTGATTCGCAAGCTCAACGATGCGCTGGGTGCGACGACGCTGCTGGTGACGCATGACGTGCAGGAGGCTTTGCAGATCGTCGATTACGTTTATTTCGTATCCGACGGGCAGATCGTCGCGCAGGGAACGCCAGAAGCGATCCGCGCGTCCGAGGATCCCTTTGTGCATCAGTTCGTTTTCGGCGAGGCCGACGGCCCGGTTCATTTCCACTATCCGGCCGATCCCTTTGTCGGCGAGTTGATGCGGGAGAAGGCGAATGGCTGAGCGGGTCGTTTCTGTGCTTGTTGCGCTGGCCAGGGCGGTCGGACGTCGCGTTAACAACGGACTGCAGCGACTCGGGTTTGCTGCGCGATTCTTTGTCATGTTGCTGGTGTATTCGGGGCAATCGTTCCGGCGACTGAACCTGACGCTGCGCGAAATCTACTTTTCCGGCTTCCAGTCGCTGCTGATCATTCTTGTGTCCGGCCTGTTCATCGGCATGGTGCTCGGTTTGCAGGGCTATGAGACTTTGCAGCGCTACGGTTCATCGGAGGCACTGGGGGTTCTGGTGGCCTTGTCGCTTACGCGCGAACTCGGTCCGGTGGTGTCGGCGCTGCTGTTTGCCTCGCGGGCGGGGTCGTCGATCACGGCGGAAATCGGCCTGATGAAGGCGACAGAGCAATTGACCGCGATGGATATGATGGCGGTCAATCCGATTGCCCGGGTGGTTGCTCCGCGCTTCTGGGGCGGAGTCCTGTCGATGCCGCTGTTGAGCGCTCTGTTCTCGACGGTGGGTGTTTTCGGCGGCTATCTGGTCGGTGTCGTCTTCATCGGTGTCGATGAAGGGGCTTTCTGGTCGCAGATGCAGGGTTCGGTGGATTTTCGTTTCGATGTATGGAACGGAATCGTCAAGAGTTTTGTCTTCGGGGTTGCGGTTTCCTTGATTGCCGTTTTCGAGGGCTACGATGCCACGCCGACGGCCGAAGGCGTTTCGTCGTCGATCAAGAGGACCGTCGTATATTCGGCGCTGGCCATTCTGGCGCTGGATTTCGTGCTGACCTCCTTCATGTTCCGGGGGATGTAATGAGTCGTAAGTTGATGGATCTTTGGGTGGGTTTTTTCGTTCTGATCGGTTTCGCGGCCTTGCTGTTTCTGGCGCTGCGCGTCGGTAACGTGTCGTCGGCGAATTTTGCCGAGACTTACCAGCTGACTGCCAAGTTTGATAACATCGGTGGGTTGAAGGTGCGCGGTCCAGTGAAGAGCGCTGGGGTTGTCGTCGGTCGTGTTACCGAGATCGGCTTTGATTCGCAAAGTTACGAAGCCGTTGTGACGATGACGATCGATAGCCGCTATCGCTTTCCCAAGGACACGTTTGCGTCCATCCTGACGGCAGGTTTGCTGGGCGAGCAGTATATTGGTCTTGATGCCGGCGGCGACGAAAAGATGCTCAAGTCCGGTGATACGGTTGCCAAGACACAGTCGGCGGTTGTGCTGGAAAAATTGATCAGTCAGTTCATGTTCAGCAAGGCCTCCGAGGGGCCGGACAAGAAGTGACGGATTTTGAGATGAAGAAGGGATTCAACGTGAAAGCTCATTGGGAAAAACACTTGCGCTCGACGGCACTGGTCGCGGCGCTGCTCTGCGGTGGCGGCGCGTTTGCCGCCGAGAGTCCCAACGACCCATACGAGGGATTCAATCGCGCGATGTTCAAGGTCAATGAGACGGTCGACATCGTGCTGAAACCAGTCGCGCAGGGCTACGACAAGGCGGCTCCCTTGCCGGTGAAGGCCGGTGTCGGCAATTTCTTCGGCAATCTGTCGGACTTCTGGACCTCGATCAACAGTTTCCTGCAAGGAAAGGGCGGCGACGGACTGTCCGATGCCGGACGCTTCCTGATCAATACGACCATCGGTATCGGTGGCGTTTTCGATGTCGCCAGCGAAATGGGGTTGGACAAGCGTTCCGAGGATTTTGGCCAGACGCTCGCGGTTTGGGGCGTTGGCGAAGGGCCGTATTTCTACTGGCCGATCATTGGCCCGAGAACGACGCGCGACACCTTCGGTTGGGGCGTTGACTGGGCTGTGGACCCAGTGCGTCAGGTCGACGATGTGGCGTTGCGCAATTCCCTGGCCGGTATTCGTCTGATCGATTTGCGTGCCAGCCTGCTACCAGCTGAAAAAGTGGTCGATCAGGCGGCATTCGATAAATATACGTATATTCGCGACGCGTATTTGCAGAAGCGCCGCCGCGATGTCGGTCAGTAAAGCGGGTTGTTTTGCCTATTTATCAAAAATGGCCGCCGCGCGGTCTGTTGCGTAACATAAGGAATGTGATGAAGTCGCTGGTTTCGTTTTTGTTCGCTGCGCTGATTTCGGTGACGGCGTTTGCTCAGGAAGAATCGCCGGATGCGATGGTCAAGAAGATCACCGACGAGGTGCTCACCATCGTCCGTCAGGACAAGGACATCCAGAACGGGAACACCAAGAAGGCTATCGAACTCGTCGAAGCCAAGGTCTTGCCGAGCTTCAATTTCCAGCGCATGACCGCGCTGGCGATGGGGCGTGATTGGAACAAGGCCAATCCGGACCAGAAGAAGCGCCTGACCGAGGAGTTCAAGGCCCTGCTCGTGCGAACCTATTCAAATGCGTTGACGAGCTATCGCGATCAGACGGTGCGTTACAAGCCGACGAAGATGCAGGCCGGTGATACCGATGTCATCGTCAAGACCGAAATCGTCCAGCCGGGCAGCAAACCGATCCAGCTTGATTACTCGGTGGAGCGTCAGGATAACAACGGCTGGAAAATCTATGACGTGGTCGTCGCCGGCGTCAGTCTGGTCAGTAATTATCGCGATACCTTCAATCAGGAGGTGCGTGCCAACGGGGTCGATGGTCTGATCCAGATGCTGGTCAACAAGAACAAGCAGTTGGAATCCGGCAAAAAATGATTGAACGAAACGGCAATGCCCTAGAGGTCTCGGGGGCCATGTTGAACGGGAATGCGACCGCCCTGCTTGAAGCAGGGCGTGGTCTTTTGCGCGCGGCGGAAAAGACGGCGGCGTTGCAGATCGATCTGTCGGCAGTGACGGAAACCGATGCGTCTGCGTTGGCCGTCGTTTTCGCCTGGCTACGGACAGCCCAGCAGGCCGGCATCGAGTTGCGCATTGCCAGTCTGCCGGCCAGCATGGTCAGCCAGGCCAAGTTGTACGGCGTTTTCGAAACCTTGCCGCTCGCCTGAGCGGCGGACGCCAGTCGTCGGTCAGCATGGGCATCGCCGTTTCCATCGAACAGGTCGTCAAGGATTTTCCCGGCCTGCGCGCGCTTGACGGCGTTTCGCTGGAGATTGCCGAAGGCGAGTTTTTCGGCTTGCTCGGACCGAACGGTGCTGGCAAGACGACGCTGATTTCCTGTCTTGCCGGTCTTGTCCGGCCGACTGCCGGGCGTTTGTCAATTCTCGGACATGATGTCATTGGCGACTATCGCCAGGCACGGCGACAGTTGGGCGTCGTCCCGCAGGAACTGGTGTTCGATCCCTTTTTCAGCGTGCGCGAAACCTTGCGCTTCCAGTCGGGCTACTACGGCATCCGGAACAACGACGACTGGATTGACGAGATTCTCGATGCGCTCGATCTAACCGCCAAGGCGGAGACCAATATGCGCCGCCTGTCGGGCGGCATGAAACGGCGGGTGCTGGTTGCCCAGGCGCTCGTCCATCGTCCGCCGGTCATCGTGCTCGACGAGCCGACCGCGGGCGTTGATGTCGAGCTGCGCCAGAGTCTTTGGCAGTTCATCCGGCGCCTGAATCAGGACGGGCATACCGTCATCCTGACAACGCATTACCTCGAGGAAGCCGAGGCACTGTGCGGCCGCATCGCCATGCTCAAGCAGGGTCGGTTGGTTGCGCTCGACTCGACGCATAACCTGCTGGCGCGCTATTCCGGTCATACGCTGACGCTGCGACTTGGCGGCAAGGCTGGCTTGCCGGCGCCGTTCGCGGGCAAGGCGACGGGTGCCGAGGGTCGCTGGACGATTCGGCTCGGGAATCTTGCCGAGGTCGAGGCCGTGCTGGCCGGCGTTCGCGCCGCCGGGGGCGTCATCGAAGACATGCAGTTGGCGCAGACCGATCTCGAGGATGTGTTTGTCAGCGTCATGCAGGACGGTAAATCGGACGTGGCCGGGGTGATGCGATGACCGGGTTTCGCACACTGCTGATCAAGGAAGTGCTGCGTTTCTGGAAAGTCAGTTTCCAGACGATCGCTGCGCCGGTGCTGACGGCGCTGCTTTATCTTCTGATTTTCTCGCACGTGCTCGATGCACAGGTGCAGGTCAATGGCGTGCGCTACACCGCCTTCCTGATTCCCGGCCTGGTCATGATGTCGGTACTGCAGAACGCCTTTGCCAATAGTTCGTCGAGCCTGATCCAGTCGAAAGTGACTGGCAATATCGTCTTCGTCTTGTTGCCGCCGATTTCGCACGCCGAATTCTTTCTGGCCTACATGTTTGCAGCGGTATTGCGTGGTCTGATGGTCGGTGTCGGCGTGCTGACGGTGACGGTCTGGTTCGCGCCGTTGACACTGGCTGCACCGCTTTGGATCCTCGTCTTCGCAGTCGTGGGCGGTGCGCTCATGGGCTCGCTCGGGATCGTCGCCGGCATTTGGGCCGACAAGTTCGATCAGCTCGCGAGTTTCCAGAATTTCCTGATCATGCCGCTGACCATGCTGTCCGGTGTTTTCTATTCGATTCATTCCCTGCCGTGGTTTTGGCAGCAGGTGTCGCACTTCAATCCGGTGTTCTATCTGATCGACGGGTTTCGTTACGGTTTCTTCGGCGTTTCCGACGCGGCGCCAGAGAAGTGCCTGGCAGTCGCGCTTGCTTGCCTGTGCGCCGTGGCATGGGGAACGTACACTATGCTGCGTCGCGGTTACAAATTGAGGTATTGAGGTCCATGAGTCCCGAACAAGTCCAGAAAATCATTGCCGACGGTCTGCCCTGCGAGGGCTTGAGCGTCCAGGGCGACGAAAATTATCCGAAGGCGCTGATCGTCAGCTCGCAGTTCGTTGGCAAGAGCCGCGTCCAGCGGCAGCAGATGGTCAATGCCCTGCTCAAGCCCTACTTTGATAGCGGTGAGTTGCATTCGCTGCAGATGCAGACGATGACGCCGGACGAATGGAGCGCCGCGCGTGGATAAGTTGCTCGTTTGCGGCGGTGCCGCGTTGGGCGGCGAGGTCGCCATTTCCGGAGCAAAGAACGCGGCACTGCCGATTCTGTGCGCCAGCCTGCTGACGTCCGAGCCGCTTTTCCTCCGCAACGTCCCTCACCTCAACGACATCTCGACGATGCTGCGCCTGATCGGCCAGATGGGAGTCGGCGTCACGCTCGACGGCAACGAAGGGCTGGTGCTTGAAGCGCGCAGTATTACGCAGCCGGTGGCGCCCTATGAAATGGTCAAGACCATGCGCGCGTCGATCCTCGTCCTCGGGGCGCTGGTGGCGCGCTGTGGCGAGGCGAAGGTGTCGTTGCCGGGCGGTTGTGCGATAGGCGCCCGGCCGGTTGACCAGCACATCAAGGGTTTGCAGGCGATGGGCGCCGAAATCAGCGTCGAGCAGGGTTATGTGCTGGCGCGGGCAAAACGGCTTAAGGGCGCGCGGATCATTACCGACATGGTGACCGTGACTGGCACCGAAAACCTGATGATGGCGGCGGTGCTGGCCGAGGGCAAGACGGTGATCGAGAACGCCGCGCGCGAGCCGGAGGTCGTCGATCTCGCCAATTGCCTTATTGCCATGGGTGCGCGCATCAGTGGTGCCGGCACCGACCGGATCGTCATCGAGGGGGTCGAGCGCTTGCATGGGGCCACCCATTCGATCATGCCTGACCGCATCGAAACCGGGACCTACCTGTGCGCGGCAGCGGCGACGGGTGGCAATGTGCGCCTGACCGGGACCTCGGCCGATTATCTCGACGCCGTGCTGGCCAAGTTGCGCGAAGCCGGGTGCGAGATTCGCGTCGAGCCCGATGCCATCGGGCTCAAGGCGCCAGCGCGCCTCAAGGCCGTGAGCATTCGTACCGAGCCCTATCCGGCGTTCCCGACCGACATGCAGGCTCAGTTCATGGCGATCAACAGCGTTGCCGAAGGAACGGCGGTGATTCGCGAGACGATCTTCGAGAATCGCTTCATGCATGCTGTCGAGCTGATCCGCCTGGGCGCCGACATCCGCATCGACGGCAACAACGCCGTGGTTACCGGCAAACCGTGCCTGAACGGGGCGACGGTGATGGCGACCGATCTGCGTGCTTCGGCGAGCCTTGTGATTGCCGGACTGGTGGCGCAGGGCGAGACGCTGATCGAACGGATCTACCACCTCGATCGCGGTTACGAGCGGATCGAGGAGAAACTGGCCCGGCTCGGGGCGCAGGTTCGGCGGGTGCGCTAGAATCGCCGATTGACAGAATTTCGCTAAGAGGACATTGCCGTGGATGGCATAACGATTGCCCTGTCGAAGGGCCGCATTTTTGAGGAAACCCTGCCGCTGCTCGCGGCTGCCGGCATCGAACCGCTCGAGAATCCGGAAACCTCGCGCAAACTGATCATTCCGACCAATCGCCCGGACGTCCGAGTCGTCATCGTGCGCGCCACCGATGCGCCGACCTATGTGCAATATGGCGCAGCCGATATCGGTGTCGCCGGCAAGGACGTGCTCATCGAGCACGGCGGCGAGGGGCTGTATCAACCGCTCGACCTCAAGATCGCCAAGTGCCGGATGATGGTGGCGATCCCCGCCGGGTTCGATTACGAGCGTGCCGTGCGCCAGGGCGCACGCCTGAAGATCGCAACAAAGTACATCAACATCGCCCGCGATCACTTTGCCGCCAAGGGTGTGCACGTCGATCTGATCAAACTCTACGGTTCGATGGAACTGGCGCCGCTGGCCGGTCTCGCCGACGCCATCGTCGACCTCGTCTCGACCGGCGGTACGCTGAAGGCCAACAATCTGGTCGCGGTTGAACACATCATCGATATTTCGTCGCGCCTGATCGTCAATCAGGCGGCACTCAAGCTCAAGCGCGAGCGCATCGTCCCGATTCTGGACGCGATCGCCGGCGTCGTGGGGGCCTGATGACGATCAGGCGTCTCTCCAGTCGCGATGCCGACTTCGAGGCGCAACTCGAGGCCTTGCTGGCTTTCGAGACGGCGCAAAATGCCGACGTCGATGCCGCTGTGACGGCGATTCTTGCCGACGTCAAGGCGCGTGGCGACGCGGCGGTGGTCGACTACACGTGCCGCTTTGACCGCCTCGACGCGACGTCCGTGAGTGATCTCGAACTGTCGCGCGAAGCCTTGCAACAGGCTCTCGACAGCTTGTCGGCCGTTCAGCGCGAGGCCCTTGAGGCGGCGGCGGCACGCGTGCGCAGCTATCACGAACACCAGCCCCTGCAAAGTTGGCACTACGAAGACGCCGATGGCTCACTTCTCGGCCAGAAGGTAACACCGCTTGATCGTGTCGGTCTCTACGTCCCCGGCGGCAAGGCCTCCTATCCTTCGTCGGTGCTGATGAACGCGATTCCCGCCAAAGTGGCCGGTGTCGGCGAACTCGTCATGGTCGTGCCGACACCCGGCGGTGAACGCAATCCGCTGGTGCTGGCGGCCGCCGCGCTGGCCGGCGTCGATCGGGTCTTCTGTATCGGCGGCGCGCAAGCGGTTGCAGCGCTTGCCTATGGTACGCAGACGATTCCGCGCGTGGACAAGATTGTCGGACCCGGCAATGCCTATGTGGCGGCGGCCAAGCGCCGGGTTTTTGGCATCGTCGGCATCGACATGGTGGCCGGCCCATCCGAGATTCTGGTGATTTGCGACGGCTCGACCGCCCCCGAGTGGGTGGCGATGGATCTGTTCTCACAGGCCGAACACGACGAAATGGCCCAGTCGATCCTGCTCTGTCCGGATGCCGGCTATCTCGACCAAGTCGCGGCGGCGATCGATCGGCTGCTGCCGACGATGCCGCGTCAGGCGGTGATTCGGGCCTCGCTGGCGGCGCGCGGTGCGCTGATTGCCGTGCGTGATCTTGATGAGGCCTGCATGATCGCCAATCGCATCGCGCCCGAGCATCTGGAATTGTCGCTTGCCGATGCGGCTGCATGGGTGGATCGCATTCGTCATGCCGGCGCCATTTTCATCGGTCCGTACACGTCCGAGTCGCTCGGCGATTACTGTGCCGGGCCGAATCATGTGCTGCCGACGTCCGGGAGTGCTCGGTTCTCGTCGCCGCTCGGTGTTTACGATTTTCAGAAGCGCAGCAGCCTGATCCGCGTGTCGGCGCAGGCGGCGCAGAAACTCGGTCGCATTGCCTCGACGCTGGCGCATGGCGAAGGCTTGCCGGCGCATGCGCGCTCGGCCGAATACCGTCTGACGGACGCGCTGGGAGACTAGGCGGTGGCCAGTGTCCTGATCCTGTATTCGACGACTGACGGGCAGACGCTGCGGATCTGCCAACGCGTGCAGCAGCGGATCGTCGCCGCAGGGCAGGAGGCGGCGCTGGTCTCGATCGACGATGCGGCAAGCGTGTCGCTCGATCGGTTCGACAAAGTGGTGATCGGTGCGCGCATTCGCTACGGCAAGCATCAGCCACAGGTATTCGCGTTCATTCGCAAGCATCTCGACCGTTTGCAGTCGATGCCGACGGCGTTCTTCTCGGTGAATATTGTCGCCCGCAAGCCGGAAAAGAATCGTCCCGATACCAATCCTTACGTGCGCAAGTTTTTCAAGCGCACGCCATGGACGCCGGGGCTTGTCGATGTGTTCGCCGGGAAGCTCGATTATCCGCGCTACCGCTTCTTCGATCGCCTGATGATCCGCTTCATCATGCTGATGACCAAGGGACCGACCGATCCGACGGCGGTCGTTGAATTTACCGATTGGTCACGGGTGGAGGCTTTTGCAGAACAAGTCTGCGCGCTCTGAGAAACGGCCGCAGACAAAGGAAAAGGGGCGCCGAAGCGCCCCTTTTTCGTTGATGCGAGGGATCAGAAACCGCGGAAGTCGGTGAAGCCTTCGACCGGCTCGCGTTCGGTGATCAGCGTGTTTTCCGGGGCGTTCGGGTCGGCATAGCCGAGGGCCATGCCGCAGTACACGATTTCATTGTCGGGAATGTTCAGCGTCGCCCGAATCGTCTTGTGGTAGTCGGCAAAGAACGCTTGCACGCAGGTGTCGATGCCGCGCGCCCGGGCGGCGACCATCAGGTTGCCCATGAACATGCCGCAGTCGACGAGCATGCCCTTGCCGAGCCGGTTGTCGAGCGTGAAGATCATGCCAACCGGCGCATCGAAGAACTGGAAGTTGCGTCCCGTCTGCACTTTCATGCGGTCGGTATCGCCCTTGGTGATGCCGAGCAAGCTGTAGAGGCCGAGGCCGCACTTGCGACGGCGCGACAACCAGGGCTCGACCCACTCTTTCGGGTAGTAATCGAGTTCGCGGCCGCCGTCGGTTTCGCCGCGGGTGAAGCGTTCCATGATGGCCGTCGACAGCGCTTCTTTTTCCTTGCCGGCCAGTGCATACACGCGCCAGGGTTGGATGTTCGTGCCGGACGGCGCGCAGGAGGCGAGTTCGAGCAGTTCGCGCAAGGCCTCGCGGGGCACCGGAGTCGGGAGGAAACGGCGGATTGAGTGACGCGAGCGGATCGCCGCGTCAACCGCTTGGATGTTGTCAGTTGTCATGATGCCAGTACCTTCTGTGAAAAGTTCAGGGATTAAGGATCGATTTCAGCGCGTCAACAAGGGCGCGGCACTGCAGATCGGTGCCGATGCTGATGCGCAGATGCTGGTCGATGCGCGCCGCCTTGAAGTGGCGGACGATGATGCGTTGCTCGCGCAATGACGCCGCCAGTTGCGCCGCATCGTGCTGCGGGTGACGGGCGAAGATGAAATTGGCGGCCGAAGGAAGGACCTCGAAGCCCATCTCCGTCATCGCGTCTGTCAGCCACTGCCGGCTGGCCATGACGGCGCGACGGGTGGCGTCGAGGTGCGCGCTGTCGGTCATCGCAGCGGTGGCGGCGACGAGCGCGAGACGGTCGAGCGGGTAGGAGTTGAAGCTGTTTTTGATGCGTTCGAGCGCCTCGATTAGCACCGCTTGTCCGATCGCATAGCCGACACGCAAACCGGCGAGGGCGTGTGACTTCGACAGCGTACGCACGACGAGCAGGTTGGGATGCCGGTTGACGAGGGCGATCGCGGTCGGCATCGGGTCGTCGGCGAAGTCGATATAGGCTTCGTCGATCACCACCGGCGACTCCGGATGTTCCGTCGCCAGGCGTTCGATGTCGGCGAGCGGCAGCAGCTGTCCGGTCGGCGCGTTCGGGTTGGCGATGACGATGCCGCCGGCGTCCTGACGGTAGTCATCAACGCGGATGTCGAAGGCTTCGCCGAGCGGGACGGCCCGGTGTTCGATGCCGTACAGACCGCAATAGACCGGGTAGAAACTGTAGCTGATGTCCGGCATCAGCACCGGACGGCCATGGCAGAGCAGACCCATGAATACGTGGGCGAGCACCTCGTCGGAACCGTTGCCGACGAACACCTGCGCCGGCGCGATGTCATAAGCCGAGAAATGGGCGGCGACGGCGGCGCGCAACTGATCGGCGTTGGGGTCGGGATACAGGCGCAGGCGGGCGGCGTCACCGCCAAGCTCGGCCTGGATCGCTTCGACGACGCGCGGCGACGGCGGGTACGGGTTTTCGTTGGTATTGAGCTTGACGAGGTCGGTGAGCTTGGGCTGCTCGCCGGGAACGTACGGCGTCAGGCGATGAACGAGAGGGCTCCAGAATTGGCTCATGGCGATCCGTGAAATGGCGGTGTTTACGGCGGTTTCGGTGCTTTGCAAGCATGAAATGGTATCATGCGGACTCAATGAATTGATGCGAACCGGCGGGCGCCTGTCGTGGCTGTCGGTTCGGGTTGTGTGACTCTGGCGTCGAGGTGCGCATGCGGCAGGCTGAAATCAGCAGAAATACCCTGGAAACCCAAGTGACGGTTCGCCTTGATCTTGAAGGGAGCGGACGTGGGCGTTTTGCCACCGGCGTACCCTTTCTCGATCACATGCTCGATCAGGTGGCGCGTCACGGCATGATCGATCTTGAGGTCGAGGCCCGGGGCGATCTGCATATCGACGCGCACCACACGGTTGAAGACATCGGCATCACACTCGGCCAGGCATTGGCCAAGGCGCTGGGCGACAAGAAGGGCATTCGTCGCTATGGACACGCCTACGTGCCGCTCGACGAGGCGCTGTCGCGCGTCGTTATCGATCTGTCGGGGCGGCCGGGGTTGGTGTTCTCGGTCGACTTTACGCGTGCGCTGGTCGGTGCCTTCGATGTCGATCTCGTCCGCGAATTTTTCCAGGGGCTCGTTAATCACGCCTTGATGACCGTGCATATCGACAACCTGCGTGGCGACAACGCCCACCATCAGGCCGAGACCGTTTTCAAGGCCTTCGGGCGTGCCCTGCGCATGGCTGTCGAGGCCGACGAGCGGGCTGCCGGCAGCGTTCCTTCGACCAAGGGAGCGCTTTGATGGGGGCTGCAACGATTGCCGTTATCGATTACGGCATGGGGAATCTGCGTTCGGTCTGGCAGGCGATTGCGAAGGTGGCGGAGGGGCGCGACGTGGTCGTGTCCGCCGATCCTGCTGTCGTCGCAGCGGCTGAACGCGTCGTTTTTCCCGGGCAGGGTGCGATGCCCGACTGCATGCGCGAACTCGAAGCCCGCGGTCTCCGTGACGTTGTCATTGAGGCGGCACGGAGCAAGCCCTTTCTCGGCATTTGCATTGGCTTGCAGATGCTTTTCGACCATAGCGAAGAAGGCGATGTCGATGGGCTTGGCGTCTTTGCCGGGCCGGTGCGCCGCTTCCCGGCCGATCGCATGAAAGGCCCTGCTGGCGAGAAGCTCAAGGTGCCGCACATGGGCTGGAACGAGGTCGCGCAGGTCCGGCCGCACCCTTTGTGGTCCGGCATTGACGACGGTGCGCGCTTCTATTTTGTGCATAGTTACTATGTCGATCCCGTCGATCCGGCCTGCGTGGCTGGGCAGACCGGCTATGGCATCCCCTTTACCAGCGCGGTGGCGCGGGATAATATCTTCGCCATTCAATGTCATCCGGAGAAAAGCGCCCACGCCGGCCTCACCCTGTTGTCCAACTTCGTCCGTTGGCAGCCCTGATCCGGAGTGCGCGAAGCGCTTTCCCCACCCTTTTTCCTCAACCATCTGTTTTAAAACATGCTGATCATTCCCGCGATTGACCTGAAGGACGGACAGTGCGTCCGCCTCAAGCAGGGTCTCATGGACGATGCCACGGTTTTTTCGACCTCTCCTGGCGAGCAGGCGGCACATTGGCTCGAGCAGGGCGCACGGCGCTTGCACGTGGTCGATCTCAATGGCGCTTTTGCCGGCAAGCAGAAAAATGAGCGGGCCATCCGCGAAATCGTCGAGGCAATCGGCGACGAGATCCCGATCCAGTTGGGCGGTGGCATCCGCGACCTCGACACGATCGAGCGGATCCTCGACAACGGGATCAGCTACGTCATCATCGGTACTGCGGCGGTCAAGAATCCGGGCTTCCTGCACGATGCGTGCAGCGCTTTCCCCGGGCAGATCATTGTCGGGCTCGATGCCAAGGACGGCAAGGTTGCGGTCGATGGCTGGTCGAAGCTGACCGGCCATGACGTCATCGACCTGGCGAAGAAGTGCGAGGACTATGGCGTCGAGGGCATTATTTATACCGACATCGGGCGCGACGGCATGCTTACCGGCATCAATATCGAAGCGACGGTCAAGCTGGCGCAGGCCTTGCGCGTGCCGGTGATCGCCAGCGGCGGTTTCTCCAGTCTCGATGACATCCGCAAGCTGTGCGAGGTCGAGAGCGAGGGCATCCAGGCGACTATTGCCGGGCGCGCCATCTATGACGGCACGCTGGATTTCGCTGCGGCACAGGTCGAGGCGGATCGCTTGTCGCAATCCTGATTTCTCTAGCATTCCTGCATCGGAAGAAAGCGCGGTTAACGCCTTGGGTCTGGCCAAACGTATCATTCCTTGCCTTGATGTGACCGCCGGTCGGGTCGTCAAGGGCACCAACTTTGTCGATTTGCGCGATGCCGGCGATCCGGTCGAGATCGCCCGACGTTATGACGAGCAGGGGGCCGACGAGGTCACCTTCCTCGACATCACGGCGTCGAGCGATCAGCGTGACATCATCCTGAACATCGTCGAAGCCTGTGCGTCGCAGGTCTTCATCCCGCTGACCGTCGGTGGCGGCGTGCGTTGCGTCGCCGATGTGCGTCGCCTGCTCAATGCCGGTGCCGACAAGGTCAGCATGAACACCGCAGCGATCAACAATCCGGACCTCGTCGCCGAAGCCTCGGCCAAGGTCGGCAACCAGTGCATCGTTGTCGCCATTGATGCCAAACAGGTGGCGCCGGGGCGTTGGGAAGTCTTCACCCATGGCGGGCGCAAGCCGACCGGCATCGATGCCGTGGTTTGGGCGCGGCGTGCGCAGGAACTCGGCGCCGGCGAAATCCTGCTGACCAGCATGGACCGCGACGGCACCAAGAACGGCTTCGACTTGCCGCTGACGCGTGCTGTTTCCGACGCCGTCGATATTCCGGTGATCGCCAGCGGCGGCGTCGGCAATCTGCAGCATCTGGCCGAGGGCGTCTCGATCGGCGGCGCCGACGCGGTGCTGGCCGCCAGCATCTTCCATTTCGGCGAATACACCGTGCGTCAGGCCAAGACCTTCATGCGCGAGCAGGGCATCGAGGTACGCTTGTGAGCGCCGTCGCCCGGCCGCCCGAAGAGGGCGCTCCCCCTCCCTCGGGGAGGATGTCACGCAGTGACTGGAGGGTCCGCCGATGAGCGATCTCGATCCGAGTTTGCCCTGGCTCGACGCCCTCAAGTGGGATGCCGCAGGCATGATGCCGGCGATTGCGCAGGACGAAGCCAGCGGGCGGGTCGTGATGTTCGCCTGGATGAACCGCGAATCCTTGCAGGAGTCGTTGCGTTGCGGCAACGCGGTATACTGGTCGCGCTCGCGCCAGCGTCTTTGGCGCAAGGGTGAGGAATCCGGGCATGTCCAGAAACTGAAATCGGTGCGCACCGACTGCGACGGCGACGTGCTGTTGCTGGCGGTCGAACAGATTGGCGGCATCGCCTGTCATACCGGCCGGGAAAGCTGCTTCTTCCTCGAATTGCAAGGCGATCGCTGGGTGCCGGTCGATCCGGTGCTGAAAGACCCGAAGGATATTTACGCGAAATGACTGATCAAGACATTCTGGCCCGACTCGAAGAAACGCTGGTGTCGCGGCGTGGCGCCGATCCCTCGACGTCCTATACGGCCAAGCTGTTCGCCAAGGGCCCCGATTCGATCCTCAAGAAAATCGGCGAGGAAAGTGCGGAGCTGATCATGGCCGCCAAAGACGGCGTGGCGGGTAGTATCGTTTATGAATCGGCAGACCTCATCTATCACGTGATGGCGCTGCTGACTTTCTGCGATCTGAGCATCGACGACGTGCTCAACGAACTCCGGCGTCGCGAGGGTACCTCGGGAATCGCCGAGAAGAATTCCAGAACGGCCAAGTGAGCAATCATGGATAATTGCCTTTTCTGCAGGATCGTGCGCGGCGAGATCCCCTCGCGCAAGGTGTACGAGGACGATCTCGTCTATGCCTTTCACGACATCAATCCGGCGCGTCCGGTGCATATTCTGGTGATTCCCAAGCATCATATCGCGTCGCTGGCTGAAGTCGGTGTCGCCGACGAGCCGGCGCTGGGTCGCGTGCTTGCCGTGGCGCATCGCCTGGCAAGCGAGAACGGTAGTCCGGACGGCTGCCGGGTCATCATCAATTCGGGCCGGATCGGTCAGCAGGAAGTGCCGCATTTGCATGCGCACGTCGTCGGCGGGTCGGATCCGGTCGGTCCGATGCTCAAACGGAATTAAGGAGACAGTCATGGGTTCATTCAGCATCTGGCATTGGCTTATCGTTCTGCTTATCGTTCTTTTGGTGTTCGGTACCAAGAAGCTGCGCAATATTGGCGAAGATCTCGGCGGCGCGGTGAAGGGCTTCAAGGAAGGCATGAAGTCGGCCGAGGACAAGCCGGCCGAAACGGCGCCGCCGCAGCAAGTGACGGGCGGCCAGACGATCGAGGGCGAGGTCCGCGAAAAGACCAAGTCGTAATCGTCGTTCGTAGCCGACGGGTGCTTGCCCGCCGGCGAAGACTTCGCGAAAAAATCAGCCAAGAACATGTTTGACGTCGGCTTTTCCGAACTGATGGTGATTGCCATCGTCGCCCTCGTGGTGATCGGCCCCGAGCGCCTGCCCAAGGTGGCGCGCACGGCCGGGCTCCTGTTCGGGCGTTTGCAGCGCTATGTCAATGACGTCAAGTCGGACATCAGTCGCGAGATCCAGCTTGACGAACTCAAGCGCTTGCAGGCCGATATGCAGGCCTCGGCGCATGCCTTCGAGCGCAGCATGAAAGAGGGCATCCAGTCGGTTGAGCAGTCGGTCGGCGAGGTCGTCGACACGGCACGGACCGGACTCGGCGAACTCCAGTCCAGCGTTGAGCAGCCGTCTGAAGCGGCGCCCGAAGCGCCTGCCGAGACACCGCCGGCGATTCAGGTTGCTGCGACCGATCCGACGGTGCCGAGCGAAACGACGCCGAAAGCATGAACGCGCCCGAAGAATCCTTCATGTCGCACCTGATCGAGCTGCGCGACCGGCTGATCCGGGCGCTGTTGTCGATCCTGATCATCTTCCTCTGCCTGTTCCCCTGGGCCAAGGAGTTGTACGCCGTGCTCGCCCAGCCTTTGCTGGCCTCCCTGCCCAAAGGCGGGCAGATGATCGCGACCGATGTCGTCGGGGTCTTCCTCGTGCCGATGAAGGTCGCGCTGATGGTCGCCTTCCTGATTGCCTTGCCCTACGTGCTGTACCAGGCCTGGGCCTTCGTCGCCCCCGGTCTGTATGCCCACGAGAAGCGGCTGGCGCTGCCGCTCGTCGCGGCCAGCGTCTTCCTCTTTTTCGTCGGTATGGCGTTCGCCTATCTGCTGGTGTTTCCGACGGTGTTCGGCTTCATGGCCAAGATCGCGCCGGACGGCGTCGCCTGGATGACCGACATCGAGAAGTATCTCTCATTCGTCATGAGCACCTTCATCGCCTTCGGCATTACGTTCGAAGTGCCGGTGGTGGTCATTGTGCTCGTCAAGATGGGGGTCGTCGAAATCAAGACGCTCAAGGAGTGGCGGCCCTACGTCATCGTCGGCGCCTTCGTCATCGGGGCGATCTTCACGCCGCCCGATGTGGTCTCGCAGTTGCTGCTGGCGGTGCCGCTTTGCCTGCTGTTCGAACTCGGGCTCTTTCTTGCGCGCTTCGTCAGCCAGCCGCCAGCCAGGGAGCTTCCCGCCCTGCCGGCCGAGTCGGAACGCACGACCGACTAGTCACGCTCGCGTGGCGGTGTTGGGCGCTTGCCGATGCGCAGCGTCGGCTCGACGATGTTTTTCTGACGGCGTAATTTGAACGGAACCGTCTCGCCCGGCGTCTGTCCGGCGATCAGGTCGAGCATTACCTGTGGATCCTTGACCGGCTTGCCGTTGACGGCCAGCAGGATGTCGCCAGGGCGGATGCCGCCGAGATCGGCGGGGCTGCCGCGTTGAACGCCGGCGATCAATGCACCGGCAGTGTCGGCGAGGCCGAAGGTTTCGGCGAGTTCGGGCGTGATTTCCTGCGCCTCGACGCCGATCCAGCCGCGCGTGACCGTGCCGGTCTTGATGATCTGTTCCATGACGTTGCGTGCGATCGAGATCGGGATGGCGAAACCGATGCCGAGCGAACCGCCCGAGCGGGAATAGATCGCGGTGTTGATGCCGACGAGATTGCCGCGGCTATCGACGAGCGCGCCACCCGAGTTGCCCGGGTTGATGGCGGCGTCGGTCTGGATGAAGTTCTCGAAGGTGTTGATGCCGAGGTGCGATCGACCGAGCGCCGAAACGATGCCCATCGTCACCGTCTGGCCGACACCGAAGGGATTGCCGATCGCCAGGACGACGTCGCCGACGAGCAGGTTGTCCATCTGGCCGAGCGTGATGGCGGGCAATCCGTCACCCTTCTTGTCCGGTTCGACGCGCAGCACCGCGAGATCGGATTCGGGATCGCCGCCGACGAGGCGCGCCGGTTGTGTGCTGCCATCATGCAGCGCGACTTCGATCTCCTCGGCCGCCTCGACGACGTGATAATTGGTCAGGATATAACCTTCGCTGCTGACGATGACGCCGGAGCCGAGTCCGGCGCTGCGCTGTTCGCGCGGTTCGCTGCGCTCGCCGAAAAAGTGGCGGAGGATCGGGTCGTCGAGCAGCGGGTGCTTGGGCTGGCGGATTTTTTGCGAGGTGAAGATGTGCACGACGGCCGGCAGTGCGTGCCGGGCGGCGTCGCGATAGCTGGCGGCCGGCGGCGTGCCGAAGGCGGCTTCCTGCACGGCGATGCTGTGCAGCGATGGCGCCGGGGCTTTGCCGAGCCATTCCGGTTTGAGGGTGGAGATGACGAAAAGGACGGCGAGACTTACCGTGACGGTTTGTGCAAAAATCAGCCAGAGTTTGCGCATGTAGGACGACATCGAAGGACGACAAAATGAGACGTGACGAACTGACCCGCTATCTTGATGGCTTGCTGGAGCCGGCGCGCTATCGGGATTATTGCCCAAACGGCTTGCAAGTGGAAGGACGCGCCGAGGTGCGTCGCGTCGTGCTCGGGGTTTCGGCCAGCCAGGCGCTGATCGACGCCGCCATTGCTCGCGATGCCGATGCGATCATCGTGCATCATGGCTGGTTCTGGCGCGGCGAGGACGGGCGCGTGACCGGCGTGCGCAAGACGCGCCTGCAGTCGCTGCTGCGCCATGACATCAGCTTGTTCGGCTACCATCTGCCGCTCGATGCGCATCCCGAACTTGGCAACAACGCGCAACTGGCGGCGCGCCTTGGCATGGTGGCCGAGGGCCGCTTTGGTGATCAGGATCTGGGCTGGATCGGGCAATTGCCGGCGACAGTGACAGTGAATGATTTCGCTGCACGAATCGCGACCGAGCTCGGTCGTGCACCGCTCGTGATTGGCGATTCGGCGCGGCCGCTGCGCCGCATCGCCTGGTGTTCCGGCGGCGCACAGGGATTTTTTGAACCGGCGCTTGCGCTCGGGGTCGACGCCTTCCTCTCAGGAGAAATCTCCGAGCCGCAGGTTCTGCTGGCGCGTGAGTCCGGCGTCGCGTATCTTGCTGCCGGTCACCACGCGACCGAGCGTTTTGGCGTTCAGGCCTTGGCCGATCATCTCGGGGCGGCGTGCGGTTTGGCGTGTGAGCTTGTCGATATCGACAATCCGGTTTGACCAATTTTTGGAGGTGCTATGACATTCGTTTTTACGCCGTCTGCGCAGATCGCGGTTCCGGTGGTAGGCGGCGAGGCCGTATTTCCTGTGCGTCGGGTGTATTGCGTTGGGCAGAACTATGCCGATCACGTCGCCGAAATGGGCGGCGATGGGCGCAATCCGCCGTTTTTCTTCAGCAAGCCGGTGGATGCGCTGGTGCCGGGCGGCGGCGATGTCGCGTATCCGCCCAAGACGGAGAATTACCAGCACGAAATCGAGCTCGTCGTGGCAATCGGTGTCGGTGGGCGCGACATTCCCGTCGACAAGGCGCTCGACCATGTCTTCGGTTATGCCGTCGGCTTCGATCTGACGCGTCGCGATCTGCAGGCCCTGGCCAAGCAGAAGGGGCAGCCGTGGGAGATGGGCAAGGGGATGGATCAGGGCGGACCGATCGGCGCGATTACCCCGGTGGCGAAATGCGGCCATCCGGCGGCAGGCGCCATCTGGATGAAGGTCAACGGCGATTTTCGCCAGCGCGGCGATCTTGCTCAGATGACCTGGAAAGTGCCGGAAGTCATCGCCAACCTGTCGAGCTACATCGTGCTGAAGCCCGGTGACCTGATTTTCACGGGAACACCGTCCGGCGTGTCGGCGGTCGTGCGTGGCGATGTGCTCGAAGGCGGTATTGACGGTCTCGGCGAACTGGCGGTACGCCTGATCTAGGATGCTGACCCGGTACGAGGATATTCCGGCGTACAAGACGCTCGACGGATCGGAAATCCGCGAACTGATGCACCCGGCCGTGCACGGTAACGTCCGGCAGAGCTTGGCCGAAGCTTTGGTCGGGCCGGGGGCGACGACGCTGCGCCATTACCACCGGTGCAGCGAAGAGCTGTATCACGTGACGGCAGGCGAGGGCTGGATGACGCTGGGCGAGACGCGATTCGCGATCGCGCCCGGTGACACGGTGCTGATTCCGCCTGGCACGACGCATTGCGTCGAGGCGGCAGCGTCCGGGCCGCTACGTCTCTTATGCTGCTGCAGCCCGGCCTACCGGCACGAGGATACGGTCTTGCTTTAGCGTGCGGCGGCGCAGGCGGTCGTCAGCACTGGCTGTTGGTTGCGCGTTTCGCGCTTCGTATCGGTGCTTTGCCGCTTCGTCAGTGTTTCATCGATGAAGAACGCCAGTCGGACGATGGCAAACAGCACGACGGCAGTGGCGATGGAGAGTGCAACGCGAAGTTCGAGGGAATGATTGATAAGATACGAGGATTGCATGGCTGAACCATTGAAGGATTGAAAATCGATGGTTCCGAGTATAAAAAAATGGCGGCGGCGGGTCTGTTCCGACTTTGCGCGCGTTTGTAACGCTTCGTGATGCTTCCGGTATTGCCGGTGCGCCGCAAGCACTCCCAGTTCTGATGCGGCGGCGGAGCCGTAGATCGATGTTCCTGAAACAATCGCGAGAAATCCTTTTGCATGCGGCCCCGATGCTGATCGCGCAACTTGCGTCGATGGGCATGATGATCATCGACACCGTGCTGCTTGGGCATCATGGCACCGAGGATCTTGCCGCCGCGGCGGTCGGCAGCGGCATCTATGTCGCCGTCGTGTTCGCGCTGACCGGTGTCCTGCAGGCAGTTTCGCCGACGGTGTCGCATCTCAAGGGGGCGGGGCGCGATGACGAGATCGCCGGGGCGCTGCAGCAGTGCTTCTGGTTGGCCTTGATCCTGACCGTGCCGGGCGTCGTCTTCCTTCAGCATCCGGACGCCCTGCTACAGCTTTCGGCGATTGAGTCCGGCGTCGAGGCGAAGACGAGAGCCTATCTGGCGCTGCTCGCCTGGGGCATGCCGGCGGCACTCTTCTATCGCACCTTCTATGCGTTCAGCAATGCGCTCGGCCATCCGCGTCCGCTGATGCTGATCTCGCTCGGCGGCACGCTGCTGCACGGCGGGGTGGCGTGGTGGCTGGCCACGCAGGCCGGTCTCGGCGTCATCGGCTGCGGCATTTCGAACGTGATGGTCGGCTGGTTCTCACTAGCCTGCGCGGCCATCTTCATGCTGCGCGGAAAAGCCTTCGCGGTGTATCGGCTGGTGCAGGACTGGCAGCCGCCGCGCTTGCCGGCGATGGGCGAACTCGTCCGCCTCGGCCTGCCGATGGGTTTTTCCAATTTTGTCGAGATATCGGCTTTCACCCTGACCTCGCTGTTCGTCGCGCAACTCGGTGCGCCGGTGGTGGCCGGGCACCGGGTCGTCGCCAACCTGGCGGCGATCTGCTACATGCTGCCGCTGGCTGTGTCGATCGCGACGCTGGCGCAGGTCGGGCTCGCCGCCGGCGCACACGATTGGCGTCGTGCCCGCGTGTCGATCTCGGCCGGTTTGGTCTTGGCCAGCGTCCTCGCGACGCTGCTCGGCGGTGCCTTGTGGCTGGCCGAGCGTCCGCTGGTGACGGCGTATACCAGTGATCCGGCGGTACGCGCCGTGGCGCTTTCGCTGATCGGCTATGTCGTCGTCTATCAGTTGTTCGACGCTGTCCAGACCGTGGCGGCGTTCGCGCTGCGTGGCTACAAGATCACCTTCCTGCCGATGTTCGTGCACCTTTTCTGTTTCTGGGGCGTCGGTCTGTTCGGGGGGTGGTGGTTGGCCTTCCGCCAGCCGGCGCCGATGGGCGTTGCCGGCTTCTGGGCAGCATCGCTCGTCAGTCTCGTCCTTGCCGCGCTCCTGCTTGGCGGGATGCTGTGGCGCGCCGTTCAGGCGCGGCGCTGACCAGACTCCTTGTGCGGCCAGACACGTGCTTCGCCCGTTTTGCCCACGCTCAGGCGGGCATCGGTTTTGTCGGGGGCGTCGAGTTTGACCGAGACCTCCCGCAGTTCGTCGCGTCGGAACGTGTGTACGCGCAGCATTTCCCCTGCCTGGCGCCGGGCAAGCATCGCTTCCAGCGTCGTCGGCGTGACGCGCAGGCCGTCGATCGCCACCAGCAGGTCGCCGGCGGCGAGTCCGGCAGCCTGGGCCGCACCCCCGTCATAGACATGCGTGAGGCGCAGAAGCTCGCCTTCGGCCGTCGTCTTGACGCCGAGCGAGGGCGTCCTGGCCGCGGTCCAGTCGAGTCGGATGCCGTGCCCGGCAAGCAGGCGCGCGAGCGGCAGTTCGACAGTGCCATCGACGAAATCGGCAAAGAAGCGGCGGAGGCTGTGACCTGAGAGTTCTTCGGCCAGCCGCCGGATGCCGTCTTCTTCGACGCCGACGCCCGTCAATCCGTGGCGCGTCCAAAGCGCGCGCATGACGTCGTCAAGCGAGACGCGGCCAGCGGTCTTCCGGCGCAGCGTCAGATCGAGCGCCAGGGCGACGAGCGCGCCCTTTGCGTAGTAGCTGACGACAGCGTTGGGCGTGTTGTCGTCGGGGCGGTAGAACTTGCTCCAGGCATTGAAGCTCGAATCGGCGAGCGACTGGCGCAGGCGTCCTGGCGTGCGCGCGACATTGCCGATCGTTTTTCCGAGCAGCGTCAGCCAGTCGTCGAGCGTGATGACGCCGCTGCGCAGCAGGGCGAGGTCGTCATAGTACGAGGTGATCCCTTCGAAGGCCCAGAGCAAGCGGGTGTAGTTCTCGCGCTCGAGGTCGTAGGGCATGAATGCCGCCGGACGGATGCGCTTGACGTTCCAGGTGTGGAAGTACTCGTGGCTGCAGAGTCCGAGGAAGCTGCGGTAGCCCTCCGTCATGGTCGTCATGCCGCGGAACGGCAGGTCGCGTCGCGAGCAGAGCAGCGCGGTCGAGGCGCGATGCTCAAGTCCGCCATAGCCTTCGCCGACGGCGGTGACCAGGAAGGTGTAACGCTGCATCGGCGCCGGTTGGCCGAAGAAGCCGATCTGCCAGTTGCAGATGCGCGTCAGGTCGGCGGTCAGTCGGTCGATGTCGGCGTCGTGCTGCCCGGTGATGGCGATTTCATGTGGGACGCCGCCGGCGTCGAAGGTCGCGAGCGTGAATCGGCCCATTTCGACCGGGTGGTCAATTAACTCATCGTAGTTGTCGGCGCGATAGAGACCGAAACCATGGTGCCGGGCGCTGCCGGGTTCGCCGCGTGCCGGTTCGAGGCCGGTGGCGACGCGCCAATCGGTGGCATGCTGCGGCGGGCGGATATCGACCCAGAGTGGTGCGTCTTCCTGCCCAAGAACGCGCAAAAAGACGCTGGTGCCGTTGAAAAAGCCGTGTGTTTCGTCGAGATGCGCGCCGCGCACCGACAGGTCCCAGGCATGGATTTCGCAAATCACGCTCAGCGTCGCGCCTGCGCCGATGGGGGCCGCGTGCCAGCTGTGTTTGTCGAGTTGCGTCAGCGCGACCGCCTTTCCCGCCGATTCGGCATGGATTTCGACGATGTGCCGGGCGAAGTCGCGGATCAGGTAACTGCCGGGAATCCAGGCCGGCAGGGCGAGTCGCTGCCCGTTGGGGGCCGGTTGCGGGATATCGCAGCGGACAGTAAAACGGTGCGCTTTTGGGTCGGTCGGTGTGATCGTATAGCGGATCGCAGGTTGTCTTTTTGCTTGCATTTTTCTAAATCGGGATTGAATTGATGCAGATCAAATGGCATTCTACGCTTCAGCGCGGTATGCCCAATGGAAATCCCGTACGTGCGCTCCGAACGCCGGGGTATGTTCGGTTACAACTTGTGATTCAGAACCTGTCGAGGAATAAATGAAAAAAAATCTTCCCGTCACCAACGTCGAGACCCTGCTGCCGGAGAACGAGTTCATTTACTCGCGTACGGATTTGAAGGGGCAGATCACCGAGGCCAACGAGGCGTTTTGCGCCGTCAGCGGCTTTACCCGCGAGGAAATGATCGGTGAGCCGCACAACATGGTGCGTCATCCCGATATGCCCGAAGCCGCGTTTGCCGACATGTGGCGCGACCTTAAAGCTGGGCGCCCGTGGCGCGGCATCGTCAAGAACCGGCGCAAGGACGGCGGCTTTTACTGGGTCGTCGCGAATGCGTCGCCGGTGCGGGAAAACGGGCAGGTCGTCGGTTACCAGTCGGTGCGCAGCCGGCCGGCACCGGCGGAGATCGCCGCCGCTGACGCGGCGTACCGGAAGATTAATGCTGGAGACAAGAGCCTTGTCATCAAGCATGGCAAGGCAGTGAAGAATCGTTCCGCTGCCGTGACCGGGTTGCTCTCGTTGCGCACCCAGATGCGGGTGCTGGCCGTCCTGACGCTGGTGCTGGCGGGTATCGATCTGTCGGAGTCTTTTTTCAAGGTCGACCTGATTGGATTGCATGAAGCCGTCATGGCGGCAAACGTACTTTTTGCCCTGTATTTCCTCCTTTTCTACGTGCCGGGCCTGGTGCGTGATATCCAGTTGGTGGTGAATTGGCAGGAAGAATTGCTGTGTTCCGGCAATCTCAAGAAACGGATAACGTCGGATCGTCCTGGCCTGATCGGCGACATGATCAACCAGATGGATACCTTTGTTTCTTCCGTTC
Source organism: Propionivibrio dicarboxylicus (assembly GCF_900099695.1). Classification (GTDB taxonomy): domain Bacteria; phylum Pseudomonadota; class Gammaproteobacteria; order Burkholderiales; family Rhodocyclaceae; genus Propionivibrio; species Propionivibrio dicarboxylicus. Next base: position 121,311 of record NZ_FNCY01000009.1, on the reverse strand, counting down.
AGGCGACGGTGCAGGGCATGGCCGACACAGCCAAGCATGTCAGTACGGCAACGAGCGAAGTCAAGAGTGGCATGCACGTCGCCTATGAGTCGGCCAAGAAGCAGAGCGAGGCGACATCGGCGGCAGCAGCGGCGGTCGAGGAGGTGACGGTGTCGATCGGCGAGGTCGCCGAGCACGCGCGTTCGACCAAGGATGTGGCCGAGAGCGCCGGGAGCGTCTCGAATGAAGGCGCGATGCGTTCGGGCGAAGCCTGCGAGACGATCACCTCGCTGGCCGATACGGTCAAATCGTCGGCGGGACAGGTCGAGTCGCTTGGGCAGCGTTCGGCCGAGATCAGCCAGATCGCCGGCGTCATCAAGGAGATCGCCGACCAGACCAACCTGCTGGCGCTCAACGCGGCGATCGAGGCGGCGCGGGCGGGGGAACAGGGTCGTGGCTTTGCCGTCGTCGCCGACGAAGTGCGCAAGCTGGCTGAACGGACCGCCAAGGCGACCCAGGAAATCAGCAGCATGATCGAGTTGATCCAGAACGAGACCAACCAGGCGGTGCAAGGCATGCGAGCCGGGGCGTCGCAGGTCGAAGAGGGCGTCAATCTTGTCCATTCGGCACAGGAAGCGCTGGAGCGGATCAAGAGCGAGATGGAGGGTACGATCCAGCGCGTCAACGAAATCTCGCATGCATCTTCCGAGCAGCAGGTGGCGATGACGCAACTGGCCCAGAACGTCGAGCAGGTGGCGATGATGACCGAGCAGAACGTATCGGTCGTCAATCAGACCGAGTCGATGACGATGAAGTTGGCGGGGCTGGTCGATCGCATGAACAAGTCGGTTAATCAGTTCAGCATTTGAACCGGCGGCACCCTTGCCGGCCTTCCGGAAAACCCGCCTGCCCGGCGGGTTTTTCTTGCGCGGACCTGTCGTCGGTCGGCGCGGTACTTATCTGAAAATCGCGCAAGCCCGGCGTTGAACGTTTTCGCAATATCGTGCTCAAAACCCTGCGACGGATGTGTTTTTAACCGTCGTTTTTTCACCGGCGGTCTGGTCCCGTGTTTTTACGGTGCTGTCTGACTGGCCGATAACCTCCATGATGTGTGAGTTTTTTCGATGCCGTTGCCTCCTCCAACCAACGAACGGACGCGTATTCATCAGCGCTCGATGACATTCCAGGGATTCCGCCGGACGGACGATCTCTGGGACATCGAGGGGCGACTCGTCGATACCAAGGACCAGCCTTTCGACATTCAGGGCGATCTGCGCATGCCGGGCGACGCGGTTCATGACATCAGCGTGCGAGTGACGATCGATCATCGCATGAATGTGCTCGATGTTGCCGTCTGTGCCGACGCAACGCCGTTTCCGGGAACGTGTGCGGCGCAAATGCCTGACTATCGGGAGGTTGTCGGACTGAACCTGTTCAAGGGCTTCGTCAAGGAAGTCAAGAACCGCTACGGCGGAACGCAGGGATGTACGCATGTGAGCGAACTCCTGATGGCGATGCCGACGGCCGCCTTCCAGGCGTTCGCTGGACAGGTGAAGCACGAGGATCGTGTGGATGGCAATCAGGTGCCTTTCCACCTCGACCGTTGCCACGCCTTGAGTCTGGATTCCGACGTGGTGCAGCGCAGTTATCCGCGCTGGTACCGCGCTCAGAAGGATGGGCAGGAGGGAACCCTGCCCGTAACGTCGTAGCCTGACATCTCAATTCCATAAGGGTGACGCATGAAGATTCACGAATATCAGGGGAAGGAGCTGCTGCGCAAGTTTGGCGTCGTGGTGCCGCGCGGGGTGTTCTGCCAGTCGGTCGATGAGGCCGTCAAGGCGGCTGAATCCCTCGGCGGCAAGGTCTGGGTGGTCAAGGCCCAGATCCACGCCGGCGGGCGCGGCAAGGGTGGCGGCGTCAAGCTGGCGCGCTCGCTCGACGAAGTGCGCCAGTATGCCGGCCAGATCCTTGGCATGCAGCTGGTGACGCACCAGACCGGGCCGGACGGACAGAAGGTAAGGCGCCTGCTGGTCGAGGAAGGCGCCGATATCCGCAAGGAGTACTACCTTGCCGTGCTGACCGACCGGAAGACGCAGAAGGTTGCAGTGATGGCGTCGTCCGAGGGCGGCATGGAGATCGAGGAAGTTGCCCAGCATTCGCCCGAGAAAATTCTCACGGCCTATGTCGATCCGATCGACGGGCTCAGCGATGCCCAGGCGACCGAACTGGCGACCGGCATCGGCATCCCGGCCGGGTCAGTGGCGCGGGCGGTGGTAGCGCTCAAGGGGCTGTATGCCTGTTACATGGAAACCGATGCGTCGCTGGCCGAGATCAACCCGCTGATCCTCGAAGGCGATGGCACGATCAAAGCGCTGGACGCCAAGTTCAACTTCGACGACAACGCGCTGTATCGCATCCCCGACATCTTCGCTTACCGCGACATCGACGAAGAAGATGCCAACGAGATTGAGGCGTCGAAATTCGGGCTGGCGTACATTTCTCTGGACGGCAACATCGGCTGTCTGGTGAACGGCGCCGGGCTGGCGATGGCGACGATGGACGTGATCAAGCTGTACGGCGGCGAGCCAGCCAACTTCCTCGACGTCGGCGGCGGCGCCTCGGCCGAAAAGGTGACCGAAGCATTCAAGATCATGCTCAAGAACGACAACGTCAAGGGCATCCTGGTGAATATCTTCGGCGGCATCATGAAGTGCGACACGATTGCCAACGGCGTCATGGCGGCGGTGCGGCAGACCCAGCTCAAGGTGCCGCTGGTGGTGCGCATGAAGGGGACGAACGAGGAGCTCGGCAAGCAGTTGTTGCGGGATTCCGGGCTGCCGATCATTCCGGCGGACACGATGGCCGAAGCGGCCGAAAAGATCGTCGCGGCAGTCAGATAAGGGGGCCAACAATATGTCGATTCTCATCAACAAGGATACCAAAGTCATCACCCAGGGCATCACTGGCAAGGTCGGGCAGTTCCATACCGAGAAGTGTCAGGAGTATGCCAACGGGAAAAACTGTTTCGTCGCCGGTGTCAATCCCAAGAAGGCCGGCGAGTCGATCTTCGATATTCCGATCTATGCGTCGGTGAAGGAGGCGTCGGCTGCCACCAGTGCCACGGTGTCGGTCATTTACGTGCCGCCGGCCGGTGCCGCTGCGGCGATCTGGGAGGCAGTCGAAGCCGATCTCGACATGGCGATCTGCATCACCGAGGGTATCCCGGTGCGTGACATGCTCGAGGTGCGCAATCGCATGAAGCGCAAGGTCGCCGCCGGAGGCAAGGAAACCTTGCTGCTGGGGCCGAACTGTCCCGGACTGATCACGCCGGACGAAATCAAGATCGGCATCATGCCGGGACACATCCACCGGCGCGGCCGCGTCGGCGTGGTGTCGCGCTCGGGGACGCTGACCTACGAAGCCGTGGCGATGCTGACGGAATTGGGTCTTGGTCAGTCGTCGGCGGTCGGCATCGGTGGTGATCCGATCAACGGCCTCAAGCACATCGATGTCATGCGCATGTTCAACGACGATCCCGAGACTGATGCGGTCATCATGATCGGCGAGATCGGCGGTCCCGACGAGGCGGACGCAGCGCTCTGGTGCAAGGAGCACATGAAGAAGCCGGTCGTCGGCTTCATCGCCGGTGTCACCGCGCCACCGGGCAAGCGGATGGGCCATGCCGGTGCGCTGATTTCGGGCGGTGCAGATACGGCCGAGGCCAAGCTCGAGATCATGGCGTCCTGTGGTTTCAAGGTGACGCGCAATCCCTCGGAACTGGGACGCATGGTCAAGTCGCTCCTCTAGGGACGCGGTCGGTCCCCGAGCCGTCGCAGGCATGCGGCGGCTCTTTTTTGTTGCATCCGGGGTATGCTAGTCGCCTTGCGCGCGGTCGTTGCCGCGCCGTGATGGACGGGGAGCCGATCGATGCAAATCAAATGGCTGGACGACTTTGTCGCCTTCGCCAAGACCTGCAGTTTTTCCCGCGCCGCCGACGAGCGTGAGGTGACTCTGCCGGCCTTCGGGCGGCGGATCAAGGCGCTCGAGTCCTGGGTTGGGGTGCCGCTCGTGAATCGGGGCACCTATCCGGCGACGCTGACCGAGGAGGGACGGCTGTTTCTCAAGACCGCCCAAGAGGTGGTGGCGCGACTTGAAGATAGCCGCGCCAGCCTGCGCGCGCGCGCCATGGCCGGCGAGGAAACGCTGAGCATCGCCACCGGTCGCACTTTGGCGCACACCTCGATTCCGGCGATGCTCGATCAGGTGCGCCAGCGCGTCGGCGCGATTCATGTGCGCATCAGCACCGGTTCGGTGCATGACATGGCCTTACTGCTCGAGGAAGGCGGCGCCGATGTGCTGATCAGTTTTTTCCACCCGGCGATCGGTCTCAGTCTCGATGCGCGCAGCTTCGAATTTCTGGTTGTCGCGCGCGAAGGGTTGATTCCGGTATGCAAGCCGGATGCAGCCGGACGGCCGCTGTTTCCGTTGGCGTCGGGGGCCGCGCGTGTCTTGCCCTTGCTCGCCTACCATCGCAATCTGATGATGGGCAATGTGCTCGATTGGCATCTTGCCCGGCGCAACGACGTGACACGCTTTCACCGCGTCTTCCTCGCCGATTTTGCCGAGGCGTTGCTGGAACCGGTGCAACAGGGCGTCGGTCTTGCCTGGTTGCCGCAGCGACTGGTCGTCGCAGCACTTGCCGCGGGGCGCCTGGTCCATGCCGGCGGCGTCGACGACGAGATCCCGCTCGAAGTGCGCTGTTTCCGTCATCGCCATCCCGCCAAGGGGCTGGTCGAGCAGTTCTGGCAGTGCCTGGCTGAACGTCCCTTGCCGCCATTGACGTTGGAAGCTGGTGCCTAGATGCTGCGTCCCATGTTGCCGTTTTGGCAATTCGGACTGCCATTCTGGCAGTCACGCCATGACGCGCTCATTCTATAATCCGAGACTGGCTTAATAGTTGCTTTCCCTAACGTCATTTTTGTTCGCGAGAGAAGCCCATGAAACTGCCATTTTTCCGCACTTCCGTAGTCCTGCTGACGGCGGCCTTTTCCGTTGCGGCCCAGGCCGATGTCTATCCGAGCAAGCCGATCACCGTCATCGTTTGCTACAGCCCCGGCGGCAGTAACGACATGATCGCGCGCACGGTGTCCGAGGAACTGAGCAAGCGCCTCGGCCAACCGGTGATGGTCGAGAATGCGGCGGGTGCCGCCGGCACCATCGGCGCTGCCAAGGCGATCCGTTCGCCGGCCGACGGCTACACGCTTCTGCTCGGTTCGGGCAGCGAAATCTCGATCGCCAAGCTGACGACGCCGTCGGTCAAATATGACGGACAGAAGGACCTGGCGCCGATCACGATGATCGGCACGCAGCCGATGATTCTCGTCGGCGCACCCGGCACGGCGCCGAAGAATACCGCTGAGCTTCTCGCCTATGCCAAGGCCAATCCGGACAAGCTATCGTTCGCCTCGTCCGGTGTCGGCACGCCGCTGCATCTGTCGGGCGAACTGATCAAGCAGAAGGCCAAGATCAGCATGGAACACGTTCCGTACAAGGGCGCGGGGCCGATGCTGACCGATTTGCTCGGTAACCAGATCCCGCTGGCGATCACTGTTTTGTCGTCGTCGCTGCAGCACGTCAAGGCCGGCAAGCTCAAGGCCTACGGCGTGACCGAACCGCGTCGTGCGGCAGTGCTGCCCGATGTGCCGGCGTTGGCCGAGACCAAGGGCCTGGAAGGGCTGGATATGAGCATCTGGTGGGGCTTCTTCGCGCCGCTCAAGACGCCGGACGCGATTGTCCAGCGGCTCAACAAGGAACTGGTCGAGGTGCTGAAGACGCCGTCGGTCGTGCAGAAATTGACCGAGTCGGGGGTGGTGCTCTCGGTGCGCGGGCCGAAGGATTTCGCCAAGTTCGTCGACGGCGAGACCAGCAAGTACCGTCAGATCGTCCAGGCTGCCAATATCCGCACTGAATAATGTGCCGTCGCCGTGTGCCATCCCGGCGCACGGCGACTTTCGCTCAATCCTGCCGCCGATGGCCGTAATGATTCGGTCGCGGCGGTTCAGTTTTTCATTTGATCGCCATGTTTCTTGAGACGCCCGACCTGTCCATTTACCGCGCCGGCAATACCGGTATCGATTACGTCCACACGTTTGATAGCGGCATTGCCGGTCCGCATGTCTGCATCAATGCGCTGACGCACGGCAATGAAATCTGTGGCGCCTGGGCCGTCGACGCGCTGCTGCGCGAAGCGGTGCGGCCGGTGCGCGGCAAGCTCAGCCTGTCGTTCGCCAACGTCGGCGCCTTCGCCAGCTTCGATCCCGCGCATCCCGAAGCCTCGCGCTGGATCGACGAGGATTTCAACCGTCTCTGGGATGTCTCGACGCTCGACGGTCCGCGTCAATCGGCCGAGCTGACGCGGGCGCGGGCCCTGCGCGGCTTTTTTGCCACGGTCGACTATTTGCTTGACCTGCATTCGATGCATACGCCGGGGCCGGCGATGGGGCTGAGCGGTCCGACCCGGGGCGGTCTCGATTTTGCCCACCGCCTCGGCCTGCCGGGGTATGTGGTGATCGACGCCGGCCATAGCGCCGGGCGCCGCTTGCGCGACTTCGCCGATTTCAGCGACGAAGCGAGTCCGCGCCAGGGCTATCTCGTCGAATGCGGCTTCCATTTCGAACGCGCCAGCGTCGAGGTTGCACATCAGGTGTCGCGGCGCTTCCTTGACCTGACCGGCGTCTGTCCAGGGTTGGCCGTTTCGGTGGTGACCGCGCCGCAGATGACGGTGCGCATTACCGATGCCATTACCATTCGCAGCGATGCTTTCCGGTTTGCCGAAACCATCGACTCGATGCAGGTGATTGCCAAGGCCGGAACACTGATCGCGCTCGACGGCAACGAAGAGGTTCGCACGCCCTATGACGATTGCGTGATCGTGATGCCGGCGCCGGAGCGCTACATGCTTGCCGGCATGACGGCGGTGCGGCTCGGCCGTCGTGTCGATTGAGTCGGGAGGCTGTTCAGATGATCAAGAACGAGAAGGATTTCTGGTCGGGGGTGATGTTCGCCGCCTTCGGCCTCGCTGTCCTCGCTATTGCCCGTCACTATCCGTTCGGTACGACGACGCGCATGGGGCCGGGATTTTTTCCGATGGTGCTGGCGGCGGTGCTGGCCGTCTTCGGCGTCATCCTGATCGTTCGCGCCTGCCTCGCCAAGCGCCGTGACCGAATTACCGGCGTTGCGCTCAAGCCCCTGCTGCTGGTGATTGCGGCGACGGTGCTCTATGGGGCGCTGGTCGAGGACGCGGGCTTCATCGCCGTGACTTTTGCGAGCGTACTGGTGGCGGCGCGCGCCAGCCGGAATGGCAGCGTCGCCGCGCAATTGGCGCTGGCTGCCGGAACGACGCTGTGCTGCTTCCTGATCTTCATCCAGGGACTCGGCCTGCCGTTGTCGAGCCTCGGTGCGTGGCTGAAATAGGGGGCGGCACATGGAACTCCTGAATAATCTGGCCATTGGTTTTTCGACCGCACTGTCGATGACCAATCTGCTTTACTGTTTCTTCGGCGTCCTGCTCGGCACGCTGATCGGCGTGTTGCCCGGTCTCGGTGCCGTGGCGACGATCGCGATGTTGCTGCCGGCGACTTTCAGCCTGCCGCCGGTGTCCTCGCTGATCATGCTGGCCGGGATTTACTACGGCGCCCAGTACGGCGGGTCGACGACCGCGATTCTCGTCAATCTGCCCGGTGAATCGTCGTCGGTGGTGACCGCGCTTGATGGCTACAAGATGGCCTGCCAGGGACGCGCCGGCGCGGCTTTGACGACCTCGGCGGTCGGTTCCTTCGTCGCCGGGTCGCTCGCGACCTTGCTGATCGCGATGTTCGCGACGCCGCTGTCGGCCTTTGCGCTGGCTTTCGGTCCGCCCGAATACTTCTCGCTGATGGTGCTCGGCCTTGTCGCCTCCGTCGTTCTCGCACACGGTTCGCTGCTCAAGGCAATCTGCATGATCATCCTCGGCCTCTTGCTTGGCCTCGTTGGCACCGACGTCAATTCCGGCCTGTCGCGCTTCACTTTCGAGCAGCCGCAAATCGCCGAAGGCATCAGCTTCGTCGCCGTCGCCATGGGCCTCTTCGGTATCGGCGAAATCGTCCGCAACCTCGAGCACGAGGCGGGCGGGGCGCGTACCGCCGGTATTCCCCGCGTCGGTAGCCTGATGCCGACGCGTGACGAGATCCGGCGCATCATCGCCCCGATCTTTCGTGGGACAGCGCTGGGTTCAATCCTCGGCATCCTGCCCGGCGGCGGTGCCATGCTGGCTTCATTCGCCTCGTATTCGCTCGAGAAAAAGCTGTCACCGCATCCGGAAACGTTCGGTAACGGCGCCATCGAAGGCGTCGCCGGTCCGGAGTCGGCAAACAACGCAGGCGCGCAGACGTCGTTCATCCCGATGCTGACGCTCGGTATTCCGTCGAACGCCGTCATGGCGCTGATGGCCGGTGCGATGATCATGCAGGGGATCCAGCCGGGGCCGTCGGTGATGGTCGAGCAGCCGGCGCTGTTCTGGGGCATGGTGACGTCGATGTGGATCGGCAACATCATGCTCGTCATTCTCAACCTGCCGCTGATCGGCATTTGGGTCCGCCTGCTGGCCGTGCCGTATCACCTGCTCTTCCCGGTCATCATCGTGATCTGCGGAATCGGGGCCTTTTCGGTTAGCAATAGTGTCTTCGACATCCACCTGATGGCGGCCTTCGGCGTCCTCGGTTATGTCTTCTTCAAGCTCGAATGCGAACCGGCGCCGCTCTTGCTAGGCTTCATCCTCGGGCCGATGATGGAGGAATATCTGCGGCGCGCCATGTTGCTCTCGCGCGGCGATTTCACCGTTTTTCTGACGCGTCCGATCAGTGCTACCCTGTTGGCCTTGTCGGCGGCGGCGCTGGCGCTGGTCGTCTTACCGGCCTTCCGCAAGACGCGCGAAGAAGCCTTCCATGAGGAGGACTGAGTGCAGGCGATGCCGGCCCGTGCCGGCATCGTTGCCGTCGTTTAGCGACCTTCCTTGATGACGCGTTCATTGACCGGCTGGATCGGCCGGACATTGTTCTTGTAGATCGTCGCGAATCCGGCCAACTGTTCCTTCGAGACCGAAACCGGTGTCTTGAGCACCAGCCAGAGCACGCCTTCGGTGCAAGGCGGAGTCGTCAGCGAACCGAGGAAGGTGTAATAAGCCCGTTTGGCCGGTAGAAGGTCGGTCGGGTCGAAGCGGACATCCTTGCGGACGACAGGTTTTTCCTGTTCAAGCGGCAGGTAGGTCCATAGGCCCCGGATCAGCGGATGTTCCTTCTTGCCGGCCTCGAACAGCACCGCGACGACGGCCAGTTTGCCTTCCTTCGATTGATGAACGAGGTGGGCGACCATGTCGTAGGTCTTGCCATTGATCTTTTCTTCGCTCGGCTTGTGGAAGTGGAACTGCACGAGCGAATAGACCTGGCCGTCAACGGTGATCGTGCCGGCGTCGGGTGTGTCGACTTTGATGCTATGGCCGTTATCGACGATCGAGAGCGGAATGCTCTTGTAAGCGAACTGGATCGGCGGCAGGTCGGCCTTGATGGTCTTGCGGATGTCGATCGGTGACTGGCGCAGGCCTTGCCGGCAGAGCGCGTATTCCGGGTTAAGTACGCCCCAGTTCTCCGGGCCGGTGGCGCCGCCGTAACTCCAGTGCGGATGCGGGGCCGGTTCCTCTTGCCCTTTCTTGCCGCCCTTTTTCTTGACGGGCTCGGGGGGGGGCGGCGGTGGCGGTGGCGGCGGCGCGGCGACGACCGGTTTGGTCTTGGGCCGGCAGGCGTAGGCGAAGACCGTTTCGAGACTGGAATCGGGTGTGACCGGACGTACCTCTCGGGGGTCGAAACCTTCGGCCTTCACTTCCGAGCCATCGAGCGCCGTATAGCTTTGCTGCACGATTGCAGCGAGTCGTTTGTCGCATTGGAACTCGCCGAGCGTCGTCAGTCGCGTGTAGGAGTACGCTTCCGATTCCGGGCGTCTTGGGGCTGCATAGCTTTCGCGGTACCAGAGACGAACCTTCCCTTCTTCGGGGCGCAGTACGCTGGCCGTGTCGATTTCGATTCGTGCGCCGTCCTTGCCGCCGCCAATGGGCGTCCACTTGGCGGCGAACGTGGTCGACGAAATTGTGAGCGCCGCCAGCAGAAACAGCGCGCGTGGGGTGGTCATGGGAAACTCCGGTGACATCGTGCGCCGATTCTAATGACAAATGATCGTTCGTGTCAGCACTGGTCGCACTTCAGCGAGCATCTGTGGAAGGCGGCGGCGCCTGAGCGGATGCTATCTTTCCTGTGGATAAGCATGCAGAATAGACGGATGACTCTCCGGCCCAGTCGTAGCGGAGGGTGTTTTGGGAGATAACGGTCCGAGCGAGGACAGCATGCGTGCAACGGGGTTCGCCATCGAGGGCGCTTCAATTGCCAGCCAGCACGGCAGTGTCGCCGCCGTGCCGGGGCTGGGCAGCGCCGATGCGGCCGGGCTTTGCACGTTGAGCGTATCGCTCGAAATGGTGGAGTGTTCCGACACCGGTCTCCGACGCGATCACAACGAAGACGCCGTTTTTTCCGACGCTGCGCAGGGCCTTGCGCTCGTTGCGGATGGTATTGGCGGTCGCAGTGCCGGGGAGATCGCCAGCGCGATGGCGGTGACGTGCTTGTCGGCAGGTCTGCGCGAGGATGTGGCGCGTTTGCGCGTGCGGCGCCAAGGTCCGGAAAGCGACGAACGATTCTTGCGCAACCGGATGGCACAGCGGATTCATGAGGCGAACGAAGCGATCCTGGCGGCTGCCCAGCGCACGCCGCAGTACGCGGGCATGGGAACGACGCTGGTGGCAGCCGTTTTTCATGACGATCGAGTGATCGTCGCGCATCTCGGCGACTCCAGGCTGTATCGTTTGCGCGAGGGAGCGCTTTCCTCGTTGACTCGCGATCATTCTCTGCGGCAGGAACAGATTGATCAGGGACTGCTGATGCCGCACATGGCGCGCCAGGCCCGGCATCGCCATGTCATTACCCGGGCCTTGGGCGTTGATTCCGGGGTGCAAGCCGAGATCGCCGCGCATGGCGTGGTCTCCGGAGACGTCTATCTGCTGTGCTCGGACGGACTGACTGACATGCTTGAAGACGTCGAGATCGAGGCGACGCTGATTCGGTGGGCGAACGATGTCGAGGCGGCGGCGACGGAACTCGTGCGCCTCGCCAATGCGCACGGGGGGCATGACAATGTCTCGGTGGTGCTTGTCCGCGTTGCCGGAGAGAACGCGGTAGCCCGTCGCGGGTGGGCGAGCTTTTTCCGGCATCTGGGATGGGGGGGGGGCGGAAATGATTCGCGCGAATGGTGCGGTGGGGGCGTCGGTTCGGTGGCGCAAGCGAGCGCGAGGAGTGTTCGGCGCGGTGATGCCTAATTGTGTCAGGGGATCCTGGTGAAAAGAAATCTGGTCCGTATCGTCCTCGGTTTGCTTTTCGGGGTGGTACTTCTGGTTCATGCGGCGAAGGTCGTACAGATTCCGTTGCTCAATACGCTTGACGCTTTTATTTACGATGCCCGTTTGCGCTTGACGGCCGAGGGCGGTGTTGACGATCGCGTCGTCATTATCGACCTCGACGAGCGCAGCCTGGCGGAAGTCGGGCGCTGGCCATGGAGTCGCAACACCATGGCGGCGCTGGTCGATCGCCTGTTCGATGAGTATGGCATCGCCGTGCTGGGCTTCGACGTGGTATTCGCGGAGCCCGACAATAGTTCCGGCTTGCGTTCGCTCGACGCGCTCGCTGGCGGGGAATTGCGCGGGGATCCGGCCTTCAAGTCAGCGGTCGGGCGCTTGCGCGATTCGCTCGACTATGACCGGCAATTCGCCGAATCGTTGCGCGGACATGCGAATGTGCTGGGCTACTATTTCAGCAATGCCGACGATGCGCGCAAGAGCGGCGTCTTACCGGCGCCCGCGTTGCCTGCCGATGCTTTCGCCGGACGACCGATTGCCTTCACACACTGGAATGGTTTCGGTGCCAATCTCGCCGAATTCCAGAAAAGCGCGGGCGCTGCCGGACATTTCAATCCCTTGATCGACTTCGATGGTGTGTCGCGGCGAGTGCCGATGCTGGTCGAGCACAATGGCCAGTACTACGAGTCCTTGTCCTTGGCAGTAGTACGCAGCTTGCTCGGCAAGCCGCCGATCTGGCCGGGTTTTCCCGAAGACGGGCCCAGCGCCGGCGGCGATTACGGCGGGCTCGAATGGCTCGACCTGCCGACGGCGAAGGGGGCGCTACGCATTCCCGTCGACGAGAATGTGGCAGCCTTGATTCCATTCCGCGGCCGGCAGGGGAGCTTCCCGTACCTGTCAGCGGTCGATGCGCTGCGCGGGCGACTGTCGCCCGATCAGTTGCGCGGCAGGGTAGTGTTGATCGGCACGACCGCACCAGGACTCATGGACTTGCGCTCGACGCCCGTCGGCAATACCTATCCGGGCGTCGAGATCCATGCCAATCTGGTCGCCGGCATGCTTGACGGGGCGCTGTCGCAGAAGCCGCCGTATGCAATCGGCGTCGATACGGTGTTGGTGGCCGTCACTGCGCTGCTTTTGAGTCTGTTGTTGCCGATCCTGTCGCCGTTACGGGCGAGCTTGCTGGCGTTCGCCGTCCTAGCCGGTGTGACAACGCTCAACGTGATGCTTTGGTCATCGGGGGTGGTGTTGCCACTGGCGGCCCAGATCGTGCTGATTCTGTCGCTCTATGCGCTCAACATGTCCTGGGGCTATTTTGTCGAGTCGCGCAGCAAGCGTCAGTTCACCGAGTTGTTCGGCCAATACGTGCCGCCCGAACTGGTCGATGAGATGGCGCGCGACCCGGAACGCTACAGCATGGAAGGCAAGAAGGAGGAGTTGACCGTGCTCTTTTCCGACGTGCGTGGTTTTACAAGCATTTCGGAAGGCCTCGACTCGAAGGATCTGGCCCTGCTGATGAACGAATATCTCGGTGCAATGACGCAGATTGTCCAGAAGAATCGCGGGACGCTCGACAAGTACATCGGCGATGCCATCATGGCCTTCTGGGGGGCGCCGGTCGCTGATCCGGAGCATGCGCGCCGTGCCGTTCTGACGGCGCTTGAAATGCAGAAGGCGCTACGGTCGCTCGATGCTCCATTCCAGGCACGCGGATGGCCTGTCCTGCATATTGGCGTCGGCATCAATACCGGCTCGATGACGGTCGGCGACATGGGCTCGATCGTGCGCAAGTCCTATACCGTGATGGGAGATGCGGTCAATCTCGGCTCCCGTCTCGAGGGCATTACAAAGCAATATGGTGTTGGTATCATCGTTAGCGAAACGACGCGGGCGCAGTTCGACGGGGCTGTGTATCGCGAGCTCGACCGGGTTCGCGTCAAAGGCAAGGACGAGCCGGTGGCGATTTTCGAGCCACTGGGACTGGTTGGCGACGTCGATGCGACGGTTGTTGATATGCTGTCACGATGGACTCAGGCGCTGGACGATTATCGCCGTCAGGACTGGGATGCTGCCGGCGTGCAACTCGAATTCCTGGTGCGGCAGAGTCCCGAGTGTTCTCTCTATCGTCTTTACGTCGATCGTATCGCACGTTACCGGTTGGAGCCTCCCGGTGCCGCTTGGGATGGCGTGACGACTTTCGAGACAAAGTGATCGGGAGCGCAAGAAAGGAAGTGCTATGAAAGTCAGGATTCTAGGCTGCAATGGCGGTATTGGCGGGAAGCATCTGCGCACGACGTCGATGCTGGTCGACGACGACATCCTGATCGATGCCGGTACGGGCGTGGACGACCTGACGCTGGCCGAACTTGCGAAGATCGATCATGTCTTCATCACCCATTCGCACCTCGATCATATTGCCGCGTTGCCGCTGATGATCGACTCGATTGCCGATTTACGCGAAACGCCGGTCACGGTGTATGCGATCGCGCCGACGCTGGAAATTCTGCGTAACCATGTCTTCAATTGGGCGATCTGGCCGGATTTCAGCGAAATCTCGATTCGTGACAAGCCGGTGATGCAGTACCAGACGATCGGCGTCGGCGAGACGCTGCATTTCGGATCGCGCACAATTACCGCGATGCCCGCGCTGCATACTGTGCCGGCGGTCGGTTACCATCTCTATTCGGGCGCGGCGAGCCTGGTTTTTACGGGGGATACGACGGTCAACGACGCTTTCTGGCCGCTGCTTAACCAGATCGAAAATCTGCGTTATCTGTTGATCGAAACGGCATTTTCGAATCGCGAGCGTAATCTGGCGGTGGTGTCCATGCATCTGTGTCCGAGCATGCTGGCTGAGGAACTTGCCCGGATGACGGTGTCGCCGGAAGTGTATGTCTCGCATCTCAAGCCCGGGCAGATCGACCTGATCATGAGCGAGATCGCCGATTGTGCCGGTTGTGTTTGCCCACAGATGCTACAGAACAATCATGTTTTCGAGTTCTAGCCCCGCGGGAAGTCCGGAGAGTTTGCGTAGCGACGGGGCGGGACGCGCGACCGCTCCTTATAAAAACAACTTATTTAAACTGATGTGAACCATGGGAATTCCAGGCGCAGTGGAAATTGATCGTCGGCTGGCCTTTCTGAAGGCGCTGCAGGTCGTTACCAACAAAATTCATGCGACCAACAACGTCGATGAAATCATGCTGGAGATGTCGCCGGACATCTGCCGGCTGTTCGAATGCGATCGGCTGACCTTGTATGTCGTTGGCGAGGATCGGCAGAGCATCGTTTCCAAGATCAAGACCGGGCTCAATTCGTTCAAGGATCTCCGTTTGCCGATTACCGAGCAGAGCGTTGCCGGGTATGTGGCGACGATGCAGCGGCGGGTGAATTTGCGTGACGTCTATGACGAAGGCGAACTTCGCCAGTACAGCGCCGGCATGCACTTCCTCAAGGAGGTCGATCGTCGTACCGGTTATCGCTCGAAGCAGATGTTGGTGGCGCCGATCGTCGATGCCGGTCGCCACGAACTGCTTGGCGTCATCCAACTGATCAACCGGCTGTCGGATTCGCCCTTCCCGCCCGAGGCAGAGGAGGGGATCGACGGTTTGGCGCAAACGTTGGCCGTGGCGCTGACCCAGCGCCTCAAGCCGCGGCCTTTCGTGCAGTCCAAGTATGACGCGTTGGTATCAGACGGTGTTATTTCGGCAGCCGAACTCGATCTTGCTCAGCGTTCGGCACGACGCAAGGGGGTTGATCTCGAGGAGGTTCTCATCGCCGAGTTTCAGGTGCGGCCGGCGGCCATCGGCGATGCGCTTTCGCGGTTTTTCGGCGTGCCCTACGAGCCGTTCAAAACGGACCGCATCAAGCCGATGGAGTTGCTCAAGAATCTCAAGCGCGACTATGTCGAGGCCAATGCCTGGCTGCCGATCGAGGAGAATTCCGAAGGCATCGTCGTGCTGGCGCTCGATCCTGAACGCATCCGCAGTTCTCGCATTGCCAACAACGTGTTTCCCAAGAGTCGGATCAGTTATCGCGTCACCACCTGTGTTGAGTTCATCAAGGCGATCGAACAGTTCTTCGGGGCCTTGTCGGACATGGGGTCGGTCGGCGAGATGCTCTCGGGTCTCGACGACGAGGACGCCGAAGCCGGAGGCGGTGGCTCGGACGAACTTTCGGCCGCCGCCGACAACGAACTGGTTCGCCTCGTCAACAAGATCATCGTTGATGCCTACCAGCAGGGCGCTTCGGATATTCACATCGAGCCGCGGCCGGGCAAGGAAAAAACGCAGATCCGGTTCCGCAAGGATGGCACGCTCGGGGTCTATATCGAGATTCCCGCGTCCTATCGCAACGCGCTGGTGGCGCGCATCAAGATCATGTGCGACCTCGATATTTCGGAAAAGCGCAAGCCGCAGGATGGCAAGATCAAGTTCAAGAAGTTCGGCCCGCTCGACATTGAGTTGCGTGTCGCGACGATCCCGTCGGCGGGGGGCGTCGAGGATATCGTCATGCGCATCCTGGCTGCCGGCGAACCGATTCCGCTTGAAAAGCTTGGTGTCGCTGCCAGGAACCTGGAACGGCTCAAGGAGACGGTGAGCAAACCTTACGGCCTCTTTTTCGTTTGCGGACCGACGGGGTCGGGCAAGACGACGACGCTGCATTCGATCCTGCATCACATCAATACGCCTGAAACCAAGATATGGACGGCGGAGGATCCCGTTGAAATTACCCAGAAGGGCTTGCGCCAGGTGCAGGTGAACAAGAAGGCCGGCCTCGATTTTGCAACCGTCATGCGAGCTTTTCTTCGTGCCGATCCGGATGTCATCATGGTCGGCGAAATGCGCGACAAGGAAACGGTCTCGATCGGTATCGAAGCCTCGCTGACTGGCCACCTGGTGTTCGCCACGCTGCATACCAACAGCGCGCCGGAATCGATCAACCGGCTGCTTGACATGGGCATGGATCCCTTCAACTTCGCCGATGCCTTGCTCGGAATCCTTGCCCAGCGCCTGGCCAAGCGGCTGTGTTCCGCGTGCAAAGAGGCATACGAACCGACGGACGAAGAAGTTCGCCAGCTGTTGCACGAGTATTGCGAGGAGCTCTCCGCCGCCGAACGCTGGCGGGCCGATCCCAAGGCGGCGGCAGATGCGGTCTATGAAGAGTGGACGCAGCACTTCGGCAAGAATGGGCACTTTACGCTGCAACGCGCCAAGGGCTGCGATGTGTGTGGCGGTTCGGGTTACAAGGGGCGTATCGGTTTGCACGAACTGCTGATCGGGACCGATGCGCTCAAGAAACAGATCCAGGAGCATGCGCGTGTCGCCGAGCTTGTGACCACCGCGGTCAGTGAAGGTATGCGCACGCTGAAAATGGACGGGATCGAAAAAATACTCGCCGGTATCACCGACATCAAGCAGGTGCGCGCGGTTTGCATCAAATAGGAGGCGATTGCGTGGATAGCCAGGACAACCTGCTCGAGCGCTTCGAGCATCTCAATGCGATCGGCGCGTCACTGTCGAGCGAGCGGAATATCGATCGTCTGCTCGAAAACATTCTCTTGGCGGCCAAGACGATCACCCACGCCGACGGCGGAACGCTCTATCGCATGCGCGAGGACGGCCGCGCGCTGCGTTTCGCGATTCTGCGTACCGATTCGCTTGGCATCGCTTTCGGCGGCACCACCGGGCAACCGATCTCTGCCCAGTTCCAGGATCTGGCGCTGTATCGCGAGGACGGCTCGGAAAACAGTTCACTGGTGGCGGCGTATTCGGCGGTGCACGGTGCTACCGTCAATATTGCCGATGCCTATACCGAGGCGGGCTTCGATTTTTCGGGCACCCGCCGTTTCGATGCGTCGACCGGCTATCGCTCGAAGTCTTTCCTGACCGTGCCAATGAAGAACCATGAGCACGAGATCATCGGCGTGCTCCAGCTGATCAATGCGATCGACCCCAGGACCGGCGCGGTCCACGAGTTTTCACTGGCCGACCAGCACCTGGCCGAGTCTTTGGCGTCCCAGGCTGCAGTGGCGTTGACGAACCGTTTGCTGCTGGCTCAGCTTGAGGTGCTGTTCGAATCCTTCATCAACCTGATCAACCTGGCGATCGACGAAAAATCGCCTTATACCGGCGGTCATTGCCAGCGCGTGCCGAGCTTGACGATGATGCTCGCTGATGCTGCCGACGCCGTGCTTGACGGGCCGCTGGCCGATTTCTCGCTGAGCGAGCAGGATCGATATGAGTTGAAGATCGCGGCGATGTTGCACGATTGCGGCAAGGTGACGACACCGGTGCATGTCGTCGACAAGGCGACCAAGCTCGAGGCGATTTTCGACCGCATCGGCCTGATCGATCAGCGCTTTGAAATTGTCCGGCGCGATGCCGAAATCGCGCGCTGGCGCGCGGTCGCCGAAGGCTGCGATCCGGTTGCGGCCGAGCAGTCCTTCCTTGACCAGTCGGCTCGCATGGACGAAGACCGTGCTTTCCTGCGCCGCGCCAACATCGGCGGTGAGGCGATGAGTCCTGAAGAGCAGGCGCGTGTGCGGGAAATATCGAAGCGCTATTCCTGGGTCAATCCGGCCGGCGAGCGGGCCGACTTTCTCAGCGACAACGAGATCGAGAATCTGTCGATTCGCGCCGGAACGCTTACGGCGGAAGAGCGCGAAGTCATCAACCACCATGTTGTGGCGAGCATCCGCATGCTCGATTCGTTGCCCTGGCCGAAGCATCTGCGCCATGTGCCCGAATACGCGGGGGGGCACCACGAGCGCGTTGATGGCAAGGGCTATCCCAAGGGCTTGCGCGGCGACCAGATGTCGGTGCAGGCGCGGATCATGGGTATCGCCGATATCTTCGAAGCGCTGACGGCGCGAGATCGCCCGTACAAGCCGGCGATGAGCGTCGACAAAGCCATGCGCATCATGGAGAACATGGCGGCAACCGGGCATATTGATCCGGCATTGTTCGAGGTCTTCCGGCGCGAGAAGGTCCATGAGCGCTATGCGCAGCAATTCCTCGAGGATGCGCCGCCACCTCCGGGCTGATCGGCGAGAGGGCGGTCGGAGTGATCGGCAGGCGAGCCGGCAAGGCAAACGCGGTAGAATCGCGTTTATTTTTCTGCCGGACCGTCTGCCATGTTCCTCCTCGC
Source organism: Propionivibrio dicarboxylicus (assembly GCF_900099695.1). Taxonomy (GTDB): domain Bacteria; phylum Pseudomonadota; class Gammaproteobacteria; order Burkholderiales; family Rhodocyclaceae; genus Propionivibrio; species Propionivibrio dicarboxylicus. The sequence goes on along the minus strand of NZ_FNCY01000009.1, from coordinate 102,695 downwards.
GCCCAGTATTCTCTCTGCCGATTTCACCCGTCTCGGCGCCGAAGTGACCGATGTGATCGCTTCGGGTGCCGACTGGATTCACTTCGATGTCATGGACAACCACTACGTGCCCAACCTGACGGTGGGTCCGATGGTCTGTGCAGCGCTGCGGCCGCTGACCGAGGCGACGATCGACGTACATCTGATGGTCAAGCCGGTCGATCGCCTGATTCCCGAATTCGGCAAGGCCGGGGCGAATCTCATCAGTTTTCACCCGGAAGCCACCGACCACGTCGATCGCAGTCTGTCGCTGATTCGCGAGCAGGGCTGCCAGGCTGGATTGGTGTTCAATCCGGCGACGCCTTTGTCGTATCTTGACTATGTCATGGACAAGGTCGATCTGATCCTGTTGATGGGTGTCAATCCCGGTTTTGGCGGGCAGGCCTTCATCCCGGCGACGCTCGGCAAACTGCGCGAGGCGCGGGTCCGTATCGACGCCCATGCGCGCGAGACCGGCCGGACGATCCGCTTGCAGATCGACGGCGGCGTCAAGCCCGACAATATTGCCACCATCGCCCGTGCCGGTGCCGATACCTTCGTGGCCGGTTCGGCCATTTACGGCGCCCGACGCGCCGAGGATGCGCACGGCTACGACACGGTGGTGGGCGCTTTCCGCGCAGCGCTGGCGGAGGTTGCATGAGTCCGGTGCTGACGGTGCGGGCGGTGCTGTTCGATCTCGACGGCACGCTGATCGATACGATTCCGGACTTGCACGCTGCAGCCTGTGCGATGCTGGAAGATCTGGGGCGGCCGCCCTTGCCGCTCGAGTCGATCCGGGCCTACGTTGGCCGTGGGATTGCCAATCTGGTCAAGCGCGTGCTCGCCAATTCGCTGAGCGTGGCCGAAGATCTGACGCCACCGCCTCCAGCGGCCGTGGCGAGTTTTCGGCGCCACTATGCGCGTGAGAACGGACGCAATGCCCGCGCCTATCCGGGTGTCATCGAAGGCCTGGCGGCGTTTCGTGCGATGGGGCTGCCAATGGGCGTGGTGACCAACAAGGGCGATGCCTTCATTGCGCCCTTGCTCGAACAGACTGGGTTGGCCTCGTATTTCGACGTGCTCGTCGGCGGCGATCTGCTGCCGCGCGTCAAGCCGGATCCGATGCCGCTCGTCTGGGCTTGCGGCCGTCTTGGCGTGGTGCCGGGTGATACGTTGTTCGTCGGCGACTCGATCAACGACGTGCTCGCCGCGCGTGCGGCCGGTTGTCCTGTCTTCCTTCTGCCGTATGGCTACAACGAGGACAAGGATGTACAGGAACTTGACTGTGATGCTATAGTCGAATCCATCCGTGATATCGCGGATATGGTCAAAACCCCTGTGACGCATTGAAATAAACCGAATGAATTCCGTTCACCAACTGCATCTGGAGCCCGCATTCTGGGCGGAGGCGTGGCCCTGGCGATCCTGTCAGTAGACCGCTGTCCCGTACTGGCGCGTTGACGCGTGCCAGTCGTTCTCTTGCTGCATGCGTGAATGGAGTACCCCATGTCTGAATCGGTTTTCAACCGGTTGGCCGCTGAAGGCTACAACCGGATTCCTGTCACCCTCGAAACTTTCGCCGACCTCGACACGCCGCTGTCGATCTATCTGAAACTGGCCAACGGCCCCTACACCTATCTGCTCGAATCGGTGCAGGGCGGCGAGCGTTTCGGCCGCTACTCGATCATCGGCCTGGCGAGCCCGACGCGCATCGTCGTGCATGGTCATCAGGTGCTGGTGCTGACCGGCAACCGCATCGCCGAGCGCGAAGACGATACCAACCCGCTCGATTTCATCGAAGGCTACATGAAGCGCTTTCGCGCCGCGCCGTCGGCCGGGTTGCCGCGTTTCTGCGGTGGGCTGGTCGGCTGTTTCGGTTACGACACGGTCCGCTACATCGAGAAAAAGCTGACGCGCACGACCAAGGAGGATGAGCTTGGTACACCGGATATCGTGCTCCTGTTGTCCGAGGAAATCGCCGTCGTCGATAACCTGTCGGGCAAGCTGACACTGGTCGTCTACGCCGAGCCGGGCGTGCCCGGTGCCTATCAGAAGGCGCAGGCGCGGCTCAAGGCGCTGCTCGCGCGGCTGCGCGAACCGGCCGAGATTCCCGCCGAAACGACCCGGCCGTCGGCGCCGGCGGTGTCGTCCTTCGGCGAGGCCTTGTTCAAGCAGGCGGTCGTGAAGGCCAAGCACCACATTACCGAGGGCGACATCATGCAGGTCGTCCTCTCGCAACGCATGAGCAAGCCCTTTGCTGCGAGTCCGCTGGCGCTCTACCGCTCCCTGCGTTCGCTCAACCCGTCGCCCTACATGTTCTATTTCGACTTCGAGGATTTTCATGTCGTCGGCGCATCACCGGAAATTCTCGTCCGGCTCGAAGGCGATACGGTGACGGTGCGGCCGATCGCCGGCACACGGCGTCGTGGCGCCTCTTTCGAGGAAGACCAGGCGCTCGCAGCGGAACTCCTTGCCGACGAGAAAGAGCGGGCAGAACACGTCCAGTTGCTCGACCTCGGGCGCAACGATGCCGGACGCGTGGCCAAGATCGGCAGCGTCAAGCTGACCGAGAACATGACGATCGAGCGCTACTCTCACGTCATGCACATCGTTTCCAACGTCGAGGGCAAGCTGCAGCCGGGGCTCAACGCGCTTGACGTGCTCAAGGCGACTTTCCCGGCCGGCACGGTTTCGGGAGCGCCCAAGGTACGGGCGATGGAAATCATCGACTCGCTCGAACCCGTGAAGCGCGGCATCTACGCCGGCGCGGTCGGCTATCTCGGCTTCCATGGCGACATGGATCTGGCGATCGCCATCCGCACCGCGCTTGTCAAGGATGGCAAGCTGCATGTCCAGGCGGGTGCCGGCATCGTCGCGGATTCGGATCCGGCGTCGGAATGGCAGGAAACTCAGAACAAGGCGCGCGCCGTCCTGCGGGCGGCGGAACTGGCCGAGAACGGCCTCGATACCCGTTTTGAATGAGAGGTCTGCCATGCTGCTGATGATCGACAACTACGATTCCTTTACCTACAACCTCGTTCAGTATTTCGGCGAACTTGGCGAGGACGTCCGCGTCTATCGCAACGACGCGATCACGCTGGCCGAAATCGCCCGTCTTGCGCCCGATCGCATCGTCATTTCGCCGGGGCCGGGCAATCCGTCGCAGGCCGGCGTCTCGCTCGGGGCGATCCGCGAATTTGCCGGCAAGATTCCGCTGCTCGGCGTCTGTCTTGGCCACCAGTCGATCGGTGAAGCCTTTGGCGGCAAGGTCGTCCATGCCAAGCGACTGATGCACGGCAAAGTGTCGCCGGTCTTTCACAATGATGTCGGTATTTTCCGCGGCCTGCCGAATCCGGTGGTGTGTACGCGTTATCACTCGCTCGCCGTCGAGCGCGAGTCGCTGCCCGATTGCCTGGAAATCACTGCTTGGACCGAGGATGGCGAAATCATGGGGCTGCGCCACAAGACCCTCGCGGTCGAAGGCGTGCAGTTCCATCCCGAATCGATCCTGACCGAACACGGTCACGACATGCTGAAAAACTTTCTGACGAGGTAGGCCATGATCACGCCACAAGAGGCGCTACAGCGCACCATTGAACATCGCGAAATTTTTTACGACGAAATGCTCGATCTGATGCGTCAGATCATGCGCGGCGAACTCTCGCCGCTGATGACGGCGGCCATCCTGACTGGTTTGCGTGTCAAGAAGGAAACGGTCGGCGAGATTACCGCTGCAGCGCAGGTGATGCGCGAGATGGCGACGCGCATCGAGGTCGCCGACAAGGCCAATCTGGTTGATATCGTCGGGACGGGCGGGGACGGCGCACACACCTTCAATATCTCGACGACTTCGATGTTCGTTACCGCCGCTGCCGGCGCCAAGGTTGCCAAGCACGGTAATCGCGGCGTTTCTTCGAAGTCCGGGGCCGCCGATGTGCTCGAGTCGCTCGGCGTCAATATCCAGTTGACGCCGGCCCAGGTGGGCGAGTGTTTGGCTGCCACCGGCATCGGCTTCATGTTCGCGCCGACGCACCATACGGCGATGAAGAACGTCGCGCCGGTCCGCCGCGAGATGGGCGTACGCACGATTTTCAATATTCTCGGGCCGCTCACCAATCCCGCCGGTGCGCCGAATACCTTGCTCGGCGTTTTCCATCCGGATCTGGTTGGCATTCTTGTGCGCGTCATGGAGCGTTTGGGGGCGCAGCATGTGCTGGTGGTGTACGGCAAGGACGGCATGGACGAAATCTCGCTTGGCGCCGCGACGATGGTCGGCGAGCTCAAGGATGGTGTCGTGCGCGAGTGCGAAATCCACCCCGAAGACTTTGGCTTGCAGATGGTGTCCAACCGCAGTCTGCGGGTCGGCAGTGCCGACGAGTCGAAGGAAATGTTGTATTCCGTGCTCGCCAATACCGAGGGGGCCGCGCGCGAAATCGTGTTGCTCAACGCGGGGACTGCGCTCTATGTCGCCAACCGTGCCGAGTCGATCGCCGACGGCATCGCGCTGGCGCGGGAAGCGGTCGCGAGCGGCGCCGCGCGTGCCAAACTCGACGAGTTCGTCCGCTTTACGCAAGGGTTGTCGGCATGAGCGTGCCGGATATTCTTGAACGGATCCTCGCCGTCAAGCGCGAGGAGGTCCGGCAGGCGCTGGTGGCCAGGCCTCTGGCGGTGATTCGGGCTGAGGCGAATGTGCAGGCGCCGGCCCGTGACTTCGTTGGCGCCTTGCGCGCCAAAACTGCAGCGGGTCTGCCGGCGGTGATCGCCGAAGTCAAGAAGGCCAGCCCGTCGAAAGGAGTGATTCGTGCCGACTTTCGCCCGGCCGAGATTGCGGCGGATTACGCGGCGCACGGGGCCGCCTGTCTGTCGGTGCTGACCGATCGGCAATTTTTTCAGGGGGCGCCGGAATATCTTCAGGCGGCACGCGCGGCCTGCGCTTTGCCGGTATTGCGCAAGGATTTTCTCGTCGATGCCTATCAGGTATTCGAAGCGCGGGCGATGGGTGCCGATGCGATCCTGCTGATTGCGGCGGCGCTTGATTTGCCGACCATGCAGGAATTCGAGGCGGTCGCGAGCGAGTTGGGTATGGCCGTGCTGGTGGAGGTGCATGATGCTGACGAGCTTGAACTCGCTTTGCAGCTCAGGACGCCGCTGATCGGGATTAATAATCGCAATCTGCGGACCTTCGAGGTCAGCCTGCAAACGACGCTCGGGCTGCAGCCGCGTATTCCGGATGGGCGCATCGTCGTCGCTGAGAGCGGCGTACTGGCGGCCTGCGATGTCGAATTGCTGCGTTGTCACGGCGTCAATGCATTCCTCGTCGGCGAAGCTTTCATGCGCGCGCCAAATCCTGGCGTGGCATTGACACAGTTGTTCGCATCGGACGAAATCGGCTGAATGTGTTGCAACGGCACAACAGACGGCGGGTGGGAATGCCTTGAATCGGGGCTTCGTGCTTGTCCACCCGCTTGCGGTTTGCGATGATTCGCTCAGCTTCTCATCAATGAGAGGTCCAGTTTGGTGGCCGGGTGTCTCTGTTTTATTCTGACCCACGGGCCGCCGACCTTAACCCTAGAGGAGATTCACAATGCAAAAGAAAGTAATTGCTCTGGCAGTTGCCGCTCTGGCCTCCGGCGTCGCGATGGCGCAGTCGAACATCACCGTTTACGGTATCGCTGACGTTGTTGGCACGTCGTTCAACACGAACAACGCCGTTGCCGGCAACCTGAAGAACCAGCGCGGTTTCGATGACGGCGCCGTCGGTTCGCGTATCGGCTTCAAGGGTCTGGAAGACCTCGGCGGTGGCCTGAAGGCTGAGTTCAACTACGAGCTCGGCATCGCCCCGACCAACAACATCAACCAAGTTGGCACGACCGCTGCTGCTGGCGCCACGCTGAACAACCTCAGCACCCGCACCGCCTGGGTTGGCCTGACGAGCAATGACTTCGGCCAAATCTCGATGGGTCGCTTCCACGCGCTGGGCTGGGTCTTCCAGGCCGGTTCGCGTCCTTGGGGTGGTATTGACCCGATCCGCACGATGACCAACGTGCAGGGCATCAGCTCCAACACCAGCGACCGTATCAGCAACGCTATCCAGTACGTCTCGCCGACGTATGCCGGCTTCAAGGTGACGGGCCAGTACACGGCTGACGCGCGTGCCAATACCTCCGAGCAGAACACCAACGACCAGACCTACGTTAACGGCACGGCTGTTGGCCGTCAGCAGATCTATCTGTTGGGCGCCAACTACGATCAAGGCCCGATCAGCGCGATGGCGATGTACCGTCACGTGGCTGTCCCGGCTGACCTCGCCGGTGCCGCTCCGACCGCTGCTCAGCGTGCCAAGCAAGAATACGGCCTGCGCGGTGCCTATGACTTCGGCGTTGCCAAGGTCGGTGCTGTGTATCAGCGTCAGCAGCTGAAAGATGCGATCACCATCAACGGCGGCGATTACAAGACCGGCTACATGTACGGCGGTTTTGTGACGGTTCCGTTCGGCGCCAAGTTCCTGGCGACCCTCGAAGCCGCCAAGTCGAATGGCGATCGCACCCAGGGCGGCTATGGCTACATGGTCAACGGCCAGTACCTGTTCTCGAAGCGTACCAGCGTCTATGCGCAAGCTGGCTACATGAAGATGAACCAAGAGAACGCTTCGGTGACCAACCTTGGCTCGTATGGCTCGACCGGCATCGAAGCTGGCAAGCGTATGACGGGCGTCATGGCCGGCATCCTGCACACGTTCTAATCTGCCCTTTCAGGCAGGTAGTACATCAACGGTCACCTTCGGGTGGCCGTTTTTTTTAACGCGTTAGCAATCGGGCAGGGTGTCGTGGTCGACCATCGTTTCATGGATCCCAATGGGCTTTTTCAGCAGGCGCTCGCCTTGCATTTTGGCGGCGAAGTCGACAAAGCCATTGGAATTTACCGATGGCTCCATGAGTGCTATTCGAACAACCAGCAGGTACTAATCGTCTGGGCCGATGCCGAGTTGCGACTGGGGCGGGCAGGCGAGGCGCTGACGATCGTCAATAAAGCGATCCGGCTGGATGCTTCGGTTCCCATGGCGCATAATCTCAAGGGCAACACGCTTGTCCGATTGAATCGGAACACCGAGGCGCTGGAGAGTTTCGATACGGCGCTGCGCTGCGACGCGAAGAATGTCGAAGCCTGTTGTAACAAAGGCGCGCTGTTGATCGAACTGAAGCGCTGGCAAGAGGCTCTGCCTTGTTTTGACCGGGCGATCGATGTTCGGCCGGATTTTGCCCCGGCGCACAATAATCGTGGCGTCGTCCTGCAGCAGCTTAATCGCCATGCCGAAGCCGAGGCCTGTTTCATGGAGGCGGCGCGTATCGATGCCGGTTTTGCCGATGCGCATTTAAATCTTGGCTGCCTGCAGGAGAAAGACGGGCGCTTGTGCGAAGCGCTGGCGGCTTACAAAAGAGCGGTCGCGGCGATGCCGTCCTTCGCAGACGCGTACAGCAATTTGGGTGGCGTGCTGTTCAAATTGTCACGATTTGCTGAGGCGCTGGACTGCCTTACGCAGGCGCGTTCTCTGCAACCCAAATGTGCCGAGACCTACGCCAAGATTGGCTATGCGCTGAAGGCGCTGATGCGTCACGACGAGGCGCTGAGATGCTTTGATCAGGCCCTTGAAATCGATGCCGATAACGTGCTGGCTCATACAGGAAGAGGCGACGTGTTTCAGGAATTGAAGGCAGATGCGGACGCTCTCGCAGCCTATCAAGCGGCGTTTCGTCTGAATTCTTCGGGTGAATTTCTTCTGGGCTCGCTAGGGTTGGCCAAGTTGACGCTTAGCGATTGGGACGGGCTTGAGGCGCTGAGGGCTTTATTGCGCACGGATGGGATGGACGACGCGCTGTCGCCGCCGTTTCACGCGCAGGTGCTGCTGGACGCGCCGCGCGTGTTGTGCTCGTGTGCGAAAAATTTCTCGGATCGCCTGTTCCCTGCCAGAGAGGCGGCGCTCAACTCGGTCGCGCGCAGTGCTGGTTGCAGGATCCGGGTGGGCTATTTTTCGTCGGATTTTGGCGATCATCCGGTGAGCCATCTTCTGGCGGGGGTGTTTGAGCATCACGACCGGGCGCGTTTCGAGATCTTCGGTTTTTCCTTGTCGGAACGCCGGGACGAATGGCGCACACGCATCGAGGCGGGCTTCGATCATTTCATTGAATTCGGCAGCGTCGGGAAATCGGATGCGGAGATCGCGCAGGCGGTAGCCGAATTTTCCCTGGATATTGCCGTCGATCTGAATGGGCACACGTTCAAGGCGAGGACCGGTATCTTCGCCGAGCGTGTCGCGCCGATTCAGGCGAGTTACATTGGTTTTCTCGGGACCATGGGCGCCCCGTATGTCGACTACCTGATCGCCGATCCGCTCCTCGTGCCCGAGGACAAGCGCGAGTTCTACCAGGAAAAAATCGCCTATCTGCCGTGGTATCAGAGCAACGACGATAAGACAGAAGTGTTCGCCCGAAGCTTCTCGCGGACTGAGTTGGGTCTGCCCGAGCAAGGCATGGTGTATGCCTCGTTCAACAATAATTACAAGATTACGCCCGAAGTCTTTGATTGCTGGATGCGCATACTCAAGCAGGTGCCAGGTAGTGTTTTGTGGTTGTTCGCAGCCAACGAGGCCGCTGTCGGCAATTTGCGCAAGGAGGCACGGGGGTGCGACGTTGATGATGCGCGGCTGATCTTTGCCGAACGCATGCCACTGAAGCAGCATCTGGTGCGGCAGCGGGCAGCCGATCTGTTTTTGGATACCTTTCCCTATAACGCCGGCGCGACGGCAAGCAATGCGTTGCGCATGGGCTTGCCGGTGTTGACCCGCTGCGGGGAATCCTTTGCCAGTCGCTATGGCGCGAGTTTGCTGAATGCCGTCGGGATGCCGGAGTTGATTACGGAGTCGGTCGAGGACTATGAAGCGATGGCCGTGCGTCTTGGGCACGTCCCAACGGCGTTGGCCGCGCTTCGCGACAAACTTGCAGCGAATCTGCCAACGGCGCCCTTGTTCGATACCGCAGCCTTCACCCGGAATATCGAGGCCGCCTTCCTCAAGATGACTGAGCGCCAACGGGCCGGATTGGCGCCCGAACACATCTTCGTTTGAACAAATCCGTAAGCTCGCTCAGGAGAGCGTCAGGTTGTCCCGGTGAATGAGTTCCGGCTCGTTAATGTAGCCGATCAGGTCTTCGATCTCGGCGCTGCTCTTGCGGGCGATGCGCCGCGCGTCGCTGCTGCCGTAATTGGCGAGGCCGCGGGCGACTTCCTTGCCTTCGGGTGAGAGGCAGGCGACCGCGGCGCCGCGTTCGAATTCCCCCTGGACTTCGACGACGCCGACCGGTAGCAGGCTCTTGCCGTCCGACAGCGCCTTGACGGCGCCCGCGTCAAGCACGAGCTTGCCGGAGAGTTGCAGGTGGTCGGCAAGCCATTGTTTGCGCGCACTGAGGGTTGCTGTTTCCGAGACAAGCAGGGTGCCAAGCGGCTCGCCGCGGGCCAGGCGGACCATGACGTCCTTTTCCCTGCCGCTGGCGATGGCGGTGTGCGAGCCGCTGGTGGCGGCGCGCTTGGCGGCAATGATTTTGGTGATCATGCCGCCGGTGCCGATGCCGGTGCCGGCGCCGCCAGCCATGGCCTCGAGTGCCGGATCGCCGGCGCGGGCCTCGCTGACGAGTGTTGCCGTCGGATCCTTGCGTGGATCGGCCGTGTACAGACCTTGCTGGTCGGTCAGAATGATCAGGCAGTCGGCGTCGATCAGGTTGGCGACCAGCGCGCCGAGTGTGTCGTTGTCGCCGAACTTGATTTCGTCGGTGACGACTGTGTCGTTTTCGTTGATGATCGGCACGGCGCCGAGCGCCAGCAGCGTGCTGAGCGTGGTACGCGCGTTGAGGTAACGCTTGCGGTCAGCGAGATCCTCATGTGTGAGCAGCACTTGCGCGGTCGCCAAGCCGTGGCGGACGAAGGCTGTTTCGTAGACTTGCACCAGCCCCATCTGGCCGACGGCGGCGCATGCCTGTAGTTCGTGAACCGCCTTGGGGCGCTTGCTCCAGCCCAAGCGCTGCATGCCGCAGGCGATGGCGCCCGAGGACACCAGCACGACCTCGCGGCCGGCGTGGCGCAGTTGGGCGATCTGACGTGCCCATTCGTTGATGGCGTTGAGGTCCAGTCCTTCGCCGTTGTTGGTCACCAGGGCGGAGCCCACTTTGATGACGAGGCGCTTGGCGTTGGCGAGACGAGTCGGCGTCATGATTGTTGTCCGTCCGTTTCGGGATCGTCGGGGAAGAAGGCGTCCGTCGCCGTGTCATCGACGGGCGGCAGGGGCGCGAGCGTGTCGAGCGCGTCCTGCAGCGCGTAGGTGAGTGCGCGGCAGCCTTCGCCATTGATGGCGCTGATGCCGAAATGCCGCGCGTCGCTACCGTAGGCGTCGAGGAAGTCGCGGATGCGCGTTGCGCGCTCTTCCTCGGGAATCAGGTCGAGTTTGTTGAGGACCAGCCAGCGAGGCTTTGCGGCGAGTTCCGGGCTGTACTTTTCGAGTTCGCCGACGATCGCATGCGCGTCCGCAACCGGATCAGCCTCCGGGTCGAGCGGCGCAAGGTCCACGATATGCAACAGGATGCGTGTGCGCGCCAGGTGCTTGAGGAAGCGGATGCCGAGACCGGCACCGTCGGCAGCGCCTTCGATCAGGCCGGGAATATCGGCGATGACGAAGCTCTTGTTCTCGCTCGTGCGCACGACGCCGAGATTCGGGTGCATGGTGGTGAACGGGTAGTCCGCCACCTTGGGGCGTGCCGCCGACACCGAGCGGATGAAGGAGCTCTTGCCGGCGTTGGGCAGGCCGAGCAGGCCGACGTCGGCGAGGACGCGCAATTCGAGACGCAGGTCACGCTCTTCTCCGGGTTCTCCGCGTGTGCATTGCCGCGGTGCGCGGTTGGTGCTCGACTTGAAATGAATGTTGCCGAGTCCGCCCTTGCCGCCGCGGGCAATTAGCACTTTCTTGCCGTCGGTATCGAGGTCGGCGACGATGGCTTGCGTGTTCTCGTCGGTAATGACGGTGCCTACCGGGACGTGCAGCGTGATATCGTCGCCGCCCTTGCCGTAGCAGTCGCTGGAGCCGCCGTTTTCGCCGCGACCGGCGAGAAACTTGCGGGTGTAACGGTATTCGATCAGCGTATTGAGATTACGGTCGGCGACGACATAAACGCTGCCGCCACGCCCGCCGTCGCCACCGTTGGGGCCGCCTTCGGGTTCGTATTTCTCGCGTCGGAACGAGACGATGCCGTTTCCGCCGTCGCCGGCGGCGATGTAGATTTTGGCTTCGTCGATGAATTTCATGGGGGCTTCCTAGCGTATAAACGAAAAAGCCCTATCGCAACGATAGGGCTTTGGATTTTACCGGAGAAACCGGATCAGGCAGCGGCAACGATGTTGACGGTGCGCCGTTGCTTCGGCCCCTTCAGCGTGAATTCCACTTGCCCGTCGATCAGCGCGAAGAGCGTGTGATCCTTGCCGAGGCCGACATTGACGCCCGGGTGGAATTCGGTGCCGCGCTGGCGAACGATGATGTTGCCCGCGAGCACTTGCTCGCCGCCGTAGCGCTTGACGCCAAGGCGTTTCGATTCTGAGTCGCGGCCGTTACGGGAACTGCCGCCTGCTTTTTTGTGTGCCATGGTTCAGATTCCTTTCCGTTAGGCCGAAATACCGTCAATACGGATTTCAGTGTAGTTTTGACGGTGGCCTTGATGCTTCTGGTAATGCTTGCGACGACGCATTTTGAAGATCTTGACCTTGTCGTGACGGCCTTGCGAAAGCACAGTCGCCTTGACCGCAGCTCCAGCGACGAGCGGCGCACCGATTTTCACGGACTCGCCTTCGCCGACCATGAGAATCTGGTCAAGGGTAATTTCTGCGCCAACCTCTGCCGGTATCTGTTCTATCTTAAGTTTTTCGCCAGCAGCAACACGATATTGCTTGCCACCGGTTTTTATGACCGCGTACATGTTGGACTCCAAAAGAACGGTGAAAAAGTACTGCAAAGAACCGTGCATTATACGGGCTTTCTCATGGAAGTCAAAGACTTCCGTCGCCAAGGACGCTTGCAAAGGCGGTCCGGTCGGCCGCTCTTCTTGACGCCGTCGCGCTGGACCCCTAAGATTCGCCGGTTTCCCTCCCGGTACCGTCAATTGAAACTCGAGCACCTCTACAGCCTCATCGGCCAGGATATGCAAGCGGTCGATGCCGTCATTCGGTCGCGTCTGCATTCCGATGTCGTTCTGGTGCGGCAGGTCGCCGAGTACATCATTCAGAGTGGCGGAAAACGCCTGCGGCCTGCGCTGGTGTTGCTCACGGCCGGCGCCCTGGGGTATCGCGGCACACATCACCATGAGTTGGCGGCCGTCATCGAGTTCATCCATACGGCGACCCTGTTGCACGACGATGTTGTCGATGAATCGAGCTTGCGGCGCGGTCGGGACACGGCCAACGCGCTCTTTGGCAACGCAGCCAGCGTGCTTGTCGGCGATTTTCTCTATTCACGCGCCTTCCAGATGATGGTGGAGGTCGGCAACATGCGCATCATGCAGGTGCTTGCCGATGCGACCAATGTCATTGCCGAGGGCGAAGTGCTGCAACTCATGAACTGCCATGATGCCAATGTCGATGAGGCGAGGTATCTGCAGGTCATTCATTTCAAGACGGCAAAACTTTTCGAGGCGGCCGCGCGTCTTGGTGCGCTTCTGGGTGGCGGGTCCGCCGAAGTCGAGCAGGCACTTGCGGCCTATGGCATGCATCTGGGTACGGCGTTCCAACTCGTCGACGATGTGCTCGATTATTCCGGGGCGGAAGCCGAGACCGGAAAGCACCTCGGCGACGACCTGGCCGAGGGCAAGCCGACTCTGCCGCTGATCTACGTTATGCAGAACGGTTCCGCCGAGCAGGCGGATTGCGTTCGGCATGCGATCGAAAGCGGCGGACGCGACGATTTTCAAGCAGTGCTGGCGGCGATCCGCGCGACCGGTGCGCTCGACTATACCTTGCGTCAGGCAGCGGTCGAGGCCGAGTTGGCAAGAAAATCGATCGATTTGTTGTTGCCCGCTTCCCAATACAAGGATTCTTTGTTAGAATTGTCAGCCTTTGCTGTTGCACGGTCTTATTAGCGCAGCTTCGTCGGGGTGTAGCTCAGCCTGGTAGAGTACTACGTTCGGGACGTAGGAGTCGGAGGTTCGAATCCTCTCACCCCGACCAGTTATACAAAACATAAACCCTCGCCAATCGTTCTGATTGCGAGGGTTTTGTTTTTTCCGGATGTCTTGCGGACGTCTCTGACGTCCGTTGGCGCGCGGTGCCGACTTCGTCACCGTGGGTGTGTCAGCCCTGCCTTTTTCCTCGCTATTCATTGCACTTATGGTTGTGGTATAAGCGAATTTCTCGCTCTTACGGCGTCCGGAGGAATGGGCATGTTCGGCCAACCGATTTCGCTCAAGGTACGCATCACGGTGGCCATGCTGTCGGTTATGGTGCTCGCGCTCTGGGTGCTGAGTTGGTTCGGTTCGCGCTCGCTGCGGCTGGATATGGAGTCGGTGCTCGGCAATCAACAATTTGCCACGGCCAGTTATATCGCCGCCGAGATCGAGAATAACGTCAGTGCGCGTGTCGCTGCGCTCGAGTTGATCGCCGCCGCGATCCCGCCCAAGTTGTTCGAAAAAACACCGGCCTTGCAGGACTTTCTCGACCAGCGTTTTGTGCTGCATCAGCAATTCAACGGCGGAGTGATGATTACCGGGCATGATGGTGTCGTTATTGCCTCGACGCCGAAGAGCCTCGAACGGATAGGTCATGATTTCAGCGATCGCGATCATATCGCAGCGGCGTTACGTGGTCGCAAGGCGATAGGCAGTCCAGTCGTCGGGCGCGCGCTGAAGGCACCGCTGATCGGTATTTCCGTGCCGATTCGTGATCGCACCGGGCGCGTTATCGGCGTCCTGGCCGGCGTGACCGATCTCAGTCGTCCCAACTTCTTGCAGCATGTGGCCGAGAGTCGTTATGGCCGTACCGGCGGCTACCTTCTCGTCGATCGCAAGAATCGTCTGATCGTGACGGCGAGCGAAAAGGACAGGACGATGCAAAGTGCCTCGCCGCCGGGCGCCAATCCGACGGTGGACCGGTTTATCGCTGGCTACGAAGGGGCGCTCGTTTACACCAACCAGAAGGATGTCGAAATACTGGCCTCGGTGAAGCAGATTGCCGGAACCGACTGGTATTTTGCGGTTTCGTTACCGACGCAGGAGGCATTCGGGCCGATTCGCGAGATGCAGGAGCGAATGCTGTGGGCGACGCTTCTGCTGACGCTGCTGGGGGGCGTCGCAGCATGGCTTCTGTTGCGTCAGAGTCTGAATCCCATGATGTCGACGGCGGCCTTGCTGGCCGATATGTCGGAAGATAAAACGCCGCTCAAGCGTCTGCCGATCCTGCAGGATGACGAGATCGGCCATCTGGTCGCCGGCTTCAATCGCTTGCTCGACTCCCTCTCAGCCAAGGATGTCGCCTTGCGGCGCAGTGAAGCGCGTTACCGGGCGTCGGTCCAGGCGAGTCAGGATTTCATCAACATCACCCGGATGAGCGATGGCTGTTACGTCGAGGTGAATCAGGCCTTCCTTGATTCGACCGGCTATCGGCGCGATGAAGTCATCGGGCGGACGTCGATCGACCTGGGTATCTGGGCCGATCCCGAGGATCGGGATCGTCTCGTGAACGCCCTGCGGCGCGATGGAAAATGTCTGAATCTGGAGGCCCGCTATCGTCGCAAGAACGGTGAGTTGGGGTGGGGGGTGATGTCGGCCTCGCTCGTACAGATCGACGGCGAGGCGATGGTCGTGTCGGTGACACGTGAGACTACCGAATGGAAGCGGGCGGACGAACGTCTGCGCGAAAACGAGATGCGCTTCCGGACGATTTCCGAATTGACGAGCGATCTGACGTATTCATGCCGTCGCGAGGCGGATGGGCCGTTCGTAATCGATTGGATGATCGGCAATGCTGAGCAGGTACTGGGCTACTCAATCGAAGCGATGTTGTCGATGGGGTGCTGGAAGCCGCTGGTGCTGAATGAGGATGTGCCGGTGTTTGATTCAGCCATCGCAGCGTTGCAGCCAGGGCAGTCGAGCCGGGTGACCTTGCGCCTGAAGGTGCGTGACGGATCGGTGCGTTATTTCGATAGCGTGGCGCGTGCTGAACTTGCCGATCCCCTCGGCGGTGGGCATCGCCTCTATGGCTCGCTGTGCGATGTGACCGAGCGGCGCCGTGCAGAAATCGCCCTCACCGAGAGCGAAGCGCATTATCGGGTGATGTACGAGGCCAGTCAGGACCTCATTGCAGTGGTCCGTCTTGATGACGGTGTCTTTATTGAGGCAAACGACGTCTACCTGTCAGTGCTCGGCTATGCCCGTGACGAGGTTGTGGGGCATTCCTCGGAAGATTTGCACATTTGGGCCGATACCGAACAGCGCGATGCTTTCGTTGCCCGGCTCTGCCAGGAACAGCGTTGCTGGAATCACGAGGCATGTCTGAATACTCGCGATGGCAGGCAGGTCTGGGGCCTGGTTTCGGCGTCGATCATCGAGACGCGAGGGCATGCGTGCATATTTTCGGTGACGCGCGACATTACCAAGCTCAAGGAAACCGAACAGGAATTGCGGCATTATCGTCAGAGGCTGGAAAACCTGGTGGACGAGAGAACCCGGGCGCTGGTCGAGGCGAATCGCGCTGCCGAATCGGCGAGCATGGCGAAAAGCATGTTCCTGGCAAACATGAGCCACGAAATCCGTACGCCGATGAATGCGATTGTCGGTATTACCAACATCCTGCGGCGGACACCGTTGACGGCGGAGCAGGCGGAGCGTTTGGGGCAGATCGATACGGCGACGCAGCACCTGCTGAAGGTTATCAACGACATCCTCGATCTGTCGAAAATCGAAGCCGGGAAGCTGATGCTTGAGGAGCAGCATCTGTCCGTCGAGGTGCTGCTTGCCGATGTTGTCGCCTTGGTGGCCGATCGAGTCAACGCCAAGCATCTGGTCCTGAATGTCGAAGCCGATACCTTCCCCGACTGCCTCTATGGCGATGCAACGCGCATTCGTCAAGCCTTGCTCAATTATGTGAGCAACGCCATCAAATTTACCGAGCACGGGACGATCGACCTCAGGGCGACGAAGATGCTCGATCAGTGCGATGCCGTCGTTGTGCGTTTCGAGGTCAGGGATTCAGGCGTCGGCATCCGCGAGGAAGACCTGTCACGCATATTCAGCGCCTTTGAGCAGGCAGACGGAACGACGACCCGACGACATGGCGGGACCGGTTTGGGACTTGCGATCACGCGTCGCCTGGCATTGATGATGGGGGGCGAGGTTGGTGTCGAAAGTCGTTTCGGCGAGGGCAGCTTGTTCTGGTTTTCAGTGTGTCTGAGGAAAGCGTCGTCGCCATCGGCGATCGAGGTCGCTTTAGCCGGCGAGGCCGCCGAGCAGACGATTCGCGAGCATTACGCCGGCAAGCGGGTGTTGTTGGTCGATGACGAACCCGTCAATCTGGAAGTGGCGCGCTCCTTCCTAGAGGGAGGTGGTCTTCTGGTGGATGTGGCCAGTGACGGCCACCAGGCAGTGGCAATGGCGTCGTCATCGACCTATGCGCTGATCCTGATGGACATGCTGATGCCAGGTCTCGACGGGCTCGATGCGACGCGCCAGATACGTTGGTATCCCCAGTGCCGGGGGATTCCCATTGTTGCCATGACGGCTAATGCGTTCGTCGAGGATCGCAAGCGCTGCATTGAAGCTGGCATGAACGATTTTCTGAGCAAGCCTTTTGCGCCGGAAACCCTCTTCTCGGTCGTGCTGCGCTGGTTGTCTTCGCCGCCCGAGAGCGTCTGAACTGCTTACTCCTTTCGGCGTGAAGATGCTTGGGCAGAGGGGCCGGGCTGGCAATACGCTCAGGGTTCGCTGCGCGACAGATAGTTCTTGCGCCAGAAGAAGATGCACAGGATCACTGCGATGAGTGCCATGGCGCCGACCGCCCACCAGAAACCGGCGTACTGATGGATGAGTGGCAACGAGTCGAAGTTCATGCCAAAGATCGCCGCGATCAGGTTGAGCGGTAGAAAAATGGCGGTCAGCGTCGTCAGCGTCCGCATGATGTTGTTGGTGCGGTTGCCCTGGGCATTGAAATGCATTTGTACTGCAGCTTCCGAGCTTTGTTCGAGCCGCCGCACATGGTGCACCATGCGTGCGATGTGCTCCAGCACGTCGCGGCTGCGTACCTCGAGCAGTTCCCGCTCCTTGCGTTGTCGATCGCTGGCCGGTTTTGGCAGGCTGCGTAGCGTATCGTCCCAGTCCTGAATGGCAGCGCGCTGATCTTCGCAAATTTCGTCCAGATGCTGTAGCGACAGCCTTGCTTCGAGCATGGCGCTCCATTGGCTGAAGCGGCTTCTCGGATCGAGTAGCCTGGTTTGCCAGCGATCGATTTGCAGGGTCAGTTCGCGGCGCAATCCAAGATAGTCGTCCACAATCAGGTTGATGATGCGCAGCATCAGGTCTCCGGGACTGCTCGGCGGGTGGCTGCCTCGGGCACGTGCGTCAGTGGATTGTGCGGCGAGCAGCCGCGCGATGATCGTGTCGCGCGCGGGGCATTCCCTCGGGTGAAGCGTCAACAGCAGACGGTCGAAAACGACAAATCCGACTGGTCGGGTGTTGATAGGGCCGAGGATGCTCGGGCCTCGCCGGCGTGCTTGCGTCACGCCGGGGTCATGATCAGTGCTGCCGGTCTGACGCGATTCTGCCGAACTTGCGAGTCGCCGAAATACCAGCAGTTCATAGTCGTAGGTAAAGTCGTAGTGCGACGGCAGGTAGGGGTTGAGCAGGTCGGAAACATGGAGGTCTACGATCTGGGCGCCGCAGCGCGTCGCCAGCAGTTGTTGCAGCGCACGTTGCTCGCTGCCGAACTCGTCGTGCGTACAGGAGATCCAGACGAATCGAACGTCGGTCATCGCGTCGATGGTGTCGAGCGAAGGGTGTGTCTTAACGCGGTCGTCGTGCACGGAGAGAATGCGCATGGGATGTTCCTGCGGCGAAGAGTGATGGTCGCGAGTATCCGTGTCCGCCGATGCAGCGTCAATTCGCACCGCTCCTTGCGTCGGGGCCGCTGGCGCAGACCGTCCGGGGCGCTTCTGATATGCTTGTCAGCATGAAACTCTTCGTGTGGTTCCTGCTCGGCATTTTCGCTTATTCGCTGTGGCGTGCGCATCGACGTCGCCAGGCTGCGCGCAGCGCACGATCGGCGCGACAGACGGAGCGCATGGTTCGGTGCGAGCGTTGCGGGGTCCACTTGCCACTCGGTGAAAGCGTCGAGCGTCGGGGTACTTATTATTGCTGTGACAGGCATGCGGATGCCGGGAATGATGGCGATCACTCCTGACGCTTCGGCAGCGCGGCTTTCGGCAGCGCACTGGACGTCGCTGCGCTACTTCAATTATTACCGCGCCTGTCTCGCCACCTTGCTGGTGGTGTCCTCCCTGTTCAATCCGCATGCGTCGGTCTCATTCGGCGTCGGCAATTTCAATCTTGTCGTGGCGAGCTTCTACTTGGTCGCGACACTGGCGTCCCTCAGCGTGGTGCATTTTCTCTCGCGCCACTTCAACCAGCAGTTGAGCATGTGCGTGCTGGTCGATGTCGTGACGCTGACATTGTTCATGCACTTCGGTGGTGGATTGCGTAGCGGCTACGGCGTCATGCTGCTGGTGATGCTGGGTGGCGTCGGGCTCGTCGGTCAGGGGCGGCTTGTGCTTTTCTATGCGGCGATTGCCACCGTGTCGGTACTGCTCGAGCAGTTGTATCGCGCGACACATGGCTACGTCGAACTGAACGAGTTTTTCCAGGCGGGGCTTTTTTGCGCAGGCTTCTTCGGGGTGGCAATCTCGGCGCGCTTGCTGGCGCGGCGCGTCATCGCCAACGAGGCGCTGGCCTTCAGGCGTGGCGTCGATTTGCACAATCAGATATTGGTGAGCCAGCGTGTCATCGCCGAGATGCAAGACGGCATTCTGGTCCTCAGTCGCGCAGGCGCGGTTCGCCAGCATAATCCCCGCTCAGAGGAATTGCTCGGCTTGCGCGGAGCCGGCGATATTATGCTTTCCGATTGCTCTGCGGAGTTGTCGCGTCGCTTCCTGATGTGGTGCGATCAGCCGGACGATCAGCCGATCCTGGTACGGGCGCCGGTCAGCGGGAAGCAACTGCGCGTTCGTTTCATCGCGACCGAGAGCGGTGATCACGATGTGTTGGTGCTGCTCGAGGATATGGAGCGATTGCAGGAGCAGGCGAGGCAACTCAAATTGGCGGCCCTCGGGCGCTTGACCGCGAGCATCGCTCACGAAATCAGGAATCCGTTGTCGGCGATTCATCACGCTGGCGAGTTGTTGAGCGAAGCGCCAGCGGAAGGCTTGGAAGCGCGTTTGTTGCGCATCATCATCGACAATGCGCAGCGGGTCGAGCGCATCGTCAATGACGTCCTGTCGATCGGGCAGCGTGATAGTGCCCATCGCGAACAGGTGAACTTGCGCCAGATGCTGCCGCTCTTCCTGGAAGAATGTGCGCTCAAGGAAGAACTCGATGCGAACGTCGTGCGTTGCGAGATTTCGGGTGGTGCGAGCTTTTGCTTCGACCGTTCCCATCTGCATCAGGTGCTGTGGAATCTGTTGGGGAACGCTTTGCGTCATTCGCGAAAGAATGCCGGTAGTATCGTGTTGCGTGTCGAGGATGGCCGGTCTTTGGGCTGGGTTGATATTCATGTCATCGACGATGGGGAGGGCGTGGCCGTCGATTGTCGTGACCAGATTTTTGAGCCGTTCTTCACGACGCATAGTCGGGGGACCGGCCTTGGTTTGTATATCGCGCGCGAATTGTGCGAGGCGAACGGTGCGCGACTGGTCTTGCTCGATAGCGCGGCGGGCGCAGATTTTTGCATTTCGGGAAGGGGGGGGAGTGTCGATGAGCAAGCAGGAGCGGCGAGGGCGTGACGAATCCGTTCGTGTGCTGGTGGTCGATGATGAGGCCGATATACGCGAGCTTCTCGATCTCACGCTCGTGCGCATGGGGCTGACGACCGATTGCGCAGGGTCTGTCGCCGAGGCGAGAAGTTGTCTCGAGCGTGAGCGCTATGCACTGTGTCTCACCGATATGCGCCTGCCCGATGGAGATGGGCTCGAGATCGTGCGTCTGATCGGAAGCGAGTACGGACAAACCCCCGTGGCCGTCATTACCGCGTTCGGTAGTGCCGATAACGCCGTTGCAGCGTTGAAGGCGGGCGCCTTCGACTATCTTTCAAAGCCGGTGGCGCTCGAGTCGTTAAGGGCTTTGATCAAGTCGGCACTGAATCTGTCCGGGGCGGTTGGCGGCGTGCGAGGTGCGCTCGAGGGGAGCGAGGCGGCGAGGCAGTTCATCGGCGACTCGCCTGCGGTTACGGCAGTACGCGAAATGATCGTCAAGTTGGCGCGTAGCCAGGCGCCCGTCTATGTGTCCGGTGAGTCCGGCACGGGCAAGGAGTTGGCTGCGCGCTTGATTCATTCGCAAAGCGCTCGGCGAACCGGCCCGTTCGTGCCGGTGAATTGCGGTGCGATCCCCGAAAGTCTGATGGAGAGCGAGTTCTTTGGCTATCGCAAAGGCGCCTTTACGGGGGCGGATGCGGATCGTGACGGATTCTTCCAGGTAGCAGCGGGTGGGACGCTTTTTCTTGACGAGGTCGCGGACTTGCCGCTATCGATGCAGGTCAAACTGTTGCGTGCGATTCAGGAAAAGAAAGTGCGCAAGGTCGGCAGCGCCATCGAGGAATCAGTTGATGTCAGGATCATTTCGGCGACGCATCACAAGCTTCAGGAGCGCGTCGACGCAGGGATGTTCCGGCGAGATCTTTACTATCGCCTGAATGTCATTGAATTGAAGATGCCGACCTTGCGAGAGCGTCCCGAAGACATTTCCCAATTGATCGACACGATCATGAAGCGCCTTTGCGGCACGAGCGTACCGGTGTTGACCCAGGATGCGCGGGATGCGCTTGCGGCATATTCGTACCCGGGCAATGTGCGTGAACTTGAGAATATTCTGGAGCGCGCCGTGGCGCTCTGCAGCGGCGAACGCATTTCCGTCGCCGACTTGCAGTTGTCGGCATTCGGCGAGGTCGATGTCGCCATTGCCGGAGCATCGGGCGGGCTTGATGAAAGCCTTGACCGGTTCGAGCGCCAACTTATTCTGGATGCATTGGCAAAGACGGGTTTCAATCGTACCGCAGCGGCCCGTCTGCTTGGCGTGACGTTCCGCTCTTTGCGCTATCGCATTGAGCGGTTAGGGATCGACCATGGCTGAAATGACGCTTGGCCCTGATGGATGGCTGATTGAGGCGCGGCGAGTTCCGTCGCCCAATTTCGATACGCGCCCCATCGATATGGCGATATCGTTGCTTGTCGTTCATGCCATCAGTCTGCCCCCCGGGGTGTTCTCTGGTGATTGCGTTGAGCGGCTATTCCTTAATTCGCTCGATACTTCCGCGCATCCGTATTTTGTCGGGCTCAAGGGCTTGCGTGTGTCGTCGCATTTTTTTATTCGACGTGACGGCGAGTTGGTGCAGTTCGTTTCTTGCTGCGATCGCGCGTGGCATGCAGGCGTGTCGGCATGGCAGGGGCGTTCGCGCTGCAATGACTTTTCCATCGGCATCGAACTTGAAGGCGGTGATGACGACGTCTTCGAAGAGGCGCAATATCGGCGCTTGTCGAGTCTGGTCGCGTGTTTGAGTCATCGGTATCCCATTGCTGCAGTGGCGGGACATGCCGATATTTCTCCAGGGCGCAAGACTGACCCCGGTACGCGCTTCGATTGGACTCGTTTGCCTGCGATGCTAGTGGCAGAGCGCAATCGCATAACGCGGTTTTTTATGCAGGGCACAAAATAATTCTTGCGTCAAGTGTTTTCGGAAACTACAATTAGTCTCGATTGACGAGAGAGGCACAATATCTAGTAGCCGATGTGTGGCAGCGATTTGTGCCAGCTTCAATGATTGGAATCCGGATGCTTGTTGCTTGCGCTGGTTTCCGTTAGCGGACCTTGATAGATTTGAACGGATTATTGAGTCACGAAAATCTATTTGTCATGATGCGCTTACCGGGGTCGTACGGTGTTGCCTGGTCTCCGTTTCTCTCTGCTTCTGTTCCCCATTTTTTCTGGCCGACCGGCTCGGCTTCGTTCCGAGTTTCGCGTCATGCTTATGGCATTGTCGCGCGCGTTCTGTCGGTTTGGCGTTTGCCGGGTTTTGTCGAGGATTCAATGTGCGCGTCGGCGATGCGCTTGTTGAAAGGTCCGCAATGAAAGCGGGCGGGTCGCAGTCGTTTTACACGAGGGGTTAATCAGTTTTTTCCTAGAAGGAGGTTGAGATGGCAACAAGTGCTAAGAAACCGGCGGCGGCTGCGAAGCCTGCTGCCAAGAAAACTGCAGTGAAAGCCGCCGCCAAGCCTGTGGCGAAAAAAGCCGCTGTCAAGGTAGCGAAGCCGGCGGTGAAGAAGGCCGTCGCGAAGAAGGTCGTGGCCAAGCCGGCCGCCAAGCCTGCGGTGAAAAAGGTCGTGGCGAAGAAAGCCGTCGCCAAGTCTGCCGCCAAGCCGGCGGTGAAGAAGGCGGTTGCCAAGAAGGCGGTAGCCAAGCCTGCCGCCAAACCGGCAGTGAAGAAGGCCGTCGCCAAGAAAGCCGTGGCGAAGAAAGCCGTCGCCAAGCCTGCTGCCAAGCCGGCGGTGAAGAAGGCGGTTGCCAAAAAGGTTGCTGCCAAGCCGGCCGCCAAGCCAGCGGTGAAGAAGGCCGTCGCCAAGAAGGTCGTGGCGAAGAAAGCGGTTGCCAAGCCCGCCGCCAAACCTGCCGCCAAGCCGGCGGTGAAGAAGGTTGCCGCCAAACCGGCGGTGAAGAAGGCTGCCGCCAAGCCGGCGGCGAAAAAGGTTGAGGCCAAACCTGCCGCGAAACCGGCTGCAAAAAAAGTCGCGGTGAAAAAGGAAGCAGCCAAGCCTGCGGCGAAACCCGAGGTGAAGAAGGCTCCCGTCAAGAAGGCAGCGGTACCCGCTCCGGCGCCTGCAGCAGCTGCGCCGGCTTCGGCTCAGCCCTCGACGGCGGCGACGCCGGGAATCAAATCGGCACTGAATCCCACCGGCGCTTGGCCGTTCCCGACGGGTTCGCGTCCGAAGTGATCTGCCGGGAGACGGCCGCCGGCCTGTCTCCTCTCCGGCGCAAGGGGCCCGGCTTCGGTCGAGCCCCTTGTTATTTGGCGAGAAACGTTCGGATCCTGTCGATCGCTTCTTCCAGCCGTTCTATGCCCGTCGTGTAGGCAAAGCGAATATGCGATCGGGGTGCGGCGACGCCGAAATCAAGCCCGGGGGTGACTGCCACGCCGGCGCGCTCAAGCAGTGATAGCGCAAATTGATGACTGTCCGGCGTCAGCGTGCTGCAGTCTGTGTACGCATAGAATGCCCCTTCGGGTTTTGCCGGCAGATGAAAGCCCAACGACTCCAGTGCAGGGACGAGGTAATCCCGGCGTCGCTTGAATTCCGCACGTCGCTGTTCGAGGATGTCGATCGTTTCGGGCAGGAAGGCGGCCAGCGCGCCGTACTGTGCGATCGTGGACGCGGCGATGAAGAGGTTTTGCGCGAGCTTTTCGATGTCGCGGGTATATCGTTCGGGCACGACCAGCCAACCGAGGCGCCAGCCGGTCATGTTGAAATATTTTGAGAAACTCTGAACGATGAAAATATCGTCGCTGATCGAAAGCGCACTGCGCGCATCTTGTTCGTAGGTCAGCCCTTGGTAGATTTCGTCGACGATTAGTGTGCCGCCTTTCTTGGCGACGCATCGGGCGATGTCACCGAGTACCGTTTCGTCGATCAGCGTTCCGGTCGGGTTGGCCGGTGAGGCGAACAGTGCGCCGCCAGTACGTTCGTTCCAATGGCGCTCGATGTCTTCCGGCGTCGGTTGGAAGCGATCTTCTGGCCGAACCTGGATGCCGACAGGAAGTCCTTCGAAAGCGCGGACGAAGTTGGCGTTACAGGGATAGCCGGGGTCGGTGAGCAACCATTCGCTACCGGGCGAGACCATGCAGGCGAGCGCAAGCAGCAGCGCGCCAGAAGCGCCGGCGGTGACGGCAATGCGACTGGGCGCAATGCTGACGCCATAACGCGTGCGGTAGTGCTCGGCGATCGCTTCGCGCAATTCCGGCAGTCCGAGCGCTGGCGTGTAGAAAATGTCGCCGCGGGCGAGGCGCGTTTGCGCTGCCGCGATGATGGGGGCTGGCGTCGGGAAGTCCGGCTCGCCTATTTCCATATGGATGATGTCGCGTCCGGCAGCCTCCAGTGCTTTGGCATGCGTCAGCAACTCCATGACATGAAACGGTTCGATGTTGGCGAGGCGGCTGGCGGAAAGGGGATGCATGGCTGAAGTGATCCTGTGAAGGAAAAAGGGTGGAGGGCACGGCACGGTCGGGGGCGAGGAAAAAAGGCCGCCCGAAGGCGGCCTTTGGTGCCGTGAGGCGTGCTCGATCAGGCCTTGAACTTGGCCTCGAGTTCGTCGCGGATGGCGGCGAGCTTGGTCGGCAGCTTGCTGCCCATCTTCTCGAACCATTCCTTGACGCCAGCGAGTTCGCCGAGCCAAACGTCCTTGTCGAGCTTGGTGACGTTTTCGAACTGTTCCTTGCTGAAATCGGCACCGGTCCAGTCGATGTCATCGTACTTGGGCATGGTGCCCAGCGCGGTGTCGACGCCACCGACGCGGCCTTCACAACGGTCGATGATCCACTTCAGCACGCGGGCATTGTCGCCAAAGCCCGGCCAGGCGAAGCCGCCCTTCTCGTCCGTGCGGAACCAGTTGACCATGAAGATCGGCACCGGCTTGGTGGCGACCGGACCCATCTTAAGCCAGTGGCTGTAGTAGTCAGCCATGTGGTAGCCGCAGAACGGCAGCATGGCGAACGGATCGCGACGCACGACGCCTTGCGCACCGAAGGCGGCAGCCGTCGTTTCGGAACCGAGCGTGGCGGCCGTGTAGACGCCGTGCTCCCAGTCGGTGGCCTGGCAGACCAACGGCACCGTCGAAGCGCGGCGGCCGCCGAACAGGAAGGCCGAAATCGGCACGCCGTCGCCATTCGACCAATCCTTGTCGATGCACGGGCATTGCGAGGCCGGGGCGGTGAAGCGCGAGTTCGGATGCGCGGCCTTGGTGCCTTTTTCCTTGGCGATTTCCGGCGTCCAGTCGTTGCCCTGCCAGTCGATCGCGTGGGCGGGCGCCGGGCCCATGCCTTCCCACCAGACGTCGCCGTCGTCGGTCAGCGCGACGTTGGTGAAGATGGTGTTTTCGGCCAGCGAGGCCATTGCGTTGAAGTTGGTCTTATCGTTCGTGCCCGGGGCGACACCGAAGAAACCGGCTTCCGGGTTGATCGCGTAGAGGCGGGTGACGCCGTCCTTGTCCTTGCGCGGCTTGATCCAGGCGATATCGTCGCCGATCGTCGTGATTTTCCAGCCTTTCAGACCGGCCGGCGGGACCAGCATGGCGAAGTTGGTCTTGCCGCAGGCCGACGGGAAGGCGGCGCAGACATAGTGCTTGTCACCGGCAGGCGACTCGACGCCGAGGATCAGCATGTGTTCGGCCAGCCAGCCGCCGTCGCGCGCCATGCTCGAGGCGATACGCAAAGCCAGGCACTTCTTGCCGAGCAGGGCATTGCCGCCGTAACCTGAGCCGTACGACCAGATTTCGCGCGTTTCCGGGTAGTGAACGATGTACTTGGTGGTCGGGTTGCACGGCCACTTCGGGTCCTTGGTGCCCGGCTCTTTCGGTGCGCCGATTGAGTGCACGCAGGGGACGTAGGTGCCGTCGTTGCCGAGGATCGGGAAAACGTCCTTGCCCATGCGCGTCATGATGCGCATGTTGACGACGACATAGGCCGAGTCGGTGATTTCGATGCCGATTTGGGCGATCGGCGAGCCGAGCGGGCCCATCGAGAAGGGAATGACGTACATCGTCCGACCCTTCATGCAGCCCTTGAACAGGCCGTTCAGCGTGTCACGCATCTTGGCCGGGGCTTCCCAGTTGTTGGTCGGGCCGGCGTCTTCCTGTTTTTCCGAGCAGATGTAGGTGCGGTCTTCGACGCGCGCGACGTCGGAGGGGTCGGAGAATGCGAGGTAGGAATTCTTGCGCTTCTTCAGTTTGACGAAGGTGCCGGCATCCACCAGTTCCTGGCACAGACGGTCATATTCTTCCTGGGAGCCATCGGCCCACACGACACGCTCCGGCGTGGTCAGTGCGGCGATTTCGGCGACCCATTGCTTCAGGCCTTCATGGGTGACATACGACGGTGCATTGATTGGTACAGTTTGACTCATGACAAATACTCTCTCTCTGTTGGGTAGTTGGAAAAACCATAATTGACGCAAGGTCAACCTGCCCGTCTTGTAATGTAGGGAGTGCCGGGAGAGGCGAGAGTACGCCGCCGGCTAGTTCGAGGGATGGGCTGAACCTGCGCTGCGAAGCGTGTTTCATCATGTTTCTTGTTGCCACTGTTGGGGCGGGAAAGATGCTATCACATCGATTGTAATCGCGCCTATGCTTTTGCCGAATTCGACCCTTGTGGCGGTAGGGATTGGCGGCGGCAGCGATACTGTGCTCAAGTTATTTGTAGGATTGACGTTGTATTTACTTGTTTTGTATGTATTTTGACTATTGCGTTTCGAAATCGCTTAGAATCTGTCCGGTTTTTTGGGCCTTATGCTGGGAGAATTGGGTAAATGCATTTCTTGTTGAAAGCGATGACGGTGTTAGCCGTAGTGATGGCCAGTGGTCTGGCGGGAGCGAACTCGTCGGCGACGCTTGACAAGAGCAAGGCCAAGACGGCTGCGCCAAAGGCAGCGAGCCACACGCAGAAGGCGGTTGTTGCCAAGTCGGTCAAACAATCGACGGTCGTTGCGCGCAAAGCACATGCCTCGGCGCAGTTGGCCGGCAAGACACGCGGTCTCCAGTCCGCCGATACCTGGCGCGAAGCCCAGAAACTGGCGCTCTATTCGGCGTCAGCGCTGGTGCTCGATCAACGCGCCGGCGATGCCCTGTTCCAGAAAAACGCCGATGTGGTTGCGCCGATCGCCTCGATCACCAAGCTGATGACGGCCATGGTGGTGCTGGATAGCCAGCCAAATCTGCAGGGGGCGGTCGCTATTTCCGAAGAGGATGTCGACACCTTGCGCGGGAGTCGCTCGCGTTTGCATGTGGGTTCTGTCCTCAGTCGCGAAACGGCGCTCCTGCTTGCCCTGATGTCATCTGAAAACCGTGCCGCGCACGCGTTGGCCCGCCACTATCCTGGCGGCCTGTCGGCATTTATCGCAGCGATGAATGCCAAGGCGCAGTCGCTGGGGATGGCGCACACGCGCTTTGAGGATCCGACCGGCCTGAGTAGCAATAACGTGTCCACGGCGCATGATCTGGCGCGCATGGTTACGGCAGCACATCACTATCCACTGATCCGCGAATGGTCGACGACGTCCGAGGCGATGGTCGAGGTGAGTGGGCGCGAACAGACTTTTCGCAATACCAACCCGTTGGTGAAGAGTCCCGCCTGGGATGTCGGCTTGTCGAAGACCGGCTATATCCATGAGGCCGGCAAGTGCCTGGTCATGCAGGCCCGGGTCGCGGAAAAACCGGTCGTCATCGTTTTGCTGGATTCGGCCGGCAAGATGACGCGCGTTGGCGATGCCAACCGGATCAAGCGCTGGATGGAGAGTGCGCAGGCCTCGCACAAGACGCAGACGCATGCGGCAGTCCGCGGCGATGGCAAAGGGCCGGGCTGACGAATTCCGGGATGAAAAAAAGCCGCGGTGTCCGCGGCTTTTTTGTTTTAGCGATGCGCTGTCGGCCGGTAGCCGAGCGCTCGCGAGATTTCTTCGGCGGTCTGCTTGATCAGCGCCAACCAACTGTCCCGATGGCGGTCCGTCGGCGCCGAGACCGACAGGCCGGCGACGATCTTGCCTTCGTCATCGAGGATCGGTGTGGCGACGCAGCGCAAGCCGATTTCGGCTTCTTCCATGTCGTAGGCGATCGAAGTTTGCCGGATGGTGGCCAATTCCGCCTCGAGCGTTTCGATCCGCGTCAGTGAGTGTTCGGTCTTGCCTGGCAAGCCGGTGCGCTTGGCGTAGGCGCGAACTTCCGCAGGCGTGTCCGAGGCCAGGAACAGTTTGCCGAGCGAGGTCAGGTGCAGGGGAGCGCGTCCGCCGACGAGATAAACGACGCGGACCAGCGAGCGGCCGCTTGAGGTGCGTTCGACATAGACGATGTCGTCCTGGTCGCGGATGCCGAGATTGACGGCTTCGCCGATCTGGTTGTGCAGTTCCTGCATGAACGGGCGGGCGACGGCGCCGATGCTGATGCGCGATTTGACGATGTTGCCGAGTTCGAGCAGGCGGATGCCAAGTGCGTAGGTGCTGTTTTCCTGTCGCTCGACCAGTCGGGCATGCGCCATGACCGCGAGGATGCGGTGTGCGGTCGAGGGGTGCAGGCCAGTCGCTTGCGAGAGTGTCTTGAGGGTTGCCGCTTCGTTCGTCTCGGCCAGGACGTCGAGTAGCGACATCATGCGTTCGATGACCTGAATTGAACCCTTGGCTTCGGAGGGAGTTGCCATGATTCCTGTCTGATCTTTCGTTTCGGTTCGAGCCGGCATACTATTCGGCGCAACGACCGGCCGCTTGCGAGGACTGCGCCGCGAATAGTGCACTATCTTACCATCATGTGGAATGACATTGGCGGATGTAATGACTGAATTGAGGATTTCCGAGGGGGATGTGGCGGCATTGCCAGTTTTGCCGCTCTGGATTGGCGGGCATGCCTATCTGAGCGTGTGTCAGCAGTACGGCATACTGCTTCGCGCGCAGTCCGGCGTGCCGGTGCGGCGGTTTCCGGTATGCGGTGAGGCGGAAGTCGCGCGCGCGTGCGAATCTGCCCGTGGCGCGTTGGTGGCCGGGGCAGGGGGGGCGGCGTCGACGGAGGACTGCTGGTGTGGATGGGCAGGGCTCGTCGAGCGCTATCACGGCCATTTGACGGGCTTGCTGCAGGAGGAGTCGGGTTGGGCCGAGCGTGCCGCAGCGGACGAGGTGTCGGCCGCTGCCGCGTGCCTGCGTGACACGGGCCGTTCGGGACAGTGCTGTCTTGCTGCCATCGGGCCGAGTCCGGCTGCGCCGATATCGGGCTTGCTGCGCGTTGCCGTGCCGATTCTGCGGTCTGGCGGTGCCGTGATTGCGGTGTCGTCGCCGAATGCGCCGTCAGTGCTGGTGGCGTTGGCCGAACTGAGTGCGCGCGCGGGCTTGCGGCCGGGGGCGTTTTCGCTCCTGCACGGAGATACTGCGACCTGGGCCACCCTCGGCGCGCAGTCGGATGTGACGGTCTTTGCCGGGGCGCCGGCGCCGGTTTGAGGCGGGGCCGGCCCGAACCGGCGCGGGCGCAACGGTATAATGGTCCGACTATGAGCGATCACTCTCTTCATTCGCATGGGCACACGCACGGTCATGCCCATGATCATGGCCACGCGCACGATCATTCGCATTCCCATTCGCACGACCATCACGCCCATGCTGCCGGCCCGCGCCTGGTTTGGGCGCTGGCCCTGACCCTGGGCTTTGCCGGCGTCGAGGTATTGGCCGGTTTCTGGTCGGGTTCCCTGGCCCTGCTTGGCGATGCCGGACACATGTTGACCGATAGTGCGTCGCTGGCCTTGGCGGCGATTGCCGCGCGTCTGGCGCAGCGTCCGCCATCCCGCCGTCATACCTATGGTCTCGGCCGCGTCGAAACCTTGGCCGCGTTGCTGAACGTGCTGTTCATGGCGGTCGTGGTGGTCGGCATTTCGATGGCGGCGATCGACCGTTTGCTGACGCCGACCGCGATTCATGGCGAGGCGGTGACCGTGGTGGCGATCATCGGTTTGTGCGTCAACGTTGGTGTTGCCTGGTTGTTGATGCAAGGCGAGCAGACGATGAACACGCGCGGCGCGCTGCTGCATGTGCTCGGTGACTTGCTCGGGTCGGTGGCGGCGCTTGTCGCCGGGGCGGTGATCTGGCGGACCGGTTGGACGCCGATCGATCCCCTGTTGTCGCTGCTGATCTGCGCGCTGATCCTGGCGTCGAGCCTGCGGCTGTTGCGCGAGGTCGTGCATGCATTGCTTGAGGGGGTTCCCCCGGCCCTGTCGGTCGAAGAGATCGGCCAGGTGCTGGCAGGTGTCGACGGCGTGCGTTCGGTACATGATCTGCATATCTGGACCCTGTCGTCGAACCGTATCGCCCTGTCGGCGCATGTGGTCGTCGATGCCCTCGATCGCTGGCCGGCGGTGCTGGCCGAGATGCAGCATCTGCTGACGCACCGCGGTATCGGTCACGTCACCTTGCAGCCGGAGGTCAATGTCCATCCGTTGCGCCGCATGTCGCCGGTCGAGCGTCCGGACATCGAGGCACAGGCATGAGGGCCTTGGTACAAAGGGTGCGTGAGGCGCGCGTCGAAGTGGGGGGCGAGGTCGTTGGCGCCATCGGGGCTGGCATGCTGGTGCTGGTCGGTGTCGAGGATGCCGACGAAGAGGCCGATATCCGCTGGCTGTCGGCCAAACTGACCGGTTTGCGCATTTTCGACGATGCGGCCGGCGTGATGAATCGCAGCATTGTCGATGTCGGCGGCGACGTGCTCGCTGTCAGCCAGTTCACGCTATTTGCCTCGGTCAGGAAAGGTAACCGGCCGTCATGGAGCCGAGCGGCGCGGGGCGAAATATCGCGCCCCCTGTTCGAGCAGTTCGTGCGGCAGATGGAGCAGGATCTGGGACGCGTCGTTCCGACCGGCGTGTTCGGTGCCGAGATGCAAGTTCATCTCGTTAACGACGGGCCGGTAACCCTGTTTATCGACACCAAGGATAGCGGGCGCTAACGCAGTTTTTTTCGAGTGCGCCAACGTAATTTTCGATCTCTCAAATATGTGGAAAGCCGCAGTCGCGGCGCCCATGCCATGCGCTACCATTTCACGGTTCTTATCCTAATCGGCTATTTGCATACCTGAAATAAGGAGTAATTCGACATGGCACTACCTTTCCCGATTCTGACCGCTGAAGAAGCGGCCGAAATGATCCAGAATGGCGACAACATCGGTTTCAGTGGCTTCACCGCGGCCGGCGCGGCCAAGGTTGTGCCGTTTGCGCTGGCGCAAAAGGCCAAGCGTGAACATTCGGCCGGCCGTCCGTTCAAAGTCGGCGTTCTGACCGGCGCTTCGACCGGCAAGTCGCTCGACGGCGCCCTCGCCGAAGCCAATGCCATCAGCTTCCGTACGCCGTACATGGGCAACCCGACGCTGCGCAAGCTCATCAACTCCGGTGAAGTCAAATACTTCGACATGCACCTCTCGGCTTTGCCGCAGGCCGTGCGCTACGGCGCTCTCGGCAAGCTCAATTGGGCCGTGGTCGAAGTCTGCGACATCCTTTCGGGGGGCGGCGTCGTGCTGACGACGTCGATCGGCGCTTCGCCGACCTACCTGCACTGTGCCGACAAGATCATTCTCGAACTCAACTCCGCGCACCCGGCGGCGTTGCTCGGCCTGCATGACATTTTTGAGCCGAAGGATCCGCCCGCTCGTCAGGAAATCCCGATCTATTCGGCTTCGCAGCGTGTCGGTTCGCCGATTTGCCTGCTCGATCCGAAGAAGATCGTTGCCGTCGTGCTGAACAACCAGGTCGATGAGACCGGCGGCTTCGATCCGGCGACGCCGGAAACCGACCAGATCGGTCAGAACGTTGCCGATTTCCTCGCCGCCGAAATGAAGGCCGGCCGTATTCCGTCGTCCTTCCTGCCGCTGCAGTCGGGCGTCGGCAATATCGCCAACGCCGTGCTCGGCGCGATCGGCCGCAGCACCGACATCCCGGCGTTCGAGATGTACACGGAAGTGCTGCAGGATTCGGTGATTCCGCTGCTCGAGAACGGCCGCTGCTCGTTCGCTTCGACGACGTCGCTGACCCTGAGCCAGGAAGCGATGCAGAAAGTGATCGGCAACCTCGATTTCTACAAGAAGCACATTCTGCTGCGTCCGCAGGAAATCTCGAACAACCCGGAAATCGTCCGTCGTCTCGGCATCATCTCGATGAACACCGCGATCGAATTCGACCTCTCCGGTAACGTCAACTCGACGCACGTGCTCGGCAAGACGATGATGAACGGTATCGGCGGTTCGGGCGACTTCACGCGCGCTGCCTACCTGTCGATCTTCTCCTGCCCGTCGACGGCGAAGGGTGGCAAGATTTCGGCGGTCGTGCCTTTCGTTTCGCACCTCGACCACAGCGAGCACTCGGTGTCCGTCGTTGTCACCGAACAGGGCGTCGCCGACCTGCGCGGCAAGGACCCGCTGCAGCGCGCCGAGTTGATCATCCAGAACTGCGTGCATCCGGACTACAAGGAACAGATGCGCGAGTATCTGAAGCAGATCAACAAGACCAACCACGAGCCGTTCTCGCTGAGCACCTCCTATGGCATGCACCGTCAGTTCGAGAAGACCGGCGACATGCGCGGCATCAATTGGGCCGACTATCGCTGATCGCCCCGGGTTTTTCGGAATCCAGGCCCCGCCTCGTGCGGGGCTTTTTTATGGCGTGGCGCTCTTCACGCGCGCCGGGGTTTTTCGTTACATTACAGTACGCTGTGGCGAGGCGAAGGGGATGACATGCGGTTGATACGCGGATTCTGGACGAAGGCGATGCGGCAGGGGGGGCTCATGCTCGCCTGTTTGGTGCTGGCTTCCTGTTCAAGCCTTTTGAAGGCGCCGGAAGTCGATGTCGCCAGCATCGAACTCGCCGGATTCAACCTGAGCGAGCAGCGTTTCGCCCTCGTTCTCGATCTGCGCAATCCGAATCCGGTCGAGCTGTCCTTGCGTCGTCTCGACTTTTCGGTCGAACTCGATGGCCGGCCGTTTGCCCAAGGACATTCCGTGCAGCCCGTGCGGGTGCCGGCGAACGGTACGGCGCAGCTTGACGTCCAGGCCGTCAGCCGCCTGACGACACTGCTGGAGCGTCTTCGCGCCGCGCGTAGCGATGGCCGGGCGCGCCTGTTTTACCGCATTTTCGGATCGGCTGAACTCGACGGTGTCGGGACGCTTCCGTTTGATCGTCAGGGTTCGGTGCCGTCCTGGTGCGCCAACTGCGATCCGGCGCGTGGTCGCAGCGGGTCGAGCAAGGGCGACAAGCCGTTGTGATCGATCTCGTGCATGAGCGCCAATAGTTGCCCCAGCCGTCCTTTCGGAAAGCCTTCGCGCGCCATCCAGTTAAGGTAATGGCCGGGTAGATCGGCGATGAACCGACCCTTGTATTTGCCGAAGGGCATGCGCAGGACGAACAGTTGCTGGAGTTGCTCCCGCGAGAAGCATTCAGGGTCGATCATTTTTTCGTCATTGCAGTGATGAGGACGTTCCCGGTCGGCGCCGGTGCTTCGGAAGCGAGCGGGCTGTCATCGATCTGCATCGGTTCGTCTGCGAGTGTTCCGCTCATCGACGCTCTCCCTGTTTCGATTGCCGGCACGCCAAACTGTCCAGCGTATCCCGGTCGCTTAAGTATTGTCGGCCAGGATGCGAAGCGCCACGGCTTCCGCCGCCTTGATGCCGTCGATGCCGGCCGAGAGAATTCCGCCGGCATAACCTGCGCCTTCTCCGGCCGGAAAGAGTCCGCTGATATTGACGCTCTCGAAATCGTCGCCACGGGGAATGCGCAAGGGCGACGAGGTCCGTGTCTCGACGCCGGTCAGCATGGCGTCGGGGTTGGCAAAACCGCGAATCTGACGGTCGAAGGCGGGGATGGCCTCGCGTAGTGCTTCGATCGCGAAGTCAGGCAGCGCGGTCGAGAGATCGGTGAGGTGTACGCCGGGTTGGTATGACGGGATGACCTGGCCGAGCTGAGTCGACGGGCGTCCGGCGAGGAAATCGCCGACGCGCTGACCCGGTGCCGCGTAGGTGCCGCCGCCGAGTTCGAAGGCACGGGCTTCGAGGCGGCGCTGGAATTCGATGCCGGCAAGCGGGTTGTCGATGCCGCCGTAATCCTCCGGAGTGACGTTGACGACGAGTCCGGCGTTGGCATTGCGTTCGGCGCGCGAATACTGGCTCATGCCGTTGGTGACGACGCAGCCCGGTTCCGAGGTGGCCGCCACCACCTGGCCGCCGGGGCACATGCAGAAGCTATAGACGGCGCGGCCGTTGCCGGCGTGATAAACGAGTTTGTAGTCGGCCGCGCCAAGGAGCGGATGGCCGGCGTTAGGGCCGAGGCGCGCCTTGTCGATCAGCGATTGCGGATGTTCGATGCGGAAACCGACGGCGAAGGGCTTGGCCTCCATGCGGACGCCTTGCGCGAGCAGCGCCGCGAAGGTGTCGCGGGCGCTGTGGCCGAGGGCGAGAACGACATGCCGGGTGGCGATATGCTCGCCATTTGCCAAGGTGACGCCGCGGATCGCCCCGCCTTCGATGTCGAGGCCGGTGACACGGCTCTGGAAGCGGATTTCGCCTCCGAGCGATTCGATTTCGGCGCGCATGCGCTCGACCATGCTGACCAGCCGGAAAGTGCCGATGTGCGGATGCGCGACGTAGAGGATTTCTTCAGGCGCGCCGGCCTTGACGAATTCGCTGAGGACCTTGCGACCGAGGAAGCCCGGATCCTTGACCTGGCTGTACAGCTTGCCGTCGGAGAAGGTGCCGGCCCCGCCTTCGCCGAACTGGACGTTGGATTCCGGGTCGAGCTGGTGGTTGCGCCACAGTTTCCAGGTGTCGCGCGTGCGTTCGCGGACCGCCTTGCCGCGTTCGAGGACAATCGGACGAAAGCCCATTTGGGCGAGCACCAGCGCGGCGAAAATGCCGGCCGGCCCAAAACCGACGACGACCGGGCGCGACGCGAGGTGAGCGGGGGCGTTGGCGACGAAACGGTACTGCATGTCGGGCGTCGGCCGGATCTTGGCGTCGTCCGAAAATTGCGCGACCAGACTGTCTTCGTCCTCGATCTCGACGTCGACGGTGTAGATGAACATCAGCGCATTTTTTTTGCGCGCGTCATGGCTGCGTTTGAAAATGCGGATGTCGCCGATGGCCGAGGCCGGTCGCTGCAGGCGGGCGGCAACGGCGGCGCGCAGCGCTTCGGGCGGATGTTCGAGGGGGAGTCTCAGTTCCTGGATGCGGATCACCGGGAGGCTTCCTGTTGGCCATAGGTTGAAAACTTGTCGAGGACGACGGCCATTTCGGTCGCGTCGAGGACGACCGGCGCACCGAGTTGGCAGGCGCGCCAATATTGCTCGCACAGTTCTTCGAGTTCGACGCCGAGTGCGAGGGCCTGCGGCAGGTCTTTGCCGAGCACGAGCATGCCGTGATTGCCGAGCAGGCAGCCGCTGCGCCCGGTCAGTGCAACGAGCGCCGCGTCCGACAGCGCCTGGGTGCCGAAGGTCGCGTAATCGGCGCAGCGCAGGCTGTCGCCGCCGAAACGAGCGATCATGTAATGGAAGGCCGGGATGTCACGGCGCAGGCAGGCGAGCGTAGTGGCGAACGGCGAGTGGGCATGCAGGATGGCGCCTGCTTCCGGTCGTTGGGCGTAGATGTCGCGGTGAAAGCGCCACTCCGACGAGGGTTTGCGCAGGCCGTCGAAGCTGCCGTCGAGATGCATGAAGACGATGTCGTCCGGTGTCAGCGCCTCATAGGCCATGCCGGTGGGGGTGATCAGGAATCCGTCTGCCCCGTTTTCGCTCACACGTGCGCTGAGGTTGCCCGCGGTGCCGCGGTTGAGCCCGCAGGGCGCCATCCGGCGCGCAGTTTCGATCAGTTGCTGGCGTAGTGTCAGTGTTTCATCGGGCATGGCTGCACTCGGGGTAAAGCGACGTCAGCCCCTCGCGGCTGGCCGCGCAGCATCCGCGCTCGGTGACAATCGCGTCGACGAAGCGGGCGGGCGTGACGTCGAAGGCCGGGTTGCCGACGGCTTCATCCGCCGGCAATTGCCGGATCGTTGCCGGGACCCCGGCCTCGGAAAGCCCGCCGACGACCCGGAGTTCGTCGCCATCGCGCGCTTCGATCGGGATGGCTTGTCCGTCCCGGCAGGCGAAATCGATCGTCGAGCGTGGTGCCGCGACCCAGAACGGCACGCCGGCCTCGCGTGCCGCCAGGGCCTTGAGGTAGGTGCCGACCTTGTTGGCGACGTCGCCGTTGGCGGCGATGCGATCGGCGCCAACGATGACGGCGTCGACCTGATGCGTGGCCAGCAGGATGCCGGCGGCATTGTCTGCGATGACCGTGTGGGGAACGCCGTGCTGGCGGAGTTCCCAGGCCGTCAGCAGGCCCTGGTTGCGCGGCCGTGTCTCCGAGACCCAGACATGGATGTCGATGCCAGCGTCGAAAGCGGCGTATACCGGCGCCAGCGCGGTGCCATGGTCGACCGTCGCCAGCCAGCCGGCATTGCAATGCGTCATGACGTTCATCGGCGCCGACGACTTGGCGAGCGGACGCAGCCGGGCGAGTCCATGTTCGCCGATGCGGCGGCACTGAGCGACGTCCTCCTCGGCGATTGTG
Organism: Propionivibrio dicarboxylicus; assembly: GCF_900099695.1. Lineage (GTDB taxonomy): Bacteria > Pseudomonadota > Gammaproteobacteria > Burkholderiales > Rhodocyclaceae > Propionivibrio > Propionivibrio dicarboxylicus. The sequence continues at coordinate 66,042 of NZ_FNCY01000009.1, read as the reverse complement.
CCGGCTTCGGTCCAGGCGGCCTGGGCACGCTGCTCACGGGGCAGTGCCTGCAATCTGGACTGCATGCGTGCCAGCGACCAGGCGAGGTTGACCGCCGTTGGGCGCGTTGCGCCGAGGCACTGAAGCGCCGCATCGAGCGCCGCTTCGCTAGCATCGTTCTGCATCGCCAGCGCAAGTCCATAGGCGGCGGTGACGCCGATCAGCGGCGCGCCGCGCACCTGCATGGCGCGAATGGCATGCGCTGCGCCGGCGAGGGTGTCGATACGAAGCGTGCGATACAGGTGTGGCAATGCCGTCTGGTCGATGATTTCAATGGCATTGCCGGACGGTTCGGCGCGCAGTGTGCGGGTCGGGATGTCGTTGATGTTCATGGTCGGGGAGGGGGGCGCGACATTTCGCGCGCCGGTTGCCGGGCCGGCGTCAGCCGGCGGAAAGGGCGCGCCGCTCGACCTCGATCCTGGCCATGAAGCGCTGGATCTGCGTCTCGTTGGCGAGCGACAGGTTGACGAATTTGCAACCGAGGTGCCAGATCGGCTTGTTGGTCAGGCTTTCGGAATGGTTGATGTAACGTATTTCGAGCGTGACCGCGAAGGTGCCGGATTCCCTGAGGTCGAGCCAGCAGTTCTCGACGCGTTGCATCGTTTCGAATTTCGGTGCCTCGCCGAGCTGGATGCCAATGCCGCCGACCGAGATATCGTAGATCGGCAGGGCCAGTTCTTCCGGCGTGTTGCGCCAGAAGCGGCAGAGGTAGGGCTTGGTTGACGGCAACTGCAGACGGAATGCGTCGCGGCGTTGCAGGCGCAGCAGTGAGGACGGGATCGCTACGGCCAGCACTTCTTCTCCATCCAGTTTGGCCAATTGCGGGCTGCGTCCGGAAAACTGGATACGGATGCCATCGACAATCGCCGAGAACTGACAGCGTTCGGAGCGCAGGAAGGCTTTGTTCGTCTCCGGACTGCCGCCGACATCGAGGTAGAGCAGCTTCTTTGTTTCGGAGAGGTCGATGAGAACGGTCAGGAAACTATGCCGTCCCTCGTCAAAGGTGACGGAAACACGGGCCTTCAGCCTGATCAGATTGCGGAGCTGGAATAGAACCTCGCGTTGTCCGCTCAGCGTACAACGTTCGATTTCGTCTTCGGTGTGCGAGGTGCTCATGTGTCCGATCGTAGCTGCCCGTAGCTGCCCAGTATGCTAATTATGCGAATCGTAACGACGAATCGTCTTTCGCGCTACAACGGAAGCGTCGGTTGGGCAGGCATTGCGCTTGTCTGTCGCATTTCATGCCCATACACTATTACCTTCCAATACCTCTATTTTACTGTAAACATAATGATTCCATCTTCATTGGCCATCGATTCCAAGCTGCCGTGGGTCGGGACGACGATTTTTACCGTCATGTCGCGTCTGGCTACCGAGTGCGGCGCGATCAACCTGTCCCAGGGTTTTCCCGATTTCAGCGCTGAACCGGCTTTGTTCGAGGCGACGATGCGGGCCATGCAGAATGGGAGGAACCAGTATCCGCCGATGGCGGGACTGCCCGAGTTGCGGCATGCCATTGGCGCCAAGGTCGAGTCCCTTTACGGCGCTCGTTTCGATCCGGAGTCCGAAATTACGGTGACGGCAGGCGCGACACAGGCGCTGTTCACGGCGATCGCGGCGTTCGTGCGTCCCGGCGACGAGGTGATCGTCTTCGCACCGGTCTATGACAGTTACGTGCCTGCGATCGAAACGGTCGGTGGCCGGGCGGTCTATGCTTCCCTGCTATTTCCAGACTATCGGCCGGACTGGGAGAGCGTGCGCCGCCTGGTGTCGCCGCGCACCCGGATGATCATCGTCAATACGCCGAACAATCCGACCGGCAGCCTGATGACGGCGGATGACCTCGCGACGCTGGCGGATATCGTCCGCGATACCGATATCGTCGTTCTTTCCGATGAAGTCTATGAGCATATCGTTTTCGATGGCGGCAAACACCTGAGCGTCATCAGCCGCGAAGATCTGGCGGCGCGCAGCATTGTCGTTTCGTCGTTCGGGAAGACCTATCACATCACCGGCTGGAAGATCGGTTATGTACTCGGCGCCGCCGCCCTGATGAACGAATTTCGCAAGGTGCATCAATTCAATGTGTTCACGGTCAATACGCCATGCCAGGCAGGGATCGCCGAATACATGGCCGATCCCTCCCGTTATCTCGGCTTGGCGGCGTTCTACGAGCAGAAACGCGATTTTTTCCGGGCGCAGTTGCAGGGCTCGCGCTTCGAGTTTCTGCCTTGTCGCAGCACCTATTTTCAGCTGGTCCGCTATGACGCGATCTCCGATTTGCCCGATCGGGAATTTGCCGAATGGCTGACGCGCGAAGTCGGCGTGGCGGCGATTCCGGTGTCGGTCTTCTATCCGGATGGGCGCGACGATCGCGTCGTGCGTTTCTGCTTCGCCAAGCAGGACAGCACCCTGTCGGCGGCCGGCGAGCGGCTGCGGCGGATCTGAGCGTCCGGGGAAAGCCTTTTGTCGTTGATCTAGGAGAGTGTCATGACGTTGTTACAGGAGTTCAAAGCCTTTGCCATGCGGGGCAATGTCGTCGATCTGGCGGTCGGCGTGATTGTCGGTGGCGCGTTCGGAAAGATCGTCGATTCGGTCGTCGGCGACCTGATCATGCCGATCATCGCCTGGATCATGGGCGGCAAGCTCGATTTCTCCGGCATGTTTCTGGTGCTCGGCAATGTGCCGCCGGGTACCGCCATGACGCTCGATGCTTTGCGCAAGGCGCAGGTGCCGGTCTTCGCCTATGGCAGTTTCATTACCATCCTTGTCAATTTCATCATCCTGGCCTTCATCATCTTCATCATGGTCAAGCAGCTGATTCGTCTGAAGCGGGCTGAGCCGCCGGCGCCGCCGCCACCGACGCCCGAAGAAGTGCTGCTGCTGCGGGAGATCCGCGACAGCCTGAAGAAATAGGCGGAAAAAACAAGAGGGCGACAAAGGGCGGGTCACCGCCCTTTGTGCGTCAGAGACCGAGCGGCGTCAGGTCGATGCGACCGTCATGGAGAGCCGGGCACCAGAAGTAGGCGCCGGATACCGGCCGGGTGAAGCCGAAGAGTGCATCGACGATGCCGTCCTCGCCGCCGGTCATGCGCTTGAGTTGCGCTTCGAAGGCATCGAACGAACGGCCGAAGGCGACGAACATCAGGCCGCCGGCCATGCCTTCGGCCCAGGGCATCGAACGGCGCAGCACGAAGGCCTCGGGGCTGAAGCTTTCCTGCGCGGTGCGCTTGACGTGGGCCGATTCGGGAGCGTCGTCGAGTTCCTCGTTGTCGGATTGGCGGCGGCCGATGGCGTTGTCCTGCGCCGCTGAGGCCATTGCGTCGAAACGGTTGAAATCGTGCTGCCAGCGTTGCGTCGCGACGAAGCTCGATCCGGCGAGCGCGCCGGCGCCGACGATGGCGGCGGCATCGGCCGCCTCGCCTTCTGGGTTCTCGGTACCGTCTTCGTAGCCCGACAGGTCGCGGCCCTCGCGGTGCTTGAAGGCGTCGACGACCTCTTCCAGCGCGAAGGCCGGCGCCGCGATGCTGACAAGTCGGCGCGCGCGGTGCAGCAGTTCGCCGCGGTCGTCGCCGCGCAGCCAGAGCCAGAGCGCCTCCGGTGCCAACTCGATGGAGAGTCCGGGCGCCGTGATCGCCGGGCAGCGCTTGAGTCCGGGAAGGTCGGCGTGCAGCGCAGCAGCGATGGAGGTGCCGATGCCGATGACGGTGGATTCGCCGTCGATGCGCTCGGACAGCGCGGCGAGACAGGCCTTGATCTGGTCGGGGTTCGACAGCGAAAACGAAAGATAGCGCGCGTGTGCGGGCGGCGCGGCGAGGATTCCGGGTTGCGCGGTTGGCATCATGACTCCTTGATTAGTCGTTGGTCTCGAAAACGGTGGTCCACAAGGCCCGGACGGTTTCGATCTGGCGGGTGAAAGCATCGCGGTCGACCTTGCTGCCGCTGATGCCGTCGAGTCGGAAAGCGTGTTGGGTGCGGCGATACTCGCGGTAGATGTCGCGCACCGGCCAGGCGAGCTCGTGCGGGATCAGCTCAAGATCGGCGGCGATGCCGAGCAGCGCGATATTGCCGAGGTTGCCGCACAGGCGCTCATGGGCGTGGGCGTAGCCGAGAATCAGATACTGGATGATGAATTCGACATCGATAAGGCCGCCGGGGTCCTGCTTGATGTCGAAGACGTCCTGATTTTTCGAGCCGTGTGCGTCGAGCATGCGCTGGCGCATGGCGAGGACGTCTTCGCGCAGTTTGGCGAGATCGCGCGGTTGGCGCAGGATCTCGATGCGCAGTGCTTCGAAGCGCGCGCCGAGCGCCGGATCGCCGGCGCAGAAGCGTGCCCGCGTCAGTGCCTGGTGTTCGAATACCCAGGCCTTTTCGAGCAGATAGCTGCGGAAGGCGTCGATCGAATTGACCAGCATGCCGGCGTCGCCATTCGGACGCAGACGGTAGTCGACATCGAACAACTGTCCGGCCGAGGTCTGGCTCGACATCCAGGAACTCATGCGCTGGCCGAGGCGGGCATAGAGTTCGCCGGCGCAGGATTCAGAATCGTCGTGCAGCAACACGAGGTCGAGATCCGAGCCGTAGCCAAGCTCCTTGCCGCCGAGTTTGCCGTAGGCGATGACCGCGAATTTCGGTGCACACGCCGGCTGAGGATGGCGTTGGCGCAGGCGTTCCCAGCAAAGGTCGAGCGTTGTCTGGACGACGATGTCGGCGAGTTCGGTGAGATGGTCGGCCAGCCGTTCGAGCGTCTGCAGGCCGGCGATGTCCTGGGCCAGCAGGCGGAAGACCTGTGCATGGTGCTCCTCGCGCATGATGTCCATTTCGCGCTCGGTGTCGCCGACGACTTCGGACAGCCGCTGGCGCATGCCGTCACGGAAGCCGGTCGCATCGGTGGCGATGTCGTAGAGGCGCGGATCGAGGACTTCGTCGAGCAGGATCGGGTGGCGTGTCAGGTAGGTGGCGGCCCAGGCCGAACTGCCGACGATTTCGGCGAGTTTGCCGAGGGCCTGAGGGTACTGCTGCATCAGCGCGAGATAGGCGCCGCGACGGCTGACGGTTTCGAGGAACGCCAGTCCGCGTTGCCAGGTGGCGTCCGGCGTCTTGGTCGCCGCCGCGGCTTCGATCAGGCGCGGGCCGAGCATGTCGAGACGCTCGCGGTTCTGGGCCGGCAATTGCTGATACTTGGCACTCTGACGGAATGCTTGCAGACGCTCGATCATCGCCTTTGCCTGGCGGAAGCCGAGTTCGGAGACGGCTTCGAGGGCGTCGTCGCTGTCCATCTGTTCGAGCCACAGGCCGGTGAGCGGATGTACGCCTTCTTCCGGGTCGGAGAAGATCGCCTCGAAATGCCGGGCGACGCGTTGCCGGTGCGCTTCGAGCACAGCGGCGAAGGCGGGCCAGTCGGCAAAGCCCATCGACACGGCGATTTGCTGCCGTTCTGCGGTGCCGGTCGGCAGCATGTGCGTCTGCGCATCATTGACGTACTGCAGTCGGTGTTCGAGCGTGCGCAGGAAGTGGTAGGCCTCGGTCAGTTCCTGTGCATGGTCGGCCGGGATCAGCTGCCGCTGGACCAGTTGGGCCAGGACCTTGAGCGTCGGACGCACCTGCAGGCTGCTTTCCCGCCCGCCGCGAATCAGCTGGAAGACCTGCGCGATGAATTCGATCTCGCGGATGCCGCCCGGGCCGAGCTTGATATGGTCGATCTTGTCCTTGCGCGCGACTTCGCGACGGATCTGGGCATGCAGGTCGCGCATGGCGTTGATCGCGCCGAAGTCGAGGTACTTGCGGAAGATGAACGGGCGGGCGATCTTGTCGAGCGCGGTGACCCAGGCCGGCTGCAGGTTGTCGCCGGCGTTCATGACCCGGGCCTTGATCCAGGCGTAGCGTTCCCATTCGCGGCCCTGGGTGATCAGGTAGTTTTCGAGCGAAACGAGCGAGCAGACGAGCGGCCCGGAGTCGCCGTTCGGACGCAGACGCATGTCGACGCGGAAGACCTGGCCGTCGCCGGTGATGTCGTCGATCGTTGCGATCAGCCGCTTGCCGAGGCGATTGAAGAAATCGTAGACCTCGATGCGCCGTCCGCCGCCGGCCGGTCCGGCCGTCTCGCCGTCTTCCGGATAGATGAAGATGTAATCGACGTCGGACGAGACGTTGAGTTCGCGCCCGCCGAGCTTGCCCATGCCGATGACCAGCAGTCGCTGCGCTTGTCCTTGCTTGTCGAGCGGTTCGCCGAACGTTGCGACGAGTTGGCGGTGGAGGAAGTCGAGTGCCGCGTTGGTCGTGATGTCGGCCAGTTGCGTCATTGTTTCGACGACTTCGGCGAGCGGCGCGCGGCCGGCGAGGTCGCGTACGATCAGCGCCGCCATGACGCGCTGGCGCAGCTGGCGTAGCACGCGCTTCAGGCTTTCGTCGTCGGATGGCGGGGACGTGTCGAGGAATGCCTGCATCGTCGCCGCGTCGACGGGCGCCTGCCAGTGCTCGAGCAGCCAGCTGACGAGTTCGGGTCGGGTGTCGAGCACCTGGCGGAGATAGAAGCTGTGCGCGAGGGCGGGTTGCCATTCGGGCGGGGCGGCGGAGAGAGTCGAGTCGGTCATGGGGGGGGCTGTCGGTGAGCCGTTTTCCTGGCGTGCGTGGCGAGGGCGGGCAAAGCCGTTACAATGGCGTCCTGGATGAGTTCATTTTTGCGACATTCTAGTGACGCTTGACGATAATTGGCAAAGCCTCATGGTGGCAGTGAGGGCATGACCGTGTCCGATCTGACGCAAACGGCGTCGGGCCGGCCGTTGTCGCGCATGTGCTCGTTGCTCTCACACCCGTGGGCTCGTCGGCTGCTCAAGGCCGCGGCATGGGGGTTCGGCGGCCTGTATTTCGCTTTCATCGTGGCGGTGCTGGCCCTGCGCTACAGCATCCTGCCGAATATCGAGCAGCATCGACCCTTGATCGAGGGCCTGGTGAGCCAGGGGCTCGGTCAGTCGGTCAGCATCGGGCGCATCGAAGCGAGCTGGTCCGGCATCAATCCCGATTTGAGCCTGTTCGACGTTCAGGTCAAGGATGCTGCCGGTCGTCCGGCGCTGGCGTTTTCTCGTATCGAGGCGATTCTCTCGTGGTGGTCGGTGCCGCGCGGCAAGGTGCGTTTGCGTCTGCTGCGGATCAATTCGCCGACCCTCAATCTGCGCCGCGACGCGAGCGGCCAGCTTTTCATTGCCGGTATTCCCTTGAGTTCCGGGGGCGACAGCGTCGATGTCTCGGACTGGATTCTCGGTTTGCGCAAGATCCGGATCGACGATGCAACGCTGGTTTGGGAGGATGCGCTGCGCCAGGCACCGCCCTTGCGTCTCGAAGCGCTCAATTTTGCGCTCGACAATTTCGGTCGCAGCCACCGTTTTGGTCTTACTGCGCGTCCGCCGGCCGAACTGGCCTCCCCGATCGATGTGCGCGGCGATTTGCGCGGCAGCGATCTCGACGACCGCGAGGACTGGACGGGAACCATGTTCGCGCAGATCGACGACATCGATCTGGCGGTGTGGCGGCAGTGGATTGATTACCCCTTCGCGCTGCCGCACGGGCGTGGCGCCTTGCGTGCCTGGCTCGGGGTCGACGATGGCGCCGTGCGCGAACTCACCGCCGACCTCGCCTTGCAGGATGCCAGTATCCGCCTGGCGCAGAACCTGCCCTCGCTCGATCTGACGCGCCTGTCGGGCCGGATTTCCGTGCAGCTGGACAAAGAGATGGTGTCGGTCAAAGGGCGCCAGGTGGCGCTGGAAACGCGTCCGGAATTCCACGGAAAGCAAGCGCCGGAGCCGATCCGCGTCGAGCCGACCGATTTTTCCGTCGATTGGCAGATGGCCGCCGAGGGGGGGCTCGGGGCTGGCAAGGCGAGCGCCAGCCGGCTCGATCTGACGGCGCTCGGTCGTCTTGCCGAGCGCATGCCGATCGATGCGCAGACGCGCACCCTGCTTGGCGACTACGCGCCGACCGGACGGGTCGCCGACCTGAGCGTGCGCTGGCGCGGCAATGCCGAACGCCTGCAGACCTATTCGCTGAAAGCGCGTTTCGATGGCATGGGCCTCAAGGCCAATGGCTATTTCCCCGGATTTACGGGGGTCTCCGGCGCGCTCGACGCGAGCGAGACGGGGGGCAATGTGACGATTCAATCGGAACGGTCGAGTATCGACCTGCCGACCGTCTTCCCGTCCTCGCGTATCGATTTTGACGCCTTGAACGTTCGTGCCCAATGGAAGATCGGCAAGAACGGTCTCGAAGCCGAGTTGGCACGTGTCGAATTCGCCGGGCCGGATGCCGCCGGGACGGCGCAGGGGCGTTACCGCAATAGCGGCGAGGGGCCGGGGACGATCGACCTGACCGCCAGCTTGACGCGTGCCGATGCCCGCGCCGTCTGGCGCTACATGCCGCGTGTCGTCGGCGATGCGACGCGGCACTGGTTGCGCGACTCGTTGCTCTCGGGGCGCGCGAGCGAGGCGAAACTGACGCTGAAAGGCGATCTGGAAGATTTTCCGTTTGTCGACAAGAGCAAAGGACTCTTCCTGGTGACGGTCAAGGCGGAGGATGTCGACCTCGATTACGGTGACGGTTGGCCGAAGCTCAGCAGTATTTACGGCAATCTGCGCTTTGAAGGCAAGAGCATGGTGGTCGACGCGCAGCGCGGCAGCATCCTCGGCGCCAAGCTCAGTCGGACGCGGGCCGAAATCCCCGATCTCGACGCGCAGGACCCGATCATCCTGGTCAAGGGGCAGGCCGACGGCGCAACCAGCGAATTCCTGAAGTTCATCGATCAGAGTCCGGTCGCCGAGCGTATCGATCGCTTTACCGACACCATGCAGGCGGTTGGCAACGGGCATCTCGATCTGTCGCTGAAAATTCCGCTCGACGAGAAGAAACTCGGCGAGGCGAAGATCGACGGCGCGTATCGCTTCCAGAACAACGAGGTGACGGTCGACACGGCGCTGCCGCCCTTGCGTCAGGTCAATGGCAGCGTGCAGTTCTCCGGCAGCGATCTCAGGATTCCGGAAATCAACGCCAACCTGTTTGGCGGGCCGTTGAAAATCCGTGGCGGGCTGCAAAAGGATGGTCGCGTCGTCATTGCGGCGCAGGGCGCGGTCAATATCGAAGCCTTGCGCAAGCAGGGCGATACGGCCTTGTTGTCGCGTCTGTCGGGAACGACGAACTATCGGGGCGAAGTGCACATCAACAAGCGCAATGCCGATCTCATCATCGATTCCAATCTGGTCGGTCTGGCATCGACGCTACCGGCGCCGTTTGCCAAGACGGCTGCGGAAAGCCTGCCTTTACACTTCGAAAAGCGCTTGTTACAGACGGCGCCGGTCCGTCGCGGGCAACGTCCGGTACGTGATGACGGTGTCGTGCGCGACCAGTTGTCGGCCTCGCTCGGTCAGAATCTTTCCTTGCAGTTGATCCGCCGCAAACAGGCCGAGGGCTTCGTCGTCGAGCGTGGCGGCATCGGTGTCGGCCGGGCTCAAAGCTTGCCGGAAAGCGGCGTAGCGCTCGGCGTGACGCTGCCGCAACTCGATCTCGATGCTTGGCGGGCGGCCCTGCGCAGCGGGGCGAAAGGTGCCGGTGCTGCCTCCGGGGCCTCGTTTGTTCCCGATACGATCAATATCCGGACGCCTGATCTGGTGTTCTCTGGAAGACGCCTGAAGGATGTCGATCTGAGTGCGCAGGTCGCTGGCGAACTCTGGCGGCTTCGCCTGAACGCTCGCCAGATCAGCGGCGATCTGCAGTGGAACGGCAGCGGTCGCGGCAAGCTGACGGCGCGGCTCAAGCAGTTCGTCATCGATTCGGCGATGGGCGACGAGCCGGAGACCGATGCGGACGATCCGGTGCGCGAATTGCCCGGACTCGACGTGATCGCCGAGGATTTTCAGTTGGGCTCGCGCCGCTTCGGTCGTCTCGAGTTGCTGGCGTCCAACGAAGGCGGCGTGTGGAAGCTCGGCCGCATCCAGATGAGCAATCCGCACGCGGTCTTTGCCGGTAGCGGGCAGTGGGTGACGACGAACGGCAAGAACCAGACCGAACTCGATTTCAAGGTCAATAGCACCGACGTCGGCGCCTTGCTCGAACGGCTCGGTTTTCCGGGAGCGATCCGTTCGGCGACGGCCCGGCTGGAGGGGCGGCTCGGCTGGAAAGGGTCGCCGGTGGCCTTTGACTACAATTCGCTCGACGGCGAATTTAACCTTGAGGCGGCCAAGGGCCAGTTCCTCAAGATCGATCCCGGCGCCGGGAAACTGGTCAGTCTGATCAGTCTGCAAAGCCTGCCGCGCCGGATCACGCTCGATTTTCGCGATATCTTCAGCGAGGGCTTGGCCTTCGACGCGATCAATGCCAAGTTGGCCGTCCGCCGCGGCGTGATGAGCACTGACCGTCTGCAGATCGATAGCACGGCCGCGCGCATCGTCATGCGCGGCGAGGTCGATCTCAAGCATGAGACGCAGCGCCTGAACGTCAATGTCCAGCCGGAGATCGGCAGTACGGCGGCGCTGGGGATCGCACTGGTGCATCCGGTGGTCGGCGTGGCCACCTATCTCGCGCACAAGGTGTTGCAGAATCCTCTGAACCAGATGTTTGGCTTCGATTATTTTGTTACCGGGACCTGGGCCGATCCCAAGGTCGAGAAGCAGTCGACCCTGCATGCGCCGGGCGCAGCCCCGCGTTTGCCCGGTATTCCTTCTTCCGGAGCGCTCAATGAACCCAGTGCAAAGTGATGTGCCGGTGACGTCCGGCAAGTGCCGCGTCGCCGCAGTGCAAATGGTGTCGACGCCACGCGTCGATGAGAATCTGGCCACTGCCGGGCGTCTGATCGCCGAGGCGGCGGCGCAAGGCGCGCAACTCGTCGCCCTGCCCGAATATTTCCCGATCATGGGCTTGCGCGAGCGTGACAAGGCCGCCGTGCGCGAAGTCGATGGCGAGGGGCCGATCCAGTCCTTTCTGGCACAGACCGCCCGCCAGCACGGCATCTGGCTGGTTGGCGGTTCGATCCCGCTGGCGGCGAGCGTCCCGGATAAAGTGCTCAACAGCAGTCTTGTCTACGATCCGCAAGGCCGGCGCGCCGCGCGTTACGACAAGATTCATCTCTTCGGTTTCGAGAAGGCCGGCGAGCGTTACAACGAGAGCGCATCGATCGAGCCGGGAAGCGAGCCGGTGGTCTTCGAGACCCCCTTCGCCCGTGTCGGTCTCAGCATCTGCTATGACATGCGCTTTCCGGAACTGTATCGTCGGCTCGGTGTCGTTGATTTACAGGTCATTCCGGCTGCATTTACCGAGACGACCGGTCGGGCGCATTGGGAAATCCTGTTGCGCGCCCGCGCCATCGAGAATCAATGTTATGTTCTCGCCGTGGCGCAAGGCGGATTGCATGAGAATCGCCGCGAAACGCATGGCAATAGCATGTTGATCGATCCGTGGGGCGTTGTGTTGGCGCGTCTCGACAAGGGCGAAGGCGTCGTTGTCGGCGATATCGATCACGAGCGCCTGGCCGACGTACGGACGAGCCTGCCGGCGTTGACGCACCGCGTGATGTAAATGGTTTTAATGATGGATGAATGATGAGCGAGAATAGCCCTTCCCTGCTGACGCAGGCCCAGAATACCCTGCTGGCGCCGTACGGCCTCGACGTTCCGGCACTGAACAAGGTCTTTGCGACAATCATGCGCAACGACGTCGACTATGCCGACCTGTATTTCCAGTACAGCCGGTCCGAGGCCTGGAGCCTGGAGGAAGGCATCGTCAAATCCGGCAGCTTCAGCATCGACGAGGGCGTCGGTGTGCGTGCCGTGTCCGGCGAGAAGACGGCTTTCGCTTATTCCGATGACATTGGCGTTGCGGCGCTCGACGACGCGGCCAAGGCCGTGCGGGCGATCGCGGCGGCCGGACAGCGGCGGCGGACCAAGGCGCTGTCGGCGCGGGCCGGCCGTTCGCCGGGGCTGTACCTGCCGCATGATCCGTTGGCGTCGCTGGATGCGGCCGCCAAGGTCAGTCTGCTCGAACGACTCGAGTCCTTCGCGCGCGCGGCCGATCCGCGTGTCGTGCAGGTGATGGCGCATGTCGCCGGCGAGTACGAGGTGGTTCTTGTCGCCGGCAGCGACGGGCGGCTGGCGGCAGATGTGCGCCCTTTGGTGCGCGTGTCGATTACGGTCATTGTCGAGGGCGACGGCGGCAAGCGCGAACAGGGCTCGGCGGGCGGTGGCGGCCGCACCGATTACAGTTATTTTTCCGACGCGATGCTGCATGAATACGCTCGGGCGGCGGTGCATCAGGCGGTGGTCAATCTCGACGCCCGGCCGGCACCAGCCGGGCGCATGCCGGTCGTGCTCGGTTCGGGCTGGCCCGGCATCCTGCTGCACGAGGCAGTGGGGCATGGTCTCGAAGGCGATTTCAATCGCAAGGGCAGTTCGACCTTCGCCGGACGGGTCGGCCAGCGCGTCGCATCCAAGGGCGTGACGGTGGTCGATGACGGCACCCTGGCCGGGCGCCGCGGTTCGCTCAATATCGACGACGAGGGCAATCCGACGCAGCGTACCGTGCTGATCGAGGACGGCATCCTGCGCGGCTACATGCAGGACAGTCTCAACGCGCGCCTGATGGGCGTCGCTCCGACCGGCAATGCGCGGCGTGAATCCTTTGCGCATCTTCCTCTGCCGCGTATGACCAATACGACGATGGTCAATGGCGAGCGCAGTGTCGAGGAAATCATCCGGTCGGTGAAGAAGGGTATCTACGCGGTCAATTTCGGCGGCGGCCAGGTCGATATCACCAGCGGTAAATTCGTTTTCTCGATGTCCGAAGCCTACATGATCGAGAACGGCAAGGTGACCTACCCGGTCAAGGGAGCGACGCTGATTGGCAACGGGCCGGAAGCGATGAACCAGGTCTCGATGATCGGCAACGATCTCGCCCTCGATCCCGGTGTCGGCACTTGCGGCAAGGATGGGCAGAGCGTGCCGGTCGGCGTCGGTCAGCCGACCCTGCGCATCGATGGGTTGACGGTCGGCGGCACCGACTGAATCCGAAACACGTCTCGATCATGACCGCGCCGGGAGCGGCCCAAGGGGCTGCTCGCGCGGCATTTTCGCCAGCGTTCCTCAGCCGGCCTGACGTGGCAGGCGCAGCAGGCCGATGCCCAACACGACGAAGAGACTGCCGGTGGCGATGTTGAAGACACGGGCGCGGGCAGGGCGCGCGAATTGTTGCCGCAAGGTGCGGGCCAGCGTGATGTAGACGAGGTGCGAACAGAGCGCGCAGCAGGAGAAGGTGACGGTCAGGATCGCGAACTGGTCGAAGACCGGCAGGTCGGGACGGATGAACTGCGGGAAGAGTGCCGAGAAGAACAGGATCGCTTTCGGATTGGTCAGCGCCACGCCCATGCCCTGTGCGAACAGGCGCCGCGTCGAGCGCGGCGCCACCGGTTCGGCGTCGGTGTCCGGCACGAGCGGCACATGGCGGTTCCGCCATTGCCGGACGCCGAGATAGATCAGGTAGCCGGCGCCTGAGAGTTTGATGAGGGTGAAGGCGGTGGCCGAGGTGGCGAGGACAACGCCCATGCCGGCCATGGCTGCGGTGGAAACGATCAACAGACCGACGGCATTGCCGAGCGAGGCGATGAAGGCGCGCCGGGCGCCGATGCCGATGGTGTTGGCGATCGCCATGAGCACGGCCGGGCCGGGGGTGAAGGTGACGAGCAGGGCGACGCCGCAGAAAACCAGCCATTGTGAGAATTGCATTGTCGTGCGTCCTCATTATGTCGTGGTGCCAGTATAGCCGACCCCGGTGCCCCGCACTGGCGGCGAGGGCGCGATCTTCGAGTAGAATCGGCTTCTTTGACGGATAGCAGTGCAACGCACGAGGAGAGGCCGATGAGTCTGCCGAACAAGCCAAATACCGACGACCTGAGAATTCGCGAGATCAAGGAGTTGGTGCCGCCGTCGCATCTCTTCCGCGAATTTCCGATGAGCGCCGAGGCTGCGCAGACGACTTTCGCCGCCCGCCAGGCGATCCATCGCATCCTCCATGGCGCCGATGATCGCCTGTTGGTGGTGATCGGGCCGTGTTCGATCCACGACGTCGATATGGCGTTCGATTATGCGAAGAAGCTTCATGCCGAAATCCCGCGCTTCGAGCAGGATCTCTTGATCGTCATGCGCGTCTATTTCGAGAAACCGCGCACGACCGTCGGCTGGAAGGGCTTGATCAACGATCCTCGCCTCGACAACAGCTTTCGCATCAACGAGGGGCTGCGCCTGGCACGTCACCTGCTGCTCGAGGTCAATGCACTCGGCGTCGCCTGCGCGACCGAATTTCTCGACACCATCACGCCGCAATACACGGCCGATCTGATCGCCTGGGGCGCCATCGGCGCGCGCACGACCGAGTCGCAGGTGCACCGCGAACTGGCGTCCGGTCTCTCGTGTCCGGTCGGCTTCAAGAACGGCACGGACGGCAACGTTCGCATCGCCATCGATGCAATCCGTGCAGCGCAGTCGCCGCACCATTTTCTCTCGGTCACCAAGGGCGGTCACTCGGCGATCGTCTCGACCTCGGGCAACGAGGATTGCCACGTCATCCTGCGCGGCGGCAAGGCGCCCAATTACGATGCCGCGCATGTCGATGCGGCAGCACGTGAAATCGCCTCGGCGGCGCTGGCGGCGCGGCTGATGATCGACATGTCACATGCCAATAGCAACAAGGATTTCAAGCGCCAGGTCGATGTCGCGAACGATATCGCCGGTCAGTTGGCCAGTGGCGAAGATCGCGTCATGGGGGTGATGATCGAGTCGAATCTCGTCGAGGGGCGTCAGAATCTCGCGCCCGGACGTCCGCTCGAATATGGCAAGAGCATCACCGATGCCTGCATCGGCTGGGAAGATTCGCTGCGCGTGCTGGAGACGCTCGCGCATGGCGTGCGCGAACGGCGCCTGGCCGTGGCCAGCCGCTGAGGAGCGCGGAATGAGACGGATGCGTCTGTGGTTGCGGTTGTTGCGCCCGCACCAGTGGATCAAGAGCGGCTTCGTCTTCGTCGGCTTGCTCTTCGGTCATGCCTGGACCGATCCCGCGTTGGTACGCCAGGTGGTGCTGGCGGCAGCGGCCTTTTCGCTGGCGGCGTCGGCGATCTACGTGCTCAACGATCTCTCCGATCGCGAGCGTGATCGCGCGCATCCGGAAAAATGCCATCGGCCGCTCGCTTCGGGTGCGGTCGGAACCGGCGAAGCCTTCATGCTGATGGCGTTGTGCCTGGCAGCGGCGGTCGTGCTGGCGCTGGCGTCGTCGGTGTCGGTGCTGCTGATCGTGCTTGCCTATGTCGTGCTGAACGTCGCCTATTCGCGCGGACTAAAGCACGTTGTCCTGCTCGATGTCTTCATCATCGCCGCCGGTTTCATGCTGCGCATCCTCGCCGGTACGCAGGGCGTCGGTATTGCGCCGTCGCAGTGGCTGCTGCTGTGCGGCTTGATGGTGACGCTCTTCCTCGGCTTCGCCAAACGGCGTGCGGAACTGAACGCGCTCGACGGGCAAGGGGGAAGCCATCGCGCCGTTCTCGACGACTATGACCCGGTGCTGCTCGACAAGCTGATTGGCATTTCCGCGGCCGCCGCGATCATCAGCTACAGCCTCTACACCGTCAGCGCCGAGACAGTGGCGATGCACGGCACGACCCGGCTGATCTACACCGTGCCCTTTGTCGTGTATGGCATGTTTCGCTACCTGTTCCTGCTGCATCGCCGCGGCGGCGGCGGCGATCCGGCCGCCGCCGTCCTGCGCGACCGGCATCTGCTGGTCGCGGTCGGCGGCTGGTTCCTGACGCTCGTGGCCCTGCTGGCCTGAGCGTCGAGTTACCCCGTCAGCGCATCATTCGGCGGCAGGGGTGGCCGAACGCTGCTTGGCGTTGACCCAGAGGACGTCGCCGCGTCCGCCGGCCTGGTTGAGCACGCGACCGAGGATGAACATCAGGTCGGAGAGGCGGTTCATGTATTTGCGCGTCATCTCCGGGACGCCTTCGGCGTTGGCGAGGCGGACGAGTTGGCGCTCGACGCGCCGGCTGACCGAGCGCACGAGATGCGCGAGCGCGGCCGCGCGGGTGCCGCCGGGCAGGATGAATTCCTTGAGTGGCGTCAGTTGCGCGTTGAATTCGCCGACCAGCGTTTCGAGGTGGAGCACCTGCGCCTCGCTGATGACGGTATATCCGGGCATGCAGATCTCGCCGCCGAGATCGAAGAGGTCGTGCTGGATGCCGGTGAGTGCCGTACGCACCGCTTCGGGCAGATCCTCGGCGAGAAGGACGCCGAGCGTCGAGTTGAGTTCATCGACTTCGCCGATGACGTCGATACGCAGGCTATCCTTGCCGATCCGGCTGCCATCGCCGAGTCCGGTCGTGCCGGCGTCGCCGGTGCGGGTGACAATTTTTGAAAGACGGTTGCCCATGGTTGTGTTCCTGAGGAGAATGTCGGTCTGAAAGGACCGGAACGCTCGATTATAGCGGATGCGCGTCGGCGGCCGGCAGGGCGGAATTCCCGCATTGACAGGCGGCGCCAACGCCGAAATGACAAGGAATACAGAAAATATGGCCATCGATCCATCGCTGCTCGTCGATCTTTCCGGCGACGAAGCGCGCGCCGTCAAGCGGCTGTTCGAGCGGGGGGTGACCATTCCGCCGCAGCCGCGCGTGCTGCAGGAATTGCAGGAGGCGCTCGCCCGCGGCGTTGCCGACGTGCGCACCCTGTCGCGCATCATTTCGCAGGATCCCGGCATCGTCTCGACGCTGTTCAAAGTGGTGCAAAGCCCCGCCTATCGCGAGTTCCAGCCGTTTTCGTCGCTGACGCGGGTGTTGCAGGCGATCGGCCTGCAGCAGACGGCCAATATCCTGCGTGCGGTAGCCTTGTCCGCGTCGTTGCCGGCGCGGCACAACCGCAAGGCGTTCGAGGCCTATTGGACGCGTTCGCAGGCGATTGCCGAGTTGGCGATGCTGATCGCCGACGAACGCGTGACGGTTTGCAATATTTTTCCCGATCAGGCGTATTTGGCCGGCGTTTTCCTCGAGTGTGGGGTGCCGGTGCTGATGCAGCGCTTTTCGACCTATTGCGCGAGCATGCGTCTCGACGAGCCCGGGCGTTGGGCCAACTTGGTCGAAGAAGACGCGCGCTTCAATGCGGATCATTGCGTCATCGGCTATCTGGTCGGGAAGTACTGGAAATTGCCGAATTTCATCTGCGACGCGATTCGCCACCACCATGAGATCGAGCGGCTGGACATGCATGCGTCACGGACGATGGTCGCTATCCTGCAGTTGGCGATCCATTATTACCATCTCGATCAGCACCTTGAAACCCCCGATTGGTCAAAGGTGTGTGGCGATGTGTTCGACGAATTGGGTCTGGGTGAGGATTCCTTGCCCGAACTGACCGATATCGTGCTCGAGCGCTATCACAAAGCGGCCGTGTGATGCGGTCCTGAGACCCGGTCGCCGAGCGGTGACCGGGCGTGGCGTCGTTCAGGACTTCTTGTGGCCGAGTCCGCCGAGTAGTGCCGCCAGCGGGCGCTGGCGCTTGTGCGGATGTTCGTGCGTTACCGGTGCTGCTTTGCCGGTGGCGGTGTCGGTTGCCGCGGCGACCGGTTGCGGGCCGCGATATTCATAGGGCTTGCTGAAATCGAAGCCGTCGGCGGCGATTGTGTTCTGGCGCGTCCTGCCGGTGCTGCGTTCGCGCGGTGCCCGGAGTGCCGGTGCCACTGCGGCCGGGGCGGCAGGCGGGTGCCGGTGGTGTTTCTTGCGCCCGCTCGGCGGATATTCGTAGTCGTACTCGGGTTCGAAGCCGGTAACGACGATCTGCTCGATCGGCTTCTTGATCAACTTTTCGATGTCGACGAGGTACTGCACTTCGTCGGCCGTGACCAGCGAAACCGCTGTGCCCTGCTTGCCGGCGCGGCCCGTACGGCCGATGCGGTGCACGTAATCTTCCGGGGTGTGCGGCAGTTCGAAATTAATGACGTGTGGCAGGTCGTCGATGTCGAGCCCGCGGGCGGCGACGTCGGTGGCGACGAGAACGAGCGTTTCCCCGTTCTTGAATGCCTCAAGCGCCTTCAATCGGTCGATCTGGCTCTTGTCGCCGTGGATCGAGTCGGCGGCAATGCCGGCACGCTGGAGTTCGCGCGCGAGCTTGTTGGTTTCGATCTTGGTGCGGGTGAATACCAGCACCTGGTTGAATTCTTCCGAGCGCAGGAGTTTGACGAGCAGGGCGCGCTTGGCGTCTGCCGCCACCGGGTGGACGCGGTGGGTGATCGTTTCGGACACCGTATTGCGCTTGGCGACCTCGATCAGCACCGGTGCCTGCAGCATGCGGTCGGCGAGTTTCTTGATTTCGTCGGAGAAGGTTGCCGAGAACAGCAGGCTTTGGCGTTGCACCGGCAACAGATTGATGATGCGCGTGACATCGGGAATGAAGCCCATGTCGAGCATGCGGTCGGCTTCGTCGAGCACGAGCGCCTGCACCTGGCCGAAGTTGAGACATTTCTGTTCGACCAGGTCGAGCAGCCGGCCGGGCGTGGCGACGAGCACCTCGACGCCGCGGCGGATCTCTTCGATCTGCGGCTTGATGTCGACGCCGCCGTAGGTGCACAAGCAGCGAATCGGGACGTATTTGCTGTAGGAAACGACCGACTCGTACACCTGGATGGCCAGTTCGCGGGTCGGCGCCAGCATCAGCACGCGCACCGGATGGCGCGCCGGCGACGGGCTCGGGTTGGCGAAAGGCAGGATGCGCTGCAGCAGCGGCAGCGTGAAGGCAGCCGTCTTGCCGGTGCCGGTCTGGGCGCCGCCCATGAGGTCCTTGCCGGTCAAAACAATGGGAATAGCTTGCGCCTGGATCGGCGTCGGCTCGGTATAGCCTTGTTCGGAAACGGCTTTCAGGAGGTCGGGTGCAAGCCCGAGTTCGTCAAAACGCATCGGAGGCGCCTGCAAATAATCGTGGAATCAATAGCATAGACTGGGGATTATACACGTTTGCGCCGGCCCGCGGCGGTGTCGGCGGCGTTTGCGCAATTGGTGGGGGTCAGTGCTTGTCGGCGGGCTTCGCTTCTGCGGCGGGGGCGGCTTTGCGTTTGACGCCAGGTGGCGGCGGGGGCGGTAACTGTGGTTCGACGGTCTCGAGCTTGTTGTCGCGCATATAAGCGTCCATGTCGCGCCAGCCTTCGTAGATCGAGGCCTTCGGTAGCCAGGAGTAAATCGAGTAGCAGTCTTCGATCGCGCGGCCCGACTGGCGGCAGGCGCCGCCGACGGCGCGGCCTTCGCCATCGGCCTTGGCGGCCTTGGCCACCGGGTCCTCGAGACCGAGTTTTTGCTGGACCATGTCGCAAGCCGTCAGACCGAAAAGAACGGTTCCGACAAGCAGCGTGTGGCGCAACGCACGGCCGAGGTGGTCTGGCACGATAGTTCCCGTCTAGAAAGAAATCGCGAATGCCGCATTCTAACCAAAAACCGGGCACTAGGCATGATGACGCAAGGGCCTTCCGGATGGGGGCCGCAGCGTCGTTGCCGATGGCTGCGGCGACGGTCGTCCGCACTCTATCCCCCTTTTTTCGATCGGTGTGGAGACAACGCGGCGTTCATGCTCCTATAATTTCGCCTTTGCTTTTCGAGGAACGGTAATGCGTAAGACTCCGATGTGGATGGCGCTCGGCGCCATCATCGTAGCGATGCCGCTGTATGCGGCGCCCGCACGGCAAAAGGCGAAGGCGGCTCCGGCGGCGCCGGCCGTGGTTTCTCCGGTCAAGATCGAATTTTCCCATTTGCTCGACGAAGAGCGCGCCGAACGGCTGGAGCCCTTGATCGAGCGCTTCAACAGCATGCAGAAGGACGCGCAGGTGACCTTGGTGCGTCGTGTTTCCGGCGATGTGCCCAAGCAGCTGAATCTGGTGACACCCGAGGAACAGGCGCGTTTCGTCGCGCAGAAGGTGCGTTTCCGCCCGCTGCACGAGGTCATGAAGGCGGCCAAGGAGCCGTTCGACGTGAATAAGCTCTCGCCCGAGTTGCGCGAGGGGCTGACCGATGCCAAGGGGCAGTTGATGGCCTTGCCGCTGGCGTTCTCGACGCCGGTGCTCTACATCAACAAGGCCGCGTTCCGCAAAGCCGGGCTCGATCCGGAAGCGCCGCCGAAAACCTGGGAACAGATGCAGGATGTCGCCGGGCGCCTGTTCGAGTCGGGCGAGCGTTGCCCTTTCACGACCTCGTGGCCGGTTTGGGTCTTCCTTGACAACATGAGCGCCTGGAGCGGCGTCGATGTTGGCGACGCGAAAGGCACGCCGGTGTTCAACGGCCTTGTCCAGATCAAGCATGTGGCGATGATGGCGTCGTGGCACAAGGCGAAGTATTTCCACACCTTCGGACATCGGGATGAGGCGGACCGCCGCTTCGCCAGCGGCGAATGCGCGATGCTGACGAGTTCGTCCTCGCTGTTCCCGTCCTTGGTCGAGAGCAAGACGGTCGAGGCGGGCGTTGCGCCGCTGCCGTACCACGACGATGTCTATGGCTCGCCCAAGAATACGCTGGCCGATGGTGCCTCGCTCTGGGTGTCCGGCGATCTCAAGCCGGCCGAGGCCAAGGGTGTTGCCAAGTTCGTTAACTACCTGCTCGGGCCGGAAGTGCAGATCGCCATGACGGCGGTCGACGGTTTCCTGCCGCTCACTTCGGTGGCGCGGGCGACGGCGGGCAGCCGCCTGCTGCAGGCCGACATGGCCGCGGTGCGCGTAGCCTTCAACCAGCTGGGCGGCAAGCCGGCCGCGCCGAAGCTGCGTGTCGCCCAACTGGAGCCGGTGCGCAGCATCCTCGAGGAAGAACTCGATGCCGTCTGGGCGAATCGCAAGCCGGCCAAGGAAGCGCTCGACCATGCCGTGGCGCGGGCGTCCTCGGCCTTGCGTGCGTTCTCGGACGGACGCGCGAAACGCAAGTAAGCTCCGGTCATACGGTTCGTTCGAAACCCGCCGATCCCGGCGGGTTTTTTTGTGATTTTCCGAAGGGGCAAGGCCGCGTTGCAAGCTTCGGTAATCACGGGATTCGGTGCTAAAATCGCCGATTCTTTGAAATCAAGCACATCGCAGGGCATATCCGATGAAGAGCGCTGAAATCCGCGAGAAATTCCTGAAATTTTTCGAGTCCAAGGGGCACCAGATCGTTGCGTCCAGTTCGCTGGTTCCGCACGACGATCCGACCCTGCTGTTTACCAACGCCGGGATGAACCAGTTCAAGGACGTCTTCCTCGGGTTCGACAAGCGCCCCTACGTCCGGGCGACGACGTCGCAGAAGTGCGTGCGCGCCGGCGGCAAGCACAACGACCTTGAGAACGTCGGCTACACGGCGCGCCATCACACCTTCTTCGAGATGCTCGGCAACTTCTCGTTCGGTGACTATTTCAAGCGCGACGCGATTGCCTATGCCTGGGAGTTGCTGACTGTCGTCTTCAAGCTGCCGCAGGAACGCCTGTGGGTGACGGTCTATGCCGAGGACGACGAGGCCTATGACATCTGGAATAAGGTGGTCGGCGTTCCGGCCGAGCGCATCGTGCGCATTGGCGACAACAAGGGCGCGCGCTATGCCTCCGACAATTTCTGGATGATGGGCGATACCGGTCCCTGCGGCCCCTGCACCGAGATCTTCTACGATCACGGCGAACACATCCCCGGCGGTCCGCCCGGATCGCCCGACGAAGACGGCGACCGCTACATCGAGATCTGGAACAACGTCTTCATGCAGTTCAACCGCGACGAGAGCGGCGTCATGCATCCGCTGCCCAAGCCTTCGGTCGATACCGGCATGGGGCTGGAACGGATCACCGCGGTGCTGCAGCACGTCAACAGCAACTATGACATCGATCTGCTCGCCAACCTGGTCCGGGCGGCGGCGCGCGAAACCAGCGATGCCGATATGACCAGCCCGTCGCTGCGGGTGCTGGCTGACCACATCCGTGCCTGCTCGTTCCTGATCGCCGACGGCGTCATTCCGGGCAACGAGGGGCGTGGTTACGTCCTGCGCCGCATCATCCGCCGGGCGATCCGCCATGGCTACAAACTTGGCGCGCGCGCGGCCTTTTTCCATCGTCTGGTGCCCGATCTCGTTGCCGAGATGGGCGCGGCGTATCCGGAACTCGTCGCCGGCGAAAAGCGCGTCATGGACGTGCTCAAGCAGGAAGAGGACCGCTTCTTTTCGACTATCGAGCACGGCATGGCGATTCTCGAGGCCGAACTCGTCGAGGTTGGCGTCAAGGGCGTGTTCAATGGCGAGACGGCGTTCAAGCTGCATGACACCTATGGTTTCCCGCTCGATCTGACCGCTGACATCTGTCGCGAACGTGGCGTCACCGTCGATGCCGCCGGTTTCGAGGCGGCGATGAATCGCCAGAAGGAACAGGCGCGTGCCGCCGGCAAGTTCAAGATGTCGGCAGCGCTCGACTACAGCGGCGCCGAAACGGTTTTCCACGGCTACGAGTCGCTGGAAGTGCGCGCCACGGTGCTCGCGCTCTACAAGGATGGCGTCGTCGCGTCGGCGCTCAACGAAGGCGATGCCGGCACGGTGGTGCTCGATCACACACCGTTCTATGCGGAGTCGGGCGGCCAGGTCGGTGACCGCGGCATCCTGCAGTCGGCGCAAGGCATTTTTGCCGTCGAGGATACGCAGAAAATTCAGGCCGCCGTCTTCGGTCACCAAGGTGTGCTGACGACGGGCTCGCTCAAGGTTGGCGATGCGCTGACGGCCAAGGTCGATACTCTGGCGCGCAAGCGCACGATGCGCAACCATTCGGTAACGCACCTGATGCACAAGGCTTTGCGCGAAGTGCTCGGCGAGCACGTGCAGCAGAAAGGTTCGCAGGTCGATCCGGACAAGACGCGCTTCGACTTCGTGCATAACCAGCCGCTGACCGACGACGAAATCCATCGTGTCGAGAAGATCGTCAACGCCGAAATCCTCGAGAACGTCGAGTGCCAGCATCGCGTCATGCCGATTGCCGAAGCCCAGAAGCTCGGCGCGATGATGCTGTTCGGCGAGAAATACGGCGATGAAGTGCGGGTGATCGATATCGGTTCGTCGCGCGAGTTGTGCGGCGGGACGCACGTGCGGCGCACGGGGGACATCGGTGTCTTTTCGATCGTCGCCGAAGGCGGCGTTGCCGCCGGTGTGCGTCGGGTCGAGGCGATCACGGGCGATGTCGCGCTGGCGTACATGCAGGGCATGGAAACAGCGCTCGGCGGGGTCGCCGGCACGCTCAAGGTTCAGCCCAGCGACGTGCATGCGCGTGTTTATTCGATTCTCGATCAGGTGCGCCAGCTCGAACGCGAGATTGCGTTGCTCAAGAGCAAGCAGGTCGCCGGGCAGGGCGAAGCGCTGATCAGCGGTGCCGTCGAGGTCAAGGGGGCGAAACTCGTCGCTGCCGTGCTCGAGGATGCCGATGTCAATGCGCTGCGCATGGCCGTAGACAAGTTGCGCGACCGTCTCAAGAGCGCGATCGTCGTGCTGGCGGCAACGGCAGGTGGCAAGGTGACGCTGATTGCCGGCGTGACCTCTGATCTGACCGGCAAGGTCAAGGCGGGCGAGCTCGTCAATTTCGTCGCCCAGCAGGTCGGTGGTAAGGGCGGCGGTCGTCCCGACATGGCGCAGGCAGGCGGTACCGAGCCCGAGAAGTTGCCGGCTGCGCTCGCTGCTGTCCGGGCCTGGGTCGAGCAGAAGCTCTAGGCGTTTGATGCCATGAGAAAACGACGGCCACCGGGAACGGTGGCCGTTTCTTTTTCATTTCACGGTCGATTGATATCTGCATGAAGCACCGCATCTCCCGCAGTGAGCGCATCACCATTCGTGGCCTGCGCTACAACATCCGTCACTGGGGCGCGGAAGGCAGTCCCGTCGTGTTCTTTCTGCACGGCTGGATGGATGCCTCGCCGACCTTTCAGTTCGTCGTCGATGCGCTGGCCCAGGATTGGCACATCATCGCGCCCGACTGGCGCGGTTACGGCGATTCCGAGTGGTTGTCACGTCCCTACTGGTTTCCCGATTACTACGCCGACCTGCATGAGATCCTGGCGCATTATTCGCCGGGGCGGCCGGCGCGCCTGGTCGGTCACAGCATGGGCGCCAACATCGCCGGGATCTACGCCGGTGCGTGTCCGAAGCGCGTGGCGCAACTCGTCATGCTCGATTTTCTCGGGCTGAAGCCGGCGCCCGACGAGGACTCGCCGACGCTGATCGGTCGTTGGCTGCGACATCTGGCGCGCACGCCGAGCGGCGGCGCCTACCCGCATTGCGAAGCCTTCGCACGACGCTTCATCGAAATGAATCCGCGCCTTTCCGAGACGCGTGCCGCCTTCCTTTCACAGCATCTCTGCCGCTTCCGCGACGATGGGTCGGTCGAGTTGAACTGCGACCCTTGGCATCGCGTGCCCTCACCGATGGTCTATCACGCCGAGGATAACCTGGCCTGCTGGCAACGGATCGAGGCGCCGGTGTTGTTGGCGATCGCCAGTCATGGCTATGCCAATTTGCGTTTTGGCAACGATCCGCCCGAATTCGCCCGGCGCGTTGCGTGTTTTCGCGACGTCCGCGTCGTCGCCATCGACGATGCCGGTCACAACGTCCAGCATGACCAGCCGGAGCAGGTGGCGCGCGCGATCGAGGGCTTTCTCGCCCGGGACTGAACGCTTGTTTCAGTGATCTGAGCAGCACGCCGCGCTTGGCGAAAGAGGCCGCCGATATCATGTCGTGCGCATAGACTACTCAATGCCGATCGGGTGGCGCATAATCAACGTTTTGGCCAGTCAAGGAGCATAACGTGCGCAGCATGAAAATCGGGAAGTCGGGCATTGAAGCGTCGGTGGTCGGGATCGGCGCCTGGGCGATCGGTGGCGACAGCATGTGGGGCGCGAGCGACGATGCCGAGTCGGTGCGCACGATCCATCGCGCCCGCGATCTCGGCGTCACTTTGCTTGATACCGCGCCGGCCTACGGCTTGGGGCACAGCGAGGAGGTTGTCGGCAAAGCCTTGACGGGGCGTCGCGGCGATTATGTGTTGTCGACGAAGTGTGGTCTGCGCTGGGATATTGGCGAAGGCGCCTTCATGATGGAGCGCGATGGCGTGCGCATCGTGCGCAACTCGCGTCCGGAAAGTCTGGCGCAGGAAGTCGAGGCCAGCCTGCGTCGCCTGAAGACTGATTACATCGACATCTACATCGTGCATTGGCAGGAATTGCCGGAGTTTCCGTGCCCGATTGCCGATACCATGGGTTATCTGGGCGAACTCAAGCGGCAGGGCAAGATCCGCGCGATCGGCGCGTCCAACCTCAGCGACGCGCAGTTCATGGAGTACGTGGCGGCCGGCCAGCTTGATCTCATCCAGGAAAAATTCAGCATGCTCGACCGCGGCGTCGGTGACCGGCTCATGGGGCTCTGCGGGACGCACGGCGTCACGTTCCAGGCGTATTCGCCGCTTGAGCGCGGCATCCTGACTGGCAAGATCACGGCGGCGACGCAGGTCGAAATGGGGCTGGCGCGCAGTCGGATCAAATGGTTCCAGCCCGAGAACCTGAGCAAGATCGCGGCCTTGTCGGAACGCTGGGCGCCGTTGTGCAAGAAATACGGCTGTTCGATGACCCAGCTGGTGATCGGCTGGACGGCGGCGCAAGGCAACGGCAGTAACGTCAGTGTCCTGTGCGGCGCCCGCAAACTGCACCAGATCGAAGACAACGCCAAGGGCGGCGATATCGTTCTCGATGCTGCCGACATCGCGACGATGCGCGCCGATGTCGAGGCGATTGCCTGAGGGACTGAAGGGAAATGAGGCGACCGCGCGGTCGCCTCATGGTTAGAGCTTGCGGATCTTCTCGAGCAGGGCGGTCGTCGACTTCTGGTGGATGAACGGGATCGATACCGTTTTTCCGCCCCAGCCGGCGACCTCGGTGTTGCCGACGATCTTTTCGACCGGCCAGTCACCGCCCTTGACGAGGATGTCTGGGCGGCAGTCGAGGATGCGCTCGATCGGCGTGTCCTCGTCGAACCAGGTTACCAGCGAGACGCATTCGAGAGCCGCCATGACGGCGAGGCGGTCGGCGAGCGCGTTGACCGGGCGGTCATCGCCTTTGCCCAGGCGGCGCACCGATGCGTCGGTGTTGAGCGCGACGATCATCGACGCACCCAGCGCGCGGGCTTGCCCGAGCAGGGTGACGTGGCCACGATGCAGGATGTCGAAGCAGCCGTTGGTGAACACCAGCGGACGCGGCAACTGCGCCAGCCGGGCGGGCAGATCCTGCGGTGCCACGATCTTGGTTTCAAAGGCAGGGGTCGGGTGATCCATCGTATCTGCACTCATCGGGCGGCGGGTCAGCGAGGCTCGTTGCCAGGCTTGGCATTGGCCGGCGCGGCATCGATTTCGCGGGCGCGCGCGACGCTGATGATCTCGAGCAGATTGACCACCTTCTTGACGCCGGCGGTGGTCGCGGCGACGTGCAGGGCCGCGTCGGCCTCGGCCTGGGTGACCGTGCCGAGCAGGAAGGCGACGCCGGCCTCGGTGACGACCTTCACGTGCACCGGATTGAACTTGCCGTTATCGACCGAGCGGCTCTTGATCTTCGAGGTGATGAAGGCGTCATTGCTGCGCGCGGTGAACGACGAGGACGGCGCCACCACCAGTTCATTGTAGGTGCCGTGGACGTTAGGGACGTCGCGGACAAGGCGGTCGACCTCGGCCTTGGCTTCTTCGGTGAAGGTTTCGCCGGTCAACAGGACCTTGCGGTTGTAGCTGGTGACGTTGACGTGGGCGCGGTCGCCGAGATTGTCGCGAATGCGCGCCGAGGCTTTCCATTCGATCGACTCATCTTCGGTTTGCGTGCCGACCGAACGGCGGTCGACGGCGGCCAGAACACCGACCGTGGCGCCGGTGGCGACCAGCGGGAGGCAGCCCTGCAGGGTGGGCAGCAGTGTGGCGCCGAGCAGGAGGGCGGCAATCAGACGCTTGTTCATCATTCAACTCCCAAAAGCAGACAATCGATGGCATCGCAGAGGCAGTGGATGGTCAGCAGGTGGACCTCCTGAATGCGTGCGGTGCGGGAAGAGGGGACGCAGAGGTGGATGTCGCCGTCGCGCAACATCGCACCCATTTTTCCGCCGCCCTTGCCGGTCAGTGCGACGACGCGCAGGTCGTTCTCGTGTGCGGCGTTGATCGCCTCGATGATGCTCGGCGAATTGCCCGAGGTCGAGATCGCCAGCAGTACGTCGCCGCTCTGGCCGAGCGCGCGGACCTGGCGCTCGAAGATGGTGTTGTAGCCGTAGTCGTTGCCGACGGCGGTCATGATCGAAGTGTCGGTGGTCAGTGCGATAGCGGCGAGGCCCTGACGCTCGACTTCGAAACGGCCGACAAGTTCGGCGGCGAAGTGCTGGGCGTCGGCGGCCGAACCGCCGTTGCCGCAGGCCAATACCTTGCCGTTGCCAACAAGGCTCGCGACCATCGTTTCGGCGGCCTGAGCAATCAGGGGCGAGAGCAATTCGACGGCGTCGAGCTTGGTTTGGGCACTGTCGGCGAAGTGCTGCCCGATACGTGAAATCAGATCCATGGTGTGGTGGCGGCAAATAACGAAGGCGCTAGTCTAACATTTCTCCCGGCTTGCTTCCTTTGAGTGCCGGATCGTTTCCGAGAACGACGAAAATCTCGAACTCGATCCGACGCCACGGGTCGGGGTCCTCGCGCAAGGCGGCGATGCGTGCGACGAGTCGTTCGCCGGCGTCGAGGGCGCGCGCGACGGAACGGTTTTCGGCGCGTGGCACATAGCCCAGCGTTTGCGCACGCCAGTCGATGCGAACGGCATTGCGGTCGTGGCGGTTGTCGGCTTCGCGCACGAGTTCGAGACGGTCACCGGCTTGAAGTTCGCGCCAGCGTTGGGGCGCGGTATAGTACTGGCTGCCGGCCAGCGGCGAGCGTTGCACCAGAATCCGGATGGCATCGGCTGCGATTGCCGGTGTGGTCAGCGCCGCCAGCAGCGCGAGGCGAAGGCGCCTAATCAGCGGAGATCGCATCTTGGAGCCAGGTCGTTTCGTCGCCGTCGATCAGGACGCAGTCGATCCGGCAATCGCTCCCGGTTTTTCTTTCGGCGACGAGGAAGTGGTGGGCGGCGCGCACGATCCGTTCCCGCTTCGTCGTCGTGATGCTGGCAGCGGCGCCGCCGAAGCGGCGATCGCGGCGCTGGCGGACCTCGACAAATACCAAGGTCTTGCCGTCATGGCAGACGAGGTCGATCTCGCCACCGGGGCAGCGGTAATTGCGGCGCCACACCGTCAGTCCTCGTCGTTCGAGGAAGCGTGCCGCCTGATCCTCGGCGCGTTTTCCGCGGGCGGTCGTGGTATCGTTGTCGTCCCTCATCGAAGTCTCCGCCATGACGCAAGAAGCCGCCGCATTGTATGTCGTACCGACCCCGCTCGGAAACCTGTCAGATATGACACAGCGCGCCATCGAGGTGTTGCGGCAAGTCGACTGGGTGGCGGCCGAGGATACGCGGCACAGTGCGCCGTTGCTCAAACATTTCGGCGTGTCGGCGCGGTTGCTGGCGACGCATGAACACAACGAGGAAGCGGCCGCTGGGCAGATCATTGCGCGCCTTGAGGCCGGCGAGTCGGTGGCGCTTGTCTCCGATGCCGGCACCCCGGCGATTTCCGACCCAGGCGCGCGACTCGTCGCCCGCGTGCGTGCCGCCGGTTTTCGCGTCGTGCCGCTGCCGGGGCCGTGTGCGGCCATCACCGCCTTGTCGGCGTCGGGTTTGCTGTCGCCGCATTTCCTGTTCTACGGATTCCTGCCGGCCAAGACACGGCAACGCGAGGAGGCGTTGCGCGAACTTGCCGATCTGCCGTGTGCGCTGGTGTTTTATGAGGCGCCGCACCGGATCGTCGAGATGGTGGCGTCGCTGGCAGCGGTTCTTGGGGCCTCGCGCACGCTGGTCGTTGCGCGCGAACTGACCAAGTTGTTCGAGACGATTCATGTCTGTCCGCTCGGCGAGGCCGTCGATTGGTTGAATGCCGACGCCAACCGGCAACGCGGCGAATTCGTCCTGATCGTCTCCGGCGCCGAGCCTGACAAGGATGCCGGCGACGGCGAACGAGTGCTTGGCCTGCTGCTTGCCGACGGTCTGCCGGTCAAACAGGCGGCGCGGCTTGCCCATGTCATCACCGGGGCGCCGAAGAATGCCCTGTACGCACGCGCATTGGAACTGCGCGCCGTGGCCGAGGCGGCGGAAGCGCCGGACGCTTTGGGCTGAACGATGGCGACGGCGCGGCGTTGCCTTTGCTAGAATGGCTGCATCCCCATTTCAAGACAAGATCATGGCGCCCAATCGAATCACGCTGACCTGTCCGGACGACTGGCATCTTCATCTGCGCGACGGCGCCGCGCTGGCGGCGGTCCTGCCTCATTCGGCGCGGCAGTTCGCCCGTGCCATCATCATGCCGAACCTGCGTCCGCCGGTGACCACGCTCGACGCCGCGCTGGCCTACCGTCAGCGCATTCTCGCCACGCTTCCCGCCGGCAGCCGCTTCGAGCCGCTGATGACGCTGTATTTGACCGACAATACGCCGGCCGACGAAATCCGGCGGGCTTTCGAGAGCGGTGTGGTCAAGGCGGTGAAGCTATATCCGGCCGGTGCGACGACCAACTCGGACGCCGGGGTGACCGATCTCGCCAAGTGCGACGCCGCGCTCGCCGAGATGGCGCGCTGCGGCATGCCGCTGTTGGTCCATGGCGAAGTGACCGATCCGGCGATCGATATTTTCGACCGCGAGAACGTCTTCATCGAGACGGTGCTGCAGCCTCTGTTGCGGCGCCATCCTGGCTTGCGCGTCGTTTTCGAGCACATCACGACGGCAGACGCGGCCGCCTATGTCGCGTCGGCGGGTGACAACGTCGCGGCAACGATCACGGCGCATCACCTTCTGTACAACCGCAACGCCATCTTTACCGGTGGGGTGCGTCCGCATTACTACTGCTTGCCGGTGCTCAAGCGCGAGACGCATCGCCAGGCGCTGGTTCGGGCGGCGACTTCGGGCAATCCCCGATTCTTCCTGGGGACCGATTCGGCGCCGCATGCGCGTCACACCAAGGAGGCCGCCTGCGGCTGCGCCGGGTGTTATACCGCGCTGGCGGCACTGGAACTCTACGCCGAGGCCTTTGATGCGGCCGGTGCGCTCGACCGGCTTGAGGCCTTTGCCAGCTTCAATGGCCCGGATTTTTATCGTCTGCCCAGAAATGCCGGAACACGCACGCTCGAACGCGTGTCGTGGCCATTGCCGGCCGATCTGCCCTATGCTGATGGCGAGCGTCTGGTGCCGCTGCGGGCGGGTGAGACGGTGGCTTGGAAGTTGGTTGATTAAGCGCAACTTATTGGGAGAATTATCGTGCGTGTTTTTCGCCTGTTTCCTCTGCTGGCCTTGTCCCTGTTGGCAGGTTGTTCGGACCAGCGGGCGACGTTCGAGATCACCGGGGGCGCGCATTCGCTCAGCCTGATCCGAATCACCCGCTTTCCGTGGGAAAAGACCGCGCAGTATGCGCTGGTGGCGGCACGCATGCCCGATTGCATGCGCAAGCACGCCATGCCCGATGCGGGCCTTGAGGTGAAGACCGAGGTGTTTTCGCCGGGCAATGACGCCTGGATTATCCGTCAGGGCGGTCGGATGTATGTGACCGAGACGCGCACCTGCCAAGGCTTCGCCAAGCTCGACAAGGCGCCGGACGAAGGTTTGGGCGATCTGGTCGGGGCGTTCGAAATGCGCGGTGGTGCATTGGTGTTTACGCCGGCGCCGAAGGCCCCGCCGGCGCCGCCCGCACCCCCCGTGGCCCCGTCCAGCGAGGCCCCGCCGGCCGTGGCACCTGCCGTCGGCGACACTCCCGGCACGCCGAAGAACTGAGATCCCGCCTCGGCAGCGTGTCGAGGCGGTATAATTCGCCCGGGAAGTCGGTCAGGCAACCGCTGCGTGCTTCGGCACGGGGAGGAAAGTCCGGGCTTCATAGAGCAGGATGCCGGCTAACGGCCGGGCGCTATACGCCGCAAGGCAAAGGCGACGGAAAGTGCAACAGAGAACAGACCGCCGATGGCTCATGCAGGCAACTGCGGGCACAGGCAAGGGTGAAACGGCGAGGTAAGAGCTCACCGCGGACGTGGTAACACGGACGGCACGGCAAACCCCATCCGAAGCAAGGCCAAATAGGGAAGCATTCGGCGTGGCTCGCGTCGCTTCCGGGTAGGCTGCTTGAGCGGCTCGGCAACGGGTCGCCTAGAGGAATGGTTGCCCACGACAGAACCCGGCTTATCGACCGGCTTCCCAATTCTTCTGTCAGTGACTTGATCGGCTGGTTTCCGGCCGCCTCCTTGCGCCATCAATCGGCGTGAGGCGCAACCCCTGTTGAAATGCTTGCTTACGGGTGTGCGTCAAAGCGGACCGAGAGTCCCGCCGCGGTGTAGTCGGTGACGAAGCTGACGCCACAAACCGGGCAGCAGTGTGCGTGGGCGCCTGCCTCGATGTCGACAAGCATGCGTTTGCCGCAGGCTTCGCAACCAATATAGCGATGCAGTACCGGCAGGGCGGCGCCCTTGTTTTCTGACCGATGGCTGTTGTCGGATGTCATGGCTGCAATTCCAAATTCATAGAACGAAACGCTGCTGCGATTGTAGCTGGAATACAACGGCGGTCGTGCGCAGGGTTTTGCGGCGGAGTCAATCCCGATCGTGATAAACAACTTTAAGTTGTATTTTTTCCGTGTTGTTTTTTAAGGGAAAAATTTTTAAAATTTTTCTCCGCATTGTCGGCTAAGTCATTGTACGGATTGGGAAAAGTGGCCAGAAAACGCTTGCGTTGGCGTAATCTTTGCCTTAAAGTGGGTGAAAGTGGTGAAAAGTGGGGAAATTGGTTTCCCCGCGGAGTCAACGAAGGGAGCGGTTTGGATGTTTCAGGGTGCGACAGCGCTGAGTCTCGATGCCAAAGGGCGGCTCGCCATACCGGCGCGCCACCGCGAAGCGCTCGTCGCGGCGTCGGCTGGGCAGTTGGTGCTGACCGCGCATCCGCATCGTTGTCTGTTGCTCTATCCCGAAGCCGCCTGGTTGCCGATTCGCGACAAGGTGTTGGCGGCGTCGAGCCTCAATCCCCAGTCGGCGGCGATCAAGCGCCTGCTGGTCGGTAATGCCCGCGAAGAGAGCGTCGATTCGGTCGGTCGCTTGCTCGTCGCTCCGGAGTTGCGGCAGTTCGCCTTGCTCGAGAAGCAGGTCTGGCTCGTCGGTCAGGGCAGCCATTTCGAAATCTGGTCGGATGCGAACTGGCAGAAGCAACTGGAGATATTTACCGGCATGGGCGACCAACTGCTGCCGCCGGACCTTGAGGGGCTGGCGCTGTGAGCCTTGGCTCGCTCCATCAGACGGTTTTATTGCAGGAAGCGGTGGAATCGCTGGGAATCAAGCCCTCCGGCACTTACGTCGACGGGACCTTCGGTCGCGGCGGGCACAGTCGCGCGATTCTTGCGCGTCTTGGTCCAGCCGGGCGCTTGCTGGCGCTCGATCGAGATCCGCAGGCCGTGGAGGTGGCGCGCGCCATCGACGACCGTCGGCTGCTCGTCGCGCACCGCTGGTTCGGCGATCTCGCCGAAGCGCTGGCGCAATTCGGGATCGACAAGGTGGATGGTGTGCTGCTCGATGTCGGCGTTTCTTCGCCGCAGATCGACGACGGCGCACGGGGATTCAGTTTTCGTTTTGATGCGCCGCTGGACATGCGCATGGATACCACGCGGGGCGAAACGGCGGCTTCGTTCCTGGCAGAGGCCGGAATCAGGGATATTACGGAGGTCATTAGAAATTATGGCGAAGAACGGTTTGCTTTCCAGATTGCAAAGAAGATTGTGGCTACTCGGAGCGAGCGGCCTATTGCAACCACCGGCGAACTCGCCGCGCTTGTACGCGAGGCCGTGCGGACCCGTGAGCCCGGCCAGGATCCGGCGACGCGCACCTTTCAAGCTCTACGGATTCACGTCAATCAAGAGCTCGAGCAGCTTGCTCTAGCCCTGCCACAGGCGATGAATGTTTTGGCCCCCGGGGGGAGGCTGGTGGTGATCAGCTTCCACTCGCTCGAGGATCGTATCGTCAAGCGCTTCATGCGCTCGCACGCGCTCGCCGATACCTTGCCGAAGCATTTGCCTTTGCGTTCGGTTGACTTGCCGTCGCCGCCCCTGCGGCTGGTCGGCAAGGTGGTCAAGCCGTCGGCAGAGGAGATTGCCGCCAATCCGCGTGCTCGTAGTGCGGTGATGCGCGTCGCCGAGCGTTTGGCGGAGGCGGCCTGAGATGATCCGCGTCAATATGCTGCTGCTCTTGATTGCCGTTTTCTGCGCGCTCGGCGCAGTGACGTCGCAACACAAGGCGCGCAAATTGTTCCAGGGGCTTGAGGCCGAGCAGGAACGGTCGCGGCAGCTCGAGGTCGAGTTCGGTCAATTGCAGTTGGAACTGTCGACCTGGGCGACCTCGCCGCGGATCGAGAAGATTGCCCGTGAGCGCTTGAAAATGCGCGTGCCGGAAACCGGCAAGGTCATCAACGTGGCGCCTGAAGGAGCCGCGCGATGATGAATTTCAAGGGCGCGCGCGCGCACAAGTTCGCCGAGAGTCCGGTGCTCAAGCTGCGTCTGCCGGCCTGGCGTTCGCGCCTGATGGGACTGTTGATTGTCGGCGGCTTTGCGCTGCTGATAGGTCGTTCGTTCTATCTGCAGGTGTTGAACAACGAGTTCCTGCAGGAAAAGGGCGAATCGCGCTATAAGCGGGAACTCGAGATTTCGGCGTCGCGCGGACGCATTGCAGACCGCAACGGAGACGTGTTGGCGATTTCGACGCCGATGAAGTCGGTCTGGGCCTTGCCGGCCGAGGCGCGACTGACGCCGCAACAGACGCAACAGTTGGCGGCATTGCTTGAGATGGATGCCAAGGAATTGGCGCGACGCCTGGCCAGCGACAAGAGTTTCGTTTTCCTCAAGCGCCAATTGCCGCCCGAGATCGGTGATCGCATCGCCGCGCTCAAGCTGCCCGGCGTCGGTCTGGACAAGGAATATCGTCGCTATTATCCGACCGGCGAAATGACGGCGCATGTGGTTGGCTTCACCGGCGTCGATGACAAGGGTCTGGAAGGCGTCGAGCTGGCGTTCCAGCCCCAGTTGCTGGGTCATCCCGGCAGCCGCAGCGTGATCAAGGATCGGCGCGGGCAGATCGTCGAAGACGTCGGTTCGATCCGTCCGCCGCAGGACGGCAAGGACATTCGTCTCGCGCTGGATTCGAAGATCCAGTATCTCGCCTACAGTCATCTCAAGCAGGCGGTGTCGGATCACAAGGCCAAGGCCGGTGGTGCCGTCGTGCTCGACGCGAAGAGCGGAGAGGTGCTGGCGCTCGTCAATTGGCCGACCTACAACCCGAATAACCGCGAGCGCCTGACCGGGGCGCAATTGCGCAACCGGGCGCTGACCGATACCTATGAACCGGGCTCGGTGCTCAAGCCCTTCACGATCGCGCTGGCGCTCGAAGCCGGCAAGGTGCGTTTCGACACCGTCATCAACTGCGCGCCCGGCAAGCTGACCATTGGCACGGCGACGATTTCGGATGCGCATCCGCACGGCGCCTTGACGGTGGCGCAGGTCATCCAGAAATCCTCGAACGTCGGCACGGCGAAGATCGCGGCGACCTTGCAGCCGCAGCAGATGTGGGAAATGTTCGATGCGGTCGGGCTGGGTCAGCCGCCGCACCTCGGCTTCCCCGGCGAGGTCGGCGGACGTCTGCGTCCGTGGAAATCCTGGCGGCCGATCGAGCAGGCGACGATGTCATACGGGCACGGCCTGTCGGTGTCCCTGATCCAGTTGGCGCGGGCCTACACGGTTTTTGCGCGCGAAGGCGACATCATTCCCTTGAGTCTGACGCGCGTCGACGGTGATCCGATCGGCGCGACGCCTGTATTCAGCCAGCAAACCGCCCGCGAAGTCCGGGCGATGCTCGAGTTGGCGGTGCAACCGGGCGGGACGGCGCCACGGGCGCAGATCCCCGGCTATCGCGTTGCCGGCAAGACCGGCACGGCCTACAAGATCGAAGGCGGGCAGTACGTGAAGAAATATGTGGCGTCCTTCGTTGGCTTTGCGCCGGCGTCCGATCCGCGTCTGGTGGTTGCGGTGATGATCGATGAACCCGGTGGCGCGGCGCACTACGGTGGCGACGTGGCCGGGCCGATTTTTGCGACGGTCATGAGCGGCGCGCTGCGCACGCTTGGCGTGCCGCCCGATGCGCCGGTACGGATGGCGGAAAGCCATGCGGCGCGCAAGGAGGCATTGTGAGTGAAGAAATGAAGACCCCCGCCCAGCGCGCTGCCGAACTTCTGCAGCGGTTTGCCGCGATTGGCGTAATGCCGACCGGGGTCGCCGACGACAGCCGGCAGATCGAGGCCGGTGACCTCTTCGTTGCCTATCCGGGCGATCTCGCCGACGGTCGGCGCTATATCGCCGATGCCGTCGCTCGCGGGGCCGTCGGCGTGGTGTGGCAACCCGGCGGCGAATTCGAATGGAATCCTGCGTGGCGCGTTGCGCAACTGGCCGCCGACGATTTGCGTTCGTTGTGCGGTCCTTTGGCCCATGCGGTGTTCGGGCGGCCGAGCGAGCGGCTGTCATTGATCGCCATTACCGGCACCAACGGCAAGACGACGATCAGCCAGTGGCTCGGGCGCGTGCATCCACGTCGTTGCGCGATGATCGGTACGCTGGGCGCGGGATTCTCCGGGCAACTGGTCGAAACCGGCTTCACGACGCCGGAAGCGACGACCTTGAATCGCTGGTTGCGGCGCTTTATCGATGATGCCGGCCAGGCGTGCGCGCTCGAAGCCAGTTCGATTGGCATCGAGGAAGGGCGGCTGGATGCCGTTCGGGTCGATACGGCCGTGTTCACGAATCTGACGCGCGACCATCTCGATTACCACGGGTCGATGGCGGATTACGCGGCGGCGAAGGAACGTTTGTTCCGCTGGCCGCAGTTGCGGTTGGCTGTCATCAATGTCGACGATCCCTTCGGTCGCGAACTGGCGCAGCGCACGACGGCAGCGAAAGTCTTGTGCTATTCGCAGTCCGGTGTGGGCGAAGAGGGGGCGGGCATGATTCGGGCCGAGCAGGTCGAAGAGACACTGATCGGCATGCGCTTCCGTCTGTGTACACCCGCCGGGCGTGCGGTGGTCGACACCGGATTGCTGGGGCGCTACAACATTTCCAATCTGTTGGCGGTGGCGGCCGTGCTGATCGATGCCGGTCTGACGCCTTCCGCCGTGGCGGAGCGCTTGGCCGGGCTGACGCCGCCGCCGGGACGGCTGGAGAAAGTCGGTGGTGACAACGAGCCGCTGATCGCCGTCGATTACGCACACACGCCGGACGCGCTCGAAAACGCGCTGAATGCCTTGCGCGGCCTGGCGGACACCCGCGGCGCGCGTCTGACCGTGATATTCGGTTGCGGTGGCGATCGCGATCGCGGCAAGCGGCCGCTGATGGGCGAGATCGCCGTGCGGTTGGCCGACCGTGTCGTGCTGACCAGCGACAATCCGCGCAGCGAGAAACCGGAAGCGATTCTCGAGGAAATCCGCGTCGGCGCGCCGATGGCCGAGGTCATCGTTGATCGCGGTGAAGCGATCCGGCGCACCGTGCTGGCGGCGCAACCGGGCGAGGTGATCCTGCTCGCCGGCAAAGGACATGAACCCTATCAGGAAATCGCTGGCGTGCGCCGGCCGTTTTCCGATGTAGACGAAGCGCGAGCCGCCTTGGTGACGCGCAAGGAGAATCGCGCATGAGCATGATGAGCTTGCATCAGGCGGCGCAGGCCATGGCGGGCGAGTTGATCGGCGCCGATGCCATGATCGAGGGGGTGTCGACCGACAGCCGCACGATTCGCGCTGGCGAGTTGTTCGTCGCGCTGCGCGGCGATCGTTTTGACGGGCACCAATTTGTCGCCGCCGTGCGCGATGCCGGTTGCGCCGCGGCCGTTGTCGATCGCGCCGGACGTGACGAACTCGTGTCGCTCGGTCTGCCGCTGATCGTCGTGGCCGATACCCGCCTGGCGCTGGCGGCACTGGCCGCCGCCTGGCGCGCCCGTTTCTCGATTCCGGTGGTCGCGGTAACTGGCAGTAACGGCAAGACGACGACCAAGGAAATGATCGGCGCCATCCTGTGCGCCGCTTACGGCGACCATGTGCTGGCGACGGCGGGTAATCTGAACAATGACATCGGCCTGCCGCTGACGCTGCTGCGTTTGCGCGACGATCATCGCGCCGCCGTGATCGAGATGGGCATGAACCATCCGGGCGAGATCGCCAGTCTCGCCGCGATCGTGCGGCCCGACGTGGCGATCGTCACCAACGCCCAGCGCGCGCACTTGGCCGGCATGGGCACGGTCGAGACGATTGCGGCCGAAAAAGGCGCGGTCTATGGCGCGTTGTCGGCGCAAGGTGTCGCTGTCATCAACGCCGACGACCGCTGGGCCGGGGTGTGGCGATCGCAAGCCGCCGGCCATCGCGTCATGGATTTCTCGCTCGATGGACAGGCGCCGGTGAGCGGTCATTGCCAAACGCATGGCCTTGAAACGCTGGTGACGATTTCCGCGCAAGGCGAGGAAATCCGCATCCGTCTCGCAATACCCGGTGCGCATAACGCGCGCAACGCGTTGGCAGCGGCGGCGACAGGCTTGGCCGCCGGTGTGCCGCTGGCCGCGGTGCGCGAGGGCTTGGAACGCTTTGCCGGCGTCAAGGGGCGTTTGCAACGCTGCGTCGGCGTTCATGGCGCGACGCTGCTCGATGATACGTACAACGCGAATCCCGATTCGGTGCGGGCGGGGATCGATGTCCTTGCCGCGACGATCGGTCGGAAAATTCTGGTGCTTGGCGACATGGGCGAAATCGGCGACATGACCGGGCAGTTTCATGACGAAATCGGCGGGTATGCCAAGAGCCAGGGCATTGACCGATTGTTTGCGCTCGGCGAGTCGAGTGCCGTGGCGGCCTATAACTTCGGGCAGGGCGGCGAGCACTTCAAGAGCGTCGAGGATCTGGCGGCCCGGCTGTCGTCCGAGATGACGCCGGAGACGACGGTGCTGATCAAGGGCTCCCGTTTCATGCGCATGGAGCGCGTGGTCGATGCGGTACTTGCCGACGGCGAAACCAAGGCCGGGGAGAGCCACTGATGATACTGATCCTGACACAATGGCTGGCGCAGGATGTGCGCGCGTTCAACGTCTTCAACTACATCACGCTGCGCGCGGTGCTTGCGGCAATGACGGCGCTGCTGATTTCCTTCGCCGCCGGTCCGGCGGTGATTCGCTGGCTGACGGCCAAGAAGATCGGTCAGGCGGTGCGTACCGACGGCCCGCAGACGCATCTCGTGAAATCCGGAACGCCGACCATGGGCGGCGCGTTGATCCTGATTGCGATCGGGATGACGACGCTGCTGTGGGGTGATCTCTCGAACCGCTACGTCTGGGTGCTGCTGATTGTGACGATCGGCTTCGGCGCCGTCGGCTGGTATGACGACTGGAAAAAAGTGGTCTATCGCGATCCGAAAGGGCTGGCGAGCCGCTGGAAATATTTCTGGCAATCGGTGATCGGCCTGGCGGTTGCCGTGTATCTCGGTATGACGGCGACGGTGCCGGCGCAGATGCAACTGATCGTTCCTTTCTTCAAGACCGTTTCCTACCCGGTCGGCGTCATCGGCTTCATCGTCCTGAGCTATCTCGTCATTGTCGGTACCAGCAACGCCGTCAACCTGACCGATGGTCTCGATGGGCTGGCGATCATGCCGACGGTGCTGGTCGCCGGGGCGCTGTCGATTTTTGCCTATGTCGCCGGCAATGCCGTCTTCGCCCGCTACCTCATCCTGCCCTACATTCCTGGCGCCGGCGAGTTGACCGTGTTCCTCGGCGCGATGGTCGGTGCCGGACTCGGATTTCTCTGGTTCAACGCCTATCCGGCGGAAGTGTTCATGGGCGATGTCGGCGCGTTGGCCTTGGGCGGTGCGCTCGGTACCGTCGCCGTGATCGTCCGCCAGGAAATCGTGTTGGCCATCATGGGCGGCGTCTTCGTTGCCGAAACCCTGTCCGTGGCGGCGCAGGTGCTGTACTTCAAATTCACCGGCGGCAAGCGGATCTTCCGCATGGCGCCACTGCATCACCACTTCGAATTGGGCGGCTGGAAGGAAACGCAGGTCGTCGTCCGTTTCTGGATCATCACCATCATGCTGGTGCTGGTCGGCCTCTCAACGCTGAAGATTCGTTAAGATGAACGTGCAAGGCAAACAGGTTCTGGTCATCGGGCTCGGCGAAAGCGGGCTGGCGATGGCGCGCTGGCTGGCGCGCGAAGGAGCCTCTGTACGCGTCGTCGATAGCCGCCAGGCGCCGCCGAACGCAGCCGCCTTGAAGGCCTCGCTGCCGGCCGCTGAACTCGTCTGCGGCGGTTTTCCCGACAGCGCGTTTGCCGGCATCGATCTGATGGCGATTTCTCCGGGCGTGCCGGTCGAGACGCCCGCCGTGCAGGCGGCATTGGCGCGCGGCGTACCGCTCGTCTCCGAAATCGAATTGTTCGTCTGGGGCGTGCGTCGACACGCGTCGGCTTCGCGCCTTATCGCCATCACTGGCAGCAACGGAAAAACCACGACGACCGCGCTGACAGCGCATCTGCTCAATTCCATCGGCATGACGGCGGTGGCGTGCGGCAACATTTCTCCGTCGGCGCTCGATGCGCTGATGGCGGCACAGGATTCGGGCGCCATGCCGAAGGTATGGGTTGTCGAGCTGTCGAGCTTCCAGCTCGAAACGACACAGTCGCTGGCCGCCGATGCGGCGACGGTGCTCAATGTTAGCGAGGATCATCTCGATCGTCATGGCGACATGGCCGGCTATGCCGCCGCGAAGGCGCGTGTGTTCGCCGGCGCGCAGGTCCGCGTCCTCAATCGCGACGACGCCGTGGTCGCAAGCTGGGCGGATGCCGGCGAGCGCTGCGTTTCCTTTGGCCTCGATCGTCCGAGCCGGAATAATGATTACGGCATCGACGGCGGCTGGATCGCGCGGGGCGCCGAGCGCCTTGTCAAGATCGCGGTGCTGCCGATTTCCGGTTTGCATAATGCCGCCAATGTCATGGCGGCGCTGGCGCTGTGCGAGGGCGTCGGTGTTGCGCCGCACAGCCTGTTCGATGGGCTGATGCGTTTCTCCGGATTGGCGCATCGCGTCGAGAAGGTGGCCGACATAGCCGGTGTCACCTATTTCGACGATTCCAAGGGGACGAATGTCGGCGCCACGCTCGCCGCGCTGCAGGGCTTGGGCCGCAAGGTGGCGATCATTCTCGGTGGCGAAGGCAAGGACCAGGATTTCACGCCGCTGCGTGCGGCGCTGGCGATGCACGGACGTGCGGTGGCACTGATCGGGCGCGATGCCGGACTGATCGGTCGGGCGATCGATGGCTGCGGTCTGCCGACACAGGTCTGCGCCGATATGGATGCGGCCGTGCGCTGGTGTGCCGAGCAGGCGAAAGCCGGCGATGCCGTGCTGTTGTCGCCGGCCTGCGCCAGCTTCGACATGTTCCGTAACTATGCCCATCGCGCCGAAGTTTTCATCGCCGCTGTGCGCGAACTTGCCGGTGGGGGCGACTGATGGTTCCGTCCTTCGATACGCCGCGCCGCGAACCCGCCGAAGTCGATCTGGCCCTGCTCTGGAGCGGGCTGTTTCTGCTTTTGCTGGGCATGGTGATGGTGTATTCGGCTTCGATCGCGATCGCCGAGGCGGGACGGCATACCGGGAATCATCCCGCCTATTTTCTCGTTCGTCATGGCTTTTTCCTGGCCATCGGGCTGATCGGTGCCGGGATGGCTTTCCAGGTTCCGTTGAAAGTCTGGGAAAAATTGGCGCCGTGGTTGTTCGTCGCCGGATTCGTCCTGCTGGCGCTGGTGTTGGTGCCGGGTATCGGGCGCGACGTCAATGGCGCCCGGCGCTGGTTGTCGCTCGGCCTTGTCAACCTGCAGCCGTCCGAGTTGATGAAGCTGTTTGCCGTCCTCTATGCCGCCGACTACACGGTGCGCAAGATGCCGCACATGCATGATCTCAAGAAGGCGTTCCTGCCGATGGCCGCGGCGATGTTCATTGTTGGCGTGCTGCTGCTCAAGGAGCCGGACTTCGGCGCCTTCGTCGTCATCATCTCGATTGCCATTGGCATCCTGTTCCTCGGCGGCATGCGGGCGCGTCTGTTCGCCGTCCTGATCGTCTTGTTGATGGTGGCGTTTACGGTGCTGATCATCGTCTCGCCGTATCGACGCGACCGTATCTTCGGCTTCATGGATCCCTGGTCCGATGCCTTCGGGCGAGGTTATCAACTGTCGCACGCCCTGATCGCGTTCGGCCGCGGCGAATTGCTGGGCGTCGGTCTCGGCGCCAGCGTCGAAAAGCTCTTCTACTTACCCGAAGCGCATACCGATTTCCTGTTGGCGGTGATTGCCGAAGAACTTGGTTTCGCCGGTGTGGTCGTTGTCATCGCCCTGTTCGGACTGCTCGTTCAGCGCGCTTTCATCATCGGTCGCCAGGCTGTCGCGCTCGATCGATTGTATCCGGCGCTGGTCGCGCAAGGGGTCGGCATCTGGATCGGCGTTCAGGGGTTCATCAACATGGGCGTCAACATGGGGCTGTTGCCGACCAAGGGCTTGACCTTGCCGCTGATGAGTTTCGGCGGATCAGGCATTCTTGCCAACTGCGTCGCGCTCGCCATCCTGCTGCGCGTGGATTGGGAAAATCGGCAATTGATGCGTGGAGCGAAGTTATGAGCGAACACGCGGCTTATCAATTGACGATTTCGGCGCAGGCTAACCCGGCGAAGCCGGTGTTATGCCGTAGCCAAAATCGGCAGCTTATGCGAGGGGCGAAGCTATGAAAAAGAAGACGCTCCTTGTCATGGCGGGTGGTACCGGTGGTCACGTGTTCCCCGGGCTTGCCGTTGCCGATGCGCTGCGAGATCGCGGCTGGCATGTCGTCTGGATGGGTAATCCCGATGCCATGGAAGGCAAGCTCGTGCCTTCGCGTGGTTACGAAATGGCCTGGCTCAAGTTCGGTGCGCTGCGCGGCAAGGGGTTGGTGCGCAAGCTGCTGCTGCCGCTCAACCTGCTGTCGGGCTTTCTCCAGGCATGGAAGCAGATTCGGCGCGTGCGACCCGACGTGGTTCTCGGCATGGGCGGCTACATCAGTTTTCCGGGCGGCATGATGGCGGTATTGGCCGGTTGTCCGCTAGTTGTGCATGAGCAGAATTCGATCGCTGGGCTTGCCAACCGCGTTCTCGCCAAGGTTGCGAGCCGTGTTGTCTGCGGTTTTCCCGATGCCTTGCGCCAAGGCGAGTGGGTCGGCAATCCGGTGCGCGCCGACATCGCCGCGCTGCCGCCGCCGGCCGAGCGTTTCGCCGGGCGCCCGGCGCAGCTTCGCCTGCTCGTGCTTGGCGGCAGCCTCGGTGCGGCAGCGATCAACGAGATCGTGCCGCAGGGGCTGAGCCTGATCGCGGAATCCGAGCGGCCGCTCGTCGTCCATCAGGCCGGTGCGCGCCACATCGATGAGTTGAAAGCGAATTATGCGGCTGCCGGTGTCCATGCCGATTGCGTTGCCTTTATCGAAGACATGGCAGGAGCATATGCCTGGGCGGACCTGGTGCTGTGCCGTGCCGGCGCGCTGACGGTCGCCGAATTGGCGGCAGCGGGCGTTGCCAGCATTCTCGTTCCCTTCCCGCATGCCGTCGATGACCATCAGACGGCCAATGCCAAATTCCTGGCGCGGGTTGGCGGCGCGGTGTTGTTGCCGCAATCGGAATTGACGCCGGAATCGGTCAGTCTGCTCCGCAACTACACGCGCGGGCAGCTGCTGCAGATGGCAGAGAAAGCGCGGTCCCTGGCCAAACCGGAAGCGGTCGAGGCGGTGGCGAGCGCATGTGAGGAACTGGTGAAATGAAACACAAAGTCAAGAACATCCATTTCGTCGGCATCGGTGGCTCCGGCATGAGCGGGATTGCCGAGGTGCTATGCAATCTCGGTTTCGGCGTGAGCGGCTCCGATCTTGCTGATAATCCGACGACGCGCCGTCTCGCCGGGCTCGGTATTCGCATCGCCGTCGGTCATGCGGCCGAGAACGTGATCGATGCCGATGCCGTCGTGGTGTCGACGGCAGTGCGCGAGGACAACCCGGAAGTTCAGGGCGCGCGCGCGCGCAAGGTGCCGGTGGTGCCGCGTGCGCAGATGCTGGCCGAATTGATGCGGCTCAAGCAGGGCATCGCGGTGGCGGGTACTCACGGCAAGACGACGACGACGAGTCTGGTGGCGTCGATTCTGGCCGAAGGCGGCATGGACCCGACATTTGTCATTGGTGGGCGGCTGAATGCCGCCGGCGCCAATGCTCGGCTCGGATCGGGCGATTTTCTGGTGGCCGAGGCGGACGAGTCGGATGCGTCCTTCCTGTATCTGTCGCCGGTGATCTCGATCGTTACCAACATCGATGCCGATCACATGGAAACCTACGGGCACGACTTCGGTCGGCTCAAGCAGACGTTCGTCGATTTCCTGCAGCGCCTCCCGTTTTATGGCGTTGCCGTATTGTGCGCCGACGACCCGAACGTGCGCGAAATCATGCCGCAGGTATCGAAGCAGATCGTCAGCTACGGTCTCGCCGAGTCGGCCAACGTGCGAGCGGAAAACATCGTCGCGCAGGACGGCCAGATGAAATTCGATTGCGTGCGCGTCAATGGCAGCATCAGCCGTTTTCCGGTGACGCTCAATCTGCCGGGCATGCACAACGTGCTCAACGCGTTGGCGGCAATCGCCGTGGCGACCGAAGTCGGTGTCAGCGATGCCGCGATCATGAAGGCGCTGGCGGAGTTCAAGGGGGTCGGGCGGCGCTTCCAGCGCTATGGCGAGATCGCGTTGCCGTCGGGCGGTCAGTTCACGCTGATCGACGATTATGGTCATCACCCGGCCGAGATGCGGGCGACGATCGCAGCAGCACGCGGCGCCTTTCCCGGCCGTCGCTTGCTGTTGGCATTTCAGCCGCATCGCTATACGCGGACTCGCGATTGTTTCGAGGATTTCGTCGCCGTGCTGAGCAGCGTCGATGCACTTGTCTTAGGCAACGTCTATGCCGCGGGTGAAGCGCCGATTGTTGCCGCCGATGGGCGTTCCCTGGCACGCGCATTGCGTGTCGCAGGTAGGGTCGAGCCGGTGTTCGTCGAGGAGATCGCCGATATGCCGGCGGTGATTCTCGACGTGGCGCGTGATGGCGATGTGGTGATTACGATGGGGGCCGGCTCGATCGGTGCAGTCCCCGGGAAATTGGTCAAAGGTTGATGATGGCGGAATTTGGAAAAGTGGCGGTCCTGCTGGGCGGCGTTTCGGCCGAGCGGGAAGTGTCTTTGAAGAGTGGTGCCGGCGTGTTGGCGGCGCTGCAACGGC
Organism: Propionivibrio dicarboxylicus; assembly: GCF_900099695.1. Lineage (GTDB taxonomy): Bacteria > Pseudomonadota > Gammaproteobacteria > Burkholderiales > Rhodocyclaceae > Propionivibrio > Propionivibrio dicarboxylicus. Next base: position 21,487 of record NZ_FNCY01000009.1, on the reverse strand, counting down.
AAGGCGTCGATGCGCAGGCATTCGACCCGGCCGAGCGCTCGCTCGGTGAGCTGGCCGGCTTCGATCGTGTATTTGTCATGCTGCATGGGCGCGGTGGCGAAGACGGAACGATCCAGGGGGCGCTCGAGTTGATGGGTATTCCCTACACCGGCAGCGGTGTCATGGCCTCGGCGGTCGGCATGGATAAGTGGCGGACGAAGCTGCTGTGGCAGGCGGTCGGTTTGCCGGTCCCCGATTTCGTCATGCTCGATGCATCGAGCGATTTCGCCGCGGTCGAACGGCGTCTCGGCTTGCCGCTCTTCGTCAAGCCGGCGAGCGAGGGATCGTCGATCGGCGTCAGCAAGGTGCGTGAGCCGGGCGCGTTGGCGGCAGCCTTCGGCGAGGCGGTGACGCATGACCGGCTGGTGATCGCCGAGCAGGGCATTCTTGGTGGCGAATATACCGTTGCCATTCTTGGCGACGAAGCGCTGCCGATCATCCGGATCGTGCCGGCCACCGATTTCTACGATTACGAAGCGAAGTATCTGCGCGACGACACGAAATATCTCTGCCCCTGCGGATTGCCCGAAGCGCGCGAAGCCGAGTTGCGCGCGCAGGCACTCGAGGCCTTCCGGGCGCTCGGCTGCCGCGGTTGGGGGCGTGTCGATTTTCTGATGGATGAGGCCGGCAAGGCGTATTTCCTTGAGGTGAATACCTCGCCGGGCATGACCGATCACTCCTTGGTGCCGATGGCGGCACGGGTGGCCGGGATTTCTTACGACGCGCTGGTGCTGCGCGTGCTCGAACACGCGACGCTGGGATGATCGATGTGGAACAAACCGCAACTGATGATCGCCGTCTCCGACCTCTTGTGGGTCGCCGGTGCGGCGTCGTTGCTGGTGTCTGCCGTCGTCTGGGGAGCGCGCATGCCATGGTTCCCGCTCAGGGAAGTGGTTTTCCAGAGCGAGTTGCGCGAAGTGCGGCGCAACGAGGTCGAGCGCTCGCTGGCCGGACGGCTACGGGGGAATTTCTTCAGCGTCAGCCTGGAAGGCGTGCGGCAGGCGCTAGAGGAGCTGCCGTGGGTGCGGCAGGCCGAGGTGCGGCGCCAATGGCCCGGACGCCTCGAGGTGACGATCGAGGAGCACGAGCCTGTGGCCTTCTGGGGGCAGGCGACGGGACAGTTGGTCAACACGCATGGCGAGGTCTTCTCGGCGGTGATGACGGTGCCGCCGGCGACGCCGATGCCGCTTCTGGTCGGGCCGCCGGGCATGGCGCCGGAGATGCTCGGCTACTTTCGGCTGGCCGAATCGATCATGAAGCCGGTCGGCCGCTGGCCCAAGGTGCTCAACGTTTCGGCGCGCCAGGCACTGCAGATTCGCTTGGACGACGGCATGCTCGTCGAGTTGGGCCGGCAGCAGGCGAAGGCGCCGATTCGCCAGCGCATCGAGCGTTTCGTCGAGTATTACCCGAGTGTGCTGACCGCCGCGCGTCAGCGCCCGAGTGTCGTCGATATGCGGTATCCGAACGGGTTTGCGTTGCGCGTCAACGTCCCCGCGGCGCCGCTTTCAGAGAGTAAAGGGAAACAATGAGTAGGGATAGCAAAGAACTCATCGTCGGACTCGACATCGGCACGACCAAGGTCGTTGCTCTCGTCGCGGAGATCACCCCTGAAGGCCGGCTCAACATCGTCGGCATGGGCTCTCAGGATTCCCGCGGTCTCAAGAAAGGCGTAGTGGTCAACATCGAGGAAACGGTGGCGACCATCTCGCGCGTCATGCAGGAGGTCGAGTTGATGGCCGACTGCAAGGTCAAGGACGTCTATACCGGCATCGCCGGCAGCCACATTCGCAGCTTCAATTCGAATGGCATGGTGGCGATCAAGGACAAGGAAGTCACGCCGATGGATGTCGATCGGGTCGTCGAGACGGCGCGGGCGATGCCGATTCCGGCGGACCAGGAGATTCTCCACATCCTGACGCAGGAATTCATCATCGACGACCAGGACGGCATCCGCGAGCCGATCGGCATGAGCGGATTCCGCCTGGAAGTGAAAGTGCATATCGTCACCGGTGCGGTCTCGGCGGCGCAGAATATCGTCAAGTGCGTGCGGCGCTGCGGTCTGGAAGTTAACGACCTGGTGCTGCAGCCGCTGGCGTCGAGTTATGCCGTGCTCTCCGAGGACGAAAAGGATCTCGGCGTCTGCCTCATCGATATCGGCGGCGGGACGACCGATCTTGCCATCTGGACGCAGGGCGCGATTCGCCACACGTCGGTGATTCCGATTGCCGGCGATCAGATTACTAATGACATTGCCATGGCACTGCGCACGCCGACGCGCGAGGCCGAGGAAATCAAGCGGAAGTTCGGTTGTGCGTTGTCGGATCTCGCCGATCCCGAGGACGTGCTCGATGTCGCCGGTGTCGACGATCGTCCGTCGCGCCGCCTGTCGCGTCGTGCCCTGGCCGATGTGATCCAGCCGCGCGTCGAGGAACTCTTCGAACTGATCCAGGCCGAGTTGCGTCGCTCCGGTTTCGAGGAAGTGTTGTCGTCCGGCATCGTCCTGACCGGCGGCTCCTCGGTGATGCCGGGAATGATCGAGTTGGGCGAGGAAGTCTTCCACATGCCGGTCCGTCTCGGCATCCCGAAATACAACGGTGCGCTGGCCGATGTCGTGCAGAACCCGCGTTTTGCCACGGCTTGCGGCTTGCTCATGGAGGCCCAGGCGCAGCGCAAGCGGGGCCTCAAGGTACGCGAGACGCGCGACGTCAAGCAGGTGTTCGGGCGCATGAAGTCGTGGTTCGAGAAAAATTTCTAATCAATTCTTAACGGTTTTTTGTAGAGGAGAGCGTCATGTTTGAAATCATCGACAGAGAAGAAGCGGCAAGCGATTCGGGGACGGTGATCAAGGTGATCGGCGTCGGGGGAGCAGGCGGCAATGCCGTCGATCACATGATCCGCGAAGGGGTGATGGGCGTCGACTTCGTTGCCGCCAACACGGATGCGCAGGCGCTCAAGCGCTCGGTCGCGCACCGCAAGGTCCGGCTCGGCAAGAGCGGTCTGGGTGCCGGTGCCAAGCCCGAAGCCGGGCGGACGGCCGCCAACGAAGAGCGCGAGCAGATCGCCGAGTCGCTCAAGGGTGCGCATATGGTCTTCATCACCGCCGGCATGGGCGGTGGCACGGGAACCGGTGCCGCGCCGATCGTCGCGGAAGTGGCGCGTGAAATGGGTATTTTGACCGTTGCCGTCGTGACAAAGCCGTTCATGTTCGAGGGCAAGCGGCTGAAAATCGCCGAAGCCGGCATCGCCGAACTGCAGAAGAACGTCGATTCCCTGATCGTCATCCTCAATGACAAGTTGATGGACGTGCTTGGCGACGACGTGTCGATGGAAGAGGCGTTCAAGGCGGCGGACAACGTGCTGCGCAACGCCGTCGGCGGGATTGCCGAGATCATCAATTTCCCGGGCCTCGTCAACGTCGACTTCGAAGACGTGCGCACGGTCATGGGTGAAATGGGTATGGCGATGATGGGGTCGGCCAATGCGTCCGGCGTCGATCGCGCCCGCATTGCCGCCGAGCAGGCGGTGGCCTCGCCGCTCCTCGAAGGCATCAATCTGTCGGGTGCCAAGGGGGTTCTCGTCAATATCACCTCGACGCGCGGCCTGAAGATGAAGGAAGTGAACGAAGTGATGAACACGGTGCGCGAATTCGCCGCCGAGGACGCGCATATCATCTTCGGCGCCGTCTATGACGAGTCGATGGGTGAGGAAATCCGCGTCACGGTTGTCGCCACCGGCCTCGGTCAGGCACAGGTCCGTCGCCAGGGCTTCTCGATTGTTGATACGCCGGTGGTGCAGGCGACCGGGACGGATGGCGCTTTTGCGGCTTCGTCCTCGGCGATCGATTATGGCTCGCTTGACGTGCCCGCGATCGTACGCAAGGGGCGCAGCACGACGGTCGAGGCGCTGGCGAACAGCGGGGTGGATCGGTATGACATTCCGGCCTTCCTCCGCAAACAAGCCGATTGACGGCCGGCTGCGCTTGGCGATACGGCGTTGCATCCCGCCTTGCATAGCGCTGCTATGCGGCGGCGGTCTGCGCCTTGTCTCGCCTGCGCTCGCGGCCTAGCGCATAGCAAGACCTCACTCTCTCCTCAAAGGG
>NZ_FNCY01000009.1:0-16784 GCF_900099695.1 Propionivibrio dicarboxylicus | reverse complement strand
TGCTATGCGGCGGCGGTCTGCGCCTTGTCTCGCCTGTGCTCGCGCGGCCTAGCGCATGGCAAGACCTCACTCTCTCCTCAAAGGGAAGCCCCCGGTGTGTTAAAATCCCGGCAATTCCCTCTTTCTTTCAAGCAGATGCTCAAGCAACGCACTCTCAAGTCGCTGATCCGCGCATCCGGCGTCGGGCTCCATTCCGGCGTCAAGGTCAATATGGTGCTGCGTCCGGCGGCGCCGGATACCGGCATCGTTTTTCGTCGCGTCGATCTCGACCCGGTCGTCGATCTGCCCGCCAAAGCACTGATGGTCGGCGATACGCGCATGTGTTCATGCATTGAACGCGAGGTTGGGTCTGTGCGCGCCAAGGTCGGTACGATCGAGCATCTGATGTCGGCGTTCGCCGGCCTCGGTATCGACAATGCCTATGTCGATCTCGACGCGGCCGAAGTGCCGATTCTCGATGGTTCGGCCTCGCCCTTCGTTTTCCTGATCCAGTCGGCCGGCATCGAAGAGCAGAATGCCGCCAAGAAATTCATTCGCGTCAAGCGGCCGATCGAGGTGCGCGAAGCCGATCGTTCCGGCGACAAGTGGGCGCGGCTCGATCCGTATGACGGTTTCCGGCTGACCTTTTCGATCGTCTTCAACCATCCGGCCATCGACCGCACCGGGCAGGAAATCACGCTCGATTTTGCCGAACAGTCGTATGTTCGCGAGGTTTCACGGGCGCGGACCTTCGGGTTCATGCAGGAAGTGGAATGGTTGCGCGAGAACGGACTGGCGCTGGGCGGCGGTCTCGATAACGCCGTGGTGCTCGACGAATATCGCGTCCTCAACGGCGAAGGACTGCGCTACAGCGACGAGTTCGTCAAACACAAGGTGCTCGACGCCATCGGCGATCTCTACCTGCTCGGCCATCCGCTCCTGGCGGCGGTAACGGCGCACAAGTCCGGCCATGCACTGAACAATGTGCTGGCGCGGGAATTGTTGTCGCGCCCCGAAGACTGGGAGCTGGTGTCGTTCGAGGACGCGGCCGACGCGCCTGCATCAGTGGTGCGCTGGCTGACCTTGCCGGCGCACTGAGCGCATCCCCGTGTGGCTGCTGCGCTTGCTGGCGATTCTGACGGTTATCGCCGTCGCCGGCGGCGTGGCTGCATCCCTGCTGACCGGCGAGCGCAAATATCTGCGCTTTTCCTTCGTGTTGGCGCGCTACGCAATCGGTGTTGCCCTGGCCTTTTTTGCCTTGCTGATCATCGAGCGCGTCGCCATCATTCCGTTTTAGCCGAGCGCTTGAGCAGCGTGTCGATCGCCTGCCGCAAGGTGTCGGCGGGGAGGGCGTCGCGCAGGTGTTCGAGCGAATGGCAGGCGTTCAGGGTCAGCGGGTTGTGCCGGGGTGTCGGTGTTTGTTTTGGATTTTCAGGGGCTTGAACTTTGATCTCGACCCCAGTACACTCGATCCCCTTTCGGGAAAAACCGTCGGCCATCCTTGGCGCCAATTGGCGCAGCTTGGCGGCAACCGCGCCACTGTGGGCGTGGATGATCACAATTCCCGATTTGTAATTGGCCAGCGTACTGGCCTGATAAAGGTGCGGCGGGGCGATTTCCCGGTACAACTGCGCCAGTTTCGTGAGAAGCCTCGCGTGCGCCATGAGTCTGCCGGCACCTTCGGCGACGTCGAGATAGTGTTCGAGAGAATTTTGCATCGGAATATCTGGGAGAAACAGCGTGCATATTATTCTCGTCTCCAACCGTCTGGCAACGGCCAAGACCGTAAATGTCACGCCGCGCCTGTTGCTGGGCGTTCTGCTGGGCCTGTGCACCCTCCTGCTGGCGACCTCGCTGCTCTTTTCCTGGGTCGGCGCGCGCTTCAATCTGCCTTTCGTCGCCGATCTCGTCGCGTCGGTCAATCGGATCCAGGCGCGCAAGACCGACGAATATGTACGCGACAATGTCTCGACGATGGCGGTCAAACTGGGCGAGATGCAGGCGCAGTTGATGCGCCTTGACCACCTCGGCGAACGGATTTCGCGGCAGTCGGGCATCAGCTTGCCGAAGAGCGACGCTTCGGCCAAAGGCGGTTCGGGCGGTCCGTTGATTACCTCGACACGTTCGCTTGGAATCGATGAGTTGCGGCGCGAGATTGACCGCTTGTCGGCAAGCGTCGACGACCGCACTGAAAGCCTGACGGTGCTCGAGTCGCAGTTGATGGAGCGGCGGATCAAGACGACCTTGCTGCCAACGCTGATGCCGATCAATTCCGACCACATCGGTTCGGGCTTCGGTTCCCGCGTCGACCCGATTCTCGGTGTTGGTGCCGTGCATGAAGGCATCGATTTCGTCGCCGAGACCGGAACCCGCGTCGTCGCGGCGGCGGGCGGCGTCGTGACGACGGCCGAGTTCCATCCGCAATACGGCAACATGGTCGAGATCGACCACGGCAACGATTTCGCCTCGCGTTATGCGCATCTGTCGCGCCTCGCCGTCAAGGCCGGGCAAGTGATCAAGCGCGGCCAGGATATCGGCAAGAGCGGAAACACGGGGCGCTCGACCGGGCCCCATCTGCACTTCGAGGTGCGTTTCCGCGGTGTCGCCCAGAATCCGAAGCGTTTCCTCCAGATGGGCGCGCAACTGGCTTCCGTGGCGTCGGCGCCGGCCCAGTAAGGGAAATTCCTTCGCTGGCGCAATCGCTTGGGGTGCGGATGGCCGACCCTCGCATGTTAGAATCCACTCTTTTCGCGCCCTTAGGTTAAGAGTCTCTGATGATTTCCGGTCTCCTCAAGAAGATTTTCGGCAGCCGCAATGATCGGCTGATCCGTCAGTATTCGGCGGTCGTTCGCCAGATCAATGCGCTGGAAGCAGGAATGACGGCGCTTTCGGACGAGGCCTTGCGTGCCAAGACCGACGAGTTCAAGGCGCGCATCGCCAATGGCGAATCGCTCGACGCCCTGTTGCCCGAAGCCTTTGCCGTCGTGCGCGAAGCCGGCAAGCGTGTGCTGGGCATGCGGCATTTCGACATGCAGTTGATCGGCGGCATGGTCCTTCATGACGGAAAAATCGCCGAAATGCGGACCGGCGAAGGCAAGACGCTGGTGGCGACACTGCCGGCCTACCTCAACGCGCTGACCGGCAAAGGCGTGCACATCGTTACGGTCAATGATTATCTGGCCAATCGCGATGCCGAGTGGATGGGGCGGCTCCACCGCTTCCTGGGCTTGACCGTCGGCGTCAACCTGTCGCAGATGGAACATGACGCCAAGCAGGCAGCGTTTGCCTGCGACATCACCTACGGGACCAACAACGAATTCGGCTTCGACTACCTGCGCGACAACATGGTGTATACCGCCGGCGATCGCGTCCAGCGCAAGCTTGCCTATGCGATTGTCGACGAGGTCGACTCGATCCTGATCGACGAAGCGCGGACGCCGCTGATCATTTCGGGACAGGCCGAGGATCACACCGATCTCTACGTGCGCATGAACCAGGTGGCGCCGATGCTCGCGCGCTGCGAGGAAGAGAACGGCCCCGGCGATTACTGGGTCGACGAAAAAGGCCGCCAGGTGTTGCTCACCGAAGCTGGCTACGAACACGCCGAGGAAATCCTTGCCAACGTCGGCCTGCTGACCGCCGGCGGCAGTCTCTATGATGCCGGCAACATCCTGCTGATCCACCATCTCTATGCCGCACTGCGGGCGCACAGCCTGTTCCTCAAGGACCAGCAATACGTCGTGCAGAATGGCGAAGTCATCATCGTCGACGAGTTTACCGGCCGCCTGATGTCGGGCCGGCGCTGGTCGGATGGCTTGCACCAGGCGGTCGAGGCGAAGGAAGGCGTGGCGATCCAGAACGAGAACCAGACGCTGGCCTCGATCACCTTCCAGAACTATTTCCGCATGTACGGAAAATTGTCCGGCATGACCGGCACGGCCGATACGGAAGCCTACGAATTCCAGCAGATCTATGGGCTGGAAACGGTGGTCATCCCGACCAACCTGCCGATGGTCCGCAAGGATCACAACGACCAGATCTATCGTACCGCCGACGAGAAATATGCGGCGATCATCGCCGACATCCGCGAGTGCCAGGCACGCGCCCAACCGGTGCTGGTGGGCACGACCTCGATCGAGAACTCGGAACTCCTGTCGTCCTTGCTCGATCGCGAAAAGCTGCCGCATCAGGTGCTCAACGCCAAGCAGCACGCACGCGAAGCCGAGATCGTCGCCCAGGCCGGTCGGCCGGGCATGATCACGATCGCCACCAACATGGCCGGTCGCGGTACCGACATCGTGCTCGGCGGCAATCCGAACAAGGACATCGCTGCGATCAGCGACGACGCTTCGCTCGACGAAGCCGAGAAAGAGAAGCGTATCGCCGCGCTGCGTGCCGACTGGAAGAAGCTGCATGAGCAGGTGGTTGCGGCCGGCGGTTTGCATATCATCGGTTCCGAACGTCACGAATCGCGGCGCATCGACAACCAGTTGCGTGGCCGTTCCGGCCGTCAGGGCGATCCGGGGTCCTCGCGTTTCTATCTGTCGCTTGAAGATCCGCTGCTGCGCATTTTTGCTGGCGACCGCCTGAAGGCGATCATGGATCGTCTGAAAATGCCGGAAGGCGAGGCGATCGAGCATCCGATGGTCTCGCGCTCGCTGGAATCGGCACAGCGCAAGGTCGAAGGGCGCAACTTCGATATCCGCAAGCAACTGCTCGAATACGACGACGTCGCCAACGATCAGCGCAAGGTCATCTACGCGCAGCGCAACGAACTGCTCGAGACCGAGGACATTACCGAGACGATCACCGCCATGCGCCATGGCGTGATCTACGACATGTTCCGCCGCTATGTGCCGGCCGAAAGCGTCGAGGAGCAGTGGGAACTGCCGGCACTGGAGAAGGAACTCGCGTCGGTGCTGCAACTGGAAGCGCCGGTGGCCGAGTGGGTCAAGAACGAGCCGACGCTGTCCGACGAGGCGATGCTCAAGCGCATCATCGAGCTGGCCGATGCGGGCTATGCCGCCAAGATCGAACAGGTGGGCGCCGAGCAGTTCCACCAGTTCGAACGCAACCTGATGCTGCAGATTCTCGACACGCAGTGGCGTGAGCATCTGGCCGCGCTTGACCACTTGCGTCAGGGTATCCATTTGCGCGGGTATGCGCAGAAGAATCCGAAGCAGGAGTACAAGCGCGAAGCCTTCGAACTTTTCGAGCGCCTGCTCGACGCCGTGCGCGACGAAGTGACGCGTCTGCTCGTTACGGTCCAGGTGCGCGCCGAGGAAGTCGAGGAAACGGCGCCGCATGCCGACGTCCAGAACGTTCAGTATCACCATGCCGATTACGACGAGGCCTTGGCCGCCGATGCGGAGGACGACAAGGTCGCGCCGCTGCATGCCGGTGCCAAGATCGGGCGCAACGATCCCTGTCCTTGCGGATCGGGCAAGAAGTACAAGCAGTGTCACGGCAAATTGTCGTGATGCGCGGGGAGGCGACGTTGCGTCAGCGGCGTGCCGTCGCCCACCCGGCGAAGGTTTGTGTCGATTAACCCTTAATTTCCCTCCCCATCATGACCGTTAATTACGCCACCCCTGCTGCTGAGCAGCTCTTTCCCGTTGCCGGCGTGCGCCTCGGGGTTGCCGAGGCCGGTATCCGCAAAGTCGACCGGCGCGACCTGACCTTGCTGGCGCTTGAGCCCGGGTGTTCCGTCGCCGGCGTCTTCACGCAGAACCGCTTTTGCGCGGCACCGGTGCACCTGTGTCGCCGCCATCTTGTGTCGGGCGAGGATATTCGTGCGCTGGTGATCAATACCGGTATCGCCAACGCCGGCACCGGCGAACCCGGCATGCAGGCGGCGCAGGCGACCTGCGATGCCGTCGGGCAACTGTTGGGGGTTGCGCCGCATCAGGTCCTGCCGTTCTCGACCGGTGTCATTCTTGAGCCGTTGCCGGTCGATCGTCTTGTCGCCGGATTGCCGAAATGTCAGGCCAGTCTGAACGCGGACCACTGGCACGCTGCTGCGCACGCCATCATGACGACCGATACCGTCGCCAAGGCGGCCTCGCGGCGTGTCGTGGTGAATGGCAAAACGGTGACCGTGACCGGCATCAGCAAGGGCGCCGGCATGATCAAACCGAACATGGCGACGATGCTCGGCTTTGTCGCCACCGACGCCGGGATTGCGGCGCCGCTGCTGCAGCAACTGGCGCGCGAGGCGGCCGACGAGTCCTTCAACTGCATCACCGTCGATGGTGACACCTCGACCAACGATTCCTTCATCGTCATCGCCACCGGTCGTTCGGGCGTGTCCTGCGACAGCGCCGAAGCGGCGGGTTACGCCGAGGTGAAGGCGGCAGTGATTGCTGTCGCCCGGGAACTGGCGCAAGCCATCGTGCGCGATGGTGAGGGAGCCACCAAGTTCATCAGCATCGTTGTCGAGGGCGGTCGCGATCGCGAGGAATGCAAGCAGGTCGGTTATGCGATCGGCCATTCCCCGCTGGTCAAAACGGCGTTCTTTGCGTCCGACCCCAACCTGGGTCGCATCCTGGCGGCGATCGGCTATGCCAGGATCGAGGCGCTCGATGTCGACGGTGTGCGCGTCTGGCTCGGCAGCGAAGGCGAAGAGGTGCTGGTGGCCGAGAAGGGCGGCCGGGCCGCATCGTATCGCGAGGAAGACGGTGCGCGCATCATGAAATCGGCGGAAATAACCGTTCGCGTCGATCTCGGGCGTGGCGCCGCCTGCGGCCGGGTCTATACCTGCGACTTCTCCTACGACTACGTCAAGATCAACGCCGACTATCGGAGCTGATGCCTGTTTCGGCGGAGGGCGCTAGCCCCCGTCGAAGCGAATGCTCAGTGCAGCACTCTTGGCGCCGATAGTATGAACTCCGGGATAGCGGCTTCGAATTGGGTGCCGTCGGCCGCTGTCATCTGGTAGCTGCCGCGCATGGTACCGATGGGGGTGTGCAACTGACACCCGCTCGAGTATTCGTATGATTCGCCGGGCTTGATGATGGGTTGTTCGCCGACGACGCCAAGCCCACGCACCTCTTGAACCCTCGCGTTGCCGTCCGTGATGATCCAGTGACGCGAGACGAGTTGCGCCGTTTCGTTCCCGGTGTTTTCGATCCTGATCGTGTAAGCGAAGACATAAAGGTCGGCCGTGACATCCGATTCCTCGGGCAGATAGCGCGGCGAGACTTGAATATCCATCCGGTAGATCTTCGAACTCATGGGCAGGATCCTTGGGTGACGATTTTTGTCAGGAGTGACGAATTTCGTGAGCTTCTGACGCCCGATTTGCCGAAAGATTCCCGTCCAGACGTGATCTTCTGTCATGGCATGTTTCTTGATTAAGCTTGTCCAACGGGTTTTCCGTTACAACGCTTGAAAGGAGTACTTTGATGAAGAAGATCCAACAAGGTTTTACCCTGATCGAACTGATGATCGTTGTCGCCATCATCGGCATTCTGGCGGCCATCGCCATTCCCCAGTATCAGGATTATGTGACCCGCGCCAAGCTGTCCAAGGTCGCCGCGGCCTTCGGCCCGATCAAGACGGCGCTGGCCGAATATGGTCAGAACAACGGCGGTGATTTGTCCGGCGCGAACAGCTGGACGAACCCGATCAACAGCGGCGGTCTCGGCCTGGGTGCGTCGCCGACGGTGACGACCGAAGTGACCGGCTGGGGCACGGTGACGGCGGGTGTCGTCGTCGCGACGCTGGCTGCTGGTATTTGCCCGGCATCGGGTGGTCAGACCGTGACGATGACGCCTGCGTCGTCGTCGACGGCGACGACGATGACGTTCGCGTATACGACGAACGCAACCGGTGTCTGCGCGACCGAAATCGCCAAGTGGCGGTAATCTAAGTACGGATGTTCTGAACCAAGGAACCCGCCCTGTGCGGGTTCTTTTTTGCTGATTCCCAATGAGCGCTTTTTTCGCACGAACCCGGTTTGGGTGGATGTTGGCAGGCGTTCTGTCAGTGATCGCCTGCCTGTACGGGCCGTTTGTCGATAGCCCGGCGGTGTTCGACGATGCCAATATCTTCGGTAACCTGACGGTTTTCGATCACGCGCAGCGTATTTTTTCCGCGTATCCCCGTACCTTTCCGTATTTCACGCTGGGTCTGGTGCATGTCCTGTCCGGAGGCGATCTCGCCTGGAACCGGTGGTTGAATCTTGCCCTCCACGGGGCAGTTATCCTGGCCTTGCAGGTCTTTCTGGTTCGCGTCCTGTTGGCTGCGGGCGAGCGCGAGAACAACCGCGGTCGACTTGTCATCGGTTTCGTCTGCATCTGGATGGCGATCAATCCGGTGGCGGTCTATGGCGTCGGCTATCTCGCCCAGCGCACGATCCTGCTGGCTACGCTTTCGTCATTAGTATCATTCACGCTCTATTTGCGGGCGCAGCAAACACCCCGGCCGGTGGATCTGTTGTCGAGCGCGCTGTTGGCCTGGCTGGCGATGATGTGCAAGGAACACGCGATCCTGACGCCGGTGGCGGCCATCGTCCTGACGCCGATCTGCTGCCGCTGGACGCGGGCGAGCGTTGGGCGAGCTGGCGTGTATTTGGCCATCAGCCTGCCTGGCATGCTTTGGGTGCTTTTGCATCGCGGTATCGAGGCTGTCGGGAACCCGTATGAAATCTATGCGGGCCAGGTGCTATCGCAGGTATCTGCCCCTGCGTTTCCCGGGAGCGCCTGGGCCATGAGCGCAGCGACCCAGGTACTGCTGTTCTGGAAGTATGGGCTGCTCTGGCTGCTGCCCAATCCTGGCTGGATGTCGGCCGACCTGCGCATCGACTTTACGGCTCTTTGGCAGGGCGGCTGGGCATTTGCCGCTTTGGCGGCATCGCTGCTGACGCTTGGCGCGGCCGTCGTGTTCTGGTGCCGGCAGCGCAACGATGGGGCGAGGCTGGTCTGGGTGTCCGCCCTGTTATTCGCTGCGGTGCCTTTCGCGGTCGAACTGTCGACGGTGAAGGTGCAGGAACCGTTTGTCCTGTACCGCTGCTATCTCTGGATGCCCGCGTATGCGCTGCTTCTGGCGATTGCCTTGATACGTTTCGACGCTTACTTGCTGCGACGGGCGACCGGAATGCGTCGAAAGCTCTTCTGGGTCGCCATGGCAGGGGCGTGCTGTCTGCTGTTTCCTGCTGCGCAGGACCGCTTGCGCAGTTTTTCGAGTGAGCAGGCGCTGTGGCAGGACGCGCGAGACAAGCTTTCGCATCCGGCGGTCGCGGGGGCCGACCGGGTCTATTACAACCTCGCTGGCGAAGCGTTCAAGCGGCGGGAATATGCCGAGGCGCTGCGACTGAGCGATCTCGTGATCACCCAGAACCCCGCGGCCTTCCAGGGCTATCTCGCGCGCGGCACCAGCCTGCTCGCCCTGGCGCACGGCGACGAAGCGATGCGGGCCTTCGATGCGGCCGCGGCGCATCAACCGCCGAAGGAATTCCTTGGCTATATCGAATTCAAGCGCTGTGGCGTCATCGAGGCGCGCGGCGACCGGGCGGGTGTGGTCGCCTGTCTTCGGCGCGCGGCCCGATTAGGGTACGAGATGGCACGCTTTCACCTGAAACTCGCCGGGCTCGATGAGCGGGGGGAAGGGGCCGAAAGCGAGGCTGACGCGGCGGGAGCGTCAAAGTAGCTCGGGTGAGACGACGGCCTTCAGGATCGTTTGCGTTTCGCCGTGCCGCGTGCGGTTGCTGAACCACCACAGCGCGCTTTTCTTGATCGTCCAGTCGGCTTCTTCGCCGGAGAGCAGCAGGGCGGCCGTGCGGCCAAGTATCGGTTGATGGCCGACGACGAGTACGGCGCGCGCGCCGGTGTCGCCGCCGTCGGGCCAGCCGGCAGCGACGAGCAGGCCGGTGACGTTACCGTCGACGGCGAGGCGCTTGTCCGTCTCGAAAGGCTGTGCCAGGGCTTCGGCCGTCTGCCGGCAACGGAGCGCAGGACTGGCGACGATGCGCAGGTGTTTGGGCAGGTGCTCCGACAGCCAGGCGGCGACCTGGCGCGCCTGTTTTTCGCCGCGTGGCGTCAGCTTGCGTAGCGTATCGGGCGAGCCGTCTTCGGCTTCGGCGTGCCGCCAGAGCAACAAATCCATCCGGGTTTCCTCGTCAAGGCAGGCGGACATGATGGCGGAAACGTGTTGCACGGCGATGACGAACGCTAGAAATCGAAGTCGCGCAGCTTTTTGACGTCCGGGATGCCGATCTTGCGGCCCTCGACGACGATCAGGCCGGCGGCGCTGAGTTCGTGCAGGATGCGCGAAAAGTGCTCCTGCGTGAGGTTCAGGCGCGAAGCAATGATGCCCTTGTTGGTCGGCAGCGTGACGACGAGCGCGGTGGCGTCGGTATCCGTCGATTCGCGCAGCAGATAGCCGATGATGCGTTGCCGCGCCGAGTGCAGTGTATAGGACTCGACGTCGGTCATCAGGTGGTGCAGGCGCATCGAGAGGGCGGCGATCATCTTGCCGCCGAGGCGCGGGTCGCGTTCGAGTTCGCCGCGGATGACGGCGCTGGAAATGTGCAGCAGTTGCGAGTCCTTCAGCGCCTGCGCATAGACGATGTTGGGCTTGTCCATGAACATCACGGCTTCGCCGAAGGTCTGCCCGGTGTTCAGGATGTCGACGACTTTTTCGTTGCCTTGCGACGAGCTGAAGGCGAGCTTGATCTGTCCCTGGACGACGAGGTGGAAGCCGGTCGGCAGGTCGCCTTTGTGAAACAGGATGTCGCCCTTGCTGACGTTGATTTCCCGTGTGCCGCGAGCGATACGGGTCAGTTCGTCCGGACTCAGTTCGGAAAACAGGGGGACTCGGGCCAGCAGGCTGCCAATGTTGAGAGGGGCGCTTCCGTTCATCGTGTCGTGTCGTCGCTCACAGGAGATTCGGGGGCAATGGTCGCATTGCCGGCGCTTCGCCGCAAGTCCTGTCATGAACGAGAAACCCCCCTAGATATCTGCAAAAAGTGGATAATGAAACGCTGATTTTTGCGTACTAAAGGAGACGATGATGGTGGATGCAAAGAAGCCGGTCTGGTTCATCACCGGGTGTTCGACGGGCTTTGGCCGCGAGACGGCCGAGCAGCTCTTGGCGGCCGGCTATCCGACCGTGGTGACGGCGCGCAAGACCGAGGACCTCAAGGCCTTTGCCGGGCGTGAGGGCGCGCTGGTGCTAAAGCTCGATGTCACCGACCAGGCCCAGATCGACGCCGCCGTCAAGGCGGCCGAAGCGCATTTCGGGCGCATCGACGTGCTGCTCAACAATGCCGGGATCGGCTATTTCGGTTCGGTCGAAGAAAGCGAGGATGCCGAAGTTCGTCGCATGTTCGACATCAATGTCTTCGCGCTGGGCCGGATGACGGCGGCCGTGTTGCCGGGCATGCGCCAGCGGCGCAGCGGTACCATCATCAATATTGCTTCACTGGCCGGGCTCAAGCCCTTCCCGGCGCTGGGCTACTACAACGCCACCAAGTTCGCCGTGGTCGGTTTGTCCGGCGCGCTCAAGGAAGAGGTCGAGCCGCTCGGCATCCGGGTCATCTGCGTCGAGCCGAGCGGTTTCCGTACCGACTGGGCCGGGCGCTCCGCCAACGAAAGCGCGCACGCGATTGCCGACTACCACGCGACGGCCGGGGCCAAATGCGAGCAACTGCGGACCTTCTCGGGCAAGCAACCGGGCGATCCGGTGCGCGCGGTCAAGGCGATCATTGCAGCGGTCGAATCACCCAACCCGCCGCATCACTTGCCGCTCGGCAATGCCGCCTTTGATGTCGGTCTGGCGCAGCTTGAGTCGATCCGCAAGGAGTTCCTGGCGCAGGAAGCCGTCGCGCGCGGCGCCGACTTCCCCAAGGTCTGAAGCCTCGCGACCAGTCCCGTCAGCCTTCGATCACCGCCGAAACCGGCGCGTGATCGGACGGGCGCTCGCGTTTTCGCATTTCGCGGTCGATGGTCGATGCCCTGCAGTGCGGGGTCAGCGCGTCCGAGAGCAGCAGGTGGTCGATGCGCAGGCCAAGGTTTTTCTGGAAGCCGAGCATGCGGTAGTCCCACCAGGAAAAACTCTTCTCCGGCTGTTCGAAGAGCCGGAAACTGTCCTTCAATCCCAGCCCCAGCAGGCGCTGGAAAGCCGCCCGCTCGGGTGTTGAACAGAGAATCTTGCCTTCCCATGCTTTTGGGTTGTGCACGTCGCGGTCGTCCGGGGCAATGTTGAAATCGCCGGTGACGATCAATCGGGGGTGGGCAGCCAGCATCTCCGCCAGCCAGCGTTCAAGCGCTTCCAGCCAGGCGAGCTTGTAGTCGTACTTGTCGCTGCCGACTTCCTGGCCGTTTGGGACATAGGCGCAGACGATGCGCAGATCGCCGACGGTCGCTGCGATCAGGCGCTTTTGCGGGTCCGGGAATAGCGGATTGCCGCAGACGACATCGGCGAGGCCGTGACGCGAGAGCATGGCGACGCCGTTATAGGTTTTCTGTCCCGAAAAGGCGACGGCATAGCCGGCCGCCTCGATTTCCGCGTGCGGGAAGACGCTGTCCTCGACTTTGGTTTCCTGCAAGCAGACGACATCGGGCTGACGGTCGGCGAGCCAGTCGAGGAGTTGCGGCAGGCGAACCTTGAGCGAATTGACGTTCCAGCTGGCGACTTTCATTGCTTGAAGATTCCGGAAGGTTTGGCGCCGTAGGGCGCTGAAGCCGGATAGCCGGCGAGGTCGAGCAGGTTGTGCCAGGCGGTCGCTTCGAAACCGCGAAAGCCCTGCGTGCCGACGAACAGGCTCGGAATGGCGATGTCGCCGCCGAGACGGGCCGCCAGCGCATCCTGTTCCTCGGCCGTGTCGGCGAGGCTTTCGGTGAAGGGGACGCCGCGGCCGTTGAGCAGGTCGCGCGCCAGCCGGCAGGGCTCAAGGCAGCGCGACAAGGTGTAGAGCGTCACGGGAAAACGCTCGGCGGCCAAGCGGACGGCATAGGGCAGCGGCGCCTCGTCGGCCGATGCCTTGGCTTCCGATTTGACTTCTGCTGCCGTGCTGCCCGGCGGTGGCGGGCGATCGGAGAAGACGGTCTGGCCGCTCGTACGGTCGATCCAGCGGTACAGGGTCTGCGCCTGGCTGTTCGCCGCGCTCAGCACGGCGGTCAGCAACAGTAGCTGCACAATGGTGAGCGTGCGGCGTGACATGGGAGTCTCCGTCTAGTGGGCGACCATCCCATTATGGCGCAGCAAGGCGTCGACTTGCGGATCGCGGCCGCGGAAGGCGCGGAAATTCTCAAGCGCCGGCCGGGCGCCGCCGCGGGCGAGAATCTCGTCAAGGAAGCGTCGTCCGGTGTCCGGGTCGAAGGGGTCGCCGGCTTCCTCGAAAGCGGCATAACAATCGGCCGAGAGCACTTCCGCCCATTTGTAGCTGAAGTACCCGGCCGCATACCCGCCGGCGAAGATGTGCGAAAAACTGTTCGGGAAACGGTGCCAAGGCGGCGGAATCATCACGGCGACTTCCTGCCGGACCTCGGCGAGCAGATCGAGCACGCCGCGTTCGCCGTCGGCGTCGAAGCCGGCGTGGAGCAGCAGGTCGAAGAGCGCGAATTCTAGCTGGCGGACCGTTTGCAGGCCGCTCTGGAAATTCTTCGCCGCCAGCATTTTGTCGAAGAGCGCACGCGGCAGCGGCGCGCCGGTGTCGACGTGCGCCGTCATCGCCTCGACCACCGGCCATTCCCAGCAGTAGTTTTCCATGAACTGCGAGGGAAGTTCGACGGCGTCCCACTCGACGCCGTGGATGCCCGAGACGCCGAGTTCCTCGATCCGGGTCAGCATGTGGTGAAGGCCGTGCCCGGTTTCGTGGAAGAGCGTCGTGACCTCGTCGTGCGTGAAGGTCGCCGGACGCTGGCCGACCGGACGCGAGAAGTTGCAGTTGAGGTAGGCGACCGGCGTCTGCACCTGTTGCCCGACGCGTCGGCGCGACAGCGCTTCGTCCATCCAGGCGCCGCCGCGCTTGGTTTCGCGGGCATAGAGGTCGAGGTAGAACTGTCCGACGACCTGGCCTGCGGCCGTTTCGATACGGAAGAAGCGCACGTCCTCGTGCCAGACCGGTGCGTTGTCCGGGCGAATATGCACGCCGAACAGCGTTTCGATGACGTGGAAAAGACCGGTCAGCACCTTGTCTTCGGTGAAATATTGCTTTACTTCCTGCTCCGAGAAGGCGTAGCGCGCTTGCTGGAGTTTTTCCGCGGCGTAGGCCGTGTCCCAGGGTTCGAGCGTCTCGAGGCCGAGGTCGCTGCGGGCGAAGGCGCGTAATTCGGCGAGGTCGCGCTCGGCGAAGGGTTTGGCCTTGTGCGCGAGGTCGCGCAGGAAGGTGAGCACTTGCTCGACCGATTCGGCCATCTTTTGTACCAGCGAGACGGCGGCGAAATGCGGATAACCGAGCAACTGCGCTTCTTCATGGCGCAACGCCAGCAGGCGGCGGATCAGCGGGGTGTTGTCGAGTTCGACCGGGCCGAATTCCGCTGCGCGCGTGCCATAGGCGCGATAGAGCCGGGCGCGCAGGTCGCGCGACTCGGCGTATTGCATGACCGGCAGGTAGGACGGCATATGCAGCGTGAATTTCCAGCCCGGCTTGCCGTCTTTCTCGGCGGCCTCGCGCGCCGCCTCGATGACATCGGCGGGCAGGCCGGCCAGTTCGCGTTCGTCCTCGATCCATTCGGCGAAGGCGTTGGTGGCGTCGAGCAGGTTCTCGGAGAACTTGGTCCCGAGCGCCGCGAGTTCTTCCTGGATGGCCTGGAAGCGCGGCTTCTGCGCAGCGGGCAGTTCGGCGCCCGACAGGCGGAAGTCACGCACTTCGTTGTCGATGATGCGCTGCTGTTCCGGCGTCAGGGCAGCGAAGGCGGTGCTTTCGCGCAAGGCCTTGTATTTCGAGAACAGGGCGAGGTTCTGGCCGATTTCGGCATAAAAGCGCGAGACATCGGGCAGCATCGCGTTGTAGGCCTCGCGCCAGGCCGGGACGTCATTGACCGAATGCAGGTGTCCGACGATGCCCCAGGCGCGCGAGAGCCGCTCGAAACCGTCGCTCAGCGGCGAGGCGAAGTCGGTCCAGGTGGCGGGGACCGCGTCGCTGGTCTGGCGCTCGATCAGCGCACGGCTTTCGGCCAGCAGCGTGGAGATGGCCGGGGTGACATGTTCCGGTGAGATGGTGTCGAAGCGGGGCAGGCCGGAGAAGTCGAGCAGGGGATTGGCGTCGGTCATGATGAGAATCTCGGTGAATCGAAATGTGTGGTCAGGTTCAAGGGAGCGTCGGCATTTCAGCGCGCTCTTGCCGGTCGGCGATGCCGCTGCAGAAAAGACGCGGGCGGCCGCAGCCGCCCGAATGCAAACAGCCGCTCTGCTTTAGTCGACCAGTTTTTTGCCGGTGAGTTGCTCGTAGGCCTCGACATACTTGGCGCTGGTGCGGGCGATGACTTCGGCCGGCAGCGACGGGCCGGGATAGGTCTTGCCCCAGTCCAGCGTTTCCAGGTGATCGCGCACATACTGCTTGTCGTAGGACGGCGGGTTGGTGCCAAGCTGGTACGAGTCGGCCGGCCAGAAGCGCGACGAATCGGGTGTCAGGGCTTCGTCGATCAGGTGCAGCGTGCCTTGGGCATCGACGCCGAATTCGAACTTGGTGTCGGCGATGATGATGCCGCGCGTCAGCGCGTAATCGGCCGCCTGCGTGTACAGGGCGATCGCCGCGTTGCGCGCTTCCGTCGCGATGTCGGCGCCGTTGCGGCCGGTGCCTTGCAGGATGCCGGAGAGCGTCGCTGCGCAGTCGGTCTGCGCCTGCTCGAACGAGATGTTCTCGTCATGGCCTTCCTCGGCCTTGGTCGCCGGCGTGAAGATCGGTTCCGGCAGCTTGGCGGCGAGTTGCAGGCCAGCCGGCAGCTTGATGCCGCAGACGGCGCCGGTCTGCTGGTAGTCCTTCCAGCCCGAGCCGATCAGGTAGCCACGCACGACGGCTTCGATCGGGAGCGGCTTCAGACGCTTGACGACGAGTCCGCGACCGCGCACCTGGCTGCGCTCCTCGGCCGTAACGACGCTTTCCGGGTCGATGCCGGTCAGCTGATTGGGCAGTACATGACCCAGCCGGTCGAACCAGAAGTTGGCCAGTTGCGTCAGCACCGTTCCCTTGCGCGGGATCGGATCGGGCAGGACGACGTCGAAAGCCGACAGGCGGTCGCTGGTGACGATCAGAAGCTTGTCCTCATCGATGGCGTAGATGTCGCGTACCTTGCCGCGGCCGAGTAACGGCAGACTCTGGATGGACGATTGGTAGAGGGCTTGGGTCATGATATCGATCTTCTCAGGGTGATACAGGAAAACGACCCGTCATCCCGGTTTGAGCGGGAATGACGGGTCTCTTGGGGTTCAATGCGGATCAGCGGATGATCTGGTCGAGCTCGCCTTTCTTGTAGCGTTCGGCCATCTTGTCGAGGGCGATTGCCTTGATCTTGCTGGCCTGACCGGCGGCGCCGAAGGCTTCGAGACGGGCGCGGACGACCTTCTTGGCGCCTTCGCGGGCGGGCTTGAGGTAGTCGCGCGGGTCGAACTTGCCGGGGTTCTCGACGAAGTAGCGGCGAATCGCCGCGGTCATCGCCAGACGGATGTCGGTGTCGATGTTGACCTTGCGCACGCCGTGCTTGATGCCGCGGACGATTTCCTCGACCGGCACGCCGTAGGTTTCCTTCATGTCGCCGCCGAATTCACGGATTTCGGCGAGCAGTTCCTGCGGCACCGACGATGATCCATGCATGACGAGGTGCGTGTTCGGGATGCGCGCATGGATCTCGGCAATGCGGTCG